>JAUEPE010000088.1 GCA_030403585.1 Frankia sp. RB7
GCTGCCTTCACCCTGATTGAGATCCATCTGGCCCTCCACGTGCCAATCTGTGAATCTCTTCAAATATTTGATTCTCCACCCCCGCGGGCGCGACCGAATGACTCAGTAGTACTAACCCACCCTACGAGACCTCCTGAGTCCTACGAATAACTCGGCGCATCGGGCCTGCGAAAAATGTGGATGGGATCGCCCGGCACGAACGGCTGGCCGCGGAACATCGCATAGGCGTAGAGCGCAAGATACACGATCGCCAGCGCGCCAACGGCATAGAAGGCCCAGGTCCCGACGCGCTTCATCATCTCGCTCCGTTGCCTCCCCGATACGGGACGCTCATGAGCGGCTTCTAGAGCGATGATGGGGAAAAGGCCAGCCTGCGACCATCAAACGCCGCGGCTGCTGCGCGCGGGAAGGCTGACGTCCGCAAGCTTGGCTGCGTCCTCGTCCTGGTCCACTGCCACATACTGACCGTGCCAATAGGCGAGCGCGGCCGTTCGGGTGGAGTTCTTGATGTCCCTGACGCGGCCGATGACGATGCCGTGCGAATGCCGCTCGACGATCTCCTCGACCTCGCAATCTACGGCAGACAAGGCGCCCACCAGCAGCGGAACGCCGGAGACAGCCGTGACCCACTGGGCGCCGGCGAAACGGTCGGCACCCTTCAGGCCTCCCTTGCCGGCAAAGCGCTCGGCGACATCGAGCTGATCGGCTGCGAGGATGTTCACGCCGAAGGCACCGTGTCGACGGATCAGCGGAAAAGACGAGGCATCACGGTTGATGCTGACGATCAGCGTCGGCGGATCGACCGACAGCGAGGTTACGGACGTAACCGTCATGCCGGTGATGTCCTTGCCCCGCCCGGCGGTGATGACGCTGACGCCGCCGGTGAGGTGGCGCATGGCGCCGCGGAAATCGGCAGACGAAACGGGAATTTCGGTCATGAGCTCGCGGGGGACTACATTCATGGCATTCTCCCCGAAAGAGGGGTTCCCCTCTATTTATATACGATCGTCCGCCGACAAAAGGTGGCTCAGGATCGAGCCTTCGAGAACGGCGAGGTCGACCGAGCCGCGCTCGCGCGGCCGGTCCACGTTAACCATGACATCATGGGCAATACGGCCCTCGTCGATCACCAGCACCCGGTCGGCCAGCGCGACCGCCTCGGCAACGTCGTGGGTCACCAGGATCGCGGTAAAGCCCTGGTCGCGCCAGACCCGCTCCAGCAGTCGCTGCATCGAGATGCGGGTCAGCGCATCGAGCGCGCCGAGCGGCTCGTCGAAGGCCAGCACGCGCGGGTGGGAGACCAGCGCGCGGGCGAGCGCGACGCGCTGCTTCTGCCCGCCCGACAGCACCGACGGCCACTGGTCGCGCTTGTCGGTCAACCTGACCTCGGTCAGCGCCTTCTCGGCACGCGCATGCGCATCGCTGGATGAACGATCGCGGCCGAGGCCGACCTCGACATTGGCCAGCACCCGCGCCCAGGGCAGCAACCGCGGCTCCTGGAACATCACGCGGATATCTTCGGGCCGGATCGCCGCATCGCCAAAGCTGATGCTGCCAGCGTCGATCTTTTCCAGACCGGCAATCAGGCGCAACAGCGTGCTCTTGCCGCATCCGCTCTTTCCGACGATGGCGACGAACTGGCCCGCCTGAATGTGCAGATCGATGCCGCGCAGCACCTCGTTGTCGCCGAAGGATTTTCGCAGGCCGCGGATGCTGAGCGGCAGGCCGCTGACGTGAACCGGCCGCTCCTCGCGCGCCAGACGGGCGTGAGGTGCGAAATTGGCGCGGCTGGCGAGTTCGGTTTCCGGAAGGGAGGTCCGAAGGGCTGTCTGCATGTCACTCTCAGCGTTTCTGAAAAGCGGGGTGCCAGGAGAGCGTCAGGCGCTCCAGCACGCGGGAGGCGCTGTCGGCGAGCTTGCCGAGCAGGGCGTAGATCAGGATCGAGAGCACGACGACGTCGATCAGCATGAACTCGCGCGCCTGCATCGCCATGTAACCAAGGCCCGAGGACGCCGCGATGGTCTCGGCGACAATCAACGTCAGCCACATGATGCCGAGCGCAAAGCGGATGCCGACGAAGATCGACGGCAGCGCGCCCGGAAAGATCACGCGGCGGAACAGCTCGCTGTCGCTCATGCCGTAAATGCGGCCCATCTCGATCAGCTGCGGATCGACGGTGCGAATGCCATGCAGCGTGTTGAGATAGATCGGGAAGAACACGCCGAGCGCCACGAGAAACAGCTTTGCGCTCTCGTCGATGCCGAACCACAGGATGACCAGCGGGATCAGCGCCAGATGTGGCACGTTGCGCACCATCTGAAGCGTTGTGTCGGTGAGTTTCGCGGAGAGCTGCGACAGGCCGTTGGCAAGTCCGAAGGCAAAGCCGACGCTGCCGCCGATCAGGAAGCCGATCGAGGCACGCCAGAACGAGACCCAGATGTTGCGGATCAATTCGCCGGACTGCAACAGTTTCCAGCCCGCGAGCGCGACATCGCTCGGCGCCGGCAGCATGCGCACCGGCACGAATCCGGTGACGCTCGCCACATGCCAGATCGCGATGATGGCGAGCGGCACGATCCACTGGACCAGTCCGTCGACGCGCGGCAGGCGGAAGTTGCGTGGAAGCGAAACGCTATCAATAAAACTCATGATTGCGACACCCGATGCTGCGGACGGTAATCGCTGCCGACAGTCTCGCCGAACGGACCGCCGTTGAAGTGAAGCTTGGTCACGTTGTTCGGCAGATCGAGCGAGAGCAGCGGGAAGACCAGCTCGGCGAAGCGATAGGCTTCCTCCAGATGCGGATAGCCCGACATGATGAAGGTATCGATGCCGATGTCCTGATACTCCTTGATGCGGGCCGCGACGGTCTCGGCGTCGCCGACCAGCGCCGTGCCGGCACCGCCGCGCACCAGGCCGACGCCGGCCCAGAGATTCGGCGCGATCTCGAGCTTGTCGCGGTTGCCGCCATGGAGCTGCGCCATGCGCTGCTGGCCAACCGAGTCCATGCGGGAAAAGTTCTTCTGCGCGGTGGCGATGGTGTCGTCGCTGACATGCTTGATCAGCTCGCCCGCGGCCCGCCAGGCCTCTTCGTTGGTCTCGCGGACGATTACGTGAAGGCGGATGCCGAACGACAGCTTGCGGCCACGCGCCTCTGCTGCCGCCCTCACCTTCGCAACCTTCTCGGCGACCAGCGCCGGCGGCTCGCCCCAGCTGAGATATTTGTCGACGGCGTCGACCGCGACGTCGATGCCGGCATCCGACGAGCCTCCGAAATACAGCGGCGGCCGCGGCGACTGCACCGGGTGGAACAGCAGCTTGCCGTCTTCGATGTGGATATGCTTGCCCTCGACATTCACGGTCTTGCCGGCGAGCAGGCCGCTATAGACGTTGAGGAACTCGCGGGTGACCTCGTAGCGCTCGTCATGGCTAAGGAAAATGCCGTCGCCCTTGTTCTCGACGGGATCGCCACCGGTGACGACGTTGACGAGCAGGCGTCCATTGGTGATGCGGTCGAGCGTCGCGGTCATGCGGGCCGCCACGGTCGGCGATTGCAGGCCGGGACGAACGGCGACGAGATAGCGCAACCGCTCGGTGAACGGCGCCACGCTGGAGGCCACGACCCAGGAATCCTCGCAAGACCGCCCGGTCGGCAATAGCACGCCGAAATAGCCGAGTTGATCCGCCGCCTGCGCGACCTGACGCAGATAGTTGAAATTGACCTCGCGGCCGCCGATGCCAGTACCGAGATAGCGGCCGTCGCCGTGGGTCGGCAGGAACCAGAGGATGTTGGCGTTGGATTGCTTGCTCATGGATGTCTCGTGCTTGGATGACTAGCCGTAGGAGGTACCGACCGCGGCAGCGACGATGCCGATCGAGAGCACGATCGCCGCGATCAGACGTTGAATGATGCGCCTCATGTTCAAACCTTTTGAAATGGGGAGATTGGTTGGCACGATCAGGTCACCGTGCTGCGCCAGACGATGTCGCGGATGATGATCGGCTTCGGAATCAGGCCGAGCTTGGTGAAGCGATCGGCGACGCCCTGCTGGGTCGCGACGATGTCGTCGGTGACGGGACCGATCACGAAATTCGCACGAGCGGCAGCGACCGCCTGGATGTCCGGCGGCACGCCGGTGATCGCGGCCAAGGACTTGGCAACCTCGTCGCGGTTCTGTTCGGCCCATTGACCGGTCGCGGTGGTGACGTCGACGATCTGTTGCAGGATCGCGCCATGGTTCTTCGCGAACTCGCGGTTGGCGATGTAGAAGGAGTTGGTCTTGGTGACCTCGCGCGCATTGATCAGGATGCGGCCGTTTTGCCTGGTCTCGCCGATCGCGAAATAAGGATCCCAGATCGCCCAGGCCTCGATGCTGCCGTTGGCAAAGGCGGGACCGGCGTCCGGCGGCGTCAGGTAGACCGGGGTGATGTCGGCGTAGGTCAGGCCGGCCTTCTCCAGCGTCTGCACCACGACATTGTGGGCGCTGGAGCCCTTGGTGAATCCGATGCGCTTGCCCTTCAGGTCCGCGATCGAACGGATCGATGAATCCCTGGGCACCAGGATGCCCTGACCGTTGGTGATCGGCTGGCCGGCGGCATAGACGATCGCCGCGCCCGCGGCCTGGGCGAACACCGGTGGGGAATCGCCGACCGCGCCGTAATCGACGCTGCCGACATTCATCGCCTCCATCATCGGGGGGCCCGAGGAGAACTCGACCCATTTCACGTCGATGCCTTGCGGCGTGAAATGTTTTTCCAGTGTAGCCCGCTGCCGCGTGATGACCAGCACGCCGGTCTTCTGGTAGCCGATACGAATTTCCTTCACCGCGCCCTGCGCGTTGGCGCGCGAGGCAAACGCAGCGGCAGCGGCAGTTCCAGCCGATAGTTTCAGAAAATCACGACGCTGCATTCCAAACTCCCAGCCGCGTACGGCCGTCATCATTCATGTCTGGGGGAATGATGGTGCGGAGCGGGAAAGCTGTCGAGACGTGCGGGAAAATAGCGATGCACGCACTGCCCTTGTGGCAGCGCGCATGATTAATCTTTCAAACGTCGGAGCAAATGAAGATGGAATTTTTCTGCACGCGGACGTGAAAGGCCGCGCATGTTCGATCTCAGACCCGGAGCCGGAACAAAAACGCGAAAACAACCCCATGCACAGTAGCCGGGGCGTGCGAAAACAACGTCTTGCGAATTATCCGAAGTAAATTTGACACGTCGGGCAAAACAGGGGCAAGATGGCATGATGGCGACGTTCGGATGACGGCCGTTCCGGGTGACTACAGCCATCTCACCGGCAAATTCTGCAAGCCCCGGAACGCCCAGCCGCCGATCCGCACCGGCTCGTCATCGGCAAGCTCGATCCGCTTGGCACGCGCAAACACCGTCGGCAGCGCGACGTCGGCAATCATGGCGCGCGAGGCCCAAGCGCCGGCGCAGAAATGCGGGCCGGCACCGAAGGCGACGCTCTTCGACGTATCACGCCGCACGTCGAACTGATCGGCGCGCTCAAAATGCTTCTCGTCGCGGTTGGCGGAACCGAACATCAGGAACACGCGCTCATCTAGCTCGAACGCGACGTCGCGGATCGACCACGGCTTTGCGATGCGCCGCGGCGACATGCCGATCGGCGAGATCCAGCGGGCGTATTCCTCGAACGCCTCGAGCCAGGTCACCTCGCCCTTGTGCACGAGATCGAGCTGCTCGGGATGGGTCAGCAGCGCCCACACCGTGCCGGCGATCGCCTTGCGCGGCTCGTTCTGGCCGCCGGAGATCGCGAGTTTGACATTCGCGCGCACGCTCTCCATCGGCATGCCGGAGGCGAGCAGCACGCCGAGAATGCTCTGGTCGGGATGTTTGCGCATCACCGGCAGGATGTCGTCGATCGCGGCATCGATGCCCGACGTCGCCGCGTGACAGCGCGCCTCGACCGCGGGATCGCCGCCGTAATTGGCAATGCCCTCGATCATGCCCTGCGACCACGCATCCATGTCGGTGAAGCCGATATTGGTGAGGCCGGTGATCGACTTCAGGCACTCGCCGGAGAACGGCAGCGCGAAGTCGCGCATGAAATCGATCCGGCTGCCCGGCTCGATCACATCGATGATGCGATCGGCGTGCGCCTGGAACAGCGCAGTCCAATGCGCCTTCACCGTCTTCGGCGACACCGTCGGAAACATCGCGCGGCGCTCGACCTGATGCGCCTCGCCGTCCTTGCGCATCATGTTGTGGCCCATCAGCCGGTTCATCAGGCCGGCGGGCTGGTGCGAGGAGAACACGTCGATCTGCTTCTCGGAGATCGAGATGTCGTCGCGGCTCGCGAGCAACGTCGAGCCGAGCTGCGGCACGAAGGCGATCGGCGCTTCCTTGCGCAGTTTTGCCAGCATCGGATAGGGATCGACCCAGAACGCAGCAGGATCGATGTCGATGCGCGGCGCGGTGCTCACAGCGGGCTCCCTAGATTCTAGTGTGATCCGGGCCAGCCTAGCGAACTCAGGTGCAGGCGTCTGTCCCTAGCGATAGGGACAGATTTCTGTAGGTCGGGTGCGCGCGGACCGGATGGCGGGTCCGCATGGCCCGGTGTCTACCAGCTCACGCGCACGCCGGCCTTTCCGGTGTAGGCGAATCCACCGCTGTCGAACCGGCTCGAATATGATGCGTTGGCATACAGCGTCGTGGACGCGGTCACCTGGCCGCTGACGCCAACATTGATTTCGCCCCACAGTCCACGGAGATCCGCGTGGAACGGAACAAGGCCGGACTCAGACGAGAACGAAGTGATGGGGCTCCCCAAAAATTCGTTCCAGAGATTTGGCCTGATCCAGGCGGTGATGGTCTGCAGACTTCCGTCCAGCGTCCAGGTGCGGCCGAACCGGGCGCCGATCCGTGCGGCGAGCGAGTCGACGTTGGAGAAGCGAATTTGTGCGGCCACATCGCTGGAATCATTGATGTGGATGTTCTGATAAACGATCTGCGCCTGCGGCTCGATGAAGTAGCCGCCGGAAAATTTGAAGGGATAGCCGGCCTCGATCGACGCGGCCGCACCTTGCGCGCCGGTGCGCAACGCAGGCAGTCCGCGGTCCGCGGAGCTGTTGATATCGTAGAACGTGCCCTGAAGGATCGCATCGGTGTACCAGCCGCTGGTGCCGAAATGTGTCCAGTATCCGCCCAGCGTATAAGCGTTGAAGTTGCTGTTGCCCTGACTGCTATCGATGTGGGTGACGCGCCCCTGGTCCCCGCCGATCGCGAAATAGGCGCCGGCCTGATCGCGCGATCCGTCGGGGCGATCGTGACGATAGACGTCCATGCCGGCCTGAAGCCCGAGGAAGGTGTAGTTGTAGCTCGGGCCTGAACCCAGCACGCCGATGACATCGCCGCTCTGGTGGCCGCTCACGCCGATGATCCGGCCCCAACCGAGTTTGCCGTTCTCGGGGTCGGGCCACCAGCGTTGATCCTCTTCCTCGCCGACCCGCTCATGCAGCGTATCGAGCAGTGTGCGACCGTAGAGCAGCGCCATCGACGGGACCGCGGCATAGAGCGAAGTTTCGACGCGGAAGTGCGGCGGCGGAACCGGCGGGTTTGGCTGGCAGGCCGGGTTGGTGGGGTCGAGCGTGCAGTCGAGCGTGGAGCGCAGATACCAGGCGTCCGGATTGCTGGCGTCCACGCTGCTGCGGAACAGGCCGTATTCATAAGGCCCGGCCACCACCGGCGCCGCGAGGGTGAATGTCCCTGGCACCGTCGTGCCGGCGTTGATGGTATCGACGACGAGGATGCCGTTGCCGTGGGTCAGATCGCCCTTGCCGGTCGTGTTGGCGATACGGAGCGGCGAGAATCCACCGGCATTGCCACTGTCGATCACGAGCCGATCGGAGGGCGACGGATCCGAACCCAGGAAGGTATTCAAGCCGATTACGCCACCGAGACCGAGGTAATTCACGGTTGTCAGCGTCTTGTAGCTCGACAGCGGCGTGGGATCGCCCACGGGCGGCGTGAACTGGATCAGACTGGGGTCGTTGACCAGATTGGTCACATTGGAGTTGCCGGTCATGATCCAGATGGAGTTGTCCAGCAAGGTGACGTTCGACACGCTGCCGGGCAGCGTCGTCGCGGCACCAACCACGGTCGAATGCGTCAGCGTGACATTGGCGAGACCGGGTGTCGGGGCTGACACAGTCGGTGGCGGCAGGGTGAACGGCGGCGGCGTATCAGGCGCATCAGGATCCGGCACTCCGAAGATCGGAAGCTCGACCGCCGTCGGCGGCGGAAAGTTGGCAGAGGTGCCCACCCTCAACCATTCGCTGCTGCCGCCCGCGAATGAATTTGTCAGCGACACGTTTCCGGATCCGGCGACACCGATGGTCGGACCGCTGGTGTTGAGAAGGTTGGTGTTGGTGAAGAGACCGGTGGAAACCGCTGCCGGCGTGCCCACCGCGTAGAAGGCCGCCGCATTTCCACCCTGGGCCGTAATGGACGAATTGTTGCCGACGATCAGGCCGCCGGCATCGGCGACCGACCCGTGCCCGAACAGGCCGGTCGTGAGCACCGAGGTCTGGTTCATCGTGACCGATGTGGGATTGTCGCGCGAAAGCGCCCCGTAGGCGGAAACTCCCTCGGTCAGAACCGTGCTACTGTTGGCAACCACGGCAGCTTCGCCACGACCCGTAATCGGTCTCGCGCCGTAGTCGCCGAGCACGGCGCGCAATCCGGCCGCGCCGTCCCCATGCGTCGTCACGGATGACGCGTTGATGGTGGCGAGCGCCTTCTCCACGGGGGCGTCGTTGCGCGCCTGGGCGGTGACACCATGCGCATTGAGTCCGAACGTTTCAAGCGTGATCGACGTGGCCGTGAGATTTGCCGGGAATTGCGCGCCGACCTGTTCCGTCACGGCAAACAGGCCGATGCTCTTCTCGCCATGCGTGGTGATGGCGTTTCCGCTCAGGATGACCGTTCCGCCATCGTCGGCGACCGCTCCCATTGCGGTCGCGCCCGTCGTGATGATCGTGGTGCCGGTCGCCATCAGAATGGCGCCGGGGTTGCGGGCAGCAAGGGCATGCGGGAACGAGGAGAGCCGGACGGCATCTCCGTGCGTCGTGACGGATCCTCCGTTGAGCGTGAGCTGACCGTTGAGGTCCGCCAGCGCGCCGATGGAGTTGTCGTTGCCCAATGTCGTTACGGCCGCATTGATCGCCGTGACCGTTCCGCCCGCAACGAAAAGCGCCGATGCATCGCGACCTTCCGTGGTCGATGAACCTCCGGTCATGGTTGCCGATCCGCCGGAATTGACTCGCAATCCGAAGCCGACCGGGCTTGTGCTCCGGAGAGCAGAATTGGTGATGCTGATGGATGATCCGGCATCCTGGACCAGGACGGCATTGCCACCCGACGCCGTACTTGTTCCCGAAATATTGCTGTCGGAGACCGTGGCGCGGCCGCCGTTGAAGATGAAGGCGCCACTGGCTCGAGCGCCGCTTGCCGTGATGTCGGATCCTGTGATCGTGGCCAGCGAGCCCGCATCCTGCACCGAGAAGCCGTGCCCGCGTTGTCCCGACGCGTTGATCGTGACCCCGGTCAATTGCAGGACACCGCCGGACAGGGCGCGAGCCGCGGATGACGGATCCGTGTCGGCGGCGGCTGTGCTCGTCGACGTCATGGAGCTATTGGAAAGCGACACCGTGCCGCCGCTCTCCGCGCGGACGCCGCTCGCCTGCTGGCCGGATACGTTGATCGTGTCGTTGCTGCCGCTGATCTGGCTGCCGGCTCCCGTCGCAAACAAGGCGTGGCTGCCGGCGATGACGGCTGTGCCTGCGCCCGTGGTCGTCACGGTGGCGCCGTTGAGGATGACGCTGCCGCCGCCCTGCGCAAGCGCGCCGAAGGACGTTCTGGACTTTGTCGTGATCGCTCCGTTCGAGTACGAGATCTGGCTGCCTGTGCCGGTTGCCACGAGAGCGTTGTTGTTGAGGCCTGCCGCCCCTCCGAGCATCGAAACATCGGTGCCTTGAAGCACGAGACTGCCGCCCGTGTCGGCGGCCACGCCGGTCATGTTGTTCGCGGTCGTGGTTCCGTTTGGCGGCCCGAGCGTGACCGATGAACCAATCGCGTTGATCGTGCTGCCGGCGCCGGTTGCGCGAAGGCCGAGATGGTTGGCCGATGTCGCAGTCGTGGTCGATGTCGTCTTAAGCGTGCTGCCATTGAAATCGATCGTGCTGCCCGATTGCGCCAGCGCTCCCGTGGTCGTGGTGACCGTGCTGCCGGCCGCAAGATTCAGCGTGACGCCGTTCGCGGTGATCGCGCCCGACGCGCCCGATGCAGCGAGCCCTGTCGCACCAGCCGGGGTGACGTTGATGACCGCTGTCGTTGGAACGGTACATTGCGTGTTGCTGACGACGACCGGCGAAGGACAAGCTTGGGCCAATGCGCAGCCGCAGCTCACGGCAACCAGCGAAATGGCCGCACTCGCAGTGATAAGGCCTCGTCCGAGAGATCGCGTAAAGGCGCACACCATCCTTGCCCCCGAGCAAGAGGATCCATAGTTTCAGCCGTGAAAATGGAATGTGCGTCTCGGTATTCTACGTCGGCGCAAATAACCTAAAGCCTGCTGCCAAGGTCTGGAATCAACGTATCGGACCCGATCAATGTTTGGATGAATATTGTCTAGATTGTGTCCCATAAGTTGTGGTGATGATTTTCGGTCCGCGTTATGGCGTCGCAGACGCACTTACGTAAGCCTCTCGTACGTGCTTGCGTGAAGGCTCAAGAACTTCGAGAAGCTGCGGGTGTTTTTGGTGCGTGTCCGCTTTGCTCTCGGAAGCAGGGAATAGCGGACTTAGCGTACGCTGCGGCGGCGCGGCCGCCGTCGGCGTCGCGCGCTACTGACAGCCAAGCGACGACTTGAGCTGAAGACCGAGAACAGAGAATTTAACCTACCGGGCCTCGGCGATCTTCGGTCCGGATGA
>JAUEPE010000089.1 GCA_030403585.1 Frankia sp. RB7
CGCCCGCGCATGGCGCGCGCTATCCGGGCGCGCTCTCCGGCGGCCAGCGCCAGCGCATCGTGCTGGCGCGAGCATTGGCGACAAAACCCGATTTCCTCGTCTGCGACGAGCCGGTCAGCGCGCTGGACGTCTCGATCCAGGCCCAGGTGGTGAATTTGCTTTGCGATCTCCAGGCGCAGCTTGGGCTGACGCTGCTGTTCATCAGCCACGATCTGCGCGTCGTCCGCCAGATCAGCAATATCGTCGCCGTGATGTATCTCGGCCGCATCGCCGAGATCGGCAGCGCCGACGATCTCTTTGCGCGCCCCGAGCATCCGTACACGCAGGCGCTGGTCTCGGCTTCGCCCGCGCCGGGCCGCCGCAGCGCCGGCCGCATCGTGCTGGCGGGCGATCCGCCGAACCCGGCCGCGCGTCCGAACGGCTGCGCGTTCCATCCGCGCTGCCCGCGCGCCATCGCGCGCTGCGCAAGCGAGACGCCGGTTCTCTCGGCCGTCGGCGGCGACCGCCAGGTGGCATGCCATCTCGTGACGGGGCCGCAAGCCCAAACGCGGGACGCCGCGTGATGGGGCGCTATTTCGCCATCCGCATCGGACGCGCGGCGTTCACGATCGTGCTCGTCGTCACCTTCGCCTTCGTCGTGCTGCGGCTATCAGGCGATCCCGCACTGATGATCCTGGGACCGGAAGCGCCGCCTGAAGTCCTCGCGGCCTTCCGCAAGGCGTGGGGCCTCGATGATCCCATCTGGTTCCAGTATCTCGATTATTTCGGCGCCATCGCCAAGGGCGAGCTCGGCCGTTCCATGCGTGACGGACGACCGGCGATCCAGCTCGTGCTGGAGCGGATTCCGGCCACGCTGGCGCTGACGCTGCCGGCCCTCTTCTTCAAGGTCGCGCTCGGCATTCCCGCCGGCATCTACGCCGCGCTGCATCGCGGTTCGGGCATCGACCGCGCCGTGATGATGACGGCGGTCGCCGGCTTTACCGTGCCGAGCTTCGTGCTCGCGCTGCTGCTCGTGCTGGTCTTTTCCGTGCAGCTCGGCTGGCTGCCGTCGGGCGGGCAGGACAGCTGGCGTCACGCCATCCTGCCGATCGTGACACTCAGCCTCGGCGGCGCCGCGGTGCTGGCGCGCTTCACCCGCAGCGCCATGCTGGAGGTGCTCGGCCAGCCCTATATCCGTACGGCATCGGCGAAAGGCGTGCCCTGGCATCGCGTCGTGATCTCGCACGCGCTGCCGAACGCGGCGATCCCGACCGTCACCATCCTGGGCTTCATGGTGGGTACGCTGATTGCGGGCGCGGTCGTGGTCGAAAGCGTGTTCTCGTGGCCTGGGGTAGGGCGCCTCCTCGTCGTTGCGGTTGCCAACCGCGATCTCGCCGTCGTGCAGTGCATCCTGCTGCTGGTGGCGCTGACCATGGTCACGTCAAACCTGATCGTCGATTTCCTCTACGGCTTCCTCGACCCGCGGCTCAGGGCGAAGGGAGCGCAGACATGACCGACGCGACGCTGAAGGATACGGCCACGCGCCGCCGCATCAGCCTGCCGGCGATCCCGGTGTCCGTCGCGCTTGCGGTCGCCTGGATCGTCGCCATGCTGGTGATCGCGGCTTTCGCCGAGAAAATCGCGCCCTATGGCTATACCCAATTCGATCTGCGCAATCGCCTGGCTGTGCCCGGCAATTTCGCTCACTGGCTCGGCACCGACGAGCTCGGCCGCGACGTGCTGTCGCGCCTGCTCGTCTCGATCCGCATCTCGCTGCTGATCGCTTTCGGCGCGACCGCGATCTCGGCGGTCGTCGGCACCACGCTCGGCTTCCTGGCCGCGCATTTCCGCGGCGCCGTCGAGCAGTTCGTGCTGATGCTGACCGATTTCCAGGCCAGCATGCCGTTCCTGATCATGGCGCTCGCGGTGCTCGCCTTCTTCGGCAATTCGCTGCCGCTGCTGATCGGCCTGATGGGCCTGTTCGGCTGGGAGCGCTACGCCCGCATCGCCCGCGGCCTCGCCATCTCCGCCAACGCGCAGGGCTATGCGGCCGCGGTCCGCCAGCTCGGCGCCACGCCGGCGCGGATCTACCTGCGCCACATCCTGCCCAACATCGCCTCGACCCTGATCGTCTCGACCACGCTGGTGTTTCCCGAGGTGATCCTGATGGAATCAGGCCTGTCCTTCCTCGGCCTCGGCGTGCAGCCGCCGATGACCAGCCTCGGCAACATGGTCGGCTACGGCCGCGAGTACCTGACCCGGGCGCCCTGGATCATGCTGGCACCGGCCACCACCATCGTGATCACCACGCTGGCCGTCTCCGTGATCGGCGACTGGCTGCGCGACCGGTTGGACCCAACCCTGCAATAGCCCGCGCCGGGAGCAGGGGAGGCCTGCGATAGGCCGATCCGGCCCTGTTCGGCCCAAGTTCCCGTTGCGCCCGCCCATCCCGTGCGCTATCCGGCCGGAAAGGCCTGAGGCGGCTCCATATTTTCCCGCCCCGGCTGACCCAACCAGGACGGAAACCGCCATGCCAGCCTATCGCTCCCGCACCACCACCCACGGCCGCAACATGGCGGGCGCCCGCGGCCTCTGGCGCGCGACGGGCATGAAGGACGGCGATTTCGGCAAGCCGATCATCGCGGTCGTCAACTCCTTCACCCAGTTCGTGCCTGGTCACGTCCACCTTAAGGACCTCGGCCAGCTCGTCGCACGCGAGATCGAGCAGGCCGGCGGCGTCGCCAAGGAATTCAACACCATCGCGGTCGACGACGGCATCGCCATGGGCCATGACGGCATGCTCTACAGCCTGCCGTCGCGCGAGCTGATCGCCGACAGCGTCGAGTACATGGTCAACGCGCATTGCGCCGACGGCATGGTCTGCATCTCCAACTGCGACAAGATCACGCCCGGCATGCTGATGGCGGCACTTCGGCTCAACATTCCCGCCGTGTTCGTCTCGGGCGGCCCGATGGAGGCCGGCAAGGTCACGATTCAGGGCAAGACCAAGGCGGTCGACCTGATCGACGCCATGGTCGCCGCCGCCGACTCCAAGGTCAGCGACGAGGACGTCAAGGTAATCGAGCGCTCGGCCTGCCCGACCTGCGGCTCCTGCTCGGGGATGTTCACGGCCAATTCGATGAACTGCCTCACTGAAGCGCTTGGTCTCGCGCTGCCCGGCAACGGCACCGTGGTCGCGACCCATGCCGATCGCAAGCGACTGTTCGTCGAAGCCGGCCACACCATCGTCGATATCGTCCGCCGCCACTACGAGCAGGACGACGCCTCCGTGCTGCCGCGCAGCGTCGCCAACTTCAAGGCGTTCGAGAACGCGATGACGCTGGACATCGCGATGGGCGGCTCGACCAACACCGTGCTGCATCTGCTCGCGGCCGCCCATGAAGGCGAGGTCGCATTCACCATGCAGGACATCGACCGGCTGTCGCGCCGCGTGCCGGTGCTGTGCAAGGTCGCGCCGTCAGTCGCCGACGTGCATGTCGAGGACGTGCACCGTGCCGGCGGCATCATGGGCATTCTGGGCGAGCTCGACCGCGCCGGCCTGATCGACACCTCGGTCTCGACCGTGCACGCGCCGACCATGAACGATGCGCTGGAGCGCTGGGACATCAAGCGCTCCAAGAGCGAGTCTGTGCGCACCTTCTTCCGCGCCTCGCCCGGCGGCATCCCCACACAAGTCGCCTTCAGCCAGGAGCGCCGCTACGACGAGCTCGATGCCGACCGCGAGAAGGGTGTCGTGCGCAACCTCGCGCACGCCTTCAGCAAGGACGGCGGGCTTGCCGTGCTCTACGGCAATCTCGCGCAGGACGGCTGCATCGTGAAGACCGCGGGCGTCGATGCCTCGATCCTGAAATTCTCCGGTCCCGCGCGGGTGTTCGAGAGCCAGGACGCGGCAGTTGAGGGCATTCTGGGCGGCAAGGTCACGGCCGGCGAGATCGTCGTCATCATCTACGAAGGCCCGCGCGGCGGCCCCGGCATGCAGGAGATGCTGTATCCGACCAGCTATCTGAAATCGATGGGCCTCGGAAAGGCTTGCGCGCTCGTCACCGACGGACGCTTCTCTGGTGGCTCTTCCGGCCTGTCGATCGGCCATCTCTCGCCGGAAGCGGCCGAAGGCGGCAACATCGGTCTGGTGCGGACTGGCGATCGCATCGCCATCGACATCCCGAACCGCAGCATCAACCTCGAGATCTCCGACGAGGAGCTCGCCAGCCGCCGTGCGGCGGAGGAGGCGAAGGGCGATGCCGCCTGGCAGCCGGCCGCGCGCAAGCGCAACGTCTCGACCGCGCTGCAGGCCTACGCCGCGCTCACCACCAGCGCCGCGCGCGGCGCCGTGCGTGAAGTGAAGCGCCGCACGAAGTAAGCGCGTCTCGCGTCGCCGCGATCGCAAACGTCGCGGTCGCGCATGGTCAACAAGTTCTGAACGGCCGGTGAAAACCGGCCGTTCGCATTAAGGATGCCCCGACGAACTTCGGCAGCTCGGGATTTTGCGGCGTATAGTGATGCGACCTTCGCAAATCCATTTCGGGCAACTGGGGCGCCACCACAATGTCTCGTACTCTTGCTGTCGTTTTCTCCGCGGCCGTCGCGGCTATTGCCATGACGACTGCCGCCTCTGCCGGCTGCTACAATTGCTACGCGCCGCCGCAGCCGTGCACGACCTGCTATCAGCAGCAATACGTCGCGCCGCAATACCGCACCGTCGAGGAGAACGTGATGGTGTCGCCCGGTGCGACCGTCGCGCATCGCTCGCCGGCGCAGTACCGTACCGTGATGGTTCCGCAGACCGTGATGGTGGCGCCGCCGAGCGTCCAGTACGAGCAAATCCCGCCGCAATACGCCACGCGCCAGCGCGTCGAGATGGTCTCGCCGGGCTATTCCTATTACGCGCCGGTGCAGCCGAGCTGCAGCCATTGCGGCTACTGAGCCAACGCAACAACAACCATCGCAACAAACAGACCTCGCTCGGTGCCCCCAAAAGGGCGCCGCGTTTTCTTTTGCGGGCAAAGCCAAACGAGGCCCGGAAATGGAGGCGAATCCAACCGGGCCTCGCGACTGCCGACGCCCTGGGCGGCATCGTCAGTCCTGAGCGAGGCTAGAGGACTAAACTGACGCGCGCCTGACAGGTCTTGGTCCTGCGAAAAGGCAGGGCAGGCGGCGCCGGCAGCCCAACTTCGCGTTGCCTTGCGCGGCCGACTACGTTAAGCGACAGCCGTTCCGGGCTTGCATTCCGGATTTGGAAGGGTGGCCGAGTGGTTTAAGGCACCGGTCTTGAAAACCGGCGTGCCCGCAAGGGTACCGTGGGTTCGAATCCCACCCCTTCCGCCAGTATTATCCGACCGGGGTATGTCAGTCGGGCTTTCCCGGGCAGGTGATCTGCACGACGGCTACGCGGTGTGGCTTCAGCGAGCCTGGAGGGAGTAGGGAGTCTCTTGGTCTTGCGCAGGTTTCAATAGACAACGTTAGGGGCCGCGAACACACCTAGGGCTGCCGACTTCGAAGTTCATCAAGCACCGTTTGCAGGATGATAGCCGTTCGGTGAAGAAGTTTAGCGGCCGCGGATTATTGAGGTCCGCTTCGGGCGCATCATCTCAATGCGCCGCATCTGCAGCTCCTGAAGGCGCTGCTCGTCGCGAACTGATGCACGGCCCGCTGCCATCTTCCTGATCAATGCTTCGATTTCCTTGACCAGTTCGGCTTCAGGGCTCTCGGCGAAATGCATTGGTGATAGTTGAGCCATGCTCATATCTTCGCCCTTTCACGTGAATGAACCATTAATGCCTCGCTTAGGCGCCAGTTCCTTGATTTTACTCAATATTTCCGCAGGAACTATTTCATCCCTGTCACTTAGCCCTTCGATGCAACGCCTGCAACCTCGCTGGAGCGCCGGCTCCCAGCTTCAGCTGCCTTTGCGGCAAGCGCCGACATCGCTGCGAGAGCTCGTGCAGGTTCTGTCGTCGCAACCCCGTAGGAAGGTTCAGAGCTGAAATGGCCTGCTTGATCACAAGTAGCCACCGCTACCCCCCACGGCTTTGGGTTGTTTCCGATGTTGATCGGAACTGCAACCAAAGATGCGTAACGAGCCTTGTCGTAGTCTCGCTTCAGCGAGTTCAAATCAAACATCGTCGCATACTCAGGCGCAGACATGTCGTTGATGATGATCTCTTTGCTCATCGAGTAGGCAAACCCTGCCACTCCAACCCCTTCAGGCCAACTGCGAGCTTCCGAAAGGTCACAGGGAATTTTCCTCAGGTGCGCGATGCAACGCAGAAGTACGCTACCCGATTCTAGGGTCGCCCTATAGACACAAATCGTCCATGTGTCCGTGATCGAGAAATCGAACGCGCCGAGCAGCGAATTGCTAGATGCTGACAGACATGTCTGAATAATCGATTGTGGCTGGAGGTCGTCCAGATCGAGTGATTGCTCGATCGCGCCTCGCATGACATCCATCGAACTGTATAGATGCAATCCTCGGGTGATTGCCTTTTCGTAATCGCTGTCATTCAACAGATCGTTGATATCTATTTCGCGCTGCCCCAGCTCCAACTCACGTTGATGCACCGCATCCAATGCTTGACTGGCGGTTATGAGCGCTTGAGAGGCATCCCTTTCTCTAAGGGCGTCGAACGCGCTTCCTAACGCAACGAGAATTGCTCCCGCCAGCCCAACGACGGTCCATGGAGACACTTCTTTGTTTGCGTGGGCGATGTCGATCGAAAGCGCAATGGCTGCTGCCAGCGCCCCACCGATCACCAAAACCAACTTAATAAACCTAGCCCGACCAATGAGTGCTTTAGAATAATCAGAAAATGCCGATGCCAGATCCGTCCGAAGCGTGGACCAATCCATAAATGTCTCCGACCCCAAACTCGCGCTATAGTAGAATCATTTTCGCGAGTTGCGCAAGAGTACAGGGGTTCGCATTTTGGGCAAGCCAAGAAGACGCGCTGGCCCTTCGAAGCAGGGTGTGGAATCTGCGACAAGGCATCTACATATTGAGGCGGCCAGTTAGCTAAAGTGAGAGCGCCACTGGGTCCGGGTGATCCGAGGGAGATGAAAGTTTTTCCAAACCTTCGGAGCGGAGCTCGTTGGCAGAGTTGCCGGCGGGCTTTTGCAAGGGAGGGTGCCGAGACGTACACACGGCTACTGCGCGTCGTGGGGGTGGAAGCCAGAGTGCTTGCTATGGCGCTTCGCAATCGCGGGTGAGGTGGCGAGTGACCAACACCAAGGCGCCGAGCGAGCCGACCAGAACCAAGCCTCCGGCGATCAAACAGCCGGTCAGCATGGAAGCATCGATGCCCGAGTCGCTCTAAGTGTGGGTACGAACTGTAAATTGTAAGAAATCTTCGGTAAAAACCGCAATCCTTGGGGACACCCCTTCCGCCAATTGATCCGACCGGGGTTTGCCCGTCGGGCTTTCCCGGGCAGGTGATCGGTGAATCAGACGTTCAATCCGGCCGCGCTCGACAAGCTGAAGCTCCGCATTCAGGCGTTGCGCGCCAAGACCATCGCCAACGGCTGCACCGAGGACGAGGCGCTGTCGGCCGCCGCCAAGGTCGCCGAGCTGCTGGATCGCCACGATTTGTCGCTCTCCGACGTCGAGCTGCGCGCGTCGCCGTGCGAACGGAGGGTCTACGAGACCCATCGCAAGAAGCGAATTCCCCTGGACGACTGCATCGGCGCGATCGCTCATTTCTGCGATTGTCGGGTCTGGCGCGAAAAGAACGCGGCCGGCGAGAACAGCTATGTGTTCTTCGGTCTCGGCGCGGATATCGAGGTCGCGCATTATCTGGCCGAATTGATCGACGGCGCCGTGCGCGCCGAGCTTGGCCGCTTCAAGACCTCGGTCGACTACAGCAGGTTCCGTCACCAGCAGCGGCATCTGGCCAATGCCTCTTTCGCGCTCGGCATGGTGGCATCGATCGCGGGCAGGCTGGTGGCGATCAAGGCCAGTCGCGACCAAGTCAACGAAAGCACCGGCCGCGGGCTGATCGTCATCAAGACCTCGGTGGTCGATGCGGAATTCGACAAGCTCGACCTCAAGCTCCGGACCCAGCGCAGCGGCGGCCGGATGGTGTCGATGACGGCCTATGAAGCCGGCGGCGCCGCCGGCGCGTCGCTGGCCATCAATCCCGGCCTTGGTGAGTCGCAGTCGGGGACCACTCGCAAAGGAAGCTGAACGCATCGGGGGAGGGGCGCGGCTTCGGGGATCTGATAGCACGGGCGACGCCATTCCGGTTAATCAGCTGCCCTGTCGTCAATGCTGCCCATTCTAATAAAGTGCAATGGCACCGTAATTCCGTCACGTAATTCCTGCCACCGGCACCAGCTTTGCGACCTCAGCGGCCTGGTTCGAAAAACGCAGTGTCCTGCTTTGATTTTCTAACATTTGTTAGTTGCGCGCCGAGCGAAGCCGACTAATTTTCTGACTGCAAACCCAACGGTTAGGACCCGTAAGCACGAGGCCAGTCATGTCGAAGCGTCGTCGTATCAAGCAGACCCTGTCCCTTGAAGAGCGTCTTGCCGAAGAGGCGAGGCGCCTCCGCGAAGAAGCCGAACTCCTTCCCCATGGACCCGTGCGTGATGCCGCCCTCCGCAAAGCCAGGCAAGCTGAGACGGGTTCGCACTTGAGCGAGTGGCTTAGATCACCCGGCTTGCAGCCTCCCGAATGATGGCCCCGCGCGGTTGGACGCCTGAGGAGGAGCAGCAGCTTTTGGAACTGCGTGCTACCGGTATTCCGCTGATCGCACTGGCGAGAAAGATTGGGCGGACAGAGGCTGCCGTGGTCGGCCGACTTGGTAAGTTGAAGGCACGAGAGGCCAACAAAGAAACATGATACCAACAGCAGTTGATGATCTTATCGAGATACAGGGGGACCTAGCTGAGCTGCGACGGCTTGCTCGCGAGCTTCCTCCTGAAACGGAAAGGGTCTTGCAACTGTTCGCAGATCACATCGAGGCCTGCGCCAGAGAACTCGATAAAATGGCTTGATGTCATCTCACAGTCGGCGGCTCTCGAACCCGCGGGATCAGGTCATCCGATGCTGTGGTTCTTAGCATGCAGGGCGGTGCGATCTCCGGTGAGCTGCTCGACGTAGTCGTCGATCGCGCTCCGCAGCTTCTCTCCGTCGGCACCGTGGGCACGACGCTTGAAGATTAGGTAATTGCGCAACCGGTCGAGCTCCGCGAGGTCCGCAGCGATGTTCGCGGCGCGCGCCTCTTCATCGCGCTTGCGTCTTTTCTCTTGGTGATACGCCTTCGCGGCCGCTCGGTTCTCTGCTTTGGTCATGCCGCCATCGAAACGCGGCGCGGGCCAGAGTCAAATTGTCGATTACTGGTGGCTCGGAACGCGATCGGGACGCTTTCGGTCGTGGGTATGGAAGACTCACGCCGCCCGGTCCGAGGTCAGTCGATCGACGCCAAGCCGAACGCTAACGTTGGGCCGCCGAGGATAACTAGGGCCCACGGCCCCCACGTCAACCAGGCACCGAGAAGCGCAAGCACTGGGCCGATCAGGGTTATCGCAATTGCGATTGTATTTTGCATAACCCGTGGTTGGTATTGGGAGTGCTGGACTGAACCTTCAGAGGCAATCTAGACGAGCGATTCCATGAAACCGGCGTCGATGAAGAGAGCAGGGATGGAACCGGAATTATGTTGGTGGATTCCTCGTTTGAGAAGAGCTGAACGAGGAGCGAGATCATGGGAACATGGCGGCGAG
>JAUEPE010000026.1 GCA_030403585.1 Frankia sp. RB7
TCCAGCGCGCTGACCGGCTCGTCGCAGACGAGGAAATCGGGTTTTGTCGCCAATGCTCGCGCCAGCACGATGCGCTGGCGCTGGCCGCCGGAGAGCGCGCCCGGATAGCGCGCGCCATGCGCGGGCGTGAGCTCGACAGAACGCAGCAATTCACGCACACGCTCCTCGCGCTCGGCCGGTGTGCCGAGACCGTGAATGTCGAGCGGCTCGCGGATCTGGGTCGCGACGGCCAAGCGCCGGTCCAGCGCGCCAAGCGGGTCCTGAAAGATCATCTGCATGCGGGCGCGTTGCGCGCGCCACGCCTGTGTCCCCGGCGCGGCCATCGGTTTGCCGTCGAACCGCACCTCGCCATGATCCGGCGGCTCGAGGCCGAGCACGATGCGCCCCGTCGTGGATTTGCCCGAGCCGGACTCGCCGACGAGGCCGAGCGTTTCGCCTTTGGGAATGCTCAGAGACACGCCGTCGACGGCATGCACGGCCGTGCTGCGGCCGAACATTCCGGAGCGCATGCTGTAACTGCGCGAGATCGAGGACACCTCGACGAGCGGCGCGCTCATTCGGCGGCGATCCCGAGCAGCGCGCGGCGCGAGGCCTCGGCGCGGATGCAGGCCACAGCGCGATCGTTTGCGATCGGCGCCAGGCTTGGCGCTGCAAGACCGCAGGGCTCGGCCGCCAGCGCACAGCGTGGCGCGAAGGCGCATCCATCGGGCATATGCGCGGGATCGGGCACGGTGCCGGGAATGGCGGTGAGACGGCGGCGCGGCCCGTCGAGTGGCGGCAGCGCGCCGATCAGGCCCTGTGCATAGGGATGCACGGGATCGGCAAAGAGCTGATTGGCGGGCGCCTGCTCGACGACGCGGCCGGCATACATCACCGCGACGCGGTCGCAGTTTTCCGCGACGACGCCGAGATCGTGGCTGATCAGGACCATCGCCATGCCCATCTCGCGGCGGATCGACGACAGCAGCTCCAGAATCTGCGCCTGGATCGTGGCATCGAGCGCGGTGGTCGGCTCGTCCGCGATCAGCAGATCGGGATTTCCGGCGAGCGCCATCGCGATCATGATGCGCTGGACCTGGCCGCCGGAGAATTCATGCGGATAGGCGGACAGGCGCCGTGCCGCGTCGGGAATGCCGACGATGTTCAGCAGCCGCAGCGCTTCAGCCTTTACCGCTTCGCCCGAGAGATCGCGATGCAGCGCGAGCGCTTCGCAGAGCTGCTTGCGGATGGTCAGCACTGGATTGAGCGCGCTCGCCGGATCCTGGAAGATCATGGCGACGCGCCCGCCCCGCACCTGGTCGAGTTCGGACGCCGGCGCACCGAGAATTTCGTGCCCGTCGAGACGGACAGAGCCCGAGATCTTCGCGTGCCGCGGCAGCAAGCCAAGTGCGGCAAGCCACGTCACCGACTTGCCGGAGCCGGACTCGCCGACGAGGCCGAGGGCCTCGCCCTTGCCGAGAGCGAGATCGACGCCGCGCAGGACCGGCACGCCGTTGAAGGCGACGCTGAGGCCCTGGATGCTGACCAGTTGCGCCACGGCCTAGGCCTCGAAATTGCCGGCGCGGAAATCCATCGCGAATGCGGGCGAGGCCTTCCACTTGATCGACTTCGGCTTCGCCGTGAAGGTCGCGTTCTGGTGCAACACCGTATAGGCGGGGTCCTCGCGCTCGGCGATCTCCAGCATGCGGTGAAACGCCTTCTTGCGCGCGGCGCGGTCGGTCGAGGTCTCCAGGAACTCCGAGAGCTTGTTCAGCTCGACATTGGTCCATTCGCCGATCTGCTGCTGCTGGCCGTTCGGACCATGCTGGGCGACCAGCGAGGAGACCGGATCGTTGAAGGCGGCGGAGTTCGACCAGTCGCGCACGGCGCGGGTCGGCGCGCGTTCCATGATCTGCGACCAGTTCTCCTTGGTCTCGATCTCGACGTTGAGGCCGACCGATTTCCACATCTCGACCAGCACCTGCGCGGTCGCGACCTGGTTGGTGTAGTAATTGTTGAGCAGGCGATAGGGAATCGGATCGCCCTTGTAGTTGGCCTGCTTCAACAGATCCTGCGCGAGCTTGGGATCATAGGCCGACACGTTCCAGTCGGCGATGAACATGTCACCGTAGAACTCCCACTGCAGGCCCTTCGGCACGCGGGTGCGGCCCGCCCACAGGCTGTCGACGATGGCCTGGCGGTCGATCGCGTGGGTGAAGGCACGGCGCACCAGGGGGTTGGCGAGCTGGGCGTGATTCTTGTCGAACACGGTCAGGCGGTGATTGAGGATGGTGCCGCCCTGCACTTCAAACGCGGAATTCTTCTCGATGCCGGCGATCTGGTCCGGCGGGATGTCGCAGGCGAACTGGTATTCGCCGGACAACAGTCCGTTGATGCGGCTCGCGACCTCAGGCACTTCCAGGAAACGGATCCGCTTGAGCGGCGGACGGCCGCCCCAATATTCGTCGTGGGCTTCCAGCGTCAGCGACACGTCGGGTTTGAGCTCGACGACCTTGTACGGACCGGTGGTGACCGGCTTGCGCGCCCAGTCGAGATAGCTTGCGGATTCGTCCCAGGCGCGGCGGTTGGCGATGTCGGAGCCGTAGCGCGACAGCCGGCCCTCGATGGTGACGTCGGGCGTCGCGTTGTAGAAGCGCACGGTATATTTGTCGACGGCGTCGACGCGGACGAGGTCCGGCCAGATGCGGCGCGCGACGGCCGGGACGTCAGGGGGCAGCTCCTTGCCGGGCTTCGGCATCGGGATCTTCTCGAACGCCTGGATGGTCGAGCGGCTCTTGGCCTCGGTCTCGCCGAACATGCGCTCGCGGCTGAAGGTGAAGACGACGTCTTCCGCCGTGAGCTCGTCGCCATTGTGGAACTTGACGCCATGGCGAAGCTTCACTTCCACAGTCTGGTCGTCGATGCGGCGCCATTCGGTGGCAAGGCCCGGCACGGCCTCGAGATTGCCGCGGAAATTCTTCGAGATCAGCCCTTCCCAGATCGAGGAGAAGAACACGCGCTCGCCGACATTGGACTGCTCGCGCAGCACGTCGAGCACGTTGGCGTTGGTCACCTTCTGCACGGCGATCGTCACCGACGGACGGTTGTCGGCCTGTCCGATGGCAAAGCGCGGCAGCAGCAGCGTGCCGGCGGCGACGCTGCCGGATTTCAGGATGGTGCGACGGGTGAATTTGCTCATGACGATAACCCCTGCCCTCTGTGATCGATTATTCAGCGAGACCGAGCGCGGCGAGATGGGCAGCGCCAGCGCGGACGTCGTCGTGATTGCGAAGCTCGAGGATCAGCCGCGGATTGGAATTCAGCCGGCCCAGCGCGCGGAATACGGCCACCCACGGGATGTTGCCTTCGCCCGGCGCCCAGTGCCGATCGGCAAAGCCGTCGGTGTCCTGAAGGTGCACATGCGTCAACATGTCACCGGCGGTTTCGACGTAATAGTCGACCGGCAGCGCGCCGGTGGAGATGTGGGCGTAGTTGGCGTGGCCGGTGTCGAGGGAGACGCGGACCTTGCTGCTTTCGAGCGCCTTGGCGAGACGCACGCGGTCGCGCGGGTCCTTGTCCTCGATGTTCTCGATGACGAGCTCGCATCCGATGGCTTCGGCGCGCGCGATCACCTCGGCAAGCGTCGCCTTGACGCGCTCGACGATGTTGGCGCGGTTGTCGGGATAAAGATCGAGATTGTTGTGGTCCCAGGTCGTGAACGGTGAATGCACCACCATCTGCGTTGCGCCGAGGAATTCAGCGGCATCAAGGCCCTGCAGCAGGCGCTTGGTCACGGCCTGACGGATCAGGGAATCGTGGCTGTCGATCTTGAAGCCCCAGAACGGGCCGTGGATGCCGAGACGGCCGGTATGGCCTGAAAGCATCTGCTTGATCTCGGTCGCCGCACTTCGCCAGTCGCCGTCGAGCAGATCGGCACGAAAGAAGTCCTGGATTTCGAGATCGCGTTGCCGTTCCAGAAGCCAGTCGCGGTGAGCGGGGATCGATTTGATGGACAGTGCGGCGCCCAACACCGGCTTCGACATGGCTTGCTCCTTGACCGTCTGCGATGACAAGAGCAGCGCTAGACCAGTTCAATGACAGGCCGGTGAAACGCAGGTTCCGTAAGCCGCAGGAGATGTGGACATCCGGTCGCGCGCTTGCATCGATTTCGGGCAGCAGCGAGCGCAGCGCGTGCAGGTGCATGCATGCGCGCGCGAAATCAAGCGCGATCAAATCCGTAGTGATCCGGAATGGAGTCCTATTCCGATCTCACGTACATCGCGGGACATCGATCGGCGGCCTTCCAAGGGCATCACCTTCTGATCGCGCACCAAGGGGTTGGGGGACCATCTGGGGCGGGGGGATCAAAGGCTGGGGCAAGGTGACGAGGTCCGGACTCCTAGGCACTCCGGACCTCGGCACTTTCTACATCGAACGCAATTTCGCGCCGCCGGCACCAAGAGCCGCGCGGCGCGAAGTCGTTTTGGATTGCCCTCTTCGCTTACTTCGGCACGTTCCGCTCGAGATCCTCGAGCCATGCCGCCGCACTCGAATCCGAGGGCGCACGCCAGTCGCCGCGCGGCGACAGCGAGCCGCCGGCCGAGACCTTCGGCCCGTTCGGCATCGCCGAGCGCTTGAACTGGCTGAAGGCGAAGAAGCGGCGCAGGAACACTTCCAGCCAGCGCCGAATTTCCGGGAGATCGTACGCCTTGCGCTTGTCGGCCGGGAATGCCGGCGGCCATTCGCCGTCGGCGACGTCCTTCCAGGCCTGGAACGCCATGAAGGCGATCTTGGACGGTCGCAGGCCGAAGCGCAGCGTGTAGAACAGGTTGAAATCCTGCAGCTCGTAGGGCCCGACGGAGGCTTCCGTGCTCTGCGGCTTCTCGCCCGGCTTGACCGGAACCAGCTCCGGCGAGATTTCGGCCGACAGGATCGAGGCCAGCGTCCCGTTGACGTCGCCGCTGAACTGCTGTGAGGCGATCACCCAGCGGATCAGATGCTGGATCAGCGTCTTCGGCACACCGGCGTTGACATTATAGTGCGCCATCTGGTCGCCGACGCCGTAGGTGCACCAGCCGAGCGCGAGTTCGGAGAGATCGCCGGTACCGATGACGATGCCGCCATGGTGGTTGGCGAGCCGGAACAGATAGTCGGTGCGCAGGCCCGCCTGCACGTTCTCGAAGGTGACGTCGTAGACCTTCTCGCCCTTGCCGAAGGGATGGCCGATGTCTTTCAGCATCTGCGTGGCCGTGGTGCGGATGTCGAGTTCCTGCCAATTGGTCTGCAACGCCTTCATCAGCGCCAGCGCATTGGTCTTGCTCTCGCTGCCGGTGGCAAAGCCCGGCATGGTGTAGGCCAAAATATTCCCGCGCGGCAGACCCAGGAGATCGACCGCCTTGGCGGCGACGATCAGCGCATGGGTGGAATCGAGACCGCCGGACACGCCGATCACGACACGCTTGGTGCCGGTCGCGCGCATGCGCTGCACGAGGCCTGCGACCTGGATGTTGTAGGCCTCGTAGCAATCCTGCTCGAGCAGGCTTTCATCGCTCGGCACGAACGGAAAACGCTCGATCTTGCGCAGGAAGCCGATATCGGCGACCGGGGGCTTCAGGGCGAATGTCACCTTGCGGAAGCTGCCCTCGCGCTGCCGGCGGTTGTCGTCGAACGTGCCCATCAGGGCGCGCTCCTGCCTGAGCAGGTCGAGGTCGACGTCGGCCAGCGTGATCTGGCCGTCCTGCCGGAACCGCTCGCCCTCCGCGAGCAGCACGCCGTTCTCGTAGATCGAGGTCTGGCCATCCCAGGCCAGATCGGTGGTGGATTCCCCTGCCCCGGCGGCGGAATACACGTAGGCTGCAAGGCAGCGCGCCGACGTCGACTGGCACAGCAACGCGCGTGAACGCGCCCGTCCGATCGTGATCGGGCTGCCGGACAGATTGATCAGCACGCTCGCGCCGGCCAATGCGAGTTCGGACGCCGGTGTCACCGGGATCCACATGTCCTCACAGATCTCGACGCCGATGGTGAGGCCGGGGACATCCTCGGCCGCAAACAGCAGGTCGGTACCAAAGGGCGCGTTGAGCTTGCCGATGGCGATCGCCTCACCGGCGATGCCGGCGCCGGAGGCGAAATGGCGTCCCTCGTAGAATTCGCGATAAGTCGGCAGATAGCTCTTGGGCACGACGCCCAAAATGCTGCCGCGGTGAATGACGGCGGCGCAATTGTAGATGCGATGGCCGAACCGCAGCGGCGCGCCGACGATCAGCACGGTCATCAGCGCCGCAGAGGCTTCGACAATGGCGGCGAGCCCGCGCTCGACCGCATCGAGCAGCGGATCCTGCTTGACGAGGTCCTCGATCGCATAGCCGGACAGGCACAGCTCGGGAAACGCGGCCACCGCGACCGACTGCGCGTCGCAATTTTTCGCAGCCGCAATGACCGCCTTCGCATTGGCCGCGGGATCGGCCACATGGGAGGTGGTGACGCAGGCCGCAACACGCGCAAACCCGTGGGCGTAGATCGAGTGGAAGCTCATCGAGCAAAGGACCCTTAAATCTTGCTGGACCGGCTGCCGGCCCTGGACTCTATTTAGCTCATCGACCGGGCGCCGTGCAGGCCATCCGCCATCATGCATAACGGAATTGCAGCTTCGGAGGCCCCACTCAGGCGCTGCGCGCGAGCACGCCGGAGAGGTCGTTGCGCAGCCATTCCGCGATCCGGGGCCAGGCCTGGGCGTGGGTCCGCGCGCCCATGAACAGGCCGAGATGGTTGCTCGGCTCGGAGCTGGCTGCGACGAAAGCCGGCGGCGTGCCGATGAGGTTGGCGGTCGCGAGCGCCTGTGCGTCCGGCACGACATCGTCGTCGAGCCCGGCCAGCAGGAAGACCGGCACTTTCACGTCCTTCAGGTCGATCGCGTGGCCGAGTGCGGTGAAATTGCCTGAGGCGATGCGGTTCTCGCGAAAGATCCAGTTGACGATCTGGAGATAGTAGGTGCCCGGCAGGTTCAGCGGCTCGCTGTTCCAGCGGTCGTAGCGCGCGAGCAGGGCCGCGCCCTCCTCGTTCGAGAGGTCTTTCTGCAATGCCGCCGCGATGTCGTCAGGGCCTGGCGCCTTCGACCAGACCCGCAGCATCTCCTCGCCGCTGACATTGCCGCCGCCGCGCGCGACGAGCTGGTCGTAGACCATCTCGGGCGCGCTGCGGGCGAGCTGCGACAGCCTGGACTCGACCGAGAGGTCGACCGGCGCACCTGCCAGCACCAGCCGCCGCACCTTGGCCGGAAACCGCGCGGCATAGAGCAGCGACAGCCAGCCGCCCTGACACAGGCCGACCAGATCGACGGGCGAGCCGATCTCGTCAACGGCGATGTTGAGATCGCCGAGATAGCTGTCGATCGAGAGATAGCGCATGTCCGGCGTCGCCGAGCGCCAGTCGGTGAGATAGACCCGGTCGACGCCACCCTGTTGCAGCGACTGCACCACGCTGTGGCCGGGTGCAAAATCGGCAATCAAGGCCCGATGCAGCGCATAGGGGGCGCAGACGAGAGCTGGCTGGCCGGATCGCACCCGCGAGCAATCGCGCAGGCGCATGGAGGCCAACTCCAGCGCCGCGGTGCCGGGTGTGGTCCAGGGAAGGTCGCTCTCGCCCTGCTCCGCCGGGCCGCGCTCCAGCCACCAGAAGCAGGCGTCCATGGCGATGCGTGCCGCCGCAAACGGCCAGAGCATGGGGTCGTCGGGACCGCGCCCCGATCCGCCGGGCTGCTGACCGCTCTTCCCCAGCACCATTACCGCACGATCCTCACAAAAACGCCTCCTGGCTGACGACGGAAATGCCGAGCTCTCCAAAACTGTGATGGGTCGCCGCGACCGAGCCGTCGAGGTCGATGCCACGGCAGGCGTCCTCGATCACGGCAATTTCGAACCCAGCCTTGCGCGCATCCTCCGCGGAAAAACGGACGCAAAAATCGAGCGCAAGGCCGGCGACGAAAACCGTCTTCAGCTCGCGCTCGCGCAAATAGCCGAGCAAACCGGTCGGCGTCCTGTGGTCGTTCTCGAACAGCGCCGAGTAGGAATCGATCCCGCGTCGGAAGCCCTTGCGCACCACGAGGTTCGCGCGGGTGACCTCGAGCTTTCGGTGGAATTCGGCGCCGGCTGTGCCCTGCACGCAATGCGTCGGCCAGAGCACCTGGGTGCCGTAGTCGAGCTCGACGGTCTGGAACGGCTGCTTGCCCGCGTGGTTCGGCGCGAAGGAGACGTGGTCGCCCGGATGCCAATCCTGCGTCAGCACCACATTGGTGAATTTTTGGGCGATCCGGTTGATGGCGGGGACGATCTTCTCGCCGCCGGGCACAGCGAGCGCCCCGCCCGTACAAAAGTCGTTCTGCACGTCGATCACCAGCAGCACGTCGCGGTCGGATATCTTCATCGCAGGTCCCATTTCGTCCGTCCGGCGCAACAGGCAGCCGGCCGCTGTCATCAATGTCGATCTTCCCGCGCTGCTTCGCAACCACCGGCCTCGTGCAACGATGTCGCGCGAACGGCCGGCTGCCCATCATGGATGCAACGCTTTGGCCTCGTCCGTGTTGACTAGCTGTACCCGAGGGCGGAATCTCTGGTATCCGCGGCATGCGGGTCGCGACGAAGGTGTGGAGGAAAATGGTTCCCAAAGCCTGCAAGGCCCAAAACCTGCAAGGCTGAGGCAGCCAAATGGTCATGAGTATCGGCAAGACAGGAAACATTCTTCTCGCCGATATCGGCGGTACCAACGCGCGGTTCGCGCTGAGCAATGGCGAGCAGATCGGACCGATCGACTATGTGAAAGTCGCGGATCATCCGACGGTCCGCGAGGCCATCACCGACGTGCTGCGGCGGGCCGACAGCGAGAAGCCAGTCAGGGCCGTCCTCGCCGTCGCCGGTCCCGTCACCAACAACCGCTGCGTCATGACCAACAGCCCCTGGGTGATCGACGGCAACGAGCTCCAGCCGGCACTCGGCTTCGACAGCGTCCACGTGCTCAATGATTTCGAGGTGGTGGCCTGGTCCCTGCCCGCCTTGCAGCCGGCCGACCTGATTCCGCTTGGCGGCCAGGACGGCATGTCCGGCGAGCCGTTGCTGGTGGTCGGGCCCGGGACCGGTTTTGGCGTCTCGTGCCTGATCGAGCGCCACGGCGCCCGGCTGGCCGTCGTCACGGAGGCCGGCCACGCGACGCTACCGGCGGAGAACGAACGCGAGGAGCGCGTCGTCGCCGCCATGCGCCGGCGCTTCGGCCATGTCTCCATCGAGCGCGGCGCCCTCTCCGGCTCCGGGTTGCAGTCCCTTTACGAAGCGATGGCCGAGGTCGATGAAGCCCAGGTGCCGCAACGCGATGCAGCGGCGATCACCAAGGCGGCGCTGGACGGCAGTTGCGAGCTCAGCCGCGCGACGCTGGAGATGTTTTGCGACATCCTTGGCTCCGTGGCCGGCAACCTCGCAGTGACCTTCGGCTCCCGCGGCGGGGTCTATATCGCAGGCGGCATCGTGCCGCGTTTTCCGGAGTTCCTTTCGGCTTCAGCGTTTCGCGCGCGTTTCGAAGCCAAGGGGCGCTTCCAGGACTATTTGCGCAACATCCCGACCCGCCTCGTCGTGAAGCCCGATGCGAGCTTCGTCGGCCTGAAGATGTTCGCCGACCACAATCTGGATTGAGGCACGTCTGCCCTCGCAGCTTCCGTTAAGTAATTCACAGCTGATTGCAGCGCACGCCCGGTTCCACGCAGGATCGTGCTTGCCCCTTTGTTTCCGATAGGAAACAATTCGCGCCTGTGTGTGGCGTAGGTACGGGGGCGTGACATGCGTAAGCAGGATGTGGGCTTCGACTATCACCGCTATCACCGGCTGCTGACCGATGCAGACGATGACGACAAGCGGATGGCGCTGATTGATCTTTTGATCGAGGAAAAGGCCCGGGACCGATTGGCCGCCCAGCGTGCCTCGGATCGCGCCGCGATGACGGCCCATACCATCGCCAACGTGCTGAAGGCCGGCCGCAATTAAGGCTTGCAGGACCTGCTGCCAGACGGCGAGGAGTCCGCGATCGATTGCGATTCCGTTAAGGATCTCTCGCAAGCCTATGTCAAACTTTTTGCTCTAAGAGTTCCCTCACCTGATGCAATTCAGGATCAACACAGGGGGGAATGAACATGAGCATGATTTCGCTCGCCGAAATGCCGGCTGCCATCCAGACCCGGTCGACCGACTATTCTTTTAAAGCCATTATCATCTTCTGCGGCCTTGGGCTCATCGCCTCGTTCAGCCTGATGGCACACGGCGTTGACCTCAGCGCCGGCCTGATGTGAGACACTGACGATCTTCCGTCCTAAATGGCCACCCCCTTCGGGCGGCCATTTTCGTTGACCAAGCCTTCGTTAATCAAAGCCTTCGACGACCAAGCCTTGGACGACCAAGCCTTCGTTGACCATGTCTCGATCGTTGACAATGTCAGTGTGGCGCCTTCCATCAGTGCGGCGCTTTGGCTGCCGCGTCCGGAAACAGCGTGTCGATCATGATCTTGAGCTGGTCCAGCGCAATCGGCTTGCGCAGGATCGGCCTGCGGCGAAGCAAGGACGGCAGCAATTCCGGCCCATAGCCTGTCGCGAACAGGAACGGCTTGCCGCGGCGCTCGATCAAATCGGCGACGGGATCGACGTAAACGCCCATCAGGTTGATGTCGAGGATCGCGAAATCGTATTGCGCGGTCATCGCGAATGCGCTCGCATCGCGCACATTGTCCGCTTCCGCGACGACATGATGGCCAAGCTCGACCACCATGTCAGCCATCATCATCCGGATCAACGCCTCGTCTTCGACCAGGAAAACGGAGAGCCCGTCCGCCATATCAACCTCGCAGCCACCTTGCGAAGCTAAGCATACCCGATTTGCGAGAAGGATTCACGAATTCGTGGCCTTTAAATTCCACGAATGCATGCAATCCAACTCAAGCTCGATCAATCCAGGCCGCGCTCGTGGCTGAGGCGAACCATCTCCTGGATGAACACCTGCTTCTGCTTGTCGTCGAGGCTCGAGAACAACGGTTCGGCGGCATCGGCGACACTGCGCTGATCGGCCGCGCGGTCGATCAGGAACTGCGACTCGTTGCGCATCTGCTCGATGATGTCGTCGGGCGGATCGCGCTTGGCGCGCTCCATCCGCAGGTTGAGCCGCTCGGCGCCATTATGTCCGAGATAGTGCATCGCGCTGGAGAAGCCGAACCAGTGCTTCTCCTGATCGGGGGTCAGGTTCAGCTCGGTCTTGATCCGCTCGATATAGGAGTCGCTGTTGGAGACGATCTGATCCGCGGTCAACTGTGGCGCGCCGGGCTGGGTCAGGACCGTGACGTCCTTATCCTTCGTATCCGCAGGAGTGTTCTTGGCCTCCTTGCTTGCCTTGGAACCCTTGCCGCCTTTGGCGGTCTTGGCATCCTTGTCCTTGGCGCCGCCCGGCTGCTTGGAGTCCTTCGCATCCTTGGATGCATCCTTGTTGGCATCCTTGTTGGTATCCTTGGCAGCCGGCGCCTGGCCATTATTGTTGTTGACGCCGAGCACACCGGTGAAGACGCCGACCACGCCGCCGATGGCGCCGCCGAGAACGCCACCAACGGGACCTGCCGCCTTGTTGCCGGCCGCAGCGCCGTCCTGAACGCCCTTGACCAAACCTTGTGCATTCGCAACCGCGGCCGCGCCGATCAGCACTGTCACAATGGACCCGAGTGCGAGCCATCGTCGCAGGCGAAGCCGCACAGGCGGCGCTGGGGTGATTATTTGGGTCTTCATCTCGGTCTGCTTGCCCTCTCGGAAACGGCAGGGCCTCCTGCCGGTTGCAATTCTATCGTTTTCGCGACGCCGAGGTCTAGGCGCGGACCATCGCTGTCCCCGTTTGAACGGCCTTTGGCGCGAAGCGGTTATGCAGGCTTATTCGGAACTGCGGCGTAATTGCGCACGGATCGTCTCCAGCCGTCGCACTCCGAAGTGTGCGTCGCAATAAGAGCAGCCGCGGCTAATCGCCGACACAGGCCGCGATCATTCCGCACACAACGTTAGTTCTAGAGCACGGGGCATTCGGCTTTCTCGACAGACGCAATCAATCATGATCTGATCGCGCTACCAATTTGCCGCGTCCCGCGCATGATTTGTCGCTGGATGACGGCGCCAATAAGAAACGCCCAACAACAAAATCAAAAAACAAACTCAGGAAAGTCAGAGGAAACGACGGAACAATAAAACACACCAGGGCGAGGAAACGAGATGTCACGCAAGACACTGACGCGACGTCAATTTGTAGCTGCCACTGCAATGTCTTCCACGGCGCTGATCGCGGCGCCCTATGTCCGAGGCGCTTACGCCGCCGGCAAACTCTCGATCGGCTTCTGGGACCACTGGGTGCCCAACGCCAATGACGCCTCCACCGCGCTCGTCAAGGAATGGGCCGACAAGGAGAAGGTCGAGGTCTCGATCGACTACATCACCAGCAACAACAAGAAGATCGAACTGACCGCGGCGGCCGAAGCGCAGGCCAAGTCCGGTCATGACATTCTCCAGATGCCGAGCTGGTGGCCGCACGCCTATTCCGAGAATCTCGAGCCGCTCAACGACGTCATGGAACCGCTCATCAAGCAGAATGGCGAGGTGAACGGCACCGTCAAATATCTGGGACAGTCGGGCGGCAAATGGCTCGCCGTGCCCGCGACGCCGGGAAGCCAGATCAAGGGCCCCTGCTCCCGCATCGATCTCATGAAGAAACATGCCGGCATCGACGTGCAGGAGATGTATCCGGCCGGCAGCCCGCCGAAAGCCGACAACTGGACGATGGAGACGTTCCTGAAGGCGGCGGAAGCCTGCCAGAAGGCCGGCTTCCCGTTCGGCATCGGTCTCGGCGAGACCACCGACAGCGTCGATACCGCGGGTGCGATCTTCCAGTCTTTTGGTGCCGAGCTCGTCAACGCCAAGGGCGACGTCACCGTGAAGACTGACGAGGTCCGGCAGGCGCTCGAATTCTACAAGAAGCTGATCGCGGTGCTGCCGGCGGACGCACCCTCATGGGACGACGCCTCCAACAACAAATGGCTGATCTCCGGCCGCGGCGCGATGATCCTCAACCCACCGAGCGCCTGGGCGGTCGCCAAGCGCGACGCACCGCAGGTCGCGGAACAGTGCTGGACGCACGGCTTCCCGGCCGGCCCCAAGGGGCGTTTTGCGCCGTTCCTGCCGTACTTCTGGGGTGTCTGGAGTTTCGGCAAGAACAAGGAGGCAGCCAAGAGCCTGCTTGTTCACTTGTCATCGCCTGCGGCGATCGCGAAGTTCGTGGAGGCAAGCGGCGGCTATGATTTGCCGGCCTACGCCAACATGACGACGCTGAAGACCTGGGCCGAGGTGGGGCCGCCGAAGGGCACGCTCTATCACTATCCGAACCCGTACAACCATCAGACGCTGTCGATCGCAGCGTCGCCGGCGCCGCCGAAGATCGCCCAGCAGATCTACTTCCAGGCGACGCTGACCAAGATGGCGTTGCGCTTTGCGCAGGGCGAGAAGCTGGACACGGCGCTCGCCTGGGCCGAGGGCGAGTGCGAGGGCTTCATGCGGACCTGAGCCGGGTGTGTGCCATGGCGGTTCGCGCTTTTCGAGCGTGAGCCGCCAAGGCGCGCCCTCATTGCGTCCGCATGTCCATGAAGCCGTCCGGTCGCCGGTTTCACCGTTGAACTTCCCTCAGAAAGTTTGACCAGAAAGTCTGTCCCATGGCCGATGTCGTCGTTGAGCAAGGTCGCCTCGTCCGTAGCGCGCGCCCGCGGAAAGCTGCGAGCCTGCGCAATGTACTGGGTCGCAAATCGACCGTGGCGTTCTTCCTGACGCTGCCGCTGATCCTCCTGATCGTGCTGCTCGTGCTCTATCCCGCCTTCTATTCGCTCTATCTGGCGACGCTGAACAAGGCGATGACGAAATTCGTCGGCCTCGGCAATTTCACCTTCCTGTTCAAGCGCGAGACGTTCTGGATGGTGGTGAAGCAGTCCTGCATCTTCGCGATCACCGCCGTATTCTTCAAGGCGCTGATAGGCTTCATCGTCGCGCATTTCGTCCACAACATTCCGGGCAAGAAGCAGCGCAAATGGCGCGGCATGCTGCTGGTACCCTGGGTGATTCCGCCGGCAATGAGCACGCTCGCGTGGCTCTGGCTGTTCGATCCCTCCTACAGCGCCTTCAACTACACACTCTCCTTCTTCGGGGTCGGTCCGATCCCCTGGCTCGGTGACACCTTCTGGGCGCGCTTCTCCGTCATTCTCGTCAATGTCTGGTACGGCGCGCCATTTTTCCTGATCATGTACCTGGCGGCGCTGAAATCGGTCCCGGACCAGCTCTACGAGGCCGCCGCCATCGACGGCGCCAATTGGTGGCAGCGGATCTGGTTCATCACGCTGCCGATGATGCGCAACATCATCGCGATCACGACGCTGTTCTCGCTGATCGTCACCTTCGCCAATTTCGATATCGTGCGAATCCTGACCTCGGGCGGTCCGCTGGACCGGACGCATCTGTTCGCCACCTGGGCGTTCCAGGTCGGCATCCAGAGCAGCGATATCCCGCTCGGCGCCTGCGTCTCGCTGTTCATGGTGCCGATCCTCGCCGTTGCAGCGGTCTTCATCCTGCGCGATGTCAACAAACGTGGGAACGAAGCCTGATGAGCACGCTGGTAATCGACAAGGCCGGACCAACCCGCAAACTCGGCAGCATGAGCCGGGACCGCACCTGGGCGCTACGCTGGTCCTATTTCTTCCTGGTGCTGTTTGCGATCTTCTTCCTGACGCCGCCGGCCTACATGCTGATCACCTCGCTCAAGAGCAGCGCGGAGATTTCGGCGGCGACCAATCCGTGGTGGGTGTATCACCCCACCCTGTCGAACTATGTCGAGCTCCTGACCTCCAACCAGTTCCTGCGGTTCTTCTTCAATTCGTCGATGATCTCGATCATCGTCGTGATCGTGACGATGCTGATCAGCATCCCCGCGGCGTTTGCGCTGGCGCGGATGAAGTTCTGGGGCTCGACGACGCTCGCGACCGGCGTCTTCCTCACCTATCTGATCCCGGACAGCCTGCTGTTCATTCCGCTGTTCAAGATGCTGGCGGTGATCCAGGAATTCACCGGCATCACGCTCCTGAACCGCTGGTATGTGCTGGTGTTCATCTATCCAACGCTGACTGTGCCGTTCTGCACATGGATCATGATCGGCTATTTCGCCTCGATCCCGAAAGAACTCGACGAGGCTGCGATCATCGACGGTGCCTCCTGGCTGCAGACTCTGCTGCGCATCTTCATCCCGGTGGCGCTGCCCGGATTGATCGCAGCGACCATCTTCGCCTTCACGGTATCCTGGGCCCAGTTCCTCTATCCCCTGGTGTTCACGACGTCGATCGATCAGCTCGTGCTGCCGGTCGGCATCACCACAACCTTGATCAAGGGCGACGTCTTCAACTGGGGGCAGATCATGACCGGCGCGCTGCTGGGCGCCGCGCCGCCGCTCGTCATCTACGCCTTCCTGATGGACTATTACATTGCCGGCCTGACCGCCGGCGCGACAAAGGGTTGAATGCTCATGGCTGACGTTGCATTGCGGAAGGTCGTCAAGCGTTACGATGATGTCGAAGCCGTGCGCGGCATCGACCTTGATATCGCCGACCATGAATTCATCGTCCTCGTCGGCCCCTCCGGCTGCGGCAAGTCGACCACGCTGCGCATGATCGCGGGGCTCGAGGACATCAGCGACGGCGACATCATGATCGGGGGCGATGTCGTCAACGACGTGCCGCCGAAGGACCGCGACATCGCGATGGTGTTCCAGAACTACGCGCTCTACCCGCACATGACGGTCGCCGAGAACATGTCATTCGGGCTGCGGCTGAAGCACTATCCCAAGGCTGAGATCAATGCGCGGGTGACGGAAGCCGCCCGGCTCCTTGACATCACCGACCTGATCAACCGCAAGCCGAAGCAGCTCTCCGGCGGCCAGCGCCAGCGCGTCGCGATGGGGCGCGCCATCGTCCGCAATCCCAAGGTCTTCCTGTTCGACGAGCCGCTGTCCAATCTCGACGCCAAGCTGCGGGTGCAGATGCGGATCGAGATCAAGAAGGTGCACCAGAAGGTGCGCACCACCACCGTCTACGTCACCCACGACCAGGTCGAGGCGATGACCTTGGCCGACCGCGTGGTGGTAATGAACAAGGGACGGATCGAGCAGATCGGTACGCCGAACGAGCTGTACCACAAGCCCGCGACACGCTTTGTCGCAGGCTTCATCGGCTCGCCTGCAATGAATTTCATCCCGTGCCGGTTGGAGGATTCAGGTGGCAAGCTCAACATCCGCTTGACCGACCGCATCTCCTTCCCGCTGCCACCCGCCAGGGCCGCCCGCTACAACGCGCTGCCGCGTACCGACAGACTGCAGCTCGGCATCCGTCCCGAGCACCTCACGGAATCGAACGCGCATCTGGAGGCCGGCGTCGAGACATTCGACACCGTGCTCGATGTCACCGAGCCGATGGGGATGGAGACGCTGGTTTATTTCGGCCTCGAAGGCACGCCGGTCTGCGGCCGCGTCAATCCCAATGCCGGCGCCAAGGACGGGGCACCCATGCGTTTGGCGATGGACCTCAACAACATGCACCTGCTAAACGAGGAGACCGGCGTCGTGCTGTGACGCCGGCCCAAGAAACGCAAGCGGGCGGGGAGCGATGGCGACCAACAAGAAGAAGATTTTCGTTACACAAACTTTGTCGCAAGGGGCACGCGCCCTCCTCACCCAGCGGGACGATATCGAGCTCGTCGAGTTTCCGAACCTGATCTCCGCCAAGGACTTTGAGGCCCTGCTGAAGAGCCATGCGCCGGTTCACGGCGTGGCACTGGGCGCAACCGCATTCGGCGAGACCGAGCTCGAAGCATCCGGGGACATGAAGGTGGTGACGCGGATCGGCGTCGGCTACGACGCCGTCGACGTGCCCGCCCTCTCCCGCCGCAAGGTGCCGCTGATGGTCGCAGGCAGCGCGAACTCGCCGTCCGTCGCCGAGCAGGCCCTTTTCATGATGCTGACTTTGGCAAAACGCGCCAATGAAATGCACGCCTGCGTCAAGGACGGCCAATGGGCCAACCGGCTCGGCATGCTGCCGTTCGACCTCTACGGTAAGACCGTGCTGATCATCGGCTTCGGCCGCATCGGCACCCGCACCGCCAAGCGCTGCCAGGCGATGGAAATGAAGGTACAGGTCTACGATCCCTACAAGCCTGCCGCCGACATCAAGGCCGCCGGTTGCGAGCCGGTCGCCGATCTCGACGCGGCGCTGCCCAATGCCGATTTCGTCACCATCCACTGCCCGAAGACGCCGGAAACCATCGGCCTGTTCGACGCGGCGCGGATCGGCCGAATGAAGCCAAAGTCCTATCTCATCAACACCGCGCGCGGCGGCCTCGTGAAGGAGGCCGCGCTGTACGATGCGCTGACTTCCGGAAAGCTCGCCGGCGCCGGCATCGACGTGTTCGAAGTCGAACCGCCGCCGGTCAGCAATGCGCTGTTCGCGCTGCCCAACGTCATCATGGCCCCGCATGTGGCGGGCGTGACCGTCGAGGCGGTGAGCCGCATGAGCGAGCAGACCGCGCGCAACATCCTGAGTGTGCTGGACGGCGATCCGATCCGGCAGAACATCATCAATCAGGACGTGCTGGGCTGAGGACAATCCGAAGGCGGCCCTAAAGCCCGATGAAACGTCATCGCGCTTTAGCTTATTGTTCTGAGCATGATCTTTTCGGAAAACCGCTGCGCACTTTTCCGGATCATGCTTAGTCGGCCCGCCTTCGGAAGGCCAGAATGCGTCCCATTTTGGTGCAGATCGGGCCCCAACTCAGCCTTAATCAAACCCGCGTAATGTATCCAGCCGCGGTGGCAGTGGGACAGACTTTGCCGGCCGCGTCGAGCTGGAGGATGGACCCTTGTCAGAGATCGACCCGACCGACCAAGCGCTGGCGACCATCGCCAGCATTTTCGAGCACCCCGAGCCCGCCTTCGTCGTCCGTGACACCGAGACGGAAACGGTGGCCGCCGATGATTATGCGGTCGCAGACGAGCATCATGCCTCTGACGATCATCAAGCCTCCGACGAGCATCCGGTGGTCGAAGAGCAGCCGCTGGTGCCCGACCACACCGACGCCGATGGCTACAGCAAGGTCGGTCCAGGGCCGATGGTGGCGATCCGCCTGAAATGGACCGTCCATCGCGGCGACGACGGCCAGTACTACGTGCACGAGACCATCGGCGAGCAGTCCGTTCCCGTGGTCAGCAGCCCGATGACGAGCGAGGCCGCCGTGCATTTCGTCGACGAACACGAGAACGAGGCCCATCGGCGCTTCGAGCTGCTACGCAGCGAGATCGCCGGCCGCAGCTCGCTCGCCGACTACGAGCGCAAGGGCGAAGCGTAATTACTTCCGGCCCAAGAAGTCCTTTTTCACCAGCTCGACGCCCGCGTGCCGCAACAGATCGTACGCGGTCGTGACGTGAAAGAAGAATTGCGGGACGCTGTTGGTGAGCAGCAGCGTCCGCCCGGTAAAGGGCAACTCGGTCCCATTCTTGAGCCTGAAGAAGACCTTCAGCTCCGCGGCCGCATCGATCTCGGCGCGCGGCAGGCTTTCAATGAATTCGATTGAGGTCGCGATCCGCGCCTGAATCCCGGCCATGTCGTGCTCCAGCGGCGGCAGCGCGACCGGTTCGCACTGCGCCAGCAAGGCCGGAGCGACGGTGGCGTGGCGGCAGGCCTCGCCGATCTGCTGCGCCAGATCGTACATGTTCGGCGCCATGCGCATGCCGAGCAGGACCGCCGGATTGAACTTGCGGGTCTCGGCATAGGCAACGCCCTTGTCGAGCAGCACAGACAGATTGCGCAGGTAAGGCACGAACAGGCCGACCGAGGCCTCATACATCGAGATCGTCACTTCGAGATTCCCTTCAATTTCCGTCTCGCCAGGAACTGGCATCTGGTCTAAATCCACGTTCAAGAGCTGCACAATGACAGCTTGGGCATAGGTGGAAAAGAGATGACCGTTCGAATTTTGGCGGCTTTGGCCGTGATGTTGCTGGCAAACCTCTCAGCGCAGGCACAGCAACCAGCGCCCTCGCGCCTCGACGAGATCATCAAGCGCGGCACGCTGCGCGTCGGCATGACTGGCGACTACAAGCCCTTCACCTATCTGGACAAGGCCACACAGCAGTTCTCCGGCTTCGATGTCGACATGGCGGAGGCGCTGGGCAAGGCGCTCGGCGTCAAGGTCGAATACGTTCCGACGGCCTGGCCCAAGCTGATGAAGGATTTCGAAGCCGACCAGTTCGACATCGCGATGGGCGGCGTCTCGGTCACGCTCGACCGCCAGAAGAAGGGCTACTTCACGATGCCGATCATGCGCGAGGGCAAGACGCCGATCGCGCGCTGCGCCGATGTCGGCAAGTATCAGAGCATTTCCGACATCGACAAGAAGGGCACCCGCGTCATCGTCAATCCCGGCGGGACCAATGAGCGTTTCGCGCGCGCCAACGTCAAGGACGCCGACATCACCGTCTTCCCCGACAACACCGCGATCTTCGACGAGATCGCCAAGGGCAATGCCGACCTGATGATGACGGACGCCTCCGAGACCCGCTATCAGCAGAAGCAGCATTCAGGCGTGCTTTGCGCCGTGCATCCCGAAAAGCCGTTCGACTTTTCGGAGAAGGCCTACTGGCTCCAGCGCGACATGGCGCTAAAGGCTTTCGTCGACCAGTGGCTGCACATCTCCATCGAGGACGGCAGCTACAAGAAGATCTACGCCGCCTGGTTCGACTAGGCCTGCGCCCCGTTGCCGCTTACCCGGTCAAACTTTGGACTGGCTCCCGGTCTATTGAACCGGGAGCCGCCAGAGGGCGACTCATAGCGAGAAACAGTGATCTAGATCACTTTTCGCGATCGGGCCGGGGCTTAAGCCTTGGTGCGGGGACCACCTGTTCGGGAGATGGAAATGAGGAAGCTGTTGGCCTTGGCCGCATTCCTTTTGGCGAGCACCGCTGCGCAGGCGCAGTACACGTTCGAATATGGCGGGCGCACCATTCGTATCGATCCGGATCGCGGCACGGTGCAGATCCCCGGCGTCTACGACAACACCGGTCAAGGCAAGGCCAAGAAGGCTAAGAAAAACGAGACGCCCCCCGGCCAGCAGACCCCGCAACAGGCCAAGGTCGATCCACAAACACCGGCTGCACCCGCGTCTGACGTAGCACCGCCCGCTGCGGGGCAAGCGCCTGCGGCACCTGCCCCCGCGGCCGCGGCACTGCCTCCGACCCCGCCGGCCCCACCCGCGCCGCCTCCGGCAGCGACGGCCAGCACCGCTCCTTCCGAAGATCTGATGGTGCCGCCGCCTCAACCGGCTCCAAGCGCTGCCCCGACGGTGGCTACGGCGCCGCCGACACCACCTTCGTCACCCGCGCCGCCTCCGCCGCCGGCTCCGACCGTCGCAGCCGCGCCTCCGGCACCGCCGCCACCACCCGCCCCGGCACCTGCCGCTGCCCCCGTTCAGTCTGCAGCCGTCGCTCCGCCGGCTCCCGCAGTCGCGCCCGCGCACGACCCCAATTCGCCGCTCGGCATCTGGCTGACCGAGGAGAAGGAAGGCAAGGTCCGCATCGAGCAGTGCGGCAATAACCTCTGCGGCTATTCGGTCGACAGTAAATCGAACCAGAACGGCGAGCAGGTTTTGATCAACATGAAGCCCGGCAAGGAGCAGAAATGGTCCGGCCGCATCCTCGATCCCAACACCGGCTCGACCTACGATTCGACGATCTCGCTAAAGGGCGGCGACCGCCTGCGCGTGCAAGGCTGTGCCTTCGGCGGCATGTTCTGCGGCGGCCAGACCTGGACGCGCGCGAATTAATCTCGCGCGTGTCGAACACATCTCGCGACACGACCTGATGCGGCGTGCGAGCATCGGCCGTTCGCTATGGCGGTCGGACGAAGTGCTTCCTGACCGGAGTAGATTCGCGTAGACGTTCGCAAACGCACGTGCGTTTGCTGGGACGATACATGAGTTTGCCACCCGCTCGAAAAGGTCACGCCGGGCCCAAAATTGTCATCCCGGGGTTTGCCCATTTCGGCGTCTCCGGTCATTCGTTCAATGAGCTTCTGCTTTTCAAGAATGAAAGCCTGGATATCGGCCTGACGCCCCGGATTCTGGTGCCTCGCTCGACTGACGAACGTGTTGCGGCCGAAATCGAGGCAGATCGCGTGCTGGATCTGCTTCCCGAATTCGAGGTCAACACCGGGAATTTCGTTCTCTCCACGATGACATTCGCCGACACCGCCCGTCTCGTTGCGCCCTTGCGCGCGTGGCTCGATGCGGAGTGTCTCGATTCATCCGACATGATCTATTTTCCGCGCGGACATCCCGTTCTCATCAGCGGTATCGGAAAATGGCTTTCGGAAAAGACAGACGACAGGCGGCCGGCTGTGTTTTTCCGCATTATCGGGGACGAGTTGACGGACCTGGACACGGGACGCTTCAAGACCCGCGCGGTTTTTTACCGGCTGGCGTCTGCGGATCTCGACCATGCGTCGGCTCGCGAGCGCGTGTTCTTCCTGGTGAACTCGTCGGCCAAGGCGCGCTCGGTAGCACGCGTGCTTCGCCGGCGTTCTTTCATGATGCAGCATCATTTCGGCAGGCCTCCGGATACCGCTCCGGTGGCCGAGACAGTCGATCCGACGGTCTATGTGCATGTGAACAGCCGGTCCGGCCGATGCCTGACCAATCTCGGCGACACGATCCGACGCGTTCGTGAGGTCGAGCCCGCCACACGGTTCGTGATCAAGCCTGCCGGCGATATCTCGGACACGATGGCGGCGCTTGATCTGGGAGACAGCGCGTTCGTCGAGATTCTGCCGCTGCAAATGAGTACGACGGAGTATTTCGGGAATCTCGCACGTTCAACACTGGTCGTGTTGGCTTACGAAGCCCAGCCGTATCGATTTCTGACCTCCGGCGTGTTCACGGAGGCCGCCAGCCTGGGCAAACCCGTGATTGTGCCGCGCGGCACCTGGATGGCCGACAAGATCGCAGAGGGTTATGGCGTCGGCATGTCGTTCGAGGGCCGGCCACCGGAAGCATTGGCTGAAGTCATTCTGAAAGCCCTTCGGGAATCGCGCCAACTCGCGTCCGCTGCGCAAGCAATTGCCCCGCGCCTCGCGGAGGAAACCGGTTGCCGGCGCTTCATCGAAACCATGGTGTCGCTTGCCAAGACCACTCCCGACATGGAGCCGGGTTACCGGATTGGCGACGACATCAACTTCAGCGATGCGCTCGATTCGCGCGACTTCATGGGCAACGGCTGGTCGGAAACCGAGTCATGGGGCACATGGACCATCGGCAGCCGCGCTGAACTGTCGGTGAAGCTCGCTGCGAAACCAGACCGACTGCTTTTCCTGGGGGCGTTCGCCTTCGCGCATTTGCCGCGGCAAGACCATGAGGGTGTCAATGTTCGCGTTTACTGCGGCGATGAACCCATAGCCGAGTGGAAATTCACGCCCGCAGAAGCGCGGGGCGGCGGACCACGCTGGTTCTCGGCGCCCCTGCCCGCTCCAGAACATCTTGGATCCGCTCTGAACCTGGTCTTCGAAATTGAAGGCGCCAGTTCGCCCCATGCCGAAGGATTGAGCCATGACAGGCGCGTTCTCGGATTGGGCCTTTGCAAGTTGGCGATCGCAGAGGCTGGGGAAGCCTCCGTGATTGAACGAGGCGTCGAGCAACAGGCTCAGAAAGAGCAAGAGCCTGCGCCCCCAAAAGTGCGGCTGCTCACCCGTCTGGTCAACCGAATGAGGAACTGACCGGGACGGAGATCATCCCCACCGGAGCCGCCGCGGTTTGCCGCGATGTGCACCACCTCACAGAGCCCCCTCGGCGCGTGACTGCCCTCACATCGCCCGGCCCAACGCCGATGCCACGATGCCCTCAGGTTCAACCACAGGGGCGTGTCATGAATGGTTTTCGCAAAGGGCTGCTCGTTACGATGTTCGCTTTGGCTCTGCCGGTCGCGCAAGCGAGCGCCAGCACCTACGACGGCGCATGGAATGTCCACATAGCCTCGTCGAGCCAGACCTGCGGCAATGGCGCGACCGTCGCGATCGGCATCAGCAACGGTCAGATCGCTTCGAGCAACGCCGCGGTGACGGCGTCGGGCCGCGTCGCGGATGCCGGCGCCATCAACGTCAGCCTGAGCACCGGCATCAAGAGCGCCGTCGGCTCCGGCCGGCTCAGCGGCGCCTCAGGTTCCGGCACCTGGCGCGGCGCCCTGTGCTCGGGCACGTGGACGGCTGAGCGGATGTAGCTCCCAGAGGGTATGGTAGACGCATCGCCCCGAGGGCGATGCGTCTTGTCAGAGAGCGGAGCTAGCCGAGCGGCGCGCCGTATTCGGCGTCCGTCACCGGCTCGAGCCAGGTCGAGAACACGCCGTCGAGCGCTTCCTGCATGGCGATGTGGCACATGCTGTTACCCGGCGAGGCGCCGTGCCAGTGCAGTTCGCCCGGCGGGATCCAGACGGTGTCACCGGGACGGATTTCCTTGACCGCGCCGCCCTTGGTCTGGACGCGGCCGACGCCTGAAATCACGTAGAGGGTCTGTCCGAGCGGATGGTGGTGCCAGTTGGTGCGGGCGCCCGGCTCGAACGACACGCGCGAGACGTTAAGCCGCGCCGGCGCGGGCGCCATGTTGATGGGATCCTGCAGCACGGTGCCGGTGAAGTTTTCCTTGGGCGCGCGACGGGTCGGCCGCGTGCCTGCGAGCGTGATGTCCATGGGGGTCCTCGTTTCCTGTTACTTCTTGCTGGCGGCGTAGCGCGCCTTGGTTTCGGCGTTCATGGGATAGAGGCCCGGCAGCGCCGCGCCGTTGTTTACCTCGTTGACGATCCAGGCTTCCATCCGCTCCTGCTCGACGCCCTCGTTGAGCACGTGCTCGAGCATCGCCTGCGGGATCAGCACGCAGCCGTCCTGGTCGGCGACCACGATGTCGTTCGGGAACACCGCCACGCCGCCGCAGCCGATCGGCTCGCCCCAGCCGACGAAGGTCAGGCCCGCGACGGAAGGCGGCGCGGCATAGCCGTCGCACCAGACCGGCAGGTTGGTGCCGAGCGTGCCCTCGACGTCACGCACCACGCCGTCGGTGACGAGCGCGGTGACGCCGCGCTTCATCATGCGCGCGCACAGGATGTCACCAAAGATGCCGGCGTCGGTAATGCCCATGGCGTCAACTACCGCGATGCAGCCTTCCGGCATCGCCTCGATCGCGGTGCGGGTCGAGATCGGCGACGACCAGGATTCCGGCGTCGCCAGATCCTCGCGCGCCGGCACGAAGCGCAGCGTGAAGGCCGGGCCCACCAGGCGCGGCAGGCCCGGGCGCAGTGGACGCGCGCCGCGCATCCACACATTGCGCAGGCCCTTCTTCAGCAGGACCGTGGTGATGGTGGCAGTGGTGATGCCGGCGAGGGTCTTGCGGGCTTCGGGGGACAGCGACATGGAAACAGACGAGCTCCGGATGGGCGGGAAAGAACGCGCGCATCTTGCGAGCCGGGAGCTTGCCGTCAAGGCCCAAAGCACTGACAAGAACGCGGCCCAGCCGAGCTGTTATGCGACGCGATAACAAGGCTTTATCGGCACCCCCTGCATTAATTTATTGGACTTGCGGGCGCATTTACGCGAAGCAGGGCAACGCGGAACTCAAGGACGAGCCCGCGCTTCTCCAGAAGCCCGATTTCGACAGCCCTTTGACAGCTCAATGGCCGCGACGCTTTCCCCGCCCCGCCTTCTGCCCAGTGGCGACAGCGCCGTCACGGTCGAGTTCAGCCGCACCATCGACGACGCTGCCAACGAACGCGTGCTCGCGCTCGACAAGGCGCTTGCGGCCGCGCCGATCGAGGGCATCTCCGAGACCATCCCGACCTACCGCTCGCTGCTTGTGCATTACGATCCCGGCAGGATCGGGTTTGACGCGCTCTGCGAAAAGCTGCTCCCGATCGCCTGCCAGAAGCTGCCGCCGTCGACCAAGGCGCGACGCTGGCGCATTCCCGTCGCCTATGGCGGCGAGCACGGCATCGACCTCGAGGATGTCGCCAAAGCGCTGAACACCACGCCCGACGACATCGTCGCCCGTCACGCCAGCGGCGACTACCGCGTCGCCATGATCGGCTTCACACCGGGCTGGTCCTATCTGAGCGGCCTCGACAAATCGCTGCACATGTCGCGACGGCAGAACCCGCGGTTGTTCACGCCCGCCGGCACGATCTCGATCGGCGGCATCCAGGCCGGTATCCAGTGCCTGGCCGCGCCGAGCGGCTGGCACCTGCTTGGCCGCACCCCGGTGCGAACCTATCAGCTGCACCGGAATCCGACTTTCCTCACTGAACCCGGTGATCGCGTGACGTTTTTTGCCATCGACCACAAGACCTTCGAGGAGCAGGAGCGCGCTGCGGAAGCCGGCGAGATCATCGCCGAGCAGGTGATCACATGAGCCGCCTCGTAGTCGCCAACATCGGGCCAGCAAGCTCCGTCCAGGACGGCGGACGCTACGGCGCGCAGCGCTACGGCCTGACGGTCAGCGGCGCGATGGACCGGCTGGCGCTGGCGGCGGCGAACACGCTGGTTGGCAACGAACCGTTCGCAGCCGTGGTCGAGATCGGCCCGTTCGGTGCCACGTTCACCGCCAAGGACGGCGCCGTGCGCGTCGCCATCGCAGGCGCGCCGCGCAACGCCGACATCGCCGGGCGGCCTGTGGCCATGGACACGTCCGTCACGCTGAAGGACGGCGAGACGCTGACGCTGGGGTTCGCCCGTGGCGGCGCGTTCACTTATCTCGCCATCGAAGGCGCCATCAAGGGCGAGCTGGTGTTCGGCAGCCTCGCGGTGAATGCCCGCGCCGGTCTCGGCAGCCCCTACCCGCGCCCGCTTCAGGCCGGCGACGAGTTCGCGGTCGACCCCGCAAGCGGCGCGCCTGAACTTCGCATTGAGCTGCCGAAGCCTGTGAGCGGCCCGATCCGCGTCGTGCTGGGCCCGCAGGACGACGAGTTCGACGACGCAAACAAGGCGCTGTTCCTCGACAGCGAGTGGAAGATCTCGGCGACCTCCGACCGCATGGGCTACCGGCTCGAAGGCCCCGCGATCAAGCATCTGCACGGCCACAACATCGTCTCCGACGGCACGGTCAACGGCAGCATCCAGGTGCCCGGCAACGGCGCGCCGATCGCGCTGATGATGGATCGTGGCACCTCCGGCGGCTATCCCAAGATCGCAACTGTGATCACGGCCGATGTCGGCCGTCTCGCCCAGACCACGGCTGGCACGGCGTTCCGCTTCAAGGCCGTCGCCATGGCCGAGGCGCAGGACGAGGCGCGCAAGTTTCAACAGCTGATCCGCACCCTGCCCGATCGCCTGCGCTCCTCCGACACGGTCGAGCTCAACATCGAGGCGCTCAGCGATGCCAATGTCGCGGGGTATGCGGTCAGCGCGATGGATGCCGGGACCTGGCAGGTGACGGCCGAGCCGTAAACGACAAGACCAAAGGCGGAGAGCAACCATGAAGACGATCGATCTCAATTGCGACCTCGGCGAAGGTTTTGGCGCGTGGGAGATGGGCAACGACGCCGCGATGATCGAGCTGGCGAGCTCGGTCAACGTCGCCTGCGGCTTCCATGCCGGCGACCCTGACATCATGCGGCGGACGGTGGAGCTGGCAAAGGCGCGCGGCGTCTCGATCGGCGCGCATCCCGGCTATCGCGACCTGCACGGTTTTGGCCGGCACCCGATCGCGGGCCTGAAGTCATCCGAGATCGAGAACCTCGTCGCCTACCAGATCGGCGCGCTGCAGGCGATCGCCACCGCGGCCGGCCACAAGGTGACGCATGTGAAAGCGCATGGAGCACTCTCCAACGTCGCCTGCGAGGACGACATGACGGCGAAGGCCATCGCAGCCGGCATCAAGGCAGTCGACCCCAGCCTGATCTTCGTGGTGCTCGCCAACTCGAAGCTGGTGAAGGCCGGCGAAGAGGCCAATTTGCCGATGGTGCACGAGGTGTTCGCCGACCGCGCCTACGAGGACGACGGCAATCTGGTTTCGCGCAAGAAGCCGGGCGCGGTGCTGCACGATGCCAAGGCGATCGCCGACCGCGTGGTGCGCATGATGCAGGACGGCGCAGTGGTGTCGGTGACAGGCAAGGTCATCAAGATGCGCACGGACACGGTGTGCATCCATGGCGATACGCACGGCGCAGTCGAGATCGCACGCACTTTGCGTCAGTCCCTGAAGGATGCGGGGATCGAGGTCGCGCCGTTCAAGCGCGGGTGAGACAAACACGGCGCCGTAGGGTGGGCAAAGCGAAGCGTGCCCACCACTGAGGCTTAGTAGACGTCAGCCTGGAAGCGGCCCGTCTTCTTGAGCTCGGCGACGAAACTGACGGCCTCATCGGTCGAGCGCGCACCGAACTGGGCGACGATGTCGACCAGCGCGCGCTCGACGTCCTTGGCCATGCGCTTGGCATCGCCGCAGATGTAGAGATGCGCGCCTTCGGCGAGCCACGTCCACAATTCACGGCCGACCTCGCGCATGCGATCCTGCACGTAGAACTTCTTGTCTCCGTCGCGCGACCAGGCCAGCGACAACCGCGTCAACTGGCCCGAGGTCTTCATCGCGTTGAGCTCGTCCTGGTAGAAGAAATCGCAGTCGCTGCGCTGGTGGCCGAAGAACAGCCAGTTCTTGCCCGGCGCGCCGGTCGCCTTGCGGTCGAGCAGGAAGGCGCGGAACGGCGCGATGCCGGTGCCGGGGCCGATCATGATCACAGGCGTCTTCGGGTCCTCCGGCAGGCCGAAGCCGTGGGCCTTCTGCACATAGACCTTGAGCTTCTCGCCCTCGGCGATGCGCTCGCCGAGGAAGGTCGAGGCGACGCCGATGCGCTTGCGCTTGCCGATGACGTAACGCACGGAATCGACCGTCAGCGACAGCTTTCCGGGCGTCGCATTGTGCGACGACGAGATCGAGTAGAGCCGCGGCTGCAGCGGCTCCAGCGCCTCGACGAAGGCTTCGGGATGCGGCCGCGTGCCTGAAAACTTCTGCAGCGCCGCCATCACGTCGAGCGTGGCGGCATCGCCATCGGGATCCTCGCCCTGCGCCAGCGCCCGCGCCTTCTCGCGCTGCGCGCCGCCGGTGATGAAGGAGATCAGTTCGAACAGCGTATCGGGCGCCGGCGACAGCGAGACGTCGTCGATCAGCACTTCCCGCAACGTCTTGCCGTTGACCTTGGTGGTGTGGGAGGCGCCGAGCAGCGCGATGATCTGGTCGACCAGGCCGAGCTCGTTGCGCGCGAACACGCCGAAGCTATCGCCGACGACATAGTCGAGCTTGCTGGCGGAGAGATCGAACTCGACGTGATAGGTCTCCTTCTCGGAGGCGCCCTTGTTGAGCAGGCGCCGCGACAGGAAGGTCGCCGCAACCGGATTGTCGCGCGAACGGCCGGGCTCGGCGATCGTCACGGTGACGGCTGGCGCGGCCACCGCATCCGACTTGTCGGCCGCTTTGGCCGCCGGCGCCTTGTCGAGTTCTTCGTGCAGTGCCTTCAGCATCCGCGCGGTTTCCTTGCCGCCGGGAACGCAAAGGTTAAGCCGCGCTTCACTGCGGGTCGCAATCGCCTCCGAATAATCGTTGCAATTGTAGCCGCACTGGCCGCAATCCTGCTGCGCCATCGCCGCCATCATCTTGCGACGTACGGGCCGGCCTTCGGCGAGCTTCATCCGGTCGGCGATCGGCATGGTCTGGTCGTGCCACGGCGCTTCGCCGTCGTCGCCGTCACCAGCTTGCATGATGGCGGCGCCTTGCTCCGACGACAGAGGCGCCGCAGCGTCGGGCGACAGCAATCCGGCAAAGAAGCCGTTCAGCCAGGAGCGCTGCGCGTCGGAGAACGGTGCGCTCGCGGGAATGATGTCGAGTTTCGGCGGGGGCGTGATCTGGTTCATGCGGACACCTGTGCATCGGCAAGCTTGCGCAGCGTCTCGCCGTCATGGCGGCGCGCAAAGGACAGGAAGGTTTCGTCCGGAGACGAGCGGTGGGCGATATAGGCCTTGAGCAGTCCTTCGACCGTCTTCGGCGCGTCCTCGGCCTTGAGGTCGTGATAGACCTCCTGCCCGACGTCAGCGTCCGGACCAAACCCGCCGCCGGTGAAGAGGTGATAGCCCTCCACCGTGTCGTCCTCATTCACCGGCACCCGCGCCCCGATCAGTCCGATGTCGCTGATGTAATGCTGCGCGCAGGAATGGTGACAGCCGGTGACGTGGACGTTGACCGGGGTGTCCATCGCGACACGCGGCTCGCACCAGTCGCCGATCTCGGCGGCGTGGCGCTTGGTATTCGAGGCGGCGAAACGGCAGCCGGCATTGCCGGTGCAGGCGATCAGGCCGGCGCGGATATGGGAGGCCTCGACCGCGAGACCGATCTGCTTGATCGCTGCAATGGCAAGCTCGACATTCTCGTCGCGCACGCCCGGGATCAACAGGTTCTGCCAGACGGTCAGGCGAATGTCGCCGTCGCCGAGATCTTGCGCGACCTTGGCGAGGCCCCGCATCTGATCGCAGGTGATCTTGCCGAGCGGCAGCGACACGCCGATCCAGTTCAGGCCGTCCTGCTTCTGCCTGTGCACGCCGATATGCGCCATGCGGTCCGACGCCGGCCGTGGCGAAAACGCATCTTCCGGCACGCGCACGAACGGCGTCTTCAACCGTTCCTCGACGAGCCTGAGGAAGCCGTCATGGCCCATGGCGTCGAGCACGTATTTCAGCCGCGCTTTGTTGCGGTTGGTGCGGTCGCCATGCTCGATGAACACACGCACGATGGCGTCCGCAACGGCCGTGGCCTGTTCCGGCTTGACGATGATGCCGGAATATTTTGCGAAATCCCTGTGTCCGGTGATGCCGCCGAGGCCCAGGCGAAACCAGATTCCGGGCTCGACGCCAAACCCATCCTTGATTTCGAACGCCGTGAAGGCGATGTCGTTGGTCTCCTCCAGCACGGCGATCCTGCCCGCGCCGTCGAAGGCGACGTTGAACTTGCGCGGCAATCCGTACAGCGAGCGATCATTCAGGATGTGATAGTGCCATTCGCGCGCATAGGGCCGCGTATCGATCAGCTCTTGCGGATCGATGCCCGCCGTCGGCGTTCCCGTCACGTTGCGGATGTTGTCGGCACCGGAGCCGCGCGAACACAGGCCGAGATCCTGGATGCCCTCGATCAGCTTTATGGCATGCTTCGGCGGGATCTCGCGAAGCTGGAGATTGGCGCGCGTGGTGACGTGGCTGAACGGCCCGCAGAGATCATCGGCCAGATCGGCGAGGCCCGAGAGCTGCCAGTGCTTCATGATGCCGTTCGGAATCCGCAGGCGGCACATGTAGGAATCCTGCGTCGGCGCGACGTAGAAAATCCCGTAATAGCGCCAGCGGAAATTGTCCGCGGGGCTGGGCGGCGCGTTGTCGAGCGCCTGCTGGCGCAGCCGCGGATAGGCATCGAAGGGATGCTCGTCGCGCTTGAATTTCTCCTGGTCGGCGAGCTTCTTGCCCGCGGCGATGACCTTGTCCTGCGCCTTGATGTGCACGGCGTCGGGGCCGGTCGGTTCGGCGTTGGCCTTGCCGCCGCCGCCCAAGCCGCGACCAACCTTGCTGATTTGCAGCCCGGTCGTGAAGCCTTCGAGATAGCGTTTCTGGTCGTCGGTGAAGTCGACTGCGATCGTGTCGATTTTCATGGTCGGTAACGAAGCTCCTGCGGCCACCTGGGTGGTATCGACGGAAATGTGCGCGACCCGCGAGGAACTCGACTGGCTCAAGAGCCGGCTCTGTCCCCAACGGTCCGGTCAGCTTCGTTGCTGCGGGACTTGGCTCAGCAGGCGTCTGTGACTAGCTGGCCGCACTGCAACATACAAGTTGCGTGCCAGCTTCGATGAAATAGAAACTGTCGTGATTCCAGACGATTAGGAGAGGCCCGTAAGCCTCCGGTCCCGGAACTTTCACGAAATTCGAGCAGTCGGCTCAAAATTTAGCCGATGACCTCATTCGCCCAAAAACGGTGCAGAGGCCAAATCAGGCCTTCCAGCGCCCGACCTCAAAGGCCTCGAGATGCCCGCTTATGTCGTCGGGATCGAAGGCGGGGCCGGCAAATGCACCAAACGGCGCGGGCGCCTCGGCGGGCTGATGACGCCCGAGGGCGGCGTCGTAGAGATCAGGCCTGAACACAGCCTTCGCCGTCTTGACGCCGTCGGGTGTCAGCGGCGCCTGTCCCCAGCGCACCATCTGCGCATAGAGCCAGGCGGCCTGGACCGGATCCGGGCGCCCTGCCCCTTCACGCCCGACCAGAAGATAGCGGCCGCTTTCGCGGAACGTGCCGTCGGGCGAGATCTTCAGACGCCCGTCGAGGGTGCGCTGAATGACTTCGGCATCGACGCCGATCCGTTCCGGTTGCGCCAGGATGCGCGCTGCCTCGGTCCGGTTTTCGGCATGCTCGATGAACTCGGCCGCCTTCGATGCCGCACGCGTGAGCGCGGCGACCACGTCCGGGTTCTTGTCGGCCCAGGTCTGGCGGACGGCCAAAACCTTCTCCGCCGCATGTACGAGAATGTCGGAGACGAAATGCAGGATGTGGCCGATGCCGAGATCGACGGCGATCGAATTCCAGGGCGCGCCGACGCAGAAAGCATCGACGTGGCCGCTCTTGAGGCTGTCCACCATATAGGGCGGCGGCAGCACCACAAGGCGCACGTCCTCGTCAGGATCGACGCCGGCCGCCGCCATCCAGAACCGCAGCTGGTAATTGTGGGTCGAGAACGGAAAGGTCATGCCGAAGGTCAGCGGATCGGCGCCCGCCTTGCGCCGCTTGGAGACGACCTTCGCCAGCGCCTTTGCCGTCGCAAGCGGATCGAAGCGGTCGCCGTCGATCTCCTCCATCAGCGCAGCGTAGAGCGCCGGCGACACCGTGATCGCATTGCCGTTGACGCCGAGATTGAAGGGCGCTGCGATCGGCACCTTGACGTGACCGAGCCCGAGCGAGGACGCGATCGCCACGGGCGCGAGCAGATGCGCGGCGTCGAACAGGCCGATGTTCAGCTTGTCGCGAACATTGGACCACGACACCTCGCGCACTAGCTCGACCTCGAGCCCTTCGGCCGCAGTAAATCCCTTGTCGACGGCAACGATCAGGGCGGCGGCATCGACCAGCGGGATGAACCCGATGCGAAGGGGCGCGGTCATTTCAGCATCTCCGACGCGGTGATGATCGACTGCGCGATCTCGCCGATTTTCTTCTTCTCGCGCATGGCGGTGGAACGCATCAGCACATAGGCCTCGTCCTCGTTGAGGCTCTTGACCCGCATCAGGATTCCCTTGGCCTTCTCGATGACCTTGCGGTCTTCGAGTTGCGACTTGGTCCGCTCCAGCTCCTCCTGGAGTTTTGCGAAAGCATTGAAGCGCGACACGCAGAGGTCGAGGATCGGCTTGATGCGCTCCTTCTTCAGACCGTCGACGATATAGGCGGACACCCCTGCCTCCACGGAGGCTTGAATCGAGGATGAATCGCTCTGGTCGACGAACATCGCGATCGGCCGCCGCACGGCGCGGCTGACCTGGAACATCGCCTCCAGCACATCGCGGCTGGGGTTTTCGAGATCGATCAGGATGATGTCGGGGTCCACCGCATAAATACGGGCGAGCAGGCTCTGCATCTCGCTGATATGGACGATTTGCGTGAATCCGGCCTCCCGCAACCCCTCCTCGAGGATCGCGGCCCGGATCGGGCTCTCGTCGACAATCACGATTTTAGGCGACTGTTCGGCGCTCATAGCTCACCCGCAACCCGGCGATTCATCCATAGCATGCCGGACCGTCATGCAAAGGGTTGTAATTATGGGCAATTGGGACTAGCTCAGGCCCGTCAATCAGGCAGATTTGGATATGGATCAGACGGCTGCGCCCAAGGTCAGCTTCGTGTCGCTCGGGTGTCCCAAGGCATTGGTGGATTCCGAGCGCATCATCACGCGCCTGCGCGCCGAGGGCTATGAGCTCGCCCGCAAGCATGACGGTGCCGACATCGTCATCGTTAACACCTGCGGATTCCTCGACAGCGCCAAGCAGGAATCGCTCTCGGCGATCGGCGAGGCCATGGCCGAGAACGGCAAGGTGATCGTGACCGGCTGCATGGGCGCCGAGCCCGAGCAGATCGAGGAGGCCTATCCCGGCGTACTCTCCATCACCGGCCCGCAGCAATATGAGAGCGTGCTGGATGCCGTGCATCGCGCGCTGCCGCCGGCGCACAATCCGCATCTCGACCTGGTGCCGCCGCAGGGCATCAAGCTGACGCCGCGGCACTACGCCTATTTGAAGATCTCCGAAGGCTGCAACAACCGCTGCACCTTCTGCATCATCCCGAAACTGCGCGGCGATCTCGTCTCGCGCCCAGCCAACGACGTGCTGCGCGAAGCCGAACGGCTGGTCGATGCCGGGGTCAAGGAGCTCTTGGTCATCTCGCAGGACACTTCGGCTTACGGCATCGACCTCAAATACGCCGAGAGCCCCTGGAAGGACCGCCAGGTCCGCGCACGATTTTTGGACCTCGCTCGCGAGCTCGGCGAACTCGGTGCATGGGTCCGGCTGCAATATGTCTACCCCTACCCGCATGTCGACGAGGTCATCGCGCTGATGAACGAGGGCAAGGTGCTGCCTTATCTCGACATCCCGTTCCAGCACGCGAGCCCCGACGTGCTGAAGGCGATGAAGCGCCCCGCCGCGCAGGACAAGACACTGGCGCGCATCAAGCGCTGGCGCGAGGAATGTCCCGATCTCGCGCTGCGCTCGACCTTCATCGTCGGCTTCCCCGGCGAGACCGATGCCGACTTCGCCTATCTGCTCGACTGGCTCGATGAAGCCGAGATCGATCGCCTCGGCTGCTTCAAATACGAGCCGGTTGCCGGTGCGACGTCGAACGCGCTCGAAGGTGCCGTGCCCGCCGAGATCAAGCAGGAACGCTACAACGCACTGATGGCGCGCCAGCAGAAGATCTCGGCGCGCAGGCTGAAGCGCAAGGTCGGCACGCGCCAGCAGATCATTATCGACGAGGTCGGCCCGACCGTTGCAAAGGGCCGCTCCAAGGCCGATGCGCCCGAGATCGACGGCGCGGTGTATCTGACCAGCCGCCGCCCGCTGCGTGTCGGCGAGATCGTCACCGCGAAAATCGAGCGCGCGGATCAGTACGATTTGCACGGCAGCGTCGCGGGGTTTTGACGGACTCCGTCATTGCCGTGACGACGGCAACTTCCGCGTCATCACCGGCATCTGAGGTGCTCTCTCTTCGGTGCGATCGCACCGTGGGACGCCCTGCGTCACATGCCTCACACCTCTCAGGATGACGGGTCCGCTATCGCCTTTACCGCGCTCGGACGATGCGGAGGCAGTTCAGGCCAGCCATTTCGGCACCCAGCGCTCCGGGCGCGGGGCGCGGGCGAGATCGGCCTGAGCTTCGGGCAATTTCGCCGGCTCGCCGTCGATGGTCGGGCGCACGTCGTATTCGAAATTCGGCATGACGCGGCCGTCGGCATAGAGGCCGAATTTCATCGCGTACCACAGCCCGAGTTCGGGTTGCGCGCGGCGCATCTCCTCGCGCAGGTCGCGCAGCAGGGATTCGATCGAGGCGGCTTCCTCGAACGGCTGCGGTCCGCGTGACAGAACCCGAGCCTCGTATTGCTTGCCGACGATCGCGACCTCGAAATGCGTCTTGTCCCAGGCCTTCTTGCCCTTCGGTAGATGCGCCGCGAGCCGCCAGCCGAGTTCGGCCATCAGGCGATGATTGGCCCAGTATTCCTCGCGGTCCCGGCTCCACTTCTCGACGAAGCCACGGAAGTCGGGTAGCTCGAATGCGCCGTCCTCGCACGTAACAGGCTCGCCGGTCGGGCGCCGGGCGAGCCATTGCGCAAGCTCGACGGTCTGGGGCTCGACCTCGTCGTGCGGCCGCAGATCGTGCCAGGCCTTGTCGAATTGCTGCGACGTCAGCTTTGCGAGCAGCGCGTCGAGGGACGGCGCGAGCAATTCGTAGTCGCCCTCCGAGCCCAATCCCACGATCGGGGGATCGTCGCGGTCGAGGCCGGCGCCATACCAGCCGCCGACGGCCGAGCCGTCCGGCAGGCGCATGAACAGTGCGAAGCGATCGCGCAAAGGACTGCCGTCGAAGATCGGGGCCTGGTCAGAGAATTGGCCCTGCAGCGAGAAGCAGCCGACGCTGCCCCAGGCGCGCCCGTTCAGCCAGCCGGCAAAATCCAGCAGCAAAGGCGGCGCCTCGATGCCCGGCGGAAACGCGCCGCAAATGCTGTCGAGGTCGATCGGATAAGGGGTTTCGGACAAGGCTGAAAACTGTCTGGTTGGTCCCGTCCCACTTGGTCTGTCCCGGCCTGGGTCCGGTTCGAACCAATTCGCGTTCCGAGATCACAAACGCGCTAGAGGCTTGTTGGTTTCTGCGCAGCAATCAAATGACATGCAATCACAAGATCGGTATCCGAGGCGGACTGCGGGCGATCGGCGCAGCATTGATTCTGTTTTCCCTTCCCGCCGCCGCACAATCTTCACCGGCAGATCAGGCGCGTCAATGGTGCTTTGGTTCAAGCGAGATCAACGACGATCGGCGCATCGAAGGTTGCTCGACCCCGCTGCAGGCCGATCCTTCGAACGCTGCTGTGCTCTTCAACCGCGCGAAATCCTTTCGGCACAAGAAGGATCTTGCTGCAGCAAAGGCGATCAATGCTGGTATCGCCGATGCGTTCGAGCACCTCGCGATCGGTATCAGCACGCGCGCCGGCCGTGCATTTCGCAAAACGTCCGCTTGACAAGCCCTGCCATTCGGCTGTAGGGACGCGCCCCATGATCAATTCTCGGACCCATCTGCGCCAGGCCATGCGTCGTCGCTCCCGCGACGATGATGGGTTGCGCCATGTCCGACGACGCCGCTGAAGCACTGAATTCAGCCAGTTTTCGAGAAGGCCGCACCCGCAAAGTGCGGCCTTCTTGCATTTCGCGTCCATTTTTCACCCGGCCCCAAATCTTCCCTACCCAAAGTCTTCGCTACCTCAAGAGGAGTTCGACATGACCACCACCCCCCATCCGTATGATGCGCTGATGGACATCACCGCACGGCCCAAGGCCGTGTTCGTCCGTGGCGCCGGTTCATACCTCTGGGACGACAGCCGCAAGCGCTATCTCGATTTCGTGCAGGGCTGGGCCGTGAACTGCCTCGGCCACTCCCCGCCGGCGGTAGCGGATGCGTTGGCGTCGCAGGCCAAGCGGTTGCTGACGCCGAGCCCGGCCTTCTACAACGAGCCGAGCCTCAAGCTCGCGCAGGCCCTCGTCGATAACAGCGCCTTCGACCAGGTATTCTTCGCCAATTCCGGCGCGGAGGCCAATGAGGGCGCGATCAAGCTTGCGCGCAAATATGGCAGCCTGCACAGAGGCGGCGCGTTCGAGATCATCACGTTCGAGGGCGGCTTCCACGGCAGGACGCTGGCGACAATGTCGGCCTCGGGTAAAAAAGCGTTCGAGCCGCTGTTCGAGCCGAAGATTGCCGGCTTCAAGAAGGCAAAACTCAACGACATCGCCTCGGTCGAGAAGCTGATCAGCGACAACACCGTTGCGGTGATGCTCGAGCCGATCCAGGGCGAGTCCGGTGTATGGCCGGCGACCGATCAGTTCCTGCGGGAGCTGCGTGCGCTGACCCAGGCTCATGGCCTGCTGCTCATTTTCGACGAGATCCAGACCGGCATGGGCCGGACCGGAAAGCTCTTCCACTATGAGCACACCGGCATTGCGCCCGACATCATGACACTCGGCAAGGGCATCGGCGGCGGCGTGCCGCTCGCGGCTTTGCTTGCGACCGAACGCGCCTCCTGCTTCGAGCATGGCGACCAGGGCGGCACGTTCAACGGCAATCCGGTGATGTGCGCGGCCGGCCTTGCGGTGCTCGAACAGGTCGGCACGCCGGAGTTCCTGAAGTCGGTCACCGAGACCGGCCTGCTGCTCGAAAGCGAGCTGCAAAAGGTCTCGGCCCGGCACGGTCTCGGCGGCGTGCGGGGACGCGGGCTGCTGCTCGCGCTCGACCTCAAGCTGCCGATCGCGCCCGGCATCGTCGCGCAGGCGTTCGAGGCCGGCGTGCTCCTCAACGCACCGCAGCTCGACGCGCTGCGCTTCATGCCGGCGCTGAACATCACCAAGGCAGAGATCGCCGAGATGGTCGATTGTCTCGACGGTATCCTGACCAAGGCCGGCGCGGCCAGACGCGTGGCCTAGGGGCTTCCAACGGGCGCGAGCGCAGCCGTCGTGACCGGCTCACCCCACGACGGCTTGCTCGTCGCTCGCCTGAGCGAGGTGCATCCTCACATGAAGAGATGGTGATGATGCGGCATGTCGCGAATGATGCGAAACCGGTCCCTCAGGATCCTCTCGCATTCGCAGGAGTTTTGGCGCAAACCTTCCAGATCCCGTATCCGAATGGCTCCGCGCGTCCCCTCCACGACGCCCTTTGCGTCCAGTTCCGCTAGCGCCTTCGACACGCCCGGACGCCTCACGCCGAGAGCCGAAGCGATCATGCCGTGCGTGACGGGAACGCGGTCGCTTCCGATGCGCTCCTGGGCCAGCAGCAGCCACCGGGCAACACGTTCGCCGATTTCGTGCCTGGCATTGCAAAGCGCCATCTGCGCGTTGAGCGCCATCAGAACCTGGACATATCTCAACAGGTGTTCCCTGATTGTCGGGCTCCGTTGAAGGACATTCCGAAGCGCCCCGGCTTCGATGCGCAGCGCGCTACCCGGCACCCGCACGACACTCCGCTGAATCGTCTGCATCGTACCGAGAACCAGCGACACCCCCACGAACCCGAACTTGCCGACCACTGCCACTTCGACCGGACCGTCCTTGACCGTGCGGACGACCCGAGACACCACGCCGGATTCGATGAAATAGGCCGCATCCGGATAACGCAGCGCCTCCTGGAGAATCTCGTTCCGCTTGAGCCGGACGGCTTTCAAATGCGGCCGGAACAACTCGAACTCGGCCTCGGGGAGCGTCGCAAGAATTGCGTTCTGGACCGCCGATGGCACCGTATCGAAATATCGAGGCGATTTGGATACTGCTGGATCAAGCATCGTCTTCGCTGGCCTTCAGTCCGAGTTTTCGACGTTCGCCGCAGCACAAAGAGAACGACTGACTCCGATGCGAAACTAACGCCAGAGCAACGGATCGTATTGTGACATAGTAGCGCAGTCTTCGCGCCGAGTCATACTTTAAGCGGGGCAGTCGATGCATCAAGGCAGCGACCTTGGATACCCGTGCGAATGCAGAAGCCCTGCCGTGGTCAACCTCCGGCTCGCGTGCTCTTCGCGCGCGCGGCCCACCGACTGCCCTCCTCGCCGACTTTCGAGCGCGTCCGCTCGCTGGATTCGGTCAAACCGAGAATCCTTTCGCGCGTCCGGCTCCGGGCAGCATCGACCAGGATGGCGCCGGCCCAGCGATACACGTTGTTCTCCTTCACTTGCTGGCGCATCAGCTTCATGCGTTCGACCTGCTCTTCGACCGGCATCGTCATCGCGAGCTCGATCGCGGCCGACATCTCCTCCGTATCGTAGGGATTGACGATCAGCGCCTCGGACATCTCGCGCGAGGCCCCCGTGAAACTCGACAGCACGAGCACGCCTGCATTGTCCTCGCGCGAGCCGACAAATTCCTTGGCGACGAGATTCATCCCGTCATGCAGGCTGCTCACGACACAAACATCGGCGGCACGGAACAGCTTGAACACGTCGGCCGGCTCATAGTGTCGCGCAATCAGCCGAATCGGTGCCTGTTCATCCTGGTGTCGCGCATTGATCTGCGCCGCCAGCGCCTCCGCTTCGGATTGCAGTTTCGAATATGCGTCGAGCTTGCTCCGCGTCGGAGCCGCGACCTGAACGAAGACGAGCCGTCCCTTCCAGTCCGGATTGCGGGTCAACAGCGCATCCACGGCCCGCATGCGATCGAGGATTCCCTTCGTGTAGTCGAAGCGCTCCACTCCGACAATCACCTTCGTCCCGGCCGCCAGTTCGAATTGGGCAAAGACGTCGGCACGGCACTTTCCATGCGCAGGCACCGTCTGGAGGGCACTGGGAGGCCATTCGATCGAGATCGGATAGGCGCGGATCCTCGTTTCGTGACCGGCCAGGCTGACGGCCTGCACCTCGCGGTCGATCCGGCTCTCGACAAACCTGTCGACGCACTCGACGAAATTGTTGCAGTGGAACTGGGTATGAAATCCGAGGATGGTGCTTCCAAGCATCCCCTCGATGATCTCCTCCTTCCAGGGGCAGATGCTGAAGGTCTCCGCATTCGGCCACGGAATGTGCCAGAATGAAATGATCGTCGCCTTCGGCAAGCTTTGGCGGATCATCTTTGGCGCCAGCGCAAAGTGATAGTCCTGAACGAGCACGACGGGATCTTCGGTGCGAGCCTCGGCCACCACAGCATCCGCAAAGCGCTGGTTGATTTCCCGATACATCCGCCAGTCGCCGATCCGGAAGGCCGGCCGAACGAAAACGATGTGACAAAGTGGCCAGAGCCCCTCATTGGCAAAGCCGTAATAGTAGCCGTCCTGCTCGTCTTCGCTGATCCAAACGCGGCGTAGTGCATAGGCAGGCGCCCCTTCCGGGACGCGTATCCTGTCATTCACGTCGACCGTGTCCCGATCGGCGCTTCCGCTGCCATGTGCGATCCATGTACCGCCGCAGGCGCGCATGATCGGCTCCAGCGCGGAAACAAGACCGCTCGCAGGCCTCTGGACGACGATGCCACCATTCGATCTGTTGTGGATGTACGGCTCGCGGTTCGAGACAACGAGCACTTCGGCACCGGGCAGCACACCATGGAGCAGTTCCTGGAGCGCCTTCGGCGTCCAGTCAATCTGGTTCGTGAGAGTGAAGTTTTCGGCCTGCCGCAGCAGCTTGTGGATCTCGCGGTCCATCGCCGACCCACTCGTCGGAAGATGCGCGCCCGGCGTGCCCTGCCGGACCTCATCAACCGCGCGCCTGAGCGAACTCATCCAGCTCCGCAGCATCAGGAGCGCGAAGATGATGGTACCAACCGTCAGCACCAGAACGACGCCGGCCAGCGACGCCAACAGATAGGCCAGCACCTGGCTCGACCGCGCGCTCGCAAAGCTCAGGTCGGTCAGGATCACGAGGTACGATCGGCCCTTGGTGGTGATCACCGGGAACGTGGCGACCAGAATGCGCGTGCCGCCGCTGGTGACATTGGCGAAGCTCTCGTTTTCAGACCTCGCGATTTTCTCGCAGTTGAAGCTCGCCGGCATTTCCGGGGTCGGCGCAACCAGCTCACCGGCCTGATTACAGAACCCGACAGCCAGGATCTTCTTGTCGAGCGCCACCCGCTTGAAGAGGTCGGTCAGACGATCCCAGGATTGATCCTCGATGTCGCGGTCGAGGAAGGGCTGGATGGCATTGAAGACGAGCTTTGATCGGGTCTCGACGTCGCTCCGGGACCATTGTTCGACGATTCCGCCCGTGAACGGCGAAATGCCGAACGCAACGATCAGCGCAACGGCGAGGCCGAACACCCCAAAGCGAAAAACATCCCGCAATCTGATTGGCACCAAGCTATCCTTCGAAGACGGCCACGTTGTCGGTGGCCTGATGCATCCATAGGCCGCGTCAGCGCCGACGGTTCTTCGTTGCGATTGCGGCGATGATCAAGACGAACATCGCCAGCCTCAAGCAATAGAACGCCGGCTCCAGTTCGTTGGAGATGTGCGTCAGCCCGAGCGTAGCGCGCGTGACCGCGTCGATCGCAAAGGCCAGCCCGAACAGCAGGAAGAAGGTGTCCGAGGTCTGGCGCCAGAACTTCAGGAAGAACAGCGTCGCGGCGAATGACGCCATCGCCACCGCGCCCGACAACAACGCCGTAAGATTGCTCCCCATCATTCGGCGTCCCAGATCAATCCGAAAAGGAGAGTCACCATGGCAGCCAGTGCGATGAGCAGCCGCCAAAGCGACAGGTCGACCTCGGGCAACACGACCTTGTCGATGACGAGCACGACATTGTTCAGAGTCAACCCCACGAAACAGAGGCCACTCCAGAGCAACAGCCTGTACTTCTCCAGCCGATAGGCGCCAAGCAGCATGCCCGCGCAGACCGCAGACGTCGCGGCACAGAGACCGTAGATGAAAGGGGACATCTTCACGAACCCTTTCGGAACTTGAAGGCATCGGCGAATGAGCCGATCCGGCGAGATTTTGAATGAACGATGTTGGTGACTGGAATGAGGTGATGCGAGTATGCCTCCAGTAATTCTCCGACCAACTCGAGATTCTGCGGCGGAATTCCGTCGAGGCTGTAGTTTCCATCGACGCAGACGAGAAGCTCGGCCGCGCAGAGCCGGCTCAACGCCTCCGCCGCGTCCGACTCCACGATATAGAGACGCCTCGCGAGCCCGGTCGCGTTCCAATGGGACTGGGCGCCGGATCGAATGAGAAGAAGAGCCTCGATCTGGACCACGGAATCGATCCGCTTCAAGATGAAGCTGCGGAGCTCGTCAGAAACGTACGTATCTGCCATTGCAAAAGCACGAGTCATTGCGTTTGGCGACGGACGAAGCCCGGCAAAATCACCGCCGCTTACCGGTCGTGGCTGCAGGTCGAACCTGCATCTCCACCTCTGGGTTTCTCGGAGTTACACGCAAGACAAACGGACCGCGCCACCATGCGGCCGGCCACCGCGCGCCGTTCGTGCAAATGCGGCGTCCTCGTCGCACAAGACTCGCAATGCGCAACCGGATGTTTGAATTCCAATTTTGCCGTTGGCGCCATCTTGCCCCCAAGCTCTGGCTATCAGCCGTCCCCTGCCGCAATCACGATTGAATCGTGGCGACTCTGAGAGCTTGATATGCTGAAAGCGCAGAAGCAATCGGGCGTAGGGTGCGATCTGTCCGATAGCGTACCGAGAATTTGGCGCAAACGCGGAGCCGCTGGGGACTGGTTTCAGGGCTTCAAAATGGACGCGCCGGTGGTGTTGCGGCTTTCGAGGTCGATATGGGCCTTGGCGGCGTCCTTCAGCGCATAGGCGTGGTTGATCGGCACGTGCAGTTTGCCGTTGATGACGGCGGAAAACAGCGTGTCGGCGCCTTCCAGCAGCTCCTTGCGCGTGCCGACATAGTCGTTGAGCTTGGGCCGGGTCGCAAACAGCGAGCCGTGATTGTTCAACTCGGCGATCGAGAACGGCGGCACGGGACCTGACGCGTTACCGAAAGACACAAACATGCCGCGCGGCTTCAGACACGACAGTGAGCCCGGGAATGTCGACTTGCCGACGCCGTCATAGACGACGTCACAGCCCTCGTTGCGGCTGATCTGCTTCACGCGCGCGACGAAGTCTTCCTCGTTGTAGAGGATGACGTGGTCGCAGCCATTGGCCTCGGCAAGTTCGGCCTTCTCGCGCGAACCGACGGTGCCGATGACGTGGGCCCCCAGCGCCCTCGCCCATTGGCAGGCGAGCAGACCGATGCCGCCGGCTGCGGCATGGATCAGCACGCGATGATGCGGCTCGACCTTGAAGGTCTTGTGCAGGAGGTACCAGACCGTCAGCCCCTTGAGCATCAGCACGGCGCCTTGCTCGTGGGTGATGTGGTCGGGCAGCTTGACCAGCTTCTCCCAGGGGATGTTGCGCTCGCTCGTATACGCGCCGAGGTTGTGGTAGTAGGCGACGCGGTCGCCGGGATGGAAATTCGTCACGCCCGGCCCAACGGCGAGGACCTCGCCCGAGGCCTCGTTGCCGGCGATGAATGGCAGCCCCGGCGCCTTGTAGAGGCCGGTGCGGTAATAGACGTCGATGAAGTTCAGGCCGACCGCATGTTGGCGGATGCGCACCTCGCCAGGGCCCGGCGCCGGGACGTCGACGCTCTCATAGACCAGGGCTTCGGGGCCTCCGACCTTGTGCACACGGACGGCTTTGGTCATCACCTGACCTCCTCTTCTCCAAGGCAGCGAAAGACATAGCGCCCGCCTTGTCAACTCGACCCCGGCTGAAACGGCTAAACCGGCGGCCTGCTGGCCTTCTTGCGGTTGCCCTTCGCCAGCACGTTGAAGAACTCCACCGCCGCCGAGAACGCAATCGCGAAATAGATGTAGCCGCGCGGAATGTGGAATTTGAATCCGTCCGCGACCAGGGCGACGCCGATCAGCACCAGGAACGCCAGAGCCAGCATTTTCGTGGTCGGATGCTCTGCAACGAACCGTGCCACCGGTCCCGACGAAATGTACATGATCAGGCAGGCGATCACGACGGCGGCGATCATGATCTCGATATCCTGCGCCATGCCGATCGCGGTGATGATCGAGTCCAGCGAGAACACGATGTCGACGACGATGATCTGCACGATCACCCAGAAGAAGGCGCTGCCGCCGGAGTCCTTTTTTCCCTCGCCGTCATCGGCCTCGACCTCGGCGTGGATCTCGTGCGTCGCCTTCGCGATCAGGAACAGGCCACCGCCGATCAGGATCAGGTCGCGCCACGAGAAGTCGTAGCCGGCAGCCGAGAACACCGGCGCGGTCAGCCCGATCAGCCAGACCAGCACGCTGAGCAGGATGATGCGGAAGATCAGCGCCAGCGCCAGCCCGATCTGGCGGGCGCGATGGGCCTGCGGCTCGGGGATGCGCGAGACGATCACCGACAGGAAGATGACGTTGTCGATGCCGAGCACGATCTCGAGCGAGGTCAAGGTGAGCAGCGCGGCCCAGGCCTCGGGACTAGTCAACAAATGCATCATGCGAAGGACCTTGCCAGGCGGATCAAAGCGTCGCTGAACGCAATCCAGAGCGCGATCGCGCAGAGCGCAATCGTCACGCCGGTACCGACGCGGAAATCCATCTCCAGCACGTAAATCGCGAGCACCGCTCCGATAGCGATCAGCGACATCGTCAGCCAGCGCAGCCGCACGACGCGAACCGGATGCAGGACGTGGAACGGCACGAAGGTCAGCACAACCAGGGCCGCGACCAGCAGCGTCGACGACAACGGCGGCAAGTGCAGCAGGAACAGATAGAACGCCGCGGCATTCCACAACGCGGGAAAGCCGCGGAAATGATTGTCATCCGCCTTCATGCGCAGATCGGCGAAATATAATGCGCTGGTGACGATGATGGCGATACCGAGCAAGGGCGCCGCCACCGGCAGCAACAGGCCGCTCGCCACGATCGCATAGGCGGGAACAAAGACATAGGTGACGAAATCGACCACGAGATCGAGCACGTCGCCCGACCAGTTCGGCTGCACATCCTTGACCTTGAGCCGGCGCGCGATCGGCCCGTCGATGGCGTCGATGATCAGGGCGACGCCCAGCCAGCCGAACATCGCCGCCCAGTGCTCGCGCACCGCTTCCAGCATCGCCAATAGTGCGATGGCCGCGCCGAAGGCGGTGAAGATGTGCACCGAAAACGCCGCGGCTCGGATCGCGGGCGTCGGCTTGAGGGAATCCCCTTGGCTGTCCATGGGCCTCTGCTACCAGAACGGGACCGGTTTGCACATCCGCCGTCGCGGCATTGCATCGCGCAATTCGTCATGAAATCAGGCAAAATAGGTGGGCTTGTATTTGCCGCAGGCCGTGTCAAATGTCGTTCCATGACAAACGCATCCACACTCTTTGATGTCAGCGTTATCGGCGGGGGACCGGCAGGCCTTGCGGCAGCAATTGCACTCGCACAGGCCGGCGCACGGACCGCGCTGGTGGCGCGGCGCCTGCCCTACGCCGACAACCGCACCACCGCACTGTTGGGTGCCTCCGTCGAGCTTCTGGAAAACCTCGACGTCTGGCCGCGCTGCAGGGACAAGGCGGCGCCGCTCGAGGTGATGCGCCTCGTCGACGACACCGGGCGGCTGTTCCGCAGCCCCGAGGTCCGGTTCTCCTGCCACGAGATCGCGCTCGACGCGTTCGGTTACAACATCGACAACCGCTCGCTGATGCTGGCGCTGGAGGCGCGCGCGGCCGAGCTTCCCAACCTCGTCCGTTTCGACGACGAGGCCGAGAACGTCGTCGTCGAAGCCGATGATGTCGCAATCCGCACGGCGTCCGGACAGTTCCTGACGGCGCGGCTCGTGGTCGGCGCCGACGGCCGGCACTCGCTGTGCCGGGAGGCCGCCGGCATTGCGGTGACACGGCGCGACCTGACGCAGACGGCACTGACTTTCAACGTCGGCCATGCCCGCCCGCACCGCAACGTTTCGACCGAGTTCCACACGCCGCATGGCCCTTGCGTGTTCGTGCCCCTGCCCGGCAATCGCTCCAGCGTCGTCTGGGTCTCGGCGCCCGCGGAGGCCGAACGGCTTCGCGGCTCGAGCGACGAAGAACTGTCCGCCGCGATCGAGAAGCAGTCGCATTCCATTCTCGGCCGGATGACGGTCGAGCCCGGCCGCAACTTGTTTCCGCTCGCGATCGAGCGTCCGCAGTCCTTCGGTCGCGACCATATCGCGCTGGTCGGCGAAGCCGCCCATGTGGTTCCCCCGATCGGGGCCCAGGGCCTCAATCTCGGTCTGCGGGATGCTGCCGATATTGCCCGGCTAGCCGGTGAGGCCATCGCATCCGGCCAGGATCCCGGCGCGGCCGACGTGCTCAAGCGCTACGACCGGGCGCGGCGTCCGGACATCTTGAGCCGGACCTTTGCGATCGACATCGCCAATCGCTCGCTGCTCAACGACTTCCTGCCGCTCCAGCCGATCCGTGCCGTCGGCATGCACCTGCTCGGCGCCATCGGCCCGCTCAGGCGTTTCGCCATGCGCGAGGGGCTGACGCCGACCTGGCGAAAGTAGGATCTACGGAAACGCCAACCGGCCGGTCTGGAGTAACCACATCACGCTGGTCAGCGTGACCACGGATGCGAACGTTCCGAGCAGCACGGCGACGGAGGCGGATTCGATCCAGGCATCGTTCTGACGGGCGATCACGAACACATTCAGCGCCGGCGGCAGCGAGGCCATCAGGATCGCGGTCGCGGCCCAGGGCTGCGCGAACGGACCGAACGCCAGCATCAGGCCGAACGCCGCGAGCGGATGGATCAGGAGTTTGACGGCGATCACGCCCGGTACTTCCCAGGGCACACGGTCGAACGGCCGCAGCGCCACGGTGACGCCGAGCACGAACAACGCGGTCGGAGCGGCGGCGTTCTGGAGGAAGCTGATGGTGCGGTCGAGCGCCACCGGCAGCTCGATATGGAGCGCTGCCACGGCCGCGCCAAAGCAGGCCGACATGATCAGCGGGTTGAGCACGATCTGCTTCAGCACGACGCCGAAGGCATGCACGATCGAGGGATGGTCGCGGTCGGAGAGCTCAATCAGCAGCGGCACGATCGTAAACAGAAAGATGCTGTCGCAGCAGAAGATCAGCGCCGTCGGCGCCGACGCCTTCGGCCCGAGCACGGCGAGCGCCAGTCCCGGCCCCATGTAGCCGATATTGCCGTAGCCGCCGGAGAGGCCCGCTAGTGTCGCTTCGCGCAGCGTCAGGCCGCCGAGCACCTTGCCGACGACCAGTGCCAGCATGAACGCGGCAACGGTCGACAGCGTGGTCGCGACCAGGAACGGCGGGTTGTTCAATTCCGAGAACGGCGTCTTCGACATGATCGCAAACAGCAGCGCCGGCAGCGACACGTAGAGCAGGAAGAAGTTCATCCAGGCGAGGCCCGATTCCGGCAGCGATTTGGCCTTGCCGCAGGCGAAACCAACGAAGATCAAGCCGAAATAAGGTAACGCGAGATTGAGGATATCGACCATTGATGAAGTGTTTTCTGAAGATTTGGGGCCTATCCGCGCCTTGAGCAGACGTTAATTGCAAATGAGGGCACTAGCATCGGCCACAATCCTGGTCTATCGACGGGGAATGATTAAAGCGCGGACCGCCAAATTTCAGATCGGTCAGGTCGTTCGCCACCGGATCTTCTCGTTCCGGGGGGTGATTTTCGACATCGATCCGGAGTTCAACAACACCGAGGAGTGGTGGCTGTCGATCCCCGAGGAGGTGCGCCCTCACAAGGATCAGCCGTTCTACCACCTGCTCGCGGAGAACGCGGAGTCCGAGTACGTCGCTTACGTGTCCGAGCAGAACCTGCTGCCCGACGAGTCCGGCGAGCCGATCCGGCATTCCCAGGTCGCCGAGATCTTCGTCAAGAACAAGGATGGCGGCTACCGCCCGCGCAATCCGTCGCTGAATTGAGCCGTCCGTCCTTGCTCGAAATGTCGCCGCCATCAAGCGGTCAGCAAAAAAGGCGCTCGAACCGAGCGCCTTTTTCATGTCCGGGATCTGAGCCCGGTTACTTCTGAGCGGCCGGAGGGGCACCAGGCGCACCGCCGTTCTGCTCGAGCTTCTTGCGCTGTTCTTCAGCCTTCTTCTGAAGCTCTTCCTGGAGCTTCTTCTGGGTTTCCTCGAACACCTTCGGATCGGTCGGCGGACCGTCATAGGCCTTCTGGAATTCGCCCGTGAGCGGCAGCGGCAGCGTCAGCGGCGCACCATTGGCGTTGATCGCCTGCACCACGAGGTTCGCGCCCTTCTTCATGTTGGCGATAAGCTCGGGCGTCGCCTCGTAGTCCGACATGCAGCCGTTCTGGAAGCAGATCACATAGGGGCTCTGCAGCGGCGGGTTGTTGTCGACGATGATGCGGGTGCCGTGCACGAGCTGCATGCCGAGCGGCAGCGTCACGCGCAGGATCTTCTTGGGCTCGCCTTCCGGCTCGATGATCACGGCCGCGATGACAGGCTGGCCCGATTCGATGCGGCCGTCCTTGCCGGTGAAGCAGACCTGCTTGGCGTTGGCGTCCTGGCCCTTGAGGCAGAACTTGGTCCAGGGGGCGTAGATCAGCTGGATCTGCTGATCCGCAGGCTGAGCCGCGCCCTGCTGCGCCGGAGCAGGAGCCGGCTGGGCGGGTGCCTGGGCGGCCGGTGCTGGAGCCTTGGGGGCGGCTTTCGGAGCGGCTTTCGGCGCTGCTTTCGGCGCGGGTGCGCCGGGGGCGGGCGCGGGATTCTGAGCCTCGGCGGCAAACGGGACGACCAATGCCGTCGCCGTCAACAGGGCGAGAACTCGCCCGCGCGGCCGGACGGACGCGGCCAAATAACGGAAATTCATTGCAGAAAACCCTTTCTGAACGGGAAGTGCCCGAACCGCTCGAAGCGCCGAACCAAGCCGCCTTGGGTGCGGCTCTCTCCCCGTCAATTGAGGCAGATACGTGACGGGCTCGGCGCTCGTGCGCGATTGCGTGCCTTCTTAACGCGGTCGACGGAAAGATCAATGCCGACAAGCGTCTTTGGCCGCTTCCGGGCAGGCGCCCAGTGAAATCCCTGTGATAGGATTCAAGCCCGCCGGCCCTCGAATCAACGTGTCCGAATGTTCATGTTCCAGCGCCTGATCGAGGGGCCAAGTGTCCGACTCTCAAGTGTCCGACACTGTCACCTCGCCTTGGTCCTCAATATCTTGGTCCTTAGCATCGGGCTGTCGGCGTCCAGCGGCGCCAGGGCCGAGCAGGCCCACGCAATCGCCATGCATGGCAAGCCGGCGTTGCCGGCCGATTTCACCCACATGCCCTATGCCAACCCCGATGCCCCCAAGGGCGGCCGGCTGAGCTGGGGCCTCCTCGGCACCTTCGACAGCCTCAATCCGTTCATCGTGAAGGGATTGGCCGTGCAGCCGATCCGCGCCTACGTGGTCGAGAGTCTGCTGGCGCGCGGCCAGGACGAACCGTTCACGCTGTACGGCCTGCTCGCCAAAACCGTCGAGACCGACGACGAGCGGAGCTATGTCACGTTCCGTCTCGATCCCCGCGCGCGCTTCTCCGACGGTAAGCCGGTGCAGGCCGAAGACGTCCTGTTCTCCTGGCAGCTCCTGCGCGACCACGGCCGTCCCAACCTCCGGCAATATTACGCCAAGGTCGCCAAGGCCGAGGCGCCCGATCCCCTCACAATCCGCTTCGACCTGACCGGCGCCAACGACCGCGAGTTGCCGCTGATCCTCGGCCTGATGCCGATCCTGCCGAAGCACGCCGTCGATGTTGCGACCTTCGAGGAGACGACGCTGACCGGGCCGATCGCCTCGGGGCCGTACCGTGTCACGGCGGTCAAGCCCGGCGCCAGCGTCACGCTCTCGCGCAATCCCGATTATTGGGGCCGCGATCTCCCGATCAATCGCGGGCTGTTCAATTTCGACGAGATCCGGCTCGACTATTATCGCGAGGCCAACGGCCAGTTCGAAGCGTTCAAGCGCGGCCTCTATGATTTCCGCGTCGAGAACGAGCCGTTGCGCTGGCACGACGGCTACGATTTTCCGGCCGCCAGGAACGGCGATTTGATCCGCGACACCATCAAGCCCGGCCTGCCGCAGCCTTCCGAGTTCCTGGTGTTCAACACTCGCCGTCCGATCTTCGCCGACATCCGCGTACGCCAGGCGCTGACGCTGCTGTTCGATTTCGAACTGGTCAATCGCAACTATTTCTTCTCGCTCTATTCGCGCGTCGCCGGCTATTTTGCAGGCTCCGACCTGTCGGCCTATGCGCGCCCCGCAGATGCGCGCGAGCGCGAGCTCCTAAAGCCCTTTGCCGCGCAGATCCCGCCGGACATCATGGATGGCAGCTACCGGCTTCCCGTCACCGACGGCTCCGGGCGCGACCGCACGACGCTGCGCGCTGCGCTCAAGCTGCTGTCCGACGCCGGTTACGATCTCGACGGCACCGTGCTGCGCAACCGCGCGACCAAGGCACCCTTCACCTTCGAGATGCTGGTGACGACCCGCGACCAGGAGCGCATCGCGCTCGCCTTCCAGCGCGACCTCAAGCGCGCCGGCATTGCGCCGAGCGTGCGTTCGGTCGATCCGGTGCAGTTCGACCAGCGCCGGCTATCTTACGAGTTCGACATGATCCAGAACCGCTGGGACCAGTCGCTGTCGCCCGGCAACGAGCAGTATTTCTATTGGGGTAGCGCTGCCGCAGACAATCCGGGCACCCGCAACTACATGGGCGCCAGGGATCCCGCCGTCGATGCGATGATCAAGGCCCTGCTGGAGGCCCGTGATCATACGGATTTTGTCCCGGCGGTGCGGGCACTCGACCGCGCTCTGATCGCGGGCTTCTACACAATCCCCCTGTTTAACGTATCCGAGCAATGGATCGCGCGCTGGAATCGGATAGAACGACCATCGAGCACTGCGTTGTCCGGCTATCTGCCGGAGACCTGGTGGTCGAAGGGTGAGCCTCAAGCCAGTCCAGCGAAGTGACGCCGTGAACCAGCCAGCCGTATCGCCGACGCTCGACACGCTGTTCCAGCGGACGCTGATGCGGCAGCCGCACGCGCCAGCTTTGCTCGACCCCCTCAACAAATCCCGCATCACCGGCCACCAGCCGCGGCGGCTGACCTACGCCGAAGCCGACACCGCCATCGAGGCGCTGTCGGCACATTTCGTCGAATCAGGCCTGCCGGCCAATTCGGTGATCGCGATCCAGTTGCCTTCCACGGTCGAGTTCGTGCTGACGGTGCTTGCCGCCCATCGCGCCGGCCTCGTGGTTGCCGTGCTGCCGCTGCTGTGGCGGCAGGCGGAACTCGCGGCCGCGCTCAACCGCACCGCGGCGCGCGCCATCGTCACCATGAGCAAGGTCGACGGCGTCAGCTATTCCGACCTCGCGATGCACGCAGCAGCCGAGGCCTTCTCGATCCGCCACGTCTTCGGCTTCGGTGCCGATCTGCCCGAGGGCATGGCCTCGCTCGACGAGGTGCTGGCGCGCCCGCCCGGCACCACGCGCGCTGTGATCCAGGACGGCCGCAAGGCGGCGATGATCTCCTTCGATGTCACGGCCGAGGGTTTTCGTCCGGTGCCGCGGCCGCATTTCAGCCTGATCGCGGGCGGGCTTGCGATGTCGCTGGAAGCCGACATCCAGCAGGGCGCGACCGTGATGGCGGCGTTCACGCCGATGTCGTTCGCGGGCCTCGCCTCCTCGCTCGCGGTGTGGCTGCTCTGCGGTGGCACGCTGGCGCTGCATCATCCGTTCGAGAGCGAGGTGCTGGAGCAGCAGATCAACGAGCACGCATGCGACGTGCTGATCGCACCGGCCCAGCTCGCGCTGCGGCTCGGCGATTCCGGTCTGGCGGCGCGGATGCCGACCTTGCGCAACGTCATCGGGCTCTGGCGCGCGCCGGAGCAGGTAGCGGCAAGCGAAGCCTGGATCGCGCCGCATGCGCCGCTTACGGACGTCTATCTGTTCGGCGAGGCCGGGCTGTTCGGCGCCCGGCGCGGCGAGAACGGCGTGCCGGTGGCGGTGATGCCGGGACCGCATGGCGCACCGCGCGAGCAATCCGGCTCCTCAATCGCGGGCGATATCCTGCTGACCCCGAAGGGCACGCTCGGCCTGCGCGGTCCGATGGTGCCGATCGCGGCCTACGCGCCGCCGCAGCCGGTCGGCGAGACGCTGACGGCGCAGCCGCCGCGCGACTACGTCGACACCGGCTATGCCGCGCGGATCGACCGGGCCAGCGGCGCGATCTGCATCACCGCGCCGCCCTCGGGCATCATGGCCGTCGGCGGCTATCGCTTCCTCTCCAACGACCTCCAGGAATGGGCACGCCGGCTCGGCCAGGGCGCGCTGCTGACGGCCCTGCCCGACCGCCTCTCCGGCCATCGGCTGGCCGGCCGGGCCCAGGACAATGCCCGCGCCCGCGAGGCGCTCAGCGAGCTCGGCCTTAACCCCCTGATGGTCGAGGCTTTTCGCGACCGCTCCGGGCCGGTTTGAGCCCAGTTTCGCCCGAAACATTGACGCTGCATTAAGGCGGCCGGACTAGATTGCGCAGCACCGATTGCGTGATCAGAGTATCCCATGTCCCAGGCGGGCCCGATCCTGTTTGTGTCTAACGCCGAGCGACCCGCCTTCATTGCGGCGCTGGACGAGGCCCGTCTCTTTCCCGTCGTGGACACGGACTGGGCGAACGCGGCGCGCGCCGTCGGCGAGGTGCAGCCGGCCGCGGTCCTCGCCGCCATGTCCGGCGGGTACGAGCCGCATATCGCCCTGCTCGCCAGGAAGATCGCCGATCAGCCGCTTTATCTCCCGCTGGTCGCGCTGGATGCGCAAGCTTCACTGCCCCACAACGCCCTGCCCTTCGCCACGCGCGGCAACGCTGCAGAACGCCTGATCGCGCGCTTGCGCGCCGCGATCCGAATCCGAACGCTGCACGCTACCGTGCTGCGCCGGCTGCCGGAGGCGAAGGTCGCGGTGCCGGAAACAGATCCGGTGCGCGACGCCATCGTGCTGCTGATCGGTCGCGGTGCAGCCTACCCCGCGCTCTCCGTCGCACTCGGCGAGCGCGCGGGCGTGATCGGCGCGCTCTCGATCGAGGCCGCGGCAAAACATCTCAACACCCGCGACATCGACGGCGTCGTGCTCTCGGACGGTTTCACCCCGCGCGTCACCGATGCCTTCCTCACGGTGCTCGCGGAGGATACGCGCTTCCGCAACCTGCCCGTGGTCGTCACCGCGCACCAGCTCACCCAGAGCTACGACCTGCCCAATCTCGAGCTGATCACGGGCGAGCCCGCGAAGGTCGCGGCCAATGCGCTGCCGCTGATCCGCCAGCACGCGATGGAAGCGCAACTGAGCCGCACGCTGCGCTCGATCGATGCCGGCGGCTGGCTCGATCCGCGCAGCGGGCTGCTGACGGTGGAAGCCTTCGCCCGCGATTTTGCCAAGGCGGTCGAACAGACGCTCGCCCGCGGCGGCGGCCTGTCGGTCGCGCGCTTCGCCTTCGATCCCGGCAATCCCCGCGCGCAACTCGATGCCGCACGCATCCTCAGCCGCCTGATGCGGCAGATGGACTTTGGCGCGGCGCAGAAGGACGGCTCGGTGATCGTGGCGTTCGCGGAGACCGACTTCCGCACCGCGCATATGATCGCCCGCCGCCTCTCTGCGGTGATGAAGCACACGTCCAACGGCAAGCACGAGATGCGCAGCGATCCCGTCGTCAGCGTGGATTCGCTGTCGCCGTCGGATACGGCACGGTCGCTGCTGGGACGGCTGTCGGCTGACGCGTCAAGGGCGGCGTCGTAGTCACCACCTCGCTGCCGGTGGGCAAAGGCGCTCTTGCGCCGTGCCCACCATCTTTCCACGATCGCAACAAGTGATAGGCACGCTTCCGCCTTCGCTCTTCGAGCTACGGCGGACAAGTCGCTTTGCCCACCCGACACCTCACCTCGCTTACGCCGCCTTCTTTTTCTGCGCGAGCTGCGCCAATTGCCGCATGATCTCCGTGGTACCGGCGAGACGCTCTTCCGGCGTCTCCCAGTCCTGCAGGAACACCACCTTCATGTCGGGCCGCACTTTAGCCGCCTGGCCGTAGCTGCGGATGAAGCTCACCAGGCGGTCGGGATGGGCGAAGGAATTGTCGCGGAAGGTGATGACGGCGCCCTTCGGACCGGCATCGATCTTCCCGACATTGGCCTGGCGGCAGAACGCCTTGATCGCGGCGACCTTGAACAGGTAGCGCACCTCGTCCGGCAACACGCCGAAGCGGTCCCGCATCTCAGCGCCAAAGTTCTCGATCTCCTCCTCGCTGTCGAGATCGGCGAGGCGCCGATAGAGCGACAGCCGCACCGATAGATCGCCGACATAGTCCTCCGGAATCAGCACGGGCATGCCGATGGTGATGGTCGGCGACCAGCGGTCGGCCGCGGGCTCGGACACACCGGCCTTGAGGTTGACGATCGCCTCCTCCAACATCGACTGGTAGAGCTCGAAGCCGACCTCCTTGATGTGGCCAGACTGCTCCTCGCCGAGCAGATTGCCGGCGCCGCGGATGTCGAGGTCGTGCGAGGCGAGCTGGAAGCCTGCGCCGAGCGTCTCCAGCGATTGCAGCACGGTGAGACGGCGCTCGGCCTGGGCCGTGATCTTCTGCTGCGAAGGCAGCGTGAACAGCGCGTAGGCCCGCAGCTTGGAACGGCCGACGCGGCCGCGAAGCTGGTAGAGCTGGGCGAGACCGAACATGTCGGCGCGGTGCACGATCAGCGTGTTGGCGTTGGGAATGTCGAGGCCGGATTCCACGATCGTGGTCGACAGCAGGATGTCGAACTTGCCGTCGTAGAACGCGGTCATGATGTCCTCGATCACGGCAGGCGGCATCTGGCCGTGCGCGACCGCGACCTTCATCTCCGGCACGTTCTTGTCGAGAAAATCCTTGACCTCGGCGAGGTCGTCGATGCGCGGCACCACGTAGAACGCCTGGCCGCCGCGATAGCGCTCGCGCAGCAGCGCCTCGCGGATCATCAGCGGATCGTGCGGGGCGACGAAGGTGCGGACCGCGAGACGGTCGACCGGGGGTGAAGCAATGATCGAGAGCTCGCGGACCCCGGTCAGCGCCAGTTGAAGCGTGCGCGGGATCGGCGTCGCCGTCAGCGTTAGCACGTGCACCTCGGAGCGAAGTGCTTTCAACCGTTCCTTGTGGCTGACACCAAAATGCTGTTCCTCGTCGACGATGACGAGGCCGAGGTCACGGAACTTGATCGCCTTGCCGAGCAGCGCGTGGGTGCCGACGACGATGTCGACCGAGCCGTCGGCGATACCCTTCTTGACCTCGTTGAGCTGCTTGGTCGGAACAAGGCGCGAGGCCTGCGCCACGTTCACCGGAAAGCCCTTGAAGCGCTCGATGAAGGTCCTGTGATGCTGGCGCGCCAGCAACGTGGTCGGCACCACGACCGCAACCTGCTTGCCTTCGAGCGCGACGGCAAACGCCGCGCGGAGCGCGACCTCGGTCTTGCCGAAGCCGACGTCGCCGCAGATCAGCCGGTCCATGGGGCGGCCGAGTTCGAGGTCCTTCAGGGTGGCTTCGATGGCCCCTAACTGATCCTCGGTCTCGTCATAAGGGAAGCGTGCGCAGAACTCGTCGTAGATGCCTTGCTGCACCGGCAGCTTGGGCGCCTCGTGCAGATGGCGCGCGGCCGCGATCTTGATCAGCTCGCCCGCGATCTCGCGGATGCGGTTCTTGAGTTTGGCCTTGCGTGTCTGCCAGCCGGAACCACCCAGACGATCGAGCTCGACCGTGGTCTGGTCGGAGCCGTAGCGCGACAACAGCTCGATGTTTTCGACCGGCAGGAACAGTTTTGCGTCGGCGGCATAATGCAGCTCGAGGCAGTCATGCGGCGCGCCGGCGACGTCCAGCGTCTGCAGGCCGACGAAGCGGCCGATGCCGTGATCGGCGTGGACGACGATGTCGCCCGCGGTGAGGCTCGTGATCTCCGAGATGAAATTGTCGAGCTTGCGGCTGGCCTTGCGCGTCCGCACCAGGCGGTCGCCCAGAATGTCCTGCTCGCTGATCAGCGCGATCTCGTCGGTCTCGAAGCCGGCCTCCAGGCCGAGCACGGCGAGCATGGTCTCGTTGCGCGGGGTCGCCTGCACCGTCCGCCAGGCGTTGACGCTGGTGGTATGGGTCAGCTTGTGGTCGCGCAGCATCGAAATCATGCGATCGCGCGAGCCTTCGCTCCAGAGCGCGATCACGACTTTCTTGCGGTTCGCCTGCAGGCCCATGACATGCGCGACGACGGATTCGAACACGTTGACCGTGCTGTCGTTGCGCTCCGGCGCAAAATCACGGCCCTTGCGGGCGCCGGCATCGACCACGCTCGTGCCATCGGCCGGCACGGAGAATTGCGTCAGCCGCGCCAGCGGAATGTCGCCGAGGCGCTTGCCCCACTCGTCCTCGGTCAGATAGAGCCGGTCCGGCGGCAAGGGCTTGTAGATGGCGCCGCCGGCCGGATGCTCCATCGCATCGCGGCGGGCTTCGTAATAGTCCTGGATCTGCTTGAAGCGCTCGCGGACGGCGTCCTCGGCCTGCGGCTCGATTGCGACAGCTGCGCCTTGCAGATAATCGAACAGCGTGTCCATCCGATCCTGGAACAGCGGCAGCCAGTGCTCCATGCCGGGATGGCGGCGGCCTTCGCTAACGGCCTCGTACAGCGCATCGTCACGCTCGGGCGCGCCGAACTCGGCGACATAGCCCATGCGGAAGCGGCGGATAGTGTCGGTGACGAGCTGGAATTCCGAGATCGGGACGAGGTCGAGCGCGCGCATGTCGAGCAACGTGCGCTGGGTCTCGGCGTCGAAGGTCCGGATCGATTCCAGGCTGTCGCCGAAGAAGTCGAACCGGACCGGCTGTTCGAGGCCGGCCGGAAACAGGTCCAGAATGCCGCCGCGCACGGCATATTCGCCGGGCTCGCGCACGGTCGAGGAGCGGTTGTAGCCGTTGTGCTCGAGCCAGGCGACGACGGTATCCATCGGCACGACATTGCCCGGTGCGACCGACAGCGCCTGCGCGGCGACCAGCTCGCGCGCGGGCACGCGCTGCACGATTGCGTTCACCGTGGTCAGCACGATCAGCGGCTTGTCGCTGCCGGTGAGCGGTGCCAACCGCGCCAGCGTCGTCAGGCGTTGCGCCAGGACGCCACCATGCGGCGAGACACGGTCATAGGGCTGGCAGTCCCAGGCCGGAAACGTCAGCACCGGCAGATCCGGCGCGAAGAATTGCAGCGCGCGTTCGAGCTGCTGCATCCGGGCACCGTCGCGGCAGACCACGGCAAGGCTGACCGCCGGCTTCTTCGGCCGTGCCGCGATGGCCCGCGCCAGATCGGAGACGATGAGGCCTTCGGCGCCCTCGGCGACATTGGCAAGCGTCAGCGCGCGGCCGGGCGTGAGCAGCTCGGCCGGAGATTTCATCCCCGGTTTCATACGTCGCGATCCGCGATCGGATAGGCCTTGATGCGGGCAAACAGCGCGCCGGTGACATCAGCCGGCAGCACCTTGTCGCCGGTGATGGCGGCATAGAGATCGGGATCGGACTCTTCGAGCAGGATTTCCAGCTCCGTCAACTCGGCGTCGGAGAGGTTGGCGATCTCGGCATCCGCGAAGCGGCCGAGGATCAGGTCCATCTCGCGCGTGCCGCGGTGCCAGCAGCGGAACAGCAACCGCTTGCGGCGGACTTCCAGCCCGTTGCTCGATCGTGTCGTTCCCGTCATGTCTCAAATCCAGTCAAACGCCGAAAGCCCGGACGTGCCGGGCCGGCGTGATATAGCCATTGGGACCGCCCGTGTCAGCCCTCGATTTGGCATGGCCCGGTGCCCGCGTGCGGACACGAAAAAAGCCGTGGATGCCCGGCATAAAGCCGGGCATGACGAGCCAAAACGATCCTAGATTCGCCTGATGCGCCCCAGCCTGCTCAATCCGCTGTTTGCTCCCGTGACCAGCCTGCCCGGCGTCGGTCCGAAGCAGGACAAGCTGTTGCAATATCTGCTCAGCCGCAACGAGACACCGCGGCTGGTGGACCTGCTGTTGCATCTGCCGAGCCAGGTGATCGACCGCCGGGTCCGGCCGAAAATCCGCGACGCGGTCCAGGGAACCATGGTGACGCTGGAGGTCACCGTCGACCGTCACCGCCCGCCCCCGCCGCACAACTCCCGCGCGCCGTATCTGGTCTATGCCAGCGACGACACCGGCGACGTGGTGCTGACCTTCTTCCGCGCCAAGCCCGGCTATGTCGAGAAGCTGCTGCCGATCGGCGAGAAGCGCTACGTCTCCGGCACGCTGCAGATGTATGACGGCATTCCGCAGATCGTGCATCCGGATCGGGTGCTCGACGAGGAGGCAATCTCAAAGCTCTCGGGCATCGACCCCGTCTATCCCCTCACTGAAGGCCTCGCGCTCGGCTCGCTCCGCCGCGCGGTCGCGCAGGCGCTTCTGAAGCTTCCCGCCCTGCCTGAATGGATCAGTCCGGAGGTGCTGCGCCGCTGCAATTTCCCGCCGATCGCGGAAGCGCTCAATCGCGTGCACCAACCGGTCGAGCTGACGGACATTCTGCCCGACCAGCGCTTCTGGTCCCGCCTCGCCTTTGACGAGCTGCTCGCCGGCCAGCTTGCGCTCGCACTGATCCGCGCGCAGCTGCGCCGCCCGGCCGGCGTGCGGAACGCCGGCGATGGGCACCTGCGCCACAAGATCATCGATGCCCTGCCCTATGCGCTGACGTCCTCCCAGCGCGACGCGGCCGCGGCGATCGCCAACGATCTGCAGCAACCCGTGCGCATGCTGCGCCTGCTCCAGGGCGACGTCGGCTCCGGCAAGACCGTGGTGGCACTGCTGGCGGCCGCCGCTGTCACTGAAGTCGGCAAGCAGGCCGCGCTGATGGCGCCGACCGAAATTCTGGCGCGCCAGCACATCAAGACCATCGCCCCGCTCGCCGAGCGCGCCGGCCTGCGGGTCGCGATCCTCACCGGCCGCGAAAAGGGCAAGGAGCGGCGCGAGATCATCACGCAGCTCGCCGAGGGTGAGATCGATCTCCTCGTCGGCACCCATGCGCTGATCCAGGACGACGTGATCTTCCATGACCTGGCGCTGGCCATCGTCGACGAGCAGCACCGCTTCGGCGTGCGCGAACGACTGGCGCTGACCTCGAAGGGCGAAGCGGTCGATGTTCTCGTGCTGAGTGCCACGCCAATCCCTCGCACGCTGGTGCTGACCTATTTCGGCGATATGGACATCTCTGAGTTGCGCGAAAAGCCCGCCGGCCGCCAGCCGATCGACACCCGCGCCGTCGCCATGAGCCGGCTCGGCGAGGTCATGGACGGCGTCGGCCGCGCGCTCGAATCCGGCAAGCTGGTGTACTGGATCTGCCCGCTGGTCGAGGAATCCGAGGCCGAAGGCACCGAGCATCTCACCAACGCGACCAAGCGTTTCGAGAGCCTGCAGAAGCGCTTCGGCGATCGTGTCGGCCTAGTCCACGGCCAGATGAAGGGCACCGAGAAGGATCGCGTGATGGGCCAGTTCGCGGCCCACGAGATCGGGCTTCTGGTCGCGACCACCGTGGTCGAGGTCGGCGTCGACGTGCCGGCGGCCACCATCATGGTGATCGAGAATGCCGAACGGTTTGGGCTCGCCCAGCTGCATCAGCTGCGCGGTCGCATCGGGCGCGGCTCGGAGGCTTCGACCTGCATTTTGCTCTACAGCGAACCGCTCGGCGAAATGTCGAAGGCGCGGCTGAAGGTGATCCGCGAGACCACCGACGGGTTTCGCATCGCCGAAGAGGATCTGAAACTGCGCGGCGAAGGCGATGTGCTCGGCGTCCGCCAGAGCGGCCTGCCCGGCTACCGCATCGCGCGCTCGGAGGTCCACGGCCAGCTCATCACGCAGGCTAGAGACGAGGCGCTGCGCATCATGAAGGACGATCCAAAACTGAAAGGCAAGCGCGGCGAGGCGCTGCGCTGCCTGTTGTATCTCTACGAACGGGACGAGGCGATCCCGCTGATCGGGGCGGGCTAACTCGCCGCTCTCTGCCGCCCGACTTCGTAAGCGGCCACATGCGCCCGGGCGAGATCGAGCAGGGGCGTTTCGATGCCCAGCGCCCGGGCCCGGTTGGCCATGTCGCCAAGGATGTGCTCTGCCTCAGTGGTCGAACCGCGTTCGATATCCCGCAGCATCGACGCCTTGAGCGGAGAGTTCGCGGTGGTGAAGAGCTTGCGGTCGAATTCGATGAACGGGGCTCTCGGTGCGAAGCCGGACGCCGTTGCGACGGCGCAGTGTTCGGCAAACAGGCGAAAGATCAGCTCCTCGCCATTCGGCACGGTCAGGATGTCGCCGATGCTTGCGCGCATCAGGCAGGTGATCCCGGCGAGCGTGCTCAGCTGGACGAACTTTTCCCACATGTCCTGCATGATCGCGTCGCTGGCGCGCACGTCGATACCGGGGACCCGGAGCAGCTTCTCCAGAGCGAGCACACGCTCGCTCAACGCCCCCTTGGCCTCGCCGAAGACGATGGTCTGGTTGGCCATGAACTGAACGACGCGACCATCCGCATCGAGCCCGGCGCTGACATTCGCCAGCCCACCGAGGACGTGCTCGGCGCCGAACCGCGCAGTCAGCGCGTCGATATGTTTCAACCCGTTGAGGATCGGCAGAATCATCGTGCTCGCGCCGACGGCCGGGGCAAACTGGCTCATCGCGTCATCGAGCGAATAGGCCTTCACGCCAACGAGCACGACGTCGAACGGCTCCTTGAGCTCGTTCGCCAGGAGGACCTTCGGCTTCACGGCGAAGTCGCCGTGCGGGCTCACGACCCTCAACCCATCCCGCCGCAACTGCTCCGCCCGCGCGGACCGCACCAGAAAAGTCACGTCGGCGCCCGCTCGGACCAGGCAAGCTCCGTAATAGCCTCCGAGCGCTCCCGCGCCGATCACGAGCACTCTCATTCCAACTCCCATGTCACGTCGGCGATATTCAGCCATCACCGCATTGCAACGGCAAGCGGATTCAGCTTCCAGCCTGCCGCGGAGGTAATTCGATGGGAGTTTGATGCGGGAAGTGTGGCGCTACAACGCAGAGCACGCTCACTCCAGATCCGGACCCGCCTTTGCCGGCTGCGGCGCAGCGTCACGGTCCATGATTGCGCGGCATCCCGGGCTGAGCTCCGACTTGTGCTGCACCATGCACGCGGTGATGCGCGGAATGTTCGGGATCTCCGAGCTGCAAAGACGGAAGGCATCACTGGTGCACATCTGCTGCGCTTCCGCACTGTAGGCCTGTGCAGCATTGGGCAATGTCAAAGCGGACGCGGCAAAGGCGATGGCAAAACTGATCTCGCGAAATGAATGAGACATGATCACCCCCGTTTTCCGTGGGGTCAACACTAGCCGGGGCGGATTTCCCGGCATCTTCGAGACCGGCGCAAATGGGCTTCGCCGGTCGCGCAAACGGCTTCATGAGCGCCGGCAATGCTTCGTCACATGTGACGCAACGAAGTCAGCTCACGCGTTCGCGATCCCAAAGCCCACGCCACGGGTCAGCCGGACTGACGTTTTGACCGAAATGCCTGCCAATCAGGCTTTTTTCGTCCCGATATTGGCGGCAAACGCCCTCAATAGCGACGCATCGACCGCCTCGCCCTTGGCGTCCCCGGCCAGATGCTCGAACCATTTTGCGAAGCCTTGGTAAATCTGGCTTGCCGGATGATCCGGCCCGAGGAATCCGGCTATCTCCTGCATCTCCGCGACCCAGCGATAGGCCTTCGGGATCATGTCGGGCAGCGCGACCTCGAGCCGCGCCAGGATCGCGGGCTGGCTGAGCGCGAGCTCGTCGCGCAGCGCATCGGCCGCGCCGGCTTTCGTGGCCGCGACCACCATGGCCGAGCTGATCCCGGCGAGCCCCTTGACGATGCCAGCGTACGACATCTTGAGCGCAGAGGCCGCTCCCACCGGGCCTTCTACGATGCGCATGTCGAGCCCGAGCTGCTTCAGCACCGCGACATCCTTGGCATGTTCGCCCGACATGTAGAACGCCGGGCTCTTGCCGCCAGGCTGCGGCGGGAAGCCGATGATGCCGCCGTCGACGAAGGGCGCCTGCGCCGAGCCGATGATCTCCTCGATGCGCTTCACCGTGTCGACATTGACGGCGTTGCAATCGACCACGACCGGCTTCTTGTTACGCTTGACAATCAACGCGGCGAGCCGCTCGGCCAGCGCCACCGCCTCGCCCGGAGGCACGATCGAGAGGATGATATCGGCGTCCGCGATCGCCTCGTCCTCGGCGCCGACCATGCCGGCGTCCGCCGCCCGTTTCAGCGTCGCCTCGCTGCGCCCCTTCAGCGACGTCAGCACGCGCGCGCCGTTCTCGCTCAAGCGTCGCGCCACCGCGCTGCCCATGGCACCGGGCGCGAGGATCGCAATGGTCTTGGACGTCGACTTGGACATCGGGGCACTCCAGTTCGCATTCCGAGCGTTCGCGCTCAGTTCGACCGGAACATTAGCAGAGGACACAAACGCCCGCGTGATCCGCGGCCATCCCGCCGCGGAATGGCCCTACTCCGCCTTCGCAGGCTCGGGCTGGAGCATCGAAGCGTTGGCAATGCGCGCGGCGTTCGCCATGCCGGCGAGCGCGGCTGCCTTTTTTGGATCCGGCGCCGAGCCCGGCTGCACCACACCGGCCGACATGATCACCGTCGCCGCGTCCTCGGTGCTCATCTCGACTTCGATGATCTTGCTCTTGGGAACGTAGAAGAAAAAGCCGGTGGTCGGGTTCGGCGAGCACGGCAGAAACACCGAGACATGTTCTTCCTGCCCCGGCAGGCTGCGCGCGACGTCCTCGTTCGGCGATTGCGAGATCAGCACGATCGACCACATGCCGGGCGATGGAAACTCGACGAGGCCGACTTTGCGGAAGCTCGAACCCTTACCCGAGAACAGCGTCTCGAACACCTGCTTGAGGCCGCGATAGATCGCGCGCACCGCCGGGATCCGGCCCAGGAAGGTCTCGCCGACATCGACCAGCGTCCGGCCGATCAGGTTCGCTGCGAGGAAGCCGACCAGCGTCAGCGTGAAGAATGCGACGATCAGTCCCCAGCCGGGAATGACGTACGGCATGTAGGTTTCGGGCCGATAGGCCAGCGGGATGAACGGCCGCACCACGCCATCGACCCAGGTGACGAACCACCAGACCAGATAAAAGGTGATCGCGATCGGCCCGGTGACGATCAACCCGGTCAGGAAATAGTTGCGAAACCGGCCCATCAGGCCGGTGTGCGGTTCCGGGGCGGGGTCAAGAGGCGCAGGCGCGTCGTCGCGGGTGGTCATTCTGGTTCCAGGTCGGTCGCTTCGTCCAAGCTAGGGGCTTCTAGCAGGTTTTGGAAGAGCGCGGCCTGGTCCCTTCGGCCTATTCCACCGTCACGGATTTCGCGAGATTGCGTGGCTGGTCGACGTCGGTGCCCATCACCACCGCCGTGTGGTAGGCGAGCAACTGCACGGGGACGGCATAGACCATCGGCGTGAAGGCAGCCGCCATGTCAGGCATGACGATGGTCACAAGCGAATCCACCGTCGCCTCCGCCGCGCCCTTGGCGTCGGTCATCAGGATGATGTTGCCGCCGCGGGCGGCAACCTCCTGCATGTTCGACACGGTCTTCTCGAACACGCGGTCATAGGGCGCGATGACGACGACCGGCATGGTCTCGTCGATCAACGCGATCGGGCCGTGCTTGAGCTCGCCGGCGGCATAGCCCTCGGCGTGGATGTAGGAGATTTCCTTCAGCTTCAGCGCGCCTTCAAGCGCCAGCGGGTAGCTGGTGCCGCGGCCGAGATAGAGCACGTCGCGCGATTTCGCGATCCTGTGCGCGAGCTTCTCGATCTGCGGCTCGGTGGTGAGCGCATCCGACATCAAACGCGGGATCTCGACGAGGCCATGGACGAGCTTGGTCTCGTCCTCATCGGACAATTCGCCGCGGGCCTTGCCGGCCGCAATTGCCAAATTCGCCAGCACCATGAGCTGGCAGGTAAAGGCCTTGGTCGAGGCGACACCGATCTCGGGACCGGCCAGCGTCTGCAGCACGGTCTCGCTCTCGCGCGCAATGGTCGACGTTGGCACGTTGACGACCGCAATCGTGTGCGCGCCCTCGGCCTTGGCGTAGCGCAGTGCGGCCAGCGTGTCGGCGGTCTCGCCGGATTGCGAGATGAAGATCGCGAGATCGCCCTTGCGCAGCGGCGCCTCGCGGTAGCGGAATTCGGAGGCGACATCGACCTCGACCGGCACGCGCGCAAAGCGCTCGAACCAGTATTTTGCGACGATGCCGGCGTAGCTCGCGGTGCCGCAGGCCGTGATGTTGATGCGCTGGATATCCTTGAAGTCGAACGGCAGCTTGACCGGCAGCGAGACGCGCTCGGTCGCAAGGTCGACATAACGCGCCAGCGTGTGGCCGACCACTTCCGGCTGCTCGTGGATCTCCTTCGCCATGAAGTGGCGGTAGTTGGCCTTGTCGACCAGCGAGGTCGAGGCGGCGTGCTTGATCTTGTCACGCTGGACGGCGTGGCCGTCCTTGTCGAAAATCGCAGCGCTCGTGTGGGTCAGAACCACCCAGTCGCCGTCTTCGAGATAGCTGATCGTGTCGGTGAACGGGCCGAGCGCGATCGCGTCGGAGCCGAGATACATCTCGCCGTCGCCATAGCCGATCGCCAGCGGCGGGCCGTTGCGGGCGCCGATCATCAGATCGTCGTCGCCGGCGAAGATGAAGCCGAGTGCGAAGGCACCGCGCAGCCGCCCCAACGCCAGTTTCACGGCTTCGACGGGCTTTTTTCCGCGCGTCAGCAGATCGTCGACGAGGTGCAACACGATCTCGGTGTCGGTCTGGGTGTGGAACACCGTGCCCTTCTTTTCGAGCTCCTCGCGCAGCTCGCGGAAATTCTCGATGATGCCGTTGTGAACGACGGCGACATGCTCGGTCGCATGCGGATGGGCGTTGTTGACGGTCGGTTTTCCGTGCGTGGCCCAGCGGGTGTGACCGATGCCGGTCGTGCCTTTCAGCGGCTCGGCTTCCAGCCGCTTCTCCAGATTCTTCAGCTTGCCCCCGGCGCGGCGGCGCTCGAGATGCTGGCCTTCAAGCGTGGCGACGCCCGCGGAATCATAGCCGCGATATTCAAGACGTTTGAGCGAATCCACCAATTGCTCTGCAACCGGCTCGCGCCCGAGAATGCCGACAATCCCGCACATGCGGATCAATATCCCCCAAATCGTCGAAAAATCGCCTAAACGACGCGCTCGGTTTTTAGCGAAGTTCCCAAGGAAACAGTTACTCAATAATTATGACGGATTGCGACAGCGTCGGATGGCGGCATGCCTTCGCCTGCGTCGATGTGGCCGGCTTTAACCGCGCGGATTAACTCATTGTCAACAAGTTTGGCCAACGATTCCCACACGGGAGATCAAGGCCATGAAAGCCACGTCCAACCGCAAAGGCCTGCCACCGAAATATCTGCTCGCCAGCGAGACCACCGGCACGCATCTCGCGCATTGGCCGCCACCTCAGCGCGCCATGGAGCGAGGCAAGGAAAGCAAACCTGCCCTCGTCACCCAGGCTGCCGGCGAACCGGCAAAGCGCGCCAGGCCGCGCGGCTGGCGCCTGAAGCGAGCGTTGTTCTCGGAAGTCGCCGACGACGACTAGCGCCGTTTACTTCTCGGTCTTCTGCTCTGTTTTCTTGCCGCCCGTCTTCATCTCGCGGTAGCGCGCAGCACCACCTTCGCGGATGGTCTGCGGGCTGCGCTCCAGCGCCATCGCGTCATCGGGCACGTCGCGCGTGATCACCGAGCCCGAGCCGATATAGGCGCCGTTGCCGATCTTCACGGGTGCCACCAGCGAGGAGTTGGTGCCGACGAAGGCGCCCTGCCCGATCACCGTCTTGTGCTTCTTGAAGCCGTCGTAGTTGCAGGTGATGGTGCCGGCGCCGATGTTGGAATTGGCGCCGACGGTGGCGTCGCCAATGTAGGAGAGATGGTTGACCTTGACGCCGGCCTCCAGCGTCGCGGCCTTGGTCTCCACGAAATTGCCGATCCGCGCGCCGTCGCCGAGCGAGGTGCCGGGGCGCAGCCGCGCATAGGGACCGATCGAGACGTTCTTGCCGAGCTTGGTCTCGACGAGATGCGAGAAGGAATGGATCACGGTGCCGTCGGCGATCGACACACCCGGTCCGATCACCACGAACGGCTCGATGGTGACGTCCTTGCCGAACATGGTGTCAGCGGCGAGATAGACGGTCTCGGGGGCGATCAGCGTGACGCCGGCCTCCATTGCAGCCTTGCGCAGCCGTGCCTGCATCACGCCCTCCGCTTCCGCAAGCTGGGCCTTGGTGTTGATGCCGCGCACTTCGTCCTCGCTGGTTTCGATCACCACGGACTCCCATCCATTGTCGCGGGCGACGCCGACCGCATCGGTCAGGTAGTACTCGCCCTTGGAATTCGCATTGCCAATTTTGTCCAGGATCGCGAGCGCGCGGCGCCCGTCGATCGCCATCACGCCGGCATTGCACAGATCGATCCTACGCTCGTCCGTGCTGGCGTCGGCGTGCTCGCGGATCGCGACCAGGCGGTCGCCCTCGACGATGAAGCGGCCATAGCCGGTGGGGTCGACCGCGCGAAAACCGAGCGCGGCGATCGCAGCGCCTTTCGCGAGCGGCGCACGGAGCCGCGCAAAGGTCTCGGCCGAGATCAGCGGCGTATCGCCGAAGGCGATCAGGACGTCGTCCGCGCCGCGCGCAATCGCCTCCCGCGCCGCCAGCACTGCGTGGGCGGTGCCGAGCCGCTCGGCCTGCACGAAGATGAGCGCGTCGGACCGTATCCGCTTCGCCTCGTCCGCCACCACCTGGTGATCGGGCCCGATCACGACCGCAAGCGCAGTGCCGGTTCCGCGCGGCGCGGCACCGAGCACATGGGCAAGCAGCGTCTGGGAAGCTACGGGATGCAGCACTTTCGGCAGGCTGGAGCGCATGCGCGTGCCTTCGCCGGCGGCGAGCACGATCGTGAGGCTTGAGCGGGCGGTCATCGCAATCCTGTCAAATACGGCCGAATCGATCATCACATCGACGGGCGACAAAGCCGATGTCGCCTGAGCTTGTCGCCTTGCTACCCCCGCAAACACCCGGAATTCAAGTGCGAGTGGGTTTTCCTGTTAATGTTCCCTGATTGATTCGGGGAAGCCAGACAGGGCTGGGCACTATACGTTCATGGCAAAGGATTCCGACCCACTGGCGGACGCCTTCGGCGATAAGGAGACCGGCGGGCTGTTCTCCGGACTTTTGGCCGAGGAAAGCACGTTCGATCGCCGTATGATGTGGCGGCTGGGCTCGTGGGGCGCGACCGCCGTCGGTGCCGTCGTGATCGCGGTGCTGGCCAATCAGGCCCAACTCGGTTGGCGGCGCGACCAGGTCGCCTCCGCCGATATTGCCCGCCAGTCCGACCGTCTTCAGGTGTTGACCAAGGAAAGCCAGCTCGAAGCGCGTCGCCTCGCCTCCGCCATCGAGACGCTGAACACGGATCGCGACCGGCTCTATTCGCGCGTCACGGTGCTCGAGCAAGGGCTTGATTCGGTCACAGGCGCCATCGCCAAGCAGAGCGCGCCATCGCCACAGGCCCCTGCGTCGAAGCCGCAGGACACGCCCGTCGCCGCCGCGCAGCCCCTGGCTCCGGATGTCGCACCGGTCGCCTCGACCGCGGCCTCGCTGGTCGACAAGCCGCGGGCGGGGGCCGGCAAGGACTCCAGAGAAACGTCGAAGGAAACGTCGAAGGAAAGTTCTAAAGACAGTTCGAAAGAGGCTGCGAAGGATCAGCCAAGCGCGCCGCCGCAGACTGCGGCCGCCGCCTCGCTCGTTCCGCAGTCGCCGATGACGACGCCGGCACTGCCGATCCTTCCGCTGGTGCCATCGAAGTCGATCATGGCGCCGCCTGATCCGGCGGCCTCGAAACTGATTCAGCCGGACGTCTCTGAGAAGAAACCCGAGGCGACGCCCGCTCCCACCGAAGTCGCCGCGGCAACAGCGAAGCCACCTGAGGCAACCGAAGCCGAGTCTTCCGCAATCGCAGTCCAGCAGACGCGCTTTGCCATCGATCTCGGCGGCGCGAACTCGGTCGATGGCCTGCGCGCACTCTGGCGCGGCCTGAGCAAGTCCAATCCGGAGGTCGCGGCACTTCGGCCGATCATCATGATCAAGGAAGGCAATAACGGCCTCGGGATGCAGCTTCGTCTCGGTGCCGGCCCCCTGGTCAATGCCGCCGCCGCCGCAAAGCTCTGCGCCGGCCTTGCCGAGAACGACCGCCACTGCGAGACGACAGTGTTCGACGGCCAGCGCCTGTCGATGCGCGGTGGCGCGGACAAAGGTCAGGACAAGGGCTCAGACAAGAACCAGGACAAGAGCTCGGAAAAGAGTCAGGACTCGGTGCCGCAAGCCGAAACTGCGCCTGCGCCCGCCGCCAAGCCGGACAAGCACCGCCGCAGCTACTCCTCCAAGCGCTCGTCAAAGCGCGAGGAGCCCGCACCGACGCCCGCGCCACAGCCGGCAGCGACCGCCGCCAAGCCCGAGACGGCGTCGGCGAGTTCGACGATATCGTCGTTCTTCAGACGGTAGGACGATCAGGGCTTCTGATTGAAGCGCGGGGGCATCGACATGCCAAGCCGCGCCGCTAAAGAACCGCCATCAATTGGCTGATCTTGATCGCCGCGCAGACGATCATACCCCAAAGCGCGAAATTGATCTGCAACGCCTCAGCCATTGCCGTCCCCGCTCGTGTCCTCGCAGTCGCGTTCTTGAACGACGTGATCTGCTCCTGATCGGATCAGTAATCACGCCCACGCTTCGAGTCGAATCTGAGGCAAGGTCCGCAAATTCGCAATTCCGTATCGCTACGGTTCACTGCCGCAAATGAATGCAGCGGATCGAGCGGTGGCTTCGCAGTGCAAAAATCCGCGCTCCCCCTGTTGCTCCCTCCCGCCATCCCGACCATATTGCGCCCATGACAAAAAAGCCGTTTCGCCTCACGCCCTATCAGGTCCAGTTTCTCATCGTCGTCGGTTTCGTCACCGTCGGTTGGGCGCTCTATGTGCGCTATCTCGCCGTCGAGTTCTCGCAGGTGGCGCTCGCATGCGATGCCGGCTTGCAGACCATGATCTGCAAGGCGCGCTCGGTATCGACGTCGCTGTTCAAGAATTCGGTGTTCGGCATCGTCGCACTGGTGATCGCGACGCTGAATCTGATGCGGCCTTCGATCGTGCTGCTCACGCTGGGCGTGGTCGCCGCCGGCCTCGGCATCGTGCTCTACAACATCGTGCTGTCGGGCCTGGCGATCGGCCTGCTCATCCTTGGCTTTGCTCGGCCCGCGCCCGCCACAGCGTGAACGCGAACAAGAGATAGATCGCGCAGGTCCACATCGCCTGCCAGTTGTCGCGGCCTTCGTTGAGGACCACGTAGACGGCCGACAGCGCCAGCAGCCCTGCGAACACCGCTTCCGCGATCGGGCGCACGCCGATCTGCGGGCGGTTCAGCATCAACAGTGCGAACGGCACCACCGCCATCGTCAGCGAGGCATAGGGGAAGTCGCGGTAGCGCGGATCGAACACGAAGCCGAGCGCGGTCTCGGCCGCGATCACCGCCGTCACCGCCAGGGTCAGGCCCAGTACGGCGGAGAGTTTTGACCATTTCCGTCCTTCGCGCGGACCGAGCAGGTCGACGAAGCTCGGCAGATTGCGGCCGATGACGAGCGCCTGCGCGCAGAAGATCGGTGAGAAAATGCCGGCAAGCAGCAGCGCGCCCCATTGCAGCCAGCCGCCCCAGCCATAGCTTTCGTAAAGCATCTTGTCGGCGGCGATCCCGAGCAGGATGCCCGCCGATGTCGCGGAGATGCCGACGCCGAGCCAGGCCGAGAATCGCGGCGTCCAGGGCCGGCGGCGCAGCGTGATGCCGGCCACTGCGAACACCAGCACGCTGAGGACCATGCCGGCGCCCATATACCATTTCCAGAACGGGAAATTGCTGATCGGCTCACCCGGCGGATATTTCAGCTGGCGCCGCACGGAATCGATCAGGCCCCAATAGCCGCCGACGGTGCCTTCGAGCCGCCGCTTCCACGGCTGGTCATAGGCCTCGATCAAATTGACGCGAAACTTCTGCGCCTTCGCGAGCCCCAGGATTTCCGAGACGACGCGTGCCTGGTTGGTGCGTGACGGCAGCGCGCCCTCGCGCATGCGGCCTTCGCTCGGCCAGCCGGTCTCGCCGATCAGGATCTCCTTCTCCGGAAACGCCACCGCCATGCGCTCGCGGATCGCCTCGACATGGGACGCCGCGAACTTCGCCTTCACCGGCATATCCTCCCAATAAGGCAGGATGTGAATCGTGACGAAGTCGACGGCGTCATAGACCTCGCGGTTCTTCAGCCAGTATTCCCAGACGTCGGCATAGGTCACGGGCACGGTGACCTGCGCCTTCACCGAACGGATGATCGCGGTGAGGTCCGACGTCGTCATCTCTCCGCGCAGCAACACCTCGTTGCCGACGACGAGCGCGGAGATGGTGTCGGGTAATTCCTTGGTGAGGCGAACCGCGGTCGCGACTTGCGCAAAATTCTTGGCGCGGTTGCTGCCGAGCCAGATGCCCTGGATCACTTTCAGCCCGCCGATCTTCGCTGCCACCGCCGGCACCTGGTCGAGCCCGTTCTCGATCGAATAGGTGCGGACGCAGTCGGTGATCTGCTTGAGCTGGCGCAAGTCCTGCTCGAGCTGGTCGGCCTCGATATGGGTCCATTCGTTCAGCGGCGTCTGCTCGCCGCGGAACGGCGCGTAGGACACGCATTGGACCTTGTCATTGGGATCGATGGGGGCGCGCGCGAGCGTGATCGGTGTGGCAAGCCACCACCACACGGCAGCAATCGCACAGAGGGAGACGAGCAGGAGCGCCAATGGCGTACGAAGTGAAATCGGTTCCGTCCTCCGCGAGGGTCCGTCGATTACCTGCTCGCACGCCATCTGCCAAGGGGGGGCCGCTGGCGACGCACTCGCTCTCCCCGGCGAATTGGCCGGCGGCCGTTCGACCGGGCCTTAGGATCGTGACTTTGCTGGACAAAAATCCAATTACAGGTCATTGGATTTTGCGGGACTTTTCCGCCGCATTGGAGACCCATTTGGACGCCATCACGTCGGCGTCCGCGAGGTTCTCCCGCGCGGGCGGACGGCTGAGATATTGGGGAATTCATGCGGCGACGGGTGTTCGAGTTACGAAATGCGGTCCTGCGGCAGTTCGCCGCCACCTTGGCCGTGACCTCCCTTGTCCTCCTGGCCGGCCTCGGTGCCGCCACCGCCCAGAGCGGAACGCCGACCCCGGATCAAGGCAAGCAGCCGGCGGCACAGGCCACCGAAGCTGCCAAGGATGCCAACCAGAAGCGGACTGACGAGTTCGCCGAAGCTGCCCGCACCATTAATGGCCCGGCCGGCAATCCCGAATGCGTCTGGCTCGGCCGTCGCGCGGTTCAGTTGATGTACAGGGACGACCTCGATACCGCCTTCCGCCACATCGATCTTTACGACCGCTTCGGCTGCCCCGGCGGTCACATCCAGGCCGCCTTCCGCTGCCTGACCCGCTTCCTCACCCAGATCGACGACAAGGTCCCGAACAGCCTGAATAATCTAACCCAGGCCTGCTGGATCAACCCGGCTGCGCAGCCGCAGCAGACAGCCGCGGCCGCCTCACCATCGCCCGCACCGACCAACGGCAATTCGCAGCCCCCCCAGCCGGCCGCGAGCCCCGCGCCTGCGGCAAGCCCGACGCCCGCCCCCCAGAAATAGTGGCGATCGCTTCAGCCTCCGTTCAGGAACGATCGGCGATAGCAACTGACGGCACTGCCGCGCGTTGACTGGACCGGACAAGGCCATGCCCTGATAAGGACATGAGGCCATGACAGTTGAGAAACCGCGCGGCAGAGGTATGCTCCCTTTGCCGCGGACTTGGTCGGATCTCGGGGTCGGATCCGCTTCCCTGCCCCCTCAGCCCCTTTTGGTTTAGCCGCGATGCGCGTTGTCGCCGCCGTTCTGTTGCTCGTGTCCGTGCTCCACGCCGGCCTCTGGGGAGTCCTGCGCGACAGGGAACCCGCGCCCGACTTCAAGGGCCTGCTGCCCAGCCTGTCTTATACGCCGTTCGAACCGGGACATATTGTCGACAACAACGTCGACCCCGACAAGATACGTGCCGATCTGAAAAAGCTCTCGACCCTCACGCGCGCGATCCGATCGTACTCGGCGACGGAAGGCAACGAATTGGTGCCGCCGATCGCCGCGGAGTTCGGGCTCAAAGTCACGGTCGGAGCCTGGATCGGCAAGGATCCTGAGCGCAACGAACGGGAGATCAAGGCTGCCATCGCGCTCGCGCGCAAGAACAGCAACGTGAATGGCGTCGTGGTCGGCAACGAGGTGATCTATCGCGGCGAGCAGAAGGTCGAAGACCTCATCGAGATGATCAAGCAGGTGAAGAGCGCGGTCCGCGTGCCCGTCACCACCGGCGAGATCTGGAACATCTGGCGCGACAATCCCGACCTCGGCTCCAATGTCGATTTCATCGCCGCCCACGTGCTGCCCTATTGGGAAAATTTCCGCTCGGACCAGGCAGTCGATCAGGCCGTGGACCGCTACAACCTTTTGCGCAACCAGTTCCCGGGCAAACGCATCGTCATCGCCGAATTCGGCTGGCCGAGCGCGGGCTATAACTTGCGAAACGCCGACCCCGGTCCGTTCCAGCAGGCACTCACGCTGCGCAATTTCGTCGGCCGCGCCGAAGCGCTTGGAATGGACTACAACATCGTCGAGGCGATCGATCAGCCCTGGAAGTACTTTGAGGGCGGCGTCGGTCCGTACTGGGGCATCCTCAACGCCAGCCGCGAGCCGAAATTCGCCTGGACCGGCCCGGTCGAGAATCCCGACTATTGGAAGCTGATGACGATCGCGCTGCTGGTCGGCGTCCTCTTGTCGCTTCCGATCCTGCGGCTGGAGCAGCCGACCGCCAAGCAGGCGTTTCTGCTGTCGGCCACCGCCAACGGCGTCGGCGCCTGGGCCGCGACCGTATTCGCGTTCTGGAACGGGCACTATTTCCTCTTCGGCTCCGCCTTCGCGCTGACGCTCGGCATGATACTTCTTGTTCCTCTCGTCCTCATCGCGATGGCCCGCATCGACGAAATCGCGGCCGTCGCCTTCGGCCGGCCACCGCAGCGGCTGCTCGCCAAGGGCAAGCCGATCGAGAACGTGCCGGAGAATTACTGCCCGAAGGTCTCGATCCACATCCCCGCTTATTTCGAGCCGGTCGAGATGTTGAAGCAGACGCTCGATGCGCTGTCGCGGCTCGACTATCCGAACTACGAATGCGTGGTCATCATCAACAACACGCCGGATCCCGCATTCTGGCAGCCGATCCAGGACCACTGCCGTGCGCTCGGTGAACGCTTCAAGTTCATCAACGCCGAGAAGGTGAAGGGCTTCAAGGCCGGCGCGTTGCGCATCGCCATGGACCGCACCGCCGTCGATGCCGAGATCATCGGCATTCTCGATGCCGACTATGTCGTCGAGCCCGACTGGCTGAAGGATCTCGTGCCCGCCTTCGCCGACCCGAGCGTCGGCCTGGTGCAGGCGCCGCAGGAGCACCGCGACGGCGATCTGTCGATCATGCACTACATCATGAACGGCGAATATGCCGGCTTCTTCGACATCGGCATGGTCCAGCGCAACGAGCTCAACGCCGTCATCGTGCACGGCACGATGTGCCTGATCCGCCGTGCCGCGATGGACATGGCCGGCGGCTGGTCGAGCGACACGATCTGCGAAGATTCGGATCTCGGGCTCGCGATCCAGGAGCTCGGCTGGACCACCCATTACACCCGCCACCGCTACGGCCAGGGCCTGCTGCCCGACACCTACGAGGCCTTCAAGAAGCAGCGTCACCGCTGGGCCTATGGCGGCCTCCAGATCGTGAAGAAGCACTGGCGGCAGTTCCTGCCCGGACGGAGCCGGCTGACGCCCGACCAGAAGCGCGAATATGGTCTCGGCTGGCTGAACTGGCTGGGTGCCGAAAGCCTCGGCGTGGTCGTGGCGCTGCTCAACCTCATCTGGGTGCCTATCGTCGCCTTTGCCGACATCGCCATTCCCGACAAGATTCTGACGCTGCCGATCATCGGCGCCTTCATCGTCTCGCTCGCGCACTTCCTGTCGATGTATCGCGCGCGCGTCGCGATCAAGCCGGGCCAGATGCTGGGCGCCATGATCGCCGCGATGAGCGTGCAATGGACGGTGTCGCGCGCGGTCGCGCAAGGACTGATCACCGAGCACATCGCGTTCGCGCGCACCTCCAAGGGCGGCCTGTCCAGCATGTCGATCGAGTTCCAGGCGTTCTGGGAAGCCGTGATCGGCGCCCTGCTCCTGATCGGCTCAGGCGTGCTGATCGCCTCCAACAGTTTCAGGCAGATCACCGAGATCTACATCTTCGCCGGCGTGCTGGTGCTGCAGAGCCTGCCGTTCCTGGCCGCGGTCGCGATTGCGATCCTTGAGCTCAGCCGCATCAACTCGTTCCAGTTCTGGCGCGACAGCGCGATCCGCACCGCCGAGCTGATCGGCCTGCGCCCCGTCACCCTGCCGGCGCCCGGCAACGCGCAGCCGGTGCCGAGCGAGGTGCGGCAGGAGGCGAACTGACTTCGACGTGGATGACGGCCGCCAATCAAGTTGAAAATCCCGGGCTAAGCAACGGAAACCTTGGATGAATCCCCGCCTCTGGCGCGATCTTCGGCCGCCGCGCGCGCTATTGACCTCAGCGCCTCATCCCCCTACACAGCGCGGGCCGAAAGCATGATCCGGAAACAGCCGTTTTCCCGCAGCGCTTCAGTCAAACGCGGCGGCAAGACATGCTTTTCCAAATGACCGAAGACGATGGCTATCGATTTCTTAAAGCCATCAGCGGCCATGGGAGCGCGTAGCTCAGCCGGTAGAGCACGTGACTTTTAATCACGGGGTCCTGGGTTCGAGCCCCAGCGCGCTCACCAAGCAAAATCAATAACTTAAGTGAAAAAAATAAACTGCGGGGCGTATGGTTCAGGCGAGCGTGCACACTTTGTGCACACCGGCCAGGAGCGCTGTTTGTTTGGTCACAACGTCGCTTTTGTTTCATGCTTGCGTCCCACGTTCTCTTGGGAGGGCCTTGCGACACGCGTTCGTTCAGCTGACGCTTGCACCGCGCTTCCGGTCGGTTTCGCGGGGCAGTGTTTGGCCTCGGCCAGCGTGCTGTGGCCGAGCGAGCGCGACCACGTCGCGGTCGAGCAGACCGGCATTAACGATCAGACGGCTCAGCGTCGTCTGGAGTCCTGGCACAATTGGTCCACAGCGCACATTTGTGCACCAAATAGCGGTATAAATCTCGATCTTCGAGGCATGATGGGGACTCTTCCGCGTCTTTGACGCGGGAACGAGACTTTCGGCGGACCCTATTCGTCTTGCTGCTGGCTGGCATTACACGGCGCCCCAACTCGGTGCTACCCTCAAACTCAAAGATTCGAGACTAGGAGTGTTCCGCACGTGATTATTCGGAGAATCCAGGTCGAGGGAGGTTTTTTAGACTCTTTGGACTTGCGCTTCGAGGAGGGCCTTAATGTCCTGATAGGAGGTCGAGGAACGGGCAAGTCCTCGATCATCGAACTCATTCGGTACTGCTTAGGTGTCCGGGGATACTCTGACGAGCAGGACAAGCAACGTTCCCTTGAGCAAGCATTGTCTGTTCTCCAGGATGGCCAGGTTACGCTTGACCTCCAAGACGGCGAGAATGCCTATTCCGTAACTCGTGTTGCGAGCTTCGCGCAATCCGAACCTGAGGGGCTCGACCCAACGCTGCTGCTTCCTCTCATATTTTCTCAGAAGGATGTGGAATCGGTCGGTCTGAGCGTCCGCGGCCGCCTGTCGATTGTCGATTTCTTCTCCCGAACGCAAGGCACGTTTCGATCGCAAGAACGACGGCACTCAAGTCAAATCGTATCTCTCACCACCGAGATTGGCACGCTCATTCGCGAAGCAGATGCTTTGTCCGAGCGACTTAGCGGAGCGACAAGCATACGAGAAGAATTAACTCGGGCAGAGGCGAGAGCTGCGGAGTTTTCAAAATCATCAAGCGAATTAGAGAATAAGCAGAAGAAGCTCGATCTACTTGCAGATTTGACAGCGGCATTTGCCGTACGTGGAGAGTTTTTGCGTCGCGCATCAGAAACTGTTGCGGAATATTTAGAAGGTCTCTCCGGACTGCGGCTGTTCGGGTTTGCGATAGAAGAGTGGCCGGATGCAACTCAGACCGAGGACCTACTTCGGTCACCGAGGAAGAAACTCGCTACGGCGGAACAGCAACTTGATCGGTCTTACGTACTTGTTTCTGAGGCGTTCCAAGAGATTGAGGCCGCATTGAAGGAGCTCGAGCGCGAAAAGGCTCCCGTAGAAGAACAAGCGAGAACCATTCGGAGAGAAATCGAAGGACTTAAGGAAGGCGCAGGGGCAGCGGCACGGCAGCTCGCAGGCATTAGGGAACAACTCTCCCAACTTGACGCGCTGAGAAGCCTTCAAAAACAAAAGCTCGAGCGGATAAAGCGATTACAACGGCAGCGTGATAGCGCCATAGATGAACTGGAACAGTTGAGAGATCGTCAATTTGAGGAGAGGACGGGTACTGCTGCAAGGCTCACTTCAAGGCTGGGGCCTTCGATACGAGTTCGCATTCGTCAAGCCGCTCAGGTGGGCGAGTTCGCGGGAGCCATAGCGAACGGCCTCAAGGGAAGCGGACTTCGTTACAACGAACTATCCTCAAACTTGGCTTCGCGCATGAGCCCACGGGAGCTAGTGACAGCTGTCGAAAACTTTGATGACACTTTCATAGCGCGCGCGGCCAACATCTCGGCTGAGCGCAGTAGTCGTGTCATTTCGCAATTGCGTGAATCCGGACTGGAGTCGGTCGTTGCAATATCATTAGGCGATGTTGCAGATTTTGAGTTGCTCGATGGGCGCGCGTTCAAGCCAATGGATGCTCTTTCCGTCGGCCAAAGATGCACCGTGGTGTTATCGATCCTTCTACAACATGAAGATCGGGTGCTCATTGTCGACCAACCCGAAGATCATCTGGACAACGCTTTCATCGCCGACACTCTGATAGAAGCAATTCGTGCTAGAGCGCAGCAGGGTCAACTCATCTTTTCTACACATAACGCCAACATCCCTGTCCTTGGCGAAGCAGCGCAGGTAGTTCGCCTCGGATCCGATGGTAAGAGAGGCTTTGTTGTGAACGCGGAGCCGCTGGATCACCCAAAATCTGTAGAGGCAATCACCAAGATCATGGAAGGCGGCAAAGACGCATTCCGCAAGCGCGCTAGCTTCTATCAACGGTATTCTAATGAATGATGACGGCCGAGCAATTTAAGGCGCTAATTGCGTCGCGCAGAACGTCTGACCGTCGCCTCGCCGCGCGGGCGGCATTAGCAAACCCGTGCCTCGTCGACCGATCTATCCTGGAGGGCGCATTCTATCGCGAAACAGTGCCCCAAATTAGGGAACAGTTCGGCGCAGCCCTCGATGCCTCTACGGTAGCAGACGCTGTGCAAGATGAGCCCCCTGAAAAGGAAGCGCGGGCAATCTATGACGAAGCTCACGTCCGCGCCACGCGCGAGGTGACGGAGCGAGTTCTGCACCAATTAAACCCCTTGATTGGAGACATCGAGCAAGCCGCGTCGAGCGAAGTAGCTGAGTTCGATGAGAGCGCAACCAAGTCACGCATCCTCCAGATAAAGCTGCAAATCGAGGCCATTACAAAGCTCTATCATGCGGCGAAGCCGGCAAAACTCGAAGAGTTCGATTTGGCGCCCGCTGTCAAGAACTGTCTACCGAACGACCTCGAGCACGAAAGGTGCACAATTAACTTCATCGGGGAAACTCCGATGCTCGCACTCGGCGATCAATCTTTGATAAGCATCGCAGTAACCTGCGGTCTCAGGAACGCAATTGAGGCTTGCATCCCCGTCGCAGCCGAAAATTTTAGGCCTCAAATAGTCATTAACTGGGGTGCCACAGATAAGGAGTATTGGATCTCAATCATTGACGAAGGTGTTGGGTTCAGGGGCGCCGCCGCGGGCGCATTTGAGCTCGGCGCTACCACCAAAACGGGACACAGCGGCAACGGTTTGGCGACCGTGCGAACTGCAATGCAATCGCTCTCTGGTCTCGCCGAATTGGTTCCGCAAAAGGATCGCGGATGCGGACTCCATCTAAGTTGGCCAAAGCGAGAGTTAGAGAAAAGGGCATGATATGAATTGCCTTCTCGTTGAGGACGAGCCCAGTCGCATCGAAAGGATTTTACCGGAACTTAGGAAACTGTTCGGCGAGCAAGGCGTGGAAGTTGCGTCCTCTCGGAGTTCCGCGATCACTTGCTTGACCGAGCAGCCGTTCGATCTGATCATCCTAGATCAAAGAATACCAAGCGCGGATGACGTCCTGGATGCGGATGTGACGCACGGTCGCGCGGTCTTCGAGCAGGCGAGAAAGATGGTGCCCGACACGCCGGTCTACTTTCTGACGGGATTGCCGATGGAGGATGATTATGTGGACCAATTGATACACGAGGGAACTCGATCAGACATCTTTGGTACTCGAGCTCCGGTGCCCTTGGTCGCGAGATTTCAAAAATCAACAATGTCACCGTTCTACGAAGCGGCCGCAAAGTTAGCCTCCGAAGCTCACATAACAGACGAAATTGAGATCAATCGGCGCGGCGCGCAAATATCTTTGACACCGAGCGAAGCGAGGCTGATCAGGGTGTTCGCTCGTCAGCACAATGGCGTTTGTGCCGATTTGTCAGTATTGGCTGGCGGCCTATCTAGCTCTAGGGTCTTCAGGATCGACGTGAGGGACAGTTCGGGCGGCGTGCGGATTTCCTCCGCGTGTAAGATCGGCCCGTCCGATGTGATCGTTGGAGAGATAAGAAGCTTCGAACACGAAGTAGTTCGCTTGCCAGCTGGCAGCTATGCACCACTAATTCCCGGCACCCTCCCGCAAGTTGGGACAAACCGAGGAGCGTTTTATCGGCTACTTGACGGCTATGATCGCTCGCTTTTTGATTTATTGAAGGTATCTTCCAAGCAGGCGGCGACCGTTGTCTCCGCAATCAAAGCGAGCCAGCAACCCTGGTTTCGAAACGCGCGTCCCGAGCGCCGACGCATCAAAGAGCTGCTCTCGCTGGTCGTCGACAGCAGCAAGATTGCTCAAATCCACGAACAGATTACGACCTTTGACTGGGAGCCGTTCGAAGAGCGAGAGGTTTTAGTCAATTTCTGCACTCGTCACGGTGACCTTCACGGCGGAAATGTTCTGGTGAATTCAGCCGGCCAGTCGATGATGTTAGACTACGGCGCGATCGGCGAATACCCGAGTGCATTTGACGCTGTCACCCTCGAGCTTTGCGTTTATTTCCACCCAAATGTGCGAGACATTCTGCTTTTGGATCGCTCATCCGTTGACATCGATTGGTTTGATCTCGAGCTCTTCTGCGCGCGAACCATGGTTCCTGAATTCACACAAGCCACCCGGGCTTGGGCGCACGCCGAAGGGTTCGGAGAACGCGAGATCTTGGCGTGTTGCTACATCTATGCGCTCAGACAACTTCAATTCGACGGAACGGACAAGGTCTTAGCCTTGGCTCTAGCGGAAGGTATCGTGAATCGTGCCGAACGCAGCTGGTAATATGCGTCTTCCCGCTGCTAAACCCTAGCAGCTCAATTTGCGCTCCACTTCGGCTACATATACTTCCAACTGCTGATTGACACCGGCGCCTTCCGCGCCGTGATGAATAAGCCGATGGCACGTCGGGCAAACCGCGCCAACCGACACCGGGTGATCCGGCCCTCCATCTGCCACTCGCTTGATATGATGAGGCTCCAGGTATGGGCTGCCGTCCTTCCTAAAGAAAGGCGCAGCCTTCTTGCAGGCTTCGCAAATACCATTAGCCCGCCTGAGCACATACGCCTTCACCTTGATGCTGCGGGCGTAGTAAGTGCGTTGAGACTCCTTGGAAGGGAATTTCGGCGTGGCCGCCGCGGCGAGGGCTAGGGCTCTCAATTCAGCAAGAGATTTCTCTTTGAGATATACCTCTTCTTCGCTTGCTTCTGGCGCAGGTCCAACCTCAGCGACCGGAATTAGCTCGAAGACAATTGCCTTCCGCGACTCGCCTTCCCGATCTATTGCGTCTTTCGTTTCCCAACCGGCGAATGCGAAACATCCCAAGTAGCGATAGCTGCCCTTCGTCTTGGTTGCTTCGAATAGAAGCAGGTCCCTACCATCAGCCAAATGATCCCGGATAGCTCGGTTGCCCCGAACGAATTCCATATCTCCGCTCTGCCCCTCGCCGGTGTAGGCGAAGATACCATCAGGTCGCCAACCGTCGGAATAGCCAAATTGCTGGCCCGACTCCCCAGTAAAGAGGAAGACGAAGGGAAAGCCGCTAGGAGTGGCTATGCCCCCGCGCTCCTGTCCTCCAAATACTTGATGAATGGCCCGCTGCCGGTGGTACAGACTCCCGACCTCAAAAGGGATGCCCACATGCCGAATGTCGGATGGCTCGAGAACGCGGAAATCGAGCTCTCGAAATCGCTTGGCGACCGTCCTGTCCCCACCTGAGAAGTCGCCGGCCGACAGAGCCTTGAAATTCCTACCAAGCTTCCCATGGGCGGCACCGGCGATAGCCTTGCTGTCGTAGCGTTTGTCGCTATGCTGGAGGAAATAGCCCCGCGACTTTCCAAATCCATACTTAGTCAGGAAGGCGTCGCGCCCGATCTCGTCGAACTCGTTGATGGCCTCGAGAACGGCCGCCTTCGTCAAATCAGGCAGCGCCAACGTCCCCTCCCCCCTTGCGACCCTACTCCATCCGACCCTAGCATTTGTCGTCAACTCCCAAGTCCGATTTTTCAGTCAACTGCAAAATCCGAGCTCTGATAATGGAAGATTATCAGAGGGGGATCTATCGTTCAGCGAGCTGTCGTGCTCGGTAGGCTTTGATCATCACTTCGGTAACGTCTGCCGGATAGCACAGCGGTGCAGCACCGCCTGGCCGGCTATAAGCGCTCCGGCCGCCACAAGCCCTGCCGTTGCGCATCCGGTCATCAGGGCAAGCGCAAGGCCGCCCGCCCGAGTGATATGAGCGCCGGCTTTCTGCAATAACCAGCGCGGCTATGGCGGCAGCAGTCAGAACCGCTGCGGTCTGCTTCGCATTCGAGGGGTCTGATGGGACCCCGGAAGCCGGCACCGAGTGGGTGGGTCGCTGCGCCCGTGGCGTGATATCCAACGGAGCCAGCTGCCGCGGCAGCGTCGCGTGAGAGGGCTCTGGGCGCGCTTCTGACTTGGCCACCTCTGTGGGCTGAGCTGAGATTTGGGCGATCGTGGACGCGAACGGCGGTACCGGCCGGGTGAAACCATAAATGACCAGCGCGGCCGCCAGCACCAAGATCACCAAACCACGCATCCAGAGCCCCCTCCCTGAGTGGGAAAAGCGTTCCGCTACTTTGGCGCGAGATCGAGCCCCGCCGTCGGATCGATCGTCAGTTGTTTCATTGGCCTACCCCGGCAGTCATATATTGCTTCAATCAAAGTGACCTAAGTCGTCAGCCCGAAAACCAAATACAACTCGAGACAGCACCATCAAAATCAAAGGGTAGCTTCGCGATAGCTGACACAGGACGTGGTGAGCCATCTACAGCAATAGTCTGCGTCGCCGCTATCCCCTGCTCCAGGTTCTGCTCGTAGTAACAACGCTGATAGTAGGGCCTTGATGTATCGGCGAGATCGAAATTCCAACTTGTTACGACGTACCCACTTCCGAAAGCGACTCCCTTGAACACCGTGTATTGGGTGAAAGGAAGTTCTTTACTGCTGCTGGTTGTGTCTAGCTGTAACTGCTGTTTTGATGGCTGCGGTACGTCGACCTTAAAGTCCCCAACGACGCGCACCGATGAATTGGGATCAAGCGCCACGGAAGCCTCTTCGGTCAACTTCACAGTCTGTCCCAGGGAGAGGGTCAAGGCTGCATCTGGTGATAGAGTCAGCTCTCCATCTACCGCAGTATGGATTGTCGCTCGGGAAAAGGCCTCGCTGATGGCCTTGGCTACCTGCTCAGCGGAAGCGGACACAGATTGTGTGGTACTATAGCCATAGAAAGCCGCAGCTACTCCTCCGCCAAACAAACACAACGCAGTAGCCCCTCCGGCACAAAGCCACCCGAAGCCAATTGCTTTCGCAACTCTGGCTTCAGACGCAAGACGAGAGTTAATCACTTGCGCAAAGCCGGCCACGTCAGAATAGTCTTCTGTCTCGCTCATAGCGCGTCTTTCTTGAACCAGACGCACTTGTTATAGGCTGCGGTAATGTCGAATGATTTTGACAGTGTCTTTGACGCTAAACTCTTCTCATCCAATCCGACTTCAATTCGCAGCGCCACATCGGGATTGTCGCCCTTTTCCTGGTAATAGCAATATTGCGTCGTCGGCACACGCTGAGCGCTGGTTAGAAAGCGCCAACCTGTTTGCACCGAACCCTTCTCGTAAGGAACGGACTTGAACACTGTAAAGTTGGCAATCGTCGGCGCTGTGCTTTTCGGTCTTGTGGCACTAGCCTGCGGCACGGAGATCGTCGGCATCTGAATTTTGACCTCGCCGTCGGCCAGAACTTTCGCATTTGGGTCCAAGTGGACCCGCGACGTCGGGTCCAAAGCAACGGTCTGACCTGGCGCTAGTGCGATCGAATTCGGCTCGAACTTCACAGTCCCACTCGCAGTCCCGCGAAGGTGGACCTCGGATAGAGACTTCGACAGGGCCGTCGATAAAACAACGAGCGTCTTCTCATTCCGTAGTACGAACGAATAGCCGTAGAACCCAAGTCCGACGGCCACACCCAATCCAAGGCCAACGGCTCCGATACCAACGGCCCTCCAGAACCCTGACTTTCCTGCAATCAGAAACATCTCAGCAGCGACTCGGCTCTCGACAGAGCCGGCCAGCGTCTCGTTTAGCTTTGAAGGGGGACTCTTCATTTGCTTACTATGCCGACTTTTCCTTTGATTGCTGAACGGCCGCGGCAACGGCGTCGCGCGCCTCCTTACGAATTGCGCTCACTAGGGGGCCGAAAAGATACGCGGCTGCTTCATCGGGAAAATTGACATCCGAAGGCGACTTCTTTGGCTTAATCCTCCTAACGGCCGTGATCGCAATGAGCGTCGAGGACAAGGCGGCAGCAATTGACGGGATGACGATCAAATACCACTCAAGCAGCTTGACGTCCCCATCAGTAACATTCTGCGGGTCCTTTCCGAGAAGCATAGCGGCGTACGCGTGCAGCTGGGATTGATAAATCGAGCCGCGGTTCTCTTTTTCGGCGCCTCTAATTTCCGCGTCCAATTTGGTTGTATCATATCTTGGATTTTGACGCTGAGCCTCAGCTTCCCTCAACGCGGCTTCCGTTTCGGCCAGCTTCGTTTTCGATTCACCAATAGCTGCATTCAATGGCTTTAGAGCGGGATTCACTTGGCATCTCTGCCGAGTTTCCGGAGGCGCACCGGGCGTCGCGCTAGGCACGGTTGTCGTTGTGCACTCCTGCGGCTTCTGCGCGTTTAGCTGTACAACCAGCGCCTGGTTTGCCTGAAGCGCTCGGTCGCGCTCTGCTTGCCGCTGCTTCACAAGATCGTCCGCGGTCGAGACTTGCTTCGTGAGACTTTCACGCTGGCTTCTCAGATCGACAAGTTTCGCATCGGCGTTGTGCGTTTCCTCTAACCGCGGATTGAACGTAGAGTTGCCGATCTGAATGAGTGACGTCGCGGTTACTGAGACGGCGCAAAAGACGCCAACAAGCGCCGCTAGCTTGACATGCCAGGAGTTCTGCGTGCGTACGGCGATCGCGAGTGGGACACGCGCCAACTCCACCATGGCCATCGCGATCGGAAAGAGCAGCGCGTGAACGGTTCTCAAGTTCGTCGCGTCCGGAAGTTCTGCAACGGCCACAAAGTTGTTTGTAAGAATCAGCCCGATGATTACGAACTCGACCGCAAACGCGAGCACGATCTGTTTGACGTTGATGGAGTAGCCCCGCTCCTGGTCCCGCTCGAGCTTGTTTCGTTGTCGAGCAGAAATTGGTCGGCTATCAGCCTCCGGCGCATCGAGCCTCTCACGCTCGGTCACAATGTCATTCGTTCTGAAAAAATTCACGGAGAACCCCCGCCCTCCTGCCAGCGAAAGTTGCATCATGCAGCAATCTGAGATGCCGTGCTAGGTGCCGGGCGCGGCATCCAGCGTCCAGCAATTGTTGCATCGCAATAAGGTAACCGAGGCCGGTCATTCGACTATGGAACGAGGGCCCGATGTTGGATCGCGTGCAAAGCTCTCTTGCGCTCCCTCAGCAGTTGAGGTTGGATTGCTCCCGGGTCTGGGGAATTTTTGCTATGCGTATTCTGGGGGTTGTGGCGATTTGTGCCACGTTGGCTGGCTGCGTCACAGGGGAAACTGTCTCATTCAAGGCATCGAATCCCCAGCAGCAGGCCCTTATGCGGGACGGGCAACCGGCCCTAGTCTCCCGCCAGAGAAACTCGCTCGTTCTGGTCCGACCAGCTTCCCGCCAGCTCCAGGCAAACGGCCGACCGGTTTTCGTGGTGGGCATCAACAATCTCAGTAAGCAACCGGTCGACTTCCGGGTGGGCCAAGTCGAGGCAGTCCAACATACTGGCGGCTCCGACTTCGAGATGAAGATCGTAACTTACGAAATGTTGGTCCAGGAAGAAAAGAACCGGCAGATCGCGACGGCACTCCTCACGGGTCTGGCGGCCGGAGCTAATTCATACAGCGCATCCCGCGCAGGGTACGGCTCTTACACGACACCGAGCGGCCGGACCGGCACCTTCTACAGCCCTACTGCGGCAGCTATCGCACAAGGCAACGCCGCTGCTCAGAACGAAGCCATGGTAGCCGCTACGGTCGAGACCGGACAGCGAAATATGGCCGTGCTCGAGCAATCCGTGATCAAAGACAACACGTTGATGCCTGGCGAATGGTACGGCGGACAGCTGCACCTTGCACCTCCGACAGACCAGGGCGGCGCTCAAAAGAGTTATACGATCGTAATCACTGTAGGGCCCGACCGTCATGTAATCGACGTCGCCCAGGGCCCAGCAGGTGCTTAGAACTGCTATCGCTGTGCGCCCCATTTGTCTTTACGGGCTCATCTGTCTAACGTTCATCTTCTGCTCAGCGGGGAACGCGAGCGCAACTCCTGAGGAGTGCCAGGAAGCTATCTCAGAATACAAGTCAGCTCTGTCCGACATCTCAGCAGCAGTGCAGGTTTATACGAGCTGCGTATCTGACAGCCGCGGTCACGATGACTGTTCAAGCGAGTTTGAGACTTTGAAAGCAGCCCAAGATGACTTTGAAGATGCGGTTTCGAAGTACGGATCTGAATGCAACTAGCTAGGAACCGATCGGCGCGACCTCCCTTTCCTCCCCGGACGTTCTTGGTCCAAGTTTGCAGTTGACTGCAAATCCGGGTCCCAGGGGGTGGCTCTGATATTGGAAGATTATCAGAGGGCAGCGGGCAATTACCATGAGCGACCACGCAACTCGAAGCAATCGCAGCTCAGCCAAGACGGCGGTTATGGCACGGGCGGAGGCGGATTAGCCCTCACCCATGTTAGAAAGCACATCCATCTGAGCCGCCTTCTCGCAATGTGTGACCCCGTAATCTTCAATCATGGAGAACAGGTGAAATTTATCGCGATTTTGTCCGCAATCACATTGGTGCACACGCTGTGAACGCACTGCTGACGCTTGACGCAAGCCTTGCGGTGGTCGACCTCTTGCCCGCCGCGCACGAAACCATCATCGATGATCCGCCTCGCCTAGACCTTGCGCCTCAATGTCAGCGGGAGCCTCGATAAATTAGCAAGGATTTGGATTCTGTGTCCGCTCGCCACTATCGAACGCCGGATCAGATCTTGTTCGATCCGACACGCTATTCAAGAGCGTGCACTCACCATCTCGTTTTTGAAACATGTAAGCAACGCATCTCTTTTCGTCCTCACATTGCCGTTTGCAGTACTCGGTCGATTGACTCTTAAAATTGCTGATCGAATTCCCGCGCATTGAGCTATTTGGATAAGGACACGTATGCGGTTTTGCTGTTTCAAAGAACGGTTGCTGATCCGTTCGTATCGACGTGTCAGAACGGGGTGTTTGAGTCAGCGCAGACAATTGCTTCTTTAAATAGCACGCGCTGTTCCACTTATCGAAAACAAACGCGATGCAATAGCGGTTTGCGCGGCAATTCGCGAGGCATGTTGTCGCATCAGACTTTACGAACTTAACAAGGGTACCATTGTCTCCCTTTACGTCGATATCGCCTCCGTACATATCATAGTTGGTGCTCGTCGCGAAGCGCACCTGTGCCGGCCGAACGAGCTCTTTCGCTTTTGACAGACGGCCAATAGCATCATCGAGCACGGAGCAAGGCTCCTTTCGACACTCGTCGACAAACCTGCTCAATCTCTCGACATCATTTCCCGCTGCCTCCAAATCATTGCGGAATTTCAGTTCACGCATCGCTGCCTCGACCGCGACGACCTGGGCATCCGCCAGACGGCGGCTGGCCTCCGAGAGAACAGCACAAGACGCCTTCTTGCAATCGTCGACGAGCCGCTTCAACTTCGAAATGTCAGTCCCGGCCGCCTCAAGATCGTTGCGGAACTGCTGTTCACGCATCGCCGCCTCGACCGCGGTCTGGGCATCCGCTAGGCGACGACTGGCCTCGTAGAGAACGGCACAAGACGCCTTCTTGCAATCGTCGACGAGGCGTTTCAACTTCGGAATGTCAGTCCCGGCCGCCGCCAGATCGTTGCGGAATTGCTGCTCACGCATCGCCGCCTCGACCGCGGCCTGGGCATCCGCCAGGCGTCGATTGGCCTCGGAGAGAACGGCACAAAACGCCTTCTTGCAATCGTCGACGAGCCGCTTCAACTTCGAAATGTCAGTCCCGGCCGCCTCAAGATCGTTGCGGAACTGCTGTTCACGCATCGCCGCATCGACCGCGGCTTGGGCATCCGCCAAGCGGCGACTGGCCTCGGAAAGAACAGCACAAGACGCCTTCTTGCAATCGTCCACGAGCCGCTTCAACTTCGGAATGTCAGTCCCGGCCGCCGCCAGATCGTTGCGGAATTGCTGCTCACGCATCGCCGCCTCGACCGCGGCCTGGGCATCCGCGAGGCGGCGATTGGCCTCGGAAAGAACAGCGCAAGACGCTTTTTTGCAATCGTCGACGAGCCGCTTCAACTTCGAAATGTCAGTCCCGGCCGCCGCAAGATCGTTGCGAAATTGTTGTTCACGTGCTGCCGTCTCGACCGCGGCCTGGGCATCCGCCAGGCGGCGATTGGCCTCGGAAAGAACAGCACAAGACGCTTTCTTGCAATCGTCCACGAGCCGCTTCAACTTCGGAACGTCGGTCCCGGCCGCCGCAAGATCGTTTCGAAATTGTTGCTCACGCATCGCCGCCTCGACCGCGGCCTGGGCATCCGCCAAGCGGCGAATGGCCTCGGAAAAAACAGCACAAGACGCCTTCTTGCAATCGTCGACGATCCGCTTCAACTTCGGAACGTCGGTCCCGGCCGCCTCAAGATCGTTGCGAAATTGCTGTTCACGTGCTGCCGCCTCGACCGCGGCCTGGGCATCCGCCAGGCGGCGATTGGCCTCGGAAAGAACAGCACAAGACGCCTTCTTGCAATCGTCGACGATCCGCTTCAACTTCGGAATGTCAGTCCCGGCCGCCGCCAGATCGTGGCGGAATTGCTGCTCACGCGCCGCTGCCTCGACCGCGGCCTGGGCATCCGCCAGGCGGCGATTGGCCTCGGAAAGAACAGCACAAGACGCTTTCTTGCAATCGTCCACGAGCCGCTTCAACTTCGGAACGTCGGTCCCGGCCGCC
>JAUEPE010000090.1 GCA_030403585.1 Frankia sp. RB7
CGCCGACGACGACCAGTCTCGACCACCTCAAGCCGTTCAAGCTGAGTACTGCGCTTATGGCTGTCCATAAGGACTGTTACGCACCAATTGGACTAATCCGACAAGGCGGCCCTCGCCGGAGGGAGACGGCGTTTCCGGTCTCGATCACGATGTGCTTGAGCTCGTTGTCGAGATATTGCACGAGGCTTTGCCTCAGCTTGCCAAGATCGGTGTCGCAGGCGCGCATGACGGCGGACGCGTCCGCATCCTCGATCAGGGCGAGCAGAAAGTGTTCTAGCGTCGCGTATTGATGGCGACGCCGATCAGCGTGATCGAGCGCCTGCCGTTTCGTCGCCGCGTAACCCGCGGAAATCGGACGCTGCGACAGGTCGAGCAACGCTTCGATCCGCTCGAGCCGTGTCACGGGATCGAGCGTCGCCAACAACTCGTATTTGTCCCTGACGGGCAACTTCATCCGCGTCGCAACGGTATCGGCGATCTGTCCGGGATCACGCGCTGAATCGAAGAACAGCCAGATGTCCGGCACGAGAATTCCGTGGGCCGCTGTGTAATTCTGGAAGCGCTGATAAATCCTTCGGATCAGATCCCTCGCATCGCGGGTCGCTCCTTCGCCGACGTCAGCGACCTCGGCCTGATATGAGGTCGATTTAGCGGCGAAGCTGCGCAGCGCGACCCGTCGAAGTCCCCTCGTCAATACCTTGAGCGTGCCATCGCCGAGCGTTTCGAGCTCGAGCAACTGGGACAACATGCCGATCTCGTAGACATCGGAAAATTGGGGATCATCGACGGCCGCCTCACGCTGGATCGCCACCACGATCTCGCGCCCACCTTCAAAGGCCTGGTTCAGGGACTGAACGGTCCTCTCGCGACCCACAAACAGCGGGTAGGTCGCGTTCGGAAATGGAACGAGATCGCGCAACGGAATGGCCGGATAGAACGCCGTTGTCGTCTTGAGCCGTGCAATCGGCGCCGCCGTGTCACGGCGCTCGGCGTGAAGCAGCGCCGACAGTGTATTCCAGTCGGCAACGCCGAGCATCCTCGACACCAGTTCGAGGCTCTCGCTGTGACTGATGGTGACGGCCTTGGTGGTCAGGGAGTCGCGCAGGGTCTGCGCCATAGCCTTGGCATCGCGAAAATCGCGCATCGGTTCGTCCTCTGCATGAGCGATCCAGGTGTGTCAGGTGGTTGCGTTGCTGACCCGGTCGCTCGGGCAAAGGGGGCCGATCAGGGCTCGATACATTCACCGTTCCACGGAGGGCGCAACCGGCAGGTCGTATCAACCTGCGTGAAAAGTGACGTAAAGCCGGATGGCTGTCAATCTCAGTTCTTGCTCAGTTCTTCATCGCCGGGATCGCTTCATCCGGCTGCTGTTGTCCGAGCTTGAGCATCGCGAGCGCCTTGTCGAGCGCTTCGCGCAAGGCCAGCGCCGCGGCCGGGCTGCAGCGCAGATGGGCGGTCTGAACCACGTCGACCCTGACGGCGGCACCGATCGGCAGCAGCAGGTTCGCCGCAAGCTCGATCTGGATCGCACCGTTGTGGTGGCCGAAGCAGGATGCGCCATCGAAATAGATGATCGGTGCCTGCTCCGAACTGGATCTGGATATTGTGACGGGCCCCTCGCTGGCGGCGGGCGTTTCGGGGTCAGCCATGGAATACTCCTCGCGGGCAGTGGGACGCCCACCATCGTTGCTTCGGCCGGCTCTGTCGAGGCCAAACCGGCCTTGCAGGGCCGCCGTGCGGCGATAGATACGGGGTTTTGCGCGGCGCCCGGCACTGGTCTAGAACGTCACCATGTCCACCACACCGACCAAGCTTGCTTTCGACGAACTCGCCGAGGCCATCAAGGGCCGCCGCTCCGATTACGGCCATATCAGCGGGCTCCAGCTCGACCGGTTCGCACCGGGCGAAGCCTGGTCGAGCCTGCCCTATCGCCCCGTCTTCGTCGGCGACACCGAGACCGGCGTTCTGCATGGTGGCGTCGTCACCGCGATGCTGGACGAGAGCTGCGGCATGGCGGTGCAGCTCGCGCTCGACGGCACCAGCGCGATCGCAACGCTCGATTTGCGCATCGACTACCAGAAGCCGGCCACGCCCGGCCTTGCCATCAAGGCGCATTCGGTCTGCTACCGCACCACCCGCTCGATCGCCTTCGTGCGCTCCACGGCTTACCAGGACTCCGAGGACGATCCGGTGGCGACCGCCACCGCCTGCTTCATGATCGGCGCCAACCGCACCAACATGCTCGCGGACCGCCGGATGGATTCGCGCAGCATCCCGACGCTGGAGGCGCCTGATGATCCGGACGGCCCGTTCGCCAACAGCCCGTTCGCGCGCTGCCTCGGCATTCGCGTCAATGACGACGGCACGCTGACGATGCCGTTCTCGCCAAAAATCATCGGCAACCCGATCCTCCCCGCTATCCATGGCGGCATGACCGGCGCCTTCCTCGAGACCACCGCGATCCTCGGCGTGCGGCGCGAGCTCGGGATCGCGACCCTGCCGAAGCCGATCGGGCTGACCGTCAATTATCTGCGCTCGGGCCGGGCGCTGGACACCATTGCAAACGTCTCGATCGTGAAACAGGGCCGGCGTATCGTCGCCTTCGAGGCGCGGGCCTGGCAGGACGATCCGGACAAGCCGATCGCCTCCGCTTTCGGTCATTTCATGCTGCGCTCGACGCCTGGAAACGAGGAGGAATAGGCGTATTTTACTTGACGACCGGGATTCGGGACACAACGATAGCGCATCCCTGCGAGAGGTATTCGGTTGCGGCATCCGATCGACATCATCGCCATGTTCGCCGCCATCTGGCTGTTGGCGTCGATGGTGCTCGACGCGTTGACGCCGAAAGAGCTGACGGCGGTCATGATCGCCATCGCGATCGGGCCCGCCGTGGTCATCACCGCCGTGTTCTATTATCTGCGCTGCGCGCGCACGGATTTCGCGGTGATGTTCGCAGCGCTCTGGCTGATCTCTGACATCGCGATCGCCTTCATCTCGCAGAAGGAGCTGCCGCCTTTCCTGATCGTGCTCGGCTTCGTACCGGCGGCGATCATCGGCATCGTGCTGCACTGGCAGCGCTTCCAGCGCCGCCATGAGCGGTTGCCCGTGCCGTCGGCGAAGCGCGGCTGATTTCGCGTTAGCGCGATAGCAGGTTGGTCTTCGCGAGATCGATGACCTCGTCGCCGCGACCGCTCATCACCGCACGCAACACCCAGAGGCTGAAACCCTTGACCTGTTCGGCAGTGATGGTCGGCGGCATCGACAGTTCCTGCTTGGCGGTAACGACGTCGAGCAGCGCTGGACCATTGTGGGCCAGCATCTCCTTCATCGCGCCCGGGAGCTCGCCGGGGTCCTCGACGCGCTTGGCGAAGATGCCCATCGCACGCGCCATCGCGGCGAAATCCGGGTTTTCCAGATCGACATTGGTGTCGACGAAGCCTGCGGCCTTCATCTCCAGCGCGACGAAGCCGAGCACACCGTTGTTGAAGACGACCACCTTCACCGGCAGCTTCATCTGCGTCAGCGTGATGAGATCGCCCATCAGCATGGTGAAGCCGCCATCGCCCGACAGCGAGATCACCTGGCGACCGGGCTGCGAGGCCTGCGCGCCGATCGCCTGCGGCATGGCGTTGGCCATCGAGCCGTGCACGAAGGAGCCGATCAGCCGGCGGCGGCCGTTCATATTGAGATAGCGCGCCGCCCAAACCGTGGGCGTGCCGACATCGGCGGTGAAGACGGCGTCGTCAGAGGCGTGATCGCTGATGACCTTTGCGAGATATTGCGGATGGATCGGCTTGCTGCCGGGCGTGCCCTTGGCGAGCGAGTCGAGGCCTTCGCGCGCCTTCTTGTAATGCGCAACGGCATCGTCGAGATGCTTGCGTTGTGTCTTGGTCTTGAGCAACGGCAGCAGCGCCTCGATCGTCAGCTTGACGTCGCCGACGAGGCCGAGATCGATCTTGCATCGCCGGCCGAGATTTTCCGGGCGAATGTCAATCTGCGCGACCTTCGCATCATCAGGGAAGAACTGCTTGTAGGGAAAATCCGTGCCGAGCATCACCAGCGCATCGCAGGCGTGCATGGCGGCGTAGCCCGAGGAGAAGCCGATGAAACCGGTCATACCGACGTCGTAAGGATTATTGTATTCGACATGCTCCTTGCCGCCGAGCGCGTGTACGATCGGACTCTTGAGCGCTTCGGCCAGCCGCATCAGTGGTGCATGCGCGCCGGCACAGCCGCGGCCGCAAAACAGCGTGATGCGTTCGGCGCCGTTGAGGAGGTCGGCGAGCGCCTTCAGCTCGTCTGCTTGCGGCACGACCTTTGGCGCGGACAGCGCAAGCCCGCGTGGCGTCGAGAGCGCGCGCTTCGGCGGTGTACGGAAGGCGACATCGCCGGGCATCGCGACGACGGCAACGCCGCGCAAGCCCACCGCCGCACGGATCGCATTCTCCAGCACGAAGGGCAGCTGGCTTGGATCCGAGATCAGCTCGCAATAATGGCTGCATTCGCGAAACAGGTTTTGCGGATGGGTTTCCTGAAAATAGCCGCCGCCGATCTCGGCCGACGGAATCTGCGCCGCGATCGCCAGCACCGGAACGCGGCTGCGATGCGCGTCGAACAGGCCATTGATCAGATGCAGATTGCCCGGGCCGCAGGAGCCGGCGCAGACCGCAAGGCTGCCCGTCATCTCGGCCTCGCCCGCGGCGGCGAAGGCCGCGACCTCCTCGTGGCGGACGTGCACCCATTCGATGGTGCCGCGGCGGCGCAGCGACTCCGTGATCGCGTTCAGACTGTCGCCGACAATGCCATAGATGCGCTTGACGCCGGCCTGCTCGAGCGTTGCCACGAACAGATCGGCTATGTTGTTGATCGCCATATCGGTCTCCTGATCTCGCTAATGCAGCAAGATAGGATAACGCGCGACCGTGACGACATCACGGCTTGTTTATTGCGGCTTTAGTCTTTCACAATCGCCCGATCATAGGCATCGATTGTCGCCTTCGCGCGCGCGGCGACATCGGCGGCCGACATGCCGGGCTTGTAGAGGCTGGAGCCGAGCCCGAAGGCGGTGACGCCGCCCTTGATGTACTCCGCAAAATTCTGGTCGGAGACGCCGCCAACGGCGGCGATCATCACGCCTGCCGGCAGCACGGCGCGGATCGCGGCAATGCCGGACGCGCCGAGCACGCTCGCCGGAAAGAATTTGAGGCCAGATGCGCCGGAGCGCGCTGCGAGCAGCGCCTCGGTCGGCGAGAACACGCCCGGCAGCGTAATCATGGCGTACTGATGTGCACGCGCGAGCACCTGCGTATCCACATTCGGCGAGACCATCAGCGTGCCGCCGACGTCGTTGAGACGATCGACATCGGCCGTGGCCAGCACCGTGCCTGCGCCGATCAACACGCCCGCCGGCGCGAGCTTCGCGGCGGTGCCGATCGAGCGGAACGGGTCAGGCGAATTCAGGGGAATCTCGATCGCGGTCATGCCGGCCTCGATCAGCACACCGACGATAGCCTCGGTCTCCTCGGGCTTGACGCCACGCAGGATCGCAACCAGGGGCCGCTTCATCGCCGGAAAGGGAACGCTCATCTCGGGAGTCCTTCTATTTCGCCCAGATCGCAGCGGCCGCCATCGACAGGCCGCGACGAACGGCCTCGTCGGCATCGATCGGGGTCACGGCGACCGACAGCACGTCAAAGGCAAGCTGGTACAACATCGCGAGCCGTCCCGAAGCAATCAGCGTGACGCCCGCTTTCGGTAAAGTCCCGGACAGTCCTGCCGCGAGTTCGACGCCGATCAACGTCCCCGACAGCCTTTCGCGCGCAGCGGACGGCGTGCCGCCGAACAGGAGCTGTCGCGACCGCGCGCCAAACAGGAGATTGGCGGCGAAAGCAGGTGCCTCGTATGCGGCAATGACGGCAGCCTTGAAGCTCGCGACGTCATCGGCGTCATCGGCGCCCGCGACCGCGAGCGACAGGATCGTCTCGCGCGAGATTACGCTGAAGAGCTCACCGGTCATGAAGGTGGAAAAATGTTCGACCCCCCCGCCCTTCACGCGCACCCATTTCGAATGCGTTCCGGGCATGCACACCAGCGTCTCGCCTGCGGCATCCAGGCCAAGTGCGCCGAGCAATTGCGTCTCCTCGCCGCGCATCACGTCCGGCGCCCTGGCGTCGCGCTGCGCGATGCCCGGCAGGATACGGATGTCGCGTGTTTGGCCCGGCACCCGCGCGGCCTGCCTCAGGATGGCGGAGAGCGGTGCCGGCGTATCGACGTAGCCGGCCTCGACCCAGCCGGTCTTGGCACCGGCCATGCCGCAGACCAGAACGGGCAGATGAGCGGGCGCCTCGACCGCGGCAAGGTGCGCTTGCAGCACGCCGGCGAAGCCGGCCTTGGCCGCGGCCATCATGCCCTCGTCGCTGCGGCGCTCGGCCAGCACGTGGCCTGTGCGATCGACCAGCCAGAGCCGAAAGCTGCTGGTGCCCCAGTCCACCGCGACAAAAGCGGGTTCGGTCATTTCGAATCGTATCCTTTGGTCTCACGGCCAAGACACTGTCTCGCGACAATGAGACGGCTTCCTACAAATCTGCCCCGGGATATCGGCTATTGCGGCCCCAAACCAGCCTTTTCTCGCGGGTCTGAGGCGCGGGGCGCGCGCTGGCACACCGCTTGCTGAAGCTGTTCCTGCTCACGTCAGCCAACGCGCAGCAAGACGCGTCAACATCAGATGAGGAAACCCATGGAGATCGGCTATTTCACGATGCCTTCGCATCCGCCGGAGTGCGGCCTGAAGGAAGGACATGACTGGGACCTGCAGGTTCTGCGCTGGCTCGACGAGCTCGGCTATCAGGAAGCCTGGATCGGCGAGCACCACACCGCGCCCTGGGAACCCAATCCCACGCCCGACCTGCTGATCGCGCAGGCCTTGATGCAGACCAAGAATATCCGCATCGGACCAGGCGGCTTCCTGCTGCCCTATCATCACCCGGCCGAGCTCGCCAACCGCGTCGCGATGCTCGACCATCTCTCCGGAGGCCGGCTCAATTTCGGCGTCGCCGCGAGCGGCTTGCCGAGCGACTGGGCGATGTTCAACGTCGACGGCATGAGCGGGCAGAACCGCGACATGACCCGCGAGGCGCTGGAGATCATCCTGAAGATGTGGAGCGATCCCGCGCCCTGGACCTACAAGGGCAAGTTCTGGACGGTGACCAAGCCGGACACGATGTTCGACTTCCTCAAGCCGCACATCAAGCCGTTGCAGGCGCCGCATCCGCCGATCGGCGTTGCCGGGCTGTCGAAGAACTCCGACACGCTGAAGCTCGCCGGCGAGCGCGGCTTCATCCCGATGAGCCTCAACCTCAACCCGGCCTATGTCGGCAGCCATTGGGATTCGGTCGAGATCGGCGCCGCCAAGACTGGCCGCAAGCCGAACCGCGCGGACTGGCGGCTGGTGCGCGAGGTGTTCGTGGCCGACACTGATGAGGAGGCCTGGAAACTCTCGACCGGCGACATGATGGGCCGGATGATGGGCGAGTACTTCCTGCC
>JAUEPE010000027.1 GCA_030403585.1 Frankia sp. RB7
TGCGTGCGGATAGCGGTCGGTTCGTCGGAAGGATGATCGAGTGACATCGTCGTCTCCAGGTTGAGTGCTTCAGCAACCTCAGTCTGGCTCCAGACTCGGTCGCTATCCACTCCCCATGGAATCTTCGCTGCGCTCGCAATGACGAGGGGAGAGGCCTACACTTCATCTCGAACGGGAGTGCACTCCGATGTCACAGCCGACCGCCCTCATCACCACCGAGCAGCTCGCGGTCATCCTCGGCGACCCGAACCTCCGCGTCTACGATTGCACGACCTACAACGAGCCGGTGCCACCCGGCAGCGACATGCCTTATCGCGCCGTCGCCGGCGACAAGACGTTCGCGGCCGGCCACATCCCGGGCGCCGATTTCCTCGATCTGCAAGGCGAGTTCTCCGACACCTCCGCGCAGCAATTCTTCATGATGCCTGGCGTGGCCCAGTTAGAGGCCGCCTTTGGTCGCCACGGCGCGGATGCAAGCAAGACCATCGTGCTCTACAGCATCGGCACCATGATGTGGTCGACGCGGTTCTGGTGGATGCTGCGCTCGCTCGGCGTCGACGCTCAGGTGCTCGACGGCGGCTTCGACAAATGGAAGCAAGAGGGGCGAACTGTTGAGACCGGCGCCCCGAAGGGCTATCCGGCGGCGACCTTCAAGGCGATACCGCGCGCAGGCTTCTTCGTCGACAAAAACTATGTGAAGGCGCGTATCGGCGATCCCTCGACCGTCACCATCAACGCACTCGGGCCGCAATTTCATAAAGGCCTCGAGCCAAGCCGCTACGGCCGCCCCGGCCGCGTGCCCGGCAGTATCAACGTGTCGGCTGCAACGCTCGTGACTGCTGACAAGACTCTGACTTCGCTAGCCGATGCCGAAGCGAAGTTCGCTGCCCAAGGCGTCACGCGCGACAAGAACGTGATCCTGTATTGCGGCGGCGGCATCTCGGCGACGATCGACCTGTTTCTGCTGTCGCAGCTCGGCTATGACAAGCTGACGCTGTACGACGCCTCCATGGGCGAATGGGCGAGGGATGCGGCGCTGCCGATCGAGACAGATTAGCGCGCGTCCCGATCGTTTCGGGAATACGTCCCGGTCATGGCGAGACTAATGCTCGTCTACGGCCAACAACTTCCGTGCGATAAACGCAGCAGACTTCGCGAACAATCTTCGCCAGAGCCTGTTCGCAAAGTCATTCATCCGTAGACTGGCCCCGCCCATGTGGCGGGGTCATTTTCGAAGAGGGGCTTACTGCCTCGCGAGGCAGACCGAGAACTCGCCGTTGCGGATGCGGGCAGGAAAACCCTCGACGAATTTCGCCACCGCGTCCTCGCCATAGGTGCCGACGAGCTCGGCAAGCGCCGCGAACAGGCTCGCCTGCGCCAGGCAATCGCCGTCGACGCCGTCATGGCGCGCTTCGGCCCAGGCCTCGTTGAGATAGCTCAGTGCGGCCTGTTTCTGCTCGTGATCGGGCAGCGGCGCGCGGGCGGGGGCGTAGGAAATCGGCTGGCTCATGAATCTCAATCAGGGCTGGGGCGCGATCCACGGCGATGCGCTGTGCAAGAGGTGTAGCACGCGCATTAACGATCGCTAGGCCACATCTTTAGGAACGGTTAACGGCTGTGAACAAAGTCGATGACACGGTTCCCGCGAGATCAGTTCGCGTAGCGCGCCGTGAGATCGCGCGAGATCTTCGAGCCTTCCTCGACATAGCGGCGGATCGCAACTGTCGCGGCCGGTGTGCAGCTCCGATAGGTTTGCTGAAAGCCGTTATAGCCGCGGTTGAAGCCCGCGATCATGCGAGTGCGGCGTTCGCCGGAGGGGGTTTCGGCATCGATCAGCGCCTGCATCTCGCTGCGCCATTTGTTGCCCTCGTTGGTGCCGCAGATGCCGCGCAGATAGTGCAGGCCGCCGAGGATCTCGGCCAGCCGCTGCAAATCGGCGTCGAACGGCGCCGCCACGTCCTGGGCCCGGGCGGGCGCGGAAGCGCAGGCGAGAATCAGAACAAAAATGGCCAGAAATCGCGTCGACATCGGCGGGCTGTATGCCCCCTCAGGGCGGAGGAAGCAAGGCGCCCCGGTCAGGGACCGATCAGCCGGTGGGCCGACTGGATGATCTCCTCCAGCCCTCCGGTCAGCTTGAGGTCGCCGAGGCTCCCCAGAGCGTCCGGGGCGATCCAGCGGTAATCGTCGAGCTCGTCGTTCAGGGACGGCTCCCTGGCCACCCAGCGGGCGGCAAAGGACATAATCAAATAGTGGCCGGCACCGGGTGCGGCCGGCAGTACCTCGCGCCAGCCGGCAAGGCTGACGATCTCGATCTCCAGCCCGGTTTCCTCATCGACCTCGCGGCTCAATGCCTGGTGCAGCGATTCGCCGAATTCGACCCGGCCGCCCGGCAGCGAATAGAACCCCTTGGCGGGCGAGCGGGCGCGGCGGGTCAGTAGTACGTTGCCATCGCGGAAGATGGCCGCGCTGACCGCGATCTGGGGACGGGTGGGCTGGACAACCGCAGACATTTTTTACGACCTGGCTCAATTCGCCATGATGGTGTCGACGTCGGCTTCCGCGCCGCCGTTGATGATGCCGCCGCAGGCCGCGATCAGCGGCTTGACCCAGAGGGTAGCCTGCTCGGCGAGTCGGACGCGGGTCGTGTCCTTCTCGACCTCGCGCATGGCCGAGCCGACCGCAGTCAGGATCGAGGTCATGGTGTCGGTGATGTGGTCGAACTGGGTCCGCACGTTCGGCTCGGCCTTCTCATAGGCTTCGATGGCCAGATCCCGTGCCTTGAAGTTCGAGGCGGTAAAATGCTCGGCATAGGACAGCGGCGTCCAGGTCAAAAAATCTTCCGCGCATTCCGGCATGTCCGGGACCATTTCCAGAAGCATCACGGCTTCATTGAAATGGTTGAGATAGTCTGTGGCAAGCCCGGTCCGCGGGTTGATGTTGGCCACGCGCAGCCGCTCGGCCCAGGCCGCGGCCTCGGGGCCCGTCTGTGCGCGCGTCGCGGGTTGGGAGGCCGTTGAGCTCATCCGCCGCAGTGTTAACGTTCGGGGTTAAAAGGACCTGAACGGACCCTATATTGGCGGCCTAAGATGTGTGGACGCTTCGTCATAACTTCGGCCCCCGAGGCCTTGCGGCAACTGTTCGGCTATATCGAGCAGCCGAATTTCCCGCCCCGGTACAATGTCGCGCCGACGCAACCGATTCCGGTTGTGCTGGTGGAGAATGGCGCGCGCCATTTTCGCCTGATGCGCTGGGGCCTGTTGCCTAGTTGGGTCAAGGACCCCAAGGGCTTTACGCTCCTGATCAACGCCCGCTCCGAGACGGTGCTGGAGAAGCCGGCCTTCAAACGTGCGATTCGCCGGAGGCGCGGGCTGATCCCGGCCGACGGCTATTACGAATGGAAGGCGATCGACGGCCGCAGGCAGCCGTTCTCCATCCATCGCGCCGACGGTGCGCCGCTCGGCTTCGCCGCGGTGTTCGAGACCTGGATCGGGCCGAACGGCGAGGAGCTCGATACGGTTGCGATCGTCACGGCGGCGGCGGGCGAGGATCTCGCCGCGCTGCATGACCGCGTGCCCGTCACCATCAGCCCGCGCGATTTCGAACGATGGCTCGATTGCCGCAGCGACGAGGTCGATGCGATCCTGCCGCTGATGACCGCTCCGCGCCTCGGCCAATTCGCCTGGCACCCGGTCTCCACCCGCGTCAACCGAGTCGCCAATGACGACGATCAGCTGTTGCTGCCGATCAGCGCGGAGGAGATGGAGGCGGAAGCCGAGGCTGCGAAGCCCAAGAAGGTGGTGCGGAAGATTGCGGGCGCGTCATCAGATGACGGGCAGGGGTCGTTGTTCTAGGTGGCTTCGCCCTCACACAATCTCACGCGCGCGCAACGACGCGATCTCCACTGCATCGAACCCCAGCTCGCCCAGCACCGAATCCGTATCCGCGCCAAGCTCCGGCGCCATCCGGTCCAGTCTGCCGCCGCCATGTGCCAGCTTGAATCCGCTGCCGGCAAAGCGCAGGCGACCATAGGGCGTGTCGAGCTCCTGGATCGCGCCGCGCGCTTTGATCTGAGGATGGTCGATGACCTCCTCGACCTTCCAGATGCTGGCGCAGGGCGCACCGGCGTCCTCGAGGATTGTCTCCCATTCGCGCGCCGGTTTTGCCGCAAGCGCCTCCTCTATGATGGCGCGCAAGGCAGGCTCGTTCTCGTTGCGGGAAAACCAGTCGGCGAAGCGCGGATCTGACAGCGCGTCCTCGCGGCCGAGCGCGGCCATCAGCGCGCGGTATTGTTTTTCGTTGTTGACGGCGAGCAGGATGTGACCATCGCCGCATCTGAACAAATTCGCCGTGGTCCTGCGGCTCACCGCCTGATTGCCCGAAAGCTGCTGACGATGGCCGGCGACCGACCAATCCGCGATCTGGCCGGAGAGAAACGCCATCGTCGCCTCCAGCATCGAGACATCGATGAGCTGCCCCTTGCCGGTGCGGTCGCGCTGGTAGAGCGCGCTCGACACGCCGAAGGCTGCCGTTGCGCCCGACAGCACGTCGCACACCGCAAAGCCCGCGCGCGTCGGCCCTGTTTCCGGATGCCCCGTGATCGCCATGATGCCCGACAGCGCCTGCATCTTGCCGTCATAGCCCGGCCGCAATCGATCTGGACCGGTCTGGCCGAAGCCTGATACCGCACAATAGATCAGTTTCGGATTGATCGCCGAGAGCGCCTCGTAGCCGATGCCGAGCTTGTCCATCACGCCCGGCCGGAAGTTTTCCATGACGACGTCGACGGTCGCGGTGAGCTTCTTCACGATCGCGATCGCGTCGGGCTTTTGCAGGTCCAGCGTCAGGCTGCGCTTGTTGCCGTTGATGGCCTGGAAGGCGGGCGCCAGCCCGCGCTCGGCCCATTCGCGCGACAGCGGCGTGCGGCGCATGTCCTCGCCCTCGCGCCGCTCGACCTTGATGACGTCGGCACCCAGAAGCGCGAGCTGGTAGCTCGCATAGGGGCCGGCCAGCACTTGCGTGAAGTCCAGGATCTTCACGCCCTCGAACGGTCGCGTCACGTCGCTCTCCCCTTGATGTTTTATTTTATCGGAGGACGTCAGGCGGCGCGATTGCCGCGCGCGATCTCCTTTTGCTTGTCGAATTCGGCGCGGCGGCGTGCCAGCTCTTCGGGGCTCATTTGCGCGACGTTGTTGTAGTCGAGCTTCCAGGAGGCGTCCTCGCTCCAGCGCAGCGGCGACTGCATCGTGGTCTGCGGCCCGCTCGCGGTCTCCAGCAGTTTGAGCGCGAGCTCCAGCGTCTGCGCCTGCGAGCTCACGTCGTGCGGCTTGCCGGCGGAATTGCCGAGCGGGAAGTCCGAGAACAGGAAGCGCGGCACGGCGGCGTGCTCGATGATGTCCTTGGCGCAGCCCATGATCACGGTCGGAATGCCGTTGGCCTCGAGATGCCGCGCCACCAAAGCGGTGGTCTGGTGACAGACCGGGCAGTTCGGCACCAGCACAGCGACGTCGACCTTGTCGGCGATGCAGCGCGCCAAAATCTCCGGCGCGTCGGTGTCGAGCGTGACGCGATGGCTGCGATTGGTCGGCGCACCGAAGAAGCGCGGGGCGACCTCGCCGATGCGGCCGGCGGCTTTGGCTCTCAGAAGTTGCGGCAGCGGAAACCAGGTGCCGTTGTCGGTGGCGGCGGTGTGCTTTCGGTCGTAGCCGATATGCGAGATGCGGAGATCGTGCTGCTGCGATGTGTCGCCGTCATAGACCTGGTAGAATTTGGCACCGCCATTATACGCGGCGCCCGGCCCCTGATCGCCCTTGGCCGGATCGTAGGGCGCCGCAGTCGTGATGATCGTGACGCGCGATTGCGCCAGCGGCTTTTTCAGCGGCTGGAACGGCGCCTCGGTGTAATGCGCCCAGCGATACGCGGTAGTATAGCCGATGGCGGTGTAATAGTCCCGTGTGCGCTGCATATAGGGGACGGGGGCATCGTAGTCGGGCGCAAAGCCGAATTCGTCGTCGCGCGGGGCGGACATGGGCGCGTCTCCTGGTTCTTGTTGAGAGGCAGACTAGAGATAGTCGGCGGTTTGCTCAACGGTGGCGGAGGGGGCTACCTGAAAATATGCAGCGCCGCGTATTGCAGCAGCATGATCGCCTTGGCGTCGATGATGCGGCCGTCGGCGATCATCGCCAAGGCCTCGTCGATGCCGAGCTCCAGCACCTCGATGTCCTCCCCCTCATGCTCCAGGCCGCCACCGGCACTGACGCGCATCGAAGACTCATATTCGGCCACGAAGAAATGCAGTTTTTCGGTCACGGAGCCCGGGCTCATGAACGCCTCGAACACCTTGTGGACGTCGTGCAGGCGATAGCCGGTTTCCTCCTCGGCTTCGGCGCGGATGCGCACCTCGGGCGAGGCGTCGTCGAGCACGCCGGCGGCGGCCTCGATCAGCAAATCGTCATAGCCGCGGATGAAGGCTGGCAGGCGGAATTGGCGCACAAGGATCACGCTGCGCTGGGCGCGGTTGTACGGCAGCACAGCGGCGGCATTGTCGCGCTCATAGGTCTCGCGCTTCTGCGTCTGCCATTCGCCATTGCCGCGGCGGTACTCGAACGTCGTGGTCTTCAGGGTGGTCCAGCCGTCCGAGAGCACACGGACGTCCTTGATGCGGACGCGGTCGGAAATCGTCATTGCTGTCTTTCTGCTTTCTTCACCTCGCCCGCTTGCGGGGAGAGGTCGGATCGCCCTTGCGATCCGGGTGAGGGGGTACAGGTCCCTCGACGATCTCACGTGTGGAGAGAGGCCCCTCACCCCAACCCTCTCCCCGTAAGAACGGGGCGAGGGGGCACAGTTGCGTTCGCGGCCGCATCTCGCTTGAGCCTTACGGCGTCGACGCGCGGCCGTCGAGCCACTTCTGGAACATCACAGAGGTCGATTCCTCGAAGCCGAGCGACTGATAGAACGCATTGGCCTGCGCATTCTCGCGCCGGACCAGCAGCTGAAGCTTTGCGATGCCGGCCGCGCGCAGCCAGTCTTCGGCGGCGGCCATGATCACCCGGCCATGGCCGCGCTTGCGACCATCGGGGTCGACCGCGACGTAATAGACCCAGCCGCGATGACCGTCATGGCCGACCATAACAGTTGCGACGATCGCACCATTGTCCCGGCCGATCAGCACGGTGGAATTGTCGCGTCGCCGCGCCAGCGCGATGTCGGCGTGCGGGTCGTTCCACGGCCGCGTCAGGCCGCAGCGCTGCCACAGCGCCACCACCGGCTCGACATCGGCATCGCTAATCGTGTCGATCGCAAGAGCGCTCACAGCACCTTCCCCGGGTTCATGATGCCATGCGGATCCAGCATCGCCTTGATCGACCGCATCAGCTCGATCGCAGTCTTGTCCTTGACCTCGGGCAACTCGTCGCGCTTGAGCACGCCGATGCCATGTTCGGCCGAAATCGAGCCGCCCATGCGCAGCACGATCTCGAACACGACAGCGTTCATCTCGTGCCAGCGCGCCAGGTAATCCGCGGTGTTGGCGCCGATCGGCTGGCTGACGTTGTAATGCAAATTGCCGTCGCCGAGATGGCCGAACGGCACCGGCCGCGCAGCCGGAATCAGCTTCACCACGGCGGCGTTGGCCTCCTCGATGAAGGCGGGCACGGCGGCTACGGGAACGGAGATGTCGTGCTTGATCGAGCCGCCCTCGGGCTTCTGCGCCGACGACATCTCCTCGCGCAGCTTCCAGAAGTTGCCGCGCTGGGTGAGGTTGGCCGCGATCACGGCGTCGTCGACGATCTCCTCTTCCATGGCGCGTGCCAGGATCGTCTCCAGCGGCGTGCGGGCGTCGTCGCCGGGGGATGACAATTCCATCAGCACGTACCAGGGATGCTTCTCCGCAAGCGGATCGCGCACGTCAATGCCGTGACGGACGGAGAAATCGACCGCCATCTCCGAGAGCAGCTCAAAGCTCGTCAACGCATTGGCGGCTTCGCTCTGCGCGATGGTCAGCAGTTTTAGCGCTGCCGTCGGCGATTTCAGCCCGACATAGGCGGTCTCGACCGCCCGCGGCTTCGGAAACAGTTTTAATGTCGCCGCGGTGATGATGCCGAGTGTGCCTTCCGCGCCGATGAAGAGGTTGTGGAGATTGTAGCCGGTGTTGTCCTTCTTCAGCTTCGATAGCACGTTGAGCACGCGCCCGTCGGCGAGCACCACTTCCAGCCCCAGCGCCATCTCGCGCGCGACGCCATAGGCGAGCGCGGCGGTACCGCCGGCATTGGTCGAGAGGTTGCCGCCGATGGTGCAGCTTCCTTCCGCGCCGAGCGACAGCGGAAACAGCCGGTCCACGTCCGATGCCTTCTGCTGCGCGATCTGCAGCACTACGCCGGCCTCGCAGGTCATGGTGTTGGAGGCGGTGTCGACCTCACGGATCTTGTCCAGGCGCCGCAGCGACACCACCACCTCGCCATTGTGCGGCGTCTGGCCGCCGACAAGGCCGGTGTTGCCGCCCTGCGGGACCAGCGCGATTCTGTGTTCGGAGGCGAGCTTGCAGATGGCAGACACTTCCGCCGTCGAACCCGGGCGCAGCACCAGCGGCGAACGGCCGTGGAACAAATTGCGCTCCTCGGTGACGTAGGCCTGGATGTCGGTCGCATCCGTGATCGCGTGCTTGTCGCCGACGATCTTGCGGAATTGGTCGATCAGCTCGGGCGCAAGCGGCGGTGTGGCGGGGGTGTTGATGTTCATCGTCGGGTCTCTTCTTCCACTCTTATCGTGCCACGGCAGCCCGGCGCAGCCGGTCGTTGATCGCTTCGCCAAGTCCTTCTTCGGGAATCGCCATCACGGCGATCGCCTTCGGTGCTTTCGCATCGAGGGCGCGCAGATAGCCGAACAGATTGGCGGCGGCTTCATCGAGATCAGCGGCGGGCGACAAATTCATGACGGCAGCGGCGGCCTCGAGGCCGGGCAGGCGCGCAGGCCCGAACCCCAGCAGCGCTTCGCCCGGCGCAACGTCCTGCGCGTTGAGCCGCACATTGGCGCGCGGCGCGTAATGCGAGGCCATCATGCCCGGCGCCAGCGGCTGGCTGTCGTGGCTCCCGGTCTCCACAGGCGGTCGGCCTAAGGGCATCCCGAGCACGGCCTCGATGCGTTCGCGTGACACCCCGCCGGGGCGCAGCAGCATCGGCGCCTCGAAGCAGCCGACAATGGTCGATTCGACGCCGACAGCGACCGGCCCGCCATCGACGATCAGGTCGATCCGCCCGGCAAGATCGCTCTCGACATGGGCAGCCAGCGTCGGCGAGACGTGGCCGGAGATATTTGCGGACGGCGCCACCACGGCCCCGCCAAAGGCGCGCAAAATGGCCTCCGCCACCGGGTGGGCGGGAATGCGGATCGCGACCGTGTCGAGGCCCGCAGTGGCGAGATCGGCCACCGGGCAATCTTCCGTCTTCGGCAACACCAGCGTCAGCGGCCCCGGCCAGAACGCCTCGGCGAGCTTCAGGGCGCGCGCGTCGAACCGCCCGATTCGCCGTGCGGCTGCGAGGTCGGCGACATGGGCGATCAGCGGATTGAAGGCCGGCCGGCCCTTGGCGGCGTAGAGATGGGCGATCGCGGTGGCGTTCGCGGCGTCCGCGCCGAGCCCGTAGACCGTCTCGGTCGGGAACGCGACCAGCCCGCCGGCGGCCAAGGTCCGGGCGGCAGCTTCCGCGCCGGCCTCGCCGGCCGGTAAAATCGACGTTTCAAGACCCGTTTTCACAGGGATAAAATTCCTCAGCTCGGCCGCTTGCGGTGCGCCAAACCCGACGCTATAAGCCGGCCTCTTGTCGGAGTGTGGCTCAGCCCGGTAGAGCACTGCGTTCGGGACGCAGGGGTCGCAGGTTCGAATCCTGCCACTCCGACCATTCTTCCAAAAATTGACGTTTTCTGGAGGCTTGGCGGACCGGCCGCCAGCGCCTCGGCAGCGCCTTTTTGCAACGATTTCGAGGGCGGGTCTACGGCCGATTTGGCCGGGCAGGGCGGGCTGCCGGCGTGGCATGGCTGGCGGTTTTGTAATGCTGGCAGCCGATAATGACTTGCGGATCGCGCCCCGCATGGATCTTCCTGGCTCTGATCGGTGTCGTTCCAACGCAAACGGCGCGGCCGAGATCGACCGCGCCGTTGTGGCCTTTTAGTACCTGGTATCAGTATTCGTATGGTGCGTAACCCGGTGCGCCCCAGCCGGGCTCGTCATATCCGTAATTGGATCCCCAATAGCCGTAGGTGTCGGCACGTTGCCAGCCGGCGACGCGCTGGCATTGACCGACGCCGGCCATCAACTGGCCGCCGTTCATGGCTGGACCGGCAGCGCCGACCGCCTGTCCGGCCGGCGATGTGCACGGGCCCGGACCGCGTCCCGCGGCGAGGCTGGGACTTGCTGTCGCGAGCGGCAAAATCGTGGCCATCAATGCGGCCGCACTCACTAGTTTCATGCGTGTCATGGTTGTCTCCATGTCTGGCTTCGACAAGAGACCAATCTCTTCCGTGTTCGGCCGTTCCTTGCGGGCGGATCGCGATTTCGCGAGCAACAAGGGTTTCTTCAGGTTTCGCGGCACACCACCATGCATCGCGTGAGCGCAGCCTGGCGCGTGCGCGCGTTCATCTGCGCGTCACCAGCACGCCCAGCAAAAACGCCACCAGCAGCGACGGCAGCGGGGCCTCTCGCACCATGCCGCGAATGATGTCGGGCCAGTGCGGATCGGGGACGAGTTTCGGCGACCCGACTTCAGCGGCCGGCGCGATGTTCCACTCCGACGCGAGCTCGGCGATCTCGCTTGCGGCCAGACGCACGCCGTCACGGACGCGGAAGATCGCGGCCTCCGCGCGTTCGCGTGGTGCAAGCAGCATCACCGTCGCGATCGCCGTGCGCAACGTCATCTCGCCAAAACCTTGCAGCCTCACCGATTCCTCGGGTTGGGACGTCATCCGAATTTCCTCACAGCGCGAAATGGCGCGCGATGGTGAATGCCGCCGTCGCGCACAGGACCAGCGTGGAAACCGCGCCGGCCACACCGCGCGCGAGATGGGCTCGCGTCAGGTGCCTGGTCATGATTTTGCTCCATGCTCTCAATGGCAATGGCGGGGCTGCGCGTTGGTTCCCGTGCGGCGCCTGATCGTCGAGGCACGGCTATTTCCGCAGCAATTCCCCCAACGCCGCCGTCGCCTCGGCGCAGCGGATGTCGTCGATCTCCCGCGACAGGCTGAGCGCACTCGATTTCAGCTCTTCCACCTTCCAGCTTTCGGGATGCTGACTTTCGAGCTGATTCAGTCGCTTGTTCAAATCGTCCAATCTGGACTGAAGCTGCCCGATGCTGGCGGCTCCATTCACGTTCCAAACGCGTTGTGCACGCATCGTCGTTCCCCTGACTTGTCTCACGGCGTTGTGAGCAGGGTTCGTGGCCGCAATGGGCGTTTCTTTTGTCCGGTGTTAGATCGTCGGGAACCGTTGCAGATTGGCAACGAAAGTTCCTGGAATACCTGGGCGCGCCGGCTCATCCTGAAGCATGGGCTCCAACAGGCGCGGAATCTGCATATGCGCGACCGTCGTATGCGCGAGCACGATGACGGGCCCGGTGAATTCGGGAAACGAACGAGGGAAGAATCGTGGCGAGATTTATGACGGTCGCGGCCGGCCAGTTGGGCCCGATTACAAGGACCGAGACGAGGCGCGACGTGGTGGCGCGGCTGATGGCGTTGATGCGCCAGGCCAAGGCCAATGGCTGCGATCTGATCGTCTATCCAGAACTGGCGCTGACCACCTTCTTTCCACGCTGGTACTTCGAGGACCAGGCGGAGATCGACAGCTTTTTCGAGCGCGAGATGCCGGGCGCGGAGACGCAGGCCCTGTTTGATCTCGCGCGCGACAGCGGCATCGGGTTTTGCCTCGGCTATGCCGAGTTGACGGTCGAGGCGGGAATCGTTCACCGCTACAACACGTCGATCCTGGTCGACAAAAGCGGCGCGATCGTCGCGAAATACCGCAAGGTTCATCTGCCCGGCCACGCCGAGCACGAGCCCTGGCGCAAGTTTCAGCATCTGGAGAAGCGCTATTTCGAGCCGGGAAGCGGCTTCGGTGTGGTCGACGCATTCGGCGGCGTGATGGGGATGGCGATCTGCAACGACCGCCGTTGGAGCGAGACCTATCGGGTCATGGGCCTGCAGGGCGTCGAGATGGTGATGATCGGCTACAACACGCCGGTGCACAATCCGCCTGCGCCCGAGCATGACGACCTCTCGCTGTTCCACAATCATCTGGTGATGCAGGCGGGCGCCTACCAGAACGGCACCTTCGTGGTCGGCGTTGCCAAGGCCGGCGTTGAAGAGGGCGTCGACCATATCGGCGGCAGCTGCATCATCGCGCCCTCCGGCGAGATCGTCGCGCGGTGCACGACCAAGGGCGACGAGCTCGCACTCGCCCGCAGCGATCTCGATCTCTGCAATTCCTACAAGCGCACGATTTTCAATTTCGACGTTCATCGCCAGCCGCAGGCCTACGGGATGATCGTCGAACGGAAGGGCGTGGCGACCATGGCGGATGGGACGCCGGTGCGGCCGAAGGGGTGATGCTTGTAGTCCGGATGGAGCGAAGCCGTCACCTCATACTCCGTCATTGCGAGCGCAGCGAAGCAATCCAGAGTCTTTCCGCGGAGGGATTCTGGATTGCTTCGCTTTACTCGCAATGACGAACGGAAAGAGCGTTGCGTCACACCGGGCTCTCTTGCCCCGGACACAGCGCAGCGCCCTTCGGCGGTGCGCTGCAGAGCCTGGGCCCATCTCTCCGAAAGCAATCCACGTCGCTTGGGTCCCAGCTCTACGCAGCAGGGTTGCACGCTGCAGCGCGTTCAGGACAAGAGGGCCTCCCCAATCACAACCAGGCGTCTTGATTCGGAAACAATCATTCCCTATTATCCCGCAATGCAAAAAGCCACCCGCCGATCCCAGCCTTCCGCTCAGCCACCGGGCCGTCCCCGCGAGTTCGACATGGACACGGCTCTCGACGGCGCGATCCGGGTGTTTTGCGAGCGCGGCTATCATGCCACCTCGATCGGAGAGCTGACCGCCGCGATGCGGCTTGCCACCGGCAGCGTCTACAAGGCGTTTCGCGACAAGCATGCCGTCTTTGTTGCTGCCTTCGAGCGCTACGCCACAGTGCGCCGGGAGCAGACCCGGGCCGCGGCGGCGCGGGGGGCGAACGGCCGCGAAAAACTGCGCAACGTACTGCTGTCCTATGTCGAGCACTCCCAGGGCAGCGAGGGGCGCCGCGGCTGCATCGTGGTCGGCAGTGCGGTCGAACTGTCGGCGGTCGATCCGGTGATGCGGGCGCGCGTCACCGCACAGCTCAAGACCAACGAGAATTTCATCGGCGGCCTCATTCGCGAGGGACAGGCCGACGGCTCGATTCCGGACCATGTCGAGGTCGACGACACCGCGCGGCTGATGATCTGCATGACGCAGGGTCTGCGCGTCGTCGGCAAGGCGCGCCTGCCGCTCGACGGCGAGCGCCTGGTCGGCGTCGCGATGAAGCTGCTTGCTTGAGGTTCTGTCAAATTAGGAAACGAACGTTTCCTATATCTGGAGACTGTTACGTGTCGGAGAGTTTGGAATGACGATGAATGCCACGATCGACGCCGCACCCGAGCCGGATGCGGTGTCGCAACGACTGACCTTCGTGCTTGCCGCGGCCTGTGGCATGATCGCCGCCAACATCTATTACGCCCAGCCGCTGATCGCTCCGATCAGCGCCGCGCTCGGCCTGTCGCATGCGGCCGCCGGCCTGATCGTGACCATGACGCAGATCGGCTACGGCACCGGGCTGCTCTTCATCGTGCCGCTCGGCGATCTCGTCGAGAACCGCACGCTGATCTGCACCGTCATCACGCTCGGCGCGGTGTCGCTGCTCGCGGCTGCGTTTGCGACCCATGCGGTGCCGTTCCTGATCGCCGCGCTGTTCATCGGGCTCGGCTCGGTCGCGGTGCAGATCATCATTCCCTATGCCGCGCATCTCGCGCCTGAGGCCATTCGCGGCCGTGTCGTCGGCAACGTTTCGACCGGTTTGATGTTCGGCATCATGCTGGCGCGGCCGGTGTCGAGCTTCATCGCGGCGGCGCTGTCGTGGCATGCCGTGTTTTTCTGCTCGGCTGCGTTGATGATCGTGCTCGCGATCGTGCTGCGTCTCACGCTGCCGAAACGCAAGCCGGTGGCACGGATGCATTATGGCGCGCTGCTGCTGTCGATGCCGCATCTGGTGCGCACCATGCCGTTGTTGCGGCGGCGCGCGCTCTACCAGGCGGGCCTGTTTGGCGCCTTCGCCCTGTTCTGGACGGTGGTGCCGCTCCAGCTCGCCAGCCAATTCGGCTTCGGCCAGCGCGGCATCGCGCTGTTCGCGCTCGCCGGCGTGTCCGGCGTGTTCGCGGCGCCGATCGCAGGACGACTCGCCGATCGCGGCCATAGCCGCATCGCCACGATCGCCGCGATGCTGTTCGTCGCCCTGGGCTTCCTGGTGACGCATGTTGGCGCGGCCGGATCGGTGCCCAACCTCGCCTGTCTCGTGGTGGCTGCGATCGCGATCGATTTCGGCGTGCAGGGCAATGTCATAGTGGGCTTCCGGGCTATCTTCGTGCTCGGGCACGAGAACCGCAGCCGGCTCAACGGGCTTTACATGGCGACGTTCTTCGCGGCCGGTGCGGCCGGATCTGCGCTCGGCACCTGGGCGTTCGCGCAGGGCGGCTGGCCGCTGGCCTCGGCCATTGGCCTTGCGCTGCCCGTTGCCAGCCTGCTCTACGCGGCGACCGAATAGCGGTACGATTGTGTGCCGTGGCCGTTTACCAAACCTCGATAAGGCCGGCCCGGAGGGCGCAATTTCCGCCTCGCGAATTCCCTGCAGCTGTAGTACTTTGGTCGCAAAGCGGCTTGGTTAACGGCGGCAAGGGAGGTCCTATGAGGCGTGCGGGACTGCATGGCGTACCGCGAGTACAGCCATGGTCGTGGCAGGCGTTTCTGCTCGGATTTGTGGTCGTCGTGGCGTCGGCTGCGCTTCAAGGTGCCTGCGTCGCGCTCGGTGCAAAGCTGCATTTCGCAGTGTTCCTGCCCTGTCTGTTCGTGCTCGGCATCGTCGCGGGCGCACCGGCGGCGGTGTTCGCCGCATTGCTCACTGTACCGCTGGTATGGTGGGCGTTCATTCCGCCCTTCTTCGAGTTCACGCCGTTGTCCAGCGCGAACGCGGACTCCATCAATTTATTCTGCCTGCTCGCCGTGCTTCTTATCGGCCTTGGCGATCTCTGCCGCGCGAGCATGACAATCAACAGCCGTGGCCGGTTGAAGTCGTCGGGCAAGAGCCCAGCAACGAATTCGCAATAATCTGGTGCTGCACGGAGCGGGCGCGTTGCGCTCGCGCAACAGTCCGGCAACCATCCGCATAGCGGGATCGCGCCGCTAACTTTTCAAAAAAGATTTGGCCGCAAATTCCCTCGCAGGAAGGACGAGGAGTTTCGACATGAACGGACACGCCATCTTCGAGAACGTGCGCCGCTGCCGCGGCATCGCATCGCTCTATCGCCAGACCGCGGCGTTTCGGCCGGGCCAGCGCTGGTCGCTGTTGGAGCAGGCCAGCGAGTGGGAGGCCCGCGCGCTGTCGGAGCTGGAGGCCTATTTCGCCGCGCGCGCCGATTACGCCACGCGGCTCGCTGCCTAAGCGTTAACCATCCGGCGCGAACGTCAGCGAAGAGATCGCTGACGTTCTCTGCGACAGAGGATCAGAACCTGTAGCTCGCTTGAATCCTCACCGTGCGCCCCTGGCCGGGTGAGATGTTGTTATTGCCGTCGGCCGAGGCCCAATATCCCTTGTTGAAGATGTTCTCGATCGTCAGCTGCGCGCGCCAATTGGCATCGATCGTGGCGTAGACGCCGGCATCGAAGCGCACGAAGCTCGGCAGCCTCACCGTATCGTCGGACGACGCAAACGAATCGCCGAAATAGATGATGCCGAGTGCCGCCGCCCACATCGGCGTGAACTGGTACTTGTTCCACCATGCGAACTGATTGTACGGCACGAGCTGCACGCGATTGCCGGCAACGACGGTGGCTGATGTCGCGCTGGTGATCTTCGCGTCCGTATAGGCATAGCCCAGCGACGATTGCCATTGGTCGGTGACGTAACCGACGAGGCTCGCCTCGAAGCCGCGCGTCAGCGTGGCTCCGGATGGGAAGAAGAAGCCGGGATTGTTGCCGTCGGCGATCGGCTGGTTGGTGCGGTTGAGATTGTAGATCGCCGTCGAGAACAGCAGCTTCGGGTTGATGTTCCACTTCATCCCTACCTCGGTGTTCTCGAACTTCTGCGGCTGCAGGATCAGCGTGCCGTCGGTCAGCGACGAGAACTGATCGCCGGAGGCAGGGAGGTACGAGATGCTGTAGGCGGTGTAGATCGACATGGTCTCGATCGGCTTGACGATCAGGGCCGCCTGCGGCGACACCAGATTGTCGGTGCGGGCGCGGTTGATGTTGGTGTTCATGTCCAGCGCCGACATCTCGAACCGGTCGAACCGCGTGCCCACGATGAGCTGGAGCGCGCGAGAGAATTCGATCGTGTCGCGCAAGTACCCGGACTCGATGTTCAAGCCGTATTTGCTGTTGGAGTCCGGCGTGGCGACGCCGTCGGCGTTCACGGCCGTGAAGTGATGGACGAAGTTGATCGGCCCGAAATAGGTCGGCGCGAACGGGTTCTGGACGATGGTGTTGGTGCCGTTCGGAAACACGCCGGTGTTGCGGATGTCGATACCGGTCTGGCGGCCGAACTCGGTGCCGAAGCCGACCGTGTGCGCAATCGGCCCGGTCCAGCCCTTATAGGTGAAATCGGTCTGGTTGAAGAAATTCTCGCGGTTGGTGGTGTGCTGATAGGCGCCGAGATTCACTGCGGTGTCGGCCGGATTGACGGCGCCGGCGAGCGCGCCGCCGGTCGGATAGACGTTCTGGTAGAACTTCTGGTAGTCGGCCGCGATCGTGCCGTTGCGCACGGTCAACCCATTCTGGAAATCGTGCTCGACGATCGCCATGCCGGTTTGGACCGTTGCCTGCGCGGTGTTGAGGCTCGGGCTGCCGAAGAAGGTCTGGAAATTGCCGTTCGGCGCAAACGGCGTGGTCGGGTTGAACCGCGTGACGCCGCCGGGAAGGCTCTGCGAGGGATTGCCCCGATCGGCGGTGCGGCCGTCGTGGTAATATTCGTAGGAGAGCTTGACCTTGGTGAAGTCATCGGGCTTCAGCGTGACGGTCGGATTGATGCCGTAGCGCTCGAGATGGTTGAAGTCGCGGAACGCATCGCTGCCCTCGTAAAACACGTTCAGCCGCGCCGCGACGTTCTCGTTGATGGCCTGGCCTGCGTCGAGCGTGACGCGGCGGTCGCCCCAGGATCCGGTCTGCGCGGTGGCCTCGTAGATCCGGTTGCCGTCGGCCTCCTTGAGCGTACGGTTGAGCAGTCCGCCGCCGGCGCCGCGGCCAAAGGTGATCGCACTCGGGCCCTTCAGCACCTCGATGCTCTGGGCGTTGTACATGTCGCGGAAATACTGAACGTCGTCGCGAAAGCCGTTGACGAAGAAATTCGCGCTGGAATCGACGCCGCGGATGACGAGCTCGTCGCGATTGCCCTCGCCCTGGTGGACGGCGACGCTGGGCACGTAGCGCGTCACGTCGGTCAGGCCCTGGTAATTCTGGTCCCGGATCTGCTCGTGCGTGATGACGGACAGCGATTGCGGAATATTGACGATCGGCGTGTTGGACTTGGTGGCAACGGAGGTGCTGTTGGCGAAATAGCCGACCGTGCCGGTCCGGGCGTCCTGCGACTCGGCGAACGGTTTTGGTGCGGGCGTGGTCTCCGGCCGGCGCGCTGTTTGCGTTCGGCGCGACCTTGTGCTGCCCGACCGGCGCGATGCCGTGGACGAATTGGAGCGGCGCTGCGCCTCGGGGGCCGTGACATCAACGGGAGGAAGCGTTGCGCCCGGAGCTGGCGCGGCTTGCGCGAAGGCCTGTGGACTGGCGAAGAATGCGCCTGAAGCCATCAATGCGGCCAGCACGCTGCCAGCGACCCTGTGGCCGGCAACATGGCTGGCAAAAGACAATAGATTTCCGTTGGCGGCGATGCTGCTCATCGCGCCCTCCCTTACTCTTCAAAGCTCGCCCGAATTCCCCAAGGATGCGGCCGGATGCGGGGCAAGACGCATCCGTGCACGCGAAGTCACTGCGTGCATGAACACGTTGGGCGTTCAGCAATTCCGGGACATCAGATTTGAATCGTTCGAAACATTTCGAGTTCCAACGATCCGCTCGCAAGCAGACCCGTGACGACTACGGAGTTGCCCCGCTGGCCGCCTGTGCTAGCAACTGGCCTGGATCTCTACGACGGCCGGGGGCGAGCGATGACCACATTCAACCGCATCTTCACGACAGAGCGCCTGTTCCAGATCATCGTCATTCTGGCGGCGACGGTCGCGATGAAGCTCCTGGCCTGAGCACTGACGGCGCTATCGCTCGCCGAAATCGGGCACTTCGGGCAGATAGTTCGAGCCTTCCGAGCCCAAAAAATCGAACATCGCCTGCGCCGGCGGCAGCAGTACCTTGTCGCTGCGGCGGATCACATACCATTGCCGCACGATCGGCAGGCCCGCGACGTCGAGCACGATGAGGCGGCCCTCGGCAAGCTCATGCGCCACCGTGTGCGCCGAGATGAAGGCGATGCCGAGGCCCGCGATCACCGCCTGCTTGATGGTCTCGTTGCTGCTCATCTCCATGCCGATGATCGGTTCGAGATCGGACCTCTGGAACATCCCCTCCATCAGCGTGCGCGTGCCCGAGCCGGGTTCGCGGGTAAGGAAGGTCTCGTGCACGAGATCGGTCAGGCTGAGGCCGGAATCCTTCTCCAGCCAGTGCCCCTTGCGCGCGACGATGATGTGCGGATTTCGCCCGAGCTGACGCACATCGACGCTGACATCGGCCGGCGGCCGACCCATCACGGCGAAATCGAGCTCGTAGCCGTGCATGGCCTCGCGGATCTCCTCGCGATTGCCGATGGTGAGCTTGATCTCGATCTTCGGTGAGCGTTTGGAGAATGCTGCGATCGCGTGCGGCACGAAATATTTCGCGGTCGAGACCGCGCCGAGATGCACCGTGCCGCCGGTCCTGCCCGTAAGCAGGTCGAGTGCGCCCTGGCAATCCGTGATCGCAGCTTCGACGCGCTCGGCGAGCGCCAGAACCTCCCGCCCGGCTTCCGTCAGCAGCATGCCGTCGCCTGTCCGCTGCACCAGGGGCAGGCCGGCGAGATCCTGAAGCTGGCGGAGCTGCTGCGTCACGGCCGGCTGCGTCAGCCCGAGCTGGGTCGAGGCGGCGGTCACGCTGCCCTTGGCCGAAAGCGCCGCAAGCGAGCGCAGCTGCCGGATCGTCAGATGCCGGAGCTGGGTCGCCGCATGACCGGAGCCATTATAAGAAAATTCTTTGGCGCTCATTATGAATAGAAATTTTCCTTATTAAGCCGGCCCTGTCAATCTCATCGTGCTGGGAATGACCGCGACCTGCCTCCACCGGGGAGGGAACTGGATGCGGCACCAGCAAGGGATGGACGCCGATGACCGGGCAACTCAGGCTGGACGAGCATCTTCAACGGTATTGCGAGGCGAAGCCGCATGCGTTGGCCGTGGCGGCCGCGGTCGATGCCATCGCGGCCGCCGCAATCGAGATCGCCGACCTCATCGCTACAGGTGATCTCGCGGACGCCTCGGGCCTCACGACCGGCCGTAACAGCGACGGCGATCTCCAGCGCGATCTCGACGTGCAGGCGGATGCCATCTTGCGCCGCTGCCTCGGCAGGTTGCCGATCGCGGCACTTGCATCGGAGGAGATGCGCGAGCCGCAGATCGGCGATCGCGAAGCCAAAATCTGCGTCGCGATTGATCCGCTCGACGGCTCCTCCAACATCGATCTCAACATGACCGTCGGCACGATCTTCTCGATCCTGCCCGCGCCGGACGATATCGCGCTTGCCTTCCATCAGCGCGGCTCGGCGCAGCTGGCGGCGGGTTTCGTTACCTACGGTCCGCAGACTTCGCTGGCGCTGACGCTCGGCGACGGCGTCGACATTTTCACGCTCGATCGCAAGGCCGGCTGCTTCCGTCTGGCGCGGCGGAGCGTGCAGATTGCCGAGACGGGCGACGAATTCGCAATCAACGTCTCGAACCGTCGACACTGGGATCCGCCAATGCGCGCCTTCGTCGACGAATGCCTCGCCGGCATCGATGGTCCCGCAAATCGAAACTTCAACATGCGCTGGGTCGCATCGCTGGTCGCGGAAGCCTATCGCATCCTGACCCGCGGCGGTGTGTTCCTCTATCCATCCGATGCCCGGCCCGGCTATGGCGACGGCCGCCTGCGGCTCACCTACGAGGCTCACCCGATGGCGATGATCATCGAGCAGGCTGGCGGCTCCGCTTCGACCGGACGCGAGCGCATCCTCGACCTATCCGCGGAAAGCCTGCACCAGCGCGTGCCGCTGGTGATGGGGTCGACCAACGAGGTGCGGCGCGTGGCGGAAATGCACTGCGATCCGCTGCTGGTTGCCAGCGTCTCTGCGCCGCTGTTCGCGCGGCGTGGCTTCTTCCGGTCGTGAGCGAGGTGACCCATGTCCAGGAAACATCCGATCATCTCCATCACCGGCTCCTCCGGCGCCGGCACCACTTCGGTCAAGAAGACGTTTGAACAGATATTCTTCCGCGAGAAGGTCAACGCCAGCTACATCGAGGGCGATGCGTTCCATCGTTACGACCGCGCCGAGATGCGTGTGCGCATGGCGCAGGAGGCCGAACGCGGCAACAAGCATTTCAGTCATTTCAGCCCTGATACAAATCTGTTCGAGGAGCTGGAGCGGGCATTCCGCGACTATGGCGAGACCGGCACTGCGACGACGCGGCACTACGTCCATGATTCCGAGGAGTCGGCGCTGCATGGTGTAGCGCCCGGCACCTTCACCGAGTGGAAGCAGCTTCCGGAGAATTCCGACCTGCTGTTCTACGAAGGCCTGCACGGCGCCGTGGTCACCGACAAGGTCAATGTCGCGCGCTATGCCGACCTCAAGATCGGTGTCGTGCCCGTGATCAATCTCGAATGGATCCAGAAGCTGCATCGCGATCGCAGCGCGCGCGGCTATTCGACCGAGGCCGTCACCGACACCATCCTGCGGCGGATGCCGGACTACATCCACTACATCTGCCCGCAATTCTCCGAGACCGATATCAATTTCCAGCGTGTGCCGACGGTGGACACGTCCAATCCGTTTGTGGCGCGATGGATCCCGACGCCGGACGAATCGATGGTCGTAATCCGCTTCAAGAATCCGCGCGGCATCGACTTTCCCTATCTGCTCTCGATGTTGCCGCACAGTTTCATGTCACGCGCGAACTCCATCGTATGCCCGGGGGCGAAGCTTGATCTCGCGATGCAGCTCATCCTGACGCCGCTCATCATGCAGCTCATCGAGCGCAAGCGGAACCTGAAGTGACCAGGGAGAGGATCGCATGAACATCTCCGTCCACGCCGATGCCGACCTTGCGGCAGTCGCGCATAACGATCTCGCCAACGCCGTCCGCTTCCTCGCGATCGACGCCATCGAGACCTCTCAGTCCGGTCATCCCGGCCTGCCCATGGGCATGGCCGACGTTGCGACGGTGCTGTTCTCGCGCTTCCTCAAATTCGACTCGGCGCATCCGAACTGGCCGGACCGCGACCGCTTCGTGCTCTCGGCCGGCCATGGCTCGATGCTGCTCTACGCGCTGCTGTATCTGACCGGTGGCGATGTCAGCCTCGACGATATCAAGGCGTTCCGGCAATGGGGCTCGAAGACACCAGGGCATCCTGAATATGGCCACACGCCTGGCGTGGAGACCACGACAGGACCGCTGGGGCAGGGCATCGCGACGGCCGTCGGCATGGCGCTCGCAGAGCGCATGGCCAATGCGCGGCATGGTGACAGCCTCGTCGATCACTTCACCTATGTGATCGCCGGCGATGGCTGCCTGATGGAAGGGATCAGCCAGGAGGCGATATCCCTCGCGGGTCACCTCCAGCTTGGCCGTCTGATCGTGTTGTTCGATGACAACAGCATCTCGATCGACGGACCGACGTCGCTCGCGACCTCGGATGACCAGCTGGCGCGCTTCGCTGCATCCGGCTGGTCGGTGCGCCGCGTCGACGGGCACGATCCCGAGGCTGCTGCTCAGGCGATCGCAGAGGAGCGTGAGAGCGCAAAGCCCTCGTTGATCGCCTGCCGCACCATCATCGGTTATGGCGCGCCGGACCGACAAGGTACCGAGAAGGCGCATGGCGCGCCGCTCGGCACCGAGCAGGCCGCGGCGGCGCGGCGGACGCTGGGCTGGGATTATCAGCCCTTCGTCGTGCCAATCCCGATCCTGAAGGCGTGGCGGATGATTGGGCAGCGCGGTCAGGTGGATCGCCTCGCCTGGCTCGACCGCTACGAATGCGCGACGCCGGAGCAGCGCGACCTGTTCATCGAGGGCAAGCCGCTTGCCCTGCCGAACGCCTATGCCCAGGCCTCGGCAAAGTTGCGCGAACGCTTTGCCACCGAGCGCCCGAAGCTTGCGACGCGGCAGGCTTCACAACAGGTGCTCGACGGTATCGCGGGAACGATCCCCGGTCTTGTCGGCGGCTCTGCGGATCTGACACATTCGAATCTGACGCACGCCAAGGCGCAGGCGCCTGTCAGACGTGATGCTTTCGCCGGCGACTACATCCATTACGGCATTCGCGAGCACGGCATGGCGGCCGCGATGAACGGCCTCGCGCTGCATGGCGGCTTTCTTCCCTATGGCGGCACGTTCCTCGCCTTCTCCGACTATAGCCGGCCGGCGATCCGCCTTGCGGCCCTGATGCGGCTGCGCGTCATCCACGTGATGACCCATGACTCCATTGGCCTCGGCGAGGATGGTCCGACGCATCAGCCGGTCGAGCATCTCGCCGCGCTCCGCGTCATTCCGAACCTGCTCGTGTTCCGCCCTGCCGACGCAGTCGAGACGCTGGAAGCCTGGGATTGCGCGCTCGAGTCCGAAAATCGTCCCTCTGTGTTGTGCCTGTCGCGGCAGGCGCTGCCGACATTCCGCAGCGATGTGCGTGGCATGAACCGGGTCGCGCGCGGCGCCTATGTGATTGTCTCGCCCGATGGCGGACGCGACGTAACGCTGATGGCGACCGGCTCGGAAGTCTCGATCGCGCTGGACGCGGCGCGCTTGCTTGCAACAGAGCATGTCCGCGCCGCCGTCGTGTCGGCGCCGTGTTTCGCCCTGTTCGAAGAGCAACCGGACGATTATCGCGCCGCGGTTCTCGGCACGGCACCACGCGTCGGCATCGAGGCGGCCGTCGTCGGCGATTGGCATCGCTGGATCGGCGTTGAGGGCGAGTTCGTCGGCATGCGCGGCTTCGGTGCCTCGGCACCGGCTCCGGTGCTCTACCGCGAATTCGGCATCACCTCGCAAGGCGTCGCCGAAGCCGCCAGGCGGGCGATCGCCCACGCTCGCAAGCAATAACAGGAGGACTCTTCGTGGCCCGTATCACTCTTCGCCAATTGCTCGATCATGCCGCCAGCCATGGCTACGCGGTGCCGGCATTCAACATCAACAATATGGAGCAGGGCATCGCAATCATGCAGGCGGCGGCCGAGGTCGATGCGCCCGTCATCATCCAGGCCTCGCGCGGCGCGCGCAGCTATGCCGGCGATCTCATGCTCTCCCACATAATCGACGCGCTGGAACGGACCTATCCGGACATTCCGCTCTGCATGCACCAGGACCACGGCAATGACGAAGCGACCTGCGCGTCGGCCATCGCCCATGGCTTCACCTCTGTGATGATGGACGGCTCGCTCAAGGCCGATGCCAAGACGGCTGCCGACTACGACTACAACGTCGCGATCACGCGCCGTGTCGTCGATCTCGCGCACTGGGTGGGCGCCTCCGTCGAAGGCGAGCTCGGTGTGCTCGGCTCGCTCGAGCATGGCGGTGGCGAGCAGGAGGATGGCCACGGCGTCGAGGGCAAGGTTAGCCACGACCAGTTGCTGACCGATCCCGACCAGGCCGTCGACTTCGTTCGCGCGACAAAGGTCGATGCGCTCGCCATTGCGATGGGTACCTCGCACGGCGCCTACAAGTTCAGCCGCAAGCCGGACGGCGATATTTTGGCGATGCGGGTGGTCGAGGAGATCCACCGCCGGCTGCCGAACACGCACCTCGTGATGCACGGTTCCTCGTCGGTGCCGCAGCCACTGCAAGACATGTTCAACCAGTTCGGCGGCGAGATGCCACAGACCTGGGGCGTGCCGGTCGAGGAGATTGTCCGCGGCATCAAGAGCGGCGTGCGCAAGGTCAATATCGATACCGACTGCAGGCTGGCGATGACCGCCGTCTTCCGAAAAGTTGCAGCGCAAGCGCCCTCAGAATTCGATCCGCGCAAATTCCTGAAGCCGGCCATGGACGCGATGCGCGACCTCTGCCGCGAGAGGTTCGAGCAATTCGGCACGGCCGGGCATGCGAGCCGAATCAAAGTGATCCCCATGAGCGAGATGGCGCGGCGGTATCGCGCCGGCGACCTCGACCCGCGCATCGACGCCCGCGAGCCAGTCGCGGCCTGAGCCAATACAGAGAGCAGAGAAACGAAAAACGCCCTAAGGAGGCTAACATGAACCTACACACCGGCACAGTCCGCGGCAAAGAGCGCTATCGCTCGGGCACGATGGAATACGCGCGCATGGGCTATTGGGAGCCCGACTATGTGCCGAAAGACACCGACGTCATCGCGCTGTTTCGCGTGACACCGCAGGAGGGCGTCGACCCGATCGAGGCGTCGGCCGCAGTCGCCGGCGAATCGTCGACCGCGACCTGGACGGTGGTGTGGACCGATCGGCTGACGGCTGCGGAGAAATATCGCGCCAAGTGCTACCGCGTCGATCCGGTCCCGGGCACGCCGGGCTCGTATTTCGCCTACATCGCCTATGACCTCGATTTGTTCGAGCCGGGTTCGATCGCCAACCTCTCGGCCTCGATCATCGGCAACGTATTCGGCTTCAAGCCGCTCAAGGCATTGCGCCTGGAGGACATGCGTTTCCCGGTCGCCTATGTGAAGACATTCCAGGGACCTGCGACCGGAATCGTGGTCGAGCGCGAGCGGCTCGACAAGTTCGGCCGGCCGCTGCTCGGCGCAACGGTGAAGCCGAAGCTCGGTCTCTCCGGCCGCAACTACGGGCGCGTGGTCTACGAGGCGCTGAAGGGCGGGCTTGACTTCACCAAGGACGACGAGAACATCAATTCGCAGCCCTTCATGCACTGGCGCGATCGCTTCCTCTATTGCATGGAGGCGGTGAACCGTGCGCAGGCGGCATCCGGCGAGGTCAAGGGCACGTATCTGAACGTTACCGCGGGCACGATGGAGGACATGTACGAGAGAGCGGAATTCGCCAAGGAGCTCGGCTCGGTCATCGTCATGATCGACCTCGTGATCGGCTACACCGCGATCCAGTCCATGGCGAAATGGGCGCGCCGCAACGACATGATCCTGCATCTGCACCGTGCCGGCCACTCGACCTATACGCGGCAGAAGGGCCACGGCGTGTCGTTCCGCGTCATCGCGAAGTGGATGCGGCTGGCCGGCGTCGACCACATCCATGCCGGCACCGTGGTCGGCAAGCTCGAAGGCGATCCCAACACCACGCGCGGCTACTACGACGTCTGCCGCGAGGATTTCAATCCGACCAGGCTCGAGCATGGCCTGTTCTTCGACCAGTCCTGGGCGAGCCTGAACAAGATGATGCCGGTTGCCTCCGGCGGCATCCATGCCGGCCAGATGCACCAGCTGCTCAATCTGCTCGGCGAGGACGTCGTGCTGCAATTCGGCGGCGGCACCATCGGACATCCCATGGGCATTGCGGCCGGCGCGATCGCCAACCGCGTGGCGCTGGAAGCGATGATCCTCGCCCGCAACGAGGGCCGCGACTACGTCCAGGAAGGTCCGGAAATCCTGGCCAGAGCGGCCGAGACCTGTACGCCGTTGAAGGCTGCGCTCGAGGTCTGGAAGGACGTGAGCTTCAATTATCAATCCACCGACACGCCGGACTTCGTGCCGACTGCGCTCGAAGCGGTTTGAGGAGACCACCATGAAAGTCACCCAGGGCTGCTTTTCGTTCCTGCCCGATCTGACCGACGACCAGATCACCAAGCAGGTGCAGTACTGCCTCGCCAATGGCTGGGCGGTGAACATCGAGTTCACCGACGAGCCGCATCCCCGCAACACTTATTGGGAGATGTGGGGCCTGCCGATGTTCGATCTTCAGGATGCCGCCGGCGTGATGATGGAGCTCGCCGAGTGCCGCAGGGTCTACGGCGACCGCTACATTCGCGTCAGCGGCTTCGATTCCACTCATGGCTGGGAGTCGGTGCGGATCTCCTTCATGGTCAACAGGCCGCCGCAGGAGGTCGAGTACGAGCTGGTGCGGCAGGAGGTAGGCGGGCGCGCAATCCGGTACAGCACCGTACGAAAGCAGGCCGCGCACGCCTCGACATAGTCAACCGTCTCCGCGTGGAGCCTCCCTGCTCCAGATCCTTGGCGGACCACTGCTTCGCCGCCGCCCCGCGGCGAAGCTTTCATATTCGAGGCGTCGATGCTTGATGTGCCTGATACCAACACCGAGACCGCGTTCGACCTCCGCAAGGAAGCCGAATCTGCCGGGATCGTCGCAACATTGCAACAGCTCGACCAGGAGCTGATTGGCCTCCGGCCGGTCAAGGACCGCGTGCGCCAGATCGCCTCGCTGCTCTTGATCGAGCGCATCCGGCAGCGTGCGGGGTTGGCCTCCGCGCCGCCCACGCTGCACATGTCGTTCACCGGAAATCCCGGCACCGGCAAGACCACCGTGGCGCTACGCATGGCAAAAATTCTGCACGGGCTCGGCTTCGTGCGGCGTGGGCAGGTGATTTCGGTGACGCGCGACGATCTCGTCGGTCAGTATATCGGTCATACCGCGCCGAAGACGAAGGAGATATTGAAGAAGGCGATGGGCGGCGTGCTCTTCATCGACGAGGCCTATTATCTGCACCGGCCCGACAACGAGCGCGACTACGGCCAGGAGGCGATCGAGATCCTGCTCCAGGTCATGGAGAACCAGCGCGAGGACCTCGTGGTGATCATGGCCGGCTACGGCGAGCGGATGACGAGCTTCTTTTCCTCCAATCCCGGCTTCCGCTCGCGTATCGCCCATCACATCGACTTCCCGGACTATGCGGAAGACGAACTGCTCGTCATCGCCGAGCTGATGCTGAGGGAGCGCGGCTATCGCTTTTCGGCGGCGGCGCGCGAGGCCTTCGAGAAGTACATCGCGCTGCGCCGCACCCAGCCGTTTTTCTCCAATGCGCGCTCGATCCGCAACGCGGTCGATCGCATCCGCCTGCGGCAGGCCGATCGCCTGGTGTCCGATCTCGACCGCATGCTCGATGTCGCCGACCTCGAAACCATCGATCCGGCGGATATCCTGGCGAGCCGCGTCTTCAGCGGCGGAGCCGATGTGCGGAGTGCAAAGCCATGACCAGAGAAATCCTTATTGCGCCCTCGATCCTGGCGGCGGATTTCGCGCGCCTCGGCGAAGAGATCGCGGCGATCGACGCGGCCGGCGCCGACTGGATCCATTGCGACGTCATGGACGGTCACTTCGTGCCGAACATCAGTTTTGGCGCGGATGTCATCAAGGCGATCCGGCCGGTGACGAAGAAGGTCTTTGGCGTGCATCTGATGATCGCGCCTGTCGATCCCTATCTGGAGGCGTTCGCGAAGGCCGGGGCCGATGTCATCACAATCCATGCCGAGGCCGGCCCGCATCTCGACCGTTCGCTCCAGGCGATCCGCGCGCTCGGCAAGAAGGCCGGCGTCAGCCTGTGTCCGGCGACGCCCGAGAGCGCGATCGAATATGTGCTCGATCGTCTTGATCTCGTGCTGGTGATGACGGTCAACCCCGGCTTCGGCGGCCAGTCCTTCCTCGAATCCCAGCTCGAAAAGATCGCGCGCATTCGAGGCATGATCGGCGAGCGGCCGATCCGGCTCGAGGTTGATGGTGGCGTCACGCGTGACAATGCCGCTGCTGTTGCCGCTGCTGGTGCTGACACACTCGTTGCAGGTTCCGCCGTGTTCCGAGGCGGGAACAGTGCCGATTATGCCGTCAATATCGCGGCCATTCGTGTGGCCGCAGAGACCGGCCGGGTTCGAAAACCGCAGGACAATTCCGCGCCGCCGATGCGTGCGGGAGAAGGCGTGCGCATCCGGTAGACTACGGTAAGCCAACGCGACGAAGACATCGCAGTGCCGGTTGTGCCAAGGCGTGTCACAATTCTCCGGTGTTCTACGGGGGATGGCGTACAAAGCAACAGTCGTTTTCAGGCCAGGGTAACCAACGCGTCCAAGACAAAGGCGCGATTAACGCCCGCGCAATGCTATGCGTCGCAACCTGCGGTTCAGGAATGCCAAGAGAGCGTGGGGATGCGGATCGAAGACTCTTGCGGGCATGAAGCCCGCACGCGGCGTGGAGCGATGGTGTGAGTATGCATCGCTTGTTCGCCGAGCAGCTTCGCTGCGCCACGGACGCGTCCGGACAGCTCGACCTCGCCAAGTTGGGCGAGCTCGTCAGCGCGGCCTACGAGGCTAGCGACCGCGAGCGTCAGCGAACCATCGAGGGGAAGGCCCAGTCGCCTGATGGGGTCGAGCAGGACCTGCTGCGGACCCAGGAATTCCTCGACACCATCGTCGAGAACATTCCGATTGCCGTGTTTGCAAAATGCGCCAAGGATTCCCGTTACATTCTCCTCAACCGCGCCGGCGAGGACTATTATGGCCTGCCGCGCGAGCAGATGCTGGGCAGGACTCCGGAGGAAATCTTCCCGGCCGACGTCGCCCGTATGGTCAGCGAGCAGGATCGCAAGGTCGTTGCCAGTGGAATGCCGATGTTCCTCGAGGAGCATCTGATCGAGGTCGGCGTGAAGGGCCATGACCGTGTCATCAATTCGCGCAAGATGCTGATCACGGACGGCGCCGGCGACCCGCAATATCTGGTTGGCGTGATCGAGGACGTGACCGAGCGCGTCAACACCCAGGAGCGCATCAGCCACCTTGCCCGTCATGACGCGCTCACAGATCTGCCGAACCGCAGCGCATTCAATGCGGCGCTGGGCGAGCGGCTGGAGCGGGCGCAGCAAGCGTCGGCCGGTTTTGCGGTGCTCAGCCTCGATCTCGATCGCTTCAAGGACGTCAACGACGTCTTCGGCCATCCCGTCGGCGACATGATGATGCGTGCGGCGGCCGAGCGGATCGCCGTGGAAGCCGATGGTGCCTTCGTCGCCCGCATCGGCGGCGACGAGTTCATGATCCTGATGCCAGACGATGTCTGTCGTGAAGAGGTGCTTGCGATCGGCGAACGGCTGGTCGAGGCGATCGGCAACGAGCTCGAGGTTGACGACTATCTCCCCCATGTCGGCCTCAGCGTCGGCATCGCGCTCTATCCCAATGACGGCGTGGATGCGGCAACGCTGCTCGCCAATGCCGACTCCGCGCTGTATCGCGCCAAGCGCGAGGGCCGGGGCAGGGTGTGCTTCTTCGAATCCGAGATGGACCGGGAGCTGCGCGACCGCAGGCTGCTGTTGCACGATCTGCGGCAGGGCGTCGAGCAGAACCAGCTCCTGGTCTATTTCCAGCCGCAGGCGCGGATGGACGGCGAGATCATCGGCTTCGAGGCCCTGGTGCGCTGGAATCATCCGACCCGCGGCATCGTGTCGCCCGACCAGTTCATCCCGCTCGCCGAAGAGAACGGGCTGATCATCCAGATCGGCGAATGGGTGTTGCGCGAGGCCTGCCGCGAGGCGGCCTCGTGGCCGCGGCCGTTGCAGGTTGCGGTCAATTTGTCGCCGGTCCAGTTCCAGGCCGGCGACCTCGAACGGTCGATCCACCAGATCCTGCTAGAGACGGGGCTCTCGCCGACGCGGCTCGAGGTCGAGATCACCGAGGGCTTGCTGATCGGCGATTTCACCCGCGCGCTCAATCTGCTGCGGCGGCTGAAGGCGCTCGGCATCCGCATCGCAATGGACGATTTCGGCACAGGATACTCATCGCTGTCCTATCTCCAGTCGTTCCCGTTCGACAAGATCAAGATCGACCGCAGCTTCATCTCCAACCTTGAGGGGACGCCGCAATCGACCGAGATCGTCCGCGCGGTCCTGAGCCTCGCGCATGCCCTGCATATGCCGGTTGTTGCGGAAGGGGTGGAGACGGAGGCGCAGCGCGCCTTCCTGCAAGGCGAGGCCTGCGAGGAGATGCAGGGCTATCTGATCGGCCGGCCCGAACCGATCGAACATTATTTCGATTTGATCGGCGTCAACGTCGAACGCCGCCGCTACGCCTGAGCCCATTGCGAGTTCCGGGCTCGGGTTCGCCCGATAGGAACCAATATGCGTCTGCAGGTTTCCCTAGAGTTAACCAAGGTCAAGCCGGCTGTGCGCGCAGAAAATGTTTTGCACAACCGCCATCGGCGTGACGCAAATCAGGGTAATAAGCCCGTGTGAATGCGAGGGAGGGTCTCATGGAGAACGTACGTCGCTACCGCGCGTTGGCGTCCCTCTGTCGCCAGCAGGCGGCCTATCGGCCGCTCCAGAACTGGCAGCTGCTCGGTCAGGCCGAACATTTCGAATATCTCGCCGAGATCGCGCTGAAGGCGCATTTCGACGCGTGCAATGCGCAACGCGAAGAGGACGCCATCGCCGCCGCGGCATGGGAGCGACCCGCCGCGGCGTGAAGCGATCCTCAAAGGACTGCTCGCCGGGCTTTCGTTGCGCAGTGCGATGTTCGTTTTGAGAATCAGGACTGCGGCCGGCGGCCGCGCTTACTTTGCCAAGATTTAATCGCGTGGACGGGACGCCGTAAGGTGACGATGTCCATGTTGGGTGCAAGGCGACTTACCCAACATGGACATTCCGACATGATCGATCGCGTCAATTCCGACACCACCAGGACCCGTACAATTCTGAAGCCGCGCCGGCTTGCGCTGCTCGGCACCGTGGCCGCGCTTGGCGTGGCTGTGCTGGCTGCGTCTCCCGCTTCGACGACGTTCGGCGTGAACTCCCTGATTTCGCCTGCGCAGGCGGCGGAAAGCGCCGCAACGCCGCCGGGCTTCGGCGACCTCGTCAGCAAGGTCAAGCCCGCCGTCATCTCGGTGCGCGTGAAGATCGACCAGGACAACGACAAGAGCGCGATGCTGCAACAGAACCGGATGGATCAGGACGAGGATTCTCCGTTCGACCAGTTCTCGCGGCAGTTCGGCTTCCGCGGCCAGGGCGGCATGAACGGCATGCCGCGCCAGCGCCACCAGGTGATCACAGGTGAGGGCTCCGGCTTCTTCATCTCGGCCGACGGCTATGCCGTGACCAACAACCACGTCGTCGACCACGCCGAGTCCGTGCAGGTGACGATGGATGACGGCACGATCTACACCGCGAAGGTCGTCGGCACCGATCCGAAGACCGACCTCGCGCTGATCAAGGTCGACGGCAAGAAGGATTTTCCGTTCGTGAAATTCTCCGACCAGAAGCCGCGGATCGGCGACTGGGTGGTCGCGGTCGGCAATCCCTTCGGCCTCGGCGGCACCGTGACGGCCGGTATCGTCTCGGCCAGCGGCCGCGACATCGGCAACGGCCCCTATGACGACTACATCCAGATCGATGCGCCCATCAACAAGGGTAATTCCGGCGGTCCGGCCTTCGACATGAACGGCAACGTGATCGGCGTGAACACTGCGATCTACTCGCCCTCGGGCGGCTCGGTCGGCATCGGCTTCGACATTCCGTCCTCGACCGCCAAGCTCGTGGTCGCGCAGTTGAAGGACAAGGGCGCCGTCACCCGCGGCTGGCTCGGCGTGCAGGTGCAGCCGGTGACCGCGGAGATCGCCGACAGCCTCGGCCTGAAGGAGGCGCGTGGCGCCATCGTCGACAACCCGCAGGATGGCAGCCCGGCGGCGAAGGCCGGCATCGAGGCGGGCGACGTCATCGCCGCAGTCAACGGCACCGCGATCAAGGACTCCCGCGATCTCGCCCGCACCATCGCCACGCTGGCGCCAGGCACGTCCGTGAAGCTCGATGTCGTGCACAAGGGCGACGCCAAGACGGTGACACTGGCGCTCGGCGAACTGCCGAACGAAAAACAGGCCAAAGCTGACGATGGCAAGACGCAGCCAGCCCCCGGCACGCCGCGTCTCGGCCTCAGCCTGGCACCGGCCGGAGACGTCCAGGGCGCAGGTCAGAAGGGCGTCGTGGTTACCGAGGTCGACCCGCAGGGACCGGCAGCGCAGCGCGGCATCCAGACCGGCGACGTCATCCTCAATGTCGGCGGCAAGGCGGTCGCCAATATCGGCGACGTCCGCTCCGAGCTGGCGCAGGCCAAATCGTCCGGCAAGAACAGCGTGCTGCTTCAGGTGAAGAACGCAGAAGCGACCCGTTTCGTGGCGGTGCCGCTGGCGTAAGCCGCTCGCTTTCGACGGCAAACTCAAAAGGCGGCCTGCGGGCCGCCTTTTTCGTGCTCGCTGAAAGATACCCACAGGCTGCCGATAACATTCTCGTTAACGGCAGCAATGATGACGGGTTCGTCCGAAAAAGCCGCGTTCGCTGGTCAGACTTTGGAATCGCGTGGTGTGCTTTGGCGGCAATGACGGCGCCGAGGCAAATTGCAGGCGTGAAACTTCGAACGTCCGGCCGCTTTGTGGAACCGGCCGGTGGTTCGCATTTGATCGGTGCCGACATGGATCGATTGAAGCTCTCGCTGAAGCTTGCGCTGCTCGCGGCGCCTCTCGTGCTGTCGACCGGAAGTGCCATGGGGCGCGATGACGGCCGCTTCGCCGATTCGCCGCTAAAACCCTGGTTTGACAGCCTGCGCAGCCATCTCGGTCCATGTTGCTCGGATGCTGACGGCGTTGCCGTGGCCGATCCCGACTGGGACTCGCACAATGGGCACTACCGGGTCCGTCTTGACGGGGAGTGGGTCGAAGTCCCCGACGAAGCCGTGATCACCGAGCCGAACCGCGCCGGCCGCACCATGGTCTGGCCGGTCAAGACGGCGTTCGGCGTTTCGATCCGCTGCTTCATGCCCGGTAGCATGATCTGACGCTATTCAGTGTCAGCGCTTGCAGCGTCATCGCTTGGCGGATTTCCGTTTCGAGCTCTTCTTCTTGGTCTTCTTCTTGGACGTCTTCCGCTTCGCTGTCTTCTTCGGCACCTTCTTGCCCTTCGCGCGCGCTTCCGACAGGCCGATCGCAATCGCCTGCTTGCGGCTCTTCACTCGTCCGCCGCGACCGCCGGGTCCGCTCTTCGCAGTCCCCTTCTTGTAACGCCGCATCTCGCGCTCGACATCATTGCCGGCGCTGCGTGAGTAGCGGCGTTTCTTTGCCTTGCGTGCCATCAACTCTCTCCCTTGGCCTCGGAAGAGAACAGGAGTGCTGACGCAACGTTCCCAAGGCGCCGGCCGTGCACCTCAGAAGGAGTTCGCGAGCTCGATCTCCGCCTCCAGCACCTGGATGCGGCGCGCGGCTTCGGCAGAGGACAACTCGCGGTCGTATTGTGCGGGCTGGTAGGCCTCTTCGCTCAGCCGCTTGAGTCGCATTCCCTGCGACCGGGTCATCTGCTCCATGAGAAAAGCCTTGGCGTCGTATTTACCCTGAACCTGCATGTCCTCTCTCCAATTTCAATTCGTCGCTTGACTATATGTTCTTATTTTGTTCTAACAAGCCATGGACAACAGAATTAATGAAATTCGACGTAAAATCAGCGCCTTGAGGCTGGAAATGGCCGATGTCGAGGCGTCCGTCCGCGATCTCGTCAATCGCGATCGCGACTGCACCGAACGGGCCCAGGCGCAGATGGATCTGCGCCGGAAAATCGATTTGCTGATCGGCGAATGGAAGGCCGCTGGCGGCGGCGGGGTGTTGCCCCACATCCGCGACCGGGTGCGCCTTCGTCCGCTGAAGGGCGAGAGCAGGCCCGCGCGCCGTTGAGACATGCCACGCAGGTGGCGGATGGAGGCAGGCGGTGGAGGAAGACCCGAACGCCTACCGGATTCTGAAACTGCGCGCCGAGATCCTTGAATTGGGCTCCGCGATTCGGCAGTTGCAGCGTGAAGGGCTCGACGATGCCGCGGCCCAGCTCCTGATTGCACGCAAGCGGGCGCGGCTCGACCACCTCGTGAAGACAGATACCGCAAGTCGCCGCTTTGACATCACTGACATCCGACGCAGCTAAAGCGGTCGCGTAACGCGACATGCCGGAGCTCGTCCATGCCGGATAACGCGTCGCACGCGTTTCACACGCGCTTCAAGATTCCTTGTCGTTGAGGATGAACACGACCCCCGTCAGCGCGGCACCGATGGCAAATGTCGTCACCATCGTGCCGACCAAGACGAGGGCGGCCGAACGGCCACCGTGGTTCAGCAGTTCTGCAGCCGCAGGATTGGCCAGGATCAGCGCGAGCGTGAAGGCCAGACCGAGCGCCGCGCCCATCATCGCGTGCGTCATCAGTTTGATGATGCCGGTGGGAGAGATCAGACTTGGCGACCTATTGGGCGACTTTTTTGCGCGCATGGAACTTCCGATCGATTTGGGATTGCAAACGCACGCCCTAGTCGCTGGTTCCATCTCGCATGAAGGATTTGTCATCACCCGCTTCATCCGACGTTCATGCCGATTTTGCGAGGATGAACGCCATCAACACGGGAACATTCGATATGGGTAAGGTGGTCTTTCTCTATCGCTCGCTGGCCTACCGTAACGCAGCGGCCGACATGTTGCGTAAGGCGCGAAGGCTGCCGCGCGGCGCCGAACGAAGCGCGGCCCGCCGCTACGCGACGGCGCTGCGCGATCTCGCGCAAACGGAAGCCTGGCTTGAAGGGCGCGTTGCCAATCAACCTCGGCCGATGCGGCGAATAAAGGCCGATGCGGCGAATGAAACACGCTGCGTCGCGCTAGCCCAACGCGCGTTGTAATTCAGGAGAGGTGTCGGCGTCGAACTTGCCCTGCGCTGTCGTCGCCGCAGATTTGGGACTCAACGGCACTTCGAGGCGGCACACCAGCCCCTCTGCGCGCCAATCGAACTGCGCCTGTCCGCCGAGCTGGGATTCGACACTGGCCAGCAGGCTTCTTGTGCCGAAGCCACGCGACTTCGGCGTCCTGACCAGCGGCCCTCCGGTCTCCTCCCAGGTCAGGATAAGCAGATCGTTCTCGGCCTGCCAGCCGATTGCGAGCCGCCCCGACCGGGTCGAGAGCGCGCCATACTTGGCTGAATTGGTGAAGAGCTCGTGCAGCGCCAACGCCAGCGTCTGGGCGGTCGCCGGCAGCAACTGCACCTCGGGACCCGCAAGCTTGATCTGTCCGCCGAGCGAATAGGGCGCAAGCTCTTCCTCGATCAGCTTGGAGAGCTCGGCGCCCTGCCAGCTCGACAGCGACAGGATGGTGTGGACGCGCGCGAGCGCGTTGATGCGCCCTTCGACGGCACTGACATAAGCCTTGACCTCGTCGGCGCGGGTCAGGCGCACGATCGACTGTGCCAGCGCCAGCGCGTTCTTGGCGCGGTGATCGACTTCGCGCGCCAGCAGGTTCTGCCGTTCCTCGGCGCGCTTCCGTTCGGTGATATCGACGGTGACGCCGCTCACCTGCACGACGCGACCGCCCGGATCCACCGTTGCGGCCGCCGTGCCGACGCACCAGCGCACCTCGCCATCGGGCCGGCAGACGCGAAACTCTCCTTCAAAGGCGTGCGCACCGGTATTGAATGCGGCAATCGCCTGACCGAACTGGTCGACGTCATCCGGGTGCAGCAGCGCCTGGATGTTGGCAGAGGTGACGTTGAAAGTCTCCGGCGTCACGCCAAAAATGCGGTACTGGCCTTCGTCCCACATCCAGTTGCCGTTGACCCAGTCCCAGTCCCAGGATCCCATCTTGCCGGCGGCGATCGCCATGCTGCGCCGCTCTTCGCTCTCGCGCAGCTTTGCGGTGGAGTTCTCCAGCTCGGCGGTGCGGGCGCGGACGCGATCCTCGAGATCCTGGTTCAGCCGTTCGAGCTCGCGTGTCTTGCGATAGAGCTCGGCAAACACCTTGACCTTGGCGCGCAGCACTTCCGGTACGACCGGTACCGGCACGTAATCGACCGCGCCCATCTCGTAGCCGCGCAACCGATCGATGTCGCTAACCTGGATCGCTGAGATGAAGATCATCGCGGTCTTCTGGAAACGCGGATGCTCGCGGATCATCGCCGCGAGCTCGAAGCCGTCGAGCTCGGGCATGCAGACGTCGACCAGGATCACCGCGATCTCGGTCTTGAGCAGCACCTCCAGCGCGTCGCGGCCGGACGAGGCGATCACGAGGTTCTCGCCGAGTTCCTTCAGGATCACCTCATAGGCGAGCAGCTTGGCGGGCTGGTCGTCGACGAGGAGGATATTGACCTTTTCGTGGTCCATTCTCGGATCCAACTCAGCGGTGCAGCCACATGCGGATCGCAAGCAGCAATTGATCGGTGTTGACGGGTTTGGCGAGGTAGTCGGACGCGCCGGCTTCCAGGCATTTTTCGCGATCGCCCTTCATCGCCTTCGCCGTCAGCGCGATGATCGGCAAGCGCAGGAAGGCCGGATTTTCCCGGATCACGCCGATGGTCTGATAGCCATCCATCTGCGGCATCATGATGTCCATCAGCACGATGGCGATTTCCGGGTTGGATTCGACCAGCGTCACCGCCTCGCGGCCGGTGGTCGCCGTCAGCACCTTCATGCCGCGCCGTTCCAGCACGCTCGACAGCGCGAAGATGTTGCGGGCGTCGTCGTCGACGAGCAGCGCGGTCTTGCCGATCAAATCCTCATCGGAACTGTTCAGCTTCTCCAGCATGCGCTGCTTCTCGACCGGCAGCTCGGTGATCACGCGATGCAGGAACAACGCGGTCTCGTCGAGCAGGCGTTCGGGCGACTCCACACCCTTGACCACGATGCTGCGAGCCATGGTGTGGAGTTCCGCATCCTCTTCGGCCGAGAGCTCGCGGCCGGTGAACACCACCACGGGGACGTTCGACAGCGTGTCGTCGCGGCGGATCTGTTCCAGCACCTCGAAGCCGCTCATGTCGGGCAGCCTGAGGTCGAGCACGACGCAATCGCAGGGTGCCTCGCGCAAGGTGGTGAGCGCGCCGGCGCCGGTGTCGGTGGTCACGATCTCGATGTCGTCGTGATGCAGCAGCTCGCGGATCGACAGCTGCTCGGCCTCGTTGTCTTCGACGATCAGCAGCCGCTTGCGCCGCGGTCGCGCATATTCCTTGATCTGCGTAAGTGCCGCAGCGACGCCCTCGGTCGTCGTCGGCTTGTTGACGAAGGAGAAGGCGCCGCGGGCCAGCGCATGCTGCCGGTCTTCGTCGAGCGTGATGATCTGCACGGGAATGTGGCGCGTCAGCGGGTTGTGCTTGAGCTGGCTCAGCACCGTCCAGCCGAGCATGTCGGGCAGGAACACATCGAGCGAGACGGCGCGCGGCTGATACTGTTTTGCGAGTTCGAGCGCGTCTGCGCCGCGCGCGGCGACCAGCACCTTGAAACCCTTGTCACGCGCGAGGTCGACCAGGATGCGGGCATAATGCGGATCGTCCTCGACGATGAGCAGGATGCTGTCGCCGGGCTCGAGATTGAGGCGGTCGTCGGGTAGCTGCTCGATGACGCGCTGCTGTTCCGTCGCGGCCGGCTGGAGCGCGGGCGGCTGGCTGTATTGCTGGGGCGCGGGACGCGGTGCGAGTGTCGGGCCGGAATATTTCAGCGGCAGATACAGCGTGAAGGATGAGCCCTTGCTCGGCGCGCTGCGAAGATGGATTTCGCCGCCGAGCAGGCTTGCAAGCTCACGGCTGATCGCAAGCCCGAGGCCGGTGCCGCCATATTTGCGGCTGGTGCCGGCATCCGCCTGCTGGAACGCCTCGAAGATCAGCTTCTGCTTCTCCAGGGGAATGCCGATGCCGGTATCGGAGACCTCGAAGGCGATCACGACCGGCGCGGAGTTCAGCACCGGATGATCCGTTCCCCATCCGCCGACCGCTGCGGCGACCTTCAGGCGCACCTCGCCTTCGGCGGTGAACTTGAAGGCGTTGGAGAGCAGATTCTTGAGGACTTGTTGCAGCCGCTTGGAGTCGGTGACGATGCTGCGTGCGAGATTCGGATCGACGTCGATCTTGAACGACAGATTGCGGTTCTCCGCCTCATGTCGGAACGGCCGTCCGACCGTATCGAGCAGGTTGGCGGTGAGGATCTCCTCGGCGTCGACCGTCACCGTGCCGGACTCGATCTTGGAGAGATCGAGAATGTCGCTGATCAGGTTCAAGAGGTCGGTGCCGGCGCCGTGGATGGTGCGGGCGAACTCGACCTGTTTGCCAGTGAGGTTGCCGTCGGGATTGTCCGTGAGCTGTTGTCCCAGGATCAGGATCGAGTTCAGCGGCGTGCGGAGCTCGTGGCTCATATTGGCCAGGAATTCGGACTTGTACTTCGAGGTCAGCGCGAGCTCGGTTGCCTTTTCCTCGAGCGCGCGGCGGGCCTGCTCGATCTCCTGGTTCTTGCGCTCGACCTCGACGTTACGTTCGGCGAGCTGCTGCGCCTTCTGCTCTAGCTGGTCGTTGGTCTGCTGCAATTCGCGCTGCTGGGTCTGGAGCTCGCCGGCGAGCTGCTGCGACTGCTTCAGCAAGCCTTCGGTCTGCATCGTCGCCTCGATCGAATTGAGCACGATGCCGATAGAATCGGTGAGCTGCTCCAGGAACGTCATCTGTGAGGTCGTGAACGAAGTGAGCGAGGCGAGCTCGATCACCGCCTTGACCTGGCCCTCGAACAGCACGGGCAGCACCACGAGGTTCTTCGGTGCGACACGGAGCAGCGCCGAGTTGATCGGCACCACGTCGGCGGGAATGTCGGAGACCACGCGCGGGCGCCGGTCGAGTGCGCACTGGCCGATCAGGCCGTCGCCGAACGGAAGCACGCGCTGATAGGGATAGACGCCGTCGCCGGCATAGGAGGCAAGCAGCAGGAGTTGCGGATTGTCCTCGTTCTCGACCTGGTAGATCACGCCGGTATGCGCGTTGACCAGCGGTGACAGCTCGGTCAGCAACAGTCGGCCGACGGTGGCGAGATCGCGCTGGCCCTGAAGCATGTTGGTGAATTTGGCGAGGTTGGTCTTCAGCCAGTCCTGCTCGGTGTTCACGTCCGTCGTCAGACGGAGGTTCGTGATCATCGTGTTGATGTTGTCTTTCAGCTCGGCCACTTCGCCGCGGGCATCGACTTGAATCGACCGCGTCAAATCGCCCTTGGTCACCGCTGTCGCCACTTCCGCGATCGCGCGTACCTGCGAGGTGAGATTGGCCGCGAGCAGGTTGACGTTGCCGGTGAGGTCCTTCCAGGTGCCGGCCGCACCGGGCACGTCGGCCTGACCGCCCAGCCGTCCCTCGACGCCGACCTCGCGGGCCACCGACGTCACCTGGTCGGCGAAGGTCGCGAGCGTCTCCGTCATGTTGTTGATGGTATCGGCAAGTGCTGCGACCTCGCCCTTCGACTTCACGGTGAGGTTTTGTTTCAAATCACCGTTCGCAACAGCGGTCACCACCTTGACGATGCCGCGGACCTGCTCGGTGAGGTTCGCCGCCATGAAGTTGACGGTGTCGGTGAGGTCCTTCCAGGTGCCGGCGACGCCGGGCACCTGGGCCTGACCGCCGAGCTCGCCTTCGGTGCCGACCTCGCGCGCGACGCGGGTGACTTCGCCGGCGAAAGCGTTGAGCTGGTCCACCATGGTGTTGATGGTGTTTTTCAGCTCGAGGATTTCGCCCTTCACGTCCACGGTGATCTTGCGGGACAAGTCGCCGCGCGCCACGGCGGTCGTCACTTCGGCGATGTTGCGGACCTGCGTGGTGAGGTTCGCGGCCAGCAGGTTGACGTTGTCGGTGAGGTCCTTCCAAGTGCCGCCGACGCCGGGCACGACGGCCTGACCGCCGAGCCGGCCTTCAGTGCCGACCTCGCGCGCCACGCGCGTCACTTCGGCCGCGAAGGAGCGGAGCTGCTCCACCATCGTGTTCAAGGTGTCCTTGAGCAGCAGGATCTCGCCGCGCACGTCCACCGTGATCTTCTTCGACAAATCGCCGCCGGCGATCGCGGTTGCGACCTCGGCGATGTTGCGGACCTGGGCCGTCAGGTTCGAGGCCATGAAGTTGACGTTGTCGGTGAGGTCCTTCCAGGTGCCGGCGACGCCGGGCACTTCCGCCTGGCCGCCGAGCTTGCCTTCGGTGCCGACCTCGCGTGCGACGCGCGTCACTTCGCCGGCAAAACCGTTGAGCTGGTCCACCATGGTGTTGATGGTGTTCTTGAGCTCGAGGATTTCGCCCTTCACGTCCACGGTGATCTTGCGGGACAAGTCGCCGCGCGCCACGGCGGTGGTGACTTCGGCGATGTTACGAACCTGGGCGGTGAGGTTGCCCGCCATCGAGTTCACGGAGTCGGTCAAATCCTTCCAGGTACCGGCAACGCCAGGCACGTTGGCCTGACCGCCGAGGCGGCCTTCGGTGCCGACCTCGCGCGCCACGCGCGTCACCTCGCCTGCGAAGCGGTTGAGCTGGTCCACCATCGTGTTCAGCGTGTCCTTCAGCTGAAGGATCTCGCCGCGGACGTCCACCGTGATCTTGCGCGACAGGTCGCCGCCGGCGATGGCGGTTGCGACCTCGGCGATGTTTCGGACCTGGGCGGTCAAATTGCCCGCCATCGAGTTGACGTTGTCGGTGAGGTCTTTCCAGGTGCCGGCGACCCCCGTCACCTGCGCCTGGCCACCGAGCTTGCCTTCGGTGCCGACCTCGCGCGCGACGCGCGTGACTTCGCCGGCGAAGGCGTTGAGCTGGTCGACCATGGTGTTGAGCGTTTCCTTCAGCTGAAGGATTTCGCCGGAGACGTTCACCGTGATCTTCTTCGACAAGTCGCCCTTGGCCACCGCGGTCGCGACCTCGGCGATGTTGCGGACCTGGCCGGTCAGGTTCGAGGCCATCGAGTTGACCGAGTCCGTCAAATCTTTCCAGGTGCCTGCGACGCCGCGCACCTGGGCCTGACCACCGAGCTTGCCTTCGGTGCCGACTTCGCGCGCCACGCGCGTGACTTCGCCGGCGAAGGCGTTGAGCTGGTCCACCATGGTGTTGATGGTGTCCTTCAGCTCGAGGATTTCGCCGCGGACGTCCACCGTGATCTTCTTCGACAAGTCGCCGCCCGCGACCGCGGTCGTCACCTCGGCGATGTTGCGAACCTGTGCGGTCAGGTTCGACGCCATCGAGTTGACGCTTTCCGTGAGGTCCTTCCAGGTGCCGGCGACGCCGAGCACGTTGGCTTGGCCGCCCAGCCGTCCCTCGGTGCCGACCTCGCGCGCGACGCGCGTGACTTCACCGGCAAAGGCGTTGAGCTGGTCCACGCAGGTGTTGAGTGTTTCCTTCAGCTGAAGAATCTCGCCCGAGACGTTCACCGTGATCTTCTTCGACAGATCACCGCCGGCGATCGCGGTGGCGACGTCGGCGATGTTGCGGACCTGCGCGGTCAGGTTCGAGGCCATAAAGTTGACGTTGTCGGTGAGGTCCTTCCAGGTGCCGGCGACGCCGGGCACCTGGGCCTGGCCGCCGAGCTTGCCTTCGGTGCCGACTTCGCGCGCGACGCGCGTCACTTCGGAGGCGAAGGAGTTCAGCTGGTCCACCATGGTGTTGATGGTGTCCTTCAGCTCCAGGATTTCGCCGCGGACGTCCACGGTGATCTTGCGGGACAGATCGCCGCGCGCCACGGCGGTCGTCACGTTGGCGATGTTACGAACCTGTGCGGTGAGGTTGCCGCACATCGCGTTCACGGAGTCCGTCAAATCCTTCCAGGTGCCCGCGACGCCGGGCACGATGGCCTGGCCGCCGAGCTTGCCGTCGGTGCCGACCTCGCGCGCGACGCGCGTCACTTCGGAGGCGAAGGAGCGCAGCTGGTCCACCATCGTGTTGATGGCTTCCTTGAGCTGAAGGATCTCGCCGCGGACGTCGACGGTGATTTTCTTGGACAAGTCGCCGTTGGCGACCGCGATCGTCACCTCGGCGATGTTGCGAACCTGGTTGGTCAAATTGTTCGCCATCGAGTTGACGCTCTCGGTCAGGTCTTTCCAGACGCCGGTCACTTCCGGCACCTGGGCCTGGCCGCCGAGCTTGCCTTCGGTGCCGACCTCGCGCGCGACGCGCGTCACCTCGGAGGTGAACACGCCGAGCTGCTTGATCATCGTGTTGACGATGGTCGCCGATTGCAGGAATTCGCCGCGCAGCGGGCGGCCCTCGACGTCGAGCTTGACGGTCTGGATCAGATCGCCCTGCGCCACGGCTGCGACCGCGCGGGTCACCTCGCGCGTCGGCCATAAAAGGTCGTCAATTAGCGTGTTGACTGAGCCTTCCATGTCGGCCCAGGAGCCGGAGGCGAGGCCGAACTTCACGCGCTGGCGGGTCTTGCCTTCGCGTCCCACCACCTGGCCGACCAGCTCGAGCTGCTGGGCCATGCGCTGGTTGGCCGCGATGATTTCGTTAAGGGTGTCGGCGATCTTGCCATCGATGCCGAGATAGTCACCGCTCATCCGCACCGAAAAATCGCCGCTGCGCATGGCTTGTAGCGCCAGCAGCAATTCCGGCCGGGAGTCCGGCTCCGATGTACCGTTCGGTTTGGGTTTTGGGACGCGACGACCGGAGCGTGATGCTGTTCCGGAATCGAGGTCGCTCATACTAATTCCCCCGCAGGCGTCGGCCGAATCCACAGCGAGACGCATTGACCAAACTAGACCGTCAGCCGAATCGCAAATCAAGCGCCAAGCTTGCGGCGCGTGAAAATGGAACCTGCTCTGCTCAGCCCGGTCAAAATAACAGAGGCCGGCAAGATTGGTTCCATCTGGTTCCAAGGAAATTTGAGATTATTTCTCGTGCCTTGCCAGTTTGATCCGGGTCCAAGACCGGCGGGAAGGGCCTGGGACCACTATTTGTCGGTCACGGTGCGCTCGGCGTCCTTCATCTGGGTGTGCAGGGTCGGCAATTGCTCGCGCGCGAAGGCGGCGAGCGCGGAATTGTCAGGCGCTCGCAGATAGCGCTCGAGCAAAGTAATCGCGGAGTCATATTCGGGGATCTGCGCGGCATAGAAGCTTCTGATGTAGGTTGGTCCGTCCGCGTCTTCGGGCTCGGCAAGGCTTGCGCCGGCGGATGAGATCTTGCTCACCCGCGGTTCGGTGCCGATGGCGTCCTGAATCTCCTTCAGCGCCTTGTCGCGCTTGGCCGCCTCTTCGGCGCGCAGGGCGGCGAGGTTCTTGACCTCTGCATTGCCTTTCAGATCGGTGCTTTCCAGCAGACCCTGCTGGAAGCGGCTGAAGGCGTAGAGGCCGGTGATGACGTCCGTCGCAGTCGGCGTGCGATCGCCGGTGCTGTCGGCGAGTGCCGCGGTGCTGATGAAGGCCAGGACGATCGCGACAAATATCCGCATGAGTATCCAATGACCTGTGACGTGCAAAGTTCCGGTGAAGATTACGATCCCGTAAGGGCGGTTGCGGGCCAGGGGTTCCGTACCCACGTTTAGTCCATGAAACAGTCTGATATCTTCAGGGACAACGCCGAGAACTGCCTGCAATTGGCCGAGCGCTCGGAAGCGCAACCCGCTTATAATCGCTTTTCGCGTATGGCGGACGCATGGACGGCATTGGCGAAGGAGCAAGACTGGCTCGATGGCGAAGTCCCGCCGGTCAAAATTCGCGTCCGCCAAAAGCTTGATGCTTAGCCGCTTTCGTTTTCGTGCGTCCGCGTGTGAGGCCGCTCACGGAACGGGCAAAGCCAATCAGCAATAATCAGGAATAGTCGACCGCGTTGTTTTTTGATTCCAGGAGGTTTTGCGATGGCTCCACGTCTTGCACTTCTCTCACTCATTCTCGCCTTTGGCGTCTCGGTTGCGTTTGCAACTGCGACGACGGTGCGGCAGGTGCATCAGGAAAATGCATCTGTCGCGGTGCACGCTGCGCACAGCTAGCGCCGCGGCCTCTCACGCTCGCAGGAACATTCGACGCAGCGGAGCGTAAGCGCTTCAATGCATCTGAAGAGGCGAGAGGACATCATGGCCCATTCCGACCACGGCATCGTTAGGGACAAAAAGGCGGAGGATCAGCCGCGCGACAAGCAGCGCGCGCAGGCCGCGCACAAGACGGATGAGAAAGTCTCGCCGTCGCGTGAAGCGACCCGCGATCCCGAACTCAACGACGACAGCAAGACGCCTGGCTCCGGCATGACGCCGGACGATTCCGGCGCTGCGCCGAGCGGCTAGCGACACGCGCGGAACGAATCCCTGCGGGGAGAGTCAACAGATTGCTTCCGGTTATCATGCCCCCGGTGATCCGGAAGTAATCTCCAAGGACGGCCCTTGCACCCCACTGTGCTGGGGCCGTTTTGCTTTGACGACCTTGCGGATCACTCCTCGGCGCCGCTTTCAGGGTCTCCCAGCGTGTGTCCGTCGGGACCGCGGCGAAACACGCCAAAATCGCTTGATTTGACGCCTGGCACCGCATCGCTCCCGGCTGCCGCAAGTCCGAGCTTGAGAAGCTCGCGGACCGCCGCGGCGCGCGTCGGCATACGGTGCTTGAACCGGAAATCATCCACTGCCGCCAGCTCTTCCGGTGAAAGCATGACTTGTAGGCGTTCGGCGCGAAGGTCGTTCATGGTCGATCACGCAAATTGAGCAAGTTGAGTAGTTTGCTAAACCAGCCAACTTGCCGCGAGTTCCATCGGAGTCCCAAAAGGCATCCTTTGAGTAAGATAGTTTATAGAAATCAATATGTTACGCGTGAAACAATTCTCGCGGAAGCGCATTTTAAATGAAAGGGAGACGCGTCATGACAAACGAGGTCAGGCTACCCCGCAAGCCTTCCGATGAGCGAGAACCGCCGAAACCAGTGCGTCCAAGCCATCAGAAGGTGATCGAGCAAGTCGAGCGCTGGGCCAACAGCCCGGGCCTGCAACCCCCGAGGATAGACGATGCGAAGACGGTCTGAGCCCCACACATTCGAACAACGATTGGAAGCACAGAGATTGCGGCTCGAGCATGAGCTCGCGAACCTGTCAGACGACAAGCAGCGTGAAATCGTTGCGGCGCGCATCGAGCAGCTTCAAACCGCGGCTGCGATGTTTGAATTCCTGTCGCCGCGCGAGCCGTCCGTTTCTCTGCGTTAATCTTGACTTGCCGCGGCGCTTCGGGCCGCGGCCATTTTGGAACGATCATCTCGGACCTCGGTTGGTCCCCACATTGGCTGAGTGGAGAATTGAGATGCTGAACCAAGGTGAGTTGGATCGGAGCGAAATGGGCCGCTTGATCGGCAGCGACAAGGTCGAGGGAACATCCGTCTATGGCGCCGACCGCAACAAGATCGGTTCGATCGAGCGCGTGATGATCGACAAGACCAGCGGCACGGTGTCTTACGCGGTGCTAGGCTTCGGCGGCTTTCTCGGCGTCGGCAATGATCACTACCCGCTGCCCTGGCAGTCGCTGAAATACGACACCGAGCTTGGCGGCTACGTCACGGGCATCACCACCAAGGAATTGGAAGGCGCACCGAAATATGCCGAGCGGAGCGAGTGGAATTGGGGCGATGACGCCGCCATGCGCGGCATCAACGCCTATTACGGCGTTCCGTTCGCGTAGACGCGCCAACGAGAGGGAGATCCGATGAGCCAGGAAAAGCCCAACGACGATCCCCGGCATCAGAATGACTGGGGATCGCACGCCCAGACGGACAAGCCCTGGAAGGGCAATCCGGAGAAGGAACAGAAGTCCGGCGAGAAGAAGCCGGACCTCGAGAAGTGGCACGAGACCAAGACGCACTGACCGGGTGCGCAGACGATTTGTGAAGCGCGGCATATATGGTGTCGCGCTTCTTTTTTGCGCAATGCATTCACGAATGACAGCGGTGCTCTACATACCCGGAACCATGCGCCAAGGCTGCGGTTAGGCTCGCGGCGCGGGAATGGGCTCTGGTCACCTGCTGCCGGTTCAGTGCCGAGAAAGGTGTTCACCGTGGATGCGCAGACACGGGGGCGTGAGCCGTCCGCGGAGCAATCGCAGAGGGCGAAGGAAGCTCCGAAGAATTCCCCTGACCAGACCGGCGAGGTCAAGCAGCAGTTCAAGGATCAGCCGAAGACGCCGGTACCGTCGCTGCGCGAGCGCCTCCGCGAGCATTGGCTGCTCGCGACTATCGGCGCGATCGTGATGATCGCAGCGCTGGTCGGCGGTCTGCTGTACTGGCTCGAGGTGCGTCACTACGAATCCACCGACGATGCCTTCGTTGCCGCGCGCAGCTTTTCCGTAGCCTCGAAGGTCAGCGGCTACGTGACCGATGTTCCCGTCACGGACAACCAGCATGTCAACGCCGGCGATCTCCTCGCCAAGATCGACGAGCGCGATTATCGCATCGCCGTCGATCAGGCGCAGGCGCAGGTCGAGGTCTCGAAAGCCAACATCGCCAATGTAGAGGCACAGATCGTTTCCCAGCAGGAGCAGATCAAGCAGGCCCAGGCGCAGCTCGAGCAGGCGCAGGCTCAGCTTCAATTCTCGCAGGAGGAATCTGCGCGTGCGCAGGATCTGGTCGAGAAGGGCGCCGGCACCGTGCAGCGCCAGCAGCAGACCCGCTCGGATCTCCAGGCCCAGCAGGCCAACACCGAGCGCGCCAAGACTGCGGTGATTGCCGCGCAAGTCGGCATCAAGACGCTGCAGGCCCAGCTCGAAGGCGCCAAGGCGCAACTCCAGCAATCGCAGGCGCAGCTCGATCAAGCGAAGCTGAACCTGCAATACACCAATGTCGTCGCCGCGCAGTCCGGCCGCGTCGTCAAGCTCTCGGGCGCCAAGGGCACGTTCGTGACCGCGGGACAGAGCCTGATGATGTTCGTCCCCGATGAGGTCTGGATCGTCGCCAACTACAAAGAGACCCAGCTTGCCGACATGCGGCCGGGCCAGCCGGTCGATATCCGCATCGATGCCTATCCCGGGCGCAAGCTGACCGGCCATGTCGATTCCGTGCAGCCGGGCTCCGGCACCGCCTTCAGCCTGCTGCCGGCGGAGAATGCCACCGGCAACTATGTCAAGGTGGTGCAGCGCGTGCCGGTGAAGATCGTGGTCGACAATTGGCCTGCCGATCTGCCGGTAGGGCCCGGCATGTCGGTCGTGCCCTGGACCAGGGTGCGATGACCGACGCGACGCAAGACGGCGCGGCTGCCGGAGGCTGGTCGCCGGAGCGTTCGGCGGCTGGCGGGCATAATCCTTACCTGATCGCCTTCGTGGTCTCGATCGCGACCTTCATGGAGGTGCTCGACACCACCATCGCCAATGTCGCATTGCGCCACATCGCAGGCGGGCTCGCCGTCGGCATCGACGAGAGCACCTACGTCATCACCAGCTATCTCGTCGCCAACGCCATCGTGCTGTCGATCTCGGGCTGGCTATCGACCGTGATAGGCCGCAAGCGCTTCTACATGATCTGCGTTGCGACCTTCACGGTCTCATCGCTGCTGTGCGGCTTCGCCTGGAGCCTGGAGTCGCTGGTGCTGTTTCGTATCCTGCAGGGCCTCGGCGGCGGCGGCATGGCGACCAGCGAGCAGGCGATCCTCGCCGACTCCTTTCCGCCGGAGAAGCGTGGCCAGGCCTTTGCCATCTATGGCGTCGCCGTGGTCGTCGCGCCGGTGATCGGTCCGACGCTCGGTGGCTGGATCACCGACACCTACAGTTGGCACTGGGTGTTCCTGATCAATGTGCCGATGGGGCTGCTCTCGCTGTTCCTGGTTGGCACGCTGGTCAAGGAGCCGTCGGGGGCCGAAGAGGAGAGAAAGAAGCTGCTGAGCAAGGGCCTTCGCGTCGACTATATCGGCTTCCTGCTCGTCGCGGTCGGGCTCGCCTCACTCGAATTCGTGCTGGACGAAGGCCAGCGCAACGACTGGTTCGGCTCGAACATGATCGTGTTCTTTGCAGTTCTCGCCGCCGTCTCGCTGCTCGCGCTGATCCCGTGGGAGCTGACGCGCGAAGACCCTATCATCGATCTGCGTTTGCTTGGCCGGCGTCAGTTCGCGGCCTGCTTCCTGGTCATGCTCGGCACCGGTGCGGTGCTGATCTCGACCACGCAGATCCTGCCGCAATTGCTTCAGACCGAGCTGAACTACACGGCACTGCTGGCCGGCCTCGCGTTGTCACCCGGCGGCATCGCGACCTTGATGCTGATGCCGGTCGTGGGCAAGCTCGTCAGCACGGTGCAGCCGAAATATCTCATCATGTTCGGGGCGACGGTGGTCGCATTCTCGATGTGGCATCTGACCGGGCTGGACGGCGACATCACCTACGGCTATGCGGCGCTGGCGCGCGTCTTCCTCGCGATCGGCCTTCCTTTCCTGTTCCTGCCTGTGACGACCGCCTCCTATGACGGCGTGCCGCCCGACAAGACCAACCAGGCCTCGGCGCTGATCAACGTCGCCCGCAACATCGGCGGGTCCATGGGCGTGGCGCTGGCGCAGACGGTTCTGGCGCAGCGCCAGCAATTCCATCAGAGCCGCCTGATCGAGCACGCCGCGCCGTCGGACCTCGGCTATCAGCAGACCATCGATACGATGACCCGCTTCTTCCAGGCCCAAGGCTCGAATGCGAGCGACGCGGCCTTGCAGGCGGTCGCCTGGGTGGGCCGGACCTTGCAGCAGCAAGTCGACTTCCTCGCTTATATCGACGTGTTCTGGACGCTGGCGATCATCGCGGTGCTGATGATCCCGACCGCGGCGGTGATGCGTCCGATCAATCTCCGCGCGCCGGCGCGGGGCCACTAAAGCGTTTTCGAGCGAAGTGGATACCGGTTCGCGTCAAGAAAACGCGTCAAAACGAGAATCTAGAGCCCCGTTCCGATTCCATCGGAACAGGAAAGGCTCTAGGCAGCGTCAGCTCCTCGCCGCCCCGGCCCCGCATGCACGTGCACCTGCTTGGCATGCAGCGGCTCGCCGCATTCCGAGCACACCATCACCGGATCGAACAGCTTCCCGCAAGTCTTGTGCTCGTGCAGCAGCGGGCGGCCGCGCTCGTCGCCCATGTGGGTGTCGCCCCAATGCACCATCGCCATGATGATCGGGTAGAGGTCGAGCCCCTTCTGCGTGAGGATGTATTCGTAGCGCTTCGGCGCTTCGGAATAGGGGACGCGGCGCAGGATGCCGAACCGCACCAGCTTCTTCAGTCGCTCCGACAGAAGATGCCGCGTGATCTGAAGCGAGGACTGAAACGCCTCGAACCGGCGTACGCGCAGAAAACATTCGCGCAGGATCAGAAGCGTCCAGCGGTCGCCGACCACGGCGACGGTGCGGGAGAGCGAGCAGGGCTCCTCGTCCAGCGTATCCCACTTCATCCGGTTTTCTCGCATGATTTAGTAAGTCAGAAAAAGGAACTGACTTGAATGACCAGTACTATTTGTGCTCGTAGCTAGCACTCAGCGGATAAATTTGACAGTTCTATTTTAGAACTATAGCCTCCGCACAAACCACATACGCTCATCGGAGGAGGCGACTTTGCCCAAGCGAAACGCGACCGCGGCCGTGATCGGGGCCGGCGATTTCATCGGCTCCGAGATTGCCAGGAAATTCGCCGCTGAAGGCTTTTCGATCTACGCGGGCCGTCGCAACGGCGACAAGCTCGCGCCGCTGGTGAAGGACATCGAAGCCGCCGGCGGCGAGATCCACGCGCGCTCGCTCGACGCGCGGAAGGAGGAGGAGGTCACCGCCTTCCTCAACGATGCCGACAAGCACGCGCCGCTGGAGGTCTGCATCTTCAATGTCGGCGCCAACGTCAATTTCCCGATTCTCGACACCACCGAACGCGTGTTCCGCAAGGTGTGGGAGATGGCCTGCTATTCCGGCTTTCTTGCGGGGCGCGAGGCGGCGCGGCTGATGCTGGCGCGCGGCGGCGGCAAGATCTTCTTCACTGGCGCCACGGCCTCCTTGCGCGGCGGCAGCGGTTTTGCGGCGTTCGCCAGCGCCAAGTTCGGACTGCGTGCGGTGGCGCAGGCGATGGCGCGCGAACTCGGTCCGAAGAACATCCACGTCGCCCATCTCATCATCGATTCCGGCGTCGACACCGAATGGGTGCGGCAGCGCCGGCTCGAGTCGCTCGGGCCGAACGCGCTTGATGATCCCGATCTGCTGATGCCGCCGTCGGCGGTGGCGGACTCCTACTGGCAGCTCTATCAACAGCCGAAGAGCGCCTGGACCTTCGAGATGGAGATCCGCCCGTTCGGCGAGAAATGGTGACCGCGGCGCGAAAGTCCGGCTAGACTGATCCCAACACCAGGCAAAATTCCGGGAGGTAATTTAAGTGAAGACCGCGATCACCGAACTGTTCGGCATCGAGCACCCCATCATCCAGGGCGGCATGCATTTCGTCGGCTTCGCCGAGTTGGCCGCCGCCGTCTCCAATGCCGGCGGGCTCGGCATCATCACCGGTCTCACGCAGAAGACGCCGGAGCTGCTCGCCAAGGAGATCGCGCGCTGCCACGACATGACCGACAAGCCGTTCGGTGTGAACCTCACCTTCCTGCCAACCTTCGCGGCGCCGCCTTATCCGGAATACATCGCGGCGATCGTCGAAGGCGGCATCAAGGCGGTGGAGACCGCGGGCCGCAGCCCGGAAGCCTATATGCCGGCGCTGAAGGCGGCCGGCATCAAGGTGATCCACAAATGCACGTCGGTCCGCCACTCTCTGAAGGCCGAGCGAATCGGCTGCGACGCCGTCAGCGTCGACGGTTTTGAATGTGGCGGTCATCCCGGCGAGGACGACATTCCCAACATGATCCTGCTGCCGCGCGCGGCGGAGGAGTTGAAGATCCCGTTCGTGGCCTCCGGCGGCATGGCCGACGGGCGCAGCCTCGTCGCGGCGCTGTCGCTGGGCGCGGCCGGCATGAACATGGGCACGCGTTTCATCGCCACCAAGGAAGCACCGGTCCATCAGAACGTGAAGAACGCGTTGGTCGCCGCGACCGAACTCGACACCCGCCTGATCATGCGGGCCCTGCGCAACACCGAGCGCGTGCTGAAGAACGCAAACGTCGACCACCTGCTCGAGATCGAGCGCGCGAAGGGCGCCAAGCTGACCATCGACGACATCCACGACCAGGTCGCGGGTGTCTATCCCAAGGTCATGCTGGACGGGCAGATGGATGCCGGCGCCTGGAGCTGCGGCATGGTGGCGGGCCTCATCCACGACGTCCCCACCTGCAAGGAACTGGTCGATCGCATCATGACCGAGGCGGAACAAATCATCCGCAGCCGGCTTATGGGGTTCCTTGATGGGGCGAGTGCGACGCGAAAAGTCGCCTGATACCGCCAAACTTCTTAACCACGGCGGCATTTGACCGCTGGAATTGCACGCGACGCCTCCTAAATAGGGGTAAATTACCTCTTAACAATCAATTTCAGGAGGCGTCCGTGGTCCTGAAGAGCGTTCATTTTGCAGTTGCAATTGCCCTCGTGCTGGCATGGGGCGGCGTTGCGCGCGCTGATGACTACAAGCCCAACGAATATCTCGGTCTCGATCTCTCCAAGGCCGTGCTGTCGCCGAAGCGGCTCGGGCCCGAGACGCAATTCGCTCCGGTCGCGCTCGAGGCGAAGGGCGGCAACGAGGCGCAGGCCCGTGCCGAGCCGGTCGAGGTGCCGAAGAAGGTCGCGGCAGAGCGCGTGCGCGTGCAAGAGCCGAAGGTCGCACACGCGCGAGACGCGCAGCCACGCGGCGCAGCCCGCACCAAGCTCGCGCATCGCCACGGCAATCCGCTGGACGCGCAGGCGATGGACACCCGCATCCAGACCTGGCCGTGCCGTACCGGCGGCATCTGTAACTGGAAGCATTGAGCGTCTTCTTCACCTCGCCCCGCTTGCGGCTGGGCTACTGTATGTGAAGAAGCGTGGCGAATAGCTCGCCCGTAGCCCATCCTTCGAGACGCCCGCCGATGGCGGGCCCTCAGGATGAGGTCCGAGTGTGCGGCCGTCGTTTTGACGAGCACGAGCACCGATGCCGCTTAGCCTCATCCTGAGGAGACCGCGAAGCGGTCGTCTCGAAGGACGAGGAGTGCGCTCAGGTCGTGCAGGATGCCGCAGCCCGGCCCGTCACCTCCGCGTCGCAAAACCGTAGGCGCGGAGTCAAGAAACTGTAAGCCGGGAGTCAAACGACGCAGGCACCTTCCGTCGCGATTCGACGAAGGTTCCCTGAATGGCAACGCTCCGCGCCTCGCGCGCATGGACCCGGCGACAGTTTCTGGTCCGCTCCACCTCCAGCCTCGCCATCGCCGCGCTCGCAAGCCCGTCCATCAGCCGCGCCGCCGATCGCCCGCAGATCGCGGGCGGCATCCAGTCCGGCGACGTCTCGGATGGCTCTGCCGTGATCTGGGCGCGCGCCGACCGGCCTGCTCGCATGCAGGTGGAATGCTCCACGGTCGAGAGCTTCAAGACCATCATCGCGTCCGCTTCGCGCGACGCTCTGCCCGATGCAGACTTCACCGCAAAACTGCAGCTGAACGATCTGCCGCCGGGTCAGGACATCTTCTACCGCGTCCGGTTCGACGATATCGCCACCGGCATCGCCGGTGAAAGCCGCGTCGGCCATTTCCGGACCGCGCCGGCCGAGGGGCAGTCGATCTCGTTCCTGTGGTCCGGCGATGTCGCGGGTCAGGGCTGGGGCATCGACATCTCCCGCGGTGGCTATCGCGGCTATCGCACCATGCTCGACAACCGCCCGGATTTCTTCATCCACTCCGGCGATCACATCTATGCCGATTGCACGATCCCATCCGAGCAGAAGCTGCCGAATGGCGAGATCTGGCGCAACGTGGTGACCCAGGAGAAAGCGCAAGTCGCGCACACGCTGGCGCAGTTCCGCGGTAACTACAAATACAATCATCTCGACGAGAACTTCCGCGCCTTCCATGCGCAAGTGCCGATGCTCGCGCAATGGGACGATCACGAGGTCACCAACGATTGGTCGCCGACCGGCAGCTATGACGCCGCCGGCTACGAGGACGACGGCACGCCACGCCTCGTCGCGCGTGCTCGCCGCGCCTTCTTCGACTTCATGCCGATCCCTGACATCGGCGCGCGGCAGGGGCGGGTCTATCGCAAGATCGCCTACGGCCCGCTGCTCGACATCTTCATGATCGACATGCGCAGCTATCGCGACGAGACCTGGAATAAGGGCGACGATCATCACGGCTGGATTCTTGGCGTCGAGCAGCTCGCCTGGCTGAAGCGGGAGCTCGCCGCCTCGCGCGCGACCTGGAAGGTGATCGCGGCAGATTTGCCGATCGGGCTGATCAGCCTGGATGCCGTCGCGCTCGCCGACGGCCCGCCCGACCGGCGTGAGCACGAAATCGCCGATCTGCTCGCATCGATCAAGCGCGCGGGTGTCCGCAACATCGTCTGGCTCACCGCCGACATGCACTACACCGCCGCGCATTACTACGATCCGAACAAGGCGCAGTTTTGCGATTTCGAGCCGTTCTGGGAGTTCGTCTCAGGCCCCCTCCATGCCGGCACCTGGGGCCCGGGCGAGCTCGACAACACGTTTGGCCCCGTGGCGATGTACCGGAACGGATGCAGCGAAGCCCAGGGCGAGAACCTCGCGCCCTGTTTCGGCCTGCAGTTCTTCGGCCGCGTCGACATCGACGGCACAAGCGGCGTGATGACGGTGACCTTGAAGGACGTCGACAATCGCGATCTCTGGTCGGTCGATATCGTGCCGCAGCCGCAGGCGCGCCCGGCTGTGGTGGCCCAGCATTCGTAAGGGACGCAGGCTGGTCAACCTCTCCCGCTTGCGGGCAGGGCAATCGTATATGAATTTCAGGCGGACTGCGCGGCTTGCTCCCGCCTCTCCCGCTTGCGGGAGAGGCCGACGCGATCGCAGAGCGCGGCGGGTGAGGGCTCTCTCCACTTGGGGATTTTCTCCGCAATTCTTGACAATCCCAGTGTGGAGACACCCTCTCCCGCAAGCGGGAGAGGGCGCTCACCGCGTTCGTGGCGATCATCGAACCTAATCGCCCCTAACCCGATCTTGATTGGCCGCCCCGCGTCTTCCGCGCTATAGTGCTTGCTCCCGCCACCTCTTTTCCATCATCGAAGAGTCTGTTCTCGCGGTCCCACCGCGTGTCTGGCGGCTGAAATACGTCAGGAGTTGACCCATGGACAATCTGAAAACACAGGGCATCAGCATGCCCAAGCTCGGCCTCGGCACCTTCCGCATGCAGGGCGATGCCTGCCGCGCCGCGGTCGAGAGCGCGCTGTCGATCGGCTATCGCCACATCGACACCGCCGAAATGTATGCCAACGAGGAAGCCATCGGCGCCGCGCTGGCGTCGGCCTCCGTGCCGCGTGGCGAGCTGCATGTCACGACAAAGGTCTGGCACGAGAATCTGACGCCGGATGCGATCCTTCGGGCCTTCGATGCCAGCCTGAAGAAACTGAGGCTCGACCACGTCGATCTCTATCTCGTGCACTGGCCGTCGAAGTCGGCGAACTGGGGCGCGGTGTTCGAAACCCTGATGAAGCTGAAGGAGGAGGGGCGCACGCGCGCGATCGGGGTTGCCAATTTCACCACGGCGCTGCTCAAGATTGCGGTCGAGGACGTCAAGGCGCCGATCGCCTGCAACCAGATCGAATATCACGCGATGCTGGATCAATCGAAGGTGCTGGCCTATCTCAATGCCAAGTCGATCCCGCTCGTCGCCTATTGCCCGCTGGCGCAGGGGCGTGTTGCCTCGGATCCGGTGTTGGCGGAAATTGGCGCCAGGCACAACGCCAGCGCCGCGCAAGTCGCGCTGAAGTGGCTGCTCGACCAGGACGGCGTCGCCGCGATCCCGAAGGCATCGCGCCGCGAGAGCCAGCAGGCCAATCTGGATGCGCTGAAGATCACGCTGGATGATGCCGATCGCAAGAAGATCGCCGCGCTGCCGAAAGACAAGCGCTGCGTCAATCCGGGCTTCGCGCCGGCCTGGGATTAAATGTTGAAGCTACGCGCAACGTTACTCTCTCCCCTTGTGGGAGAGAGTGGCTTGCCGCGGAGCGGCGTGGTGGCGTTTTCTGACAAGCAAACGTGAAAGGACGCCGTGCCACCTTTGGCGAGCTGATGTGACAAATTATTCTTTGGGTTTTGTAACTTGTTTCAACGCGTGAACTATGAGGGGTGATGCGGTGCATCGCTTTTTAAGTTCGTCTGCGTTCATGGGCAAATTCGGATACTTTAGAAATAAAGTGAATGCGAATGCCACGCCCCACAGTTGGGTTATCTCGGTTTCGAAGCGCTCGAGATCGGCAAGTGTGTAAATGAATGTGGAGCGTTTTTGAGCGAGTTTTTCGTCTTGTTGGTCAATCTTATCGGCTTTCTTTGAGTTGTGAAATCGTTCGACCCAGTCCTTGGAAAGGTTTTTTGTTTCGATCCACGGGACTTCGTCGTCTCTGCCGTCAGGGATAGAGCCAAAAATGCCGTGAGCCAGATCGGCACGTTGGGATTGGAGGCTTGTATAGACCGACATGATCGCATCGAATGTATCTCGGTCATCGCCCGTGAGGGTCATCTCAGCAGCCGCGACCAAAACGTCACGTTGAGCGCGTGCGTTTCTGAGCGTCAAAAAGATTGCAATCGATGCTTCCGAATCCGCTTTCATCAGTGCGGCCAATAGAACCGCCATCTGCCAATCTACATAGGACCAAGCCATGATACATCGCCCTAGTGCTTCTGCGATCTTCGGTTTTTTGGCGATATGTCCGATGCCATAAACGAGGTCGGCTTTCGAACGCGTCGGCAAGAATGGTTGTCGCGGCATAGCTGTTGGCCCCTTGTTTCGATTTGGAGTTGGAGACACTCGAGAATCGATAGCTGCTTGGCATCTCAGCCTACTCCACTATTGTCTGTGATAATCATGAGGTGCCTGTATGTGGGGCGCTCCGCCTGTCACTCAGGCCGCAATCCGCAAATCCCCCACCGCTGGCTCGCCGATGATGGCCGCAACTCTGTCGCGATGCCGTCGAGCGCGGCGCGCTTTTGCTGGATGGCGCTTCGGTCGTAGATGCTTGTTACACGTCAGCAAAGCTTATCATCGAGATCAGCGCACTCCTCATTCATTATATCAGCGAGTACGAGCGCAGTCGGATACTCGACCGGGTCGAGCGGATGTTTGCTTTCGAGCTGTCACCGACTGATCACCAATCCGTGCTGCGCGGGCGGATGAACATCGGACAATGAGAAGCGGCCAGTCGTGGCGTGGCAGGCCAAGGTGGCGGCGTTTCCGGTGGACAGGGGCGGACCGGTCCTTAGGCCGCCGTAGCGTCCCGCTTTTGAATCGTGATGTCATTCATGACCGCGCCGAACGCTCTAATGGCAGCTTGCGGGTCAACCTCGACCATCATTCGGGCCAAAGCCTCAAACTTGTCGGGCTCGACTCCCGCGCTGAAGTGACTGGGCTTAACCTCTGCATTGGTGGAAAGTTGTATTCCTATGTAGCCATCGCTGGGCCTTGTGAATATCTGGCCCTTCATGTCTTCTTCGCCCGAATAGCGCCTGAACGTAAGCGGTATGTTGAACATGACAGGGCGTCCTCCATTCGAAACGACAGTCCCCCAATAACATGGCAAATGTTGGCGCGCGATTCGAGCCGCCTCTAAGCCTAGGCTTCAGGCCGCCAGCGGGAAGGACCTCTAAGCCCGTAGGATGGGTAGAGCGCTAGCGAAACCCATCAATCCGTTCGCCGCTGACGAAGCATGATGGGTTTCGCAAGGGCTCAACCCATCCTACGCGTGCTGCTAATTGACGAGCCGTCTTCATGCAACCATAAGAGGCGTTGAGTATTTCCGGCGAATGTAGCATGACACATGACACTTCGTTTGCGCTCTATTTTACTTTCCTTGTGTTCATCCACGAGCTAGTGCGTGATCCCGGAAAATTCGTTCCTGCTTTTATCGTCCTTTCGATGCTCAGCTATATCGGGTTCGAATGTATCCGCGCCTTTCGTCGTCGGCGGCGACAATTGGCCGACGACCATGATCAAGAGCCGCCGGACACCAAATTCTGATTGCCGCTAGTGGCCCACACCTGACCCTGGGACTCGTTCCCACGAGGTCTGCAAGTGTGAAGGTTTTCGGATGCTGGCCCCATGACGGTGGGGCCGGGCGCACGGGGCCGGCGTCCGAAAGCCTCCAAGGGAGGAAACCGCGCTTGAGGGAACGAAGGTCGTGCGGCAGGTGCTATGGCGATTTGAGGGCTGCGGGAGAGATTTGTGATCGGGATCGCGCCGCCCCGGTAAGCCCGTAGGATGGGTAGAGCGTCAGCGAAACCCATCAATCCGTTCGCCGCTGACGAAGCATGATGGGTTTCGCAAGGGCTCAGCTACGCGTGCTTGCGCGTTCGGATATGAATGTGGCATTGGCAACGAGAGTAAGCGGCAATAGGCGACTTCATATGAATTGTCTTGGCAGGAGCGTGGTCCGGGTCGAGCGTTGGACAGGATTCTTTCTTTCTTTCATGCATCGCAGTTCCGGCCGCGGTTTGGTTTGCTCTTTGCGGCCCCGCAACGGCTGATGGCAGCAGCCTGCCCGCCGATGTAGTCGAATTTGTCGGCCGTCGCGTCACTTGTATTGAATGGTCCCAAAAGGCAACCGATCCGAAGCAAGAAGCGCCGGTCGATAAAATCATGGGATCGTTGAAGTGTACGGATATCGAGGGTGAGGAGCAGATACTCCGAACCAGCTATGCGGAGAATGCGAGGGTCATCTCCGCCCTTAACTCAACCTGGACCAAGATCGTCAAGCGGATACCCGTCCACTCCCTACCGGTGCTCCTTTCGTCAGGACCGAACCGCTAGATTACTTCATCGCAGCGCCGTGACCTGCCTGTAAGTCCTCTGTCTTGATCTTCAGCTTCTGGCCCAACGCGAAAGTCCTGCGCCATGCCGATTTCGCGCAGCTGTCAGGGGCCCAGCGGAAGTCAAACCGCGTCCCCGGTTTAACAGTACACGTCCTAATCTCCGCTCAGCCGTTAGAACGCAAAGAAATGGCCCCGCGAGGGGCCATTTCCATTTTGCGTTGCGCATTAGTACATGTGGTGATGGCCACGCTTGACCACGACGACACGGTCGTGATGGTGCCAGCCATTGTCACGATGCTCACGCATTTCAGCGCGGGCGCCGTAGCCGCCGTGATGACCGCCCTTGATCACCACCGTCTCGGCGCTCGCCATCGTCGGTGCAACGATCGCAAGTGCGCCGAGAGCCGCAATCACATAACCAAGCTTCTTCATGATGTCCTCCTCCAGTTGAATGCACATGTGAACCGCTCACGCGCGGGAACGTTCCGGAGGAACGGGAAGAGAATTCTGAACGCCTGTTCAGGTGGTTAATCGCAGCGCTGTTGTAGAGGCGTCGGCCCGCCGGTCTTGACGTATTTGCCGTCCCTGATCGTGTACTCGCCGCGCTCGCTGCGATTATAGATCGCGCGCAGGCTGCCTTGCTCTGAGAGCAACAGCCCGAATTCACGCGTCTGCTGAAGCGAGGGGAAGTACACCATCACATTGAGCAGGCCTTCGGTGTTGACTGTGGCGGACACCACCTCGTTCTCGTCCGTGGCGTCGCCGAAATTGCGCCGGTACATCACCCGGCCGTCCTTCCGGATTTCGTAGGTCAGCCGAGCGCCCTTGTCACGATCGGGCCGGGCTGCGCAGTCGATCGCCCATGAGCCGAGCAGGCCCCATTGCTCGACCGTCGCCGCGAGCGTCTCGGCACGCGCGAGCGACGTCAGCGCAATCCAAAGCGCCACCGCCGTCATCCAGCGGCTCAAACCACGCATCATGTCCTGAAAAGCCCCGCCTCAATCGAGGTGGAAGTCTATCATTCTCTGGCTGGTGGTCCAGCAGGGGGGGTGAAGCGTGGCGTTAGGCGCGCTTCTCCACGTTGGCGCTGCGGGCCGGAACGCCAAACTCCTTGCGGCAGACTTCGGCCAGCACGGCGACGCCTTCGCGGATCTGCTGATGCGAGGGGCTCGCAAAGCACAGCCGCAGGCGCGAACCTGAGTGGCCTTTGTTGGTCGACCATTCCGGTCCGGGATTGATCGAGACACCCGCGGCAAGCGCAGCCTGAGAGAGCTTGAGCGTATCGACCTGGTCGGGCAGCTTGACCCAGAGGAAGATGCCGCCCTTAGGCGCCTCGAATTCGGCCGCGGTCCCGAACTGCTCGTTGAGGGCTTCCATCAGCGTGTCGAGTTTGGTGCGCAACGTCTTCGTCAGCGCCGGCACGTGGCTGGCGAAATGCGGTTTGCAATAGGTGGCGAGCACCATCTGCTCCAGCGCGCCGGAGCCCGCATCCGTCTTCAGCGCCAGCATCCGCGACATCACATCCCAGGGTGCCACGATGAAGCCGACGCGCAACGCCGGCGCGATCGATTTCGAGAACGAGCCGATATGGATCACGCCGCCGTTCTTGCTCAAGGCGTGGATCGCAGGAGGCCGTTGCCCCGACCAGATCAGGTCGGCATAGCAATCGTCCTCGAAGACAGGCACGCCATATTCGGCCGACAACCGCAGCAACTCGATGCGGCGGCTCTCCGGCATGATGCTGCCGGTCGGATTCTGCACGGTCGGAATGGTGTAGATGTATTTCGGCCGGATGCCGCGGCCCTTCAGGTCGGCCAGCGTCGAGGCCAGCGCGTCCATGCGCATGCCGTCGTCGTCGAGCGGAATGCCGATGGTGTTGATGCCCAGCCGCGTCAGCCGCTGCAGCGATCCCTGATACGTCTCCTGCTCGACGATCACAGTGTCGCCGCGCGCCAGCAGCGTGGTGTTGACGAGGTCGAGCGCCTGGAGCGAACCGGAGACGATCATAAGATCGTCGACCGTGCAGCTGATGCCGGCATCGCGCTTCAGTTTCGTCACCAGGAATTCACGCAGGGGCAGGTAACCCTGCGGGCCGTGCGCAAGCCCGTAGGTGGCGAGCGACCGGCCTTCGCGTCGCAGGGCCTGGTTGGCGGCCTCGATCAGCTCGTCGAGCGGCACCTGCTCGCTGTCGTTGTTGCCGCCGACAAAGCTGTATTTGGCAAGGCCCGTCCAGCGCGCAGAGGGGGCCGGCAGCCCCGCGGGAAACAGGGGCGCGAAATCGAAGCTGAACGTCATGGCAGCGTTTCCTTGTTGTTCTTATTGAACGTTGTTTTTATTGAGCGGCCGGCCCGGTGCCGACCGGGCGCCGCGATTTCGATGATGTCATTATGCCGGTGTTTTGCCCGACGCGTCAAACAAAATTCGTAAAATCCGCATCCTCATCGCGCGTGCCAACAAAGCATTGATTTTGCTGGGCGTGGCTACTGTGCATGGGGTTGTTTTCGTGTTTTGGATCTGCAGTCGCGACAGCACTCACTTCTTGCCGGCCGTCCTGGTCGGACGTCCCTGGCTGATGAAAGCGTAATGCGCATTGGCGACGCCGCCAACCATCAAGGCTTCGACCACCGGCTCGGTGATCTCGCCCGCGGCGGCCCAGTCGACGATGAAATTGGCTCCGGTCCCGCCGCGCACGTCGTCGGTCGGAATGAAGATCGAGATGGTCGCGAGAGGCTTTATCGCGACCGGCGCCTTCAGATAGCTCTCGACCTGCTTGCCGGCCGTGTCGAAATAAGCGATGCGCTTGACCACCAGTGCTTGCGTCTCGGAGGCGTTGTGGACGCTCAGGGTTACCGAGAAATCCACCCGCAGCTTGCCCTGGCTCATCGCGACGCTGGAATAGGCCGGCACGTAGAAGCCGCCGGAGACCGCGAGTTCCTCCTTCGGCATCGCTGTGAGCGAATCGGCAAAGTTTTGCTCGATATTGACCTTTGGTTGCGCGAGCGCTGGCTGGGCGAAGGCGAGTGGGCATAGCAGCATTGCAGCGGCAAGACTGGCCCGCATGTGACGAATTGCTCGCTTGCCGCGCTGCACTCGGTCTCTAGGGTGCGACGAAACGGACCGATCTGGCATGCACGAGCTCATACGCGACATCACTCTCTGTATCCTGTTTGCCTGGATGCTGGGCCTGCTCGCCCATTTTTCCCGGCAACCGCTGATCCTGACCTACCTTATCGCCGGCTTCTGCATAGGTCCATTCGGTGCCGGCTGGGTCAAGTCGCAGGAATCGATCAGCGTCATCTCCGAGCTCGGCCTGATCTTCATGCTGTTCATGATCGGGCTCGAGATCGACCTGAAGAAGATCGTGCGGGCGGGCAAGGTGATCCTGTTCGCGGCCGGCGGTCAGCTGATCGGCGGCTGCCTGCTCGGCATCCTGTTCTTCGCCGGCATCGGGCTTTCGCTCGGCGGCGGCCATTTCGACGCGCTCTATCTCTGCATTGCCTGCGCGCTCTCCTCGACGGTCATCATCGTCAAGGTGCTCTACGAGAAGCGCGAACTCGACACGTTGCCCGGCCGCGTCACGCTCGGCGTGCTGGTGCTCCAGGACATCTTCGCCATCCTGTTCCTGGCGGTGCAGCCGAGCCTTGCTAATCTGCAAGTCAGCGTCATCCTGCTGTCCATCGGTCGCGTCGCGGTGCTGGTCGCGGCCGCGCTGCTGGTCAGCCGCTACGTGCTGCCGCGCCTGTTCCACCAGATCGCCCGCCGGCCCGAGCTGATCCTGCTTGGCGCTCTCGCCTGGTGCTTTCTCGTCGCCGAGACCGCCGAGCAGCTCTCGCTCTCGCGCGAGATGGGCGCGCTGATCGCCGGCGTCTCGCTCTCGACTTTTCCTTACGCACTCGATGTCACGGCCAAGGTCACGACGCTCCGCGACTTCTTCATCACGCTGTTCTTCGTGGCGCTGGGGATGACCATTCCCGTGCCCGGTTTTTCGGTGATCGGGCTGGCGCTGATGATTGCCGCATTCACCGTGGTCAGCCGCCTCGTCACCACCTTCACGCCGCTCTATCTGATGAAGCAGGGTCTGCGCGCGAGCCTGCTGCCCGCGATCAATCTGGCGCAGATCTCCGAGTTCTCGCTGGTGGTGATCCAGACCGGCGTCGCCGACAATCACATCGCAGCCGAAACGGCAAATGCGGCCTCCTTCGCCTTCGTGGTGCTGGCCGTGCTCTCGACCTTCGTCATGGCGCGCAGCGACGAGGTCACCCGCTGGGCCATCGGTCCGCTCAAGCGGATCGGCTTGCGCGATCTCGACCATGGCAACGGCCACGCCGAGGAGGGGCAGGAGGGCAGCCACGGCGAGGCGCGCCGCATCGTCATCCTCGGCTTTTTCCGTGCCGCGAGTGCGCTGCTGGCCGAGATCGAACGGCAGGCGCCGGTGCTGCTGGAGCAGATCACGGTGATCGACTTCAACCCCAATGTGTACCAGACCCTGCTTTCGCGCGGCCTGCACGTGATCTATGGCGACATCAGCAGCGCCGACACGCTGCTCCATGCCGGGATCGGCAAGTCCGAGATGATCATCCTCAGCGTGCCGGACGCGCTGCTGAAGGGCGCCAGCAACGAGAAGCTGGTCCGCCACGTCCGCACCCTCAACCCCAAGGCCCTGATCGTCGCCACGGCCGATCTCCTGTCCGACGTCGCCGAACTCTACGCGGCCGGCGCCAGCTACGTCACCGTGACCCGGCTCAGCGACGCCCATGAATTGTTTACGGTGATCGAGGCCGCCCAGGCCGGCCTGTTGGACGACAAGCGTGCCGAGCTCGATGCTCGGCTCGGCGAGCGGCGCGAAGTGTTGCCCTGAGGGCCTGGCCGCCTTCCGCCCGGGCCGCCGGCGCCTATATCCCTGGTATCTTCGGTGCAAGCCTCGTTAGCAGGCCAGCCTCCGGACATGTGTGGTTGCGTCCAGGACACTAGCGCCGGAGCCCAAGTCGAGCTAAGGCCTCCGGCTAAGCCTCCGGCCCATAACCAATAGAGATTGGGAAATGCCCGATACCGTTCAGGAAGTTTTGCAGGCCTTTGCCCGGGGCGAACTTGTCGTCGTGACCGACGACGACGATCGCGAGGGCGAGGGCGATCTGATCGTCGCCGCATCGTTCTGCACGGCGGAAAAGATGGCCTTCATCATCCGCCACACCTCCGGCATCGTCTGCGCGCCGATCACCACCGAGGACGCGCGCCGGCTGCGGCTCGATCCGATGGTCGCCCACAACGATTCCGCCCACACCACGGCCTTCACGGTCTCGATCGACTACAAGCCCGACGGCGGCACCGGCATCTCGGCCGAGGAGCGCGCCTCCTGCTGCCGTGCGCTGTCCAATCCCAACGCCGGCGCCAACGACTTCGCCCGTCCGGGCCACATCTTCCCGCTGATTGCCAAGGACGGCGGCGTGCTGCTGCGCTCCGGCCACACCGAGGCGGCGGTCGATCTCTGCAAACTCTCAGGGCTTCCGCCGGTCGGCGTCATCAGCGAATTGATGAACGACGACGGCAGCGTGATGAAGGGTGAGCAGGTTGCCCAGTTCGCCGCCAAGCACAAGCTGAAGCACGTCACCATCGCCGACATGATCGCTTATCGCCAGGCGCGCGAAAAGCTGATCGAGCGGGTCTCGACCTTCATCACCGAAAGCCCGATCGGGCCGCTCCAGGGCTATGCCTATCGCTCGCCGTTCGATTCCATCGCCCACGTCGCTTTCGTCTATAATGGCGTCGGCGACGGCAAGAACGTGCTGACGCGCTTCCACAAGCCGAACATCGTCAAGGATATCTTCACCGGCCACAAGCGTATGGCGGCCGTGCTCGAGCAGTTCAAGAAGTCCGGTCGCGGTGTGCTGGTTTATCTGCGCGACGGCGCGGCCGGTGTTCCCGTGGCAGCGTTGCCAGATGAGAGCGCGACGGAGGCCGACCGCAACCGCCAGTGGCGCGAAGTCGGCGTCGGCGCGCAGATCTTGCGCGATCTCGGTGTTACCTCGATCCGCCATCTCACGTCGTCGGTGCACGACTACAAGGGCCTCTCGGGCTTCGGCATCGAGATCGTCGCCAACGAGCAACTCGATACCTGACAACGTCATTCCGGGGTTCGCACCGTGCGCGACCGGAAATGACCGAACCAGGATGCAATTGCACTTGTTGCCGCGGCGCTTTAGTTTGTCGGGCAAATTTTGACGGAACCAGATGCGAAAGGACGTTTCATGAGCGTGCGCCCTCAGACCAAGGACAAGCCGGCTGCGGCTTCCTTCCAGTGGGACGATCCGTTCCTGCTCGATGAGCAGCTGACCGAAGACGAACGCATGGTGCGCGACACGGCGCGCGCCTACGCCCAGGACAAGCTGCTGCCGCGCATCACCAAGGCCTATCTCGAAGAGACGACGGATCGCGAGATCTTCAACGAGATGGGCGAGCTCGGCCTGATCGGAATCACGCTGCCGGAGGAATATGGCTGCGCGAACGCGAGCTACGTGGCCTATGGTCTCGTCGCGCGCGAGATCGAGCGGGTCGATTCCGGCTACCGTTCGATGAATTCGGTGCAATCCTCCCTGGTGATGTACCCGATCTACGCCTATGGCGACGAGAACCAGCGCAAGAAGTATCTGCCCAAGCTCGCCAGCGGCGAATGGGTCGGCTGCTTCGGCCTGACCGAGCCCGATGCCGGCTCCGATCCGGGCGGCATGAAGACCCGTGCCGAGAAGGTCTCCGACGGCTATCGCCTGACCGGCAGCAAGATGTGGATCTCGAACGCGCCGATCGCCGACGTGTTCGTGGTCTGGGCCAAGTCGGCCGAGCACGACAACCAGATCCGCGGCTTCGTGCTGGAAAAGGGCATGAAAGGCCTGTCCGCCCCGAAGATCGGCGGCAAGCTCTCGCTTCGCGCCTCGATCACCGGCGAGGTCGTGATGGACGGTGTCGTTGTTCCTGAAGACGCTTTGCTGCCCAATGTCTCCGGCCTCAAGGGTCCGTTCGGCTGCCTCAACCGCGCCCGCTACGGCATCTCCTGGGGCGCGCTCGGCGCCGCCGAGGACTGCATGCATCGTGCCCGCCAGTACACGCTCGACCGCAAGCAGTTCGGCAGGCCGCTCGCCGCGACCCAGCTGGTGCAGAAGAAGCTCGCCGACATGGAAACCGAGATCGCGCTCGGCCTCCAGGGCTCGTTGCGCGTCGGTCGCCTGATGGACGAGGGCAAGTTCGCGCCCGAGATGATCTCGATCATGAAGCGCAACAATTGCGGCAAGGCCCTCGACATCGCCCGCGTCGCCCGAGACATGCACGGCGGCAACGGCATTTCGGCCGAATACCACGTGATGCGCCACGTCCATAACCTCGAGACGGTCAACACCTACGAGGGCACCCACGACGTCCACGCCCTGATCCTGGGCCGCGCGATCACGGGCATTCAGGCGTTTTTCTGAGCGCCCTATACTCCGTGGTGGTTGGCTTGCTCAGCTGTCATCGTCCGCCTTGTGCGCAATGCGCACTGGAGCGGGCGATCCAGTATCCCAGAGACCTCGCCTTCGCCACAGGCGCCTCGGCGTACTGGATACCCGCTTTCGCGAGGTATGACGGCGAGGGTTGGGGCAGCAGTGCACAGGAAGTCCAATGTCCGACAACGACGACGTCCCGTTCAACCGCAACTTTCCGCTCAAGGCCGGCGTCGTCGAGGAAGTCCGCCCCGGCGTGCGGCGGGTGCTCTGTAACAATCCGAGTCCGTTCACCTTCACCGGCACCGTCAGCTACATCGTAGGCACCGGCAACGTCGCGATCATCGATCCCGGTCCCGACAATGAGGCTCATGCGGCCGCGCTGCTCGACGCCGTGCGCGGCGAGACGGTGAGCCATATCTTCGTCACCCACACCCACCGCGACCACTCGCCCAATACACCACGGATCAAGCAGGCGACCGGCGCGCCGGTTTACGCCGAGGGCCCGCATCGCGCCTCGCGCCCGCGCTTCGAGAGCGAGAAGCACAATCCGGAATCCGGATCCGATCGCGACTTCGTCCCCGATATCAGGATCGCTCATGGTGACGTCGTCGAAGGCGCCGGCTGGCGGCTCGAGGCCGTGGCCACGCCCGGCCATACCGCCAACCATCTTGCCTTTGCCTGGCCCGAGCGAAAGTTCAACTTCGTCGGCGATCACGTCATGGGCTGGTCGACCTCGATCGTGGCGCCGCCTGACGGCTCGATGATCGACTACATGGAATCGCTCGACCGGCTCGCGGCGCGCGAGGAGGATCTGTATTTCTCCGGCCATGGCCCCGAAATCCCGGACGGCCCGCGCTTCGTGCGCTTCCTGATCCGTCACCGCAAGGCGCGCGAGGCCTCGATCCTGCATCGCCTCGCCAAGGGTGAGACCGACATCCCGACCATGGTGCGCGCGATCTATATCGGCATCGATCCGCGGCTGACGACGGCCGCCGGCTATTCCGTGCTGGCGCATCTGGAAGACCTGGTCGCGCGTGGCGTTGTCGCGACGGACGGCGATCCCGTGATCGGCGGGATGTACCGGATGGCTTAGGGGCGAATGGCGAATAGGGAGTAGCGAATGGCCCTCTCCACTCGCTATTCGCTACTCACCATTCACCGATGTCACTTCTTGACCGTCTTCGCCGGCGCCTTCGGGGGCGCCACCGGGGTCTTCTTCACAGGCTTCAGCGCGTCGGCGTCGGCTGCGGTGTTGAGGTCGTCGATGAATTTCGTCACGCGCGCGGCGTTGCTGCCGAGATCGCTCTCGAAATAGCGCGAGGCGGAGCGGATATCGACGCGGGAATCGTCGCCGTCAGGCACGACCCTGATCGAGATGTCCTCGCGAAAGCCCATGATCGGCGTGCGCGCCACCGCCTCGATGCGGCCCATGCGGCGCGGTGGCTGCGGCTCGCGTTCGTCGATGACGGTCCATTTGCGCTTGATGACGAGCTGGCGCGCGATCGCATAGGCGCGGTCAACGGGGATCTCGAGCTCGATCGGCTCGATGTCGGGATAGAACTGTCGCTGCTGCTCGGCCGAATAGAGGCCGGCATAAACGGCGGTGTTGGTGCCATCGCCGGTGCGCAGGCGCGACAGCGCGTCGAAGCGCGGCGGGTCGATCGGGTCGGTGGTGATGTCGTGGATCGGCGGCAGCTTGCGGTACAGCACGGCTTGATACGCGGGATAGGCGAGGATCGCCCCGTCGATCAGGAAGGCGATCAGGATGCGCGCCATGCCGCGCGAGCCGTTCTGCCAGATCGCGGCAAAGCCGGCGAGGCCGAACAGGATGGAAAGTGCGGCGATGACGAGTCCGCCGAAGAAGGTGGCCAGCGCCGGCTTCATCTCCAGGAAGTCGAAGCGGACGATGATGATCGACACCACCACCGCCACCACCGCGAACACGGCCAGATTGCGCGCCCAACTCGCGAGGCTGGACACGGGCTCCGACTGATAGGGAACGGAAAACCTGCGGGCCATCGGGTGAGCTCTGCCGGGGTCTTGGGGCGATGCCGGCCGATTTGGCGCGACGATGAGCCGTTGAGACCACGGCCCGGGGGCAAATTCAAGAGTTCCGCAGGCTCTTGCATCGTCATGGTCGGGCTTGACCCGGCCATCCACGCCTTTCTTGCCGCCACCACCATCATGCCCGGGAAGAAGCCCGGGCATGATGGTGGTGGTGATTTACGCTGCCGCGTTCGGGAAGCGATACTCCTTGAACTGGTCGCGCAGCGCGGTCTTCAGGATCTTGCCGGTCGCGGTATGCGGAATGCCGTCGACGAAGGCGACGTCGTCGGGCATCCACCATTTGGCGATCTTGCCGTCCATGTATTTCAGGATGTCGTCGCGCGTGGCCTGCTGGCCCTGCTTGAGCTGCACGATCAGCAGCGGCCGCTCGTCCCATTTGGGGTGGAAGACGCCGATCACGGCGGCCTCCGCCACGGCCGGGTGGCCGACCGCGAGGTTTTCGAGGTCGATCGAGGAGATCCACTCGCCGCCGGACTTGATCACGTCCTTGGAGCGGTCGGTGATGTGCATATAACCGTCCTCATCGATGGTCGCGACGTCGCCGGTGTCGAAGAAGCCGTCCTCGTCGAGGATGTTGGCATCGAGACGGAAATAGGCCTTGGCGACGGCCGGGCCGGAGACCTTGAGGCGGCCGAACGTCTTGCCGTCCCAGGGCAGGTCCTTGCCGGCATCGTCGGTGATCTTCATCTCGACCGCGAAGGGCGCATAGCCCTGCATCTGCAGCACGTCCAGCCGCGCATCGCCGGTCGCGTTCTGGAACGGCGGCTTCAGCGCCGAGACGCTGCCGATCGGGCTCATCTCGGTCATGCCCCAGGCGTGACGGACGTTCGAGCCCATGTCGAGGAAGGCCTTGATCATGGAGCGCGGCATCGCCGAGCCGCCGCAGATCACCATCTTCAGGTCGGGCAGCTTCAGATTATTGGCGCTCATGTGCTGAAGCAGCATCAGCCACACCGTCGGTACGCCGGCGGTGTGCGTCACCTTCTCGGTGGAGAGCAACTCGTAGACCGAAGCGCCGTCGAGCTTGGGCCCGGGCATCACCAGCTTGGTGCCCTGCGAGGGCGCGGAGAAGGCGATGCCCCAGCTGTTGGCATGGAACAGCGGAACCACCGGCAGCATCGTTTCGGCGGCGCTGGTGCCGAGCGCGTCGACATTGTTGGCCATCAGCGCGTGCAGCACGTTGGAGCGATGCGAATACAGCACGCCCTTCGGGTCGCCCGTCGTGCCGGACGTGTAACACATCGCGGCCGCCGTGTTCTCGTCAAAGTCCTTCCATTTGAATTTGCCGTCGGCCTCGGCGATCCAGTCCTCGTAGGCCACGACGTTCTTCAACGTGGTCTCGGGCATATGCGCCTTGTCGGTGAGGATGACGTACCGTTCGACGCTCGGCAGCTTGTCGGCGAGCTTTTCGAGCACGGGAACGAAGGTGAGGTCGACCATCACGATGCGGTCCTGCGCATGGTTGATGATCCAGGCGATCTGCTCGGGGAAAAGCCGGGGATTGACGGTATGGCAGATGGCGCCGATGCCCATGATGCCGTACCAGACCTCGAGATGGCGCCAGGTGTTCCAGGCGATCGTGGCGACGCGGTCGCCGAGCTTGATGCCGTCGCGCTCCAGCACCTGAGAAACCTTGAGCGCGCGCTTGTGGATTTCTGCGTAGGTGGTGCGATGGATCGGTCCCTCGACCGATCGCGTTACGACCTCCTGCTTGCCATGAATCTTGGCGGCGTGTTCGATGATCCGGTGGCAGAGCAGGGGCCAATCTTGCATCAAGCCGAGCATTCAGACGTTCCTCCGAGAAGTCGCTGGGCGCGTTATCGCTCTCAGCGCAGGGCCAAAGAATTGTCATGAGTTTTAGCCTGCCGGACTTTCGCCGCAAATGGTCTTGTCGCGGCAATATGTCCGCCCGCGCGGCAATGGTTACCGCTGCGCTCGGCCTAACGCTTGTGCTCGCGGATCAGGCGGCGGCGCGAAATTATGCTGCGCCGCTCGATATCTTTGGTTTTGGTACACCAAGGCCGCGCGGGAGCGCTCATTCCGCCAAGATTCCGCTCAAGATACCGCTACCAAAGCCTCGGCCCGAGGAGGCCCCCAAAGCAACGGACGAGGCCGCGCCGGAGACCGACGGCAAGCCTTCGCTAGATAAGCCTTCCCAGGATAAACCCAGCAAACCGGCCGAGGCTGCGCCGCCGCCCGAGAAGCAGCTCTCGGCCTGCCGTATCGCGCTGACCGAGGAGATCGCGGTCGCGCCATCGATTCCCGATATCCATGGCCCTGGCGCCTGCGGCGGCGAGGACCTGGTGCGGCTGGAAGCGATCGTGCTGCCGGACAGGCGCAAGGTCGCAGTCAAGCCGGCGGCAATCCTCCGCTGCACCATGGCATCAGCGATCGCCGATTGGGTCCGCACCGACATGGTGCCGCTGGCCGCGAGCCTCAGCTCGACCATCACCGACCTCGACAATTTCGACAGTTTTGAGTGCCGCGGCCGCAATCGCGTTGTCGGCGCCATGCTGTCCGAGCACGGCAAGGCTAATGCGCTCGACGTGCGCTCGCTCAAGCTTGCCAACGGCCAGTCGATCGGCCTGACCGACCGCACCCTATCGCGCGACGTGCGCGAGCGCGTGCTGCATTCGGTCTGCACGCGCTTTTCCACGGTGCTCGGCCCGGGCTCGGACTGGTACCACGAGGACCACATCCACCTCGATCTGGCGCAGCGGCGCAACGACTACCGGATCTGCCAGTGGAACGTCTGGGACCCGTTGCCCCGGGTCGCCCCCCTGCTGCCGGCCGAGCGCCCCGAGGAGGCGCCGCCACGCGAGGTCGCGGCCAAGTCGGAGGGCGCCAAGGATGGAGAAAATGGTGGGGCTGACGATCGGGAGAGCGCGAAGCCTGCGGCGCCGGGGGACCAGCCCAAAGCCGACTCCGGCAAGAGCAAGCCGGCAACAAAAAAGCGCCGGTGAGACCGGCGCCTTGTAAGCTTTGTCCGAAAGCGGTCAGTATTGCGAGTTGCTGTTGCCGCCACCCTGCAGTGCAAGCCGCGAGTTGTAGGGGGAATCGCCGTGCTTGGGCTCGAGCACAACCACGATGGTGCCTAGCTTGACGCGGCCGTAAAGATCGATCGCATCCTCGTTTGTCAGGCGGATGCAGCCCGAGGAGATCGAGGCGCCGATATATTCAGGCTGGTTGGTACCGTGGATGCGGAACAGCGTGTCCTTGCCGCCGGAATAGAGGTACAGCGCGCGCGAGCCCATCGGATTGTCGGGACCGGGAGCGACGAAGGTCGGCACGCCCAGGCGCGAGATCTCGCCGGGGGTCGGGTGCCAGGCCGGCCATTCGGTCATGCTGCCGACCTTGGCGATGCCGGACCAGGCCATGGCCTCTTCGCCGACGGTGATGCCGTAGCGGATCGCCTTGCCGCCATCCATCACGTAATAAAGGTAATGGTTGTCGGAATCGACGACGATCGAGCCCGGCAATTCCTTGCGGTGGTAGTCGACGATGGCGCGGCGGAAGGGCTCAGCGACCGGGGTGTTTTCATACCGGATCTTGGCGAGCAGTTCCTTGTCCTTCGGCTTGAAACTCTGCGTGTTGGTCGCCTCGAAGTGCGTGGACTGCATGCAGCCCGACAGCATGAAGCCAGCGGCCAAAATACCAAGCGTAACTTTCAGCGACGACATGATTTGGTTCCAATCGAAAACAACAAGCTTTCGCGGGGCTTGAGCCAAGCTCAATTCCACGACTCCTTGGACCCTATTATCGTTGAAATCCGCCACAATTCCAGCTTTTCGGGGCTTGTCCCGCGCTGCGAGACTCAACCTGTGGCTTTTTTGCCGCAATTTTTGCGGCCTTGGGTCGGTTTTTGGGCGCAGAATTCCGGACTGTCGATTTCATGCCACAGTTGGGCCACGCCATCGCCACAAATGCAAACGCACCGTTAATGTGCTTGTCATCATGAACTTGTCAGAATCGCGCTAAGGGCCTGTCATTCTGTCGCAGGCCCCCTCCTGGAGTTGTTCATGTTTTCTGTGTTCGTTCCGACCGACTCCTCCCTGAAGAAGGCCGTTGTCGACGATCTCGCCGCTGTGCCGGAACACGCCGTATGGATCGATCTGTTCAACCCGACCGCAGCCGAGGACAAGGCGGTGGAGAAGCTGTCGGGGATCGCGATCCCGACCCGGGAGGACATGCAGGAGATCGAGATCTCCAGCCGCCTCTATATCGAGAACGGCGCGCGCTACATGACCGCGACGCTGATGTGCCACTCCGACACCGACATGCCCCGGACCACGGCGGTGACCTTCATTCTCGGCGACCACCGACTGGTCACGGTGCGCTACGACCAGCCCAAGCCGTTCGCCCTGGTCGAGGCCAAGCTCGCCCGCTCCTGCACCCCTGGGATCACCGGCGAGATGGTGCTGATGGAGCTGCTGGACGCCGTGATCGACCGCTGCGCCGACATTCTGGAGCGCTGCGGCGCCGAGATCGACCAGATTTCGCACGACATCTTCGAGCCGGAGCAGGACCGTCACGGCCACGCCAAGCTGTACGCGCAGATCTTGGCAGCGATCGGCCGCAAGGGTGACCTGACCTCGAAGGTCCGAGAAAGCCTGGTCTCAATCGGCCGCGTCGTCGCTTTCCTCTCAGCGGTGGTGGAGGGCGTGAAATGGTCAAAGGACATGCGCGAGCAGCTCAAGACCATGCAGCGCGACGTCGTCTCGCTGACCGACCATGCCTCCTATCTCTCCAGCAAGATTACCTTCGTGCTCGACGCCATGCTCGGCGTCGTCAATCTCGAGCAGAACAACATCATCAAGCTGTTTTCGGTCATGGCTGTTGTCCTGATGCCGCCGACGCTGATTGCCTCGATCTACGGCATGAACTTCAAGTCGATGCCGGAACTCGAATGGACGCACGGCTATCCCTTTGCGCTCGTGTTGATGGTGTGCGCCGCGATCGTCCCGTACTGGCTCTTCAAATGGAAGAAGTGGCTTTAGGAGCATGATCCGGACCCGGAGGGCCGCGTCAGCGCAAAGTGCGCAGCGGTTTTCCGGAAAGATCGTGCTCAAGCTAAAGATACCTACCGGGACCTTACGCCGGTCGCAGAGACAAGGCTGATGGTGTCGCAGAATAGAGCGCCATTGCGGCTGCGCGGTGAAGCGTGTGCTGCGCCCCAATTCCTCCGATAAAATTTGAGCGGTGGGCTGAAGGTTTGCGCGAAACTTGTCTGCGATAAGCAGAGGGTTAGCCGCGAGGAAAAACCATGGTTGAGAAAAACATAACGACGCCCCGCAACGTCGTCGATCTGGCGAGCTATCGTCAGGTCGCGGCGAGCGGCAAGGCGCCGTCGTTGTCGGCACGCATGTGCCGGCACTGTGGTGCTCCGCTGCTCGACGGCGAGAACGATGACGACTGCTCGACTGCATTCGATGCTGCAGCTCCAAATGCTGCAGCTTCGAGACTGCGCGAACGGTCGCGTCGGATTCGAGTCGATTGAGGAGTGGAAGGAACGGCGGGCGATCCAGTCTTGCGGCGGCGTTGTCTGGATCGCCTTGCTTCCGGTGGATCGACGTCAAGCGGACCATCTATCTCGATCATGCCGCGTGCGAGGCCGTGCTGATCATCGAGCAGGATCGCATGGAAGTCCGGGTTGATATCAGAATGCCAAGCGGTTGGCGTTCGCAAACGCTCGGCGCAGCCGATGATCTGAGGCTCCCCGCATTTGGGCTGCAATGTTCGATCACCGATCTCTACGAGGGGACGCCGTTGCAACCTCGGCGTGGCCGAAAGCGCTCTGCCTGAGGCCGTAACTCTCTCCAAAACGGATCGTCATTGCGAGGAGCGTGAGCTCCGAAGCAATCCAGACTGTCTCGGCGGAGGCGGCTGGATTGCTTCGCTTCGCTCGCAATGATGAAGTGCAACCTATACGTGCTGGCCGCCGTTGATGTGGATCTCGGCGCCGTTGACGTAAGAACTGGTGTCCGTGCACAGCACGTAGATGATCTTGGCGACCTCGTCCGGTGTGCCGAGGCGATGCATCGGAATCTGCTGGTCGACGATCTTCTCGGTGCCCGGCGACAGGATCGCCGTGTCGATCTCGCCCGGCGCGATCGCGTTGACGCGCACGCCGACGCGGCCGAAGTCCGATGCCATCTCGCGTGTCAGCGAGGCGAGCGCCGCCTTCGAGGTCGCGTACGCCGCGCCCGCGAAGGGATGCACGCGCGAGCCCGCGATCGAGGTGACGTTCACGACCGAGCCCTTGGCCGCCTTCAATTCCTCGATCAAGCCGCGCGCGATCATGATCGGCGCGAAGAAGTTGACGTGGAAGACGTGCGTCCATGTCTCGAGGTCTGTGTCGACCGAACCGAGGCGAGACCCGCCCGGGCCCTTGGGCGAGATCGCGGCGTTGTTGACGAGCGCGTGCAGCATGCCGCCTTCGAGACGGTTGCGGATGTCGGTGATCGCGCGCGCAGTGTCCGCGGGATTGCCGAGATCGACCTGGATGTGATCCTCCGGACCCGCATCCCACGGACAGTCTTCGGGGAACGCATGCCGCGAACAGGTGATGACGCGCCAGCCCGCCGAGGAGAAGCGGATCACGGTGGCGTGGCCGATACCGCGGCTGGCTCCGGTCAGGAGCAGCGTGCGGCGCGGCGCATTGGACGAATGCGGCATGGACATCTTTCAGGTCGGCCTAAAGCTTAGGGGTACATCCGGGTCTTGGACCACGGCCGACCGGCCGCGTCACGACGAAATTCGATGCGGTCGTGCAGACGGAATGGGCGGTCGTGCCAGAACTCGATGCGCGACGGCGTGATGCGCCAGCCGCTCCAGCCCGCCGGCCGCGGCACGTCGCCGATGACATGTTTGGCCGCGACCTTTGCGATGGCCTGCTCGAAGGCGAAGCGGCTCTCCAGCTCCTGCGACTGCTTGCTGGCCCAGGCGCCGATCTGCGCCTGCTTCGGTCGCGTCGCGAAATAGGCGTCGGCCTCGGCATCGGTCACCGGCGTCACGTTGCCGCGGATGCGGACCTGACGGCGCAGCGACTTCCAGTGAAAAAGTAAAGCCGCCTTAGGATTTGCGGCGAGTTCGCGGCCCTTCTGGCTTGCGATGTGGCTGTAGAAGACGAAACCCTCGGTATCGAAGCCTTTCATCAGCACCATGCGCACGTCGGGCAGGCCTTCGGGATCGACGGTTGCGAGCGCCATGGCGTTCGGATCGTTCGGCTCGCTCTTGATCGCCTCGTTCAGCCAGGCCTCGAACAGCGCAAAAGGCTCGTCGGCGGCGGTGAAATCACCGGATGTTAAGGGTGTCTGGTGTTTCATCGAGGTCGTGTCGGTCATGTCTGGAGTCCGAATTGCGTCCCGCGGCCCAAAGCGCGCTGTTGTCTGCTACGGCCCTATATAGGGCATGGGGACGCGTTGGCCTATCGGCGATGCGGCCGTCGGGCCTTGCCATGACGATGATTCTGATCGGGCTCGGCGCCGGCGGCTGCAGTCTGCCCCGCACTGACGCCAACGCCTACGCCAAGGCCGACGACAGCGATCTCACCGGCTCGATCGGACGGCCGGCGAAGGACGCCCCTCCGACCGAGACCGATCTCGCCTTCGCCCGCAATGCCGCCTCCGACGTGCTGAGCAAGGGTGACAAGGACGCGAGCCAGCACTGGGAGAATCCCGAAACCGGCGCGCGCGGCTCGGTGACGCCGATCGCGCAATCCTACGCCGCCGAGGATGGCCGCAAGTGCCGCGACTTCCTGGCGAGCTACGTCAACGGGACCACCGAAAGCTGGCTCCAGGGCGCCGGCTGCCAAAGCAGCCGTGGCCGTTGGGAGATTCATACGCTAAAGCCGTGGCGGAGCTGAACATGATCCGGGAACCCATTTTCCGATAAGATCGTGCTCGAATCGTAACGGGTCGCTTCACTCGACTAGTTGCAAAAATGCCACTCGCCCCCCACATGAGGCTCAGCTGGGGCGGGCAGCCCCTTTCGACATTTCGATTTTCCCTAGAGGAGACGTGACGGATGCGCGACCCCTATGAGGTCTTGGGGGTGCCGCGGAGCGCCAACGCTGCCGCGATCAAGAGCGCCTATCGCAAGCTGGCCAAGAAGCATCATCCCGACAGCAACAAGGATGATCCCAAGGCCGCCGAGCGCTTCTCCGAGATCAATTCGGCCAACGAGATCATCGGCGACGAGGACAAGCGCAAGCAGTTCGACCGCGGCGAGATCGATGCCGATGGCAAGCCGCGCTTCCAGGGCTTTCCGGGCGGCGGCGGGCCGCGCGGTCGCGCGGGTCCCGGCGGGTTCGAGAGCTACAATTTCCGTGGCGGCGGGGCAGGCCCCGGCCAGGGCGCGGGCGCGTTCGAGGACATCCTCAACAGCATGTTTGGCGGCGGGGTGCGCGGTGCGCGCCCCGGGGCCGGTGGCGGTGCTCAGTTCGAATTCGACAGCGGCGGGGTCGGGCTCGATCTCGACGTCAATGTCGCGATGTCCGTCTCGCTGGAAGAATCGGTCAAGGGTGGCGAGAAGCGCGTCCGGCTGCCGACTGGCAAGGAGCTCAACGTCAAGATTCCGGCGGGCGTCGTCGAGGGTCAGCAAATCCGGCTGCGCGGCCAGGGCGAGAGCGCGCAGGGCCATCCGCCCGGCGATCTCCTGATCACCATCAGCATCGCAGCCCACCCGTTCTTCAAGATCGAGGGTGCCGACCTCAAGATCGATCTGCCGGTCACGCTCTACGAGGCTGTGCTCGGGGGCAAGGTCCGCGTGCCCACGCTCGGCAATGCCGTGGAACTGTCGGTCCCGAAAAATACCTCCAGCGGCCGAACCTTCCGCCTCAAAGGTAAGGGATTGCCGAAATCTGGCGGAACCGGGGATCTCTTCGTCACCATCAGGATTATGCTACCGGACGGGAACGACGCCGAGCTTGAAGCATTGATGGAAAAGTGGCGGGACCAACACCCCTACAATCCACGAAGCGGGCTTGGCTAACGCATGATCCGGAAAAGTGCTCAGCGGTTTTCCGAAAAGATCATGCGCAAACAAGAAGGTAAAGCGCGAGCCATCGCGCTTTAGGGCGAGATCGAACCGAGGGGTTCTCCTAAAGACTGAGAGTTTTTTCCTACGGATGATGCTCGTCATACGTTCGAGGCGTGGTAGCGCTTCGCCTGCTCGACGTATCGGTTGTCCGGCGGGGCAGCCGATAAGAAAGGTGCGGCCTCGAGAGGGGGACCAGCGCGGTACCAAAAACCCCAATCGAGGCCGCCCGCGTCGATCGGCGGATCGAACGCCGCTCATAATCGCGTGAACACCCGGTGCGATATTGAGACGCACACATGTCTTGATTCCAAATTTTCAATGTCGGAATCGAGGCACCGTGTCGTTTGAAGGACGCCCAAGCGAAGCTTGGGCTATGACGGGTTGTTTAGCCGCCGGTTTTCTCGGCCTGGTCGTACACCGCCTGCGCCACCTTCGTCAGCCGATCGCGGTCGGCGCCGCCGCTGACGACGTAGCCGACGCCGTGCTCGGCCCAGAACAGCGCTCCATCCTTGTCCGCCTTGGCGTAGCGCATCTGCGTCGCGCCGTTCTCGGTCTTGGCGGTGTAGATCGTGTAGCGCTCGCCCGAGGCGCCCTCATACATCAGGAACGAGGCTGGCCCGCTCGGGCCCGGCAGCAGCCGGCCGCCGACGAGTTTGAGCCCGCTCGCCTCCAGATTGGGCGCGAACACGGTCCAGCCGCAGCGCCGGGTCAGCCAGGCCTGGAGGTGGTCGCGCTCGTTACCGCCGACCTCGACCGGATGTCGGACCTCGACGACATAGAGGCGGTGGGCATCGAGCGCATCCGTCGTAAAGCTCTGGAAGGTCGAGGGCGCGTTGGCGGCGCCATGCGCCACCCAGCCGGCCGTGCCGCCGGCGACGAAGGCAACCAGCGCGGCCGCAACGGCGCCGTAGAGCCATTGCCGCGGACGGCGCTCCAGCCGTTCGAGCTCCAGCCGGGCCGGCACCGGCTCCTGGGCGACGCTGTCGTAGCGGACGTGCAGCATCTCGGCCATGGTGCGCCAGGACTGCACCCGCTCGGCATCCTCGGGATGGGCGGCAAGCCAGGCCTCGACGTCGGCGCGGCGCTCGGCCGGCAGCTCGCCGTCGACAAAGGCGTGCAACTCGTCTTCGGTCACTTGAATATTGCGGTCGTTCATATCGGTCGTCTCTGGCTCTGCGGCCCAAAATATCTGACGCGGTTCAACTGCGCTGCTTCTCTCTCCGTGCAGGGGACGCGGCACGCGCGGTGCATCAATCCTGCCATCATTTCACCCGCTTGAGCGCCGGGCGCTCGCCCTCCAGCGACGCTTTAACGTGTGCGCGGGCGCGCGCCAGGCGGGACATGACGGTGCCGATCGGCACGCCCTGGATGTCGGCGACCTCGCGGTAGCTCATGCCTTCCAGCATCACCAGCAGCAGCACCGAGCGTTGCTCCTCGACCAGCGTCGAGAGTGCCCGTTCGATGTCGCGTCCTTCGGCCTCCGTCCCGCTGGCATCCGGGTTGTTCTCCGTCAGCTGCATGAATTGCGGACGCCTTGCCAGCGAGCGCCGTCGGTTCTTGTTGAGGTTGGTCAGGATCGTGTAGAGCCAGCTCCTGACGTCGCCTCCGAGAAACAATCGCTCCGAACGCAACGCACGCACCAGCGTGTCCTGTACCAGATCGTCGGCCGCATCCGCATCGCGCGTAAGCGCGCGGGCGTAGCGGCGCAACGCCGGGATCATGGCTTCCACGCTCTGGCGAAACGCACTCATGCCGTCTCTGATGTCCTGCCGTTCGGCGCAAGCGCCACAATCATCATAACACCCGAACGGAACGGCTATTCCGGTGCTGGAAACAGCGTTAACGCCGCGTATTAGGACTGTACCGCAGGGGAGGGCTGGTGTACCTCCAGACCTTAACGAGAGCTACGGGACGTTCGCAAATGGCGCAGAATTCGGGTCTGATGCAGGGTAAGCGCGGGGTGATCCTCGGTGTTGCCAACAACCGCTCGATCGCCTGGGGCATCGCCAAGGCATGCCAGGCCGCCGGCGCCGAGATCGCGCTCACCTATCAGGGCGATGCGCTGAAGAAGCGCGTCGAGCCGCTCGCCGCCGAGCTTGGCGCGCTAGTGCTCGGCCATTGCGACGTCACCGATGCTGCCACCATTGATGCGGTGTTCGACGTGCTGAAGGAGAAGTGGGGCAAGATCGATTTCGTCGTGCACGCGATCGCGTTTGCCGACAAAGATCAGCTCGAGGGCCGCTACGTCGACACCACCGCCGACAATTTCTCCAAGTCGATGCTGATCTCCTGCTACTCGCTGACTGCGGTCGCGCAGCGCGCCGAGAAGCTGATGACCGACGGCGGTTCGATCATCACGCTGACCTATTACGGCTCCGAGAAATGGATGCCGAACTACAACGTCATGGGCGTCGCCAAGGCGGCACTGGAGGCGAGCGTGCGCTATCTGGCCGCCGATCTCGGCGAGAAGGCGATCCGCGTCAATGCAATCTCTGCGGGACCGATCAAGACGCTGGCGTTCGCCGGCATCGCCGATTCACGCCTGCTGCTGAAATACAACGAGGTCAACGCACCGCTCCGTCGCAACGTGACGATCGAGGAGGTCGGCGACAGTTCGCTGTATTTCCTGTCCGACCTCTCGCGCGGCGTCACCGGCGAAGTGCATCACGTCGACGCCGGCTACCACGTGCTCGGCATGAAGCGCCCCGACGCGCCGGACGTGTCGATCGGTAGCAAGGACTAACCTTTACTCGGAATGCCCGTGCCCACGATCTACTATCTTCGCCACGGCGAGACCGAGTGGAATGCGCTCGGCAGGCTCCAGGGCACCAGGGATATTCCGCTCAACGCGCGCGGCCGCGGCCAGGCAGTGCAGGCAGGCCTCATCCTGGCCGATCTCCTCAAGCGCGAAGGCAAGGACAAGACGGCGCTGCCCTATGTGTCGAGCCCGCTCGGCCGCGCGCGCCAGACCATGGAACTGGCGCGCGGCAAGCTCGAATTACCGGCCGCGGACTACGCGCTGGACGATCGCCTGCGCGAGATCGGTTATGGCGTCTGGGAAGGGCTGACGCTGGCAGAGAGCGAGGCGAAAGATCCCGACATCTATGCCAGGCGCCTCGCTGACAAATGGACGGTGGGGCCTGCGGACGCGGAGACCTACGCCGACGTGCAGGTCCGCGTTCGCGCCTGGTATGACGAGCTTCGGACCGACACCGTCGCGGTCGCCCATGGCGGTACCTGCCGGGCCCTGATGGTCTCGCTTGGCCTGGAAACGCCGGCGAGCGCCGCCGAGCTCTATATCGAGCAGGGCGCTGTTTACGTGTTCCGCGACGGCCGGCTGGACAAGTTTAGTTAGGCCTTGAGGTACGGGCGCCAGCGGGTTTGACCCCCGGCGCCCCGCGCGTTACCACACGCCGGAACCGAGCCAGCGAGCAGCAATGTCCTTCAACACTTTCGGCCACATGTTTCGCGTCACCACCTTTGGCGAGAGCCACGGGGTGGCGATCGGCTGCGTGGTCGACGGCTGCCCGCCGATGATCCCGCTCACCGAGGCCGACATCCAGCAGGACCTTGATCGCCGCAAGCCGGGCCAGTCGCGTTTCACGACCCAGCGCCAGGAGCCGGACCAGGTCAAGATCCTGTCCGGCGTGATGGCGCATCCCGAGACCGGCGTGCAGGTTACGACCGGCACCCCGATCGGGCTGCTGATCGAGAACACCGACCAGCGCTCCAAGGACTATTCGGAGATCAAGGACAAGTTTCGCCCCGGTCACGCCGACTTCACCTATGAGGCGAAGTATGGCCTGCGCGACTATCGCGGCGGTGGACGCTCCTCGGCGCGCGAGACCGCGATGCGGGTTGCCGCCGGAGCGGTCGCGCGGAAGGTGCTGCCTGACGTCAAGGTGCGCGGCGCGCTGGTGCAGATGGGTCCGCACAAGATCGACCGCGCGAAGTGGGACTGGGACGAGATCGCCAACAATCCGTTCTTCTGTCCGGACAAGGACAAGGCTGCGTTCTTCGAGACCTATCTCGACGGCATCCGCAAGAGAGGCTCCTCGATTGGTGCGGTGCTCGAGATCGTCGCCGAGGGCGTGCCCGCAGGCCTGGGCGCACCGATCTACGCCAAGCTCGATTCCGATCTCGCGGGCGCGATGATGACCATCAACGCGGTGAAGGGCGTCGAGATCGGCGCCGGCTTTCGCGCCGCCGAACTGACCGGCGAAGAGAACGCCGACGAGATGCGCACCGGCAATGACGGCACGCGCTTCCTGTCCAACCACGCCGGCGGCGTTCTGGGCGGCATCTCCACGGGACAGCCGATCGTGGTGCGTTTTGCGGTGAAGCCGACCTCGTCGATCCTGCAGCCGCGCCTCACGGTCGATCGCAAAGGTGCGGATACCGAGATCTTTACCAAAGGCCGCCACGACCCCTGCGTCGGCATCCGCGCCGTCCCCGTTGGCGAAGCCATGATGGCCTGCGTGCTGGCCGATCACTTCTTGCGGGACCGTGGGCAGGTGGGGCGTTAGGTCTTCGTGTCGCGGTACTAGCCCACCGCGCAGCTTGACGATTCCACAACTTCGTCCGCAAATGCGGGCATGGATAAATCCGGGCTCCAGCGTGTCCTGAACTGGCTGATCGACGGCGCGAGGTCTTCGGGGACTTCGGCCGACATGATCGCCGCCCTCTGCGAGCGCCTGGTCGATGCCGGCCTGCCGCTGTGGCGGTTCGGAATCTTCATCCGCACGCTCCATCCGGAAATCTTCGGCCGTAACTTCATCTGGCGGCAGGGGAAGAATGTCGAGATGGGCACCGCCGATTTCGATTTCCTGGATTCACCCGAATTCACCCAGAGCCCGCTCCGCATCGTGTTCGAGCAGGGCGTGGAGGTCAGGGCCCGGATCGACGATCCCGACAGCGCGCGGTTTCCGATCATCAACGACATGCGCGCCGAAGGCGTGACCGACTATATCGCGGTGCCGATGCCGTTTCTCGACGGCTCGACCCACGCCACGAGCTGGGTGACGCGGCAACCTGGCGGCTTCAGCGACGACGACATCGCGGTGATCCGGACGATCATGGGGCCGCTGGCGCGGGTCAGCGAGATCGTTAGCCTGCGCCGCACCGCCGAGATGCTGCTCGACACCTATGTCGGCAATCGCGCCGGCGCACGTATCCTCGGCGGCCAGATCCGCCGCGGTCATAACGACACCATGCAGGCCGCGATCTGGCTATCGGATCTGCGCGGCTTCACCGCGTTGTCGGACCGGCTTCCGGCCGAGACCGTGGTCGAGATCCTCAACCATTATTTTGATTGCCAGGTCACGGCGATCCGTGGCCATGGCGGCGAGGTCTTGAAGTTCATGGGCGACGGCCTGCTCGCGGTATTTCCGATCGACGAATATGTCGGCGATGCCGCGCATGTCTGCACGCGCGTGCTGGAAGCCGCGCGCGAATCCCGCGCCAGCGTAGAGGCGCTTGCCTTTCCGGTCGGCGACGTCATCGAGCGCTTCCGCTTCGGCGTCGCGCTGCATGTCGGCAACATCCTCTACGGCAATATCGGCGGCGGCAACCGGCTCGACTTCACCTGCATCGGCCCTGCCGTCAATCTCGCCGCCCGGCTGGAGAAGATCGCGGGGCGGCTTGGGCGCACCGTCGTGGCTTCAGAAGGCTTTGCCAACGTTTGCCAGCACGATTGGCGCGAGCTCGGCGATTTTCCGATCGCGGGGTTCTCCAAGGCGCAGCGTGTGTACGGGCTCGCCGAGGAGACGCCCGTGGTGATGGCGTGAAGCGACAGGACTCACATGACCGTCGAATTCCGCTCACGACGAAATCATCATAGCGCGACTCAAGCGGTAGCGCGCTTGCGCCCTATTCCTCCGGCTCGGTCGTGAACAGCAGCGGATAGCCCTTGGTGCGGGCGGCATCGGTGGCGCGCGTCGCCTTGGTTTCGGCGACGTCCTTGGTGAACACGGCGACGACGCAGGCGCCGAGCTTGTGCGCGGTGATCATGACCTTGTAGGCCTGATCCTCGGTCATGCGGAACTCCGCCTTCAGGATCATGGTGACGAACTCACGCGGCGTGAAGTCGTCGTTGATCAGGATGACCTTGTGCAGCTTCGGCCGCTCGACCTTGATCCTGGTCCGCGTCTTCGGTGTGGTGACGGTGTCGGCCATCGTGTCCTGAATCGCCCCGGTCCTGAGCCCTTGGCCGAAATGTGCTCGGCCTGAACTCCTCTATTATATTGCAGGACCCGCGACTTCTCCAAGACGGTGCCTCGCCCGGCATCATGCCATCAAGAATGGCAGGAATGCGTTGATCAGGCGCGTGCGGTCAAGGAAGCGCCCGAACGATCTGCATCGCGGCGATGAGGGCGCCCACGGACAGCACGACCGATGCGATCATATAGGTTGCCGAGGCCCATGTTTGTCCGCGCTCGATCAGAGACCAGGCATCCAGCGAGAATGTGGAAAAGGTGGTGTATCCGCCACAGATCCCGACCGTCAGGAAGATCCGGGCCGCCTGCGGTAGGTTCCATTTCGTTGCGAATAGCGCCGCGAAAGCTCCGATCAGGAACGATCCCGTCACGTTGATGATCAGCGTGCCCCACGGAAAATCGGTGCCGAACGCGCGGCCCGAGCCGATCGCAACGAGATAGCGCACGACTGCACCAAGCGCTCCGCCAGCGGCGACTGCCAGAATGTATTGGATATTCAACGTCTCGTCCCCCAGTTTGCGACGTATACGATCAATGGCGTTTTCCTGCCAGCCCGTTGCCCAGCGTGATCAGCCCGACGAGCGCCGCCAGCGAGAATCCGAGCCCTGCGAGGAACGTGCCGGCCGGGCCGTAAACGCCCCACAGCGCGCCGGCGATCACGCTTGCGGCCAGCAGCGAAAGGCCCGTGAACAGGTTGAAATAGCCGAAGGCGGTGCCGCGCAGGCTCGGGGGTGCAGTATCGGCGACGAGCGCCGAGAGCAAGCCTTGCGTCAATCCCATATGCAGACCCCACAGCACGACGCCGAGCGCGAGGCCGGACAGACTCGGCAGCAGCGCCAGTGCGAGGTCGGCGCCGGCGAGACAAACGAGGCCGAGCGCAAGCAGGGCGGTCCGGTTGATCCGGTCCGACAGCACGCCGGCCGGATAGGCCGAGAGGGCGTAGGCGATGTTCATCAGCACCAGCACCGCCGGCACCCACATCGCATTGAGACCGATGTTCTGCGCACGCAGGATCAGGAAGGCCTCGCTGAAGCGGGCGAGTGTGAAGACGACGCCGATCGCGACGACGCGCCAGTACACGGGCCCAAGCTGCCGCATGGCGGCGGTGTTGAGCGGGTTCTTCGCAGGCTCGCGGCTCGCATCCGGCTCCGGCTCGTTCACGGCGAACGCGATCAGTCCGAAGGACAAAAACGCCGGTACCACCGCTACCCAGAACACGACGGCAAAATGATCCGCGGTCCACCACATCAGTCCGATCGCGGCGAGCGGCCCTACAAAGGCGCCGACCGTGTCGAGCGACTGTCGCAGGCCGAAGCTCGCACCGCGCAGGCCGGCGGGCGCAATATCGGCGATCAGCGCATCGCGGGGGGCGCCGCGGATGCCCTTGCCGACGCGGTCGATGAAGCGCGCCGCGACCAGCCAGCCGATGCTGGGTGCGAGCGGGAACAGCGGTTTTGTCAACGCGGCCAGCCCATAGCCGAGCGCCGCAAGCAGCTTGCGGCGGCCGAGCCAGTCCGACAGCGCGCCGGAGAAGATCTTCGTGATCGAAGCGGTCGCCTCCGCGATACCCTCGATGAAGCCGACGGTGAGCGTGGAGGCGCCGAGCACGGTGACGAGATAGACTGGCAGCAGCGCGTGGATCATCTCGGAGGAGATGTCCATCAGCATCGAGACGAAGCCGAGCACCCAGATCCCCCTGGGCAGGCTGGTTCGCGCAGCATTCGGTGTGGTCGTCGTCACGTCCCTCGCCTTCGTATTCAGGCGACAAAAAACCCGCCAGCGGCGGGTTTGTCCATGCTCCCGCCAAAGGCAGAGGCTCAATGATTGCCTCACCTCGAGCAGGAGTCATCAGCCCACTACGGTTGTTCGACCGCCGGGCGGTTGTCGGGGGACTCCATCCCCATCTGTATGGTCAGCCTAGCATGGAAATGACAGGGAACAAGTAGGCGGGGCGCTCTGTCCCATGGCGCGAACGCGTGGCGACGCAAGCGTGGCGACATGGCGGCGGTTTCGCGCAACGCACGAAAACCCTGACCTGAATGTGAAGCACAAGCGATCTTCGTACTTTGCGGCAAGCCGTTTGCATGTCACCATCGCGTCATACGACGGGAGACTGCGATGCGGTTGCTGTTCTCGATCGGGGCTGTGCTGGTAGCCGGCGTGTTTGCCGGAGGGGATGTCGCGGGCATCGCGGCACCAAGTTCTAAATTTGAACCGCTGAAATTTGAACCTTCAAGGCACCAGCGGCAAGCGGCCGACGGCGATGCGCAGTCGGTCGATGTCGAGCTGATCCTCGCGGTCGACGTCTCCTACTCCATGGACATGGACGAGCTCGCGATCCAGCGCGAGGGTTATGCGCAGGCGATCCAGTCGAAGGAATTCTTGCAGGCGCTGAAGGCCGGGCCCAACGGCAGGATCGCGGTGACCTATTTCGAATGGGCCGCGTCCTCCGACCAGAAGATCATCATCCCCTGGCGCCTCATCGACGGGCCGGAGACGGCGGACGCGGTCGCCGCCGAGATATTGAAGACGCCGATCCGGCGCGCCTCGCGCACCTCGATCTCCGGCGCGATCGGATTCGCGATGCCGCTGTTCGATGAGGATCCCTATCACGGAATTCGCCGCGTCATCGACATCTCCGGCGACGGCCCCAACAACAATGGCGGCCCGGTCACCTTGGCGCGCGATGCTGCGCTCGAGAAGGGCATCGTCATCAACGGCCTGCCGATCATGGTCAAGGAGCCGTCTTATTCGACCATGGATATCGATAATCTCGATTATTACTACGAGGATTGCGTCATCGGCGGTCCCGGCTCTTTCGTCATCTCGATCAAGGATCGCGACAAGTTCAAGGAAGCGATCCGCACCAAGCTGCTGATGGAAGTCGCCGGCCGCACGCCCGAGCGTCCGGTCGTGCACGTTGCGGACAAGGCGAAGGAGCCGCGCGTCAACTGCCTGATCGGCGAGAAGATCTGGTCGGATCGCTGGGGCCGCTAGCCCGGATTTCTCACACGGCCAGTTGCTGTGCGACGAGGGATGGGAGGATTTTGCGAAGACGACGGTGAGCGGTGGCGCTGAAGGCGCGGCGGGCGATTTGGTTTTGGGTGTCTGCGTTGGGGG
>JAUEPE010000091.1 GCA_030403585.1 Frankia sp. RB7
AGGAGATCGCGGCGGTGCTGGCTTCGCCCGGAGGCGCCTCGGTGCCGGCGGACCAGCCGCTGAAGGAGCTCGGGCTGGACTCGCTGATGGCGGTCGAGCTGCGCAACCGCCTGTCGGGACGCATCAGTGCCAAGCTGCCGACCACGCTCGCCTTCGACTATCCAACCGCACGCGCCATGGCCCGCCTCCTGCTCGAGAAGCTCGAACTCGACAACGACAAGTCAGGTCCGTCGGTCTGGGGAGATGAGCAAATTCGCCGGAAGCTAAGGGACATTTCGATCGAAGCGCTCCGTCAATCGGGCCTTCTCGAGCGTCTTATGATGCAGCCGAATGCGACCTCTCGGCGTGCAAGCGACGATGAATTGTCCGCGCATATTGATGACGCGGAAACGGACTCTTTGCTCAGTATCGCATCTGAATTGCTCTGAAAAACATGCAGCAAATAAATCAAGAAGTTCAGGATTTAAAAAACGCTCTTCGCCAGAGTCTTCACAAGATTCGGGATCTGAAGTCGTCTCTCGAAGCAGTGGAGAACGCCTCCTCCGAGCCAATCGCGATTGTTGGAATGAGCTGCCGCGGCCCTGGAGGATTGACGGGTCCGGAGAGCTACTGGTCGCTATTGGAGCACGGTGTCGACGGCGTGGGCCCGCTGCCGGGCCGCTGGAGCCGTGACCTGCTGCGGCGCCTTGAAGCGGTGACGGGCGGGCTGACGCAGGAGGGCGGCTTTATCGACGAGGTTGCGGAGTTCGACGCATCTTTCTTCGGCATCTCGCCGCGCGAGGCGATGGAGATGGACCCGCAGCAGCGTCTGATCCTGGAAGTGGTGTGGGAAGCGCTTGAGCGCGCGGGCCTGCAGCCGGAGAGACTGAGCGGGAGCCGGACCGGGGTGTATCTGGGCTCGATGGGCAGCGATTACGGCACGCGCTCGCTCGAGGCGACGACGGTGTGGACGGCGACGGGCACGACGTCGAGTGTGCTGGCGGGCCGTGTTTCCTATGTACTGGGCCTCGAAGGGCCGGCGATGACGGTCGACACGGCGTGCTCGTCATCGCTCTCCGCGATGCATCTGGCCTGCACGGCGCTGCGGCGGGGCGAGTGCAACCTGGCGCTGGCGGGCGGCGTGACTGTCATGTCGACGCCCTCGACGCTGGTGGCGTTAGGTCCTGACAACGGCATGGCTCCGGACGGGCGCTGCAAGAGCTTCTCGGATAGCGCCAACGGCGCCGGCTGGAGCGAAGGCTGCGGCGTGCTGGTGCTGAAGCGCCAGTCGGATGCGGAACGTGATGGCGACGAGATTCTGGCGCTGATCCGGGGCTCGGCCGTGAACCAGGACGGACGCAGCCAGGGTTTGACCGCACCGAACGGTCCGAGCCAGCAGCGCGTGATCCGTGCGGCGTTGGCTGCGAGCGGGGTGAGCCCCGACGAGATCGACGTCGTCGAGGCACACGGCACCGGAACCAGCCTCGGCGATCCCATCGAGGCGGGCGCCTTGGCCGCCGTGTTCGGGCCGACGCGGCGTGAGGATTGTCCGCTGTGGCTGGGTTCGTCGAAGTCGAACCTCGGTCACACCCAGGCGGCAGCCGGCGTGCTCGGCGTGATGAAGATGGTGCTTGCGCTCCGGCACGAGGTGCTGCCGAAGACGCTGCATGCGGAGCATCCGAGCAGTCAGATCGAGTGGGAGGGCAGCGGGCTGTCGCTGCTGCAGCAGGCGCGGGCGTGGCCGCGCGAGCCTTCGCATGTGCGCCGTGCCGGCATATCCTCGTTCGGCATCAGCGGGACCAATGCGCATGTCGTGATCGAGGAGGCGCCGGCGCGGCCTGCTGCGAGCAGCGCAGATACAGATAAAGTCTCATCGTCATCGCCCTTGATCCCGCTGCTGGTGTCGGGCCGTGACGAAGCGGCACTTCGTGCGCAGGCTGGCCGATACGGAGAATGGCTGTCGCAGCATCCGGAAGCCGACTGGCGTTCCGTGGTGGCGACGGCGGCGCTGCACCGGACGCAGTTCGCCGCGCGGGCGGCGGTCTCAGTGCGCGATGCGACGGAAGCCGCAGAGGCGCTGCGAGCGCTGGCCGAGGGCCGCCCGCATGGGTCGGTGTCGATCGGCGAAGCCAGGGGCGAGCCCGGCAAGCTGGCGTTCCTGTTCACGGGCCAGGGCGCGCAGCAGATCGGCATGGGCCGGGCGCTGCTGGAGACCTGCGCCACGTTCCGCGCGACGTTCGAGGAAGCCTGCGGTCATTTTGACGCGCTGCTGGATCTGCCGCTGCGCTCCGTGATGTTTGCGGAAGCAGGCTCGGCGGCGGCGTCCAAGCTCGACGAGACCGCCTACGCACAGCCGGCTTTGTTCGCAATTGAGGTGGCGCTGTTCCGCCAATTGGAGCAGTGGGGCATCGCGCCCGACATCCTGCTCGGGCATTCCATCGGCGAGCTCAGTGCCGCGCATGTTGCGGGCGTGTGGTCGCTCAGGGATGCCTGCCGCGTGGTCGCAGCGCGCGGTCGGCTGATGCAGGCGCTGCCTAAAGGCGGCGCCATGGTGGCGATCGAGGCAAGCGAGGCAGAGGTGCTGCCGCTGCTCACAGATGGTGTCGAGATCGCAGGGCTGAACGGGCCGCGCTCGACGGTGATCTCCGGTGATGAAGCAACCGTTGTGCGGCTAGCGGAACAGTTCAAAAGCAAGGGCCGCAGGACCAGTCGCCTGCAGGTCAGCCACGCCTTCCATTCGCAGCGGATGGAGCCGATGCTGGACGCCTTCGGTCAAGTACTGTCGTCAGTCACCTTCGGCACGCCGCGTCTGCCGATCGTGAGCAATGTGACGGGACGTCTGGCGACAAAGGAAGAGCTGTGCAGCGCGGAGTACTGGGTGCGTCAGGTGCGCAAGGCCGTGCGGTTCCTCGACAGCGTGCATGTGCTGGAAGCCGAAGGCGTACGGGCAAGCCTCGAGCTTGGTCCGGACGGGATTCTGACGGGACTTGCGGCGGGCTGCCTGTCGGAAGCATCACCGATGCAGGTGATCGCTTCGCAACGCCGTGGGCGCGATGGCAGCGAGGTGCTGCTGGCCGCGCTCGGCGCATTGCATGTTCAGGGTGTTGGCGTCGACTGGGCGAAGGTTAGCGGAAGTGCGAAGACACCTGTTGCCTCGCTTCCGACCTATGCGTTCCAGCGTCAGCGTTACTGGTTCGAGGAGGAGAAGCCGAGCCCGGCGGAATCGAAACATGGTGTTGATGCCCGTTTTTGGGAAGCGGTGCAGAGCGGCAGCACGGAGCGTGTCGAACAGCTCCTGCAGCTGTCAGAAGGCGGACAACGCGAGCATCTGTCGGCGCTCTTGCCGGCCCTCAATAACTGGTACGAGCAGACGGGGGCAGAGGCGGCAGTCGACGGCTGGTGTTACGAGGATCAATGGCAGAAAGTAAGCGTCTCGGCCTCGTCTGTGGTCACCGACGGCGTCTGCTGGCTTGTAACCGGGCAACGGCCCGACATGGTTCACCTCGAGCGGCTGCAAGCGATCTTTCGCGCGCAAGGCACAACGGTCGAGTGTCTCACGGTGAACGAGGCAACGGCCCGACTGCAGGGTAGCGCGGACGCTCATTCGCCGCGCGCGATCGTGTATTTGCCAAGAGAGCTGCCTCCAGGGAGTTCTGTGGCGGTGGAAAGACCCTGGCTGCGAGCGACCAGCGAAGCCGTGATGCTCGCACAGAGCATCGGTCAGCGAAAAGACGCTTCAGCAACGCGTCTGTGGCTCTGCACGCCTCACGCTCTCCGAATCCGAGATGACGATGCGCCGGCCGCACCCTACCTGCAAGCATTGTGGGGGCTTGGGCGAACGTTGAATTTGGAGCTCCCAAATTCCTTTGGCGGGCTGGCAGATTTTGGACCTGCTGACGACGCCGCATTGCGGCGGATGGCGGCTACGTTCCTGTCCGCCGAGACGACGGGCGAAGAGTTTGCTCTGAGGGGCCATGACCTCTGGACGCGAAAGCTGCACCATGTGCCGTCGCGAACCAGGGTGAGGCCTACCGCGAAGAAATGGGACCCGCAGGGGACAGTACTCATCACCGGTGGCACGGGAGCGCTGGGATCGTTCCTGTCCCATTGGCTTGCGGACCGAGGTGCGCAGCATCTCATCCTGACGTCGCGACGTGGCGAGCATGCGCCCGGAGCAGCGGATCTGGTGGCAGCGCTCGCAGCCAAAGGATGTCGCGTGGAGGTGAGAGCATGCGACGTCGGCGACAGCATCGCAGTCGACAATCTCGTACGTGAGCTGACATCCAACGAAGCTAACAAGCCTGCATTACGTCATATTTTTCACCTCGCCGGCGACGTGGTCGACGTCCCGCTGAACGAGTTGACGCCAGAGGCGATTGAAGCGGAACAGGGCGGCAAACTCGGCGGCGCCTGGGCGCTGCATGAATCCGTGCAACGCTGGGGAAGCGAACTCGAAACGTTTGTGTTGTACGGATCGGCCGCTGGCTTCCTGGGCAATTATGGCCAGTCCGCCTATGGCGCGGCGAATGCCGGGCTTACGGGCTTGGTCCATCTGCGACGCTCCAGGGGACTGCCGGCGACGATCATTCATTGGGGTGCGTGGGCAGATGTAGGAATGGCCGTGGCTCCGAACGCCGAGGCGCAGCTTCGTCGTCGCGGCGGCTCCTTCATGAAGCCGGAGCTCTGTCTATTGGGACTGGAGCGCGCGCTCGATGACGGTCGAGCGGAGCTGGCCGTCTTTGATATCGACTGGGCCCGCACGAGGGAATTGACCGGCCGCACCAGTCCCCTTCTGAGCGAACTCCCGGAGATGCAGGTCGCATCCGGTGCGGACAACGCGAATGGTCATGCGCATAACCTGAGGACTGAGCTGCAAAAGCTGACCGCTCGCGAGCGCCGCAGTCGCGTGCTGTTGCTGGTGCGCGATCTCGTCGCAATGGTGCTGGGGATCAACGAGCCGCAGACATTGGCATCCGAGGTCGGCTTCGCCGAGTTGGGCCTGGACTCGCTGATGGCGGTGGAGGTTCGGAACAGGCTTGCAAAGCAAACCGGTCTGTCGGTGCCGGCAACACTTGCGTTCGACCATCCCAATTTGAAGGCGGTCAGCGAATGGGTCCTGGAGGCCCTGGAGCTGTCGGACAGCGCGAGAAAGCCTGAGACCGCCGCGGTCGTGCATCATGGCGAAATGTCAGGAGCGCTTGCAATCATCGGCGTGGGACTGCGTTTTCCAGGCGGCGCCGAAGATCTGGAGAGTTTTTGGCAGGTGCTGTCGTCGGGCGCGGACACGTTGGGACCGATTCCCGCCGAGCGCTTCGACCGCGCAACCTATTATGATCCGGATCCCGAACATCGCGGCACGTCCTACGTCAAGGAAGCATCGCTCCTGAACGACGTGGCGGGATTTGACGCGGCCTTCTTCGGCATCTCGCCGCGGGAAGCAGCGCAGATCGATCCGCAGCATCGGCTGTTGCTCGAAGTCACGTGGGCGGCGCTCGAGGATGCCGGGATCGTGCCGAAATCCCTGGCGGAGTCGACGACCGGGTTGTTCATCGGCATTGGGCCGAATGAATATCAGACCCGGGGTTTCAACCTCGAAGAGGCAGACGCCTACGCCGCGACGGGCGGGGGCGCGGCATTCTCTGCCGGGCGGCTTGCCTACCATTTGGGAGTGCAAGGCCCCGTCATGGCCGTGGATACAGCATGTTCGTCGGCGTTGGTCGCGCTGCATCTCGCCTCGGAGCATTTGCGATCGGGCCGGTGCGACCTGGCGATCGTGGGCGGCGTGCAGGTGGCGGCGAGTCCGGAAGCCTTCGTGGTGTTGTCGCAGACGCGCGCGCTGGCGTCCGATGGTCGAAGCAAAACGTTTTCCGATGCTGCAGACGGATACGGCCGTGGCGAGGGTGCCGCTGTCGTGGCGATGATGCGGCTGGAGGATGCGCAGGCCCAGGGGAAGCAGATCATCGGCGTGGTACGCGGAACGGCGGTCAACCACGACGGCGCAAGTTCGGGTCTCACCGTGCCGAACGGAACGGCGCAACAGAAAACGCTGCGAGCCGCATTGGCTGATGCGCGTTTGGATGCGGCCGACATCGATGTGGTCGAATGCCACGGAACGGGTACGTCGCTGGGCGATCCGATCGAAGTCCAGGCGCTGCATGCGGTGTATGGCCAGGCGCGACCCGACGATCTCGGGCGGTTGAAGCTCGGCGCCGTGAAAACCAACGTTGGACATCTCGAAGCGGCAGCGGGTTTGGTCGGTGTGATCAAGATGCTGGCCAGCTTCGAGGCCGAAGCGTTGCCGCCGACGTTGCATTGTCGACCGCTCAATCCGCATCTGGAATGGGAACGCTTGAATGTCGAGGTCGTGGACCGATTGACGGCCTGGCCCCGTGACGTGGCGCGGCCGCGGCGCGCGGGCGTCAGCGCGTTTGGACTGAGCGGGACCAATGCGCATGTGGTGATCGAGGAGGCGCCGGCGCGCGTCACAGCTCGCAGCGCAGATACAGATAAAGATAATGCGTCATCACCGATGATCCCGCTGCTGGTGTCGGGCCGTGACGAAGCGGCACTTCGTGCGCAGGCTGGCCGATACGGAGAATGGCTGTCGCAGCATCCGGAAGCCGACTGGCGTTCCGTGGTGGCGACGGCGGCGCTGCACCGGACGCAGTTCGCCGCGCGGGCGGCGGTCTCAGTGCGCGATGCGACGGAAGCCGCAGAGGCGCTGCGAGCGCTGGCCGAGGGCCGCCCGCATGGGTCGGTGTCGATCGGCGAAGCCAGGGGCGAGCCCGGCAAGCTGGCGTTCCTGTTCACGGGCCAGGGCGCGCAGCAGATCGGCATGGGCCGGGCGCTGCTGGAGACCTGCGCGACGTTCCGCGCGACGTTCGAGGAAGCCTGCGGTCATTTTGACGCGCTGCTGGATCTGCCGCTGCGCTCCGTGATGTTTGCGGAGGAAGGCTCGGCGGCGGCGTCCAAGCTCGACGAGACCGCCTATGCGCAGCCGGCTTTGTTCGCAATTGAGGTGGCGCTGTTCCGCCAATTGGAGCAGTGGGGCATCGCGCCCGACATCCTGCTCGGCCATTCGATCGGCGAGCTCAGTGCCGCGCATGTTGCGGGCGTGTGGTCGCTCAGGGATGCCTGCCGCGTGGTCGCAGCGCGCGGTCGGCTGATGCAGGCGCTGCCTAAAGGCGGCGCCATGGTGGCGATCGAGG
>JAUEPE010000092.1 GCA_030403585.1 Frankia sp. RB7
CGCCGCTGCCTCGACCGCGGCCTGAGCATCCGCCAGGCGGCGATTGGCCTCGGAAAGAACAGCACAAGACGCTTTCTTGCAATCGTCCACGAGCCGCTTCAACTTCGGAACGTCGGTCCCGGCCGCCGCAAGATCGTTGCGAAATTGCTGTTCACGCGCCGCTGCCTCGACAGCGGCCTGGGCATCCGCCAGGCGGCGACTGGCCTCGGAAAGAACAGCACAAGATGCTTTCTTGCAATCGTCGACGATCCGTTTCAAAGTCGAAACGTCATTCCCCGCCATCGCCAGATCGCGGCTGAATTTTGCCTCGCGAGCTGCTGTATCGGTCCCGTCGCTGTAAAACTTCCCTGCAAGCCCTACCAACAGCGTAATAACGAAAGCCGCGAGCAAGATGCCCCCCCGGCTTAGAATCCCCTTCGTCGGGTTTCTTTCGGTGGAAGCCAATAGAGGTTGAGTTATCTCGCCGGAAGCGGGCTCCTTCATATCAGGACTATTCGCTACCTTGAGATCCTCGATTGGAGCCTTCAGGGCATCGCTCAGTGCAGAATTTGCAGAGGCTATATCGAGCGGCGGCCGTTGATGCACCTGAGCCGTCCGAATGGACGCTATTAGTAGGCTTGCGTCTACGACAAATTCGCTCCGAGTAAATCGACGAACAAATTGCTCAATCTCGGCCAACTCAGTGCCATCTTTAAGACGGCTCCACTTTAATGTGCCTAACCTTTGCTCTAAGGTCTCAAGAACCGCCGAACGAGGATGATCTAACAAATACTCTTCGATCGCCTTCTCGTCTAAGAGCTTTATTTGCCTCAGCAGAAACGCGCGGGCAGGCTTCGAAAATATGCCGTTGGGAAACTTTGTCAGAAAATCTTCAAGAACGAAGACAGGCGACTCATCCGAAATGCTTTTCCAATACAAGTGCTCCGTTACTCGATCGTCCAAGGTCGTCCAGGATCCGTCTTTACCGCCATCTGCCCTCGGCACAAATGCGCGATTTGAAAAAAAGGACGTGCGCGTGATATCGCTCGCTGAGTCACTGTACGACATAAGCGTCGGAATTGGCGCGTTTGGACCCAAACGATCTTGTGTCGCTCGGACAACTTCGTCTTTGATGTCCAACCAAGAAAATGCCGGGGCATCTGTCTTATGCGCAATACCCTCTTGAAGACATTTTATGAATGCGCCTGTAAATAAAGTGAGCCGATCCTCTGTCTTGGCGAGTGCCGCACCGAACCTTCCCGAGGCGGCAAGAACAGCTGTTCCGCTGCCGTTATCCTGCACAGTCTCCATTAGACGTCGACCGATTAGCGCTTCGGTGCCGCCGGCATCCATTGTTTCCATTTCACTGACCGCTGACCCAGCATAGCAGGCGTCAAGTATGAAATAGACCCTCTTTCTAAGAGCAGTACGTTTGATACCTTTGATCAAAGAAGGGAAATTGATCAACGTGTGCCGGCGCTCTCGATTACTTCTCCTTAGAAATACTCCGTAGTCGCCATCACGGAGGCCGACATCGCCATGACCACAATAATAGGCAATGATGTCGTCAAATTCTCTACCAACGAAGTCGTGAATTCTATCGAGAGTCTCACTTACTGAGAGTGACTTGTTATAAAGATCAAGCGTTTCTGTCTCGAAATCCGCTAAGATCGTGCTGTCGACAATAGTCTTCTTGAATTCACGGGCTGAGTTTGCAAAGCGCGGGTTTTTAAGGTCGTCGTGGTATTCGAAGACGCTGGCCCCGAAGACAATGACACCCAGTTTTCGCATTTTTTGTGCCCAACGCGATACTTTTTCGTCTCGATCAAATAGCCTTAGTAAGCGCAGCTTCGACTCGCGCCCTTTCAACTTCGGCCGCGGGGATGATTACCGTACGCTCCTGGTCCTTTACCACTACTCCTCGGTTATATTTGCCCGCAATCTCGTACACACATTTCGCGAATGAAGCGATGGAGGCAACAGGCCCGAGGATTTGAGCAGCAGTTTGCACACTGACCCAAAGCACGCTGCCGACATCCATGTTTTCAGAGGACGACTGCCTAAGTGACAAGGCATTCTTCGGAATGCCTTCATGACGCAGAGCTGACTCCAACTCCTGCGTTAAAATACTGGCCTCAGCGTCATTATCGCAAATAAATGACAATTCCATCTTGAACCCCGCGATGGACGTGTAAATGATTGATCATACAAGCTAAACGGTAGATGCGCAAGACCAGCCGACGCTACGAGCAACGGAGCCTGCACCAAGATTGGAGCCACTCCACAAAATTGGTCGCTAGCTATCGACGACCGTCTCCTCGGCCACTCAATTTTCGTAGCTAGCGCACGCATTGGCGACGTGACTTGAATGACGGCCTAACGATAGTTCAACAGAGCCGAGGGATCGGACCGGCATGCGACGAGCCTGCTAGATTTTAATCTCTGGAAGTAGGTAGTATGGCCCGTTCGACTCTACCTATTCACTGCTTGGCCGGCCTACGGGAGAGCCGGCGATGAAACAAGTAAAGCAACTCGAGCAATTGCTCGCCTTGTTCATATTTCTTTTGACCCCGACTAAGTAGATCAAGGATCTACCATGTACATTACTGCCGCAGTATTAGAGGCGATAGTAGAAGAGCCGGAAAGTTCACGATTTGACCGATCGGAACAACTTCGTATCATTCGTACTATTTGCTTGAACCTCGATGAAGAGCTGCGCCGGGTCGGCGTTACGGACCTGGAGGAGCTCACATTCTTCCTTGCCCTTATAATCGTTGATTCACAGCGCTTCACGAAGATCCAGGATGATCCGCATCACCCCGCCGCAGGTCCGTTCTGTCCCCGCGGCTTGTTGAAGATTTCGGGAGAAGCCAGTTACAGGCAATTTGGCAAGCTGATCGGTACGAATTTAGAGGAGGATCCTCAATGCGCAGCCAACGCTAACGTGGCAGTGCAGCTAGCTGCGGAAATTTGGCACTTGAACTACGACGGCCGTATTCGAGCCGACGACCTCGAAACGATCGGACAGGAATTTGCTTCGAGAGATCGGCACTTTTCGGCGATTGATTTTGATCGCTACCGGAAGAGAGCCGTTCAAGTCCTTACACCCGCCGATCCATCGGGCCTTTCGAAATCTCCCGACACCTCCCAAAGGGACAATCCGAAGGGAGCGATCTTTACGGTATGGTACGGGACAACTAGACGCCCTACTCGGACTAGCAGTGGTTATTCCTCAGAGCGCGACAATGTAACCCACTTGGGCCGGTGCAGCGTCTGGATTCCCAAGTCACACAGAATTGGATCTATTGGCTCGTCATTAGTCAAAAGACTCTTCTGGCGGCGCGATGATGTTATTGAGTTGATGGAAACGAAGGAGCTAGCCTCGAACGAGTATTGGGAGGGCCTCCAAAACGTCTTTCGCTCAACGGATGAACCAAAAGCGGCGATTGTTTTGGTCCATGGCTACAACGTCACCTTTGAGAGTGCCATTATTCGCGCCGCACAACTTGGTTACGATTTGGGTGCGCAGCGCGCTATGGCTGTTTTCAGTTGGCCGTCGATAGGCAAGTTGGGCGGCTACCTCGCAGACGCCGCCACAATTGAAGCCAGCGAAGGGTCAATTGCCGACTTTCTTATCGGTTTTCTTGAGCGGAGCGGCGCGGAGAAGGTTCATATCATTGCGCACAGCATGGGGAATCGAGGGGTGCTGCGGGCAATTAATCGAATTGCGGCGCGCGCACAGACAAAGACTCGGGCTTCATTTGGCCAGATCATATTAGCTGCGGCGGATGTTGATGCCGATCTTTTCCGACAACTTTCTCGCGCCTATGTTGACCTATCGGAACGTACGTCAATGTACGTTTCGTCTCGCGACAAGGCAATTGAAGCCTCTCATTGGCTGCACGAATTCTCTAGGGCTGGCCTGACACCGCCGACATTAATCGTCGACGGAATCGATACGATTAGTGTCTCGAATATTGATATGAGTCTACTCGGCCACGGCTATTTCGCGGAAGCGCGCAACGTTCTTGCAGATCTCTACGACCTGCTGGTTCATGGCGCTTCGCCCGCAATGCGCTTTGGACTCAGGGAGACGATGACCGACGATGGAAAGCTTTTCTGGCAAGTGAGGGCATGAATCGCTGGGGGGGGCAGAATGGCTGACGAAAAACGAATAGCGCTCGTAATAGGCAACGCCGCCTATGAAAATGCGTCGCTGCTGAAAAACCCGACCAATGACGCGCGCGAAATCGCCAATGCGCTGAGCCGCATCGGATTCTCAGGGGTCTCCAACGACCCGATAACGGGTTTGACAAACACGAACGCTACGCTCGTGCCGCTATTCAATCTCGATTACAAGAACCTCCGTAGGGCTCTTGCGCTGTTCTCCCGCGCCACCGAAGCCACAGATCAAGCAGTCATTTATTATGCTGGACATGGAATAGAAGTTGGAGGCCGCAACTACCTCATTCCAATCGACGCAAAGCTCGAGCACGCTAAAGATGTTTGGTCTGAGACCGTGGCACTCGATGACGTCCTATCAGGGGTTGAAGAGGGAACCGGCTTACGTCTCGTCATTCTCGACGCTTGCCGAGATAACCCTTTCCGTAGTCGAATGGTTTCCACCAGGTCAGTGTCGCGTGGTCTGGCATTTGTTGAGCCTCCAAGCAACGACATACTGGTTGCTTACTCTTCGAAGCACGGGAAGGTAGCGATGGACGCGACGTTAGATAATAGTCCCAATAGTCCCTATGCTTCCGCACTTCTGAACTACATCGAACGCCCTGGATTAGAGATCGCAGAACTTTTCCGAGAAGTGCAAGACTACGTAAAGGAGATCACTGGCAAACGCCAAGAGCCTCATACGTATGGACAGCTGGGTCGACGAAAGTACTACTTCGTTTCACCATCATCCTTCGTTGGACCGAACGTTATTGGTGAGGTTCCCAAAGTATCCTCGCCGCAAGGTGAGGCCCCCCGCAAAGACGCAATCGAATCGAGAATAACTGAATCTCAGATTTCAAGATCAGATTTCACCACTGTAGACCCAGCCGTACTGGATACCGCTTCTGTAATTGCTGACGAACGATTAGGGTTTGTGCAATCGCCCATCGAAAACGCGCAATATCTCGATACATCGTTATCCGGCAGTATCCCCACCCCAGAGGTCCGCTCTGGGCCCGAGAGGAACGTTAAACTCCGATGGTTGCTAACGGTCGGCTTGTTAGCAACGATAGCAAGCGCTTTTGCGGTCATCCAAATCAAGTTTGGATCGACTCTCGGATCGCCCTACACTGACAATTTTACGCCTGTACTTACACCTGCACCTGCACCTACACCTACGGTTACGCCCGAACCTGCGCCTGCCGCTATAAGGGATCGCCTCTCCTTTCCTGATAAGTCAGCCCACGACGTGAAAGCATTGGCTGGGGATTGGTGCGAGGTAAATTTATCTAGCGCAAGAACTATCTCTCAAGCTTCAATTCGTCAGCAGCCTGACGGCACTTTTCTCGCCGAAAACTTTTTCCCGACGATCCATATGACAGTCGAACGGGATGGCGACAGCGTCACTATGCGAGATGGCGGCAACCGTACCCTATATCATGTTTATCAAAATGGTACGCTCACCACGGACGCAAAATTCCGCAACAACAATGGGACAATGCTATCGAGATATTATCAGAGAGCCCCTTGCCCATGAGTTGATTACCGTGCTTGCAAGGCGGCTGACTGGCTCGCCTTCCGTGGGCAGCCAGATACATTCTCTGACTATTACGAAGCCGCACATCGCCGATGGTCGGACGGCCTCGAAAGACCCCCTGATATTTATTCACGAGAAGCAGCCATATTTGCCGTGATTTTTATTATTGAGGTCGCGGTGCACTCCCCATGCACACTTCTCAAAATTAGGCCAAATTCCGTGATCGGATCGTGCGAAGGGAGATCCTGTACTAATTCTCTTGGCGGCGACTGTTGGGGATTATCGCAAGCAGATGATGCGCACGCGAACTCGTCGATGGCGTGCTGATGCTGCAAAATGCCGCAAATCAGGCCGCTGTCATTCGTCAAGGAAGTGAGTAACAAGAGAGGCAGCGCGCGCCGGCACAACTGCCCCTCACTAAGGAAGGCTTGAGGTAACCCGACGCAGCTTTCTTTTGAGCTGAGCCAGTATCATCGGAAATGCCAAGCGCGCAGCGTACGCCCTCAGGATCCTGTCGATTGAGGCAATCAGAACGCGAGCTAACATTTTAGGGATTCTGCTGCGACCGTCGCGTTGCGATGGGTCAGGTCACCTTCCTCGGCGCTCTCGCGGCGCATTTCCGGTCTCCCTCCGGCGAGGGCCGCCTTGTCGGATTAGTCCAATTGGTGCGTAACAGTCCTTATGGACAGCCATAAGCGCAGTACTCAGCTTGAACGGCTTGAGGTGGTCGAGACTGGTCGTCGTCGGCGCTGGTCGGATGACGAGAAGCTGCGGATTGTGAGCGAGAGCTTTGAAGCGCCGCGCGCTATATCGTCGACGGCACGGCGCCATGGCATATCACGTTCGTTGCTGATGACATGGCGTCGCGCGTTCGGGTCCGAGCCGATCAGCCCTCAAAGCGAACAATCTGGCTTTGCGCGGGTCGTCTTGGCCGCTGAGGTCGAGCCGGCGGTTGCTGCCACACCGCCGAGTGGGCAGATGGTGATCGTGATTGGCAGGGATCG
>JAUEPE010000028.1 GCA_030403585.1 Frankia sp. RB7
GTTTGGCTTGCCGTATGTGGAGGGAAACATGTCCGAGAAGATTTACGACGTCCCCGCGGAATGGGCCAAGCGCGCCTGGGTCGATCAGGCCAAGTACAAGGACATGTACGCCCGCTCGATCGCGGACCCGAACACTTTCTGGGCCGAGCAGGCCAAGCGCATCGACTGGATGCATGCGCCCACCAAAATCGAGAACGTCTCCTTCGCGCCCGGCAACATCTCGATCAAATGGTTCGAGGACGGCATCCTCAACGTCGCCCATAATTGCATCGACCGGCATCTCGCCAAGCGCGCCAACCAGACCGCGATCATCTGGGAAGGCGACGATCCTTCGCAGTCCAAGCACATCACCTACAAGGAGCTGCACGACGAGGTCTGCCGGATGGCCAACATCCTGCGCACCCGCAACGTCAAGAAGGGCGACCGCGTCACCATCTACCTGCCGATGATCCCGGAAGCGGCCTATGCGATGCTGGCTTGCGCGCGGATCGGCGCCGTTCACTCCGTGGTGTTCGCAGGCTTCTCGCCGGACTCACTCGCGCAACGCATCAATGACTGCCAGTCCAAGGTCATCATCACTGCCGACGAAGGCCTGCGCGGCGGCAAGAAGGTGCCGCTGAAGGCCAATGTCGACGCGGCGCTCGCCAAGGCCGACGGCGTCGACTGGGTCGTCGTGGTCAAGCGCACCGGCGGCAAGGTCGACATGAACCCGACCCGCGACCTCTGGTATCACGAGGCGGCGGCGATGGTGACGACGGAGTGCCCGGCCGAGCACATGCACGCCGAGGACCCGCTATTCATCCTCTACACGTCGGGCTCGACCGGCCAGCCCAAGGGCGTGTTGCACACCTCGGGCGGCTATCTCGTGTTCGCCGCGATGACGCATCAATACGTCTTCGACTATCACGACGGCGACATCTACTGGTGCACCGCCGACGTCGGCTGGGTCACGGGCCACAGCTACATTCTCTACGGGCCGCTCGCCAACGGCGCGACCACGCTGATGTTCGAAGGTGTGCCGAATTACCCGGATAATTCGCGATTCTGGAACGTCATCGACAAGCACAAGGTCAACATCTTCTACACCGCGCCGACCGCGATCCGCGCGCTGATGCAGTCCGGCGACCAGCCCGTGAAGAAGACCTCGCGCGCGAGCCTGCGCCTGCTCGGCTCGGTCGGCGAGCCCATCAATCCGGAGGCCTGGGAGTGGTATTACCGCGTCGTCGGTGACGACCGCTGCCCGATCGTCGACACCTGGTGGCAGACCGAGACCGGCGGCATCCTGATCACGCCGCTGCCGGGCGCGACAAAACTCAAGCCGGGCTCGGCGACGCAACCGTTCTTCGGCGTGGTGCCTGAGATCGTCGACGCCGACGGCAAGGTGCTGGAGGGTGAAACGTCAGGCAATCTCTGCCTGACCCGTTCATGGCCGGGCCAGATGCGCACCGTCTATGGCGATCACGCCCGCTTCGAGCAGACCTATTTCTCGACCTACAAGGGCAAATACTTTACCGGCGACGGCTGCCGGCGCGACGCCGACGGTTATTACTGGATCACGGGCCGGGTCGACGACGTCATCAACGTCTCCGGCCATCGCATGGGCACCGCGGAAGTCGAGAGCGCGCTTGTCGCGCATGAGAAGGTCTCGGAAGCGGCCGTGGTCGGTTACCCGCACGACATCAAGGGCCAGGGCATCTACGCTTATGTGACGCTGATGGCCGGCGTCGAGCCGAGCGAAGAATTGCGCAAGGAACTCGTCACCTGGGTGCGCAAGGAAATCGGCCCGATCGCCGCACCCGACCAGATCCAGTTCTCGCCCGGCCTGCCCAAGACCCGCTCCGGCAAGATCATGCGCCGCATCCTGCGCAAGATCGCCGAGGACGAGCCGGGCAGTCTGGGGGACACCTCGACCTTGGCCGATCCCGCCGTGGTCGACGACCTCGTGAAGAACCGGCAGAACAAGAAGTCGGCCTGAGCCAAGGCCCGTGCCCCGGACGCAGCGCAGCGCGCACTTCGCGGTGCGCTGCAGGGCCGGGGCCCACGCAACGGCGCAATGTGTGGCTTTCTGGGTCCCGGCTCTGCGCAGCAGCGTAAGAACGCTGCAGCGCGTCCGGGACACGAGACCAACCCGCTTCGCTAGCCAGCGCTCCCCGAATCAACCGCCGTTCACACCCTCACGCACTTGTCAGGGCGTACGCGCCCACACCCGCACCTTTCCCGCCGAGTGTTGTTTTCAAGTCATTTACTTTATTTCGAACATTTCCTTTGTTCGCCCTGCTGGCTCGCCCTTGGCGCCGCGCGTGGAAACCATCCGGTTAACAGGCGCGGTTAAGATTGTCTGGGCGAACCGGCAATTGCCGGTTTTGCGTGAATTTGGACGATCCGTTCGGGGCAAGGGGAAAATTGATGTCGATGAAGATTGCACTGGCGCTGGCCGCCACCATCGGGGCAGGGGTCTTGATGTCGTCGGCAGCCGAGGCGCGGCCGGAAATGGTGGGAACGCACGTCGCCAACTATTCGCCCGGCACCATCCTGGTCAAAACCAGCGAGCGCCGGCTCTATCTCATTCTCGATGACGGCCACGCCGTGCGCTATCCGGTCGGCGTCGGCAAGTCCGGCAAGCAGTGGGCCGGCACCACCCGCATCGACGGCAAGTACCGCAATCCGGCCTGGTCGCCACCCGCCGAGGTGAAGCGCGACAAACCGCAGCTTCCCGACGTCATCCCGGGCGGTTCGCCGCGCAACCCGATGGGCGTTGCGGCCATGACGCTGGCCGGCGGTGAATATGCCATCCACGGCACCAACGTGCCGGGCTCGGTCGGCGGCTTTGTCTCCTATGGCTGCATCCGCATGCTCAACGACGACATCACCGATCTCTACAGCCGCGTCTCCGTCGGCACGACGGTGGTCGTGGCGCGCTGATCGCCGCAATCAAAAACAGAACTTGAAAGAGCCGCGTTTCGACGCGGCTTTTTGTTACCAGAAGCGCCAGCCGCGCGTGCACCAGCCATCGCGGTGCCCACCATTGTAGCTGCGCGCGAAACCGCCCGCGAGCATCGCCGCCGAGACGCTGGCGGTCCGTTTGGTCGCGACATCGGCGAGAACGCGGCCGTATTTCTCCGAGCCGAGATTGAAGATGGTGACGCCGCCCTGGCCGAGCAGATTGCGCAGCGCCGCGGTGGCGGCCTCCGCTCTGTCCAGCTCGTCCTGACAGGACGCCTTCATCTCGGGCGCATCGATGCCACGCAGACGAACCCGCGCGACGAGATCGCGCCCGTCGCGTTGATGCACGCGCGCGAGAATAGTGTCGCCGTCGATGGTGCGGATGACGTCGATCGGCAGACGGCTGTCGGGATTGCCGGATTGCTGCAGGATGATCTCGGCATCCTGCGAGCGCTCGTCGGCCGGATACGGAACCGGCCAGTTCGTCCCGTGCCGGAAGGTGAGCACGACCGCCACGACGACAGCGATGACGAACATCCACGGCACCAGTCCGGAGAAGCGACGGCCAAATGGGGAGCCGCTGTAAGACGGGCGATATGGATGACCTGGGTCGAAGCGCGACATCCGCGCACGCTAGGGCTGAGTCGGCCGGACCGGCAAGTCCGCTTCAAAACCCCGCGCCTCAGAAATCCGAGGCGATGCCCTTGCGCTCCCAATCGCCGTAGCGCGTGGGCTCAGGCCCCTTCGGGCCCTGCAACTCTTTCGGAGCAGCCTCGCTGTGCGCCGCTGCGGCTCGCCGACGTTCCTCAGCTTCGGCCAACGCACGCTGCGCGGCCGGTGGCAGGGGCTTGCGATCGGGGGCGGGAGGCTGGTCGTTCATCGTCCGGGTTCCTAGCGCAGGACCGCGACATGCGCGACGTCCAATTACGCATTGCTGAAATGGCCGCGAAGGGCTGAAATCGCCAGAGGCCATTCTTACATTTGGCATATTCGCATGCCACAGCTGGTGCTCTTAAGGCATGCGCCCATATTGGCGGAACTGCCGCTCGCTCAGAACCTTACTTCCGCATGCCATCTCAACGTTTTGCCCCTCCGTCCGAAGTGCCCGGTCTCGCGGCGCGGCGGATTGCTGCCGACATCGTCGACGGCGTCTTGCACAAGCACCGTACGCTCGACGACCAGCTCGACGGCTCCGGCGCCCATCCCGGACTGAAGACGCTCGCCGACCGTGACCGCGCGCTGATGCGGCGGCTGGTCGCAACCATCCTTCGCCGCCTCGGCACGCTCGGCCATGTGCTGTCGCGCCTGCTCGACAAGGGCATTCCCTCCGACGCACCGCGCGCGCAGAGTGCGCTGCTGATCGGCGCCGCCCAGATCCTCTGGATGGATGTGCCCGACCACGCCGCGGTCGATCTCTCAGTCCGCCTGGTGCAATCCGACCGCCGCGCGGCGCGTTATGCCGGCCTCGTCAACGCCGTGCTGCGCCGCTGCGCGCGCGAGGGCCAGGCGCTGGTCGAGGAGGTCACCACGCAATCGCTGGATCTGCCGCCCTGGCTGCTGGCGCGCTGGAGCGCGCACTACGGCGAGGCGACCGCACGGGACATGGCGCTCGCCCTTGGTCACGAACCTTCGCTGGATCTGACCGTGAAGTCGGATGCCGAGCAGTGGGCGAGCCGGCTGCACGGCGAAGTGCTGTCGACCGGATCGGTCCGCACAGTGCTGCACGGCGCGGTGACGATGCTGCCCGGCTTCACCGAAGGACAGTGGTGGGTGCAGGACGCCGCCGCAGCGCTGCCGGTCCGGCTGTTCGGCGACATCAAAGGCAAATCCATCGCCGATCTCTGTGCTGCGCCCGGCGGCAAGACCGCGCAGCTGACGCAGGCCGGCGCGCATGTCACGGCACTCGACCGCTCGCCTGCCCGGGTGGCGCGCCTGCGCGAAAACCTGAACCGGCTGTCGCTCCAGGCCGAGACTGTCGTCGCCGACGCCGTGGAATGGGCGGGAACGGCGGACGGCTTCGATGGAATCCTGATCGATGCGCCCTGCACTTCAACCGGGACGATCCGCCGCCACCCCGACGTCGCATGGCTGCGTCAGGAATCCGACGTTGCCCCGATGACGGTGCTCCAGCAGCGGTTGCTGCGCAAATCCGTCTCACTGCTCAAGCCCGGCGGGATACTGGTCTACTGCACCTGTTCGCTGGAACCTGAAGAAGGCGAGCAGGCCGTCGCCACGCTGCTGGCTGCAGAGCCGGCGCTTCGCCGCGTGCCGATCGAGGCCAGCGAGGTCTTCGGGCTCAGCGAGATCATCACCATCGAGGGCGATCTCCGGACACTGCCGAGCCACCTGCCGCACGCCGACCCGAAGCTCGGCGGGCTCGACGGATTTTTTGCGACCCGGCTCGTTAAATCCTGATTTTGCACCGGATTTTGCTAACACTGCACTGATTCGGGGCCTTTCAAGGTGGTGTCAGAAGGCCGATTTTGGGATTAATAAGGATTCGTCGGAATCCTCTCCCCCTTCAAGGCAAGGCGTGTCGGTCGCTCAACGCAGACGTATCTCGACGCTGGTGATGAACCGCTTCGCGCGGAACATGCTCGCGCGCGCGAGCGGCGGCTCCGTGGCGTTGTCGCGGGTCTGGCCGGGCCGGACCGATCGGCTGATCATCGCGCCGCACGATCTACGCACCGCGGATGCGACACGCGCCGCCGAGATCTATGCCGGGCGCTTCGTCTTTGCCGGCAAGATCGTCAACTGCCACGGCCGCTCGATCTTCGATCTCGATCCGCCCTCCGAGGATTGGGAAGTCGCGCTGCTCGGCTTCGGCTGGCTGCGGCACTTGCGCGCCGCCGACACCGCGCTGACCCGGGCGAATGCGCGCGCGTTGGTCGAGGACTGGATCAGCAATCCCGCCAACAAGCGCCGGCCCGTGGCCCGCCGGGCCGACGTGCTGGCGCGGCGCGTGATCTCGCTGCTGTCGCAGGCGCCGCTGGTGCTCAACGACACCGACAACAAATTCTACCGCCGTTACTTGCGCGCGCTCGCCCGCGAGATCCGCTTCCTGCGCTTCACCATGGTCAACATCCCGGACGGGGTGCCGAAGCTGCAGGTGCAGATCGCGCTGTGCTACACGACGCTCTGCCTTGCCAACCAGGCCCGTCACATCCGCAGCGCGTCGAAAAAGCTCTCCGACGAATTGCAGCGGCAGATTCTCCCCGACGGCGGCCACATCTCGCGCAATCCCGGCGCGCTGATCGAGCTGCTGATCGACCTGCTGCCGCTGCGGCAGACCTTTGCCGCGCGCAACATCGCGCCGCCGCCGGCGCTGCTCAATGCGATCGACCGCATGATGCCGATGCTGCGCTTCTTCCGGCACGGCGACGGCAATTTCGCGTTGTTCAACGGCATGAGCGCAACGTCGTCGGACCTGCTCGCGACACTGCTCGCCTATGATGACACCCATGGCACTCCGATGGCGAACATGCCGCACACCGGATTCCAGCGCCTCGATGCCGGCCCGACCACGCTGATCATCGACACCGGCCCGCCGCCACCGCCGGGCGTCAGCCACGACGCACATGCCGGCTGCCTGTCGTTCGAGCTGTCCTCCGGCATCAGCCGCATCGTCACCAATTGCGGCATGCCGACCACGGGACGCGACAATTGGCGGCCGTTCGCGCGCGGCACCGCGGCGCATTCGACGCTGACCTATCACGAGACGTCATCCTGCCAGTTCGTCGAGATGTCGGCGATGAAGCGGCTGCTGCACGGAGCGCCGATCGTCAGCGGACCCCATGAGGTCGAGAGCTATCGCGAAATCGTACAGGACGGCACGCTGCTCACGGCCTCGCATGACGGCTATCTCGCCAAGTTCGGCGTGATCCATCGCCGCGTATTGATGATCGCCAATGACGGCGCGCGGATCGATGGCGAGGACACGCTGTCGCCGCCGCAAGGCGCGCGCCTCAAGGGCCCTGACACCGACTTCGCACTGCGCTTCCATCTGCATCCCGCGGTGAAGGCGAGCCGGCTGTCGGATGCTCGCGGCGTCATGCTGGTGCTGCCGAACCGCGACGTCTGGACCTTCGAAGCCCTGGACGACAAGGTCGATCTCGAGGACAGCGTGTTCCTGGCCGGCAATGACGGCCCTCGCCGCACCGCGCAGATCGTGATTCGCCAGGATGCGCGCCAGGCGCCCTCGATCCGCTGGAGCTTTGTCCGTTCCACCGCCTCGCCCGCGATCACCAATGCCCGCCGCAACGCCCGGCGCGAGCCGGAACTTCCGCTGTAAAGAGCCGCGATTCGGTCCCATCTGGTCGTTGTGAAGGGCGTCAAAAACTGCTATCGAGCGCTCGTTCGCGCGACTGGCGACCTTGGATGGAGCACCATCGGGAAGCGCGAGACATATCCGCCGCGCGCCTGGGCATAGACACTCCTTAAGACAGAGGATCTTGCTCATGACTGACCATCCCCGCCGCGTCACCCGCGCCCTGCTTTCCGTCTCCGACAAAACCGGCCTGATCGAATTCGCCAAGGCGCTTGCCGCGCATGATGTCGAGCTGGTCTCGACCGGCGGCTCCGCGAAGGCGATCGCCGCAGCCGGCCTCAAGGTGAAAGACGTCTCCGACCTCACCGGCTTCCCCGAGATGATGGATGGCCGCGTCAAGACACTGCACCCGAAGGTGCATGGCGGCCTGCTCGCGATCCGCGACAACAAGGAACACGCGGAGGCCATGAGGGCGCACGGCATCGCACCGATCGATCTGCTGGTCGTCAACCTTTATCCGTTCGAGGCGACCGTCGACAAAGGCGCGGGCTTCGAGGACTGCATCGAGAACATCGACATCGGTGGCCCCGCGATGATCCGCGCCGCTGCCAAGAACCACGACGACGTCGCTGTCGTGGTCGAGGCGCAGGATTATCAGGCCGTGCTCGACGAGCTCGCGGCCAACAAGGGCGCAACCACGCTGAAGCTGCGCCGGCGGCTTGCCGCGAAGGCCTATGCGCGCACCGCGGCGTACGACGCTGCAATCTCGAACTGGTTCAACCGCCAGCTCGAAATCGACGCGCCCGATTTCCGCGCCTTCGGCGGCAAGTTGATCCAGTCGCTGCGCTACGGCGAGAACCCGCATCAGACCGCCGCATTCTACGCAACGCCCGACAAGCGGCCGGGCGTCTCGACCGCGCGGCAGCTGCAGGGCAAGGAGCTCTCCTACAACAATATCAACGACACCGACGCGGCCTATGAGTGCATCGGCGAGTTCGACACCAAGCGCACCGCGGCCTGCGTCATCGTCAAGCACGCCAATCCCTGCGGCGTCGCCGAAGGCGCGAACCTGGTCGATGCCTATCGCAAGGCGCTCGCCTGTGATTCGACTTCGGCCTTCGGCGGCATCATCGCGATGAACCGCGCGCTAGATGCCGACACCGCGCGCGAGATTACTAAAATCTTCACCGAGGTGATCATCGCGCCGGACGCCAGCGAGGAAGCGATCGCCATCATCGGCGCGCGCAAGAACCTTCGTCTGTTGCTCGCGGGCAGCCTGCCCGATCCGCGCACCGCTGGTCTCACCGCCAAGACCGTGGCGGGCGGTCTGCTCGTACAGAGCCGCGACAACGCCGTGGTCGACGACATGACCTTCAAGGTCATGACCAAGCGTGCGCCGAGCGATGCCGAGATGCGCGACCTCAAATTCGCTTTCCGGGTCGCAAAGCACGTCAAGTCGAACACCATCATCTATGCCAGGGATCTCGCCACCGTCGGCATCGGCGCGGGCCAGATGAGCCGCGTGGATTCAGCGCGGATCGCGGCGCGAAAGGCGCAGGATGCGGCCAATGAGCTAAAGCTCGCCGAGCCGCTGACCAAAGGTTCGGTCGTGGCGTCGGATGCATTCTTCCCGTTTGCCGACGGCATGCTCGCCTGCATCGAAGCCGGCGCCACCGCCGTGGTGCAGCCGGGCGGTTCGATGCGCGATGACGAGGTGATCAAGGCCGCCGACGAGCACGGCATCGCCATGGTGTTCACCGGCACGCGGCACTTCAGGCACTGATCGATCGGCGGAGGAGGCTACAAGAGCCACGACGATCCTCTCGACTTCGTCATTGCGAGCCCAGCGAAGCAATCCAGAGTCTTTCCGCGGAGGAAGTCTGGATTGCTTCGTCGCTTCGCTCCTCGCAATGACGGCGGTGAGATCGCGGAGCGGGGCTACTCCCGCACCCGCATCAGCAGCGCGAATCCTGTGACAAAAAACACCACAAGCACGGCCATGCCGGCCTTCTGGCTCGCAGTTGCCGCGGTGATCACGCCGATCAGCAGCGGGCCGATGAAGGATGTCACCTTCCCGGTCAGCGCGAACAGACCAAAATACTGCGCGATGCGATCCTTCGGCGCGAGACGGATCAACAGTGTGCGCGAAGCGGCCTGAAGCGGGCCTCCGGCCGCACCGATCAGGCAGCCCAGGATCACATAGGCGCGCTCCGCGGCGCTCGAAAACATGGCGGCGCCCGGTAGTGGCGGCGCAACCTTCACGAACAGCACGCTGTCCTTGTCGACGAGCAGGATCGCCGCGACCGCGAGCAGCAGGATCAGCATGCTGCCGGCGATGACGCGCTTCGGACCGATGAAATCGTCGAGCTTGCCGCCAAGCCACGCACCAAAGGTGCCGGCGACCGCGAGGATGATTCCAAACGTGCCGATCTGGATCGTGTGCCAGCCGAAGGTGCCTGCGGCATAAATGCCGCCGAACGCGAACAGCGACACCAAGCCGTCAGTGTAGATCATGTTGGCGAGCAGAAACGCCGCGAGCGATTTCTGCTGCGGCAAAGCCTTCAGCGATCGCTTCAGATCTGCCAGGCCTTCATGCAGCGCCTCGCGCACCGGACGCTTCGCCGGATAATCCGGCGTGAACAGAAACATCGGCGTGACGAAGATGATGAACCACAGCCCGGTCAACGGTCCCGCAGCACGATCGCCTTCATGGGTGGCGGGGTCGAGCCCGAACAACGGCGTGAATCCGAGCAGCGTGCGGCCGGTCTCTGGATTGGCGGCGAGAAAGCCGAGCACGATGATCAGGCTGACGATGCCGCCGATATAACCCGTGGCCCAACCGGTGCCGGAGAGCCGGCCGATGCGCTCCGGCGGCACCAGGGTCGGCATCATCGCATTGTTGAAGACAGTGGCGAACTCCGCGCCGACGCTCGCAAGCGCGACCGCCATGAGCAGCGGTGCAATGATGGCGTGATCGCCGGGCTTGCCGATCCACAATGTGCAGGAGGCCACAACCAGCAACGTGCCGAATGCGGCGATCCACGGCTTGCGGCGGCCCGAGGCATCCGCGATGGCACCAAGCACGGGTGACAACAGCGCGATCGCCATGCCGGCTGCTGCCATCGCAAAACCCCAGAGCGACTGGCCCGTGGCGGGATCTGGCGCGATGATGGTGGCGAAATAGGGCGCGAACACGAAGGTCGTGATCAGCGTGAAATAGGGCTGCGCGGCCCAATCGAAGAAGATCCAGCTGACGACAGCGGCGCGCGGCGGATAGGTCCGCGGGGCGCCGGCCATGCGCGCCCCCGGGGCGATCGTCGTCATGACGCAGTCCTCATCACAAACAGTTTTGTCTCTCTTAGCGCAAACCGTATAGCATTACAGCGACGCGTTTGAATTGGCCTGAAGCCTCGGCGGAAATTTGATGATGGCGTCATTTTCGACACGGCGGACTTTTTTCACACTCATCGCCACTCTGGCGTTCGGTCTTGCATCCGCAACCGCACAGGATGCGCGGCGGGCCTATGTCCCGCCGGCACTCGACACGGTGCACGCGATCCCCGCCGAGCACGGCATGGTGGTGGCGCAAGAGAAAATATCCGCGCAGGTCGGCGCCGACATCCTGCGACGTGGCGGCAACGCCGTCGATGCGGCCGTCGCGACCGGCTTTGCGATGGCCGTGACTTATCCGCGTGCCGGCAATATCGGCGGCGGCGGCTTCATGGTGATCCATTCCGCCGAGCGCAACGAGGACATTGCGATCGATTATCGCGAGACTGCGCCGGCGGCGACCAAGGCCCAGATATTCCTTGGAGCCGACGGCAAGCCTGATGCCGCCAAGTCGCGCGATTCCGGACTTGGCATCGGCGTACCCGGCACGATCGCTGGCATGGCCCTCGCGCTCGAAAAATACGGCTCGGGCAAGTTCACGCTGGCGCAATTGCTCGAACCTGCGATCACACTCGCGCGCGACGGATTTATCGTCACCGACGACATCGCAGATACACTGCCGGGCTGGTACCCGCGGCTGGCACGCTGGCCGTCCTCGGCCAGGATTTTCGCAAAGCCCGACGGCACGCCGTTTGGCGAAGGCGACAGGCTGGTGCAGAGCGATCTCGCCGACACGCTGGCGAGCGTCGCAACGCAAGGACCGCGCGGATTCTACGAGGGTCCGGTGGCGGAGAAGCTCGCCAAGGCCGTGTCCGACGCCGGCGGCATCATGACCCCGGCCGATCTGAAGGCCTATCAGGCCGTGATCCGTTCGCCGGTGCGCGGCACCTATCGCGGTTATGACATCGTCTCGATGCCGCTGCCGTCGTCCGGCGGCGTCGTGCTGGTGGAATCGCTCAACGTCCTCGAAGGCTTTCAGCTCGCCGATTTGAAGCAGGGCTCACCGGCATCGCTGCATCTGCTGATCGAAGCCATGAAGCGCGCCTATGCGGATCGTGCGCGCTATCTCGGCGATCCCGCCTTCGTCAATGCACCGATCGAAACGCTCACGGCGAAGAGCTATGCGGCCAAGCTGCGCGCGAGCATCTCGACCGATCGCGCGACGCCGACGAAAGAGATCGTTTCCGCCCCGCCCGCGCCGCGCGAAGGCAGCAACACCACGCATTTCTCCGTCGTCGACAGCAGCGGCAACGCCGTCAGCAACACCTACACGCTGAACTTCAGCTACGGCGTCGGCCTCGTAGCCGATGGCACCGGCGTGCTGCTCAACAACGAGCTCGACGATTTCACCGCAGCCGTCGGCGCCTCCAATGCCTATGGTCTCGTCGGCTACGAAGCCAATCTGCCGGGACCCGGCAAGCGGCCGCTCTCGTCGATGTCGCCGACCATCGTGCTGAAGGACGGCAAGCCGGTGCTGGTGACAGGCTCGCCCGGCGGCAGCCGCATCATCTCGACCGTGCTCCAGGTGATCGTGAACGTGCTCGACTACAAGATGGACGTGGCGGCCGCCGTGGCCGCGCCGCGGCTGCATCATCAATGGCTGCCGGACGAGGTGCGCGTCGAGCGCGGCTTTCCCGACGATGTGCTGTTCGAGTTGAAGGCGATGGATCATCTCATCGTCGAGCCGATGGGACAGACCTCCGCCAACTCGATTCTCGTGACACCGAACGGCCCCCTCGGCGCGCCGGATCCGCGCTCGCGTGGCGCGGAAGCGGCAGGACAGTAACCCTGCCCCTGCATGGCACGACCGCGCGCGCCGGCTTGCGCCAGCCACCGCGCGTGGTACCACCGCCCAGCCAAAAGAATTTGCCGGGGAAACGCACATGACCGCAGCCGATCCGACTGGGCGCATCGAACGCGCCGAGATCGAGGACACCAGCCTTCTCGCCTTCTATCGCGACATGAACGCGCCGGAGCGGCGCACGTTCTGGGCCTGCGCAGCAGGTTGGGCGCTCGACGGCATGGACTTCATGATCTACCCGCTGGTGATCGGTACCATCATCGCGCTGTGGAAGGTCGATGCGGCGTCAGCCGGTCTTGCCGGCACGGTGACGCTGCTGGCCTCCGCCATCGGCGGCTGGCTCGGCGGTTATCTCTCGGATCATATCGGCCGGGTCAGGACGCTCCAGATCACCATCATCTGGTTCTCGGTATTCTCGCTGGTCTGCGCGGTCGTGCAGAATTTCGAGCAGCTGTTGATCGCGCGCGCCGTACTTGGTCTCGGCTTCGGCGGCGAATGGGCCGCGGGCGCCGTGCTGATGGGCGAAGCGATCCGGCCGCAATATCGCGGACGCGCGGTCGGCTCGGTTCAATCGGGCTGGGCGGTTGGCTGGGGCCTGGCTGTGCTGTCGCAGGCGATCCTGTTCTCGTTGATGCCGGCGGAGACGGCGTGGCGCTGGATGTTCGTGATCGGCGCGCTGCCGGCGCTGCTGGTGTTCTACATCCGCCGTTCCGTGACGGAGCCCGAGATTGCGGTAGAGGCCCGCGCCAAGCAGGCCGCGAGCGGCGACCGCCCTGCGCTCTGGGAGATCTTTTCGGGCCCGATCCTGAAGACCACGATTCTCGCGTCATTGGCAGCTACGGGCTGCCAGGGCGGCTATTACGCCGTCACCTTCTGGGTACCGCAATTCCTGACCAAGGAGCGGCATCTGTCGATCGTCGGCTCGACCGGCTATCTCTCGACGCTGATCATCGGCTCCTTCATCGGCTATCTCGTTGGCGCCTGGCTGGCCGACCGGATCGGACGGCGCAATCTGTTCCTGACCTTCTCGATCGGCGCGATCGCGATCGTGCTGCTCTACACGCAGCTGCCGCTTACCAACGAGATCCTGTGGGTACTCGGCTTCCCGCTGGGCTTCTTCGCCTCGGGCTATTTCTCGGGGATCGGCGCGTTCCTGACCGAGCTCTATCCGACGCGGCTGCGCGGCTCGGGCCAGGGCTTTTGCTACAATTTCGGCCGCGGCATCGGCGCGCTGTTTCCGTTCCTCGTCGGCGCACTCTCGGCGTCGACATCGCTTGCCAATGCGATCGCAATCTTCGCGGTGGCGGCTTACGCGCTATTCTTCATCGCCGCCTTCGCACTGCCGGAGACGCGCGGACGTGTGCTGCACGCGGACTGACAGGCCCTCGCGGGCGGCGAGGAAACTTACCGCCCCACTTGATACGGCCCGCCCTTCTCCAGCGCGCGCGCATAGGCCGGCCGCGCGTGAATGCGCTCCAGAAATGCCATCGCCTTGGGATGGCCCTGCTCGAGGCCGCCGCGCGCTTGCGCTGCTTCAAGCGGAAAGCTCATCTGGATATCGGCCGCGGTGAACTCGCTGCCGGCGAACCACTCGCTCTTGCCGAGCTCGCCTTCCCAATAATCCATGTGCTGCTTGAGCTGCGGGTTTACCAGCGTGGTGAGCGCCTGGTTCGAGACCTTGCGCACCAGCGGGCGGAGCAGCGCCGGCGCACGCTTCGGCATCAGCGTGAACAGCAGCTTCAGCAGCAGCGGCGACATCGCGGACCCTTCCGCATAGTGCAACCAATAGGTGAAGCGCAGCCGCTCCGGCGTGTTCGGCGGCGGGATCAGCCCGCCATTGCCGTAGGTCGCGATGAGATATTCGATGATCGCACCGGACTCGGCGATGGTGTTGCCGTTGTCGGTGACGACGGGCGACTTGCCGAGCGGATGGATCGCGCGCAGCTCTTTCGGCGCACGCATATCGGGCTGGCGCTGATAGCGCACGATCTCGTAGGGCACGCCCAACTCCTCGAGCAGCCACAGCACCCGCTGCGAACGCGAATTGTTGAGGTGGTGGACGGTCACCATCGCGAGATCCTCAGGGCTGGGCGTGGTCGATCGATCGCGTAGGTGCCAGCCCGAGGCCGCAATGTCGAGCCATCCGGATGGATATTTTCATCCGGGTATATTGACGAGAGTTATTTACCCGGGTATTAAAGCGACCAACGTCACCAATATGGCAACGATTCCAATGCAAAAGACTTTCACCGCCTTCCAGGGTCAGCGCCGCCTGGCGTCGGGGCCGGCAGGCGAGGTCGCGCTCGTCGTCAAGCGGGTAGCGCCACGGCCGGACGAGCCCATCATCATCTTCGAGGACGCCACGGGCCGATCGATCGACTTCGATCTGCGCGGCGGCGACCGCGAGGTGCTGGCGCGTCTGGCGAAGCAGATCCCGCTGCCGGTTGAGGAGACTGCTCCGCCAACCGAACCGCGTGGCCGCGGCCGGCCGAAACTCGGCGTGGTCGCGCGCGAGGTGACGCTACTGCCGCGGCACTGGGACTGGCTCGGCGCGCAGCCCGGCGGCGCTTCGGTCGCGTTGCGAAAACTCGTCGACGAGGCGCGACGCGCGAGCGGCGACAAGGACCGCGAGCGGCAGGCGCGCGATGCGGCCTATCACTTCATGTCGACCATGTCCGGCAATCTGGCGCAATTCGAGGAAGCCTCGCGCGCACTGTTTGCGGATGACCGGCGGCGCTTCGCCGGACTGATCGCTGACTGGCCGGCGGACATCCGCGACCACATCGTCAAGCTCGCCTACAGCGACCGCGCGTAAACCGCGCGCCGCTCTCCGATAACCCCATCGACGGCCAGGCCGCGCGCGCTTCGCGCCGCAACGGCTTTGCTCGCCCTGATGAAAGGCACAACCATGTCCGCTCCAAAACCGATCTGGAAAGGCTTCCTGCGCTTCCTCGCACCGTTGATGCTGAGTAACGCGCTGCAATCGCTGTTCGGCACCGTCAGCAACGTCTATCTCGGCCAGATGATCGGCGTGGACGCGCTGGCGGCGGTATCGGTGTTCTTCCCGGTGTTCTTCTTTCTGTTCGCGTTCGTCATGGGCCTGAGCACCGGCGCCACCGTGCTGATCGGCCAAGCCTTTGGCGCGGGCGAGCACGGCAGGATCAGAAGCGTCGTCGGCACGACGCTCGCGGTCGGCCTGCTGCTCTCGATATCTGTCGGACTGATCGGCGGGCTCTTCAGCCGGCAATTGATGATGGCGCTCGCGACTCCCGCAGACATTCTCGACCAAGCCAGCTTCTATGCCCGCATCATGCTGCTGACGATGCCGCTCGGATTCGTGTTCCTGCTGATGACGGCGATGATTCGCGGCGTCGGTGATGCCGTGACACCGCTGCTGGCGCTGGCGTTGTCGACGACGATCGGTCTGATCCTGACGCCGATGCTGATCCGCGGCGCATTCGGACTACCGGAGCTCGGCATCACCAGCCCGGCCTGGGCGGCTGCAATTTCCAACGCAGTGACGCTGCTCGCGCTGGCGGCCTATCTGCTGTGGAAGAAGCACGCGCTCGCGCCGGACGTCGCGCTGCTGCGCCATGTGCGGCTCAATCGCGCTGTGATCGGACAAATCCTCGGCATTGGATTACCCAGTGCGGTCGGCATGGTCGTGATGGCGATCGCCGAACTGGTTTTGCTTGGCCTCGTCAACGGCTTCGGCTCGGACGCCACCGCGGCCTACGGCGCGGTCAATCAGGTGATGGGGTACACGCAGTTCACGGCTCTGTCGATTTCGATCGCGGTCTCGATCCTCGGCGCGCAGGCCATCGGCGGCGGCGACCGGGCGCGGCTCGACGGCATCGTCCGCACGGGGCTTGCGTTCAACCTCGTGCTGACTGGCGGGCTCGTGGCGCTGATCTATCTCGCGCCGCGCGCCGTGCTCGGCATCTTCATCACCGATGGCACCGTGCTCGATCTGGCGAAAGGGTTGCTCTTCATCGCCTTGTGGAGCTCGGTGCCGTTCGGCCTTGCGACGACGTTTTCCGGCGCGATGCGTGGTGCTGGCGTCGCGCTGACGCCGATGCTGCTGTCGATCTTCGCCATTGTCGCGATCGAGCTGCCGTCCGCGGTGATCCTGAGCCGCACGATCGGCCTCGACGGCGTGTGGGCCGCCTATCCGATCGTGTTCTGCGCCATGTTCGTTTTGCAGATGGGCTATTACCTCCTGGTGTGGCGGAAGAAGGCGATCCGGCGCCTGATCTGATCATCAAGATATTATGACCGTCATTAAACGGTGGACCTGTGGCGCGCCCTGCGCCACAATGCGTGAAAAGTGATGTCAGGGAGAACGAATTTGACCCGCACAGCCCCGCAATTTCTGTTCGATTTCGGCAGCCCGAACGCCTATCTCAGCCATCTGGCGATCCCGGCGATCGAACAGCGCATCGGCGTCAAATTCGAATATGTGCCGATCCTGCTCGGCGGCATCTTCAAGTCGACCAACAACAAGTCGCCGGCCGAGACGCTCGCCGGCGTCAAGAACAAGCGCGAATTCCAGCAGGTCGAGACCGAGCGCTTCGTCAAGCGCTTCAAGGTCGAGCCTTACGTCTTCAATCTGAACTTCCCCGTCAACACGCTGAACCTGATGCGCACCGCGATCGCGGCGCAGCTCGAGGGCGTATTCGAGACATATGTCGACGCCGCCTTTCACCACATGTGGCGCGAGCCGAAGAAGATGGACGACCCCGAAGTCGCAGCGAAGGCGCTGGCGTCCTCGGGGCTCGATGCCCAAAAACTGTTCGCCCGCGCCCAGGAGCCCGAGGTGAAAGGCAAGCTGATCAAGAACACCGAGGAGGCGGTCGCCCGCGGCGCGTTCGGCTCGCCGACCTTCTTCGTCGGCAACGAGATGTTCTTCGGCAAGGAGCAGCTGCGCGAGGTCGAGGAGATGGTGCTGGGGACGTGATCCGGCATTCTTCGGAAAGCGGGTGGTCTCCTTGAGGTCGTTCTGGCATGCTCCAGGACGACGGAAGAAATAACAATAAGGACTTTCCCATGCGTATCCTCGCGGTCGGTGCCGGCGCCATCGGCGGCTATTTTGGTGGCAGGCTGTTACAGGCCGGCCGCGACGTCACCTTCCTGGTCCGGCCGCGCCGTGCCGGCGAGCTCGCGAGCGACGGCCTCGTCATCAAGAGCCCGAATGGCGACGTGACGTTGAAGAATCCGCCGACCGTGCAGGCCGATGCGCTCAAGGATAAATTCGACGTCGTGCTGCTGAGCTGCAAGGCGTTCGACCTCGACGATGCGATCGCCTCGTTCGCCGCCGCGGTCGGTGCGAACACCGCGATCATTCCGATGTTGAATGGCATGAAGCATCTCGACACGCTCGATGCCAAATTCGGCAAGGAGCGCGTGCTCGGCGGTCTCTGCGCCATCGCCGCGACCTTGAACGAGGAGCGCGAGGTGGTGCAGCTGCAGCCGATGCAGTCGATCAACTACGGTGAGCGCGACGGCAAGCTGTCGGATCGCGTCAAGGCGATCGACGATGCCTTCAAGAGCGGCATCAATGGTGCCACCGCCAGCCAGAACATCATGCAGGACATGTGGGAGAAGTGGGTGTTCCTGTCCTCGCTCGCCGCAAGCACCAGCCTGATGCGCACCTCTGTCGGCAACATCCTCGCCGCGCCCGGCGGCCGCGACTTCTTGCTCGGCATGCTCGATGAAACCAGCTCGATCGCCACCGCGTCGGGCTACACGCCGGGTGGACCGTTCTTCGAGCGGGTGAAAGGCAACCTCACCACCGAGGGCTCGCCGATGACGGCCTCGATGTTCCGCGACATCAAGGGAGGCTTTCCGGTCGAGGCCGATCACGTGATTGGCGATCTCATCGCGCGCGCCGATGCCGCCAAGGTCCCGGTGCCGAAGCTGCGCATCGCGTACACGCATCTCAAAGCGTATGAGAAGCAGCGGGCGGGATAGCCGCCCGTTCCGCTATTTGAAATACGCGAGATAGTGCGCGACGGCGGTGATTTCCTCATCGCTCATGTGATAGGCGACGTCGGCCATCGCGGCGCCGGCGCCGCCGACGCGCTGGCTGGTCTTGTAGTCGGTCAGCGCCTTGACCAGATATTCCTCGCGCTGACCCGCGAGCCGCGCGACGGCCTTGGTGCCGGCAAAGCTATCCGTGTGGCATGAGGCGCAGCGGCGGCCGACGGCCACTTGCGCACCTTTTTTCGACAGGTCCGGATCCTTGTCTTCCGCTGCCTTCGGCGGCGTCATGGCCGCGAAATAGGCGCCGAGGCTGCGGACGTCCTCGTTGGTGATCTCCGCGGCAATCTGCTGCATCTGCTCGTTCTTGCGCGAGCCGGCCCGGAAGAACACGAGCTGCCATTGCAGGAATTGATCGGGCTGACCGGCCAGCGAGGGAATGTTCTCGGTCTGCGAGATGCCGTTCTCGCCGTGACAGCCCGAACAGACGGCAGCCTTCTCCTGGACAGCAGCATTGTCGGCGGCGCTTGCGGAGAGGACGCCAAGCGTGAGGAGCGCAGCCGCGCTGATTGCGTGCGAGATGAACTGCCGGCGCATGATGGAATTCCACTCTGACAGACTTGTCATTCCGGGGTGCCTGAAGGGCGGCCCGGAATCCATAACCGCCATTCGGGGTGATGGGTTCCGGACTTGCGCGCAAGCCGGAACGGCAGCATGTGAATTTAGAATGAGCGAGGCTGCGGCCGCCTCATGGCCACCGCAGCCTCGTGTCGTCGTGCGCTACTTCTTGCTGTAGCTGATGCGATAGATCGCGCCGGCCCAATCGTCGGCGACGAGGATCGAACCGTCCTTGGCGAGGATGATATCGTCCGGACGGCCGAGATAGCCCTGGTCACCCTCGATCCAGCCGGAAGCGAACACTTCCTTCTTGGCATTCTTGCCGTCGGGCCCGACGATCACGCGCGTGATGTTGCCGCCCTGGTACTTGTGACGATTCCAGGAGCCGTGCTCGGCGATGAAGATGTTGTTCTTGTACTCGGCGGGGAACTGGTCGCCGGTATAGAACTTCATGCCGAGCGGAGCGACGTGGGCACCGAGATTCAGCACGGGCGGTGTGAACTCGGAGCATTTGTGGCCCATGGCGAACTTCGGATCGGGAAGATCGCCCTGGTGGCAGTAGGGATAGCCGAAATGCTCGCCGAGCTTGCTGATCATGTTCAGCTTGTCGGAGGGCAGATCGTCGCTGACCCAGTCGCGCGCGTTCTCGGTGAACCAGTACTTTCCGGTGCGCGGATCGACGTCGCCGCCGACCGAGTTGCGAACGCCGAGCGCGTAGATTTCGGCATTGCCGGTCTTGGGATCGACGCGCCGGATCTGCGAGACGCTGGTCGGGGGAATGCCGACGTTGAAGGGAGGTCCGAACGGGATGTAGAACCAGCCTTCCTTGTCGACCGCGATGTACTTCCAGCCATGCGCGGCATAGGACGGCATGTCGTCATAGACGACCTTGCCGTCACCGGGATTGTCGAGCTTGTTCTCGATGTCATCGTAGCGGATCAGCTTGTCGACCGCGATGACGTAGAGCGCACCGTCCTTGACGGCCAGACCCGTGGGCATGTTCAGCCCCTTGAGGATGGTCTTGACCTCTTTCTTTCCGTTGTTGTCCTTGATGGCATAGACGTTGCCGAGGCCGAACGAGCCGACGAACAGCGTGCCCTTGTCACCCCAGGCCATCTGCCGCGCGGCCAGCACGCCGGAGGCGTAGACCTCCATCTTGAAGCCCGCCGGCAGCTTCACCTTCTTGATGATGTTGGCGAGCTCGGCATCGGAGGCGCCGGTCGGCGGACCCGAGGGCGGCGCGAGGCCCTTCTGCGCCTCGGTCTCGTCGCCGAGGAACCAGTCGTCCGGCGGATGGGTCCAGAATTCCTTGGTGCCGGATTCGTATTTCTTCAGCGGTTTGCTTTTGTCCTGCGCATTGCCAACGCTGGTCCCGGCAAGAAGGGCCACGGCTGCAAGCGCCAACACGGATCGATGGATCATCGATTTCATCGCGTCACTCCCCTAAGGCAGCCGTCAGGGCTGCACGTTATTTTATTTTGATGTTCGAGCAGGCGAAGTTCTTGGTCTGTCGAGGTGGCAGACGCAAAAAGGTTAGCACATCTGCGAGCGGTGAAAAGCGCGTCGCGTGCGCAGCGATTGCGCTCAGTAAAAATTGAGACGGATTTTCTCTCGCCGCGTCGCGGGCGATAGCAACCCTCTCGCTGCAACGCGGTATCGCCATGACGCGCGCCTCATTTGCGGGCAGCAGAATGGTCGACCAATCCAGAACCGCGAAAACAACCCCATGCACAGTAGAATGGCCCAGCCCGGATGTTGTGCGGTGACATCGGCCACCCATCTGAAACATCGTGCGAATTGACAAAAGCGGCGACTATTTGGCGACGGGGTACGGACCATCGTCAAATTGCGTGTCGTGATAGCCCTTCGCTCCCACCTCGCGCGCCAGGGAGCTGCGGAAATCGGAGCCATCGCGCAGGCTGCGCAGCACATGGGCGAAATCGAATTCCGGATGCCAGCCCAACTCGCGCCGTGCGCGATCGTTGACATAGACGCGGTCAATCCCGGGGAATAGCCGCCAGCCGCGCGTCGCATATAGCCGGGCGCAATCCGGGTAGAGCTCGCGTACGACACCGGCCGCGTCACGTGCCAGCGTCGCGAGATGGTGCCGCTCAAACGGGGTTGTAGCCGACACAATATAACGGCCAAACCCGATCTCCGGCGCACGCGCCACGGCGAGCAGATGGGCGCTCACCGCGTCCGCTATATCCAGCCGGCGATAGAGCAGCTCGTTGGCTTGAGCGTTGTCCCGCGGGTAGGCCGACCGCATTGCGGGGTCGTCGTCGTCCTCGGGAAAGAACCGCGAGGTCCGCAACACCACGACCGGCAGCCCGCGCTCGCGAAAGAACAGCTCACACAGGTTCTCCGCCATGAGCTTCGTCGTGCCGTAGATGTTCTTCGGCACCGGCGGCAAATCCTCGGTGACCCACACCGCCGCCTGCCCGGCCTCCGGCCGGAGCTGGGAACCGAATGCACTGGTGGTGCTGGTGAAAACAAAACGCTTCACGCCGGCGGCCACCGCCGCCTCCAGCAGGTTGAGCGTGCCGGTGACGTTGGTGTCGACAAAGGCCTGCTTGCTGTGGGTCGCCACATGCGGCTTGTGCAGGGTTGCGGTGTGGATGACGGCAGTGACGCCTTGCATCTGCGCCCGGACGAAGCCGGGATCGACGATCGAGCCCGTGGCATCGGTAAAGGGCGATGGCTTCAGGTCGATCCCACGCGCCGGCGACCCGCGACGCCGGAGCGTCCGGAGAATGGCCTCACCGAGGTGGCCCGCACTGCCCGTAACCAGAATTGTCATGTGAGACCCAAGCCAGCCGCCAGCGGCGTGGAAAACCACGACCCGACCCGGTTTGGCTGGATGCTCTGGGAAAAATTTGGAGCGGGCGAAGCGCTCATTGATAAACCAAAATACTAAAATCCTAGAGCAAATTCAACTATTTAATGCTGCGCAACGCTAAAGAAAATGCAACATGTTGGACGGTTTGTTAGACGTTTTGTTTGACGCGTCGGCGCCAATTTCGTGTCTGCCAACTCTTTTTTTCATCTCAATGTTCCAACTGTCACGAAGCGAACAAGATTACACGCGCATTGGCGCTACCCGTCGCGATCGTCTCTGCAGGGGCGTCAACGGGCCGGGTTCGCTACCCGAACGTCAACATGCGCACGCGCCAAAGATAATCCAGAAAGGAGGCCTTAGCCCGTGAGAACCCAATTTCACATACGCGTGGACCTTGGCCAGCTTGCGTTAGCGGCTGCCCTGCTCCTGCACTCTTTCTAAAGAGTCGGCACTCTTAGTTGAGTGGAACCCCCGCCTAGCGCGGGGGTTTGCGTTATAAATGGGCCGTGAGCGGACGCCGGCCATTTTTCTTCCCCGCTTTCTTGACAAGCGGGCTTGTACCGCAAACCCGATGGGCAGCCTCTTGGCGGGGTGTAGCCGTCAGGGCCGCCGAAGGCGCTCGTCTTGGCCTTGACGGCTGAGGGGCCGCAGGCCCCTTGATCCTAAGATAAGACCTTTTCGGCAATCCAAGATTGGTCAAAAATTAGCTGCTGAAAGAGCGGGCCTTTCCAAGCCCTCTTCGAGGTCATCGCGTTCAATCCGGCCGTGATTCACAAGTGATGTGCGTATGGTCAGTTCAGATACGTCAAAAAGCGCAGCGGCTTCCTGCAATTTCTCAGGCGAGTAATCTCCCCGTAGCACATCTTCAACGTCGTCGAACGGACTAAGCAGTTCCGCTGCGAAAGATCGCTGTAGCTTTTGCCTGTACGTATACGACCGCGTCGCTGGAAAAAGCTTGCTTTGCGCACTGTTGGCAATCCGGTCTCCGATGAGGCGCGCCAACTCAAAACGACGTCCCGTATTCCACTTCGAACGCAGAACGACTTTGCCCGCCGTCAAAGACGTATCAAGCGCAAAGGAGATGCTCGGATCGGTCTTTTGAAGATTTTCGAGCGCGTCGACCGATATGCCCGCCATATCTGCAAGCTTTTTGTTGGAGATCGGCTCCGCTCCCAACCGCTCTTGTTCTCGCAATTGCTTTGCGGCGTCGGAACCGACGCGCCAAGCGGGATATAATCCTCCCGTACGCGCAACGTGCCCAGCCGACAGGCGAATGACATTGCGCGGAGACATGTCGAAACCTTTTTCCGAGGCGATGGTCGACAAAGCGGCTGCCGTAAGAACCTTTCCGCTCTGCCCGTGCTCGGCGGCCACCTCATCAACTGCCGCGCTACTCAGTGACTTTGCGTCCTGGAGTAATTGAGTAATAGTGGCGTCGTTCCCCTCATCAGGCTCGAAGCCAAGCAGAGCTTCAAGTTTTCGCTTTTGAGCGAGTTCTGGCGAGCCGCGTTCACTGAGGATGCCTGCCCATACCTTTTGAAGGTTGGACTCGCCGACCTTTTGAAGATCCAGCCGCTGCAAAACCTCGTCTACGAAACGATCAATTTCGCTTTGAAATTCGGTTGCGGTAAGCACTGCGGCGCTATCTGTCAGGAAGCGGTATGGTGTCTGCGGGCGCTCGCGGGTGGCCTTTGAAATCAATGCGATCCGCTCACCGTCCGAAAACAAGGTAAGATCGGGCCAAATGTAACCGCCGCCAATGGTCGAAATTTTATGAGCGAATTGCCAGTCGTTCGCTTTCGATCTCGGTTCCCAGCGCAATCGCCACCAATTCCAAGCCACCCACTCAGCGAAGTGATAAACGGAGACCAACGGACCGTCCCGCAGTCGATTTGCTATCGCGTCGTGACCTTCCGTGAAATTAATGCCATGCGCTTTGATCGACAGCTCGCCAAATCCCGCACGCTCCTCCGGCGGCCCTGCATCTAGGGCTTCCCATTTCGCGGATATGTTCCAGCTCGCCGTCATCGTTTCTTCCAATTAGCTTGAATCATTTCTCGCATGGCGTCTTCTTCTTCCAAGCGGTAACCGTGATAATCCCCTAAAGTGTTTGGGTCTGTTTTTGCTTCATACGCTTCACCGGTTTCGTCTACGCTCCAAATATATTTCGGAAACTCTCCGAACATGTGCGTGCTGACCATTCCCTTTTGCACACCGTCCTTCAGTAAGGTCTGCGCCTCCGATTTGAGAATGACGCGTATGCCATCGCAAAGAGATTTCGAAGGACGCGGACTTACTGGCGGACTAAATCCGTAGTCACCGGGAAATCGCTTGTGATGACCACTGCCGACGTACACGGCAGCCTTGGCTAGCTTTTCGCGCTGGTCCTTCGTCAGCGCTGTGGGACTTGCCAGCCTGCGCTTAGGATTGTTGCCTTCTCTTGCCATAACTGAACACCATGAAGTCGACAGTACGTTCCAATCAGATTTCGAAAAGCACCTACAACAATGGGTGTTATACCGTAGTTTGATCGCTAAGCCATTAATTTAACATGAGATTTTTGATCTCTTCCAAATCAAGGACTTAGCTGACTATCCGCCTTGGTACGCAAGCACAATGGGATCGTTACCCGAAGGGCCGCGACGCCGGATCTTTTCTTGAATCCGGAAGCACGGTGCCGAAGCCCGTAGAGCTCGGTCGCGCTCGTATGCGACGCGCCCCAATATACGGGCTAGAAAAACAGCTCTCACCACTCCATTGCTTGATTTCCGTAGCGACCCAACACGGAGCTGTGCCAGCCTATGGCCGGGAGGCGACAGGGATGCTGGGCATACTGCTTTGGGTGGTCGGCGGCATAGTCGTGCTGGTTGCCTTGAGCCGCGCACTCTACATGCGACCGCGAGACCGCCGCTTTAGGTCTGGCTTCAAATGGAACGAGGCTGCAATACGGATGAAGCAGCGTCTGCTTTGCTGGCTGTCGCGTTCGCAATCGCGATTGAGCTGATCGCCATTCACGACGCTTCACCGAAATAGCGTCGCCTCGCGCAGGAGAGCCTACGTGCCCAAGTCGAAAAAGAGAAAGGCCAAACACGTAAAGCCTGACGACTATTTCGCCGCCGGGCCGATGGAGTTCGCGCGGTTCGGCAGGGTGACGCTTGGTCGGTCAAGGGCAACGCGAGAGCAGGTTGATGCCGCTCAAGCCCGGATGGTAACTCAGTATCCGATCACTGTCAGTGAGATCGAGGAACTCGTCGCCTCGATCGCGGCGCAGATTGGGCGCCTGCCGCCCGACCGTCTTCTTCAACGGGGATGGTGGGAATATTCTTCAACAATTGTTGGCTTCGGTGGGAAGAATGCGAGCGATTCAGACAGGCTCGCGGCAACCCGGATGGTCGATTATGTGCAGAGCGTGATCGTGTCGGTGAAGCCCCAGCAATATGCGGACAACGTGAGCGAGGAAGATTGGTCTAAGCTGAAGGCGGATGTCGAGACATTATTCCGGCGTCTTACGCTCGACTACCAGATATGTTTGACGGCGCACCGTCGAGCTCAAGACCCGCAACTAGACATGCGGCTAGAGGAATTTCGGTTCCGCGCCGAAACGCTCTGGCTGAACATTCGCGGGAAGCGCTATCAGCTTCACGAACGGCAGGCACTGTTGGATGTGCTTGCGCCGCACTCGGACGTTCTGCTGAAGCTGTTTGGGTTGGACGCAGCCGCACTCGCGATCGAGTTCGACAAGATTTTGACCAGGCTTACGCGTGGCCTCATCGACATCGCGACCGACATGAAGGAATTGCACACAAAGTCAATGGACCTGCTTGATGAGCTTGCCGCGAAGCATGGAGGCTTAGAATTTGACGCGCTGATGGCCAAGGTATTCGAAGACCCCGATCTGGCTGCCCGGCGCGACAAGTTTGCGGGCGCGATGTTCGGCATGGACCTATTCGACGTCGAAAAAAATACGGCCCTTCCAAAAGCATTGCTAGACGCGCTGAGTTATTCACCTGGCGAGGATACGGAATTCTTCGCATCGGGCGAATTTTCAGGTTGGCCATTGCGCATTTGGCCGATAATGCGGCGACCGTTCATACGGCTCGACGGCTCCACTTATTGCTTCGACGTTTTCAGCTTGTTTGACAACATCTACCGCGTATTGCGGAGAATCGTTGTTGAGCTTGAACCCGCCAACAAGGAGCCGTGGAACGACGGTCAAAAGGCCGCTTCGGAAGAACTGCCATTTACGTATCTTGCGCGGTTACTGCCCGGCGCACGCACGTACCGGCCCGTTTTCTACAGATGGAAGGTTGGCAACGGCCCTGCTCAGTGGCATGAGGCTGACGGCATTTTGATCTACGAAGACCACCTTTTCGTGATCGAGGTCAAGGGCGGCGCCTATACGTACACATCGCCCGCGAACGATCTCGACGCGCATCTTGCGTCCCTTAGGTCGCTTCTCCAAGCACCCGCTCGGCAGGGGAGCCGGTTCGTCGATTTCTTGGAAAGCGCCCCCGAAGTCTCGATTGCCGATGCGGGACATAGCGAAATTGCCAAACTGCGGCGCTCGGATTTCAGGCACGTTACGGCCTGTACAATCACGCTTGACGCGTTCACCGCGCTAGCGGCTCGCGCACAGCATCTAGCACCGCTCGGAATCGATGTCGGCCAGCGCCCCTTGTGGCCGCTGTCGATCGACGATTTGCGAGTGTACGTTGATCTCTTCGACAATCCGCTGATCTTTTTGCATTACGTCGAGCAGCGCGTACGGGCCGGACGGTCTGACAAGGTCGATCTCAATGACGAGATGGATCACTTCGGCATGTACATTACGGAGAACAACTACACCCAATATGCGGAGGAGATTTCTGGGAACGCAGACAAAATGCAGGTCGATGGCTATACGACGCCGGTGGATGAATATTTTAGCGCCGTGCTCGTTGGCGATGCGCCACCGAAGCCTCGGCAGAAGATGCCGCGCCGGGTTACTGAGTTAGTTGATCTGTTGGCGACCTCGAACGAGCCGCACAGAGCGGAATTATCCAGTCTCATTCTAGACGGCGCTGGCGACTGGCGGGACACATTTGCTTCATCGATTGAGAACACGCTGAAGGAAAATAAAGAGCTGAAGCGGTCACGCCCACTGTCGTCGTATGGCGGGATGGAGATGACGCTGTTTGTTTGGTCTCCCGACGCACCACGAAATGCGGAAGGCGCAATCGAACATACCCGTGTCGTCATGCTGGCAGACAACAAGGCGGATCGGCGTCTCGTCGAGCTTGAATACGACAAGGATGGAAATCTGTTGGGTGCTCACCTGCGTCACGTAACTCTTGCCGGAGTGTCAGAGGCCGAAATTGAGCGTCTACGTGAGAAGGGCGTGGCGTTGCAGCAGCGGCGAATTGCAAATGTCCAGGCCAAAGGCAAGATCGGCAGGAACGATCAATGCCCCTGCGGCAGCGGCAAAAAGTGGAAGAGATGCCATGGGCAGCGGGTGTAGATTTCTCGCGTGCTCGCTGCACGCATCAATGCGACGCCGAGTGCTACCGAAGCTTATTGTGTGTTTCCCCACGCCGGAAAAAGGACGGACGGGAAAATGCCGAACGAGACAGCCCGCACTGCCCGTAACCAGAATTGTCATGTGAGACCCAAGCCAGCCGCCAGCGGCGTGGAAAACCACGGCCCGACCCGGTTTGTCTGGATGCTCTGGGAAAAACTGGAGCGGGCGAAGGGGCTCGAACCCTCGACCCCGACCTTGGCAAGGTCGTGCTCTACCACTGAGCTACACCCGCATCCTGTGTCGGTCGCGTGACGCGCCGGCAACGGCTGTCGTATGCCAAAAGCGGGCGGCGAATGCAACAGCTACCGGCGGCATCAATTCGCTTTCGGAGCCCCAATATGAGCCCGAACCCGGCCGAATCGCCCCCAAACGCCCCGGAACTGCCGAATCGGCGCCGGTGGATTGAAATTCGGCCGCCCCGGCCCAATTTTAGGGCCTGAAACGAAGCATATGTGATGGCGACGTGCTAAAGACCCGCCATTCCAGACATCAGACGAGGGGATCCCGTGACGATCATCGACCAGGGTAACGGAGCGAGCCCGGCTGCAGCCGATCTGATCAAGGACACTACCACCCAGACCTTCGTGAAGGACGTCATCGAGGAATCGAAGCGCCAGCCGGTGCTGATCGACTTCTGGGCGGAGTGGTGCGGCCCCTGCAAGCAGCTCACCCCCGTGCTGGAGAAGGCGGTGAAGGCCGCCAAGGGCAAGGTCAAGCTGGTCAAGATGAACATCGACCAACATCCGGCGATCCCGGGCCAGATGGGCATCCAGTCGATCCCGGCCGTGATCGCCTTCGTCAACGGCCAGCCGGCCGACGGCTTCATGGGCGCGGTGCCGGAGAGCCAGATCAATGCCTTCATCGAAAAGGTGACCAAGGGCGTGACGGCGCCGGGCGAGCCGAATGTCGCCGAGATCCTGCAGGAGGCCGAGGCCGTTTTCGCCGAGGGCGACGCAGCAGCGGCCGCGCAGATCTACGCCGAAGTGCTCCAGTACGATTCGACCAACATCGCAGCGCTTGCCGGCCTCGCCAAATGCTACGTCAGCTCAGGTGCGATGGAGCAGGCCAAGCAGACACTGGCCATGGTTCCGGAATCCAAGCGCAACGACGCGGCCGTGAAGGCGGTGCAGACCGCGATCGATCTCGCTGAACAGGCAGAACAGCTTGGGCCCGTCGCTGAACTGGAACAGAAAGTCGCCGCAAACCCGCTCGATCATCAGGCGCGCTTCGATCTTGCCACCGCGCTGAACGCGCAGGGCAACCGGGCCGCCGCCACCGAGCAGCTGCTCGCGATCATCAAGCGCGACCGCAAATGGAACGAGGATGGCGCCCGCAAGCAGCTGGTGCAGTTCTTCGAGGCCTGGGGCGGCACGGATGATGCAACCGTCGAGGGACGCAAGCGCTTGTCGATCATCCTGTTTTCTTAGGGCGTCTCCTCGAACACGATCTTTTCGGGAAACCGTTGCGGGTTTTTCCGTATCTCGTTCTAGCAGGGGCTGATCACGTCAACCTGGGACCGCGCATCAGATGCCGATCAACATCGAATATCGCGGGCCCACCGACCTTCCGGAGATCCTTCCGGTGTTTCCGCTGCCGGGCGCGCTGCTGCTGCCGCGTGGCCAGATGCCGCTCAACATTTTCGAGCCGCGCTATCTCGCGATGGTCGACGACTGCTTGCGCGACGGTCATCGCCTGATTGGCATGATCCAGCCGGACGCGGCGCACTCGCCCAAAAACTCCGACAGGCCTTCGCTGTTCCGAGTCGGTTGCGCCGGTCGCATCACCCAGCTCGCCGAATCCGGTGACGGCCGTTACATCCTCGAGCTCACCGGGGTTGCGCGCTTCCGGGTGGTCGAGGAGCTCGAAGTTCTGACCGCCTACCGGCAATGCAAGGCGGACTTCTTCGCCTTCGTCGACGACTTCACCGCGCGCAAGGGCGAGGACGAGGTCGATCGCGAAGCGCTGCTGACGGTGCTGGCGGATTTCCTGAAGGCCAACAATCTCAAGGTCGACTGGGAAGGCGTCGAGAGCGCGCCCAACGAGGCGCTGGTCAATGCGCTGGCGATGATGTCGCCCTACGGCCCGGCCGAGAAACAGGCGATGCTGGAAGCGCTGGATTTGAAGACCCGCGCCGAGATCCTGATCGCGGTCACCGAGATGGACCTCGCCAAGAAGCGCACCAGCGGCGATCCGCCGTTGCAGTGATTGCGTGACTGAGCTTCCCCGAAAACGGTGCGCTCCCTCCCTCGCTTGCGGGGGAGGGTTGGGAGAGGGCGCTTCCTCCAGCGAGAACCCCCAAGAGGAGAAAGCCCTCACCCGCGCCTTCGGCGCGACCTCTCCCGCAAGCAAGCGGGAGAGGTTGACCGAGCACGCGGCTCTTTCACTTCAACTCACTAATGACGGCGGATGCGCTTGCGGCCAGTGATCATGGCGCGGATCAAATTTTCGCGCTGAAGCAGGCCCATCAGCAATACGCCGACGAGGTGCAGCACGACCAGGATGATGACGGCGTCCGATGCGTAAGCATGGGTGTCCTCGATCCACCAGACGCCGAAGAAGGTGACGGTCACCGACAGCGCGCCCGTGATCGCCGAGACGGCGAGAGCCACGAGCAGCGCGACCAGCATCAGGGTGCCGGCCGGATTGAGCCCGATGTAGCGGCCAGTGATGCCGCGGCGCAGATTCCAGAGATAGGAGGGCGCGGCACGAAGCCTGACGCCGATCATGCGAAAGCGCGCATAGCGGCTGCCCCAGAATCCCCAGACCAGCCGGAAGACCAAAAGGGCGATGACCGTATAGCCGACGATGCGGTGAAGGCTGTCGTAGACGGTGGGCGTGAACCACGCGGCCAGGACGCTGGCCGCGAGGGCCCAGTGCCATAGCCGTAGCGGAAGGTCCCAGACCGCGACCGTTCGATCTGCGGGGGTCCGATCGGACACCCCGCGCGCCTCTCGTGCCGCTTTATCGATCAAGCCGGGACCACCCTTGGCGCATTAGAGCCTTGCTTAAACCCCTACTTGGCGATCGTGTGCTTCAGGCTGAGATCTTCCGGGCTGTAGAACAGCTCGTAGATCTTGCCTTCCTTGACGCCGTAGACCTCATAGCACGAGCCTTCGATCTTGGAGCGCCGCACCTCGTAGCCGGCCGCCTTGGCCTTGGCTTCGGCATCGCCAGCCGGCTTCCACGACGCCTTGTCGAGCTTGGTGCAGTTCTTGAAACCGTCGGCCATCGCCGTCGACCCCATGCCGATCCCGGCCGTCAGTACAATGGCAAGAACACGAATGACTCTCACGAATGTCTCCTCCCCTGTCGTGTGCGCGAAGCGCGCCCGAAGGAAGCAAAGGAGGAGGTGAAGTCAACTCGGCGCGGGGCTAGGAGGGCCTTAGAGATATTCTAACGGGAGCCAAAAGATCAGCGCTCTCCGCGCACAGCGCTTGTTTGGCAACTCGCTGCGGCCTTAAGCCTCACGGCTCGGATGCGTCCGTGAACTTCGCTAGGCCACGTAGCGCGCGTCGGCATACTGCCGTTGCAGCCAGTCTGCCCAGGCGAGGCGACCACGCACGCCCTGACTGACGACAAAGCCCATGCCACGCGCTTTGGTCCCGGACATGGGTATCGGCAGGATTTTTCCTCGCGCATCCCTATACTGGCCGGCCAGCGCGGCGACGCTGAGGTCCTGGGGACCGCCAATCTCCGCGCGCTTGCCGCGTGTCCCGTCGAAGGCGCATGCCACCACGTGATCGGCAACATCGATCGTATCGACGGGATTGAATGATGTCGTCGGCATCGGCCACACTGGAAGCCAGGCGAGGCCCGCAAGCATCTTGTCGAGCAGATAATAGAACGGCGTCGCGCGAACGACGGACCAGGACAGCGCGGAAGCGCGAACTAGCCGCTCGCCGGCGAGCTTGACCCGTGCATAGGGCAACGTGGCCTCGTCGAGCCCGACGATCGACACATGCAGGAAGTGCCGCACCGACTGCTCCTGGCAGAGCGACAGCAACCGCTCCGTTCCTTCGACATCCACGGCGGAGGGCGATTTGAAGAAATCGACGGGCCGAACGCCACCCCGTCGCGCGATCGGCGAATACGTCGCCGCATTGATGACCGTGTCTACGTCGCGCAACGCGTCCCGCAAGCCAGCGCCGGTCGCGAGATCGCCAATGGCCCATTCGACGTCCGATTGGGTGCCTCGCGCCCGCGCAAACAACCGGACACGATGACCGTCGCGAACGAGGCGGTCGACGATATCCCGGCCGAGATGACCTGTGCCTCCGGTGACGAGCGTGAGCGCCATGCTTTAGCTCCATTGCGGTGTGCGGTTCTCGAGATTGCTGCTGACGGCCTCGACGTGATTAGGGGTGCCAAGCAACGCAGCCTGTTCGGCGGTCTCTGCGGCAAGACCGCTGGCGATGTCCGAGGTCGCAGCGAGATTGAGGAGCCGCTTGGCGGCGCGCACGGCGTCCGGGCTGCGACTTGCGATCTCATGCGCGACGGTCAATGCGGCGGCCAGCGGATCGTCGGCGATCCCTGTCGCGAAACCATAGGCCAGTGCTTCGTCGGCCGAAAACACCCGACCGGTATAGGTCAGCTCGCGCACGACATCTTCGCGCGCGAGATGCCGCATCAATTGCGTGCCGGCCATGTCGGGCACCAATCCCCATTTGGCCTCGATGACAGCAAGCTTTGTTTCCGGCGCGAGATAGCGAAGGTCCGCGCCGAGCGCGAGCTGGAAGCCACCGCCGAAGGCGACGCCATGGACCGCGGCAATCACCGGCACCGGCAACTCGCGCCAGAGCCAGACGAGATGCTGTGCGTAGTTTGCGATGCCGTGGCTTCGCTGTGTCAGGTCGACTGACGGGATCAGTGAATCGCCTCTGGTGGTAGCCGTGAGCCGGTCCAGGTCAAGGCCCGCGCAGAACGCCCGCCCTTCGCCGGAGAGAATGACTGCGCGGACGTCCTTGCGTGCGCCGAGCTGCGTTCCGGCCGCGATGAGCGCCTCGAACATCGCAGGGTCGAGAGCATTCATCTTGTCCGGACGATTGAGCCGGACATGGGCTACGCCATCCTCGATGGTCAGCCGAACACGATCATCCATGACATAGCTCCACTTCCATGACATAGGTCCACGCGAATGCGTGGCTGTCGTTCCGGCATCAGTATCCGGCGACAACCATCGCCACGACCACACTCAGTGCCATCCAGCCGAAATGCCGCCCGCGCGTCGCCCATGCGTTGGCGCAGGCGGAGAAGCCGAACACGCAGACCATGGTGATGACGATCCAGCGACGCGCCAGCGCGGAGTCCATCCAGGGCGTCGCGATCAGGAGTACGCCGCAGCCGATCCATGCCACGGTCGAGGCCTGCCAGACCAGGCGGATCAGGGTGCGGAGCCGCGGTGGCTCGATCGTGGCGCGGGGAAAGACCTTGGTCTCGCCGAGGATGCCATGGATGATGGCCACCACGATGGCGAGAATTCCGGCGCACTGGAGCAAGAGATCACGCATCGAGGCCTCCGTACATCTGTGTATGGTGAGATAGGCGCTGGCCAGCCGCCTGTCAATACACTAGTGTATGGTCGGATTTCGGAACCCGACATGACCGAACAGCTCTCCGCCGACGACTGGATCAGCCAGGGCCTCAAGGCGCTCACCAAGAGCGGCTTCACCGCGCTGAAGGCCGATCCATTGGCAAAGGCCATGGGCGTCTCCCGCGGCAGTTTTTACTGGCATTTTGCCGATCTCGGCGCGTTCCACGCGGCCGTGCTGAAACGCTGGCGCGAGATCGCGGCCGAAGAGATCATCGCCGGTGTCGAGGCCGACAGCGACGAGCCGCTGACGGCGCTGCTGCGCAGGACCTTTGGCGCCCGGCTCGACCTGGAGCGCGCGGTGCGCAACTGGGCGGCGTTCGATCCGGCGGCCCAAGCGGCTGTCCGCGCCATCGACCGCCGCAGGCTCGACTATATCGAGGCCCTGCTGCAACGACGCGGATTCTCGGCGGCCATCGCGCAGGCGCGCGCGCAGATCCTGTACTGGACGTTTCTGGGCTATGCGTTCTCGGCTCCCCAGCTGCCGGGTGCGCGGCTACAGGGCCTGCTCGACGAGATCCAGAAGATGGTGTCGGCATAGCCCGCGATGGGCGTGCGCATTTTTATATGCTACACGCAGCCGATTGCCGGAGATCACGATGAACGCGCCCACCGAACGCCCCGAAGCCAGCATCGATCCAAAACTGCTGGAGATCCTGGTCTGCCCGCTGACCAAGGGCCCGCTGGAATTCGATTCCGCCAAGCAGGAGCTGATCTCGCGCAGCGCCAAGCTCGCTTATCCGATCCGCGACGGCATCCCGATCATGCTGCCGGAAGAGGCGCGCAAGATCGACTGAGGATTGCGAATAGGGAATGGCGAGTAGCGAATGGATCCGATCGCCATTCGCCACTCACCATTCGCCCTCACAGCGCCTCGCCCTTCAACAGCTTCGGTATTTCACCCGTCAAACCTGCCGCCTGGCGAATAAAAAGATTCTTCAGCGGCGGGGTGCGGTCGACGATGCCGAGGCCGATGTCGCGCATGGTGCGCAGCAAGGTCGACTGGTTCGAGAACAGGAAGTTCAGCGAGTTGGTGGCGACGCCCATTGCCATGGTGTCGAAACGGCGCCAGCGCTGGTAACGCTCGAGCACGTCGGCCCCGCCGAGATCCATGCCGAGCCGCGCGGCATCGACCACGACCTCGGCCAGTGCGGCGACATCCTTCAGCCCCATGTTGAGGCCTTGTCCGGCGATGGGGTGAATGACGTGGGCGGAATCGCCGACCAGCGCGAGTCGCTCAGCGACGAAGGAGCGCGCGACGAAATAGGACAGCGGGAACGCACGCGGCTTGTCGAGCGCTTTGACCTCGCCGAGATGCAGGCCAAAACGCTGCTCGAGCTCGCCATGAAATTCTTCGTCGCTTAAGCCAATGATGCGCGCGGCCTCGCTGCGACGCTCGGTCCACACCAGCGACGATCGCTTGCCGGTCAGCGGCAGGATCGCAAACGGACCCGCGGGCAGGAAGTGCTCTTCGGCACGGCCTTCGTGATCGCGCTCGTGGCCGACGGTGACGACGATGCCGGACTGGTCGTATTCCCAGCCATGGGTGGCGATGCCGGCACGCTCGCGCAGCTTCGACTTCGCACCATCGGCCGCGATCAGGAGGCTCGCGGCAATCTTGCTGCCATCGCCGAGCGTCACGTCCACGCCATCGGCACTCGCGTCGTAGGACGCAACAATGGTGGCGCGGAGATCGATGCCTGCGGCTTCGGCGCGAACGACCAGCGCATCGATCAGGCGGCGGTTCTCGACCATATGCGCAAAGGGCTCGCCGGGCGCGACGTCGCCGGCGAAATTCAGGAATGCCGGACGCGTGGCGTCCTCCAGCTTGGAATCGGTGACGGCCATGTCGAGGATCGGCTGGGCCTCAGCCTTGACGTCGTCCCAGGCGCCGAGCGCCTCGAAAAGGCGGCGGCAGGCCGCGACGATGGCGGTCGCGCGGGGATCGCGGCTCGGCCGCGTGGCGAGCGCGGGGTCGGCGACGATGACGGGAATCTCGGGTCCGAGCCCCTGGCGCAGCGCCAGTGCGAGCGCCAGACCCGCAAATGCGCCACCGCCAATGACTATGCTATTCTGTGACATACCAAATTCCCGGCCAACTCTTGGTCTTGCTAGCAGACTTGAGGTGGGCGAAACAGTGCGGTGAAACAAGGGCGGAACGGTCTCATTTCGCCATTTCGGGGCGCGCGCGAGCGCGAACCCGGAATGACGAGGCATTTGAAAGCACCACCATGTCTAAAGGCCTGATCGATCTCATCTCGATCCTCGACCTCGAGCAACTCGAGGTGAATTTGTTCCGCGGCAACAGCCCGAAGACGAGCTGGCAGCGGGTTTTCGGCGGACAGGTGATCGGACAGGCGATGGTCGCGGCCTGCCGTACCGTCGAGGGCCGACTGCCGCATTCGCTGCACTGCTATTTCATCCTGCCGGGCGATCCGCAGATCCCGATCATCTACCAGGTCGAGCGCCTGCGCGACGGCAAGAGCTATTCGACCCGCCGCGTCACCGCGATCCAGCATGGCAACGCGATCTTCTCGATCATGGTGTCGTTCCACGCCGAGGAGGAGACCGCGTTCGACCACCAGGAGAAGATGCCCGACGTGCCGCCGCCGGAAAAGCTGACGGCGGAAGAGGTGGCGAAGCAGCCGATGTTCCGCGAAATGCCGGACTTCATCCGCCGCTATTACGAGTCCGATCGCCCGATCGAGCTGCGCCCGGTCGAGCTCGGCCGTTATTTCGGTGAGAAGATCGAGGACGGCCGCATCCATGTCTGGATCAAGACGGCGGCCACGCTGCCCGACGATCCGGCGCTGCATATGTGCGCGCTCGCCTATGCGTCGGACTTCTCGCTGCTCGACGCGATCATGGCGCGCTATGGCCGCACCCTTTTCGACAAGCGCATGATGCCGGCGAGCCTCGACCACGCGATGTGGTTTCACCGGCCGTTCCGCGCCGACGAATGGCTGCTCTACGCGCAGGATTCGCCGAGCGCGCAAGGCGGCCGCGGCTTGACCCGCGGCTCGATCTTCAAGCCCGACGGCACGCTGGTCGCCTCGGTGGCACAGGAAGGTTCCGTGCGCGAGCGGAGGAGCTGATGATCTCAAGCGCGAGTTCATCGCGCTCGAGAGGTTCGGATCGTGCTTACACCGAACCGCGCGGCGCGAGCTCGGTCTGCGATGCGAACCAGTTCGTGATCCAGCGGTAGACCCACGGGATCGGGATGATGAAGCCGCACAGGATCGCGGCCACGATCCCTCGCCAGAGAATCCCTAATCCGCTGCCCCTGAAGATGATCTCCCGCCGCGTGCCCTGGATGTTGCGATACATCCAGCGCAGCTGCGCTGCGGCGACCCAGGCCCATCCGATGATGGTGATGAGGGAGACCGCGAGCAGCAGGTTCCAGCCGATATAGCCCAGCACCGAACCGGTGAAGCTGAGGCCGAGCGGCTGCCCGTTGGAGGCGATGTTCCCAATCATCCATTTCAGCAGCATCCAGTAGAGAACGATCTGGACGATGTAGAGCGCGGTGCTCAGGATCTGGATGCCGGTGTAGCCGACGACAATCGCCAGAACGATGAAGCCGAAGAACCACGGCACCAGCGCCATCGCATTGCCGGTGAAGGAAAGGTTCGGCCGCCCCGGGACCCTCACGCAGGACACGATCCATTGCGTGTACCAGACGAACAGCCATGGCGCCGGAATGATGAAGCACGAGCCGATCACCATCACCAGCGTGCGCCAGGTGAAGTCGAGGATGCCGAAATCGACCGACAGCGATCCGCCGGCAGCACTGCCGGCACCGGTATAACTTCCGCCGCCCATCATCGGCGGCCCGCCGGCGGGAACGATCGGCGGCGCGCCGCCGCCCGACACCAGACCGGGAATTTCAGCGGCCTTCTGCCAGCCGGCCATGCCCTCGGACCACACCAGCGTATCCGGACGCACGACGCCTTGGGCGATCAGGTCACGGAATTGCCCCTCCGGATAGGGTCCCTGCTGCTTGCCCTCGGATGCGTAGAACCAACTCGCCATGAAGCGCCCCCCAAAATACTTATGTACCGTTCGACAGGCGCGGGTTCACCGCATCCATGCCAAAAATGCATTGTGGAGGATGAACGGCTGCCCTGTACAGAGGCGGCCATTCACACGGCCAAACGTTTTTCCGCTTCAATCTGCAAGTTTTTTATGCCATTTGCCCCGAAAGATGCCAGATTGACGCGGCGCCGGGGACATGCGGCGCGGCGCATCCCCGGGGAATAGGCCTGACCATGAAACTCGTCGTCGCGATCATCAAACCCTTCAAGCTCGATGAGGTCCGCCAGGCCCTGACGGCGATCGGCGTCCACGGCATGACCGTGACCGAGGTGAAAGGCTACGGCCGCCAGAAGGGTCACACCGAGATCTATCGTGGCGCGGAATATGTCGTGAACTTCCTGCCGAAACTGCGGATCGAGATCGCGGTCGCCTCCGACATCGCCGACAAGGCGGTCGGCGTGATCACGGCGTCGGCGCGCACCGGGCAGATCGGCGACGGCAAGATCTTCGTCACGCCGATCGACCACGCGCTGCGCATCCGCACCGGCGAGACCGACAGCGACGCGCTCTAACGCTCAAACACGTCTTCGATCGCGCCGGGCAACGACGCCATAGCGTGCGACGTCAATTGATGCCGGGGGAAATGATATGGCGGGATTGTTGCGCCGCGTGGCCGCTATGGCTGCGCCGATCGGATTTGCTTTGGTCATGGCATCCCCGGCGCGCGCTGCGACGAGCGAGATCAACACCGCCGACACCGCCTGGATGATCGTCGCCACCGCGCTGGTGCTGATGATGACGATCCCCGGACTTGCGCTGTTCTATTCCGGCATGGTCCGCAAGAAGAACGTGCTCGCGACCATGGCGCAGAGCCTTGCCGCGGTAACGATCATCTCCATCCTCTGGGTCGCGTTCGGCTATTCGCTGTGCTTCGTCGGCGACGGCGCGTGGATCGGTTCGCTCGACCGCTGGTTCCTCGCCGGTATGACCATGGACAGCGTGAACCCAGCGGCGAAGACGATCCCGGAAGCGCTGTTCATGCTGTACCAAATGACGTTCGCGATCATCACTGTGGCGCTGGTCGCGGGCTCGGTCGCCGACCGGATGCGGTTCTCCGCCTATCTCCTGTTCTCCGTCGCCTGGTTCATCTTCGTCTACATTCCGCTGGCGCATTGGGTGTGGGGCGGCGGCTTCCTCGCCAGCATGGGCGTACTGGATTTCGCCGGCGGTCTCGTCGTGCATCTGTCGGCCGGCACCGGCGGCCTCGTCGCTGCGAAGGTGATGGGGCGCCGTCACGGCTACGGCACTGAAAATCTGTCGCCATTCGATCTCTCGCTCGCCGTGATGGGCACCGGCCTGTTGTGGGTCGGCTGGTTCGGCTTCAACGGCGGCTCGGCCGGTGCTGCCAATTCGCGCGCGGTGATGGCGATCATCGCAACGCATCTGGCGGCCTGCTCCGGCGCGCTGACCTGGGGCGCGATCGAATGGTCGACGCGGCGCAAGCCTTCCGTGCTGGGCATGATCTCGGGTGCGGTGGCAGGCCTCGGCACCATCACGCCGGCTTCCGGCTTCGTCGCACCGTGGCACGCCATCATCATCGGCATCGCCGCAGGCGGGATTTGCTACTGGGCCTGCACCTGGTTGAAGCACCGCTTCAATTACGATGACTCGCTCGACGTGTTCGGCGTCCACGGCATTGGCGGATTGACCGGCACGCTGCTCGCGGGCGTGTTCGCAACCAGCGCGATCGGCGGCACGGCCGGCCTGCTCGAGGGCCATCCGCAGCAATTGCTGATCCAGCTCTACGGCGTTGCCGTCACCTTCGTCTGGTCGGCGGGCGTGAGCTTTGTCCTGCTCAAGCTGGTCGGCCTGTTCGTGCCCCTGCGCGTGTCGCGCGAGCACGAGCTGGAGGGGCTCGATATCTCGCAGCACGGCGAAGCGCTTCAGTAATCGGGGTCTGCAATCGGACTTGCGCAACACATAAGTAAATGCTTATGTGTTGAAATGATCGAAGCCGACATCTTCAAGGCGCTGGCCGATCCGACGCGCCGAAACATCTTTGAGAAGCTCGCTGGCGGAAGCCTGAATGCCAGCGCCTTGCGCGACGGTTTGGAAATCAGCCAGCCGGCGATGTCGCAGCATCTTTCGGTGCTGCGCGCAGCGGGCCTCGTGCGCGAACAGCGGCAGGGCCGGTTTGTGAATTACGAAGTCGACCCGGATGGAATCGTCGCCATCGGGGCATGGCTTGCGCGCTACCGCGCCTATTGGCCGAAGCGCATGGAAGCACTCGCCGATCTCTTGAAGGATATGGATCAATGAGCGACGCAGCGAAGCCTGATCCCTCCGACGCGGAACTGGTGCTCGAATATGAATTCGATGCACCTCCGGCAAAGGTCTGGCGCGCCGTGACCGTTCCAGCCTTGCGCGAGCGCTGGCTGCCGGATTGCGACCTTGCGGGCGCCGAGCCGGAATCAACCATCGCAGGCGAAGAGGTGCGCTACCGGCTTCGCGATTCGGAGCCACCGTTTCGCGAGAGCCACGTCATCTTCCGGATCGAGCCGAACGAGGACGGCGGCACACGTTTTCGCATCATCCAGCAAGCCTGCGACATAGCACTACCGCAGGCGGCCAACAGCAATTGCTGCCTGATGCGCGCAGCGGCCTAACAGCAAACCAACTTCATCACCTGCAGACACGGAGGTCGCCGATGCGCGACATGCTTCAGCTCGTCCCCATGGTCGTCGAACAATCCGCCCGCGGCGAACGATCCTTCGACATCTATTCGCGGCTCCTGCGCGAGCGCATCATCTTCCTCAACGGCGAAGTTAATGACGCGATGTCCGGACTGGTCTGCGCACAGCTGCTGTTCCTGGAGGCGGAGAATCCGAACAGGCCGATCAATCTCTACATCAACTCCTATGGCGGCGTGGTCACCTCTGGCCTCGCCATGTACGACACCATGCAGTTCATCAAGGCGCCGGTTCATACGCTGTGCATGGGCACCGCGCGCTCGATGGGCTCGTTCCTGCTGATGGCCGGCGAGCCGGGTCACCGCGCCGCGCTGCCCAATGCGAGCCTTCACGTGCATCAGCCGCTCGGCGGCTTCCAGGGCCAGGCGTCCGACATCCTGATCCACGCCAACGAAATGCAGGAAACCAAGCGGCGCATCACCCGGCTCTATGCGCAGCATTGCGGGCGCTCCGAGGCGGAGGTGGAACGGACCCTGGACCGCGACCACTTCATGACCGCGCAACAGGGGGTCGAGTGGGGATTGATCGACCGGGTCTTTGCGGAGCGCGAGGCCGCCTGAGGGTCAGGCGGCGCGCTCGAGCTGGCGGTCTGCTGCGCATATCCCGTGAGCACGCCGCGACCCAGCGAGATATTTCTCAGCGCGGCAAGGTCCTTCAGGAGCTTCTCCTGTAATTAAATACCTCTCAGCTGCCCGACACGTGAGCAGCAATTATGTCGGCAGCCTGTCATGCCTGCTTTTTCATCAGACCTGATTATGGATTGAGCGCGACGTAATAGCGCACTGCAGCGCGATACCCGTCAAACGCGAAAACCCCCGCTTTCATAGTCCGTTAGGCAAGCCGCCCGATCTGGCACGGCATTTGATTCTAAGGGTCGTGGCTGTGCCCGCGTAGTGAACTTTCTCCCTCGTGGCGAACCAGTCGAGAAACGCCCGGCCACGTCCGGACCGGGCCCAAGCGGGGATAGGACCCATGAAAATTGTTATGGCGATTATCAAGCCATTCAAGCTGGAAGAAGTCCGTGACGCCCTGACCGCCATTGGCGTTCACGGTCTCACGGTGACGGAAGTCAAGGGATATGGCCGTCAGAAAGGCCATACGGAAATCTACCGCGGCGCCGAATATGCCGTGAGCTTCCTGCCCAAGATCAAGATCGAAGTCGCCGTCGCCTCCGACCAGGTCGACAAGACCATCGACGCCATCACGTCGGCTGCGAAAACCGGACAGATCGGCGACGGCAAGATCTTCGTCATCAGCCTCGAACATGCGGTGCGCATCCGCACCGGCGAGTCCGACGCGGCAGCCCTTTGATTTCGCGCTCAACCAAAATCCAATCAGGAGTAAATGAAATGACGTTTAAGCGTCCCTATGGCGCGGGATTGGCGGCTCTCGCAGTCGGCCTGTTCGCTGCGACCGCAGCCTATGCCGAGCCAACGGTCAACAAGGGGGATAACGCCTGGATGCTGACATCGACAGTGCTCGTGCTGTTGATGACGATCCCCGGCCTCGCGCTGTTCTACGGCGGCCTCGTTCGTTCCAAGAACATGCTCTCGGTCCTGATGCAGGTGTTCTACACCGTCTGCGTCGTCACCGTGATCTGGGCCGTGTACGGCTACAGCCTCGCCTTCACCGGCGGCTCCGACTTCATCGGCGGCTTCTCCAAGGCCTTCATGATGGGCGTCACCACCGACTCGAAGGCCGCGACCTTCTCGGTCGACGCCAACATCTCGGAGCTCATCTATATGTGCTTCCAGATGACCTTCGCGGCGATCACGCCCGCCCTCATCGTCGGCGCCTTCGCCGAGCGCATGAAGTTCGCGGCCATCGCCCTGTTCATCCCGCTCTGGGTCACGCTGATCTACTTCCCGATCGCTCACATGGTCTGGTACTGGCCCGGCCCGGACGCGATCCAGGACGCTGCCAAGGCCCTGGCTGCTGCGGCTGACGGAGCTGCGAAGACCGCGGCTCAGGCCAAGCTCGACGAGATCAACGCCGACGCCGGCTGGATCTTCAAGAAGGGCGCGATCGACTTCGCTGGCGGCACCGTGGTGCACATCAACGCCGGCATTGCAGGTCTCGTCGGCGCTCTCCTGATCGGCAAGCGCACCGGCTACGGCAAGGAGCTTATGGCTCCGCACTCGCTGACCATGTCGATGATCGGCGCCTCGCTGCTCTGGGTCGGCTGGTTCGGCTTCAACGCCGGCTCCAACCTCGAAGCCAATGGCGGCGCTGCCCTCGCCATGACCAACTCCTTCGTCGCCACCGCAGCCGCCGCGCTGTCGTGGATGTTCGCGGAGTGGATCGTGAAGGGTCATCCGTCGGTGCTCGGCGTCATCTCCGGCGCTGTCGCGGGTCTCGTGGCCGTCACGCCTGCCGCCGGCTTCTCCGGCGTGATGGGTGCGATCGTCCTCGGCCTCGTGGTCGGCGTGGTCTGCCTGTTCTTCTGCACCGTCGTGAAGAACGCGCTCGGCTACGACGACTCGCTCGACGTGTTCGGCGTGCACTGCATCGGCGGCATCGTCGGCGCCCTCGGCACCGGCATCCTGGTCAATCCGGCTCTCGGTGGTGCGGGCATCATCGACTACACCGCGATCCCGCCCAAGGTTGCCGATTACGACTTCGCGGCGCAGATGATCTCCCAGATCGAAGCCGTCTGCACCACGCTGGTGTGGTCGGGCGTCGGTTCGGCGATCCTCTACAAGGTCGTCGATGTGATCGTTGGCCTCCGCGCCAATGTCGAGAGCGAGCGTGAAGGCTTGGACATCACCGACCACACCGAGCGCGCCTACAACATGTAACCTCTCCTCCCGGACGCGATCTCTTCGGGGATCGCGTCCACAACTACGGTTTGGGCACATACCCGGCAATGCCCCGACCGTTGAGGGGCTCCAGCGCAAGTTGGAGCCCCTTTCTTTTTGGCAGGAATCTTTCCGACCGCGCAAAAAAGAAAAGGATTGCCATTCCAGACGGCCGGCGCAGAAATAACGACCACAACGAACAACAAAACGGGAGGTCGTCATGCGTTTGGAAGGCGGATGCTATTGCGGCGAAGTGCGTTATGTGGCCGACGGTGATCCGATGATGCAGGCCCAATGTCACTGCCGGGAGTGCCAGTACATCTCGGGCGGCGCGCCCAACACCTTCATCGCGATGCCGGCGGCGGGCTTCAGCTACATCACCGGGCAACCCAAACAGTTCACCCGCAAGGACCTCGATCACGCCGTGACGCGGGAATTCTGCGCCGAATGCGGCACCCATCTGGTGACCAAGGTTCCGGGACTGCCGGCGGCGATCCTCAAGGTCGGCACGCTGGACGAACCGAAACAGTTCCATCCGCAGATGGCGATCTTTACCTGCGACAGGCAGGAGTTCCACGCGATCCCGCCGGGCATGCCGACGTTCGAGAAAATGCCGGCGCACTGAAGATCGAGTCGAGCCAAGAAATTGGTGCGCTCCCTCTCCCGCTTGCTTGCGGGGGAGGTAAAACCACCATGCATCCCGTTGTTATCCGGCCTCATTATTCCCGCTCTGGACGGACCCGCCTGCCGATGGTTAATCGCGTCTTAACCTCGCCCTATCTATGGTGAACTGAACCGCTTTCCCGCTGGCGTATCCATGCGCCGGCCGTTCCAAGAGTGCTGGCGCCCAGAATGGCTATGACCGCTTCATCCCGTGCGCCGCTAGCCGGTGGAAGCTCCGACAGCGAGCGCTCGCCCTTCGTCCGGCTGAACGAGTTATTGGCGCCGCATCAACCCGGCAAGCCCTTGATTTCGCTCGCAGTTGGCGAGCCGCAGCATCCGGTGCCCGATTTCGTCGGCCCTGTACTGGCCAAGCACATCGCCGATTTCGGCCGTTACCCGATGAACCAGGGCACCGAGCCGTTCCGCCAGGCGGCCAGCACCTGGTTGTCGTCACGCTTCAAGCTGCCGCGACCGCTCGACCCCAAGAGCGAGATTCTCGTCCTCAATGGCAGCCGAGAGGGGCTGTTCCTCGCCGCGATCGCAGCAGCGCGCTATGTCGGCCCGCGTCCCGGCAAGCCCGCCATCCTGATGCCGAACCCGTTCTATCCGGTCTATGGCGCCGGCGCCGGCGCCGCGGCCTGCGAGTCGGTCTATCTGCCGACCACCGTCGAAAACGGCTTCCTGCCCGACCTCGACGCCATCGACGAATCGACGCTCGCGCGCACGGTGGCATTCTATCTGGCGTCACCCGCCAATCCGCAGGGCTCGGTCGCGTCACGCGATTATTTCACGCGCCTGAAGAGCCTCGCCGATCGCCATAACTTCGTAATCCTGAGCGACGAGTGCTACTCCGAGATTTACACCCGCGAGGCACCGGGCAGCGCGCTCGAATGTTCGGGCCCCGATTTCACCCGCGTGGTTGCGTTCCAGTCGCTGTCGAAGCGCTCCAACCTGCCGGGCCTGCGCGTCGGCTTCGCCGCCGGCGACAAGAAGCTGATCGGAATGTTCCTCGAGCTGCGCAACATCGCCGCACCCCAGGTGCCGGTGCCGCTCCAGCATGTCGCGATCGTCGCCTATGGCGACGAGGCGCATGTCGAGGAGAACCGCAGGCTCTACCGGATCAAGTTCGATCTCGCCGACCAGATCATCGGCAATCGTTACGGCTATCGCCGGCCCGACGCCGGCTTCTGCGTCTGGCTCAATACCTCCGGGATCGGCGACGATGTCTCCGTGACTCTCAAGCTTTTCAAGGAAGCCGGCGTGCGCGTGGTGCCCGGTTCCTATCTGGCGCGGCGTCAGCCCGACGGCTTCAATCCCGGTGCCGGCTACATTCGCCTGGCGCTGGTGCAGGATAGTGAGACCACGGCGCAGGCGCTGCACCGGCTGGTCGAAACTCTGGGTTAGGCGGGCCCATGAGCATGTCGGCAATCGAACGTGTGATTCCCCTGGTCGGCCATCTGCCGCCCTCGATCCGCGAGGCGCTCAGCCGCCGCGTGCGCGAGCTCACCGGCTTCGGCCTGATCATATTGTCCGGCGTCGCATCCGCCGCGCTGATGACCTGGTCGGTGCAGGACCCGAGCCTCAGCCACGCGACCTCGCGGCCGATCCGCAACATTCTCGGCTACGCCGGCGCCATCGGCGCCGACCTCGCGATGCAGATCCTCGGGCTCGGCGCGATCATGCTGATCCTGACGGTCGCGGTGTGGGGCTGGCGCATGATGACCCATCGCCCGTTCGACCGCGAGGCGCTGCGGCTCAGCTCCTGGATTCTCTGCACGGTGATCGCGGCGGGCTTTGTCAGCTGCTGGCCGCATGGTGGCGCCTGGCCGCTGCCGACCGGGCTTGGCGGCGTGGTCGGCGACGCGCTGGTGCGTGCGCCTGCGGTGATCTTCGGGCCGCCCGGCGCGATCTATCGCATGGTGCTCGGCGCCATCCTGTTCGTCGCGCTGGCTGCCACCTTCCTGATCGCCTGCGGGCTCGGCGCACGCGAGCATGACGACGAGTTCGCGGAGAACGAGGACGACGACAAGCCGCTCGACGAGGACGAGGAGAGCGATCGCGGTTCGGTCTCGCTGGGCTGGCTGTTCCACGCACTGATGAGCACCAAGGCGCGGTTGATCTGGCTTTTCGGCGCGGCTTACCGCTCGCTGGTCTCGAGCGGATCGAAGACCAAGGCCGTTTCGTTCAGCCGGCAGGAGCCCAATCTCGGCGGCCGTGCCGCGCCCTCGATCTCGCCGCAGTCCGCGGACGAGGATGACGAGGACGAATACGAAGAAGAGGAAGACGAGGAAGAGGAAGACGAGGCGCCGGCCGCGCGTGCTCCACGCAAGAAGGCTGCGCCGAAAGCTGCTTCCAAGAAATCCTCCGACAAGTTCGAGCTTCCGTCCGTGTCCGTACTGGCTGCGCCCAAGGCCGGCGATCGCCAGCCGCTCAGCAAGGCCGAGCTGGAAGCCAATTCGCGCGCGCTCGAAGGCGTGCTGCAGGATTTTGGCGTGCGTGGCGACATCGTGAAGGCCCATCCCGGTCCCGTGGTCACGCTGTACGAGCTGGAGCCAGCGCCGGGCATCAAATCATCGCGCGTGATTGGACTTGCTGACGACATAGCCCGCTCGATGAGCGCGCTGTCGGCGCGCGTCGCCGTTGTGCCCGGCCGCAATGCCATCGGCATCGAATTGCCGAACGCCCATCGCGAAAAAGTCTATCTGCGCGAGCTGCTGGTCGCCAAGGAGACTGTCGACTCGGTTGCGAAACTGCCGCTCTGCCTCGGCAAGACCATCGGCGGCGACCCTGTCATCATCGACCTCGCGCGCACGCCGCACATGCTGATCGCCGGCACCACCGGCTCCGGCAAGTCGGTCGCCATCAACACCATGATCCTCAGCCTGGTCTACCGGCTGCGCCCGGACCAGTGCCGGCTGATCATGGTCGATCCGAAGATGCTCGAACTCTCCGTCTATGACGGCATTCCCCATCTGCTCACCCCCGTCGTGACCGATCCGAAGAAGGCGGTGGTCGCGCTGAAATGGGCCGTGCGCGAGATGGAAGAGCGCTACAAGAACATGGCCAAGCTCGGTGTGCGCAACATCGACGGCTACAACACGCGCCTGGGCGAATTGAAAGCCAAGGGCGAAGAACCGACGCGCACCGTGCATACCGGCTTCGACAAGGAAACCGGCAAGGCGATCTACGAGGAAGAGAAGCTCTCGCTCGACCCGCTGCCCTACATCGTCATCATCGTCGACGAAATGGCCGACCTGATGATGGTCGCCGGCAAGGACATCGAAGGCGCCGTGCAGCGTCTCGCGCAGATGGCGCGCGCCGCCGGCCTGCATGTGATCCTCGCAACGCAGCGTCCTTCGGTCGACGTCATCACCGGCACCATCAAGGCGAACTTCCCGACCCGCATCGCCTTCCAGGTCACTTCGAAGATCGACAGCCGCACGATTCTCGGCGAGATGGGCGCCGAGCAGCTGCTCGGCCAGGGTGACATGCTCTACATGGCCGGCGGCGGCCGCATCAGCCGCGTGCACGGCCCGTTCGCCTCGGACGATGAAGTCGAGAAGGTGGTGCGCCATCTCAAGACGCAGGGCCAACCCGAATATCTCGAAGCGGTTACGGCCGAGGAGCCTGCCGAGGACGAGGACGGCGGCGCCGTGTTCGACGCCAGCGGCATGGGCGCGGATGGCGGCGGCGACCTGTTCCAGCAGGCCGTTGCCATCGTCAAACGCGACCGCAAGGCCTCGACCAGCTACATCCAGCGCCGCCTGCAAATCGGCTATAACCGCGCCGCATCGCTGATGGAGCGCATGGAACTGGAAGGCATCGTCGGACCCGCCAACCACGCCGGCAAGCGCGAGATTCTGGTCGAGGAAGAAGACAGCCATATGTGAGGCGAGCCGCCTCAAACTCCTATTTCACGCAAAATCGTTATCTGCTTTTGCCCGAAATCACGCTAAAACGACGCCCAGCCACACAGGACGACGCGTTGACCAGATATCCGGACATTCGATTCGCGGCCTTGTTCGCTGCGCGCAGCGCGCGCGTGGCGGGCGTGCTGCTCGTCACCGCCGCGATGGTGACCGCAGCGTCGATGGCGCAGACCGTGCCCGTGCCGAAACCTGCGCCGAAGGCCCGTGACGCTGCTCCGCCGTCGGGCGGACCGTCGATTACAGGTGCGACGCAGGCGCCGCCGAATCCGGTCATTCCCGATCCGCGCCGCAATGTGCCGAGCAGCATTTTCCAGACCTTCGATGCGAACCAGAAGGCGCAGGCGGCCAAGGTCAGCGCGTATCTGTCCTCGCTGTCGACGCTGGTCGGGAATTTCGTCCAGGTCGGCCCCGACGGCAGCAAGACGCAGGGGGATTTCTACATCCAGAAGCCGGGCAAAATGCGCGTCGAATATGATCCGCCGAGCCCGATCGACATCGTTGCCGATGGATCCTCCGTCGTGGTGCGCGACCGCAAGCTCGCGACCCAGGACGTCTATCCGCTGTCACAGACACCGCTCCGCTTCCTGCTATCCGACCGCATCGACCTGATGAAGGACACCAACGTCGTCAGCGTCACCGCCGACGATCTCTTCATCAGCGTCACCATCGAAGAGAAGCAGGCGCTGGTCGGCACCAGCCGCCTCTTGCTGATGCTCGGCGCCAAGGACGGCCAGTTGAAGCAATGGACGGTGACGGATCCTCAGGGCTACGACACCACATTCGCGGTTTATAATCTGGACACGAGCAAGAAGCTCGATCCCAACATGTTCAAGATCGACTTCACCAATTACAGCGTACCGTCACCGGGGTAAGTCCCATAGGGTGGGCAAAAGCGCAAAGCGCCGTGCCCACCATCTCTCCATTCATGCGAGGGAATTGGTGAGCACGCTTCGCTTTGCCCACCCGAAACCTCGCCTGTGGACAAGCATTTCACCCACGCCGATCCATGCTAAGACGCCTGTCTCATGCGTCTTTCCCTGACAACCTGGAACATCAATTCGGTGCGGCTACGCATCGATCTGGTCGCGAAGTTTCTCAAAAGCGCGCGGCCGGACGTGCTGTGTCTCCAGGAGACCAAATGCATCGACGACGCCTTTCCGCTGAAGCGCTTCAAGCGGCTCGGCTACGAGCACGTCGCGCTGAACGGACAGAAGGGCTATCACGGCGTCGCCATCGTCTCGAAGATTCCGTTCGAGTCCAAGGACATCCGCACCTTCTGCGACAAGGTGGATTCGCGCCATATCTCGGTGTCGTTCGGCGAGAAGGCCAGCATCGCAAAGCCGCTGGTGGTGCATAATTTCTACGTGCCCGCCGGCGGCGACATTCCCGATCCGGCGCTGAACGAGAAATTCGACCACAAGCTCCGCTTTCTCGACGAGATGAAAGCGTGCGAACCGCTGCATCCGCGCGGAGAGGATCGCCACATCCTGGTCGGCGATCTCAACGTCGCGCCGCACGAGAATGACGTGTGGTCGCACAAGCAGCTGCTGAAAGTCGTCTCGCACACGCCGATCGAAACCGAGAAGCTGCAGGCAGCCCTCAGTGCCGGCGAATGGATCGACGTCGCGCGCGACCGCATCCCGATGTCGGAAAAGGTCTATACGTGGTGGAGCTACCGCTCCGCCGACTGGACCGTCGGCGACCGCGGCCGCAGGCTCGACCACATCTGGGTCTCGCGCGCGCTCAAAGACGCGGTTCAGGATTTCAAGATCCTGCGCGATGCGCGAAGCTGGGAACGGCCCTCGGACCACGTGCCGGTGACGGTGACGCTGGACGTTTAGGCCTTCGGAGACGACGATGGGCACGCCCGCACCGTCAGAGCACAGAGAACCACCTGTTCGTGCCTGGTGGAATTCCCGTTTCGTCGTCCCCGGATTGATGTTGCTGAGCACGGTGCCGTTCTGGTTCGTGCACACGCCGCCGCTGATCGATTACCTCGCCCATATCGGCCGCTACCAGGTGCAGCTGCATCTGGCGGACTCGCCGGCACTGCAGCAGAACTGGGATTTTCACTGGCAGCTGGTCGGCAATCTCGGTGTCGAATTGCTCATCGCTCCGCTGGCACCGGTGCTCGGTCTCGAACGCGCCGCGTGGCTGATTGCGCTCGCGCTTCCGCTCCTCATGATCTCTGCGATCGGGCGGATCAGCCGGGCGCTGCATGGGGAGCTCACGCCCTTCGCCATCGCGGCCGCCTGGTTCGCGATGGCTTATCCGTTCCAGCTCGGCTTCGTGAATTATTGGCTTGGCTGCGCGCTCGCGTTCCACGTTTTCGCATCCTGGGTCGAGACGACGGGGAAGACTCGCTCGGTGCTGCGCGCCGCGCTGTTCGCTGCGGCCGCCTGCCTGGTCTGGCTCGCTCACGCCTATGGCTGGGTCATTCTGGTCGTGCTAGTCGGCGCTTTTGAGCTCTGCCGCAGCTGGAATCGCGCGCCGGCGGCTTGGCCCTCCATGGTGCTCGCCATTCTGCGACGCATCTGGCCCGTCATGATTCCCGCCGTGCTCATGATCGTCTGGCGGCAAGGCAATGGCGCCGCCGCGACGGGTCATTTCTTCGACGTCAACACAAAGATCCTCGGACTGGTCTGGACGCTGCGTGACCAGAATATCTGGCTGGACACGCTGAGCCTGCTGTTGGCGATTGGCCTGTTGTACTTTGGAATCCGCAGCCGTGACGCCAGGCACAATCCACCACTGCTGGTCGGAGCCGCGAGCTTCCTCATTCTGATCGTGCTGATGCCCGGCGAGATGTTCGGTTCGGTCTATGCCGATGTCCGGCTATGGCCCATCTTCTTCATCGTTGGCCTCACCGCCATCGCGCCCACCGGCCGCATGCAGCACGGCGCCGCCGTCATTGCCAGCCTGGCGCTGGCTGTCTTTGCGATTCGGATCGTCGCCACGGCTGCCGGGTTTGCGGCCTATGATTCCGGTTACGCGCAACATCTCCAGGCCCTGAACGACGTCCCGCGCGGCGCAAGCATCGCGGTCCTGACGCGGCCGCCGACCTGTGAGCGATGGCGTGCACCGCGTGTCGCGCATCTGGGGTCGCTCGCCATTGTCCGGCGGGACGCCTTCGTCAACTCGCAATGGGATGCATCGGGTGGTCAACAATTGCTGACCCCGCTCCGTGCGCGCGGCACCGCGTTCAATGCAGATCCGTCTCAGTACGTCGAGGTCGCGCCAGCCGACTGCGACGGCGATCTAAGCGCCGCGTTCGCGCAAAGCATCGCGCAAATTCCGCGCGATCGTTTCGACTATGTCTGGTTGCTCGACGTCGACGCGCCGCACCTGGCGGTCATGCCGGGACTGCGGCGGCTTTACCAGGACGACCGCAGCGCGCTGTATCAATTCAACAGAGAATGAAACCTGCGGAGCAGGGCCCGGCTGAAATCCGCCGCGCTCAGGTGCTCAGCTTCGCACCGGCCATCAGAATATCGCTCGCGATCTGGCTGGAGCGCACCGCGAATTCGTCGCGGAGGCGGAGTGCGGCCGCAGGGTCGCTTTCGAGCACGCGCTGAAACAGGCTTCGCGCGACGCGGATGACGGAGGAATGCTCCAGCGCCACCGCGCCCGAGGGCCGCTTCATCGGCACGACCAGCGCGAGCTCGCCGATCAGCGTGCCGGGACCTGCGATCATCTCGGCGCCGGCGCCGTCATCGACGCGAAAGGCGCCGCGCTGGACCACGAAGCCTGCGTCGGCATCGTCGCCGAGATTGAACAGGATGTCGCCGCGGACGAAGTCACGCTGCTCGGAGCCGATCGCCAGCATGCGCAGCGAGGCGTCCCCCAACAGGCGCAGTGTCGGGACACGCTCCAGCAGCGCTACGTCGTCGTCGATTGACATTCCGGTCCGGGGCTCGTGAAACGCGCTAATTTACGACGAATCGCGCGCTCCTGGAACGTATCACGGCACCAGCTTGTAGCCACCGGCTTCCGTCACCAGGATTTCCGGGTTGGCGGCGTCTTTCTCGATCTTCTGGCGAAGACGGTAGATGTGGGTTTCCAGCGTGTGGGTGGTGACGCCGGAATTGTAGCCCCAGACCTCCTGGAGCAGGGTCTCGCGCGACACCGGCATCTGGCCGGCCCGGTAGAGGAAGCGCAGGATCGCGGTTTCCTTCTCGGTGAGGCGGACCTTGCGCGCATTGGCCGCGGTCAGCATCTTGGAGCCGGGGCGGAAGGAGTAGGGGCCGACCGAGAACACCGCGTCCTCGCTGGCCTCGTGCTGGCGAAGCTGGGCGCGGATGCGGGCCAGCAGCACAGCGAAACGGAAGGGCTTTGCCACATAGTCGTTGGCGCCGGATTCCAGGCCCAAAATCGTGTCGGAATCGGTGTCATGCCCCGTCAGCATGATGATCGGCGCCTTGAAGCCGCCCTTGCGCAGAGAGCGGACCACCTCGCGACCGTCGGTGTCGGGGAGGCCGACATCCATCAGCACGAGATCGGGGGCGTTGGCCTTTGCAGCGCTGGCGCCTTTGGCGCCAGTATCGACGGCGGAGGCTTCAAATTCTTCGTGTAGCGATAATTGCTCCACCAACGTGTCGCGCAGATCGGTATCGTCATCCACGATCAGGATCTTGCGGGCATTGGCCATAGGGGGTCATCCTTTTGGGGTCCGACGAGGCGCGCATGCATGCCGCACCCTGTCGTGATGGGAAGTTTAAAGGGTCGCTGTTTTTATTGTTGTTCGTGTTGAAGTAGTGGGCTGTTACCGATTCACAAGCCGGAATTACTCTAACCCAGAATAGCAGGGCGGTTCGATGAATGTCCTGTAATGAATTCGACACCGCGCTTTCACATGAAAAACAACGCCAGTTCAAACGCTTATACCATGAATCGACGCATCCAGCAGCTCTCGGCGATCCGCGTTAAGCCTGCCGCGGGCAATCCGCGCCGGGGCTGGCTGACGGCCGGACAGCTGACGATCCCGGTTGCTCTGGGGCGCGGCGGTATTCTGGCCAACAAGCGCGAGGGTGACGGCGGCACCCCCAGGGGCCATTTTCGGCCCCGACAATTGTGGTGGCGGAGCGACCGGCACAGCCGTCCCCGGACGTTTCTGCCGGCCCGGATCATCACCGGCGCGGACGCCTGGTGCGAAGATCCCGGCGATCGCCACTACAACCGGTGGATCCGGCGGGGGGAGGGCGAGGGCGGCGACCGGCTCAAGCGCGCCGACCAGCTCTATGACTTCATCATCGAAATCGACCACAACACCAGGCCACGCATTGCCGGCCGCGGCAGCGCGGTGTTCCTGCATCTGGCGCGCGACAATTTCAGCCCGACCGCGGGCTGCGTCTCCATGACCAAGGCCGCGATGCTGCAATTGCTGCGGCGGCTGGGACCAAGAACAAAAATCATCATCGGGTGAGAACACATGCTCGACAAGGATCAGATCGCCGCCGCCACGAGCGAGGCCGGACAGAAGCACATCAATGTCGCAGGACCGCTGGCCGGTCGCATCATGCGCGACACCGTCATCGCCGACGGCGGCACCGCGTCGATGAAGGGCAACACGATGCGCGTCGGCGAGCCGGAATTCTGCTTCCGCATGGGGCGCGATCTGGCGCCGCGGCCCTTGCCGTACAGTGTCGACGAGGTGCTTGCCGCCGTCGACACCCTGCATCCCGCGATCGAAATTCCGGATTCGCGCTTTACCGATTTCGCCAGCGTCGGCGAGGCGCAGCTCATCGCCGACAATGCCTGCGCGCATCTGTTCGTGCTGGGTGCCGCGACATCGGCCAATTGGCGCGCGATGGATCTCGTCGAGGAGCGGCCGCGGATCACGCTGCGCGGCGAGCGCTATGTCGGTCACGGCAAGAACGTGCTCGGCGATCCCCGCGTGGCACTGGCCTGGCTCGCCAACGAGTTGCGCGGACTCGGAATCACCTTGCGGGCAGGGGAGGTGGTGACGACAGGCACCTGCCATCCGCCACTGCCGATCCAGGCCGGCGATCATTTTGCGGTGGATTTTGGCGTGTTGGGGAAGATGTCGGTGAGGTTTGAATAATCTTTGATAGGGGTCCCGGCCTTCGCCGGGACGACCAAAACAAACTTCGCTACTTCGCTAGCGACTACCGATGCCCGAAGATCGCGCTGCCCACCCGCACATGGGTGGCGCCGAGCATGATGGCGGTCGCATAATCCGCGCTCATGCCCATCGACAGGTTCTGCAATCCGTTACGCGCGGCGATCTTGGCCGTCAGCGCGAAATGCGCCGCCGGCGGCTCGTCCACTGGCGGGATGCACATCAGGCCGGAGATCGTCAGCCCGTAGGTGTCGCGACAGCTCGCGAGGAAGGCGTCGGCTTCGCCGGGCGCGACGCCGGCCTTCTGCGGCTCCTCGCCGATGTTGATCTGGACGAAGAGTTGCGGGTGCTTGTTCTGGGATTCGATTTCTTTGGCTAACGCCTGGCAAATGCTCGGACGGTCGACCGAATGGATGGCATCGAACAGCGCCACCGCCTCTTTCGCCTTGTTGGATTGCAGCGGCCCGATCAGATGCAGTGCGATGTCCGAGTAATCAGACGTCAACGCCGGCCACTTGCCTTTGGCCTCCTGCACGCGATTCTCGCCGAATACGCGCTGTCCGGCGCCGATAACCGGGATAATTGCATCCGCCGCGAAAGTCTTGGACACCGCGATCAGCGTCACGGAGGCGCGATCGCGCCGCGCATCCCTGCAGGCGCGTGCAATCTCCGCTTCGACCGCGGCGAGCGCGTTTGGTAAATCGCCGGTTACTGGCGCGGCATTGGCTTCTGTCATGACGTCGATCAATTTGCAGGAGTAACGGAGGTAGTTCGAATTTTACCCAGTTCAAGAAAGAGTTTTTGAACCCTTCGCTTTACCTTGCCCGTGGGGTGGGTAGCGAAGATGGCAAACGTTAGTTTCAACCGCAAACGAGCAAAACTCAAGCAGGTCCTCGGCATCAGGGCCCGGCTTGCGTTGCTCGCGGTGATTCTGGTCGCGCCCTTGATGCTCGAGCGCGTTCGCTCGCTCGAGGACACCCGCACCAAACAAATCGCGCAAGCCACGGCCGAATTCACAACGGTGGCAAGGCACAGTGCCGACGCGCAGCGCGAAGTGATCTCGTCGGTCGAGACCATCCTGAAATCGGAGGCCTTCATCCGCGCCTCCGCCGGCGGCGTCAGCAAGAGCTGCGACGTGCTGCGTGCGAGCCTGCCGACGAGCCTTCCCTGGATCCGCACGCTTCTGATCGCGGGCCAGGACGGCCGCATCCAGTGCGCGACCAACAACATGTATGTCGGCCTCGATCTTTCCGACCGGCCGTATTTCCAGCAGGCGCAGGAGACCGGCCGCTTCGTGCTGTCCGACTTCATCCTGTCGCGGCCGGTGCAGTCGCCGACCGTCATGGCTGTCTATCCGGTCTCCGCGTTCAGCGGCGTCACCGACGCCGTCGTGCTCGCGACCGTCAACCTCGACTGGATGTCGAAGGTCATGAACAATCTGGGCGGCCGCGCCGGCATCACAGCGGTGTTGGTCGACAGCGCCGGCACCGTGCTGGCAGCGCCCGCCGACCAGCGCAGCACGGTCGGACGCCCGCTCGACAACATGCCACTGATGTCGGCGATTGCCGACATGGCCTTGCGCTCCGACCAGGACGAAGGCTCGCTGTCGTTTCTCGCCGCCGATGGATCGCGGCGCGCGGTCAGCTTCATCCGCATCGCCGGCACCAATTCCCGCCTGATCGCCAGCATCGACGAGGACAAGGTGTCCGCGGCGGTCAGCCGCGATATCCGCACCGCCTATCTCCAGCTCGCCTTCGTCGTCGTGTTCGTGCTGCTCGGCGCGCTGATCGCCGCCGAGAAGCTCGTGATCAAGCCGATCGAAATGCTCGCCGACATGGCCAAGCGTCTCGGCGAGGGCGACCTCTCGGCCCGCGCGGCTCGCAACCGGCTGCCGTCCGAATTCGTACCGCTGGCGCGCGCCTTCAACGGGATGGCCGCACAGCTCAGCCAGCGCGAGCGCGAGCTGATCGCGACCAATGACCGGCTGACCGTGATGGCTTCGATCGACATGCTGTCCGGGCTTGCCAACCGCCGCGGCTTCCAGAGCCGTCTCGACTTCGAATGGATGCGCGCGCAGCAATATGGCAGCGAGCTCGCGCTTCTGATGATCGACGTCGACCATTTCAAGCTGTTCAACGACACCTACGGCCATCTCGAAGGCGATTCCTGCCTGACCCGGCTCGGCGAGTCGCTGTCCGGCATCGCCGCCGACACGATGGGCTTTGCGGCCCGCTATGGCGGCGAAGAATTCTGCCTGCTGCTGCCGAACACCGACGTGCATCGCGCCGTCGAGATCGGCGAGCTCGTCCGCGCCGCGGTGCTGAAGCTCTGCCTGCCGCACATCACCTCCGCCCACATGGTGGTCACGGTGTCGATCGGCGTTGCGGCGACGCGGCCGAACGAGACCTTGCGTCCGGGCGACCTGATCGAAGCCGCAGACGCAGCGCTCTACGCCGCGAAACATCGCGGCCGCAACAATGTCGTCGAGCACGGCATTTTGCGGATCGAGGGCAGCACCGCCGAAATCGCGATGGCGGGCTAAAAGCGCGACGGTTTGTTCTGAGTTCTTGATGCTCTAGCTAGCCCGCAGCCCAGGCACGACCGAGCTCGCTTTCCGTCACGACGCGATTGCGGCCGCCACCCTTGGCGAGGTAGAGCGCGCGGTCACAGCGCTCGATCAAATCGGCGGTGCTTTCGCCAGTCCGATACTGCGCCACGCCAATTGAAACCGTAATGTTCGGCAGCACCTCGCCGGTCGAGCGGCGCGTGATGGTGCATTCCGCAAGCGCGCGCCGGATACGCTCGGCCGTCTCCGCACATGCGGCAAGATCGGCGTCCGGCAGCACCGCGATCAGCTCCTCGCCGCCATAGCGCGCCGGCAGATCCTGTGAGCGAACCTTTTCGCGCAACACCTTGGCCATCAAGCGCAGCACCTGGTCGCCGACGCCGTGGCCGAAATTGTCGTTGAAGGTCTTGAAGTGGTCGATGTCGAGCAGGAGCACGCTGAGCGGCTCGCCCCAATCGGCCGTGGTCTGCGCCTTGCGCAGGAATTCATCCAGCGCCCGCCGGTTCGGCAGCCCGGTGAGCGTATCGGTCAGGGCGCGCTCCTCGGATTTGGTCAGCGAATCGCGGATCACGTCGAGCTCGCGGGTCTTTTCGGCAAAGCCCGCCTCGAGCCGTGTCGTCCTGGTGGCGGCCCGCGCCAGCTCGTTCATGAGCTGGGCGACCAGCGCCTTCGGATCGACGCCGGCCTGGCCCTGGTCGGCAACCTGGCTGATCACCTGCATCTGGGAGCGATTGTCGGCGATCGCGGTGGCCAGAAACTCCTTCGCCGCGCCCATCAGGGCATGGAGCCGCTCGGACGTGTGGACCACGACGGCGCTCACCTGGGGTGCAATATAGGTCTCGAACAGATCCTGATTGATCCGGCTGTCGAACGGACGATTGTGATCGATCAGGAGGTCGATGGCGTTGCGCAGGTCATCATGACTGCCGACGTAGTACTGGAACCAGATGGCAAAATTGGTCGGCGTCGGCGGAATCCGCTGTTCGGCCATGCTCCGCATCGCCCGTCCAGCGATGGACGCGGCATAGTCGTAATCGGGATCGTCGAAGCTGGAATCCATCGCCTGCATGGGGTGCTGTGAGGCCCAACCTCGCACCGACCCCTTAATCCGATCCCAATACCCTTGTCCGTACTTATGCGGAGCAGTATTGCGAGGTGCCGTCGGCAGCGGCAACCCATTGACCCCCTGAGGACTTTTATGGCCTAGTCCGGCCTCTTCAGGCGGCCGAAACCACGAAAACGCAACGATTCCATGACCTCCGAACGCTACAACGCCCGCGACGCCGAACCGCGCTGGCAACGCCAGTGGGACGAACAGGCGATCTTCGTCTCGAAGAACGACGATTCGCGGCCGAAATACTACGTGCTGGAGATGTTCCCCTACCCGTCCGGGCGCATCCATATCGGCCATGTCCGCAACTACACGCTCGGCGACGTGCTGGCCCGCTTCATGCGCGCCAAGGGTTTTAACGTGCTGCACCCTATGGGCTGGGACGCCTTCGGCCTGCCGGCCGAGAACGCCGCCATCGAGCGCAAGGTCGCGCCGAAAGCCTGGACCTACGACAACATCGCCGCGATGAAGAAGCAGCTCCGCTCGATCGGGCTGTCGCTGGACTGGTCGCGCGAATTCGCGACCTGCGACCCCAGCTACTACAAGCATCAGCAGAAGATGTTCCTGGATATGCTCGGCGCGGGCCTCGCCGAGCGCGAGAAGCGCAAGCTCAACTGGGATCCGGTCGACATGACCGTGCTCGCCAACGAGCAGGTGATCGACGGCCGCGGCTGGCGTTCGGGTGCGATCGTCGAACAGCGCGAGATGAGCCAGTGGGTCTTCAAGATCACGAAGTACTCGCAGGAATTGCTGTCCGCGCTGGATGGGCTCGACCGCTGGCCCGACAAGGTGCGGCTGATGCAGCGCAACTGGATCGGCCGCTCCGAGGGGCTGCTGGTCCGCTTCGCACTGGATCAGGCGACCACGCCTGCCGGCGAGAGCGAGCTGAAGATCTTCACCACGCGCCCCGACACGCTGTTCGGCGCGAAATTCATGGCGATCTCGTCGGATCATCCGCTGGCGCAGGCAGCCGCCGCGAAGAACCCGAAGCTTGCGCAGTTCATTGCCGACATCAAGAAGATCGGCACCGCACAGGAGATCATCGACACCGCGGAGAAGCAGGGTTTTGACACCGGCATCCGCGCGGTGCATCCGTTCGATCCCACGTGGAAGCTGCCGGTTTACGTCGCCAACTTCGTGCTGATGGAATACGGCACCGGCGCGATCTTCGGCTGCCCCGCGCATGACCAGCGCGATCTCGACTTCGTCAACAAGTACAGTCTTGGCGTCACGCCGGTGGTTTGCCCTGAAGGGCAGGATCCGAAGACGTTTGTCGTGACCGATACCGCCTATGACGGTGACGGCCGCATGATCAATTCGCGCTTCCTCGACGGCATGACTATCGAGCAGGCGAAGGAGGAAGTTGCAAAACGCCTCGAAGGCGAACTGCGCGGCAACGCGCCGGTCGGTGAGCGCCAGGTCAATTTCCGCCTGCGCGACTGGGGCATTTCGCGCCAGCGCTATTGGGGCTGCCCGATTCCCGTCATCCACTGTCCGAAATGCGATGTGGTGCCGGTGCCGGATGCCGACCTGCCGGTGGTACTGCCGGAGGATGTGAGCTTCGACAAGCCAGGTAACGCGCTCGACCATCACCCGACCTGGAAGCACGTCAACTGCCCGAAATGCGGGGCTAAGGCCCAGCGCGAAACCGACACCATGGACACCTTCGTGGACTCGTCCTGGTATTTTGCGCGCTTCACCGATCCCTGGAACGAGAACGCGCCGACGACGCCCGCGGTCGCCAACCGGATGCTGCCGGTCGACCAGTATATCGGCGGCGTCGAGCACGCGATCCTGCATCTGCTCTACAGCCGCTTCTTCACCCGGGCCATGAAGGCGACCGGGCACATCGCGCTGGACGAGCCGTTCGCCGGCATGTTTACGCAAGGCATGGTGGTGCACGAGACCTACCAGAAAGCCGACGGCAGCTGGGTGCAGCCGGCCGAGGTGAAGGTCGAGGTCGGCGGCAACGGGCGTCGCGCGACGCTGCTCAGCACAGGCGAGGACGTCCAGATCGGCGCGATCGAGAAGATGTCGAAGTCGAAGAAGAATACGGTCGACCCCGACGACATCATCGCAACCTACGGCGCCGACGTCGCCCGCTGGTTCATGCTGTCGGACTCCCCGCCTGACCGCGACGTGATCTGGAGCGACGAGCGCGTCCAGGGCGCCTCGCGCTTCGTGCAGCGACTGTGGCGACTGGTGAACGATGCGGTTGAACTCGGCAAGGCTGCTCCCGCGGCCCGGCCGGCGTCGTTCGGCGCCGATGCGCTCCTCTTGCGCAAAGCCGCCCATGGCGCGCTCGACAAGGTCACGACCGGCGTCGAGCGGCTGCATTTCAACGTCTGCCTTGCCCATATCCGTGAATTCACGAACACGTTCTCGGAGGTGCTGCAGCGCCCCGGCCAGCCGGCCCCTGACTTGGCCTGGGCGATCCGGGAGGCCAGCCAGATCCTGGTCCAGCTGTTCTCCCCGATGATGCCGCATTTGGCCGAGGAGTGCTGGCAAGTCTTGTTTCAAAATGGCCTGGGCCAGCCCGGGCTGGTTTCCGAGGCCAATTGGCCGCAAATCGAACGCGATTTGCTGGTTGAAGACAGCGTGACCCTGGTGGTTCAGGTCAACGGCAAGAAGCGGGGTGATGTCACAGTTGCAACAGCGGCCCAGAATCCGGAAATCGAGGCTGCCGTTTTGGCCCTTGATGCGGTAAAACTGGCCCTGGATGGCAAGCCCGTCCGCAAGGTGATTATCGTTCCCAAGAGGATCGTGAATGTTGTCGGCTAGGATCCGCATCGCAGCCCGCTTGCTGGCGGTCGCCGCATTGGCGGCGCTGACGGCTGGCTGCTTCCAGCCGATGTATGCCGAGCATACCGACGGCACCCCCGGCTTGCGTGAAAAGCTGATGGGGGTCGATCTTCCGCCGATCGACAAGGCGAACGCCTCGCGCGAGGCCCGGGTCGGCGTCGAGGTCCGCAACGCGTTGGCGTTCAAGCTCTACGGCTCGGCCACAGGCATGCCGCCGACCCACCGCCTGGTGATCCGCTTCAACTCCAGCAAGACGTCCCTGATGGTCGATGTGAACACCGGCCTGCCGACCAGCGAGAACTACGGCATCGATTGCCAGTACAATCTGATCGAGGTCGTGACCGGCAAATCGGTGATGACCGGCACGACGTTCTCGCGCGTGTCCTACGACATGCCCGGCTCCTACCAGCGCTTCTCCCGCAACCGCGCGGTGCGTGACGCCGAGGATCGTGCCGCCAACGAGATCGCCGAGAACATCAATACAAGGCTCGCCGCGTTCTTCACCGCGGGCACCTAGTCTGTCATTCCGGGGTGCCTGACGGACGAACCCGGAATCTCGATCCATATTGGGCCCGATGGTCGCGCTGCGCGGAAAAGAGATCGATGCCTTCCTCGCCCGTCCCGACGCGGGCCGTCCGATCATCCTGCTCTATGGTCCCGATGCCGGCCTCGTGCGCGAGCGCGCCGACGCGCTGATTGCGTCGGCCGTCGACGATCCCAACGATCCCTTCTCGCTCGTCAAACTCGATGGCGACGAGCTTTCGGCCGAGCCGTCGCGCCTGATCGACGAAGCCATGACCGTGCCGCTGTTCGGCGGCCGCCGCGCCATTCGCATCCGCGCCGGCTCGCGCAGCTTTGCCAGCGGTGTCGACACGCTGGCCGAGATGTCGGTGAGGGATTGCCGCATCGTCATCGAGGCCGGCGAGCTGCGCCCGGAGTCTCCGCTGCGCAAGGCCTGCGAGAAGGCCAAGACCGCCGTGGCGATCAGCTGCTATCCCGACACCGAGCGCGACCTCGCCAAGCTGATGGAGGACGAGCTCCGCATCGCCAATTTGCGGATCGCGCAGGATGCCCGCGCCGCGCTGATGTCGTTCCTCGGCGGCGACCGCCAGGCCTCGCGCAACGAGCTGCGCAAGCTCACGCTCTACGCCCACGGCAAAGGCGAGATCGCGCTGGATGACGTGATGGCCGTTGTTGCCGATGCGTCCGAGCTGAAGCTCGATCCGATCGTCGACGGCGCCTTCGCCGGCCGGCCCGATATCGTGGAGACCGAATTCGCAAAGGCCATGATCGCCGGCACCTATCCCGGCGTAATCATCTCGGCCGCACAGCGCCAGGCCGCGTGGCTGCACAAATCCGCGCTTGCGATCGCCGATGGCCAGCCTGCCTCCGCCGTGCTCGACAGTGGATATCCGCGGCTGCATTTTTCACGAAAGCCCATGGTCGAAACCGCGCTGCGCAATTTCAGCGTGGCAAAGCTCGCCGGCATCATCGAGCAGCTCGCGACCGCAGCGCTCGACACCCGCAAGCAATCGACGCTCGCCGCCGCCATCGCCCAGCGCACGCTGATGGCGATCGCGGTCAATGCGAAACGGCGGGGGTAGGATCGCACTCTCTCCCCTCGTCATTGCGAGGAGCGCAGCGACGAAGCAATCCAGAGTCTCGCCGCTGAAAGACTCTGGATTGCTTCGCTTCGCTCGCAATGACAAGGAGATGCGGGGGCCTACAGCGCGCCCTTCGCCAGCCGCTTCATCACCTCGTCGAGCTGATCGAGGTTGCGGTAGTTGATCTGGACAGAGCCGCCGGGATCGCGGTGACTGACGGTGACCTTGAGACCGAGCGCGTCGCTGACGCGCTTTTCCAGATCGATCGTATCGGGATCCTTGTCCTTGCCCCCGGTGGCGCGCGTCTTTTGCGGCTTACGCTCCGGCACGCCTTCTTCGTGCGCGAGCGCCTCAGTCTGGCGGACGTTGAGGCCCTCCGCGACGATCCGCTTGGCGGCGGCGAGCGGATCGGGCACGCCGATCAGCGCGCGGGCGTGACCGGCGGTCAGCTCACCGGTCGCGATGAACGCCTGCACCTCGGCCGGGAGCTTGGTCAGCCGCATCATGTTCGCGACATGGCTGCGGCTCTTGCCGACGACTCTTGCGATGTCGTCCTGGCTGCGTTTGAACTCGTTGGCGAGCGCGTGATAGCCCTGCGCCTCTTCCATCGGGTTGAGGTCTTCGCGCTGCACGTTCTCGACGATCGCGAATTCCAGCGCATCGCTGTCGCTGATGTCGACCGGCACGATCGGCACTTCATGCAGGCCGGCCATTTGCGAGGCGCGCCAGCGCCGCTCGCCGGCGATGATCTCAAAGCGATCCTGCGCGCCCTTCACGGGGCGCACCACGATCGGCTGGATCACGCCGTGCTGCTTGATCGATTCGGAAAGCTCCTTGAGCTCGGTGTCCGAAAAGGTGCGGCGCGGGTTGCGCGGATTGGCCTTGATGAATTCGATCGGCACCTTGCGCTGCGCGCGCGGACGGTCGACGTGTTGAGCCTCGCCGCCGACGTCACCGATCAGACTCGCAAGACCCCGGCCCAGTCGCGAACGCGCTTCGTCGGCCATCGCCAGCTCCCTTGGATTCACGCTGCAGCACTCCAGAACTGAATTATCGAAACTTGTAGGATGGGTAGAGCGAAGCGAAACCCATCGCTGTTCGTGCATGTGATGATGGGTTTCGCTTCGCTCTACCCATCCTACGGATCTCTCCTCAATGCGTGACGCGCAGCTCGCGCTCGCGCTGGATCACTTCGGTGGCGAGCCGCAGATAGGCTTCGCTGCCGACGCATTTGAGATCGTAGACCAGCACCGGCTTGCCGTAGGACGGCGCCTCCGAGATGCGCACGTTGCGCGGGATCATGGTCTTGTAGACCTTTTCGCCCATGAACTGGCGGACGTCGGCGACGACCTGGTTCGAGAGGTTGTTGCGCGAATCGAACATGGTCAGCACGATGCCGTGGATCGACAAGTTAGGATTGAGCGTCGAGCGCACCTGCTCCACCGTCTGCAACAATTGCGACAGACCTTCGAGCGCGAAGAACTCGCACTGCAGCGGCACCAGGATCGCATCCGACGCGGCCATCGCGTTGACCGTGAGCAGGTTGAGCGAAGGCGGGCAGTCGATCAGCACGTAGGTGTAATCGGATTCCGGCGAGACGTTGTTGTTGAGCGCGCCGATCGCGTCGCGCAGCTTGAAGGCGCGGCCGGGCGTGGTGCCGAGCTCGAGCTCGAGGCCGGAGAGATCCATGGTCGAGGGCGCGATGTGCAGCCGCGGCACCGCGGTCGAGACCACCGCCTCGCGCAAGCTCGATTCGCCGATCAGCACGTCATAGGTCGAGCAGGAGCGGTTGCGGCGATCGATGCCGAGGCCGGTCGAGGCGTTGCCCTGCGGATCGAGATCGACGATCAAAACGCGCTCACCAATCGCTGCTAGCGCCGTGCCCAGATTAATCGCTGTGGTTGTCTTTCCCACGCCGCCCTTCTGATTCGCCAGCGCCAGGATGCGCGGGTGACCATGGGGGACTTCAGCGGTCTGTCCTTGCTGCGGCTCGTCAATCACGGTCATCGAAATTCCCCAACTCAACCCCTGAAGCTCACCCGCGCCGTTCGACTGAAGTCAGCTCGACGATCCAACCATCGCCGGTCCGGCTTTGGTGAAGCTGCGGCTGAATAGTCCAATATTTAGCGGCTTCGGTCAATTCAGCCTCTACATCTTGACCCTTGAGAAATAGCGCCTTTGCGCCCTGGCGCATCAGCGGCTCCGCAAAGCCGATGAGTTGATGTAGCGGAGCCAGCGCGCGGGCGGTGACGCAATCGACGGGGCCGGTGATTCTATCCACATTATCCCCGATCTCAGCGAGATGTACGACTCCCGGAGATGTGGTGACGCGGATGGCTTCGCGCAAAAATGCGGCCTTTTTGGCGATTCGTTCGACGAGGTGGACACTGGCGCCCGGTGTCCCGGCCATGGCGGAGGCCAGCACGACGCCGGGAAAGCCGCCGCCACTGCCAAGGTCGGCCCAGCGCTTTGCGGTCGGTGCGAGGTCGACGAGCTGAAGCGAGTCGGCGATGTGCCGGGTCCAGAGTTGCGGCAGGGTCGAAGGCGCGACCAGATTGGTCTTGGCCTGCCACTCCCGGAGCAGCGCGATGTAGCGATCGAGCCGGGCCTCCGTTTCATGTGAAACGGGCGCGAGCTTCAACGCCGCGCGCTTGTCGGCAGCGATGATGGAGTCGAGCGCCTGATCGTTGGCGCTGGCCTTGTCGATCTTCGGCTTGGTCGGTGCCGGTTCGGATCGAGGGCCGGCGCCCTCACCTGTCCCGGGTCGTCGGGATAGCGGTTTGTCCCCACCCGGTCCGCGCTGTTTCACGTGAAACGCCTATGCGATTGCTTTGGAAGTCTTGCGTGCCTCGCGGCGAAGGTAGGCCGCGAGGATGCCGAGCGCCGCTGGCGTCATGCCGTCGATCCGGCCAGCCTGACCGACGGTGAACGGTCGCGCCTTCTCCAGCTTGGCGCGGACCTCGTTGGAGAGACCGGGGACGAGGCTATAGTCGATCTCCGACAGCACCATCCCCTCGTCGCGCCTGAAGGCTTCGACGTCGGCGCTCTGGCGCTCCAGATAGACATCGTACTTGGCATCGATCTCGAGATGGGTGGCGATGACGGGATCGATGGCGGAGAGCTCCGGCCAGATCGCGCGGACCTGGCTCCAGCCGATCTCCGGATAGGCCATCAGCTCGAAGGCCGAGCGGCGCTGACCATCCCGGTTCAGGGACAATCCGTGCTTGATCGCCTCGTTCGGGGTGATGGTCAGCGACTTCGACAGTGCCCGGGCGGCATTCAGGGCGTCCATCTTGGTCCGATGATGCTGCGTCCGGGCACTCCCGACGCAGCCCAGCGTGATCCCCTTCTCGGTCAGGCGCTGATCGGCGTTGTCCGCTCGCAGCGTCAGCCGATATTCGGCCCGCGAGGTGAACATCCGATAGGGCTCGCTGATCCCTCGGGTGACGAGGTCGTCGATCATGACCCCGAGGTAGCCATCGGCACGGTCGAACACCATCAGCGCAGCGCCGCTGGCGGAGAGTGCCGCGTTGATGCCGGCGACGATGCCCTGTCCGGCGGCCTCCTCGTATCCCGTCGTGCCGTTGATCTGTCCGGCCAGGAAGAGACCGCGCAGGCGCTTGGTCTGGAGGGTCGGATCAAGCTCACGGGGATCGACATGGTCGTATTCGATGGCGTAGCCCGGACGGACCATCTTCACCCGCTCCAGGCCGGGGATGCTGGCGAGGATCGCGAGCTGGACCTCCTCCGGAAGCGAGGTCGAGATGCCGTTGGGATAGACGGTCGTATCGTCGAGTCCTTCCGGCTCCAGGAAGATCTGATGGCCGTCGCGGTCGCCGAAGCGGACGATCTTGTCCTCGATCGACGGGCAATAGCGCGGTCCGGAGCTCTTGATCTGGCCGGAGTACATTGGGGAGCGATGGACATTGGCCCGGATCACCTCGTGAGTGGCGGCTGTGGTCCGGGTGATCCCGCACTGGATCTGCGGGGTCGTAATCCGCTCCGTCATCACCGAGAACGGCTCCGGCGGCTCGTCTCCGGGCTGCATTTCGACCGCGGACCAGTCGATCGTGGAGCCGTCCAGGCGCGGCGGTGTCCCGGTCTTCAATCGTCCGAGGGTGAAGCCGGCACGCTCAAAGGAGGTCGAAAGACCCATCGCCGGGGCCTCGCCGACACGGCCAGCCGGCCAGTTCTTCTCGCCGAGATGGATCAGACCACGGAGGAAGGTGCCGGTGGTGACGACGACAGCTTCCGCCCGAAGCTCCCGACCGTCCGCCAAGCGCAGTCCCGTCACCCGTCCCTCGACCACGATCAGCTCGTCGGCCTCGCCTTCGATGACGGAAAGACCCTTGGTATCCGTGATCGCGGCCTGCATGGCGGCCGCATAGAGCTTTCGGTCGGCCTGGGCCCGGGGACCACGGACCGCAGGGCCCTTCCGACGATTGAGAACGCGAAACTGGATTCCGCCGGCATCGCCAACCCGCCCCATCAGACCATCGAGAGCGTCAACCTCGCGAACCAGATGGCCCTTGCCCAGACCGCCGATGGCCGGATTGCAGGACATCGCGCCGACGGTGGAGAACCGGTGCGTCACCAGCACGGTCGTGGCACCCATCCGAGCAGAAGCAGCCGCGGCTTCACAGCCGGCGTGGCCGCCGCCAATGACGATGACGTCGAAATTCTCTCGCTCTGGTCGCATTGCCGGACTTCTAGCTCAGCGACGGGAAAGCCGGAAGTGGAAACTGGATGAGGCGGCTGTTTCACGTGAAACGGGGCCTCGGGGCATCCGACGAGGTTTCGTGAAAACAACCCCATGCACAGTAGGACGTGCGTTGGAACGACTACTGTTTCGCGTGAAACAGGACGGATCGCGCACCGGGATAGATTCGGGCCGTCGATCGGGATGGCCGCCGTGCCTGCTGTCATTCGTCGCGGAGCGAAGCAGTCCCGAATCCCTTCGCTGAGACAGTCGTCGTCGCAAGGGCTCCTAGCAATGACGGGGGGCCTGAGTCCGGGCACGTTTCACGTGAAACATAATGGAACCCCCAGCGCCTGTTTCACGTGAAACATAAGCAATGGAACAAGCGCTAGTACTACATTGAAGAACTAGCGCTACTTCCCGATACAGAACTTCTGGAAAATGGCCCCAAGGACGTCCTCGACGTCCACCCGGCCGAGCAGGCGGCCAAGGGCATAAGCGGCGGCGCGCAGCTCTTCGGCGGCGAGTTCCTCGCCCTCTTCTACAAGGTCGAGACTTCGGCGCAAGCTGTCCGACGCGCGACCCAACAGGTCTCGCTGACGAGCCCGGGTCACCAGGGCGCCCTCGGTGGTTCCGAAAAAGTCAGCGGCGAATTCGACGAGGGCCTCGACCAGCTCGGGAACACCGTCGCCCCGGCTCGCCGAAATCCCGAACTCAGGGGATGACCCAGCTCCCCCGAGATCGATCTTGTTGCGGACGATCCAGACCTGGCTACTGGGCGGATCGACGGCGCGCTCGCCCTCCACCAACCAAAGCACGAGATCGGCGTCATCGGCCCGCGCCCGCGCCCGGCGCACGCCTTCCTGCTCGACCGGATCATCGGTCTCGCGAATGCCGGCGGTGTCGATGACAGTGACGGGATAGCCATCGAGATCCAGCTGCACCTCGATCACGTCGCGCGTGGTGCCGGCGTAGGGCGAGACAATCGCGACGTCACGGCGCGCGAGCTGATTGATCAGCGTCGACTTGCCGACATTCGGCTCGCCTGCGATCGCAACCACCAGGCCGTCACGCAATCGTTCAGAATGTCCCTGTGCCGCGAGCACTTTTGCGATTTCGTCGTGCAGCGCTTTGATCGCTTTTACGGCCGGCGCCGTCAATTCCGCCGGCACATCGGCTTCGTCGGAGAAATCGATGCTGGCCTCGATCAGCGCCGATGCCGCGATGATGCGCTCCCGCCAGTCGCGCGCATGATTGCCGAGCAGGCCTTGCAACTGCCGCAGGGCCTGGCGGCGCTGGCGATCCGTGTCGGCATGAATGAGATCGTCGAGGCCCTCGGCCTCGGTGAGATCGAGCTTGCCGTTCTCGAAGGCGCGGCGCGTAAATTCGCCGGGCTCGGCGGCGCGCGTATTCGGAATTAAAGAAATCGCGGCGAGGAGCGCGGCCAGCACGGCGCGGCCACCATGGACGTGAAATTCGGCGACGTCTTCGCCGGTCGAAGTCCCCGGCCCCGGAAACCAGAGCACGACCGCATCGTCGATCGGCTGGCCCGCGCCGTCCCGAAGCAGTCGGCGGCTGGCCTGCCGCGGCGCCGGCAGCTTGCCTGCGAGCGTCGTCAGCACTAGGCCAGCTTGCGGACCCGAGACGCGTACCAATGCGATCGCGCTCGGCGGACGGCCGGACGACAGCGCAAAGATTGTCTGGTCTCGCGGGTGCATGGCCTATTTGTCTAGCTGGCAGGGAAAAGGCAAACGGCCTGTTCTGGCCGGCTGCAACCTCATTTTTCCGCGCTCCAGCCCGCAGCAATATCTATATTGCAACGCAACATAGCGCCCGGCATTTGCTGCGAAATCCAGACCGCCGGACACCATCCTACAATCAAAATTCAAGTAAAATATCTATATATCAACATCTTATAGAAAAACGTGGTCCGCGCCCTGCAAGCCCGCCATGCTGCACCTCCGCTGCAGCAAAGCCGCACAACAAAGAGGGCGCCCGAAGGCGCCCTCTGATCTCTTGCTGCACCGCACTCAGGTATTCATCGAGTCGAAGAACTCTGAATTGCTCTTGGTCGAGCGCAGCTTGTCGAGCAGGAAGTCGATTCCGTCCATCGTACCCATCGGGTTCAGGATGCGGCGGAGCACGTACATCTTTTTCAGGACCAGCGGATCGGTGATGAGCTCCTCCTTGCGGGTGCCGGAGCGCGAGATGTCGATCGCCGGGAAGGTCCGCTTGTCCGAGACCTTGCGGTCCAGGATCAGTTCGGAGTTACCGGTGCCCTTGAACTCTTCGAAGATGACTTCGTCCATACGGCTGCCGGTATCGACCAGCGCGGTCGCGATGATGGTCAGCGAGCCGCCCTCCTCGATGTTGCGGGCGGCGCCAAAGAAGCGCTTAGGGCGCTGCAGCGCGTTGGCATCGACACCGCCGGTCAGCACCTTGCCGGACGACGGCACGACGGTGTTGTAGGCGCGGCCCAGACGCGTGATCGAATCGAGCAGGATGACGACGTCGCGGCCATGCTCCACCAGGCGCTTGGCCTTCTCGATCACCATCTCGGCGACCTGGACGTGACGCACGGCGGGCTCGTCGAAGGTCGAGGAGACGACCTCGCCCTTCACCGAGCGCTGCATGTCCGTGACTTCTTCCGGACGTTCGTCGATCAAGAGAACGATCAGATAGCATTCGGGATGATTGTGCGCGATCGAATGCGCGATGTTCTGCATCAGCACGGTTTTACCCGTGCGCGGCGGCGCGACGATCAGCGCGCGCTGGCCCTTGCCGATCGGCGCGACGATGTCGATCACCCTTGCAGACAGGTCTTTTCGCGTCGGATCGTCGATTTCCATGCGGAAACGCTGATTCGGAAACAGCGGCGTGAGGTTGTCGAAATTGACCTTGTGCTTGGCCTTTTCCGGGTCCTCGAAATTGAGCGTGTTAACCTTCAGCAACGCGAAATAGCGCTCGCCCTCTTTCGGGCTGCGAATGTGGCCCTCGATGGTATCGCCGGTGCGCAGACCAAAACGGCGGATCTGCGAGGGCGAGACGTAGATGTCGTCCGGACCTGGCAAATAATTCGCATCGGGCGAGCGGAGGAAGCCGAAACCATCGGAGAGCACTTCGACGACGCCCTCGCCCACGATGTCGGTTTCGGCCAGCGCAAGCTGCTTGAGGATGGCAAACAGCAGCTCCTGCTTGCGCATGGTGCTGGCATTCTCGACCCCGTTCTCTTCCGCGAACGAGACGAGCTCGGCCGGCGTCTTCGACTTGAGGTCCTGGAGTTTAATTTCCCGCATTGGGGTGGTCCTGTGGGGTAACCTGGGGAGGGGTGCGAGGAGGCTCTGAAATGCGGACGCGAGAAGGTAAGGTCCGCAGGTCTGGCAAGGAGAGCGCCGGTGAGGCTTCAAACCTGATGCGGTGTCCGGCCTCTGAAAAGCTCAGACACAACCACATCCGCCTGCGTTGGGTGGGATAGTGCTAATATAGAAAATCGCTTTCAACTCCGCAAGCCGAAGCGCTGAGCGATCATTCACGATTCCTGCCTAGAATCTTGCCTAGAACGGCTTCACGATCACCATGACGACGATGATCATCATCAGGACGGTCGGCACCTCGTTGATAATCCGAAAGAATTTCTGGCTATACGGGCGCCTGTCGGCAGCGAAGTCCTTCACCCAGCGGGAAAAAAAGCCGTGGACCCCGGACATCGCCAGCACCAGTGCCAGTTTTACGTGCAACCAGCCGAAAGTGAACCAATGGCCGGCCCAGGCGAGGTAGAGCCCGGCGAGCCAGGTGACGATCATGGCGGGGTTGATGATCGCCTTGAGCAGGCGGCGTTCCATGATCTTGAAGGTTTCGGACTGCTTCGAGCCGATCTCGGCTTCGCAATGATAGACGAACAGCCGCGGCAGATAGAGCATACCGGCCATCCAGGCGATGACCGCGATCACGTGCAGCGCCTTGATCCAGAGGTAGACGTCTTCTGACATGTCCGGCGTCCGCCTTTGCGCCCAGCCGTTCGGATATCTGGGGATAGTAAGAACTCGTTAAGGTCTCACCTGCACACATATCTCCCTGGAGCGCCCTTCTCCAATAAAGAATCTTAGATTCTTAGAGTCTGAGTCTAAGTGACAGTGAATTGGACTCACACAATACCGTCCGCCACTTGGCGCGCGCTTGTTCACATCCATCAACATGTCCAACGCGGTTCCGCGCCTGACCGGATAAATCGCCCGGGCTCAAAGGCTTGCGCGTTTTGATCCGCAGCCTATCAAGAGACTTGTCCGCGCAATCCCATTTCCCTCTCGGAAGGCTCCCAGAGTTGTTCCGACGGGCAGTGGTGTGAAGAAAATTGGCAGTTGTCCCGCCCCTGGTGTCGCGCAACCCTTTCCGAGGGGTTAAGGTCCACAGAAATCCACAAACCACACCGTCCTCATACAAAGAGTTTTTGTGCCGACCTCGAGCAATTATTTCCATCTGCACCTCGTCTCCGACTCCACCGGCGAGACCCTGATCACGGTTGCGCGCGCCGTCGCCGCGCAGTACGCGAACGTCACGCCGGTCGAACATGTCTATCCGCTGGTGCGCAGCCAGAAGCAGCTCGATCGCGTGCTCGACGAGATCGAGGAAGCGCCGGGCATCGTGCTGTTCACGCTGCTGGAGAAGGACCTGGTCTTCCGGCTCGAGGACAAGTGCAAGAACATCAACGTTCCGAGCCTCTCGATCATCGGCCCGGTCATGCAAATGTTCGAAGCCTATCTCGGTGCTGCGACCACCGGCCGCGTCGGCGCACAGCACGTGCTTAATGCCGAATATTTCAAGCGCATCGACGCGCTGAACTACACGATGATCCATGACGATGGCCAGCACGTCGATGGGCTGGAGGACGCCGACGTCGTGCTTGTCGGCGTGTCCCGCACATCAAAGACGCCGACGTCGATCTATCTCGCCAATCGCGGCATCCGCACCGCCAACGTGCCGCTGGTGCCGGGCATTCCCGTGCCGGCGCAATTGGAGACGCTGACCCGGCCGCTGGTGGTGAGCCTGCATGCGACGCCCGAACGGCTGATCCAGATCCGTCAGAACCGCCTGCTCTCGATGGGCGCCGAATCCGGTACCGGCAGCGACACCTATACCTATACCGACAGGCAGTCGGTCACCGAGGAGGTCGCGTTTGCGCGCAAGCTGAGCGCCAAGCACGACTGGCCGCTGCTGGACGTGACGCGGCGCTCGATCGAGGAAACCGCGGCCGCGATCATGAAGCTTTACAGTGATCGCCAGCGCAACCGGCCATCTGAATAGTCTTGTGAATAGTCTTGGGAATAGTTTTCGAACATGGGTTTTTGGCGCGGCACATCTCCCTTGATCCTGGCCTCGCAGAGCGGTGCACGCAAAATACTGCTGGCGAATGCGGGGCTGGAGTTCAAGGCGATTAAGGCTGACATCGACGAACGCGGCATTCAGGCCGATTCAAAGCTGTCGAACCCGCGCGAAATCGCGCTGCTGCTGGCGCGCGAGAAGGCCAAGGCAGTTTCAGCTCATCATCCCGGAAGCCATGTGATCGGCGCCGACCAGACGCTGGCGCTTGGTGATCGTCTCTTCAACAAGCCTGCCGGCCGCACACAGGCGCTGGCGCAGTTGCGCGATCTTGCGGGCAGCACTCACGAGCTGAATTCGGCGGTCGCGGTGGCGCATGACGGCGAGATTGTTTTCGAGGATGTGTCGGTTGCCCGCATGAACATGCGGCAAATGACCGAGGCCGAGCTTTCCGCCTATCTCGACGCCGCCGGCGATGCCGTCACCACCAGCGTCGGCGCCTATCAGCTCGAAGGCCTTGGCATTCATCTGTTCGAGCGCATCGAGGGCGACCATTTCACCATTCTCGGCCTGCCGCTTCTGCCGCTGCTTGCGTTCCTGCGGCGTGAGCGGCTCATTGCGGTGTAACTGATAGGGCGCCGATGCGGATTCTCGGACTGACCGGCTCGATCGGGATGGGTAAATCCACCACCGCGAAATTGTTCGCGGAGGCCGGTGTGCCCGTCTACGACGCCGATGCTGCCGTCCATCAGCTTTATGAAGGTGAGGCCGCGCCCGCGATCGAGGCCGCCTTCCCCGGCACCACGGCGAACGGCAAGGTCGATCGTCCCAAACTGTCCGCGCGCGTGGTGCATGACCCGGCCGCGATCAAGCAGCTCGAGCAGATCGTCCACCCCATGCTAGGCGCCTCTCGACAAAAATTCTTTGCCGATGCGGAAGCTGCCAAGGCGCCAGTTGTTGTCCTGGATATTCCCCTGCTGTTCGAAACGGGCGGTGAGAAACGGGTCGATGCCGTGGTCGTGGTCTCGACCTCGCCGGACGTCCAGCGCGAGCGGGTGCTGGCGCGGGGAACCATGGACGAAGCAAAGCTCGACGCCATCATCGCCAAGCAGACGCCTGATGCCGAAAAGCGCAAGCGGGCCGATTTCGTCGTGGATACCTCACATGGACTTGAGCCGGTGCGCGCGCAAATCACGCACATCCTGGCTGAGGTCGTTAAGATGCCGCAGCGGCGAGCCTGATTCGCCGACTTACAAGGCTTCTTGCCCGGCACCTCAGATCATGCGTGAAATCGTTCTCGATACCGAAACCACCGGCCTCGATCCGCTCCGCGGCGATCGGCTGGTCGAAATCGGCTGCGTCGAGATTTTCAACCGCATGCCGACGGGACAGACGTACCACGTCTATATCAATCCCGAGAGGGACATGCCGGCGGAAGCGTTCGCAGTGCACGGGCTGTCGGCCGAATTCCTGTCGACCAAGCCGCTATTCCACGAGGTCGTCGATGCGTTTCTGGAATTCATCGGCGATGCGCCGCTGGTGATCCACAACGCCTCGTTCGACATCAGCTTCATCAATGCCGAGCTCGACCGGATCAAGCGCGCCGCGATCCCGCGCGAGCGGCTGGTCGATACGCTCCTGCTGGCGCGGCGCAAGCATCCCGGCGTGTCCAACCGGCTCGACGATCTCTGCTCGCGCTATTCGATCGACAATTCCCGCCGTACCAAGCACGGCGCGCTGCTCGATTCCGAACTGCTCGCAGAGGTCTATGTCGATCTGGTTGGGGCGCGGCAGTCGCAGCTGCTGCTGGCGTCGGACGCCCAGGACATTCGCGTCAATGCCGGAGGCGATGCGCCGCGGCGGCAGCGGCTTGTGCCGCTCGCGCCGCGGGTGTCGGACGCCGAGCGCGAAGCCCATCGGGCTTTCATCGCAACGCTCGGCGACAAGGCGATCTGGAACGAATTTTTGCCCGCTCCAGCCGCGCCTCCTGCTGGTTAGGCTCTAAGTTAAGCTTGGCCGCTGGTCGGCTGAGCGGCCATTTGCCGCTCCATGTTCTGGCGATAGAGACCGACGAAATCGACCGGGTCCAGCATCAGCGGCGGGAACCCGCCGTCGCGCACGGCGGTCGCGATGATCTCGCGGGCGAACGGGAACAGCAGGCGCGGGCATTCGATCATGACCAGCGGATGTAGATTCTCCTTCGGCACGTTCGTGATCCGGAACACGCCGGCATAGGCGAGCTCGAACGAGAACATCACCTTGCCCGCGTTCTCGGCCTTGCCCTCGACCGACAACGTCACCTCGAACTCGGATTCGCTGAGGTTGTTGGCGTTGACATTGATCTGGATGTTGATCTGAGGCGCCTGGCTCTGCGGCTGGAGCGAGGTCGGTGCGTTGGGATTTTCGAACGAGAGGTCCTTGGTATACTGCGCCAGCACGTTGAGCTGGGGAGCCTGGGCCGCCTCGGGAGGGGTGCCGTTACCGTTGGTCATCTGAGTGTCTCCTTACCCGATTTGGGCTGAATTTCGCGGCGGTTGGCTAACATAGGGCCGCCTCATTCCACAAGGACGAACGGCTCCGGAGGGTCGATCCGGGCCGCGCCCACGACTGTGACGTTTGACCCGCCCCGAACCCGAAATCGCATGTTAAACGCTTGAAGATGCGCGATTTCCGGGCAGGATCGGGTTTCCCCTTAAGTATAAAACGCGCTACACTCCATGCTGTGCCAAAAGGCGCCATTGGCCGGGCCAAATTTCGTGCCTACATCCGGCGGACGTGACGCGCGGACCCAAAATGGTGATGTAGACTTGCCGTTCCCATATGGAACGGTCTACTGGCCGGATCGATTTTCCCGGCGACGGCCCCTTCTCGAGAAGACCAGAAAGCGAATACCACGTGGACATCTACACCATTATTTTCCTGGCGCTGGCGGTCTTTATTTTCCTGCGGCTGCGCAGCGTGCTGGGGCAGCGGACGGGCAACGAACGGCCGCCGTTCGACCGTACGGCTCGCAATGCGCTGGGGGGTGCCCCGGACAAGAACGTCGTGACCATGCCGGGCAAGGTGATCGATCAGGCTCCGCTGGCGCCGACGGCCGAACCGGCCCCGCCCTCCGACCGCTGGAAGGGCCTGACCGAGCCGGGCACTGTGCTTGCCCAGGGCCTCGATGCCATCGTCGACAAGGATTCCACCTTCGATCCGCGCCACTTCATCTCGGGCGCCCGCGGCGCCTATGAGATGATCGTGCTGGCTTTCGCCAATGGCGATCGCCGCGCGCTGCGCGACCTGTTGTCGTCGGAGGTCTATGAGAGCTTCGACGCCGCGATCAAGGACCGCGAAAAGAACGAGCAGAAGACCGAGACGCGCTTCGTCTCGATCGACAAGGCCGAGCTGGTCGGCGCCGAGCTGCGCGACCGCACGGCGCAGCTGACCATCCGCTTCGTCTCGCAGATGATCTCGGCCACCCGCGACAAGACCGGCAACATCGTCGACGGCAGCGCCGATACGGTGGCCGACATCACCGACATCTGGACTTTTGCCCGCGACACCACCTCTCGCGATCCGAACTGGAAGCTGGTTGGCACCGGAAGCGCGAATTAAGAGTTTCCTGAAGAACAGCGCGACGGCGCTTTGCGCAGGTGTCGTCGTGCTGGCTTCGTTTTCGCTTGGCGCCGAGGCTGCGCGCCGCCACTACCGCAGCCATTACCATCACCTTCCAGAAATGGCTGCGATCCCTCCGCGGGTCTTGCCCTATCCGCAGCTCCCTCTCCCGTTCGAGATCCCCGGCGCGCAATATCTGCCGCTGGCCTGGGTCGACGTGAAGGGCTGGAGCGACGACGATCATCTTGCGGCCTACAAGACCTTTCGCGCCAGTTGCCGCTCGATCAATGCGCAGACAGGCGTTTCTGAACAGAAGGCACTGGGCGGCTCGTTGAGCGAACCATGCCGGGCCGCCAAGTCGCTCGAGGCGACCGACGACGCCCAGGCAAAGACTTTCTTCGAGGACAATTTTTCGCCGCTGCGCATCTCGCGCCTCGGTGAGTCCGACGGTTTTGTGACCGGCTATTACGAGCCCGTGCTGGAGGGATCGCGGACGCAGACCGATGTCTACAACGTCCCGGTCTATCGCCGGCCCTCGAACCTGTTCGTGCGCGGCTTCAATCAGGCCTCGGTCAGCATGCCCAACAAGGGATCGGTCTACCGCAAGATCGGCCGCCGCAAGCTCGTGCCCTATTACGACCGCGGCGAGATCGAGGACGGCAAGATCGCCGGCCGCGGGCTCGAGATCGCCTGGCTGAAGGACCCGACCGATTTGCTGTTCGCCCAGATCCAGGGCTCGGCGCGGATCAAGTTCGACGACGGCGCCACGCTCCGGCTCAACTACGATTCCTATAACGGTTATCCCTACACCGCCGTCGGGCGTGTCCTGATCGAGCGCGGCATCATTCCGAGGGAAGAGATGTCGATGCAGAAGATCAGGGAGTGGATGGCGCAGAATCCTGATGGCGCCAAGGAGCTGCGGCGCCAGAACCGCTCCTACATCTTCTTCCACGAGGTCAATTTGTCCGACAAGGACGAAGCGGTCGGTGCGCAAGGCATCCCGCTGACCGCGGGCCGTTCGATCGCGGTCGACAAATCACTCCACGTCTACGGCACGCCGTTCTTCATCGAGGGCGAGCTGCCAATCGAGTCCGACCGCGCCAGGACCCCGTTCCATCGGCTGATGATCGCGCAGGACACCGGCTCCGCCATCATCGGACCGGCCCGCGCGGATCTCTATTTTGGCGCGGGTGCTGACGCCGGCCGTGTCTCGGGCCGGCTGCGCCATCCCATGCATTTCGTGATGCTGGTGCCGAAGAGCCTCGATCCCGGCGTACGCGCGGCGCGCCTGCCGGTGCCGGATCCGCGGCCGTCGGAGAAGATCGCAAGGCTGTTTCCGCAGACGGACGTACCGAAGGCGCCTGCCGTGGCCGCGACGCCGGGTAAGGGCGAGACTGTCGCAATTGCCGGCCCGGTGCCGCTGCCGGCGCCGCGTCCTGTGATAGAACCGGTCCGCGAACCGCGCAGGCACAAGAGTCGTTCCCACCAGCAATGAAGCGATCGTCCCGTCCGCCCGTGCTGGATCCTCCGCGTCCCTCGCCGCGCCGCCGTGTGCTCAGCGAGGAAGATCGCGAGCTGTGGGAGCTCGTCGCAAAGCAGGTCAAGCCGTTGCGGAAGCATCGCGCGACGAAGGTGCACGCCGCCCCGCGCGCTGAGCCTTCGCCCGCAGCGCATGTTGACAAGCCCGCGCCGTCGCCACGGCCGATGGTGGCTACGGCCGCCCCGCGTCCGTCAAAGCCGGCGATGCCGCCGCTCGCCCCGCTCGGCAAGCGCGAGCGCACAAAACTGTCGCGTGGCCGCAGCGAGATCGAGGCGCGGCTTGATCTGCATGGCATGACCCAGCTGCGCGCGCACCGCGCACTGACCGGTTTCCTGCACCGCGCCCATCACGATGGCTTGACCTTCGTGCTGGTCATCACCGGCAAGGGAAGGAGCGGCGGCGAAAGCGGCGTGCTGCGTCGGCAGGTGCCGGAATGGCTGAGCCTGCCGGAGTTCCGCGGCTTCGTGGTCGGGTTCGAGGAGGCCGGCATCGGCCATGGCGGCGAGGGCGCGCTTTACGTGCGGATCAGGCGGGCGCGTTTCTAAAATGGCCGGACGATTCCAACGCGCGGGATCAGCGTGACGATCAGGCCGAAGATGTTCGTCTTCCGATCCTCTTCCGGAATCAGCGCTGTCTCCTGCCTGGCCGGCAGCATCTTCACCGCATGCAGGATCAGGAACATGCAGACGGCCCAGTTCGAAATCCAGCGCGAATAGTCGAACACCATCGCAAACATCACGAGATAAGCGAGGCTGACGCCGATCAGCGCCGCGATCACGAGGCGGCGGTGGGCCTCGTTGGCAAGACCGCCGATCAATTTTGCAAAGTAGCGCCACAGCGGCGTGTGCAGCCAGATCAGCAGCGCGAACACGGGAAAACCGAGGCTGTTGTGCGGCAGGCGGCCCCAGGTGTCGGAAATTTCCTTCGCCAGCGGCTGATACCAGATGTAGCTGAATTGCAAGAGATCAGTGCGCGAGGGATCGACCATCCGGGTCTTCAGATACGCGACGAAATCCGCTTCCGGGATCGGCATCGTTCCCAAAAACTGCGCGGCGAAGAACAGCACGGAGACGGCGGCGAGGGCGACAATGCCGAACGCAACGCTGGCTCGGGTGACGCCGTAAGCGAGATAGTGCCTGGTCACAACGATGGCGATGATCGTCGGCACGTACATCAGCAGATGAATGTGGTGGATCAGAACGAGGATGATCGAGAACAGTGCGGCCGTTGCCACGAACAGCAACGATCTCGCCGGCATCAGCAGCAGGATGATCGCCAGCGCACAGCCATAGATGTCGAAATGGCCGAGCGTGTGCATGAAGTTTTTCAGGAAGAACGGTGAGCCCGCGATGAAGACGAACAGCGGCAGCGTCTTCGCACCAAAGCCGAACGTCTTCTGAAACAGTCTTGCGTACAGCCCCGCCGTCACCAGCCATGTCGTCCCGCCGAGTGCGAACACCAGCCAGACCGGCACCCTGGCTGTGAACAGCGCGACGATCGCCCCGATCAGCGCGCGCTTGATGAAGCCGAAATGGTAGTCGACGAGGAGATGGACGTAGGGGACGTAAGGCGGCAGCTGGATCTTGTGAACGAACACGCCGACGATCATCGCGGCGTTGATCGCAAGCAGGAGGCGCCAGGGGCTTTGGAGGATGCGTGCGGTCACGCGGCAATTGATAGCGCGGCCGCGCGAAATTACAAAATGAACCGGCTCAGATCCGCGTTCTTGGCGAGGTCGCCGACATGCTTCTGCACGAAATCGGCGTCGATCCGGACGGTCTCGCCGTTGCGGTCGGGGGCGGTGAAGGAGATCTCGTCCAGCACCCGCTCCATCACGGTCTGGAGCCGTCGTGCGCCGATATTTTCGACGGTGGAATTGACAGCGACCGCGACGTCGGCCAGCGCGTCGATGGCGTCGTCGGTGATGTCGAGCGTGACGCCCTCGGTCTGCATCAGCGCGACATATTGCTTGATCAGCGAAGCCTCGGGCTCGGTCAGGATACGGCGCATGTCGTCGCGGGTCAGCGCCTGCAGCTCGACGCGGATCGGCAGGCGGCCCTGCAATTCCGGCAATAGGTCGGACGGCTTTGCGACGTGGAAGGCGCCAGAGGCGATGAACAGGATGTGGTCGGTCTTGACCGCGCCGTGCTTGGTCGAGACCGTAGTGCCCTCGATCAGCGGCAGCAGGTCGCGCTGCACGCCCTCGCGCGAGACATCGCCGCCGACGCGGCCGTCGCGGGCGCAGATCTTGTCGATTTCATCCAGGAACACGATGCCGTTGTTCTCGACCGCGCTGATCGCCTCCAGCGTCAGCTGATCGGTGTCCAGCAGCTTGTCGGACTCTTCGTTGACCAGGATCTCGTGCGAGTTCTCGACCGTCAGCCGCCGCGTCTTGCTGCGGCCGCCCATCTTGCCAAAGATGTCGCCGATCGAGATCGCGCCCATCTGCGCGCCCGGCATGCCCGGGATTTCGAACATCGGCATGCCGCCGCCGGACGACTGCGTCTCGACCTCGATTTCCTTGTCGTTGAGCTCGCCGGCGCGCAGCTTCTTGCGGAAGGATTCGCGGGTTGCAGCGCTGGCATTGGCGCCGACCAGCGCGTCGAGCACGCGCTCTTCGGCGGCGAGCTGTGCCCGCGCCTGCACGTCCTTGCGCTTGCGCTCGCGCACCTGGGCGATCGCGACCTCGACGAGGTCGCGCACGATCTGCTCGACGTCGCGGCCGACATAGCCGACCTCGGTGAATTTTGTCGCCTCGACCTTCAGGAACGGCGCGTTCGCGAGCTTGGCGAGGCGGCGCGCGATCTCCGTCTTGCCGACGCCGGTCGGGCCGATCATCAAGATGTTCTTCGGCAGCACTTCCTCGCGCAAGGAGCCTTCGAGCTGCTGCCGGCGCCAGCGGTTGCGCAGCGCGATCGAGACGGCGCGCTTGGCGTCGGCCTGGCCGACGATGAAACGGTCGAGTTCGGAAACGATTTCGCGGGGAGAGAAGTCTGTCATGGGACCTTAGCTAGGATTAGAAGCCGGCGGGAACAAGCCGCTTTTTTGCAAGTCACTTTTTTTGATTGTCAAATGATCGGCGGGCCGGATTGCCATTGCTTCACGGCCTCGATCGGATGGATGAGCATCAGGACGTTGAGCGTCAGATTGTCGCGAATGTGCAGCGCCAGCATGATCTCGAAGGCGAGCCCGATCACGACGGTTGCCGGGATCGGCAGCACGCGTGCCGTGAGGAACCCCAGCACCATGAACAGATTGTCCGAGACCGAATTGACGATGCTGTCGCCGAAATAATCCAGCGAGATTGTGCCGGCGCGGTAGCGCTCGATGATGAACGGCGAATTCTCGACGATCTCCCAGGCGCCCTCGATCAGCATCGCGATGATCAGCCGGGCCGGCCAGGTCAGGCGGCGCGAGAACAAGAGCCACGTCAGTCCGTAGAACAGGAAGCCGTGCAGCACGTGCGAAAAGCTGTACCAGTCGGCGATGTGCTGGGAATTCTCCGAGCTGTTCACCACGCCATGCCAGAGCTTGACGTAGCCGCAAGTGCAGATCGGCACCCGCCCCATCGCAAACAGGATCGAGGCCTGCAGTGCCAGCAGCAAAAGCGCGATGCCGACCCAGGCGAGCGGCGGCAACGCGGGTTGGGTCGGGCTGTCGCTGCGGGCCAATGCCATCCGCTCAGCCGGCCGTCAGCGCTTCGATGGTGACGTTGCGGTTGGTGTAGACGCAGATGTCGGCGGCGATATCGAGCGAGCGGCGGACGATGGTCTCTGCGTCCTTGTCGGTGTCGATCAGGGCGCGGGCCGCGGCCAGCGCGTAATTGCCGCCGGAGCCGATCGCCATCACGCCGGCCTCGGGCTCGAGCACGTCGCCGGTCCCGGTCAGCACCAGGGAGACGTCCTTGTCGGCTACGATCATCATGGCCTCCAGCCGTCGCAAATAGCGGTCGGTGCGCCAGTCCTTGGCGAGCTCCACGGCGGCCCGGGTCAATTGCCCCGGATATTGCTCAAGCTTGCTCTCCAGCCGCTCAAACAGGGTGAAAGCGTCGGCCGTGGCGCCGGCAAAGCCGCCGATGACGTCGCCCTTGCCGAGTTTCCGGACCTTTTTGGCATTGGACTTGATCACGGTCTGGCCGATCGAGACCTGGCCGTCGCCGCCGATCACCACCTTGCCGCCCTTGCGGACCGTCAAAATCGTGGTGCCGTGCCAGACCGGCGAGCTGTTCTGGGAATCCTGCATGATGATCCTCGTTGTCCGGCCTGATTTAGGCGGTCGAGGCCAAAGGGACAACCGGCGCACAACGGGCCGTTCCGGCCTCAAATTCGCTCACCATAGGCAGAAGTAGAGCCCGGCCAGCCGTTCCCGCAGTAGCGAAGGTGTCATTTGGCTGTTAATAGACTGGCGTTTTCGGCCCTCAAGCCAGGATGGAAACCAGCTTTCAATGCGCATCGCGACGATCAAGCGCAAGACCAAGGAAACCGACATCGAGGTCACCGTGAACCTCGATGGCACCGGCGTGGCCAATATCGCGACCGGCATCGGCTTTTTCGACCATATGCTCGATCTCCTCGCCCGCCATTCCCGCATCGACCTCACGGTCAAGGCGGTGGGCGACCTGCACATTGATCATCACCATACCACCGAAGACACCGGCATCGCGCTCGGCCAGGCGATCAAGCAGGCGCTCGGCAACATGGCGGGCATCACCCGCTATGCCGGCGTGCACATGCCCATGGACGAGACGCTGTCGCGCGTGGTCATCGACATTTCGGGCCGCCCGTTCCTGGTGTTCAAGGCCGACTTCCCCCGCGACAAGATCGGTGAGTTCGACACCGAACTGGTGCGCGAGTGGTTCCAGGCCTTCGCCATCAACGCCGGCGTGACTCTCCACGTCGAGACCCTATATGGCGATAACAGCCACCATATCGCCGAGTCCTGCTTCAAGGGCCTGGCGCGGGCGCTGCGCACCGCGGTTGCGATCGATCCCAGGACGGCGGGCGAAATCCCATCCACCAAGGGCTCGCTTGGCGGCTGACATCTCCGTCGGCTAACGGCGGCATCATTGAATTCTCGAGAACGGGGCATCGAAAATGCCTGTCTACACAGTTCATGCTCCCACCCCAGGCGGGGCCGACCTGCGCGCGACGGACAGATTCGTGTTCGTGCGCGATGGCTTCCATTTCTGGGCAATGATCTTTGGCCCGGTCTGGCTGGCCTGGAACAGGCTCTGGCTGGCCCTGATCGGCTGGATCGTCTTTCTCGCCGCGTTCGATGCCGGGCTGCACAGCCTCGGCGTCGGCCGCAGCTGGATCTTCATCGCCAACACCATCGTCGCGTTGCTGATGGGGTTCGAGGCCTCGAGCCTGCGCCGCTGGACCTTGTCGCGGGGCAAATGGCGGCAGCTCGACGTCGTCGTCGGCGACGACGAGGACACCGCCGAGCACCGCTTCTTCGAGCGCTGGAGCAAGACACAGCGCGGCATCGTCAACGATCAATGGGCGGTCGATCGCGGCGGCCCGCCGCCGACCCGCAATTTGCCGGGCCAGCAATTTTCAAACCCGCCGATTCCGGCCGGCGGCATCATTGGGTTGTTTCCAGAACCGGGAGGGTCAAGATGAGCGTCGCCATCATCGATTACGGTTCCGGGAATCTGCATTCCGCCGCCAAGGCGTTTGAGCGTGCCGCTCGCAGCATGGAGAACCCGCAGAAGGTCTTCGTCACCAGCGATCCGGATCAGGCTTACGGCGCCGACCGCCTGGTGCTGCCGGGCGTCGGTGCCTTCGCCGATTGCCGGCGCGGCCTGGACGCCGTCAACGGCATGGTCGAGGCGATCAACGAAGCCGTTCGCGTCAAGGCGCGGCCGATGTTGGGCATCTGCGTGGGCATGCAGCTCTTTGCCACCCGTGGCAAGGAGCACGTCATCACGCAGGGCCTGAACTGGATCGGCGGCGACGTCGAGAAGATCACGCCGCGCGACGAGAGCCTGAAGATCCCGCACATGGGCTGGAACACGCTCGACGTGTTGCGGGAGCATCCGGTGCTGGAGAGGCTGCCGCTCGGCCCCAAGGGCCAGCACGCTTATTTCGTGCACTCCTACCACCTCAACGCTGCCAATGAGGCGGACGTGCTCGCGCGCGCTGAATACGGCGGGCCGGTCACCGCGATCGTCGCCAAGGACACCGTCATCGGCACGCAGTTTCACCCCGAGAAGAGCCAGCGTTTTGGTCTGGCCCTGATCTCGAACTTTTTGCGATGGAAACCGTGATTCTTTTTCCTGCCATCGACCTCAAGAACGGCCAGTGCGTGCGCCTCGAGCAAGGCGACATGGCGCGCGCGACCGTGTTCAATCTCGATCCTGCCGCGCAGGCCGAGAGCTTTGTCACGCAGGGCTTTGAGTATCTCCACGTCGTCGATCTCGACGGCGCTTTCGCCGGCAAGCCGGTGAATGCGCAGGCGGTCGAGGGCATGCTGAAGACAATCAAGATCCCGGTGCAGCTTGGTGGCGGCATTCGCGATCTCGCCACTGTCGAAGCCTGGCTCGCCAAGGGCATCAGCCGCGTCATCATCGGCACGGCCGCTGTGCGCGATCCGGAGCTGGTGAAGGTGGCCTCGAAGAAATTCCCCGGCCGCGTCGCTGTTGGCCTCGACGCCCGCGACGGCAAGGTCGCGGTCGAAGGCTGGGCCGAGACCTCGCAGGTCACGGTGCTGGAAATCG
>JAUEPE010000093.1 GCA_030403585.1 Frankia sp. RB7
GCAACCAAGGGAATCAGGGCAGTCAGGCCAATCAGGAGCAGAGCACCGACCTGTCGCAGCTCTCCGCCTCGTTCCGCATCGACAAGGGCCAGGCGGTGACGACCGACTTCACCCTGGTCGGACCGCTGGTGCGCATCACCGGCGCCGGCACCATCGCACTCGACACCAAGATGCTGGGCTTCCGCGTCGAGCCCAAGCTCGTCATGACCACCGAGGGCCAGGGCCGCACCACCGAGCCGGTCGGCTTCGGCATTCCCGTGATGATCTCGGGCCCGTGGTCGCAGCCGCAGATCTATCCCGACATGAGCGGCATGATGGACAATCCGGATGCCGCCTATGCCAAGCTGCGCGAGATGGGCAAAGGTCTGTTCGGGCCTGACGGTGCCAAGCTCGGCGACATCCTCAACAGTTTTGGCCTCGGCGGCACCGCCGCGCCGGGTAGCGGCAACGCAGCCGGCGCCACCAACCCGCAGATCCAGCTGCCGGGATCGAACACCATGCCCGGCGGTCAGCTCGGCGAAGCCATTGGCAATCTGATCCAGCAGGGCCTGTCCAACAGCCCTCTGTCCAACAGCCCTCTGTCCAACAGCTCCCCGTCCACCTCTCCTGGAACCGGCACCGGCCGCAGCCGCAGCCTGCCGGGAACCCCGACCACGCCGGCACCGCAGGCCTCGCCCGCGCCCCCACAAGAGCCGCCGGTCGCGCAGCAGGACAGCCAGCCGATGAACGACGTGATGCGGCAGCTGTTTAATCGGTGATTGGCGGACCAAGGCGTCGAACTCCGCGCGCAGCCTTACACCGCCTCGTCACACAGTTCTTCATCCGAACGGATGAGAAGGACGGCTGCGACAGTCCGGCAACCCTCGTCCGTCCCGCCATGCGTCCACAGCAGGTAACCACACCGGCCGGTCCACCGGTCTATCACCCCAAATTATGGTAGAAGGGCCATGGGCCCGTGCGGCCCATAGCGCCGGCGTCGGTCGCGGTGCGAGAGGATCCGGATGGCGGACGCGAAAGGCAAAATCCGATTTCTGCGCGAGGGCCTGTTCGCCAAATACGTCGTCTCCCTCGTCGGCCTCGTCGTGTTCGTGCTCGCCGTCAACGGCGCGATGGAGACCTGGATCTCCTACCGCGCCACCACGACGTCGCTGACCGACGCCCTCGGCGACAAGGCCCAGGCCGCCGCACGGCGCATCGAGCAATCCGTCTCCGAGCTCGAACGCCAGATCAGCTGGGTGACCACGGCCAGCCGGGACACGCTGGAGAAGCGCCGCGCCGACTACGCCCAGCTGCTGCAGCAGGTCTCGGTCGTCTCCCAATTGTTCCAGCTCAACGGCGACGGCCGCGAGGTGCTGCGGGTCTCGCGCCAGTCGACCACGACCGGCAGCAATGCCGACCTCTCCCGCGACATGCGCTTCACCGACACGGTGGCGCGCGGGGTGAGCTACTCGGCGGTCGGCTTCGTCGACCAGAAGCCGGTGATGTCGATCTCGGTGGCGCATTCGGGCTTCAATGCCGGCGTCACCGTGGCCGAGATCGATCTTTCCTTCCTCTCCGACTACCTCGCCGACGCCCAGCTCGGCAAGGCGGCGTTTGCCTATGTCGTCGATTCCCGCGGCCGCGTGCTGGCGACCTCGTCGAAGGGGCCTGACGTCGGCAAGGATTTGTCAAAGCTGTCGCAGGTCGCGGCCGCCATCGCCCCCGGCCGCGACAGCGATACGTTCGGCACCGACTTCAACGGCCATTCGGTGCTGACGGCGGCGAGCACCGTGCCGAAGCTCGGCTGGAGCGTGCTGTTCGAGCAGCCGACCGCGCAGGCGCTGACGCCGATCCGCGACCAGCTCGTGCGCATCGCGCTCCTGATCGGCGTCGGCCTGATGGTGGCGATCCTCGCCGGCACACTCTTGGCGCGCCGCATGATCATCCCGATCACGGCGCTGCGCAACGGCGCCCACAAGCTCGGCGAGGGCGACTTCAGCCACCGCATCGACGTCCACACCTCCGACGAGCTGGAAGAGCTTGCCGGCCAGTTCAACAGCATGGCCGGCCAGCTCCAGGAGACCTATACCAACCTCGAAACAAAAGTCGAAGAGCGCACCCGCGATCTCGCCCAGTCGATCAACGAGCTGAAGGTGCTGGAAGAGGTCGGCCGCGCGGTCGCCGCCTCGCTCGACCTCAACGCCGTGCTGCCGACCATCGCCGCCCGCGCGCTGGAGATCAGCCATGCCGATGCGGTACTGATCTACGGCTATGACGCCGAGACACGGCGCTTCAACCTGATCGAGGCCAACGGCATCGACAAGTCGACCGACGGTGCGCATCTGTCGATCGACGAGGGCGAGACCGTGCTGAGCCATGTTGCCAAAAGCGGCGAGCCGATCTCGGTTGCCGATCTCGACCTGGCCTCCGAGTGGCCGCTGCGCGACGTCGCGGTCGAGGCCGGCTTCCATTCGGTGCTGGTGGTGCCGCTGGTGGATCAACAAGGCACGCTCGGCTCGCTGGTGGTGCTGCGCCGCGCCCGCGGCAGCTTCGAGGGCAGCCTGATCGGGTTGATGCGGACCTTCGCCAACCAGGCCGTGCTGGCGATGCGCAACGCGCGCCTGTTCACTGAAGTGGACCACAAGAGCCATGCGCTGGAGACCGCGCACGAGACCGTGCGCGCCCAGGCCGACAAGCTGCGCGAGCAGACCGAGCAACTCAAGGACTGGAACAAGTCGCTGGAGGAACGCGTCGAGACCCAGCTCGGCGAGATCGAGCGGATCCGCAAGCTCGAGCGCTTCCTGGCGCCGCAGGTGGCGCAGCTGATCGCCTCCTCCGACAGCCCCGAGGGTCTGCTCACCAGCCAGCGCCGCGAAGTCACCGTGGTGTTCTGCGACCTGCGCGGCTTCACCGCGTTCACGGAAGCGACCGAGCCGGAAGAGGCGATGAACGTGCTGCGGGAATATCACGCAGCACTCGGCAAGCTGATCTTCAAATACGAGGGCACGCTGGACAAATATGCCGGCGACGGCGTGATGATCCTGTTCAACGCGCCGATCCAGTTCGAGGACCACACCGCGCGCGCGGTGAAGATGGCGGTGGAGATGCGCGACACCATCGGCCCGCTGACCGAGCGCTGGCGCAACCGCGGGCACAGTCTCGGCTTCGGCATCGGCATTGCGCTGGGCTATGCCACGCTCGGCCAGGTCGGCTTCGAGCAGCGGCTGGAATATGCCGCGATCGGCAGCGTCACCAACCTCGCCTCCCGCCTCTGCAGCGAAGCCAAGGCCGACCAGATCGTGGTCAGCCGCCGCGTCTACGGCATCGTCGAGCAATCGGTCGAAGCCCGCGCCCTCGACGATCTCACGCTCAAGGGGTTCAACCACCCGGTGCTGGCGATGGAGATTCTGTCCTGGCACGAGGCAGAGGAAACCGTCGTAGACGCCTGCGCCGCGCGGCGCAGCGGCTGACCGCCGGCACAAAACTCGAAAACAACCCCATGCACAGTAGCCAAGGCTCTGGTGAGACGGCTAATTTTTCCGCGATTGCGGAATTTACGAAATTTGCGTTGACGCGTCGGGCAAAACAGCGGCATAATGGCATCATCGGGTTTTGGGCTCATCCTGACCCTGTGTATCGACCCGAAGTTCTGCGTCTGCATCCCCGGCCTCGACGGCGGGGCCAGCGATAATTTCGAGTTCATCACCCTCTTTGAGAGCGAGTTGGTCGACCAGCTCTTGGGGAAGCTCGACTGCTAGGTCATCGTCCCATTTGAAAACTTTTAACACGACTTCCACTTGACGGACTCCTCAAACGACGATCGCCCTGACTGGTTCGGCTGGCCATAATCTCCCTTCATCGCCATCCTAAGCGGGAGGGCCACTTCATCAGCGAAAGCCGCAGTTACAATCAGCTCGCTTTGAACTAGGAAGATGCGGCTTGTTGCTCTGGGACATCAACCTTGTCCGAAAGCACAACTTCCGGCGCCATCCACTGCCGCGTGTGGGCTACACGAAAAAACGCTTCGTCCGCCTCCGGAATATCGGAGGTATCGATCCCTTGATCGGGCAAGCTTGATAGCTGCCCTATAGGTCAACTCGAGGACGACCTCTCGAACAATCTCCTCTGCAGACTTGGCGCCGAATTTTCGCCGATAGTCCCGCTTAGAAAGAAGGGGAAGTTGCTCAATGAGGTACCACGCGAGATGGTTTCCGTGGACCTTCTGACGCGAGAGGTAAACCAAAACGACGCAATTAAGATTTGCGAGCAGAAGCACCGCGAACTCAGAATACGGAGGCAGAGGAGATTGGCCCTCACCGTCTGGTGCTGGGAATATCACTGGCAACGTATGTCCGGCAGCCACGCGAGGGATAAGTGTCGCAATCGTTGTCCGCGCGTTAGTAACGGATGTAACGTCTTTAATTGCTATGCACCATTCTGACTGAGCAGCCCAAGGCAGGGACGCCGCCTGTACCCAGTAACGACTCCTCGCGCTCCGCCCCGGATCAAGATGGTCCTCAACCGTCAACTCACTACCTTGGCCTGTTCGAAAGAGATTCTGATCAGCCAGGACGATGTCCGAAGCGCGATGATCATAAGCCTGGACCATCTTCCCTTCATATAGCGGAACCCAATCTCCCAATGCAGAACGCCAACGATCGCCTTCCAGCCGCCAAGCCCCCTCTTTCTCCTGAAGTTCGCTCTCGGTGCGGAAGAGCCCAGAATCGTTCGCCATATCAAACATGCGGACGTATCGCACGGGCCACGACCTCTGTTCGACATCGTCAGATCGATCAACTAACACTGGGAACTTGCGATAGACTGACAAGGCTAGTTCCACGTCGCGTCGGCTTCGCAAAATGGGCGCAGTGCGGCTATTTGGATTAATCCGCGCTATATCTTCGGAGGAAACGGCGAATACGCGATCAGAATTGTTTAATTCCTCTAGGTCTCGAACAAAGAACCCAAAAGATATTTGGGCAAATCGACGAGACGAACCGCCAGCCACGTAGGCACAGAACTTAAAACGATAGTATACATCCGGGAAAAATAGCGTCCCGTCGGCTCTCTTGTTGAAGAAGTCTATGACGCAAGCGAGCCGTTTCTCATCCGTCAGCTTGCGGAAAAAATCCGCGGAACTCTGGTCTGACGCGATTCCCGACGGGACGAGAAGCCCAACCATTCCGCCAGGCTTTACCAGCGCGTGCGCTCGCTCGATAAAAAGCGAGTTAAGATTCGTATCTCCCCCAGAGAGAAGAGGATAGTCAGGACCCCTTCTTGCAACACGGCTCGCCGCTTCCGCACGCTCAACAGCCAGATTGAAATCTGACGCTAGAGAAGTATTACTTTTCTCTGAGGCCTTAATCAGCGTCTTTCGCTTAGCCGCTGTCTCTGCTCTAGCGATCTCAGGCTTTCGCGCCGCCCACCACTCTACCTCTTGAAGCTTTAGCCTATCCCAAGGCGGGTTGCCAATTATCGCATCAAATCCGCCGCCCCTCTCTGCGCTTTCCCAATTCGACCAAACCCCTGGGAAGGCGACCTGCCAATTCAAAAATCCCTCTTCACGAACCAAGCGTCGGGCCTTGGTCAAGATTTCAATAAACCTCATACCTTCAGTCCGACCCTTTACAGATGGCTCCAAGCCGAGGGATATCTGAACCGGATCGCCAAACTGGCCGTCGAAGTAAGCCGCTAATGCGGCTCGATCCTCGCGACCACGAATGTTTAGCCAATCGAACGCATGAACCAACGACAAGAAGGCGTTTAGCGGCGAAGTCATTTCGTAGACTTCGTCAAAAACGTCTTTGGATCTATGGGCCTCCGCAATTTCGGCGTCGGTCAATCCCTCTATGATTTGCATGGACGCGGCGGCGCGCATCGCCCGAGTCGTGGGTCCGTGTAGCAGGAGCGGCGCACCAAGCGCCGAAGCACGATCGATACCGGCCCTAACCCAGGAGCCGAACAAACTGTCACCACAACGCAGGTGGTGATCAAGAAATGACAAGGGGGCTCCGACAGTGAATGTATGAAGCCAAAGCGAAACCTTGGACAGTTCCACTGCCATGGGGTTCTTGTCCACGCCGTACACGCAGCGTTTTAGAACCATCCGGCGGATGATATGACGATCATCAAGTTGATCAAAATCTAACGACCACTTGTTATCCGTTGCGTTCTTGAAGATTGTATTCCTGATGTCCTCGATCCGGTTGCCCAACGGGGAGACGTACTCGGCCCATTCGCCAACCTTCTCGGCCTCAGCAACGGCAGCTATTACCTGATCGGTGAGATAGTCTACGAGAGCGACTAGACGAGCGATTCCATGAAACCGGCCTCGATGAAGAGAGCAGGGATGGAACCGGAATTATGTTGGTGGATTCCTCGTTTGAGAAGAGCTGAACGAGGAGCGAGATCATGGGAACATGGCGGC
>JAUEPE010000094.1 GCA_030403585.1 Frankia sp. RB7
GCAGGCATCCAGGCCGGCTACACCGGCGCGACGACGGGAAACAACGCCAATACGCACGTCAATGGCACCGTCGTTGTCAACAATCACGGCAACATCATCGCGACGGGCGGCCACGGCATCGATGCCTACAACTACGGCAATGGCGACGTCACGGTGAACGATGGCGCAGGGACCACGGTGGCCGGTGCCCAGATGGGTATCCGGGCCCTGAAGCTGAGCGGCGGCACAGGGAATATCAGTGTCTCACTCGGCGCCAACGCGTCGGTGACCGGTACGGCAGGCTATGGCATCGACGCCTACAGCATCGACCAGGGCAATATCAGCGTCACGCTGTCGGGTAACGACACCATCATTTCCGGCAGTTCGGGTATCCTCGCAGTCAACGAGGCGAGCTCCATCGCGAGCGGGGTGCACAGCACGATCCAGGTCACTGCCCACGGCACCATCCATTCAGGTTCGATTTCGAACCTGAGCGGCGCGACGCCGGGCGGCATCGTTGCCGGGTACAACCCGGACGAGGCCGGCCAGTTCTCCAACAAGGTCTACGGCGACGTCACCGTCGACAGCGACGCCACGATCACCGCGGATGCGGGCTACGGCATCGAGGCCTTCACCTGGGGCATTGGCGATGTCACGGTCACGACCGGTGAGCTTTCGTCGATCACCGCTGCGGGTACCGCGATCGGCGCCTTCGACCATGGTGGCGGCGACGTCAGCGTCACCAACGAGGGATCGGCCACCGGCGCGGTCGGCCTGTCCGCCCTGGCCGTTGGCGCGGGCGACGTGACCATCGTCAATGATGGCGATCTCACCGGCACGAGCGCGACCGGCATCACCGTCACCCAGAACGCCACGGGCGCGACCGGCTCCACACACATCACCAACACCGGTTCGGTCGTGGGTGCTGACGGCCATGCGGCGATCTATATCCAGGAGAATACGCACGGCTCCGCAACGATCGACAATTCCGGCACCATCGGTCCGGACGCCGCCAGCGTGACCTCGACGACCTATGCGATCTTCGAGACCGGCGGCGCCATCACGATCAACAACAGCGGCCATATCAACGGCAATATCTCGGTTGCCAGCGCGACGTTCGACAACGAGAGCGGCGGCACCTGGACGGTCTCGGGGACGAGCGTATTCGGCGCGCTGTCCACGATCGACAATGCCGGCGAGATCGATCTCCACAACGGCGCCTCTATCTCAGGTGGAACCGGGTTCACCATCGGCAATTCCAGCGACATCGAGAGCTGGGGCACGACGTCGATCAGCGGCATCATCACCAACACCGGCGAGATCGAGGTTCACGGCGGGACTTTGACGCTGTTCGGCTCGCTGTCGGGCTCAGGCTCGGTCGCGATCGACGCCGGCGCGACCCTCGAGGTCAATGCCACGGTGTCGCAAACGATCACTTTCTCTGGCGGTAATGCCGAGCTTCAGATCGACACGTCGAGTTTCGGCGGATCGGTCACAGGGTTCGCCGCAACCGACAAGCTGGATCTGTCGACCATCAAGTTTGACGGCGGCACCTCGGCGACCTACGACGCCGCAACCGGCAATCTCGTCGTGAGCGATGCCTACGGCCACAGCATCACGGTGAAGCTCACCGGCGCCGACTACAGCGATGCGAATTTCGCCGGCAGCAGCGACGGTCATGGCGGTACGTTGATCACCTACAACGCTGCCGACGGCAAGCCGACCTTCACCGCCGCCGAGACCTCGCAGAGCGCAGTCGTGACGGAGCAGCCGGACCTCACCGGCGCCACGGCGACGATGGATCATTCGACGCCGGCGAGCGGCACGATCCATTTCGCCGACATCGACCTGACCGACCGGCCGACGGCGACGATCACCGACCACGCCGTGACCGGGCTCGCTGCCGATGGCACAACGCCTCTGACGCTGACGCCGGACGAGCTCACGGCGCTGGAAAACGCGCTGTCGCTGCAGCAGACGGGCAAGAACAACGGCACGGTCGACTGGAGCTATTCGATCGCCGACAGCGCGCTGGATTTCCTTGGGCAGGGCCAGACCGCGACGGTCGTCTCCACCATTACGCTGGACGATGGCCACAAGACCGATACGGCGCAGGTCACGATTACGATCACCGGCGCCAACGACGCGCCGACGATTACGACCGCGACGAGCGACACCGCCAGCGCCAACCTGACCGAGACCAATGCGGGGCTGAGCAAGACCGGCACGCTGACCGCGTCCGACGCCGATGCCGCGGATCACGTCACGGTGGCGCTCGACCACGTCTCCGTCTATCTCGACGGAACCTTGCAGACCGACGGCATCGACGGGCTGTCGAACGCGGACCTGCTGAACTATCTGACCGTGCAGTCCGGCGACATCCTCAATGGCACCGCCACCCACGCGGGCTTCACCTGGGACTTCAATTCCGGCAGCCAGCCCTTCGACTTCCTCGCCGCCGGCCAGACGCTCTCGCTGCAATACACCATCGTGCCCAACGACGGTCACACGACCGGTACGGCCGAAATCGTCACCATCAACATTGCCGGCAGCAACGATGCGCCGACGCTCGACAACGCGACGCTGGCCTCCGTTGCCGGCAACGACAGCAATCCGGCCGGGGATACCGTCAGCCATCTCTTCACGGACAAATTCCACGACGTCGACGACGGCGCGACCTTCCACGCCTTCGCGGTCACGTCGGACGCTGCCTCGGCCACCGAGGGTGTCTGGCAATACGAAGTTGCCGGCACCAGTCAGTGGGTCGATATCGGATCGGTCGGCGACACGAATGCGCTGGTGCTCGGCACCGACGCGCAGATCCGTTTCGTGCCGGCCGACGGCTTCAGCGGCACGCCGGATCCGCTCGGCGTCCACGCCCTCGACAACACCTACACCGGTGCCATCACCACCTCCGCGGCGACGGCGACGACCGACATCACGGCGATGAGCACCGACGGCACGGCGCCGGTGTCGGACCAGGCCGCCACGATCAGCACGAGCGTGACCGCGCCGGCCGGCGGGCTCACGATCGACACCGATCATTTCTACGTCTCGCATGACCGCGAGCTCGGCACCGACACCATCTTCAACCTCTCGGTCACCGACACAGATTCCAGTGCGCCGACGGATGACTTTAGGGTCACGGCCGTCACCGCGCATGCGCCCGGCAGCGGCGTTGATCTGTCGGCGGCATGCGGCTCGCTCGACGACATCAACACGGCCTTCGAGAACGGTGTCACCTATACGGCGGGCGATCCGGCACCCGACAACGACCAGATAACCCTGACGGTGACGGACAAGACCACCGGCGCCTACGACACCGTCAATTTCATCTTCAACGAGAATGGTGACACGGAGAGCGGCATCACGCTGACCGGCACCAGCGGCAAGGACGTCATTTTCGCGGCGTCGACGAACGACATGCTGACCGGCGGCGGCGGCAAGGATCAGTTCGTATTTTCGCCGGATGGGAGCGGGAGCAACGCCTCGCACACCATCACGGATTTCATCGAGGGCCTGGACAAGATCGACCTGCGCCAATTCTCGGATGTCGGCTCAATCGACGGTCTCTCCATCACCCCGCAGTCTGGCGGCGATACGCTGGTCACGTGGCAGCAGCACATCGGCGTGGGCGAGGGCTCGGTCACCGAGCAGGAGCAACTGCTGCTGAAGAACGTGATCGCCGCAAATCTCAAGGGCAGCGACTTCATCTTCCACATCACCTGACGCGTGCCGGATCCGGGGCGCGGCCGGTCTGCCGGCGCATCAACGCGCAGCTTGACCGCGGCAAAAAATCCATAATTCTCCGCATCCAGGGAATGGCCAACCGCGCGCCGAGGCCCCATGATCGGCCCCGAGGACGTGATGCGCGGCAGGAAGCTCGACTGACATGAAACGTCTCAAAATCCTGCGACGGTGGTTCACGCGAAGATTCGGCTTTGCGCGGCTGGTGTGCCTCGGGCTGCTGATCGTGTTTGCGGGCTTGCGCGTCTGGGATCCGCCGCCGGTCCAGGAATTGCGGCTGCGCACCTTCGACCTGTTCCAGCTGGTCGACCCCCGTCACAAGACGGTGCGGCCGGTCACCATCGTCGACATCGACGACAGGAGCCTCGCCAGGTTCGGCCAATGGCCGTGGTCGCGGACGCGGATCGCGGACATGATCGTCAACCTCACCAACAACGGCGCGGTGGCGATCGGCTTCGACGTGGTGTTCTCGGAGGCAGACCGGCTCAATCCGGATCTCGTCGCCAACCAGATGCGCTATCTGGACGACGCCACGCGGATGAAGCTGCGCGAGCTGCCGAGCAACGACCAGATCCTCTCGGAAGCGATCATGCGCTCGCGCGTCGTGCTGGGCGAGACCGGGCTGCCTGAGGCTGAGTCCGAGCTCGACAAGACGCTTCCCTTCACCGGTGTCGCGACTGTCGGCGAAGAGGGCGCCGAAAAATTCTTGTTTGAATTCCCCGGCCTGCTGCGCAATGTGCCCGTCATCGAGAAGGTTGCGGCCGGTCGCGGCCTGTTCTCCATCAAGACCGAGCGCGACGGCTTTATCCGCCGCGTGCCGATGATCATGCGCGCCCAGGGCAACATCATGCCCTCGCTCAGCCTCGAGATCCTGCGGGTCGTCACGGGAACGCCGACGCTGCTGGTTCGCACCGACAAGACCGGCATCCGCGCCATCCGCCTCAAGGGCGTCGAGATCCCGACCGACAAGAACGGCCAGCTCTGGGTGCACTACGCCCGCCGCGATCCTTCGATCTATGTCTCGGCAGCCGACGTGCTCGACAACACCGTGCCGCCGGGCAAGATCACCGGCAAGCTGGTGCTGATCGGCACTTCCGCGGCCGGGCTGAACGACCTCAAGACCACGCCGGTGTCCTCGACCATGCCGGGCGTCGAGATCCACGCGCAGGTGCTGGAAAGCGTGCTGAGCGGCGCGGTGATCTCCCAGCCGAACTATGCGCTCGGCGTCGAGCTGCTCGCCGCGCTGATCATCGGCATTCTCGTCATCATCTTCACGCCGAATCTCGGCCCGGTGCGGCTGGTGATCGCGGGCGCGATGTTTGCCGCGGTCCTGACCGGCACGTCCTGGTTCTTCTATTGGAAATACCGCTACCTCATCGACTTCACCTATCCGCTGCTGTCGACCACCGCGATCTACCTGACGTTCATCTTCTCGAGCTTCGTGCGCGAGCAGCGGCAGCGCGTGCAGATCCGCGGCATCTTCGCGCAATACATGTCACCGGTGCTGGTCGAGCAGCTCGCGCAATCGCCGGAGAAAGTCGTGCTCGGCGGCGAGGAGCGCGAGCTGACCATCATGTTCTCCGACGTGCGCGGCTTCACCTCCATCTCGGAAAGCTACAAGCACGATCCGCAGGGCCTGATCACGCTGATGAACCGCTTCCTGACGCCGCTCACCGACGTCATCATCGAAGAGAAGGGCTACGTCGACAAATACATGGGCGACGCCATCATGGCGTTCTGGAATGCGCCGCTCGACGACGCCAGGCACCAGGTCAACGCTTGCGAGGCCGCGATCCAGATGCTCGAGAAGATCGACGTCGTCAACAAGGAGCGCGAGCAGGAAGCCACCGAAGGCGGTCATGTCTATATGCCGCTCAACGTGGGCATCGGTCTCAACACCGGCATCGGCGTGGTCGGCAACATGGGCTCCGATCTGAAGAAGAACTATTCGGTGCTCGGCGACAGCGTGAACCTGGCCTCACGCCTGGAAGGCCAGACCAAGGAATACGGCTTTCCGATCATCGTCGGCTCCCGCACCGCGCTCGCCGCCAAGGACAAGTTCGCGATCCTCGAGCTCGACTTCATCATGGTCAAGGGCAAGAGCGAGCCGGAGGTGATCTATGCCATTGCCGGCCGCGAGGACGTGATGCAGTCGGCCGCGTTCCAGCGCCTGCGCAACATCACCATCGAAATGCTCGGCTGCTACCGCAACCGCGACTGGCAGGGCGCACTCGACGCCATCGAGCGCGGCCGCCGCAGCGAGGATGCCGACACGCTGGAAAAGCTGTTCAAGCTGTATGAAGCCCGCATCAAGGATTTCAAGATCGATCCGCCGCCGGAGGGCTGGACGGGAGCGTTTGCGCTACTGACGAAGTAGGCTGCAAGTGAGTGGGCCCCGCCGTCGCCCATACACTCCGTCATTGCGAGCGGAGCGAAGATTCCATGGGGAGTGGATAGCGACCGAGTCTGGAGCCAGACTGAGGTTGCTGAAGCACTCAACCTGGAGACGACGATGTCACTCGATCATCCTTCCGACGAACCGACCGCTATCCGCACG
>JAUEPE010000095.1 GCA_030403585.1 Frankia sp. RB7
CGGGCTTGTTGCTTTCGCGGAGATAGTGCGAGGCGGGCCGTTTTGTTCTGCTTAACGCGCTTGGCCGGGGCGCCAAAACCGTGGGGCAGGCTGAACCGGGCCCGCCCAACTTGCGTAAAATTTTACGATTCGCCGGCCAAGAGGTGCCTCGATGCCGCGAAACAGATCAAATTACAGGCAAGGGTTGTGAGCGTGCCGATTCTGCGCCTATGGCTAACGACCCGCTATTTCACGGGTTCTGTTAGTTAGGTCACAGATTTAACTCCGTATTTGCCGCAGGATGTCGCGGGGGACTACGAAGAAAAGATGACACAAGTATCTGCCGCAAAATCTGTGCGGCTGATTACTTTAGGTGACTGGAAATGTGCGCAATAAGCCGGATTCGACTTCAAAATATTCAAAAAATACTTCAATCTATCTATGGATGTCGCCGTAGGCATAGTCATGGGCGGCCAAGTGACGCGAAATCACACAAGCAATAGATGGTTTCGCTAAGGACTTGGTAATGCTATGCAAGCTTAGGCGGTCGATACTTACTTAGATTTTAACCCTTTTTACGGTGCCCGGTTGAATTACGCTGGCAAATTTGACGCCGCGCTCACCTTGGATGGCCAATTGCATGGCCAAGGTCCCCGTTCGCCCGGCTACGACCATGTCGATTCCTTTACCGCCAAGGGGCATGGCCACGTGCCCGAAGGCGCGGTCGTCATTCCAGATCCCAACCTGATCTTCAACGGCGAGTTCAAGCGCACGGGCGTTGACCTCGTACTGTCGCATGACGGCCATGAGTTCGTCGTTCACGATTATTTCAGGGGCGACAAGCGCGCGGCGATCGCCTCGCCCGATGGCGCCCATCTCACCGGCGACATCGTCAACGCGCTCACGGGTCACGTCCAGTATGCGCAGGCCGCGTCCGGCATTGCCGCGGCGCAGGTCATCGGTCACGTCACCAAGCTGACCGGCAGCGCGACTGCGGTCCGCAACGGCGTCTCGGTCATCCTGAACAACGGTGACAACGTCGAGAAGGGCGACGTGGTCTCGACCGGTTCGGATTCGACGCTTGGCGTCACCTTCATCGACGGCACCGTGTTCGGCCTGTCCTCCAACGCGCGGATGGTGCTGAACGAGATGGTCTACGACCCCAACGGGTCGAACAATTCCTCGCTGCTCAGCCTGGTCGCGGGTACCATCACCTTCGTCGCCGGCGAGACCGCCAAGCACGGCGACATGAAGATCGACACGCCGGTCGCCACCATGGGCATCCGTGGTACCGCCGTGCTGACCCAGATCAATTTCGTCGTTCCTGCCGGCGGCGGCGATCCGCAGCCGCAGGCGAACTTCCAGGTGCTGGTGGAGCCGAACGGCACCACCGGCTCCTACATCCTGTTCGACAAGCTGACGCTGCTGCCGATCGCGACGGTCAACCAGGCCGGCCAGATGATCCAGATCAGCGGCGGCAACGTCTCGGTCACCAACGCGCTGTTGTCGCCGGACGTGCAGAAGCTGATCACGGACGTGTTCACGCTGAAGTTCACGGACAACAACACCAACACCAAGCTGACCACGAACTTCACCGACACCATCACGCAGACCAGCGACGGTCTGTTTATCAAGACGGCCGCCGGCTACGTGGCGATCCCGCAATTCGTCAATCTCAATCTGCAGAACGGCACGCAGCAGGGCCCTGTCGATCATACGACCGCGGGTAGCCGCATTCCGGCTGCGTTCTCGCTCTTCATGCAGAGCCTCGACGCCAACAGCAACGTCAAGCTTGCGTTCAACCTGACCGAGGTCGCGGGCCAGACCGGCGTGACGGCGGCCGATGTCGTCATCGGCGTGGCCACCTTCGTCGACTTCAATCTCGGCGACCGGCCGACGGTGAAGGTGGTGCTCAACGACGCGGGCTACGTCTACGCGGACGCGGCCCAGCACGACGTCACGGCGGGACTCTCGGCTCTCCAGAAGCAGGATATTCTGGCCACCGAGGTCAAGATCGACGTCGTTCCCGGGGCCACCAACGACAGCAACGGCTTTGCGACCTGGACCTTCAGCGTTCCGGACAACGCCTTCGATTTCCTCGCCGCGGGCGAGACGCTGACGCTGAAATACACCATCATCGTCAACAACAATTTCCTCGACGATCCGGGAATCGTCACGAAGGACATCACGATCACCATCACCGGCACCAACGACAAGCCGGTGATTACCTCGGGCGCGCCGACCATCATCTTCGAAGGCGGCACCAGCGTGCCGGGTGGCCCGCTCACCAGCGACGTCCCGACTTCGGGCACGCTGACCTTCACCGATGTCGACCTCACCGACACGCACTCGGTGTCGGTGACGAAATTCAGCGCGGTCTTGCCGGGCGGCACCGTACCCCAGACCATCCACGACTTTCTCGCCGGTGACCTCACAGTTTCGATTGCATCCGGTCATGACAGCACCGGGACCAGTGCGGGAACGATCAATTGGTCGCTCGGAGATATTCCCGTCTACCTCGCCGACTTCATCCCGAAGGGCGAAGTGCTGACTCTGATTTACACGGTGACGGTCACGGATTCGCAAGGTGCGACCTCGGATCAGACCATCACGGTCACGATCACCGGCACCGATGCTCCCGCCGTGGTGTGGATCGCGACCAACGCGCCGGGATCTCCTTCGGGCGGCTTCTGGAAGGATGGCGCGAATTGGGAAACCGGCACCACGCCGAAGAGCGCCGATGACGTCATCGTCATCACCGATCAGCTGCACGGGCTGACGCCGTCCTATCCCGTCACGATCGACGCAGCCGCGTACGCCAATTCACTGACGATGGACGATTACGACACGACCGCGCACCACACGTCGCCGGAGGTGATCAATCAGAGCACGTTGACGATCGGCGGCACGCTCACGCTCAATGCCGACGCGAAGCTTACCAATGTCGCCGGTGGCCAGATTTTCGTCGGCGGCGCGATCGATGTCGAGACGATTACCAGGAAATCCGGCGAGATCGTCACCAACACCAGCACGATCACCAATGCGGGCACACTCACTCTGGCCGCAGGCGGTAAGATCGATACCCTGACCGCCATCGTCAATTCCGGCACGATCGAGCTCTCCGGCGGCACACTGTCGCTGGATAGCGACATCACCAATGCTGGGGGTCTCGTTCAGGTCGATTCCGGTGCGACGCTGGTCGCCGACGCCGTGACGGTCAATGGCGGCACGGTCACTATTTTCGGCACGCTTGAGCTCGACGGCACCAGCCTGGTCGAAAACGGCACGCTCAACAATTCCGGCGCGGTCAACGTCAAGGGAGCGGCGGAGTTCGCCAATGAAACCGTCGCCAACAAGGCCGGCGGCACGATCGAGGTGTGGACCAACTACGCGCTGACGATCGATCAGGGCTCCATTGTCAACAACACCGGTAACGTCAAGGTCGACGCCAGCGGCAAGCTGACAGTCAATGGTGCAACGATCGACGGCGGCGCGATCACCATCCTGCCCGGGACGCCCGGGTTCGGCGACGATGGTAAGAGCGACTCCACGATCATCTTCACGACGGGGCCGAGCGTCGGTACCGTCACGAACAATGGCGAGCTCGATCTTTCCGGCAACGGGGTGCTCAGCAATGGCATCCTGAAGAACAACGGTACCCTCAATGTCAGCGGCACCGGCAATGCGCTGATCGGCGAGACGGTCACAAATGCGGGCGCCATCGAGGTGCTGACAGGCGCGCTCGCCATCGGTCCGGGGTCTACGGTCGACAATTCCAGCGGTAACGTCATTGTCGATGCTGCGTTGACCCTGAACGGCGCCGCGATCAGCGGCGGCGCCATCGAGGGCGCCGGCAGTATCGACGTCACCGGCGCAAGCACGATTGACAGCGGCGCGACGTTGAGTGTCACTACGGTTACGGCCGACGCCAAGCTGACGCTGGACGACGTCACGGTGACGGGTTCGGTCATCACCGACAATGCCAGCATCGAGCTCGACAACAATGTCCAGCTTCAGGGCGGCGCCAAAATCCAGGGTGGTCCGGTCACCAACAACGGCACGCTGGAGATCGCCGGCGCAGCAACGCTGCTCAACGACGTCGTCACCAACAACGGTACGGTAGCAGTCGACGACGGGCGGACCCTGACGCTATCAGGCACCGAGATCACCGGTGGCACCATCAACAATTACAGCGGCGCGTCGGGCGGTACGATCGACGTTACCGGCGACAGCACGATCGACGGCAATGCGACCCTCAACAAGGGCGCTGTCACGGTCGAGAGCGATGTCACGCTGGCGCTCGACGATGCCACTGTCGCAGGTACCGCGATCACCAATCACGGCACAGTCAAGGTCGACGCCAGCAAGAAACTGACCTTGAACGGCGCGAGCCTGACGGGTGGCACGCTGACCGTCTCCGGCACGCTGGATTCGACCGGCACGACGACGATCACCGACGCCAACATCGCGAACAATTATCTGCTTGAATCGACGCTCGGCGGCCTGCTTGCGCTGGTCGCGACGACCTCCAGCACTGCGATCACGAATGGCGGCACCCTTCAGGCGAATGGCGCCGAGCTCGACATCAACGGCGAAGCCGTCACCAACACCGGCACGCTGGCCGCGATCAATGCCGGCACGCTGAAGCTGATCTCGAACATTGTGACCAATGCCGGTGGTACTGTGTCGACCGAAACCGGCTCAACGCTTGATCTCTCGGGTGCGACCATCGATGGCGGCACGATCACCGTCGCGGGCACGCTGGAATCGACGGGCACCAGCGCCATCAACGACGGCAACATCACCAATACCGGTACGATCACCGTCACCAGCGGCAAGCTGACGATCGATCCCGCCGTGCTCCATTCCCTCACCAATCACAAGCTGATCCAGGCAAATGGCGGCGAGCTGGACATCTCCAGCGAGCAGATCGTCAACACCGCGGATATCAAGGCGATCGGTGGCGGCATTCTGAAGCTCTCGACCCTCAGCGTCACCAATGTCGGCGGGACGTTCACGGTCGACGGCACGTCAAAACTCTATCTGACCGGCGTTTCGATCAATGGCGGCAGCCTGAGCAATTCGGGCAATCTCTATGGTGTCTCCGGCTCCAACACGATCTCGGCCGGCGTCACCAATACCGGCAGCATCGAGGTGCAGGCGGGTACCCTGAACCTCTCTGGCGGTCTTTCTGGCGCGGGTTCGCTGGTCATCGATGACGGCGCGACGCTGGAGCTCGCGGGGGCGACGGCGCAGACCGTGACCTTCGCCGGCGGCACCGATACGCTCCAGCTCGACAAGGTTGTGGGCCAGAGCTTTACGGGCACCATCGCCGGTCATTCGTCGAAGGCCGGCACGTTCACGATCACGGGCGCGGCCGACATCACGACGTCGAGCGGTGACGCGCTCGACTTCACGGCGACTGGCGGCACGCTCGCCAAGCCCGGCGGCATCGTTCTCACGCCCACCGGCGCGCTGAAGGGCGCAGCCAATGGCGTCGTCGTCACCCAGAACGGCACCGGTGCTATCTCTTTGACGGCGACAAAGGACATCACGGGCCTTGCCGGCAACGGCATCACGCTGCGTGATAGCGCGACCGGCGCCGGCGGTATCACCGTCAACGATCTCACCGGCAAGGCAACCGGTACCGGCGCGAATTCGGTCGGCGTCCTCGTCGAGAATTTGAACGCCGCCAATGCCGGCGACATCTCGATCACCCAGCTCGGCGGCGCCGTCGGCGGCGCTTATGGCATCGACGCGACCACGCAAGGCGGCGGCGATATCAGCATCGACGCCGGCGGCAACGTCACGGGAAGCGCAATCTACGGTATTAGGGCGCGCAGCTATGGCGCCGGCCACGAGATCGTGACGACCGAGGCCGGCAGCGTCATCACGTCTGGAAGCTCGGGCATCATCGCGGTCAATCGCGCGACGCTTCTGGATTCGTTGGCCGGAAGCACCGTTACCGTCGAGAACTACGGGACGATCCATTCCGGCAGCAGCCTGAACCAGAGCGGCAACGCGCCGGCAGGCATCCAGGCCGGCTACACCGGCGCGACGACGGGAAACAACGCCAATACGCACGTCAATGGCACCGTCGTTGTCAACAATCACGGCAACATCATCGCGACGGGCGGCCACGGCATCGATGCCT
>JAUEPE010000029.1 GCA_030403585.1 Frankia sp. RB7
ACTGCTCTGCGCTACACTCTGTCGGCATCGGGGCATCCCATGAATCATCGCAAAGTCCTTCTCGCAAAAGAACTTTCGCTGATTCGCGCCCCGGTGCCCCTCAACTCTGTGAGAAATCCGGGCTAGCATAGCTGCGGCCAGGCTGGGGACAATTGGAATGCGGTTGATGGTGCTGACTGTGCTTGCGCTGCTGGCTTGGCCTGCGGCACCAAGCTTCGCGCAATCCGGCACATCCGATCGCTCCGTTGCCGACAGGCTGCCGCTATTCGCCAGGAACAACTGCCAGCCGATCCGCGACCCCGGCAATCAATTGTTCTGCGGTGATGCCGAGCTGTCGGCCGCCGCCGAGAAGCTCAACACCGCCATCGAGGCGCGGCTCGCCCGCCTGCCCGATCGCCTGCCTGGCATCGAAGAGAACGCGATCTGGATCCGCCAGCGCAATCTCGGCTGCGGCATCGTCGGCCAGACTGCAATCCGCACTGAGGATTTCGACCGGGTGAAGGCCTGCCTCCTCAAGGTGACCGAGGATCGCGCCGCGATCTTGCGCGATCCGGACTTCGACTGTCTCGCGGCCAACACCGCGGCCGGCGCGCTGATCTGCGCAGACCCGTCGCTGGCGCTGACCGAGACCGAGCTCAACAGCCAGGTGCTCGGCCTGATCGGCAGACTGGACCCGACCGCAGCACGCTTTGCCTTCGCCGAATACGGCCGCTGGACCCGAGAGCGCGATCGCAAGTGCAATCTGGTCGGCAAGGAGAACGTGCCGCTTGGCGAGCTCGAAACCGCGGAGGGGTGTCTCGGCGATTATCTGAAGCGCAAGACCGACGAGATCGCAGCCGCCAAGGGCGATCCGAAAAAGGTGTTCGGCCGCCAGGTTGCAGCCAGGGAGCCCGACACCGACGCTGTCGATTTCTGCGCCGCGCGCATCCACGCCGCCAATTCGTGCGGCAATTTCCTCCGCATCAACCGCGTCTACGCGCTCGACAGCCAGGTGACGGATCAGGAAGTCCAGGTCACCGGCGAAATCGAGATGGTCGTGCTGGCGCCGTTCACCGCCTGCAGCAAGGTCGCCACCACCTGCACCGGTACCTGCTGGGACCCCGGCACCGGCCGTCCGCAAGCAGGAGCCACCAACAAGGAGCGCTCCGCAGCAGCCTTCAACGTCACGCGCCGCCTGAGGATTCAGCGGACCTTTGCGTTCGTCAAAGCCGCCGACGGCTGGCGTTGCCGCGAAGACGAGCTTGCGCCGGTGAACTCCGGCACCGCCGGCGGGGGATCGTAGACCTCTCCCCGCTCTTCGCGGGGAGAGGCGAAGAAACATCAAAACATCAGATTGTCCTTCACCAGCACCCAGCGGCCGCCCTTGACCTGCTGCACCTGGGTGATGGTGTTGGCGAGGTGGTCGGTCTTGGAGAATTTGGTCGGCGGCGAGTTGAAGATGTCGAGGAACTTTTCGCCCGACTCGAGCGAGTCCAGCATCTTCTGCCCGGTCAAATCCTTGCCCGCCTTGTCGGCGTAAAACGCAAACGTCGTCACCGCGTTATAGCCGATGATCGCCTGCGTGTTGGCGTCGGTGCCGAACATCTTCTTGTAGTTGATCAGCCAGTCGTGGACCTTGCCCTTGGCCGTGTCCTCGTAGGGGATCTCGAAGCCTGAGGCCGCATAGAGGCCCTCGACCGCTTCCTTGCCCAGCGTCGGCACCTCCAGCACGTTGGTCGGCGTGGCGCCGAGGAAGGTGACGTCCCAGCCGAGCTTCTTCGCCTCCGACATCGCGCCGATGGTCTCGCGAAGTATGGTGCCGAGCACGACGAGATCGCAGCCGTCGGACTTCATCTTGGCGACTTGCGCGCTGAAGTCGGAGGCGCCGCGCTTGAAACTCGTCACCGAAACCGGCTGCACCTTCATCGCGGTGAGCTGCTGATTGAAGCCGTCGAGCACGTTCTTTCCGTACTCATCATCCTGATGCATGATGCAGGGCTTCTGAAAGCCCTTCCACTGCATCATGTATTTCAGCGCGGCGCGGGTACTCTCGACGTAAGGCAGCAAATTGTTGAACTTGAGCCGCTCCTGTGGCTTGGCCGGATCGAACTTGAAGGTGAATTCGGCCGCCGTCAGCGGAAACAGCTGAAACACGCCGGCCTCGAACAGGATGTCCTGCGCCGCAAGCGTCGGCGCCGATCCCATCGAGCCGATCATCGCAAAGATCTTGTCGCGCTCGACCATCTTCTGCGTCGCCAGCACGCCCTTCTTCGGATCGTAGCCGTTGTCCTCCAGGATCATCCTGATCTTGCGGCCCTGGATGCCGCCGGCGGCATTGATCTCCTCGACCGCCATCTTCATGCCGTTGGAGACCGGCACGCCCCACGTCTTGATCGGACCCGACAGATCCTGATGGGTGCCGATGACGATCTCGTTGGCCGAGATGCCTTCATTAGTGACCTTGGTTTGCGCTACCGCCGGCAGACAGGTAAGCGCCACCGCGCCCACAGCAAGGCCGAACGCTTTCAACGATTTCGACATTGACGTCTCCTCCTCAGGCCCATGTTGCACGAAGGGCGTGGCCATCGCTTCTTCGCCGTTTTTCAAACGAGATTCACGCCACCGCGCGCGCGAGATACATCGCGTCGATCTCGGCGGCGTAGCGCTTGTTCACGAAATTGCGCTTCAGCTTCATGGTCGGCGTCAGCTCCTCGTCCTCCGGGGTGAGCTGGCGTTCGATCAGGTAGAATTTCTTGATGGTCTCGACGCGCGCGAAGTTGGCGTTGACGCCTTCGATCTCCTGCCAGATCAGGTCCTGGATCTCCCCGGCCCGGCACAGGCTGGCGTAATTGGTGAAGGGGATGTCGTGGTCCTGAGCGAACTTCTCGACATTCTCCTGGTCGATCATCACGAGGCAGGTGAGATAGGGCCGCTTGTCGCCGATCACGACGGCATCGGAAATGTAAGGCGAGAATTTCAGCTGGTTCTCGATCTCCGACGGCGTGATGTTCTTGCCGCCGGAGGTGATGATGATGTCCTTCATGCGGTCGGTGACGCGGACGAAACCCTCGTTGTCGATGGTGCCGACGTCGCCGGTGTGCAGCCAGCCGCGGTGATCGATCGCCTCCGCCGTCTTCTCGGGCTGGTTCAGATAGCCGATGAACAGGAAGTCGCCTCTAATCAGGATCTCGCCGTCGGGCGATAGCGCGACCTCGCCCCAGGGCACCGCCGTGCCGACCGAGCCGAGCTTGATGCGCGACCCCGGCATCATGGTCGCGACGCCACAGTTCTCGGTCTGGCCGTAGACCTCGTGGATGTCGATGCCGAGCGCGAGATACCAGCGGATCAGATCCGGCGCGATCGGCGCAGCACCGGTGAAGGCGATGCGGCAACGGTCGAGCCCGATCATGCGGCGGATGTTGCGAAAGGCGAGCTGGTAAGCGACGCGGTTGGCGACACGCAGCGCCAGCGACGGCGCCTTGCCCTCGATCCGGCAATCGACCATGCGGTAGCCGATCGCGATGGCGCGGCGATAGACCCATTGCTGGAGCAGCGTCGCATCCTTCAACGCGATGGTGATGGCGGAATAGAATTTTTCCCAGATGCGCGGCACCGCGAGGAACACGGTCGGCTGCACCTCGCGCAGGTTGTCCGGCACGGTCTCGGGACTCTCGGCAAAGTTCATCACCGACCCGAGCGCGACCGAGATGTAGTAGCCGCCGATGCGCTCGGCGACGTGGCAGAGCGGCAGGAAAATCAGCCGGTCCTCGTCCTCGCGCGCCGGAATGAAGTCGTTGGCATGCCGCATCTGGTGCGTGACGCTGCGGTTGGCATGCATGGCGCCCTTGGGCGGGCCTGTCGTGCCGGACGTATAGACGAGAACGGCGAGATCGCCGGCGTTGCGGCTGTCGATCATCTCCTGCCACAGCGCCTCGCGGCCGACCATGTAATTGCGGCCGAGCGCGCGGAACTCGTCGAGCGACATCACCATGTCGTCCGAGAAGCCGCTGAGGCCCTCCATGTCGAACACGACGATCCGCTGCAGGCTGGGGCAGCGCGCGCGGCAGGCCAGGATCTTGTCGAGCTGCTCCTCGTCCTCGGCGAAGATCACCCGCGTCGCGGAATCATTGATGAGATACTCGACCTGTGCCGCGGCATCGGTCGGATAGATTCCGGACGAGACCCCACCGGCACACAATATGCCCATGTCGGCATAGACCCATTCCGGCACGGCGTTGGCGACGATGGAGGCGACGTCGCCCGGCTTGAAGCCGATCGCATGGAGGGCGTAGGCGATCTCCTTCGAGATTTGCAGCCATTCGCGCCAGCTCGTCGGCTGCCAGATGCCGAATGTCTTCTCGCGGATCGCAGGCCTGTCGCCGCGCACCTCTGCCGCGCGGAGAAAGCTTCTCGCGATCGTATCAGCGACCGTAAGCACCGCCGGTCGGGCCATGCGCGTCTCCTCGTTGCCGCCTTAACGCAAACTCTTCACCGCCGGGCTTTTCATCTCCAAGTCTTCTTCCTTTTCCAGCGCCGCTCGCCTCGTGCGCCGGCTTCCTTGGCGCCAAGGTAGAACTCCTGGATGTCCTGGGAATGCATCAAGCGGTCGCAGCTGTCGTTCATCACGACGCGGCCGATCTCCAGCACGTAGCCATAATGCGCCGTCTCCAGCGCCACGCGCGCATTTTGCTCGACCAGCAGGATCGACATGCCCTGCTCCTCGTTGACGCGGCGGATGATGGTGAAAATCTCCTTCACCAGGATCGGCGACAGGCCGAGAGACGGCTCGTCGAGCAGCAGCAGCGTCGGCCGGTTCATCAGCGCGCGGCCGATCGCGAGCATCTGCTGCTCGCCGCCGGAGAGCTGGCCGGCCGGCTGGTTGACGCGCTCCTTCAATCGCGGGAAATAGCCGTAGACCCGTTCCAGATCCTCCGCCACACCGTCGCGATCGCTGCGCGGATAGGCGCCCATCATCAAATTCTCGCGCACCGAGAGAAACGGGAACACCTCGCGTCCCTCAGGCGAATGGCTGAGGCCGAGCCGCACGATGCGATCGGCCTCCATGCGCTGGATCGGCTGGCCCATGAACTCGATCGAGCCCTTTTGCGGATCGAGAATGCCCGAGATGGTCTTCAGCACCGTGGTCTTGCCGGCGCCGTTGGCGCCCAGCAGCGTGACGATGCGGCCGCGCGGCACCTCCAGCGAGATTCCGCGGATCGCCATGATCGGCCCGTAATAGCTCTCGATGTTGGAGAGTTTCAGGATGATGTCGGGCGCCGGGGTCGCATCCATGCATCAGGCTCCCAGATACGCGGCGACGACATCGGGATGCTCTTGAACTTCAGTGGGCGAGCCCGTCGCCAGCACGCGGCCGTAGTTCAGCGCGATGACACGGTCGGAGACGCGGTTGACCAGCGACATGTCGTGCTCGACCATCAGCACGGTGACGCCAAGCTCGCTCTTCATGTCGCGAATCCAGAACGACATGTCGTCGGTCTCCTCGACGTTGAGGCCGGAGGACGGCTCGTCGAGCAGGATCAGTTTTGGTTCCGAGCAGAGCGCGCGCGCAAGCTCGATCACCTTGCGCACGCCATAAGGCAGGCCCGAGATCAATTTATCACGGTACGGCTCGAGGTCGAGGAACTCGATCACCTGCTCGACCCGGCGGCGGTGCACCTTTTCATTGGCGCGCACGCTCGGCAGGAATAGCAACTCCTGCCAGAGCTGCGTGGTGGAATGGCGGTGGCGGCCGACCAGGAGATTGGACAGCACCGTCGCGTTCTCGAACAGCTCGATGTTCTGGAAGGTGCGGGCGATGCCGAGTTTTGCGATATCGTAAGGCGGCTGTTCCGTGATGTCCTGGTTCTCGAAGAAGATGCGACCCGAGGTCGGCCGGTAGATGCGCGAGATCAGGTTGAAGATCGAGCTCTTGCCCGCACCGTTCGGCCCGATGATCGAGAGGATCTCGCCCTTCTCGACCGCAAACGACACCGCATCGACGGCCTTCAGGCCCCCGAAATGCAGCGACAGGTTCTCGGCACGGAAATAGCTCATCGGTTCCGCTCCGACTTCACGTAGATCTTCTGCCGCTTGAAGGTCGCACGCTTGTAGAGCGGGAACAGCTGGAAAAAGAGCTTGATCTTCAGCCAGCGGCCGTAGATGCCGAGTGGCTCGAACAGCACGAACAGCATGATGATGATGCCGTAAATCGCGCCCTTCAGCCCGTTCAGCGAGGCAAAGGCCGCGACCTTGGACTGGATGTTGGCCGCGGTCGCCGTGCCCGCGCCGAACGTCGCAGCGATACCGGCGATGATGCCGGGCATGTCGTCTTTCAGATAGGTCAGAAACGGATCGATCATCACGATGAAGATCGCGCCCAGCACCGCGCCGTGCAGGCTGAAGGTGCCGCCGATCAGGATCACGATGATGAACTCGATCGAGAGCTGCAGCGTGAACATCTCCGGCGAGATGAAAGAGAGCTTGTGCGCGAACAGCACCCCGGCAAAACCGGTGATCGCCGCCGAGATTGCAAAGGACTTCACCTTGTACAGCGCGACGTTGACGCCCATGCTGCGCGCCGCGGTCTCGCTGTCGCGGATCGCAACGAAGGCGCGGCCGGTCGGCGAGCGCAGCAGATTGAGCGTGCCGACGATGGTCAGCACCAGCACGGCAAGGCAGATGAAATAGAAGGTCGGACTGTCGCGCGAGATTGTGACGCCGAGCAGCGACGGCGCCTTGATCCGCAGGCCCTCATTGCCGTTGGTGACGCTCTCCCACCGCGCCAGAATTTCCTCGACGATGAAGGCGAAGGAGATGGTGGCGATGACGAGGTAGATGCCCTGGAGCCGCAGCGCGGGAAAACCGACCAGCGCGCCGATCAGGCCGGCCAGGGCGCCTGCGGCAAGGAAGTAGAGCGGGAACGGCACATTGTATTTCTGCAAGTACGCAGCCGTGTAGGCGCCGATCGCCAGGAATGCCGCGTGCCCGAGCGAGGCCTGCCCGGTAAAGCCGGTCAGAATCAGCAGCGCGACGCCGACGGTCGCATAGATGCAGACGAAGACGAGCTGGCTCATCAGATAGCTGGAGAGCACGTAAGGCGCGATCAGCAGCACCGCCAGCAGCAGACTATAGGAGACGACATAGCCGGAATGCGGGAATAGCCTGATGTCGTCTTCATAGTCGGTCTTGAACAGGAAGCGCATGCGTTCAGACCTTCTTGCGGGTGTGAAGGCCGAACAGGCCTTCGGGCTTCAGCAGCAGCACCGCAAGCAGCACGAGGTAGGGCGCGACGTCCTTCCAGCCCTCCGCCAGATAAAACCCGGCCATGCTCTCGATCACGCCGATCAGCACGCCGCCGACCACCGCGCCGGGGATCGAGCCGAAGCCGCCGAGCACCGCGGCCGGAAACGCCTTCAGCCCGAGCACGAGGCCGACATTGGAGTGGATGAATGTGATGGGCGCCAGCAGCACGCCGGCGCAGGTCGCGACCGCCGCGCTGATGGCCCAGACGATCGACACCACGCGCTTGACGGGAATGCCCATGTAATAGGCCGCCAGCATGTTCTCGGAACTGGCGCGCATCGCGGTGCCGAGCGTGGTCTTGTTGAAGAACAGCCAGAGCAGCGCGCAGAGAATGACGGTGGCCGCGATCACCGATAGCTTGTCATGGGCAAGAACCAGCGAGCCGATGCGCAGCACGCCCTGACTGAACGGCGTCTCGATCTTGAAATCGTCGGTGCCCCAGATCATGCCCGCGACCGAGCGCAGGAAGTAGCCGAGGCCGATGGTGGCCATGATGATCGAGAATTGCGGATAGCCGAGGATCGGCCGCACCACCACGCGCTCCGCCAGCATGCCGAACAGCGCCATCGCGGCCACCGCACCGGCAAAGCCGATCCAGTAGTTCAGGCCCATCATGCCGATGAAGGTGAAGGCGAAGAAGCCGCCGAGCATCATCAGATCGCCCTGGGCGAAATTGACGACCTCGGTGGCCTTGTAGACGAGCACGAACCCGAGCGCGATCAGGCCGTAGACACAGCCGAGCGCAACACCACTGACCAGCTGCTGAACAAAATCCAGCATCGCCGCGTCCTCCCGATGCAACCAGCGGTTCTTGACGACCGCCTTGCCGCATCTTGTGTCCAGCCGCTACGCAGTCTTTTCGTCGCGTTAGCTGCCATTTGTCCCGGCGCCAATTCAGCCTGAACGCCCGAGCCCTGTCAACAAACGGTGGCTTGTTAGGTATCTTGCCTTTAGTCCAAGTCGGATGCCGGAATTTGCGCCAGCGCGATTCACCGTGCCGAAACATCTTCAGGTCATGGTCGCGACCGATGCAAAACCGGATGGTGTGGCCGTCATGAAGCCGGACAGCTCGGCGCTCGAAGTTTTGGGGTTAACGAAGCGTTTTGACCGTTTGGCGGTCGATAGCCTCGATCTCACCATCCATGCCGGCGAATTCTATGCGCTGGTCGGCCCCAACGGCGCCGGCAAGACCACCACTTTGCGCATGGTTGCAGGCCTGCTGCGGCCCGACGATGGCCGCGTGTCGATCTTCGGCATCGACGCGCTTCAAAATCCAGTCGCGGCCAAGCAGATGATGGCGTGGGTCTCCGACGAGCCCATGATCTATGACAAGCTCACTCCGCTCGAATATCTCGAATTCGTCGCCGGGCTCTGGGGCATCGCGCCGTCGGTTTCGAAAGCGGTCGCCGAGGAACTCGTGAGCTCGCTCGGGCTCGAGCCGCACCGGCACGAACGCTGCGAAGGTTTCTCCAAGGGCATGCGCCAGAAGGTAGCGCTTGCCGGTGCACTGGTGCACGATCCCCGCCTCATCATTCTCGACGAGCCGCTGACTGGCCTGGACGCCGTCTCCGCCCGCCATGTGAAGGGCCTGTTGAGCGAGCGCGTCCAGGCCGGCTGCACCATCATCATGACCACACATATTCTCGAGGTTGCCGAGCGCATGGCCGACCGCATCGGCGTGATCGCCGCGGGTCGCCTCGTCGCCGAGGGCACGCTGACCGAGCTGCGCCAGCAAAACGGCCATGCCGACACCAGTCTCGAAGACCTCTTCATCGCTCTGGTGACGCTCCAGGAAGCTGCATGAGCTCGGCGACCGCCCTCTCCTGGTTTGCCCGTCACGAGCTTCGGCTCGCCTGGCGCGAATGGTTCGCCATGATGACGGGTGGCCGGCGCAGGCGCGCCCGTGCCGCTGTGATCGGCCTGCTGTTCTTCGCCGCATTGCTGCATGTGCCGGCCTGGGCGGTGATCGGCCGCTTCGCCAATCTGCAACTGCCGCTCGACAAATCCTCGCTAATCGTGATTTCGGCTACGATCTTTCTCGCCTGGACCTTGATGCTGTCGCAGGCGATCGAATCCGCGACGCGGGTATTTTACGCCCGCGCCGATCTCGATCTCATCATGTCCTCACCGGCGACACTGGCCAACCTGTTCTCGGTGCGCATCGCCGCGATCGCGCTCACCGTCACGACCATGGCGCTGTTGTTCTCGACGCCTTTCATCGACGTGCTGGTGATCGGCGGCGGCGCGCGCTGGCTTGCAGCGTTCGGCGTCGTCATCGCGATGGGCCTGTCGGCCGCAGCGATCGCGATTGGCGTCACCATCCTGCTGTTTCGCCTGATCGGCCCGGCGCGCACCCGCTTCGTGGCCCAGATCCTGGCCGCGATCATCGGCGCGGGTTTCGTGATCGCGCTGCAGGTCGCGGCGATCATCTCCTACGGCACGTTGTCGCGCTTCACCATCCTGACGTCGGGCACCCTCGCCGCCCACGCGCCCGACATCGACAGCATCTGGTGGTGGCCGGCGCGGGCGAGCATGGGCGACGTCGAGGCGCTGCTGTTGCTTCTCGCACTTGGGCTGGTGCTGCTCGGATGCGTCATGGCGATTTTCTCGGGCCGCTTCGCCGATACCGCGATCGACGCTGCCGCCTACGGCACATCCAGCCGCAAGCACGCGAAGGAACGTCCGTTCCGCGGCGGATCGCGACAGCAGGCGCTGCGGCGCAAGGAATTCGTGCTGCTCTGTCGCGATCCCTGGCTGATCTCGCAGACCCTGATGCAGCTGCTCTATCTGGTGCCGCCGGCGCTGCTGCTCTGGCGCAGCTTTGCCGACAGTTCTGCGGCGCTGACGCTGATCTCACCCGTCATCGTGATGGCGGCGGGTCAGCTCGCAGGCGGGCTCGCCTGGCTGACGATCTCCGGCGAGGACGCCCCCGATCTGGTCGCAACCGCGCCGCTGACGCCCACGAGCGTCATCCGCGCCAAGATCGAGGTGGTGCTGATCGCGATCGCCGTCATCTTCAGCCCGCTGGTGGCCGCGCTGGCTTTCGCCTCGCCGTTCCAGGCTGCGGTCACGGCCGCCACGCTCATCATCAGTGCGGCCTCCGCCACCGCGATCCAGCTCTGGTTCCGCGTCCAGGCCCGGCGCAGTCAATTCCGCCGCCGCCAGACCTCGTCGCGGCTTGCGACTTTCGCCGAAGCCTTCTCCTCGATCGGCTGGGCCGCCACCGCCGCGCTGCTGCTCACGTTGCCCGTCGCCGGCATCGTCAGTGGACTGATCACCGCGGGCCTGGTTGCGATGACCTGGAAGTTCAGCCCGCGCAGGGAGTGAAGGGCGCCCCCTTGAAAGTAAGGAAGAATTGCCTTACTTACTCGAGATCTCAAGGATTGAGGGATTCCCATGAGCACGCTCACCGTCACGGCAAAGGGGCAGGTTACGCTGCGGAAAGACCTCCTAGAGCACCTTGGTGTGCATCCCGGCGACAAGATTTCGATAGAGAAGCTTCCTGGGGGGCGAGTTGAGGTGAAGGCAGCCCAGCCCACCGGAAAGATTTCGGACGCCTTCGGCTTCCTGAAAGGAAAAACGAACGGTCGATCGCTGTCTATCGAAGAAATGAATGAGATCATTGCTGACGGCTGGGCCGGCAAGCGATGAAGATAACAGCCGACACCAACGTCCTGATACGTGTTCTGGTGGGGGATAACGCCGAACAGAGCAAGGCGGCGGAAGCCGTTCTCAAGAAGGCTGACGTCGTCGCCATCTCGATCTCCGCATTGTGCGAATTGGTCTGGGTCCTCTCGCGAGGCTACCGAACTTCCGCTGCGAATATCGCGGCTTCGATCCGGCACTTGATCAGTGCCTCCAATGCGGTCGTCGACCGGCCGGCAGCCGAGGCAGGATTGGCGCTCCTCGATGCCGGGGGCGATTTCGCCGACGGCGTCATCGCCCACGAAGGCAACTGGCTTGGAGCCGATACCTTCGTGTCCTTCGACAAGAAGGCCGTGAAACTGATTGAGGCAAGCGGCGGATCGGCGCGGCTGGCCGGCACCACATGACGCCAGGATAATTCGTAGATACACTCAGCAGATCGTCGATGAGCGGCGGACGGTTCTGCATGTTTCGACCATTGCTGACGGCTTTTGCATTTCTCGGCTGGCTGGCTGCACCTGCCCTCGCCCAGCAGCCGCCTCAACGCAGCGAATGCCTGGCGATGGCGAACGCCGCGCCCCGCGCCATGCCGGCCGCATTCCGGCAGGCGGCCGCCGCGGCCGAGGTCGAGATCACCTATGCCGGCCACTCCACCTATTTCATCGACACCCCGGGCGGGGTGCGCATCGCGACCGATTATAGCGGCGCCTATCAGGTCGGCCGGCTGCCTGACGTCGTCACCATGAACCGGGCCCACAGCACCCACTATTCTCTCAATCCCGACAAGCGCATTCCCCACGTGCTGCATGGCTGGGGCGAGGACGGCAAGCCGGCCATCATTTCGGAACGCTTCGGCGACACCCTGATCCGCAACGTCACGACCGACATCCGCCGCTATTTCGGCGACGATTCCGGCGCGGACATGATCCGCGACGGCAATTCGATCTTCATCTTCGAGGTCGCAGGCCTCTGCATCGGCCATCTCGGTCATCTCCATCACAAGCTCGACGACAGCCATTTTGCCCAGATCGGGCGGCTCGATATCGTGATGGTGCCGATCGACGGCACCTACACCATGTCGCTCGACGGCGTCTCGGAGATCACCAAGCGCCTGCGTGCCTCCGTGGTGCTGCCGATGCACCGCTTCGCCACACCGCTCGACGAATTCATGCGCCTGATCGGGCAACAGTTCGAGATCGATCGGCGTACCGAGCGCTCGTTGCGGATATCGCGGGATACGCTGCCGACGACGCCGACAGTGATCATCCTCGACGGGGTCTGACGCGCAATTTTCTCCAAGTCGGCTGTCGGGCAATCGTGCTGATCTCCAGACAACAGGAGATTGACATGACCGACTTTGCGAGATTGTTGCACGCGGACGGACCCAACCCCGAGCACGCGGCGGCGCTTCAGCTCTATGGCCGCTTCGTCGGTGATTGGGATGCGGAGATCACTGCCCACGGCGTTGACGGAACCAACCACAGCGCACCCGGCGAAATCCATTTCGGCTGGGTGCTTGAGGGCCGCGCCGTCCAAGACGTCTGGATCATTCCCCGCCCCGCGGGCAGGCCCGCCTTTCCGGTCGCCGGCAATTGGTACGGTACGACGCTACGGGTCTACGATCCCGCCATTTCCGCGTGGCGGATTTCCTGGTTCGATCCTGGGCGCTCGGTGTTCCGTCAGCAGATCGGTCGTCCGCGCGGTGAGGATATCGTGCAGGAAGGCACGACCGAAGCCGGCGAGCTCACGCGCTGGAGTTTCGTTGAAATCACAGACGATTCCTTTCACTGGCTCGGTGAGGTCAAGCCCGCCACGGCCGCTGATTGGCGGCTGGTGGTCGATGTGAGGGCGACGCGGCACAAGACGTGATGGATTCTGAATAGGTGGCCGCGAATTCGGTGCAACCTCCCACGCAAGCGGGGGAGGGAGCGCACCTCCTCCGCCGCTGCCATGGTGCTCTGAGCAACACGCGCTGCCGCTCGCGGGGATGAGGTGTTAGGCTCCCACCATAAAAAGCATGAGGGAGCGAACGTCGATGGCTGCAAGCGGTCTGCCCGCCAACACCAGCGGGCTATTCGTCGATCCGCGCGAGGACTGGCTCGCGCAATATCAGGAAGAGATCATCGATCCCGCGCGGCCGATCGTCGATCCGCATCATCATCTCTGGAATCGCGGTCATCGCTATATGATCGAGGAGATGGCCGATGACATTGCCTCCGGCCACAATATCATCGCCACTGTCTATGTCGATTGCCGCTCGATGTACCGCGCGCACGGGCCCGAGGCGTTCCGGCCCGTCGGCGAGGTCGAGTTCGCCAATGGCGTCGCGGCCATGAGCGCGAGCGGCGGATACGGCAAGGCCGCGATCTGCGCCGGCATTGTCAGCCACGCAAACCTTCTGCTCGGCGACGCCGCCAAGCCGGTGCTTGAGGCGGAGATCGCCGCCGGCAACGGCCGCTTCCGCGGCATCCGGCATTCATCCGCCTGGGATGAGGACCCCGTTGTCGCCGGGATGTACGCCAACAGACCGAAAGGATTGTTGCAGGATCCGGCCTTCCGCAAGGGCTTCGCTTGCCTTGCGCACCTGAATCTCAGCTTCGATGCCTGGCTGTTTCATCCGCAGATCGGCGAACTGACCGAGCTCGCGCGCGCCTTTCCCGACACCAGGATCGTGCTCGACCATTGCGGCGGCCCGGCCGGGGTCGGCCGCTTCGCCGGACGGCGCGAGGAGGTATTTCCGCAGTGGCGCGCGTCGATCCAGGAGATCGCGAAATGCGAGAACGTGGTGGTGAAGCTCGGCGGGCTCGCGATGTGCCTGCTCGGCTACGACTTCCATCTGCGCGCCGAGCCGCCGTCATCCGAGGAGCTTGCCGCGGCGTGGAAGCCTTATATCGAGACCTGCATCGAGGCGTTTGGGCCCAAGCGCGCGATGTTCGAAAGCAATTTCCCGCCGGACAAGGGCCAGTGCAGCTACCAGGTGATCTTCAACGCCTTCAAGCGCATCGTGGCGCCGTTGACCGACGACGAGAAGACAGCCCTGTTCTCGCAGACCGCGACTGATGTCTACCGGCTTGAACTGCCGTCATGACGCGAAAGAGGGGCCGGGATGTTGGTCCCGCCCCCTCTTCCGTCGTGGCCGCTGGGAAGCGTTTTTGAAGAGGATTAGCCGGCACCCATCAGGGTCGCGGGACGGCGCTCGCCGGGCGAGAGGACCATCCGCTTCAGCTTGTTGACGACGCGGATCATGAAGCCGATCACGGCCGGGTTGGTCTTGCGGCAGAAGGCGATCTTCTTGACGTGGCCTTCGACATGCCATTTGGCATGAGCGCCGTCGCGGAAGAAGATGACGTCGCCGGCGCCGTAGCGCTTCGGTGCCATGCCGTCGCTTTCGAGCACGATCGATCCTTCCAGGATCATGATCGTCTCGTCGAAATCATAGTACCAGTTGAAGCGCCCCTCGGTGCATGACCAGATGATAGTCGAGGAGGTGCCGTCCGAGCTGGTCGAGAGGATGTGCGAGCGCGAGACCGGGTTGCCCTCGATGATCCAGGCGGGCTCGATCGGCCGCAGCTCCAGATCCACGTTGCAACTACCGATTTCAATCAATGCCCGCGACATCTGCTTCCCCAGAAGGTACAATATGATTAACCGGGCTTAATCCCGGATTGTTTCGAAAGATGCTGGGAACGCTAGTGGCCGGTTTTTAATTCTTCCTTACGCAGGCCCCGACAATCAGCCGCAAGTTGCAGGTGCGAAGCGGCTAACCTCGGGATTTCCCTGCAAATTCGCGCACATGAACCCATCTTTTCCCGGGTGCGACAAAATGCGCGGAACGACCTAGAAGGAGCCTCATCGATGCCCCTGACCCCGGAGAATCTGACAGCCCAAGGCGAGGTCGTCGCCTGGCTCGGCAGCCTCGATGTATCGTTCGCGCCGGACGAGGAGCCCTGGTTCACGATCGACGGCGTCGAAAACCCCCGGCAGATCGGCAGTGACGGCTCAGGCGGCGCCTTCGTGCTGTTGCCGTCGCAAAATGTGCTCTACGTCTCGTCGGAGGGGCGCGCCGGCGTTATCGCCGAGAGCTTCGAGGCGTTCATCCAGCTCGTCATCGCCCGCCCCTATTGGCTCGACATCCTCAAATTCTCCGCCGGCGGCGATCTCCAGGAGATGCGGCGCGCCGCAGATGCGCTGGAGGCGACGCTCGACGACGAGGACGACATCAACGAGGCGAGAGAGGAAATCCGCATCCGCCTCGACCTGCCGGAGGCGGACGATCCAGTCGGCGCGCTCTACGAGGCGGTCGCGGCGTCCGACGCGATCGTGCGGGCCACCGATGGCAGCCCGTTCACGACGCTGTTCAACCGCTTCGGCATCGACAACAACCCGATGCTGCGCAACGCGGCGGCGTGAGCGGAAGTTTTACTTCGCCCACTCGCCCTTGCGGAACACCGGGACCTTGCTGCCGTCGGCCAGGATACCGTCGATGTCGGTTTCGGCCGAGCCGATCATCCAATCGATATGGATCAGGCTCTGGTTGCCGCCTTGGGCTGCAATCTGCTGCGGCGTGAGCTGCGCCCCGTTGATGAAGCATTTCGAATAGCACTGGCCGAGCGCGATGTGGGATGCTGCGTTCTCGTCGAACAGCGTGTTGTAGAACAACAACCCGCTCTGCGAGATCGGCGAGGAATGCGGCACCAATGCCACTTCGCCTAGCCGGCGTGCGCCCTCGTCGGTGTCGAGCACCTTGTTCAGTACCTCCGCGCCGCGCGAGGCCTTGGCATCGACGATCCTGCCATCCTCGAAGCGCACCGCGATGTTGTCGATCAGCGTGCCCTGGTAGGACAGCGGCTTCGAGCTCACGACATGGCCATAGACCCGCCGGCAATGCGGCGTGGTGAAGACCTCTTCGGTCGGGATGTTGGCGTTGCAGCTGATGCCGTTCTTGGCGATCGAGGCGCCGCCCTCCCATTCATGGCCGTCAGCGAGCCCGATGGTGAGGTCGGTGCCGGGCCCCGAATATTGCAGCGCGCGGAAACGCTGGCCGTTGAGCCAGTTGGTGCGCTCGCGCAGCACCGCATTGTGGCTCGCCCAATTGGCCGTGGCGTCCTCACGATCGACGCGGGACGCCGCAAAGATCGCGTCCGCAAGCTTGCCGACCGCGACCTCTTCGGAGTCGTCCGGAAAGACCTGCTTCGCCCAGGACGGGCTCGGATAGGCAATGATGTTCCAGTTGGTGTCGAAATTGACGATCTTTTCCAGCGCCGGCTGATAGGCAATGGAATTGGCCTTGCTGGCGCGCGCGACCTTGGAAGCATCTTCGCCCGACAGCAGCATCGGATTGTCGCCGACGATCGCGAGCCGCGCGGTGTTGTTCGAAAACGCCTTCGCCATGCCCTCGTAGAGCCAATTGGCGGCACGATCAAAGCTGTTGTCGTGGCCGTGGCGATAGCGCGCCAGCGTCATCTCCTCGTCGGAGAGGATCGGCGTTACGATGCCGGCGCCCGCCTTGTAGGCATGCGCTGCGATCCGCCGCACCAGCGGCAAAGCGATCGCCGGCGCCGTCAAGAGAAGATCCTGTCCCGGCCGCAAGCCCAGTCCCACCTTCACCGCCACCTCGGCCAAGCGGTCGAGTTTCACGGGATCGATGGGAGTGGCGGAATTGCGGTGATCGGTCATACCGGGTCCTCTGTCGGAATCTCTCGTTCAATCTAAGTCTAGCATCACGAGACACAAGTGCGCGAGCGTCCTGCGAACAGTGAAAGATACGGAGTTTCACGCAGTTTGGTTTTCAACGCGTTGCCGATTTCAGCACCCGGTCGACCATATCGGGCGCAAGACCGAGGTAATTTTTCGGTGAAGTGAGGGCCTCGATGGCTGCGCGATCGATTTGAGCCGCGACGCGCGGATCGGCCGACAGCGCGTCGGCAAGGCTGATGCCCTTCTCGTTGGCGAGCCGGCAGGCGTCGTAGACCAAATCATGCGCATCCTGCCGGCCGATCTGCGGCGCGAGCCCCATCATGACCGCTTCGGCCACAATCAGACCCCGACTAAGGGCGAGGTTGTCGTTCATCTTCGCCTCGTCCACGATGAGGCCGGCGAGCGCGAACTTCGCCTGATGAAGCGCGCCCGCGGCCAGCACGAAACTTTCGGGGATCGCCATCCATTCGGCGTGCCACGGTCCGGTAGCACGCTCGAAATCCTGCACCATGGCATCCAACATCAGGCCTGCGTGCTGGCGCACCGCCTTGCTTGCTGCGAGCATCAGCTCCGATGAGATCGGGTTGCGCTTCTGCGGCATGGTCGAGGAGGCGCCGCGCCCCTTGACGAAAGGCTCGTAGACCTCGGCGAATTCGGTCGAGGCCATGATCATGATGTCGAGCGCGATCTTGCCGAGCGAGCCGGTGACGAGCGCGAGGAAATTGACGGCTTCCGCAAAGCCGTCGCGCGCGACGTGCCAGGTCGAGACGGGAACGCCGAGCTTCAGCTCGGCGCAGAGCGCCTCCTGCACCTCGAACCCCTTGTCGCCGAGCGAGGCCAGCGTGCCGGCCGCACCAGCGAACTGGCCGACGAGAACCCGCGGCTTCAACTGCTCAAGACGCTCGGCGTGGCGATCGAACATCGCGAGCCAGATCGCGGCCTTGTAGCCGAAGGTCACCGGCAGCGCCTGCTGGAGGTGGGTGCGGCCGGCCATCGGCGTATTACGATGACGCTTGGAGAGATCGGCGAGAATTTTTCGCAGCTCGGCGATATCGCGTCCGATGATATCGAGTCCCGCGCGCAATTGCAGCACCACGGCGGTGTCCATGATGTCCTGCGTGGTCGCGCCCCAATGCACGTAGCGGCCGGCCTCGCCGCATTGCTTCACCATCTGGTGCACCAGCGGCAGGATCGGATAGCCGACGAGGTCGGTTTCCTGTCGCAGCAGATCGAAGTCGAGCGCTGTGACATCGGTCCGCGCCGCGATCTGATCGGCCGCCTCTTGCGGGATCACGCCACATCGCGCCTCCGCTTTCGCCAGCGCCACCTCGATTTCGGCGTAGCGCGCAACGAGCGCGACGTCGGAAAAAACTTCGCGCATCGCAGGTGTGCCGAAGGCATCGCGAAACAGCATGGAATCGAGCACGGTGGTCGAGGCGTGAAAGGCGGGCATGGGCGTTTCTTTATGGTTGGCGTTTGTGTGGAGGATAGCTTACGCGGGCGGTGGTGTTCGGCAATGGCCATTCACGATTTGCAATGACGGCGGTCGTGGGACCCCTTCCTGTCCAAATTTTAATTCAGCGCGCCTCTCCACTTGCACTATCAATTTCGCGCGGCGCGAGAGCCGCCGCATGACGAGGAGAGCATAATGTTGAAATCGTTTCGCTTCGTTGCTGGAGCTTGTCTGCTGGCGAGCCTGTCGGCCGCGACATCGACCACGGCATCGGCGGCGCCGATCGGACAGCCGCTGGCGATGACGCAGGCAGCGCCCAATCAGGTCGAACACGTGCGCTGGTACGGACGGCGCGGCTGGGGTGGCGGCGCGTTCGTCGGCGGGCTCGCAGCCGGCGCGATCCTCGGCGGCGCGGTCGCGGCGCCCTATTATTACGGCTCACCGTATTATTATGGGCCGGGCTATCCGCCGCCGCCCGCCGGATATGGACCGCCGCCCGAGGGCGACGTGCAATACTGCATGCAGCGCTACAAATCCTACAATCCGAATACGGGCATGTATCTTGGCAACGACGGCAGGCACCACCCCTGCCCGTGATGCTCAGCCGCGGCATCCGGATATCGCCCGGATGCCGCGGCAATCCGGTCAAAGCTGTCACGTTCTAATTCAGGTTGTATTCCTCCGCGCGAATGGCATAGCAGCCATCCGGCAGGTACGGTGAACCGGACCGGCCTTCCGGCGGACTCACGGACTTCATGGCGAAATCGATTTTGATTTCATCATTGCCTGAAGTCGCTGTGAGGTCTGAGTTTTCGACGTGCAGTTTCTGTTCCAGGACCACCTTCTCGACACCGACCGGCGCGAGCTGAGCCGCGAGCAGGTTCCCGTGTCCGTGGAACCGCAGGTCTTCGACCTCGTCGTCCATCTCATGGAAAACCGGGACCGGGTCGTCAGCAAGGACGAGCTGATCGACAAGATCTGGCACGGCCGCAGCGTTTCCGAATCGACATTGACCAGCCGGATCAATGCCGCGCGCAAGGCGGTCGGCGACAGTGGCGCGAACCAGACCTTGATCCGCACTATCGCGCGAAAAGGCTTCCGCTTCGTCGGCGACGTCGAGACCAAGTCCGCCGCGGCGACGGTGGAACCTCGCCGCAGCGTCACAACGTCGCACACGACGCCTGCGCTGCCCGAGCGCCTCTCGATCGCCGTGCTGCCCTTTACCAATATGAGTGGCGACCGCGAGCAGGACTATTTCTCCGACGGCATCAGTGAAGACATCATCACCGCATTGTCGAAGCTGCGCTGGTTCTTCGTCGTCGCGCGCAACTCCTCCTTCGTCTACAAGGGCCGCGCCGTGCATCTGAACGAGATCGCGCGCGAGCTCGGCGTGCGCTATGTGCTCGAAGGCAGCGTGCGGCGAAGCGGCGATCGCGTGCGCATCTCCGCCCAGCTCAACGACGTCTCGACCGGCGGCCATCTCTGGGCCGAGCGCTACGACCGCGAACTTGCCGACATCTTTGCCGTACAGGACGAGATTACCGAAGCCATCGTCGCCGCGATCGAGCCGCAGCTCTACGCCGCGGAAAATTTTCGCGCCCAGCAGAAGCCGCCGGGCAGTCTCGATGCCTGGGACTTCGTGATGCGCGCGCTATCGCATTACTGGCACATCACGCGCGAGGACAATGCATCGGCGCAGGCGCTGCTGGAGCAGGCGATCGCGATCGACCCCGCCTATGGCAAGGCGCTGGGCCTGCTCGCAACCAGCCACATTTTTGGTGCGCATATGGGCTGGGCCGATATGGCCGCGACTGTCCCGGTTGCCGAACGCGCAGCACTTGCCGCAGTGGAGGCCGATCGCGACGATGCCTGGGCCCATCACGGTCTCGCTTATACTTATCTGTTTCGCCGCCGCTTCGACGATGCGCTGGCGGAATTCGAGCTGACGTTGCAGCTCAATCCGAATTTCGCGATGGCGCACGCGTTCTACGGCGTCACGCTGTGCTATGCCGGACGATGGCAGGACGGCGATGCGGCGGCACGCCGCGCGCTGCAGCTCAGCCCGCGCGATCCGCTCGCGGCGATCTATTGCGGCGTTGCCGGCTACGCCCAGTTCATCGGCCGCAATTACGAGGACGCCATGCAGATGGCGCGGGAATCGATGCGGCAGCGGGCCGATTTCGTCGGGGCGCATCGCGTGCTCACGGCGGCCGCCGGCATGTCCGGTGATTCCACAGTTGCGGCTTCTGCGCTGGAAGGATTGCGCCGCACCCAGCCCGGCATCTCGCTCGCCTGGCTCATGCGCGAGCTGCCGATGCTGCGGGACGAGGACCGCGCGCATTATCTCGAAGGATTTCGGCGCGCGGGGATGGAGTGAAAGCTCCCTCTCCCCGCAAGCGGAGAGAGGGAATCCTATATTTACTCCTGCATCATCTCGCCGCTGCCGCCGAACTCGGCGGGAAAATCCTTCAACTTGGGCAGGCCATCGCGCATCGGCAGCACCGTCTCGGAATAGTTGACGTGGACGCCGGGCGTGAAGGGGAGCGTCGGGATGGTGGCCGTGAAGACGTCGATCAGATCGAGCGGCGGGTGGTTGGTCATGAGATGACCACCGCACTTCCCGCAATATTTGCGCTGGCTGAGCGGCGTCTTGACGAAGGTTTCGACGTTCTGCGCGCCTTCGGTGATGCGCACGGCCTCCGGCTTCCACAGGCTAAAAGCATTCACCGGTCCACCCGACCACGAGCGGCAGGAGCGGCAATGGCAATAGCCCATCGCCGCTGGTTCGCCCGTGACCTCGATCGTGACCGCGCCGCAGAAGCAGTTTCCGATATGTTTCATCTTGGTCGTCTCCTGAGATGGAAATTGGGATTGAAATGCCTGGATTGGAACTCTTGGATTACAAATGAAGTCCCGTCGCGCGTCCTCCGATTGGCGGACGCGCGACGGAGCGCGCGGCGGTTAGACTGACCGGCGCCAGGGAATAAGCATCGACACCCGTTGTTTGTACTGCCGGTATTCGTCGCCGAAGAGGTCGACGAGATCGTGCTCCTCCAGCGCGATGCCTACGAAGATGTAGGCTGTCGTCACGGCCGCAAACAGCAGATGGCCTGCGGTCATGGTCGGCGCCGCCCAGAAGGCGATGATGAAGCCGAGATAGATCGGATGACGGACGAATTTGTAGAGCAACGGCGTCTTGAACCGCGGCGGCGCAGCCTCTTTGCCGACGAGATGGTTGGTCACCTGATGCAGTCCAAATAATTCGAAATGATTGATGATGAAGGTCGAGGTGAATACCAGCACCCAGCCCGTGAGGGACACCGTGACCAGCGTCACGGCAAGATCCGGGCTGGTGACGTCCCATATGACCGACGGCAACGGACGCCATTGCCAGAACAGGAGAAGCAATGACAGGCTCGCGAACAGCACATAGGTCGAGCGCTCGACCGGCTTGGGGACGAATTGCGTCCACCACGCCTTGAAGCGCTGCCGCGCCATCACGCTGTGTTGAACGGCAAACAGCGTCATCAGCAGCAGATTGATGATCACGGCTTCGGCCGTCGGTGTGTCGGGCCCGGTGTCGATGGTCTTCGGCACCACCAGCCCCATCACAAAGCCGATCGCGTAGACGATCGTAACGAAAAAAACGAGATACGCCGCAATTCCGTAAAGAAAGGCGATGAACTTGAGAAAGCGCGAGCCCGCAACCTCCGGGCTGATGGAATGAACATGATGATCGAGTTGGGTCATAGAAAGCTCCGTTGTGCCGAGGCATCGGCACTGTTTGGTCTCTGCACCATGCCGGACCGGACGGCGGAAGACTTTCGCGGACGGTTGATTTTCGCCTGAGACGACTTTGATTTTTGCTTGAGACGACAGAAACGTGCGATTCCTCTTTGAAAACAACGTGCTCGACGGCGACCTGCGGGAGCTCACCTGCAGCGGCGCAGCCGTGCCGCTGCAGCCGCAGGTGTTCGATCTGTTGCTTTACCTCGTCGCGGAGCGCGCCCGCGTCGTCAGCAAGGACGATCTGATCAGCGAGATCTGGAGCAACCGTATCGTCTCGGATTCCGCGCTGAACAGTCGGATCAACGCCGCCCGCAAGGCGCTCGGCGACGACGGCGCGGCGCAGCGGCTGATCAAGACCATACCGCGCAAGGGCTTTCGTTTCGTCGGCGAAGTCCGGGAAGAGGTGGCAGCCAAGGCTGTTCCGGGCAAGGCTGTCCCAGGTAAGGCTATTCCGGCCGAGCCTGTTCCGGCCGAGGTCGCACCGGGTTTCCCGCGCGTCGCGACCGACCGACCGGGCATCGCCGTGCTCGCCTTCGAGAACATGAGCGGCGATCCCGCCCAGGAATATTTCGGCGACGGGATCAGCGAGGACATCCTCACCGCGCTGTCGAAGCAGCGCTGGTTCATCGTGATCGCGCGCAACTCGTCCTTTACCTACAAGGGGCGCGCGGTCCACCTCAAGCAGATCGCCGAGGAACTCGGCGTCCGCTACATCGTCGAGGGCAGCGTGCGCAAGGTGGGCAACCGCGTGCGCATCACCGCACAGCTCAACGACGCCACCACCGGCGGCCATCTCTGGGCCGAGCGCTACGACCGCGAGCTGATCGATGTCTTCGCCGTCCAGGACGAGATCACGGAGCGTATCGTCGCGGCGATCGAGCCGCAGATTCACGCCGCGGAGAATTTTCGTACGCATCGCAAGCCGCCATCGAGCCTGGACGCCTGGGATCTGCTGATGCAGGCGCTCTCGCACTACTGGCGGATCACGCCGCAAGACCACGCCGCGGCGCAGAAACTGCTCGAGCGCGCGATCGCGATCGATCCGGATTACAGCCAGGCACTGGCGGTGCTGGCGGCAAGCCACATGTTCGGCGTGCATCTGGGCTGGGCGGAGCTCGCCACGACGGCGCCAATCGCGGAGAACGCCGCGCTCGCCGCGATGCGCTACGACCATGAGAATGCCTGGGCCCATGCCGCGCTCGGCAGCGTCTGCTTCTCGACCAGCCGGCTCGCGGACGCGCTGTCCGAGTTCGAACAGGCGCTCGCGCTCAATCCGAACTTCTCGCTGGCGCAGGGCTATTACGCGCTGGCGCTGTCCTATGCCGGACGGCCCGGCGAATCGTTCGAGGCGGCGCAAAAGGCGATCAGGCTCTCACCGCGCGATCCGTCGCTGGCGATCTATTACGGCATCGCCGGCTATGCGCGCTACACTGAGCGGCAATATGACGAGGCCGTCGCGCTGGCGCGCGAGGCAATCCGCCATCGCGGCGATCTCACCGGCGCCTATCGCGTGCTCGCCGTCTCCGCCGGCATGACCGGCGACGGCGCGCTTGCGGATATGGCGCTGGGAGAGCTGCGCCGCACCCAGCCCAATATCTCACTGGACTGGATCGCAACGCAGCTGCCGTGGGCCAATGACGCGGATCGCGAACACTATCTGGAAGGATTTCGGCGCGCGGGGCTGGGATGAAGACGGTCACACACCCGACGCAAACGCGTCGAGCAGTGCGTTGAAGGCCTCCGGCTTCTCCCACTGCGTGGAGTGGCCGGCGCCGTCGACGACCTGAACCGCACCGCGCCACAAGGTCGGCGCGGCGAGGCGCTGGAGCCAGCCGAGATCGACGATCTGCTCCTCCGCGCCTTGCACGATCGCCAGGGGAATCTTCAGATTGCGCACGATCTCGGTTTCGTCGGCGAGGCCGCCACTTTGCGCAACGGCACCGAGACAGGCGCGCGCATTGCCGTCGGTCCTACGGAAATCGTCCAGGACGAAACCGGGGATCGGCGTGTAGCCCGGCGCGAAGGCCGTGTGCATCCACTCCTCGATCTCAGCCTCGGTCGGCGCGGCCGTAAACGCGGTGGGCGACAGGTTCTTGAAGCCGGCAAAGCCCGCAGGCCCGCTGCCGATCGGCGGCGTCCCGAAGATCATCAGCCCGGCCGCCATCGGCAGCGACGCGGCCGCATTCAGCACCGCATGGCCGCCGAGGCTCCAGCCGACGACGATTGTGCTCGTGAGATCGAGGGCGCCGGCAACGGCCGCGATCGCCGCGGCATAGCCATGGCCGGAATAATCCTGTTCCGGATGGGACGGCGGCGGCGAGGCGCCATGGCCGGGCAGGTCGATCGCGATCACGCGGTATTTGGCGCCGAGCGGCCCCTGCAATTGCTTCTGCCAGATCCGGGACGAGGAAGAATTGCCGTGGATCAGCAGGATCGGACGTCCCGTGCCTGCGCTTTCAAAGCCGCCAATCGTCTGCGCGCCGATCTGCAAATGCAACGGGCGCAAATCCGGGCCCGGAAACGGTTGGTCAGTCATAAGGTGTACCGATCTGGTTGTTGAGAACTGTTTTGTCGATCGGGGCCTAATCTGGCACGGCTTCCGGCGCTGCGCCATTGCCCTGCCGCGACGGTCCGCGGCAGCCGCAGGCGCAGAGGTGGACGCAGATGCGACGCGAGGGCTCACGCTCCGCCGCACGCGGTCAGCGGATCGTAGTCGGGCCGCATCAGCATCGCGTGGAGCTGCCGCCGGCGGATACCCATATTGCCACCGTCGAAGATCGGCAGCGCCAATGCGTCCTGCAACAAGCGGCCGAACGGCGCCGCGTGGTCATAGCTGTCGATGCCGACCACGCGCATCAGGTCGGTGATGACCCGCACCGCGGCCTCGGAGCCGAAGATCTTGGCCTGGACCGCGAGCTCGTCGGCACCGGGCGACTGCGTATCGAGCGCTTGGCAAGCCCGCCAGCTCAGGTAGCGTGCGGCTTCGATCGTAGTCTTGGCATCGGCGAGTGCATAGCCGACCGCCTGATGCTCGATGATCGCCTGCGCCCCGCCGCGCTTCTCGGTGCGGGCAAAATGCAATGCATAGTCGAAAGCGGCCCGCATCAGGGCGACGCCGAAGATGCCGACCAGCGCCGCCGTGCCGGTGAAGGCGGCAGACGCCAGCATCAAGCCGCCCCCCTCCTGCCCGAGCAGATTGCCGTGCGGCGTGGTGACGTCACGCAGGCTGAATTCCGGCACGAGGTGAGCGCGGTGGCCGATCGAATCGATAGCGCCTTCGAACACGATGCCGGGCACCGGGCCTTCGACCGCAATGATGGAGACACCCTGCTCCGGCGGCGCGGCGGGATTGGTCCGGCACACCACGCACAACACATCGGCGCCGTTGCGATCCCAACCGGTGGCGGACGACACCCATTTCTTGCGGCCGTTGATGACCCAATTGCCGAGCTCGCGTTTGGCGGTGGTGCGCACACCCTCGCCCGGCGGCAGTGCGGCGGCATTGGCGCTGCCGCCCGGCTCCGAGGAACAGAAGCCCGCAAGCGGAGCGCCGTTCGTCTTCAGGAACGGTGCAAGCAGGCGCGCGCATTGCTCCGGCGTACCGCCAAGCAGAATCGGCAGCAGACCGAGCACCGTGCCGAGCATGGTCAGCGTCACGCTCGGATTCACCGCGTAGAATTCTTCCGCCAGGATCGCCATGTCGACAAGGCCGGCATTGTCACCGCCTGCCGGCGCCGGAATGCATTTGCGTAGATAACCGGCAGAGACCATCGCCTCATAAGTCGGCTTCGTCGCGAGGAAGCGCTCTTCCGGTGTCGCCAGCAACTCGGCCTTGCGGGCGTCGGCCAAGACCTCCGCGGCGAATTTTCGCGATTGAAGCTGCAACGCGCGCTGTGCAGGTGAAAGCGTGAAGTCAATCGCCATCGAGCATCTCCGTCGCTCCGGCAGGTCACCAAAGTGAGCCGGACGAGGGCGGAAAATCTTGGTCGGCAGCGACCGAATTCTTGGCTGGAGGTGAACTACTCGCCCTTCCCCTTCGTCTTGCGAAAGTCGCGCGGGGCGAGGCCGTGGCTGCGCTTGAAGAGGCGATTGAAGTGCGAGATGTCGGAAAAGCCGGCCTCATACGCAATCGCAGAGATGGTCTTGTGACGATGCTGCGCGTCGAGCAGGTCGCGGGCGCAGACCAGGATCCGCCGGTCGCTGACATGCTCGCCGACGGAGCGGCCGGTCGTGACGAACAGTTGGTGCACATAGCGCTCCGAGCAGCGGAACTTGCGGGCAAGCGCTTCGGCGTCGAGACCAGGATCGTCGCTGTGGCGGTCGATATGGTCGAGCATCATCGACAGCAGCACGGGCACATGCACGCGCGCGACCGGCATTTCACCGAGCATCTCCGGTGCATGCGCGATCAGCTCGACCAGATGCGTGCCGCTGCTGGCCGCAATTGCGGGGGCGGCCAGGCAAAGCTCGGCATAGCCTGCGAGCGTGCGCGACAATGCGCGGCCCTTCTCCGTCCTCGACAGTGCGAGCCGCGGAGAATCCGCAAAGCTCTTTGGCAGGCGCCGCCGCGGCACGGCGAAGCAAAAGAGGCGGAAGTCGCGACCGTTGGCAATCTCGAACGGCTCGGTCGTATCGGCGACCGCGAGGTCACCGGGCGCACAGACCTGCTCGTGTCCCCGCTGCGTCGTGCGGCCCAGACCCTCGAGCTGGAGATTGATGAAGCAGAGATCGTCCGTACACCGCGCGATATGGGGCCGCAGCCTGAGAACGCTGTGGCCCGTAGCTTTCACCAGCGAAATCTGGACCGGCGCGGCGTCGGTACGCGCGATCGCGCCTTCGAAGGGACGGTCGTCGATCTTGCGCGGCTCAAGCCGGACGAAGGCAGCAGCGAGATCGTCGGCCCAGCTCCCGAAGGGCTGATCGACACGAGAGGGCTTGGCTGACCATTCCATAGGTGCGCCCCGGAATGAGGAATTTGCGTGAGCAAATTCAGATTGGACGACCCGGCAGAGCAGAAGGATAGCTTTTGGCGGACAACCGGTCAAATTTGGTACGCGGGCAGCATGCGACCACAACATCATTGCGAGCGCAGCAAAGATTCCAGACTGCTTTCCGCAGGGACTCTGTATTGCTTCGCTCCGCTCGCAATGACGGAATTCGCAGCAATGCGGCGGGACAAATCATCGCCCCGGCGAGGGAACGTCCCTACTTCGCCTTGGCCTGAAGCGGCTTCGGCGGAGGCACTTGTGCCCATTCCTTGTCGGCACAGGGACCATTGAGATCGCCGGTAAGACCAATGAGCTGGCCGGGTTGGGCGTCGAGGGTCTGCTGCCACGTCTGGGTCTGGCACAACAGCTTGATCAAGCATCCCTTGAGCTTGCGGCGGTCGGCGGATTCGCGCCACAGCGAGACCGAATAGAACTTGCCGTCCTCGGCGTTATAGATGTCGCCGGCGAACCGGCCCTCGGGCGTTGCCTGCAGGCCCATGATCAGCTGCTGGCCCAGCAGCGCGCGGGCACGCTTGTCGGGGTCCGGATTTTCCTTGTCGCGAAGAGACTGCCCGCGATTGTCGGCCGGTTCCTTCATCCAGACGATGAAGCCGCAGATGCGGTCGCGCGAGGGGCCGCAGCGCTCGAGCCTGATGCGCGCGCGTCCGTCTTCGACGAGCCAGGTGCCGCTGGGATCATTGGGCGTGACGGCGCCGGCGCGGCCGCCGAGCACCATCATCACGACGGTGATGGCGACGCGCAGCACGAAGCGAAGGAGGAGATTCATCAGCGGCACCTTTCGTTGATTGGGTTGCGGCGTCAGTTCAATTGCGCCATCAGCGCGTCGGCGCCCTCGTCGACGCCGGCATTGGCCGCCGCGAGCGCGCCGACACTCGCCTTGATGTCGTAGGCGCCGGGGTATTGCTTGGTGACGTAGGCGCTGATCAGACGCGAGGTCCCGGCGTCAAAGATCTCGACGCCATAGATGACCGATCCGGTCATCATGCCCTCGCCGTCGCGTGCCGCCTGCACGCCGTTGTAGACCGCGCCGGCCATGTCGAAGCGGGAGAGCGTGCCGAGCACCGGCGTGTTGGTGACCGCGCCGGTGAGCGTCAGCCTGATCCGCAGGGTGTTCGGCGCGCGCTCGCGCACCAGCATGAGGCGGCCGTGCAGTCGCTCGGCGAAGCGGGTCTGCATGTAGGCGGCGAGCGTCGCCTTGTCTTGGTCGGACATGTCGCCGAACTGATGATCCTTGCCGCGATAGACCACGACGGGTTCGAGGATCACTTTGTTATAGGCGCGCCAGTCGACCGGCGTAGAATAGCGATAGGGCACGCGGCCAGAAGCGTCCGACTTGTCGGGCGCCATGTAGGCGGACGACGCCATCTCCGAATAGGGCACGGGCGCGACCGAGGCGCAGCCGGTCACGGCCGCACCAAGCATCAACGTTCCCAGACCGCGCAGGGCGATCGAGCAATCCATTCCAGAAACTCCTCTTGCGGCTTCTCGAAAGGCAGTGGCGGCCGCAACCGCGTGTGGGAGCAGACGCGGCTGCGACCTTCACCTTTGCCAACCCAAGGCATCGTCCGGGCCAATTCAGAAGCCTTGGGTCGCCTCAGTGTTTCCGTTTATAAAACCGACCAGTTGGTTTGTAAAGTGCCAAGACGGCGTCCTGGCACATTTGGCCGCAGGCGCGACTTTGGGCAGCGGTCAGCAGGAATATGTTAACGATGAATCAGACGCGCTTGCGCGGAGTCGCGGCCTTTGCCGCAGAAGCCGAAGCAGATTTGGCGGGGCGCGTTGCGGCTGGATGTTCGAGACCGCTCCACTGCTTGTCGTCAAGCAGACGCGCGAACAGGCGATCATGCTCGGCCTTGCTCAGCGGAGACATGCCGAACAGGCCGCTCAGCAACAGGCCTCTCGCAGCGGCCCAACGCAACAACGCCAGATCCGGATCGGCGGCCTCGGCCTTGATGGCCGCGACCCGCCTCATCTCGCGGTCGCGCGGCAGAGACATCAGACCGGGGTTCTCGACCATGGCGGCAACCAGCGCCAGTGCAGCCGAATTCGGCGCGCTTGCGGCTTCGCGCACCGTGGCGAGCTGAGTGGCGAGCTCGGGATTCGCGGAAGTTGCGCTCACCTTCGCCTGATAGCTGTTCGAAAACTGCTCGAAATGGGCCATCTGCCGCTCCAGCAGCGCCTTCAGCACCGCTTCCTTGGTGCGGAACTGGTGCATCACGCCGCCCTTGCTCAGGCCGCTCTCGCGCGCGATCGCATCGAGCGTCAGCCGGCCGGGTCCGTCGCGCGCGATGATCGCGATGGCCGCCTCGAGCGCAGCGTTGCGGGATCGTTCGGAGCGTGTGGCGTTGTCCATGGCCGACTTGTCTCCATGACAAGACAATGAATCAAGTGAAAACAGGACGCGCTGTACATTTTTTGTGCGAACACTGTCGAGACTTTCATCTTGCGGCGCCGAACGGGACTATGTGAGCTTCGGTGGTGGATGGGGACTGGGATGGGCCGGCCGTGGCTTCGCGCGCGAAGACGTTGCGAAGCGCTTACGGCCGGTCTTGCTTGAGAAAGATACGACATGTCGAAACGAGTGTTGCTTGGTCTCCTGCTGGCTTGCGGGCTTACGGCCTCGGCGCTGGCGCAAGAGCCCAAAATGGGTGGCGTGATCAATGCCGTGATCCAGCCCGAACCACCCGGCCTGATGCTTGCGATGATCCAGAACGGTCCGACCCAGATGGTGTCGGGCAACATCTTCGAAGGCCTGCTGCGCTACAGCCCCAAGCTCGAGCCGCAACCGGAGCTCGCCGAGAGCTGGAGCGTGAGCGAGGACGCCAAGACCTACACTTTCAAGCTCAGGAAGGGCGTCACCTGGCATGACGGCAAGCCCTTCACCGCGGCCGACGTGTTGTTCTCGATCGAGATGCTGAAGCAGACGCATGCGCGCGCCCGCGCCAACCTCGTGCAGGTCGACAAGGTCGAGGCGCCCGACGACTACACCGTGGTGTTCACGCTGAAGCAGCCGTTCGGCCCGTTCCTCGGCATCTTCGAGGTCGGCTCGATGCCGATGGTGCCGAAACATCTCTATGAAGGCACCGACTGGAAGACCAATCCCTACAACAACGCGCCGGTCGGCACCGGCCCCTTCATGTTCAAGGAATGGCAGAAGGGCTCGTTTATTCGGCTGGTCAAGAACCCGAACTATTACGAGAAGGGCAAGCCCTATATCGACGAGATCTACTGGCAGATCATCCCCGACGCCGCCGCGCGTTCGGTGGCCTACGAAACCGGCAAGGTCGACGTGCTGCCCGGCGGCTCGGTCGAGAACTTCGACGTTCCGCGGCTGTCCAAGCTGAAGGACACCTGCGTCACCGGCGCGGGCTGGGAGTTCTTCTCGCCACTGGCCTGGCTGTGGCTGAACAACCGCCAGGGGCCGCTGGCCGACAAGCGGGTGCGGCAGGCGATCATGTACGCGATCGACCGCGATTTCGCCAAGGACGTGATCTGGAACGGGCTCGGCAAGGTCGCAACCGGTCCCTCGGCTTCGACCATCAAATACTACACCGACGACGTGCCGAAATACGCTTACAACCCGGCCAAGGCCAAGGCGCTGCTGAAGGAAACCGGCTACAAGGGCGAGAAGATCCGCATCCTGCCGCTCGCCTATGGCGAGACCTGGCAGCGCTGGGGTGAAGCCGTGAAGCAGAACCTGATGGACGTCGGCATGAACATCGAGACGATCTCGACCGACGTTGCCGGCGGCAACCAGAAGATTGGCGACTGGGACTACGATATCGCCTTCACCTATCTCTACCAGTACGGCGATCCCGCGCTCGGTGTCGGCCGCAACTACGTCTCCAGCGCCATCGCCAAGGGCCAAGTGTTCAACAATGTCGAGGGCTATTCCAACCCCGAAATCGACAAGCTGTTCGCCGACGGCGCGGTCGCAACGCCCGACTCCAAGCGCAAGGAGATCTACGACAAGGCGCAGAAGATCCTGGTCGAGGACGTGCCGGTGGCCTGGATGCTCGAGCTGCAATTCCCGACCATCATGCGCTGCAAGGTCAAGAATCTGATCACCACCGGGATCGGGGTCAATGACGGCTTCAAGGACGCATGGCTCGACAAATGACGGCGCTTCGCGTCTGATCTTTCTGCTATGGCTTTCGCCAAATGATCTCTGATCGAGCCGCAAACTCGCTGCACCTCTCCCGCTTGCGGGGGAGGTCGACGCGCGACGGGCGATGCGAAGAATCGTCCCTAGCGCGGCGGGTGGGGGCTCTCTCCACTCGAAGACCCCCACTGCGGAAGCACCCCCACCCCAACCCTCCCCCGCAAACGGGAGAGGGGGCGCACCACCGTCGCGGTGGCACTCAAGTCAAACAAGCGTCGCTCTAAATGCTCTCCTTCGTCGCCCAGCGCGTCGTGAAGGGCGTGATCGTCCTGCTCGCGATCGTCGTCCTCAATTTCTTCCTGATCCGGCTTGCGCCCGGCGATCCCGCTGTCGTGATGGCGGGCGAGGCCGGCGCCAGCGATCAAGTCTTCGTCCAGCAGCTCCGGGAAAAGTTCGGCCTCGACAAGCCGCTGCCCGAGCAGCTGTTCATCTACGTCAAGGGCATCGCGACCCTCGACCTCGGCTTCTCCTTCCGCCAGCAGGCGCCGGTGTCGAAGCTGATCATGGAGCGCCTGCCGGCGACGCTGCTATTGACGCTGACGGCGTTCGCGATCTCGCTCGTGCTCGGCGTCCTGTTCGGCACTTTCGCCGCCCGTTTCGCCGGGACCTTACTCGACACAGCCATCACGATCTTCGCGTTGATCTTTTACGCCATGCCGATCTTCTGGGTGGCGCTGATGGGAATCCTGCTGTTCTCGGTCACGGTCGACTGGCTGCCGAGCTTCGGTTACGAGACGGTCGGCGCCAATTTCACCGGCTTTGCCCATGTGATCGACGTCGCAAAGCACCTGATCATGCCGGCGATGACGCTCGGCCTGTTCTTCATGGCGACCTACACCCGCATGACGCGTGCCTCGATGCTGGAGGTGAAGCGGCTCGACTTCGTCAAGACCGCGCGCGCCAAGGGGCTTTCCGACGGAGTGATCCAACGCCGCCATGTGCTGCGCAACGCGCTGCTCCCCGTCGTCACGCTCGCCGGCGTCCATGCCGGCACGCTGATCGGCGGCGCCGTCATCACCGAGACCGTGTTTGCCTGGCCCGGCATTGGGCGTCTGATGTACGACGCGCTGCTGCAGCGTGACTACAATCTGCTCCTCGGCGTCTTCGTGACATGCTCGATCATGGTGCTGATCTTCAACCTCATCACCGACCTCGTCTATCGCCTGGTCGACCCACGCATCGAATTCGCCGCATGAAACAGTTCTGGAAATCGATGCTGAGGAGTCCGAGTGGCGTCATCGGGCTGGTCATCCTTGTGCTTGCCATCTCGATTGCGGTGTTCGGGCCGCTGTTGTTCCCGAACTCGCCATGGCGCATGGTGCAGCGGCCGTTCCTGCCGCCGTTCACGCTCTCGACCGTACCGCTCGGCACCGACGCACTCGGCCGCGACGTGTTCGCCGGCATGATCTTTGGCGCACGCGTCTCGCTGCTGGTCGGCCTCGTCTCGACGCTGGTCGCACTCGTCGTCGGCGTTCCCATCGGCGCCATGGCCGGCTATTTCGGCGGCAAGGTCGATGACGCCCTGATGCGCTTCACCGAATTCTTCCAGACCATTCCGAGTTTTGCGCTCGCGATCGTGCTGGTGGCGATCCTGCAGCCCTCGATCTATTCGATCGTGGCCTCGATCGCAGTGGTGAGCTGGCCGCCGGTCGCGCGCCTCGTCCGCGGCGAGGTGCTGTCGCTGCGGACGCGGGAATATGTCCAGGCTGCAGTGGTCACCGGACAGAGCAACACCTGGATCATCCTGCGCGAGATCCTGCCCAACGCGCTGTCGCCGGTGATCGTGCTGGCCTCGCTGATGGTCGCGACCGCGATCCTGTTGGAATCCTCGCTGTCCTTTCTTGGGCTGGGCGATCCCAATCTGATCTCCTGGGGTTACATGGTCGGCGCGGGCCGCACCGTGATCCGCCAGGCCTGGTGGATCACGGTGTTTCCCGGCGTCGCGATCCTGATCTCGGTGCTCGGGCTGAACCTGATCGGCGAAGGCCTCAACGACGCGCTCAATCCGCGCCTGTCGCGGGAAGGACGCTGATGATGACCGCCCCGCCCGCCGTCTCCATCAAGAACTTGCGGATCGCGCTGCCCGAGGGCGCCGAACGCCCCTTCGCCGTCGACGGCGTCTCGCTCGATTTGCGGCCCGGCAAAATCGTCTGCGTGGTCGGCGAATCCGGCTCCGGCAAGTCGATGTGCGCGCATGCGCTGATGGGCCTCTTGCCCGACACGGTGTCGGTCACGTCAGGGGAGATCCAGTTCGAAGGCCGCGACCTGCTCAAGCTCGATGACGACGACTGGCGCGATTTGCGCGGCCGCCGGCTCGCGATGATCTTCCAGGAGCCGATGACCGCGCTCAATCCGTTGATGCGGATCGGCGACCAGATGGCGGAGATGTTCGAGGCCCATGGCCTGCTCACGCCGGGGGAGCGGCGCGCCAAGGCGCTGTCGCTGGCGCGCGAGGTCGGCCTGCCCGACCCCGAACGTATCGTGCGCGCCTATCCGCACCAGCTCTCCGGCGGCCAGCGCCAGCGCGCCATGATCGCCATGGCGCTTGCGCTCGAGCCGGCCGTGCTGGTCGCCGACGAGCCGACCACCGCGCTCGACGTCACCACGCAGGCGCAGATCCTGAAACTGATCCGCAACCTCCAGCGCAACCGCAACATGGCGGTGATGTTCATCACCCATGATTTTGGTGTGGTCGCGGACATCGCCGACCAGGTGGTGGTGCTCAGGCACGGCAAGGTCGTCGAGGAAGGTCCTGCCGCGACCGTCTTCAACGATCCGCAGCACGATTACACCAAGGCGCTGCTCGCCGCCGTGCCGACGATGCAGCCGCCGGCGCGCCAGCCGCTCGACGATCAGGCCAAGGCTGTCGAGGTGATCGGGCTCGACAAGACCTATGTCACGTCAGGCGGCTGGTTCCGCGAGGATCGCCGCGTCGATGCCGCGCGCGCGGTGAACTTCAATATCCTCAAGGGCGAGACGCTCGGCCTCGTTGGCGAGTCCGGCTCCGGCAAATCGTCGGTGGCGCGGCTGGTGATGCGGTTGATCGCGGCCGATCGCGGCACGGTGCGGATCGGCGACACCGATCTCACCTCACTTTCGGGCAAGGCGCTGCGCGCCGAGCGCCATCGCATCCAGATGATTTTTCAGGATCCGTTCGCCTCGCTCAATCCGCGACGCAAGGTCGGTCACATCATCGCCGACGGCCCGATCGCGGCCGGCATCGATCCGAAGGTCGCAGTCGAGCGCGCCCGCGACCTCCTCAAGATGGTCGGCCTGGACGCCGGCGCGCTCGAGCGCTATCCGCATGAATTCTCCGGCGGCCAGCGCCAGCGCATCGGCATTGCGCGCGCGCTCGCGCTCGAACCCGAGATCATCGTTGCCGACGAAGCCGTCTCCGCGCTCGATGTCTCCGTGCAGGCGCAGGTTCTCAGGTTGCTCGAAGATCTCAAGTCGCGCCTCCGCCTTTCGATGCTGTTCATCACCCACGATCTGCGCGTCGCAGCCCAGATCTGCGACCGCATCGCGGTGATGCAGCGTGGCGCCATCGTCGAGCTGAAGCCGACCGCTCAGCTCTTCGCCGCGCCGGAACATCCCTATACGCGCGAGTTGCTCGCGGCTGTGCCGGGACAGAAGGAACGTGCACCAGCGGCGTGAGGTCAGCGCATCCCTCCGGTATCCCGTTCCGTCCTCGCGATGTCTCGGTCACGCGCTTTTTATCCCTCGTGACCGCCCGCACAACTGCAAACCCGAAGTCAGCGCCCCTATATCCGGATGGAATGATTTCCATCATCTGATGGTGGATTGTGCGATCTTTGGAGGCCGACATGGGCCAGGTTATTCAGTTTGTTTCGAAATCCGAGCGCGAGCGCATTCGCCTGATCCAGGAAGCGCGCGCGATCTACGACAGCATTTTCCCGCCGGCTGATCCAGCCGGCGAGCGCCAGGACACGGCGATTAGCCGTGCGGCCGGCAGCGATGTGGGAAATCTGGCGTGATCAAGATCATTGCAGTGCTCTGCAGTCTCTCGACTCCGGGAAATTGCCACGAGCAGATCGTCACCACCTCGGACTTCGCCGACGTCTCGATGCAGTCCTGCATGATGGGCGCACCGCGGCTTGCCGAATGGATGAACCAGCATCCGGCCGAACGGCTGGCGGGGTGGCGCTGCGTGATCGGCCAGCAGGGCCGCCGGGGCGCCTAGCGCCGCCCGCGGTCTTGACCGGGCAACGCATCCTTCGGAAGATTGAAAATGCCCGCATCAAGTCCGGGCATGACGATGTGGGGGCGAGCGATGGCGGGCGACAATTCGGACAAGCAGGCGATCGAATACGGTGTCGTGCCCATTGAAAAGATGGCGTCGATGCCGGGGCTCGATTTCGTCCGAGCGATCTTCGCGCGGCAATTTCCGGAGCCGCCGATCATGCAGACGGTCGAGCCGTTCGACTGCATGGCCGAGCCGGGCGTCGTGGTGATCCACAGCGTGCCGGGCCTGCGTCATTACAATCCGATCGGCTCGGTTCATGGCGGTTATGCCGCGATCCTGCTGGATTCCGCAATGGGACTTGCGGTGCAGAGCACGCTGCCCGCGGGCACCGGCTACACCACGCTGGAATTCAAGATCTCGTTCGTGCGCGGCATGAGCGAAGCCAGCGGCACGGTTCGCACCGAAGGCCGCGTGCTCAACGCCGGGCGCCGCGTCGCCACCGCCGAAGCGCGCATTACCGATGCAAAAGGCCGGCTGATTGCGCATGCAACGACGACCTGCCTCGTGTTTGCGATTGGAGGCGCGGAAGGCTGACGCGCGAGGCAGCCACGCTCTATCGCACCGGCGGGTTCGTGTTGCTCCAGGTCGGGACTGCGCTGGTGACGCCGACCGACGGCCAGCTATACGTTCCGATCGAGGGCGCGGTCACCGTCCCGATCGACGGCCCCGACGATCCATACGTCCTGGATTGCGTCGCGGTCACGCCGGAGCTGCCATAGCCTGGAGCCATCACGCTCGTGGCGTAGTGCCTGCTGGACCTGTGCTTCTTCGCTTCAGCCGCGAAAGGCGCCGCCGCCAGACTGATGGTGACGACCGCCGCAATGGCGAACCTGGTTGTTGTCATGGCTGATCCTTTCATAGCCACGGGCCGTCATCGATCAAACGGGACCGCTGGGGCCGGAGTTACAACGCCGTACACAAGCAAATGTGCCGAGGACGCCGCGCAATCAAGGCCGCCTTGGACGCTTGGCTTTTCTATTGTGGCGCTCCTTCACGGTCGCGACCGAATTCATCAGCTCCTTGAAGGCTGCAACCGCCTTGTCGTCTCGAAGCGCGCTATCGCCGAGCGCTTCCAGATATTCGATCACCACGAGTAACGCATCCGCGATCTGGCCGATCTGCTTGCCGTAGCCTGCGACATCCGACAACACGTCCTTCTCGACCTCAGGCGCCGAGGATTGCCCGACAGTAATGTTGACGAGGCCGAATTGGCCGCCGGTAGGGCTGAAGAACGACGGGTAAATGGACTGAACGACATCCCCCGACAGGGGCAGCTTGAATACGGGCATGGAAATCCCCTCGCTGACGCTCGACCGGCGCGACCACATTACCACGATCATACCCGCCTTCGGATGGACCCGAATCAGCGCTACTGCATTCGCTTCGACGACTTCGCGTATTGAGGTGACATGACCGGCCCCGAACTGAAGCAACTCCGCGCCGACCTCTCCGACGCCGTCGCGCGCAGGCTCACCGCGGCCGACATGGCAAAACTGTGCGCGTTGCCGGAGAAGGGCGGCGCCGACACGATCCGGCGCTGGGAGGTGAGCGGGCCGACGCTCGCCGCCACCAAGGTGCTGCGCGTGCTCGCGATGGCGAGCGAGCGCTATCCGATCCTGGAGAAGTTCGACATCTTCGATCGCCACGACGTGCGCGTGGAGGACCGGCCCGCGAAGCGCGCGGCCTTCCGCGCCCAGATGCGCGACGAGGTGCTGCGCCGTCTTGGTTAACGAGACGCGCGCGGAGGTTACCGCAACACGCGCGAATTAAGCCTTCCTTCACCCCTTCTTAAGCCGGCATTAATCACGAAAATCATTTAGCGCCCAATAAGTTACGTTGGGCGCCGATGTGCCATGCATGTGACAGCATTTTCGTCAAAAGCGAGCTATCTGCAAAACCAACGCGGCGCGGACATCGCGCCTGCTGGGGACATGAGTGTTGGAGTTGGGACTATGAAGAAGATTCTGTTTGCGACCGTTGCGCTGCTCGCGGTTAGTGCAGCTGCGCCGGCCCTCGGTGCCGATCTCGGCGCCCGCCCCTATTACAACAAGGCGCCGGCCTATGCCGCGCCGATCTACAACTGGACGGGATTCTATATCGGCGCGCATCTCGGCGGCGCGTTCTCGAGCGACAACAATTTCAACGGCCTCTCCACCGGCAACAACGGCAACGGCCGCTTCCTCGGTGGTCTGCAGGCTGGTGCGGACTGGCAGTTCAACCCGAACTTTGTGGTCGGTGCTGAAGCCCAGTATTCCTGGCTCTCCGGCAATGTCGGCGCGGTGTTCCCGGGCGGCGTGGCCTACACCAACGACCAGCGCGGCCTCGGCTCGATCACCGGTCGCGTCGGCTACACCTGGGGCCCGGGCCTGCTCTACGTGAAGGGCGGCTACGCCTATTCCGACAACAACGAGAAGGTGACGGTCGGCGGCGTGCCGACCGGCTTCATCATCACTGGCGATCACCGCAACGGCTACACCGTTGGCGCCGGCCTCGAATACATGTTCGCGCCGAACTGGTCGGCCAAGGCCGAGTACCAGTACTACAATTTCGGCGACGCGCACTTCACCGCGGGTCCGCTGGTCGGCACCGGAAACTTCACCACCGACGACCACACCTTCAAGGCGGGCCTCAACTACCGCTTCAACTGGGCGAGCCCGGTGGTCGCGCGCTACTGATCGCGCGTTACAAAATCCCTTCGATTTCAAGGGCCGGCAGCATTGCCGGCCCTTTCCTTTTTCGCTCTGCGGAACTAGCCAAGCAATTGTGCAACTTGCGATTTTTTAACCCGCGCCAAGGATACTCCATCTCGAACATATAAGATTACGGGTGTGGGGGAATTTCGATGGCGATCCGTCTCAGCGTCGGCCGTTTCAAACCTCGTTTCAAAATGCCGAAATGGGGCCTGCGCGGCAGCCTGTTTGCGGCCTTCGCCGTGATCGCGGGCATGGGCCTCCTGATCGCAGCTGGCGCCGGCTTCGTGTTCAATCATCTCGGCTCGACCATGATGGACCTCAGCGGCCGCGATATTCCGCGCCTCTCCGCCAGCCTTCAGCTCGCCTCGCAGAGCGCGACGCTCGCGGCGCAAGGCCCGGGCCTGCTCGCATCTCCCAGCGATGAGGCGTTGAACGAGCGCACCAAGAACGTAAAGGACATCCAGCAGCTCGCGATGGCCAAGCTCGGCGAGATCATCGAGCTCGGCGCCGACCAGCAGACTGCGAACGCACTCCGCGACACCACCAAGAGCATCGGAGAAGCCACGCAAAGCCTGGTCTCTGCGGCCCGCGAACGGCTCGACACCGGCGCGCTGCACGACAAGCAGTATGAAGCGCTGCGCAAGGCCCAGCTCTCTTTCGTCGGCGCCGCCGGCCCGGCCATGCTGGATAGCCAGACGCGCCTCAACGCAATCCTTGGTGCCGCAGAAGTGTCGGCAGACGATGCCACCGAAGCTGCCCGCACCGTCTCCCAGATCTCGACCGTTTCTGCCAATGGCAATCTGATGGCGGCCGACATGATGGCGGCGCTCTCCGCCAACAGCAGCGACACGCTCGAGGCGATCGAGAAGGAATTCAAGACGACCCGCGACCGCGTCAAGTCGAACCTCGAGGACATCCCGAACATTCCCTCGATGCAGGCGGTGCGCGACACGGTGCAGAAGCTGTTCGCCTTCGGCGAGGGCAAGACCGGCGTGTTCAAGATCCGTCAGAAGGAACTCGACTCCATCGACTACGGCCAGACGGTCCTGGACGAGACCCGCAAGCTCAATGTCGGCCTCGGCATCAGCGTGCAGCAGCTCGTCGACGGTGTGCAGAAGGAGACCAACGCGTCGACCTTCCAGGCGCGCCAGGAGATCTCGCTCGCCACCACCGCAATGCTGGCCCTGGGCGGGCTCACTCTGATCGGCTCGGCTCTGTTCGTCTGGCTCTATGTCGGCCGCAACATCCTGCGCCGCATCCGTGAGCTTCAGCGCGCCATGCAGCTGCTATCGGCCGGCGACCTCGACACCGAGATCGTCCGCTCCCGTCAGAACGACGAGATCGGCGCGATGAAGGAAACGCTGACGGTGTTCCGCGACAGCATGGTCGAAGCCCGGGCGCTTGCGAGCGAGCAGGACAAGGATCGTGTCGTCAAGGCCGAGCGTGCCGCGCAGATGGAGGCGAAGATCGCCGAGTTCGAGGGCACGGTGCGTTCCGCGCTCGACAATCTCGCGCAATCGGCCAATTCGATGCAGTCGACCGCGCAGAGCATGTCGACGACAGCCGATCAGTCCAACGCGCTGGTGAACGCGGTCGCCTCCGCCGCGGAGGAGACCTCGGTCAACGTGCAGACCGTGTCGTCAGGCACCGAGCAGCTGTCGTCCTCGATCGAGGAGATCAGCAAGCAGGTCGTCACCTCGGCGGCGATCGCCAAGAAGGCGGTCGACGAGGCCGGCGCCACCGACGCCACGGTGCAGAGCCTTGCCGACAGCGCAAGCCGCATCAGCGTCGTGGTCGACCTGATCCAGACGATTGCGTCGCAGACCAATCTGCTCGCGCTCAACGCCACCATCGAGGCAGCCCGCGCGGGCGAAGCCGGCCGCGGTTTCGCGGTGGTCGCCTCCGAGGTGAAGAGCCTCGCCAGCCAGACCGCGAAGGCGACGGAGGAGATCCGCACCCAGATCGCCAGCATGCAGCAGGTCACGACCTCGGCCGTCGGCGCCATCCAGGGCATCGGCCGGATCATCGGCGAGATCGACAACGTCACCACCACGATCGCAGCTGCGGTCGAGGAACAGGGTGCAGCGACCCGCGAGATCGCCCGCAACATCCAGCATGCGGCCGGCGGCACCAGCGAGGTCTCCAGCAACATCGTCGGCGTCTCCACCGCGTCGGCCGAGGCCGGTGCCGCGGCCACCGAAGTGCTGAGTGCGTCGGATGCCCTCCGCCGCGAAGCCGACATGCTGCGCGGAGAGATCGACGCGTTCCTCAACAACATGCGGGCGGCGTAAGCAGTCGTCCCGCGGAGCGGATGGAGTAAATCCGGGCTGCGGAAAACCACCCGGAATGACCGCTATGCGGGCGGGCCGCGCGTCCTTTTTCGGCTGGCGCGGCGCCGCCGGCGGGTTTAAGCCGGTAACATGAACGCAAAAACCGACACCGTACCGTCCTCCGCCGAGGCCCTGCGCTACCCCTGGGAACAGCATCCCGGCCCCGAAGAGGTCGTGGAGGTCAGGCCCGGCGTATTGTGGGCGCGGCTGAAGCTGCCGTTCCGCCTCAACCATGTGAACATCTATCTGCTCGCCGACGGCGACGGCTATGCGATGGTCGATGCCGGCTTCGGCAACGAGGAGACGATCGAGGCCTGGACGAAACTGTTCGAAGGGCCGCTGAAGGGCGTCAACATCACGCGCCTCATCGTCACCCACTCACACCCCGATCATGTCGGCCTCGCCGGGTGGATCGTCGAGCGGTTCAACTGTCCGCTGGTGATGTCGCAGGTCGAATATCTGCAATCGGTCTATCACCAGAACCGCGGCACCGAGGAGCGGCGTGAGGCGCAGCGGCTGTTCTTCCGTCGCCACGGCATGGACGAAGACCTGACCGACAAGCTGCTCGGCCGTGGCCAGGATTATCTCAAGCGCGTCTCGGTGCTGCCGCCGTCCTACCGCCGCATCTCGCATGGCGACGAGGTCGTGATCGGTACGCGCCGCTTCAAGGTGATCACCGGCGGTGGCCACGCGCTCGACCAGGTGATGCTGTATTGTGCCGACGACAAGCTGTTCCTTTCCGCCGACCAGGTGCTGAGCAAGATCTCGCCGAATGTCAGCGTGTGGGCCGTCGAGCCCGACCAGAACTCGCTCGGCGAATATCTGGCATCGCTGGCAAGCCTCACCACTTCCCTGCCCTATGATCTGCTTGTGCTGCCCGGCCACGGTGTGCCGTTCTATGGGCTCAAGACCCGTATCAAGCAGCTCGCCGATCACCACGAGGACCGCTGCCGACTGATTGTGGAAGCCTGCCGCGAGGTACCGCAGACGTCACGGGAATTGGTGCCGGTGGTGTTCAACAAATACCCCCTCGACGTGCACCAGATGGGCTTCGCCTCCGGCGAACTGATCGCTCACGTCAACTACATGCTGGTCGAGGGCCGGCTGACGGCCGAGACGGCCGACGGCGTATTGCGCTTCAGGACGACGTGAGCGTTGCCTTCGCCTCGCCCCGCTTGCGGGGAGAGGCCGACGCGCGAATGCGCGACGGGTGAGGGGGACTCTCCGCGAATCCAATTCTCACCGTCCCCGTGGAGACTCCCCCTCACCCCACCCCTCTCCCCGCAAGCGGGGCGAGGGAGCAGACTGATGTTGCAGAGCAACATGCACCTCGCGCGGACTTGATCGGGACCAAGTTTCAAATCGCACGATAGGGCGTTTTGCCCAAATGCCCCTCACGCCCAAATGTGGGATAGCGCATAGACACTAGAGCTGAAAAAGCTCTAAAAAGATGCGCCCTTTTGGTCAGTTCCGTCTCAGGTTGCACCGATGGATTACGCTCAGTTCTTCAATTCCGCCCTTGATCGCCTCCACACCGAGCGCCGCTATCGCGTGTTCGCCGACCTGGAGCGCATGGCCGGCCGGTTCCCGCATGCGGTCTGGCACTCGCCGAAGGGCAAGCGCGACGTCGTGATCTGGTGCTCCAACGATTACCTCGGCATGGGCCAGCACCCGAAAGTGGTCGGCGCCATGGTCGAGACCGCAACCCGCGTAGGCACCGGCGCAGGCGGCACCCGCAACATCGCCGGCACGCATCATCCGCTGGTGCAGCTCGAAGCCGAGCTCGCCGACCTCCACGGCAAGGAAGCGGCGCTGCTGTTCACCTCGGGCTATGTCTCGAACCAGACCGGCATCGCCACCATCGCAAAGCTCATTCCGAACTGCCTGATCCTGTCGGACGAGCTCAACCACAATTCGATGATCGAGGGCATCCGCCAGTCCGGCTGCGAGCGGCAAGTGTTCCGCCACAACGATCTCGCCGACCTCGAAGCGCTGCTGAAGGCGGCCGGTCCGAACCGGCCGAAGCTGATCGCCTGCGAGAGCCTCTATTCCATGGACGGCGACGTCGCCCCGCTCGCCAAAATCTGCGATCTCGCCGAAAAATATAATGCGATGACCTATGTCGACGAAGTCCATGCCGTCGGCATGTACGGTCCGCGCGGCGGCGGCGTTGCCGAGCGTGACGGCGTCATGCATCGCATCGACATTCTCGAAGGCACGCTGGCCAAGGCGTTCGGCTGCCTCGGCGGCTATATCGCCGCCAACGGCCAGATCATCGACGCCGTGCGCTCCTATGCGCCCGGCTTCATCTTCACCACGGCGCTGCCGCCGGCGATCTGCTCGGCCGCGACCGCCGCAATCAAGCATCTGAAGACCTCGAGCTGGGAGCGCGAGCGCCACCAGGACCGTGCGGCGCGCGTCAAGGCGATCCTCAATGCCGCCGGCCTGCCGGTGATGTCGAACGACACGCACATCGTGCCGCTGTTCATCGGCGATGCCGAGAAGTGCAAGCGGGCCTCGGATATGCTGCTCGAAGAGCACAGCATCTACATCCAGCCGATCAACTATCCGACCGTCGCCAAAGGCACCGAGCGCCTGCGCATCACGCCCTCGCCGTATCACGACGACGGCCTGATCGATCAGCTCGCCGAAGCGCTGCTGCAGGTGTGGGACCGGTTGGGGCTGCCGCTCGGCGAGAAGTCGCTGGCCGCGGAGTGATCGTCGTTCTGGCGAAAAGCCAGGACGACACTGGGACTGCACCTTAACGACAACGCCAGTTCCCGCGCCCGCCGGCCATTTCGCTGTCGCCTCCCCCCTCCCAACGCGCTAGATTTGCTGGGAAAATGAGAGCGGGCGCTACGGCGCCATGGGAGAAGCACGCTGGCCATGCTGCACGACTGGGGCGTGATCGCTGCCGCCTTTGGCTATATCGGCTTCCTGTTCCTGGTGGCGAGCCATGGCGACCGCCGCTCGCCGGCCGGGCGTGGCCGCGCGTCCGGGCTGATCTACCCGTTGTCGCTGGCGATCTACTGCACGTCCTGGACCTTCTTCGGCTCGGTCGGCTTTGCCACCCGCACCTCGACCGACTTCCTCGCGATCTATGTCGGCCCGATCCTGATGATCGGCCTCGGCGCCGGCGTGCTCCGCCGCGTGATCCAGCTTGCGAAGGCGCACAACATCACCTCGATCGCCGACTTCATCGGCGCGCGCTACGGCAAGAGCCAGGCGGTGGCGGCAACCGTAGCGCTGATCGCGATCATCGGCTCGGTGCCTTACATCGCCCTCCAGCTCAAGGCGGTCGCCTCCTCGCTCGAAGTCATTTTGAGCGAGGACCAGGCGTTCTCCCACATCCCGATCCTCGGCGACATGGCGCTGATGGTGACGCTGGCGATGGCGGCCTTCGCGGTGCTGTTCGGCACGCGGCAGACCGACGCCACCGAGCATCAGCACGGCCTGATGCTGGCGGTCGCGACCGAATCCATCATCAAGCTGGTCGCCTTCCTCACCGCCGGCATCTTCGTCACCTTCTGGATGTTCTCGCCGCACGAATTGATCGAGCGCGCAATGAAGACGCCGGAAGCGGTGCGCGCCATCGACTATTCGCCGTCGATCGGCAACTTTCTCACGATGACGCTGCTGTCGCTGTGCGCGATCATGCTGCTGCCGCGGCAGTTTCATGTCAGCGTGGTGGAGAATTCCTCGGATGCCGAGGTCAGCCGCGCGCGCTGGCTTTTCCCGCTCTATCTGGTCGCCATCAATGTGTTCGTGATCCCGATCGCGCTCGCCGGCCTCGTCAGCTTCCCGTTCGGCGCGGTCGACCCCGACATGTATGTGCTGGCCTTGCCGATGGAAGGCGGCGCGGGACTGCTCAGCGTCGCCGTCTTCGTCGGCGGCCTGTCGGCGGCAACCGCGATGGTGATCGTCGAATGCGTCGCGCTCTCCATCATGGTCTCCAACGACCTCGTGGTGCCGCTGGTGCTGCAACGCCGGCCGGAGAGCCGCGCCATCGCAACCGATTTCGGCGACTTCCTGCTGCGGTCGCGGCGGCTTGCGATCTTCGCCATCATGGTGATGGCCTATTTCTACTATCGCGCGCTCGGCAACACCCAGCTCGCGGCGATCGGCCTGCTGTCCTTTGCCGCCATCGCGCAGCTCGCGCCCGCCTTCTTCGGCGGCCTGTTGTGGCGGCGGGCGACGGCGCGCGGCGCCATTGGCGGCATGCTGGTCGGCTTCGCCGTATGGCTCTACACGCTGTTCATCCCGAGCTTCATGGATTCCTCAACTGCAGGGATCCTGCTGCTCCAGCACGGCCCGTTCGGCATCGAGGCGCTGCGACCGCAGGCATTGTTCGGCGCCGACCTGCCGCCACTGATGCATGGCGTGGTCTGGTCGCTCTCGCTCAACATCCTCACCTACGTGCTGTTGTCGCTGGCCCGGCGGCCCTCGTCCATCGAGCTGGTGCAGGCCGATCTGTTCGTGCCCAACACGCTCGCGCCCATCGCCCCGAATTTCCGCCGCTGGCGCACCACCATCACGGTGCAGGACATCCAGACCACGGTCGCGCAATATCTCGGGCCCGATCGTGCCCGGCATTCGTTCGAGGCGTTCTCGGCACGGCGCAACATGCGGCTGGAATCCGGAGCGCCCGCCGATTTCGAGTTGCTGCAACACGCCGAGCACCTGATCGCCTCGTCGATCGGGGCTGCGTCCTCGCGCCTCGTGATGTCGCTGCTGCTGCGCAAGCGGACCGTGTCTGCGAAAGCCGCGCTGAAACTGCTCGACGATTCCCACGCGGCCCTGCATTTCAACCGCGAGATCCTTCAGACCGCGCTCAACCATGTGCGCCAGGGCATCGCGGTGTTCGACGCCGATCTGCAGTTGATCTGCTCCAACCGGCAGTTCGGCGATCTGCTCAACGTGCCCCCGCATTTCATCCAGTTCGGCACGCCGCTCCGCGAGATCCTGGAGTTCATGGGCGTCAGCAATCCCGCCGACCAGGCCGACCGCGAGGCGATGATCGAGCGGCGGCTCGTGGCCTACACCACCGACAGCGAGCCCTATCTCGAACGCCTGCCGGAACGGCACATGGTGATCGAGGTGCTCACCAACCGCATGCCCGGCGGCGGCTTCGTCATTACCTTCACCGACGTCACGCCGACCTTCGAGGCGGCGGAAGCGCTGGAGCGCGCCAACGCGACGCTGGAGAAGCGCGTGCGCGACCGCACCGAGGAGCTGACCCGCCTGAATTCCGAGCTGGCACTTGCCAAGAGCAGCGCGGAAGACGCCAGCATCTCCAAGACACGCTTCCTCGCGGCCGCCAGCCACGACATTCTCCAGCCGCTGAACGCAGCCCGGCTCTATGTCACGAGCCTGGTCGAGCGCCAGCACAATGGCGAGGAGACGCGGCTGGCCGAGAACATCGACGAATCGCTGCAAGCCATCGAGGAAATCCTCGGCGCGCTGCTCGACATCTCCAGGCTCGATGCCGGCGCGATGACGACCTCGATATCGAGCTTCAAGATGGCCGATCTGATGCGTTCGCTGGAGATCGAGTTCGCACCGATCGCGCGCGCCAAGGGCCTCGACCTCACCTTCGTGCCCTGCTCGCTGCCGGTCGAGTCGGACCGGCTGCTGCTGCGGCGCCTGCTGCAGAACCTGATCTCGAACGCGATCAAATATACCCCGCGCGGACGTGTGCTGGTCGGTTGCCGCCGCCAAGGCCCCACGCTCAGGATCTGCGTCTACGACACCGGCGTCGGCATCCCCTTGGCCAAGCGCGGTGAGATCTTCAAGGAATTCCATCGCCTCGAGCAGGGCGCGCGGATCGCGCGCGGGCTGGGGCTGGGTCTCTCGATCGTCGAGCGGCTGGCACGCGTGCTCAACCACGGCATCGCCATCGACGCCAACGCGGGCCGCGGCTCGCTGTTCTCCGTGAAAGTGCCGACGGCGAAGGCCGTGACGCTGACCGCAGCGGTAACGAGCGCGACGCCGCTGGCGCGCACGTCGATCGCGGGCGCGCTGATCGTCTGCATCGAGAACGACGCCGCGATCCTCGACGGCATGCGGACGCTGTTGAAGGCCTGGGACGCCGAGGTGATCGCGGTTGCCGATCCCGAAGGCGCGATATCAGCGATCGAAGCCGCCGGCCGACGCGTCACCGGCCTGCTCGTCGACTATCACCTCGACCGGGGCAACGGCATCGCCGCCATCCGCGACATCCGCCGCCGCTTCGGCGACACCATTCCCGCGATCCTGATCACCGCCGACCGCAGCCCCGCCGTGCAGATGGCTGCGCGTGATGAAAAAATTGCGGTGCTAAACAAGCCGGTGAAGCCGGCGTCGCTGCGCGCCCTGCTCGGGCAATGGCGGACGCAGCAGATGGTGGCGGCGGAGTGAAATCCGGTTAATAATCGGTCGATATGCTGAGCGCGCGCCACTTCTCGAGCTCTTCGAGACGGACCTTGTCCGTTGCCGCGATGGCGTTCGCAGCGTCGCTGCCGAGCGCGATGCGCAGAGGCGGACGATCCATGCCGACAAGCTGCAGCACAACGGCAGCGGCCTTGGCGGGATCGCCGGGCTGGCGGCCGTCATAGTCGCGCTGCATCCTGACGGCTGCACCGACGACGGCGTCATACTCCGCGCGGCCTTCGTCCGTGTCATGCGCGGCCTGGGCGAAGCCGGTTCGGAAGCCGCCGGGCTCGACGATCGTCACGTGCACGCCGATCAGCGCCATCTCGCGTGCCAGCGATTCCGAGAACCCCTCGATGCCCCATTTCGCAGCCGAATACGCCGCGCGGGCCGGCGCGCCGATCCGCCCGCCGACCGAGGAGAATTGCACGATGTGCCCGCGGCGCTGCCGGCGCAGCACGGGGATCGCCGCTTTGGTGACGATGATGGTGCCAAACAAATTGGCGTCGATCTGCTGACGGAATGAGTCCAGGCTCGTGTCCTCGACCGATCCGAGTTCGCCATAGCCAGCATTGTTCACGACCACGTCGACGCCGCCGAACGCTTCGACGGCAAGGCCGATCGCAGCTTGCGCCGCCGCTTCGTCGGTCACGTCGAGCGTTGCAAGCCGCAGCCTCTCACCAAAGCGCCCTAGCAACGGTTCGAGCGGACCGAGATTGCGGGCCGTTGCAACCACCTGGTCTCCCGCCACGAGTGCGGCTTCCGTGATGGCACGGCCAAGCCCGCGCGAGCTGCCGCTGATGAACCATGTCTTCACGATGAGACCTCCTTAGGGCGCAAGCCGCGTGAAGACGTAATCATGGCCCTTGGCACGAGCCTCATGGCAGGCAAAGCAGGTGCGGTGCTGCGCCTCGTCAACCGGCTTGCCGTTGATGAAGCGACCAAAGCCCCAGCCGCCGGTGGCGGCATACTTTTTCGAATCCTTGACCATGACCTGAACCGTGGTCGCAGCGCCCGGAATGGTCGCGGATGCGAAGTCGGGAGACTGCGTGCGCTTCCAGGCGCGCTTCACAAAAATGGTGCCGTCGGGGAACGGAAGCTTGCCGTCCTGATAGGCATCGATTGCTGTCTGGTTGCCGACGACGGCACGCAGCTCGTTCAGGGGCGCTGCCTCCTCGGCCGGCGCGATCAGCTCCCACTGCTTGTAGCCTGCGGGAATTGTGACGCCGAAGATCGGCGAGGCAGCTGCCGTCGCAGGGCCTTCCGCAAGCGCGATCGAGACCAGATAGGGCACGCAGGTCAGGATAACGACGAGCAGGAGCACCGCCAACGTGATGACCGTGATGGTAGAGGATTTTTTCTTTTCAGTTCCGATGGACGTCATGACGTTTCTTCAAGCTGGGATCGCGGCCTATCCCCGGTCCAGTCGCGCCGGACCGCGGTTTTGAGCGAACGATCAGGCGCCGCCGTCGGCATCGATCACGGCCTTGGCAAAGGCTTGCGGGGCTTCCTGCGGCAGATTGTGCCCGATGCCGCCGGTGACCAGACGATAATCGTAGCGCCCCGAGAACCTCTTGGCGTAGGCGCTCGAGTCGGGATGCGGCGCGCCGTTGGCATCGCCCTCCATCGTGATCGTCGGGACGTCGATGACCGGAATTGCCGCGAGCTTTTTCTCGATCTCCTCGTACTTCGCTTCGCCCTTAACAAGGCCAAGCCGCCAGCGGTAATTGTGGATCGTGATCGCGACGTGATCCTTGTTCCCGAAGGCCTTCGCACTGCGATCGAAGGTGGCGTCGTCGAACTTCCACTGCGGCGAGGCCAGCTTCCAGATCAGCTTTGCGAAATCATGCGTATACTTCTCGTAGCCGGCGCGGCCCCGCTCGGTGGCGAAATAGAACTGATACCACCATTGCAACTCGGCCGCCGGCGGCAGCGGCGCGTTGCCGGCAGCCTGGCTGGAGATCAGATAGCCGCTCACAGACACCAGCGCACGACAACGCTCCGGCCACAGTGCCGCGATGATATCGGCGGTGCGCGCGCCCCAATCGAAGCCGGCGACGACCGCCTTCTTGATGTCGAGCGCGTCCATCAGCGCGATGATGTCGACGGCCAGCGCGGCCGGCTCGCCGTTGCGCAGCGTCTCGCTGGAGAGGAAGTGCGTCGAGCCATAGCCGCGCAAATAGGGGACGATGACGCGATAGCCGGCCTCCGCCAGGATCGGCGCGACATCGACGAAGCTGTGAATATCGTAGGGCCAGCCGTGCAGCAGGATCGCCACCGGGCCGGTCGCGGGACCGGCTTCGGCATAGCCAACGTTTAGCACACCGGCATTGATCTGCTTGATCGTGCCGAACGAGGCGTTTGTTGCGGAGGATCGCGGCGTCTCGGTTTCAGCGCGCGCAAGGTCGATCACGCCGAGCCCGATTGCGACGGTCCCGGCGGCGACACCGAGAAACTGGCGGCGATGCTGGTCGATAATCTGTGTCATGATCTCTTGCCTCGTTGATGGTTGTCGGAATCGTCAGATCAGATCGACGGTCACGTCGATGTTGCCGCGAACGGCCTTGGAATAAGGACAGGTCTGGTGCGCCTCATCGATGAGATCGCGCGCGACGTCGCGATCGAGGCCGGGCAGGCTGACACCGAGGCGCGCCCTGAGCGCGTAGGCACCTTCGTCGAGGACGAGGTCGATCTCCGCATCGATCGCGCTTTTGCTTGGAAGCACGATTTTGCGTTTGCTGGCAGCGATCTCCATCGCGCCTTCGAAACATGCTGACCACCCGGCCGCGAACAATTGCTCGGGATTGGTGCCGATGCTCGCGCCGCCCGGCGGCGACAGCCGCACGTCGAGGCGGCCATCCGAACTGCGGGACATGCCGTCCTGGCGTCCCCCGGCGGTGTGGGTCCGGGCCGTGTAGAGCAGCTTTTCGGTTTGGCTCATGAGTGTCTCCTTGACGTCACGCAACTGACTATCAGCGACCACGCCGGGAGACCCGTTTAGTGTTGTGAGAAGTTGTGAGGCGCGCAGGGAACCGGGTTACGAGGCCTGCAAGCGCGGTCTGATGCCGATGCAAAGCCGGCCTTGCCGGATTGCTGCGCGCTGGGTATCCGGTTCTGCAAATGAGCAAGATTTCGTGATGACCGAGCCGGCCGGGCCTGCGGCAGCAACACTGTCGTTCGGGCCATTCGTCGTGACGCCGCATGAGCGGCTGGTGACGCGCGACGGCGTCGTGCTGCCGATGGGCGCCAAGAGCTTTGATACGCTGATCGCGCTGATGTCGCGGCCGAACGAGGTCGTCAGCAAATGGGACCTGATGGGCCTGGTCTGGCCCGGCATGAGCGTCGAGGAAACCAATCTGCGCTTCCACATCGCAGCGCTGCGGAAGGCGCTCGGCGACGGCAAGGACGGCGCCCGCTACATCACAACGCTGTCGGGCCGCGGCTATTGCTTCGTGGCGCCGATCTCGCAGATCGGCGTTCAAGCAGAGCCACATCTCGCGTCGCGCACGGAATTGCCGCCCGTAAAACTACCTAACCTATTGCAGCGGATGGTCGGACGCGCCGACGCGGTCGCCGCCGTATCTGACAAGCTCGTCACGTCCCGCTTCGTCACGATCGTCGGCCCCGGCGGCGTCGGCAAGACCGCCGTAGCTGTCGCGATCGCGCACAACCTTCTCGCGACGTTCGCCGAAGCGGCACACTTCGTTGATCTTGCCGCACTGAGCGATCCCGATCTCGTGATCACCTCACTGTTGCTGATGCTCGGACTGCCGGCCCAGACTGACGACCCGATGCCAGCCTTGCTCGCGCATCTCCGCGACAAGCGAATGTTGCTGGTGCTGGACAATTGCGAGCACGTGATCGCGGCGGCAGCGCCGCTCGCAGCGGAGATTTTTCAAGCCGCGCCGCAGGTCCATATCCTCGCCACCAGCCGCGAGGCGCTGCGCGTCGAGGGCGAGCAGGTCTACCGGCTGGTGCCGCTTGGCGTGCCGCCCGATGATTCCAAACTGACCGCCGCGGTCGCCCGGAGCTATCCCGCGATCGAGCTCTTCCTCGAACGCGCGACCGCCGGCGGCGCCCAGATCGCACTTGACGATTCCAATGCCGCGATCGCCGCGAGAATCTGCCGGAAGCTCGACGGCATGGCACTCGCGATCGAGCTCGCCGCCGGCCGGGTCGAAGCCTACGGCCTGGAGCAGACCGCAGCACTGCTCGACGAGCGCCTCAATCTGATGTGGCAGGGTCAGCGCTCCGCGCCGCCGCGGCAGAAGACGCTGCAGGCCACGCTGGACTGGAGTTACGGACTGCTGACCGAGCTCGAACGCCCCGTGCTGCGCAGGCTTGCGGTTTTCGCCGGCCATTTCACCATCGACGCCGCGCTCGAGGTCGTGCCCGACGAAAAGGTCGACCGCGCGCTTCTGTTCGACGCCATCGACAGCCTCGTCGCCAAATCGATGGTCGCGCCGCGGCCGGTTGGCGCCATGATGCGCTACCGCCTGCTCGACACGACGCGCGCCTATCTGCTCGCCATCGAGGACGACGGATCGGCCCTCGCCGCCCGGCACGCCACTTACTACAGGCGATGGTTGCAACAGGCCGGCACCAAATGGGCGACGGTGCCGAGCGCCGACGAGCGCGCCATCCATTTTTCTGCGCTCCATAACGTGCGCGCCGCGCTCGACTGGTGTTTTAGCCCCACCGGCGATGTCGGCATCGGCATTGCGCTCGCCGCGGCGGCGGCGCCCATTTTCCTCGCAATGTCCCTGCTGACCGAATGCCGGCGATGGTCCGAACGGGCGCTGGCGGCGATCGATTCCGCCTCGCGCGGCAGCGCCGAAGAGATGCACCTTCAAGCCGCGCTCGGATTGACCCTGATGTTCACACGCGGCGGCAGTGAAGCCGCGCGCAGCGCCCTGACCCGGGCCCTTGCAATCGCGGAAATGCTTGGCGATGCACCGAACCAGCTGCAATTGCTCGGCCGGATGCACATCTTCCACGAGCGGATCGGCCAGTTCGAGGCCGCGCTCGGCTATGCGCAACAGAGCCTCGTCGTCGCCGAAGCACTCGGCGATCCTGCCTCGCTCGCTCTCGCGCAGTCGCTGCTCGGTGTCTCGCTGCATCTCGGCGGCGAGCATCGCGATGCGCTCAACATGCTGGAGGCGGCCTGGCGCGGGCCCGGCACGGAACGGATCAGCACGGTCTATGGCTTCGACCACCGCAACCGGGCCGGCATCTCGCTGGCGCGCGAACTGTGGCTGCAGGGCCAGCCGGCGCAGGCACAGCAGCTGGCGCAGCAGACGGTCGCTGAGGCCGCGCAGATGGATCATCCGATCACGCTCTGCATCGCCCTGATCTGGGCAGTCTCGATCGATCTTTGGACCGGCGATCTCGCTGCCGCAGATGAGAACATCGACCGCTTCATCGCCCATGCTGAGTCGCGCTCGATGGGGCCTTATCTCGCGGCCGGCCGTGGCGTCAAAGGCGAGCTCGCGATCCGGCGCGGCGACGCCGCGAGCGGTGTCGAGACGATCGGGCGCTGCCTGCAGGAGCTGCACGAATCCGGCTACGAGTTGCTCACCACCAATTTCAACATCGCGCTAGTTCACGGTCATCTCGCGCGCGGAGAGGTCGAGCAGAGCGCTCGGCTGATCGACGATGCGATCCGTCTCGTCGAACGGAGTGGCGATCATCTCTACATGCCCGAGCTGCTGCGCATGAAAGGCAAGGTCCTGCTGTCCCGGCCGCAGCCGAACATCGAGGAAGCGGAACGCCACATCAGGAAAGCGCTGGAGCTGGCCCGCCGCACGGGGGCGAAAGCCTGGGAGCTGCGGGCTGCGATTGATTTCGCCACGCTTGCTGCCGACCGCGGGGAAGCCAAGCGATTGCTGCAATCGGCGCTCGAAGGTTTTGCCGAGGGGTCCGAGACGGCGGATATCAAGACCGCCGGCGCACTCCTACATACCCTGTAGTGTGCTCAGCCCGTCGGCGTGCCCTGCCTCCACTGGCCGCCGGCGATCTTGGCCGCGGCGATCACCGCCTGGGTCCGGCTCTCGACGCCGAGCTTTTGCAGGATGGCCGAGACGTGCGCCTTGATGGTCGCCTCGGAGACGCCGAGTTCGTAAGCGATCTGCTTGTTGAGCAGTCCTTCGGACAGCATCATCAGCACCCGCACCTGCTGCGGCGTCAGCGTCACCAGGCGATCGCGCAGGCGCGTCATGTCGGGGTCGGCAGCGGCCGACAGGTCGGTGTCGGCGGGAACCCAGACGTCGCCTTCCATGACCTTGAGGATGGCGTCGCGCAGCGTCTCGACGCCGAATCGCTTCGGGATGAAACCGGAGGCGCCGAAATCGAGCGAACGGCGGATCGTGGCGCTGTCGTCGGAGGCCGAGACGATCACCACCGGGATCGCCGGATATTGCGCGCGCAGATAGATCAGGCCGGAAAAGCCGGAGATGCCGGGCATCGACAGGTCGAGCAGGACCAGGTCGACGTCGGAGGTCTGTTCCAGGAGTTTGGTCAGATCCTCGAACGACCCGGCCTCGTCGATCTTGGCGGTGCTCAGGACGCCGGCCACCGCCTGCCGCAGCGCATCGCGGAACAGCGGGTGGTCATCGGCAATGACGAGATGGGTGGAGGGAGCGCTCATCGATCTCTTGCTGTCGTTCACGTCAGCGCCAGTAGTCCGGACCGGCGCAATGGTCAATTCTTCCCCGACCGGGCGTGGCATGCAAGGGCACATTATTCCTTTGCGGGAAAGGGGTTAATCCGCAACCTCGTTCCACCGCGCCGAACCGGGCATAAACAACGTCAGGTGCGCGTCAGTGCGAAAGGCCGAAAGTCGTATTGGGGCCGGTTTCACGCCGATGTTACCTTGGGGGCAAGACCCAGGTTGATCCGGCATGCCCGGACAGCCGGGACGCGAGGAAACGAAATTCGGGGAGTCTAACTATGACTATGGCAGCGGCCGCCGGCGGCGTCGGGGCACGTGCAATGACCGGCGAAGAGAAGAAGGTCATCTTCGCATCTTCACTCGGTACCGTGTTCGAATGGTACGATTTCTATCTGTACGGCTGGACTGCAGCCCAGATCGGCAAGGCGTTCTACTCGGCGTTCGACGCCAACACGCAGTTCATCTTCGCGCTGCTGACCTTTTCGGCGGGCTTCCTGGTTCGCCCCCTCGGCGCGCTGGTGTTCGGCCGGGTCGGTGACCTCGTCGGCCGCAAATATACCTTCCTCGTCACCATCTCCATCATGGGCCTGTCGACCTTCCTGGTCGGCCTGACGCCGGGCTACCAGACGATCGGCTGGCTCGCTCCGACGATCCTGATCGGTTTGCGCCTGCTGCAAGGTCTTGCCCTTGGCGGCGAATACGGTGGCGCCGCCACTTACGTGGCCGAGCACGCCCCCCAGGGCCGTCGCGGATTCTACACGTCCTGGATTCAGACCACCGCCACGATCGGCTTGTTCATGTCGCTGCTGATCGTCTACATCGTCCGCAACAGTATGAGCGCCGATGCATTCGGCGATCCCGGCCTCTCGGGCGGCTGGCGCATCCCCTATCTGCTCTCGATCCTGCTGCTCGGCATCTCGATCTGGATCCGCATGCAGCTGTCGGAATCGCCGCTATTCCAGAAGATGAAGGACGAAGGCAAGGGCTCCAAGGCACCTCTGTCGGAAGCCTTCGGCAATTGGCAGAACGGAAAGGTCGCGCTGATCGCCCTGTTCGGCCTCACCGCGGGCCAGGCCGTGATCTGGTACGGAGGACAGTTCTACGCGCGTGTCTTCCTCGTCAATACGCTCAAGGTCCCGGCGAACTCGGCTGACATCGCGCTCATCATCGCGCTGGCGATTGCGACCGTCGGCTTCCTGTTCTTCGGCTGGCTCTCGGACAAGATCGGCCGCAAGCCGATCATCCTGGCCGGCTGCCTGCTCGGCGCATTGACCTATCATTTCGCCTTCAGCCTGTTGACGTCCGCCGCCAACCCGGCGCTCGAGAAGGCATTGGCTAGTGCGCCCGTGTCCGTCGTCGCCGATCCCAAGGACTGCAACGTGCTGTTCGACCCGGTCGGCGGCAGGGTGTTCACCAGTTCCTGCGACGTCGCCCGCAACGCTCTGATCGCCTCGTCGGTGAACTTCAAGCTGGAGCCCGGCGCGCCCGGCAGCCTCGCCAAGGTCGTGGTCGGCAACAAGTCGTTCGATTCGGTGAACGGCGCTGGCGCCGATCCCAAGGCCTTCGCAGCCGCACGCACCGCCTTCACGGGTGCCGTGACCGCTGCCGTCGGCGAAGCAGGCTACCCGGTCAAGGGCGCCGATCCGGCCGCGATCAACATGCCGATGCTGATCGTCGTCCTGACCTACCTCGCGATCCTCGTGACCATGGTGTACGGCCCGATCGCTGCCGCTCTCGTCGAGCTGTTCCCGACGCGGATCCGCTACACTTCCATGTCGCTGCCCTATCATATCGGTAACGGCTGGTTCGGAGGTCTGCTGCCGCCGATTGCGGTCGCGCTGGTCGCCGCGACGGGCAATATCTACGCAGGTCTCTGGTACCCGATTGCGATTGCGTCGATGACCTTCATCGTCGGCTTGATCTTCATCCCCGAGACCAAGGACGTCGACATCACCAAGACCTGATCGCGTCCGACGTGTCTGATCGGCCGGCCGCGGAGCGATCCGCGGCCGGTTTGCTTTTGAGCCCTATCGATTGCTGCCGATGAATTGCAGCACGATTTCGCGCCGGTGCGGGCGCGCACGGTGCTCGACCAGATAGATCCCCTGCCAGGTGCCGAGCGCAATCCTGCCGCCGAGCACCGGCACATGTAGCGACGTCTGGGTCAGCATGGTTTTGACGTGCGCGGGCATGTCGTCCGGCCCTTCGGTATCATGAGTCCAGGGCAAGTTTTCAGGCGCGAGCCGCGAGAGCGCTGTGGTGAGATCGACCAGCACGGAGGGATCAGCGTTTTCCTGGATCGTCAGCGAGGCCGAGGTGTGACGGATGAACAGCGTCAACGCGCCGTCGCCCGCGCGGGCCTCAGAGACGAATTTCGCAACCTCGCTGGTGAGATCGGTGAAGCCGCGACCGGGCGTCTGCACGGAGAGCAATGACGATACGATCGTGGTGGCTTGCACGATCGACAGCGCCGAGCGCGTGACCGATTTCGCTGATGTCATGCAAGGTCTCTCAACTCGACGGCTGCCGTAGGCTGGGCAAAGCGAAGCGTGCCCACCGATTCACGCAACGAGACAAAAGTGGTGGGCGCGGCGCTTTGCGCCTTTGCCCACCGAAAGCTTAACGCGTAAACGGCGCGAACAGGCCCTCAAATCCTCCCCGAGACGTCCTTCTGCACGCGATTGGCCATGTCGATCAGCCGGCGCCACGCCTTTCCCAGGAACGACATCGCGCGATCGAGATCCTGGTCGCTGGGCAGCGGGATCTCGAGCTTGCGATCACCGTCCGCGACCTTCGGCTCGCCTTTCTTCAGGGAATCGGATTTCGGCAGCGCCTCGTCGATCTTGCCGGACACGGTCGGACCGGCGGCGGCCTGCCCCTTCAGCTTCTCGACCTCGGCCTGGAGCCGGCCGATCTCGGCATCGAGCGCGGAGCGCTCGTCGGGCACGGCGTAGCAGGCCCAGCCGGCACCATTCCTGGTGCAGGTCGAGACCGTGCCGGTGCGGGTGTCGAGCCGCAGCACGCCTTCGGGGATCGGCGTCATGCTGTAGCGGCCGTTTTCGCCGTCGGGTGCTGACTGGGCGGCAACCAGGCCGCCGCTGACCGTCATTACCGCAACGATCGCCGCAGCACACCATGATCTTGTGGGTGATTTCGCCGGTCTCATCGCACTCTCCGCCACGCCGCACAGGTGGCACATCCCAGAATTCTACACCCGGGCGGGCGACGGCGCACCGCCGGCAAACTCGAGTCCACCACCAAAAACCGCGTCTGCGAAATCAACGGTGGCGGTGGTCCCTTTGATCCCGAAAGCCGCGGCGAAATCTCGGCGATATCGGCGGATCGCGCGGAGAGCTGCTGCGGTGCGGCGTCACGCTGTGTGCAGCGCTGACGCGCAAGGCAATATCATCAGTTAAATCAGATACATAATCGAACACGACGCGATCGTGACTTGGCTTGACTTGATTATGAGCGGTCAGTATGGTCCGCGCGGCTTTTGAGGGTGGCGGGCGTAATTTCCATTCAACCGCAGCGTTTCGGGTCTTCGTGGCATGGCTCAGGACACGGGACGCGGCGAGAATGGAGATCGGCATAGATCGCCCGAGGAAGCTGCGCTTTCCGAACGGCTCGGAAATCTTGATCAGCGGTTGTCCGAACTTCGCGGCCGCCACATCAAGACCGAGCAACCCGCAGGTGACGGTGAAGACAAAGCGGCCAGAGCTTCGGCGATGGCGCTTGGTTTCAGGTTATCCTCCGAGTTGGTCGCCGGGGTCGTTGTTGGAGCGGGGATTGGCTGGGGTTTCGACCGCTTGCTGTCGACGTCGCCTTTCGGATTTATCGTATTCCTGCTGCTGGGCTTCGTGGCCGGCGTGGTGAATGTGGTGAGAACGGCGGGCGCGGGTCAAAACAGGCGCGGTGGTTCGTAAAGCCGATCCGAACAGGAGAGGAATTTTCGCGCCGGCTTCGCCGGTGTGGGCCGGCCCGCACCGGCAGACCGAGACACGCCGGCTAACCCGGCAGACCAAGAGATGCCGCGCCGATGAAAATCGATCCGATCCACCAGTTCAACATCGAGCCTCTCTTCACGATCGGCCATATCGGCAGTCAAACGATCGCATTCACCAATTCATCGCTCTACATGCTGGTGGCAGTGGCGATCATCTCGCTCCTGATGCTTGCCAGCGGCACGCAACTGGTTCCCGGGCGCCTCCAGTCAGTCGCCGAGATCTCCTACGAGTTCGTCGCCTCGACCATCCGCTCGACGGCCGGCTCGGAAGGCATGAAGTTCTTCCCGCTGATCTTCTCGCTGTTCATGTTCATCTGCGTCTCGAACCTGGTCGGCATCATCCCCTATACCTTCACGATCTCGAGCCATCTGATCGTGACGGCGGCCTTGGCCCTTTTGGTCTTCTTCACCGTGCTGATCTACGGCGTCGCCAAGAACGGCCTGAAATTCTTCTCGATCTTCGTGCCGCACGGCGTCCCCGGCTACATCCTGCCGCTGGTGATGTTCATCGAGATCCTGTCGTTCTTCCTGCGGCCGGTCTCCCACAGCGTCCGTCTGTTCGCCAACATGCTGGCCGGCCACATCGCGCTGAAGGTGTTCGCGGGCTTCGTCGCCATGCTCGGCTTCTCGCTCGGCGCGCTGGGCTGGTTCGGCGGCGTACTGCCGCTGGCGCTCACGGTCGCGCTGTACGCTCTCGAGATTCTGGTCGCGTTCCTGCAAGCCTATGTGTTTGCGATCCTGACCTGCATCTACCTCAACGACGCCATTCATCCGGGACACTGAGCAGTCCGGGGAATTTCCACCCAAAACCCAATCTTTCTTCCAAGGAGTCTAAAATGGATCCGGCAGCAGCAAAACTTATCGGCGCGGGCATCGCATGCATCGGCATGGGCGGTGCGGGCGTCGGCGTGGGCGTGATCTTCGGCAACTACCTTGCCGCAGCCGTCCGCAACCCGTCGGCCGCTCAGGGCCAGTTCGGCAACCTGATCTTCGGCTTCGCCGTGACCGAAGCGCTCGGCATTTTCTCGCTGCTGATCGCACTGCTGCTGCTGTTCGTTCCGCTCTGAGAACGAATTTTCGCGCCGCTTCGACCGAAGCGGCGCGCATGACGGCAACAGGAGTAATCCATGGCTGAGAGTCATGGCGGGGCGAAAAGTCCGGCGGCGGGCGCCCACACCGAGGCCGAAGGCGGTCACGGTGGCGGTTTTCCGCCGTTCGAGAGCAGCACCTATGCTTCGCAGCTGGTGTGGCTCGCGATCTTCTTCGTCGCGCTTTACGTGATCGTATCCAAGCTCGCTCTGCCGAAGGTCGGCGGTGCGATCGAGGCGCGTCAGAACAAGATCGAGGGTGATCTCGCCGAGGCGCAGACGCTGAAGGATCAGTCCGATGCGGCGCTGAAGGCCTATGAGGGTGAGCTTGCTTCGGCACGCTCGCGCGCACAGGCTATCGGCAACGAATCCCGCGACAAGGCGAATGCGCAGGCGGAAGCCGAGCGCAAGGCGCTGGAAGAACAGTTGGCGGCCAAGCTCGCCGAGGCGGAGAAGACCATCGCCTCGACGCGTGCGACCGCCATGAGCAACGTCCGCGGCATCGCGGCCGATGCGGCCGGGACCATCGTGCAGCAACTCACGGGCCTCGTTCCGGATGCAGCGTCGGTCAACGCCGCCGTTGATGCGTCCTTGAAGGGTTAGTCGATATGTTCTTCGATCCTGAAACCTGGGTCGCCGTCGCCTTCGTGATCCTGATGGTCGTGTTCGGCTATCTCGGGGTCTTCAAGAAGGCGATGGCTGCGCTCGACCATCGCGCCGACCGCATCAAGGCCGAGCTCGACGACGCGACGCGCCTCAAGCAGGAAGCCGCCAAGGTGCTAGCCGACTACAAGGCGCGCACCGCTTCGGCCGAACGCGAGGCTGCCGACATCATCGCCAACGCCAAGTCTGAAGCCGATCGCATCGCGACCGAGGCCAAGGCGAAGGTGGAAGACTTCGTCGCCCGCCGTACCAAGACCGCGGAGAGCAAGATCGCGCTCGCCGAGGCCCAGGCGGTGGCCGATGTTCGCGCCGCAGCCGCGGAAGCCGCAGTGCAAGCCGCCTCAACGATCCTGTCGCAGTCGGTCAAGGGCCAGGTGGCCGACGATCTGCTCGCCAAGGGCATCACCGAGGTTCGCCAGAAGCTGAACTGAGGGCAGACGCTTCACCAATCAAAAAGCCGGCGCTGAGCGCCGGCTTTTTTGTTGGGCAAGATGCTCCGTCACTGTCATGGCCGGGCTTGACGGCACCTTGCAAAACAGCCTCCTACTTCTTCTTCCGCGCCCTCGGCTCGGGCGCCAGCGCCTGCGGGTCGAAGCCGACGTAGAAGATGTAGGTATCGGCGACTGCGGCTGACGGCACCGGGTAGGACAGGTCCTCGGCAACGAAGGTAAAGGGCACGCTGCCGCCCTCCGACATCCCAACCGTGGTCCGGTAGGCCTTCGAGGCGATCACCTTCTCGCCGATGCCGCCCTGCACCACGGCAACGCGCAAGGGTACCTCGACCGTGTTGGGCGCGCCGGCCGGGCCCGCGATGACGCGGCCCTGGATGCCGATGCGCGCGGTGATCTCGCTTCCGTTGCGGGTGCATTCCCGCGCCATCTTGGTGATCGAGGCCTGGAAGCGCACGTCGTTGCCGACGGCTGGTTTGCCCGTCGCCCCGACGCCGTAGGTGGACGCACCGGCGCGAACCGTGACCTGCGGGCAATCGAAGTCGTCGTCGGCCGCCGGCTGGCCCGGCGCGGGCGCCGGCTTGGCCGGCTCGTCCGACTTGCCGCCAAACAGACCCTTGAAGCGGTCGGTCAGCGACTGCGCCGCGACCGGCGAGACGGAAGCGAATGACACCGCCAGCGCCAGCGCGATCACCGGACCCCGCCGCAGCGCCTTCCGCAATGAGCGAAGCTCGTTCATCAACGCCTGTACTCCATGACAACATCCCGGCCAATCGCCGGTGTGATGCGGTTTATATCGCCAAAATCGGCGATCCCAAGGCGAGAATACAAGGCAGGAAAAAGCTGACTTTGGCGCGCGTTCAGCCGCGAAAATCCTCGTGCAGCAGGCCGAACAGCAGATGGTCCTGCCAGACCCCGTTGATGCAGAGATAGCGGCGCGCCAGTCCCTCGCGCGAGAAGCCGCATTTCTCCAGCACCCGGATCGACGGCGCATTGGTGGGGATGCAGGCGGCCTCGACCCGGTGCAAATTGAGCTCGCCGAACAGGGTCGGCAACAGCACTCTGAGCGCTGCGGTCATGTAGCCGCGATGGGCGTTGGGCTGGCCGACCCAATAGCCGATGGTGCCGGCCTGGACGATGCCACGCCGGACATTGGCGAGCGTGATACCGCCGACCATGGCGCCGTCGAGCTCGCGAAAGATCAGAAAGGGATAGGAGCGGTCCGCGGCGATGTCTTCGGAATAGCGGCGCAGCCGGCGGCGGAAGCCGGACCGAGTCAGATCGTCCGACGGCCAGATCGGCTCCCACGGCGTCAAATAATCGCGGCTGGTCTCGCGCAGATGCGCCCACTGCAAAAAATCCGACATCTGCGGCGCACGCAGCAACAATCCGTTGCCGCGGGGGGCGAGAGCAGCAGGTCCACTGGATGGCAGGCGAAAGAGGGCCATGGTGATGCTTCCCGGGACGGGGCGCCCGTTGCGCGGCTCCTAATGCAGCCGCGCCTTGGCACGCGCCTTCGTCAATCCTTCCGCAAAAGACACCGCCGTGTCCAGACCCCTGCCACTGCCCAATGCAACTACCGCAGGGCGGCTGCGCGAAAGCAGTGCACGCGCCGCATCGCGGGTCGATTCGACACTGACGGCGTCGATCCGGGCCACCAACTCCTGCACCGTCTGGGGCCGGCCATAGGCCAGCACGTGCCGGGCCAGCTGTTCGGCGCGCGAGGAGCAGCTCTCGAGCGCCATCAGAAGGCCCGCCTTCATCTGCGCCTTGGCCCGGGCGATCTCGGCCTCGGTCAGGGTCTCGACCGAATCATTCATGATGTCGACTACGACCTCCATCATCTCCGGCGCGTCGGCGGGATCGGTGCCGGTATAGAGGCCGAAGAAACCGGTGTCGGTATAGGGCGCGTGGAACGAGTAGATCGAGTAGCAGAGGCCGCGCTTCTCGCGGACTTCCTGGAACAGCCGCGACGACATTCCGCCGCCGAGGATGTTGGTGAAGACCTGGAGTGAGAACAGCGACAAATCCGTCTGCGGCACGCCTTCCAGCGCCAGCGTCAGATGCGCCTGCTCCAGCTCGCGGTGCACGACCTTGGCGCCGCCCTTGCCGAACTGAGCTGCCTGCGGCTTCGGCCCCGGCGTCGCCTCAAAACTCGCAAAGCGCTTCTCGACCTCGGCGACGACCTGCATGTGATCGACGGCGCCTGCCGCCGCCACCACCATGTCGGGCCCGCGGTAATGGGTCGAGAGATAATCGCGCAGCGAGTCGCGGCTGAAGGCGCGCAGGGTCTTGGCGGTGCCGAGCAACGAGCGGCCCATCGGCTGGTCCGGATAGCAGAGCTCGTTGAGATGCTCGAACACGACGTCGTCGGGCGTGTCCTGGGCCGCGCCGATCTCCTGCACGATGACGTTCTTCTCGCGCTCGAGCTCTTCCGGCTCGAAAGCGGGATTGGCCAGGATGTCGGCAAGCACGTCGAGCGCCAGCGGCACGTCGGCCTTCATCACGCGGGCATAATAGGACGTGGTCTCGGTCGAGGTGCCCGCATTGAGGTCGCCGCCGACCGCCTCGATCTCCTCGACGATCTCGCGCGAGGAGCGCCCGGTGGTGCCCTTGAACGCCATGTGCTCGAGCAGATGCGAGATGCCATGTTCGTTCGGCTTCTCGTCGCGGCCACCGACGCCGGCCCAGACGCCGAGCGCGGCGGTCTCGAGATGGGGCATGTTGTCGGTGACGACGGTCAGGCCGGAGGCAAGCTTGGAAATCTCGACGCTCATCCGGCAACTCCCTGTTTCGCGGCGCGGCTGACCGACAGCACGAACCGCTCGACCTCGGCCTGATCGTTCTTCACCACCTTCATGTGTTCGGATTTGGTCATGAGACCGTCGAGCCAGGCCGGCAGTTGCGGCCGCTGGCCACAGGCCGCATCGACGGCGTCCGGGAACTTGGCGGGATGCGCGGTCGAGAGCACGATGTTGGGCACGGTCGTGTCTGTGGTGTCGCGATCGGCGACCGCGAGCGCCACGGCAGTATGGGGATCGACGAGCTCGCCGGCCTCGCGCCAGGCGGCGCGGATCGCAGCCGCGGTTTCGGCCTCGTCGGCGCGGCCGGCGTCGAATTCTTCACGGATCGCCGCGAGCGTGGCGTCGGGCAGGACGAAGCGTCCGGACTGTTTCAGCGAGTCCATCAGCCGGCGCACGCCGGCCGCATCGCGCTTGCCGGCTTCAAACAGCAGCCGCTCGAAATTCGAGGAGATCTGGATGTCCATCGACGGTGAGGCGGTGGCGTGCACCTCACGCACCTCGTAGATGCCGGTCTTGAGCGTTCGGGCGAGGATGTCGTTGACGTTGGCGGCGATGCGCAGGATTCGCACGGGAAGACCCATGCGCTTGGCGACGTAGCCTGCGAAAATATCGCCGAAATTGCCGGTCGGCACGATGAAATCCACCGCGCGCGCCGGTGCGCCGGCGGCGACTGCGGAGGTGAAGTAGTAGACCACCTGCGCGACGATGCGGGCCCAGTTGATGGAATTGACGCCGGACAGCGAGGTCGCATCGCGGAAGCGATGGTTGTTGAACATCCCCTTCACGAGCGCCTGGCAGTCGTCGAAATTGCCTTCGATCGCGAGCGCGTGGACATTGGCGGCACCCGTCGTCGTCATCATCCGCTGCTGCACCTCGGAGATGCGCTTGTGCGGAAACAGCACGATGAGATCGACATTCTCAAGCCCCGCGAACGCATCAACAGCGGCGCCGCCGGTGTCGCCGGAGGTCGCGACCACGATGGTGGTGCGCTGGCCGCGCTTGGCGAGCACATGGTCCATCAGCCGCGAGATCAGCTGCATCGCCACGTCCTTGAAGGCGAGCGTCGGACCGTGAAACAGCTCCAGCATGAATTGATGCGGCGACATCTGGCGTAGCGGCACCACCGCCGGATGACGGAAGGTGGCATAGGCCTCGTTCGCCATGCGGCCGAGGTCGGCATCGGAAATCTCGCCGCCGACGAAGGGACGGATGATTTCGACCGCGACCTCCCAATACGGGCGGCCGAAGAAGCCCGCGATGGTCTCGACCGAGAGCTGCGGCCAGGTCACCGGCACATACAGGCCGCCGTCGCGGGCAAGCCCGGTCAGCATCACGTCGCAGAAGCCAAGCTCAGGGGCCTCGCCCCGGGTCGAAATATAACGAGTCAAACTGCCCTCCAAAGGCCGGCCCGACCTGAATCTGGGCCTTAAGCCTTTGATTTCACGATGTTCCTAGTTCACAGCCAGAGGCTTTGCGGCACCATAGAATGTTTTGCAGGGTCGCACCATGCCCAACGAAAAAGGGCTGCGGCGATGCCGCAGCCCCTCTCTTGGAAGGTCTGTCGTTGATGTGTGCAGACCCGGTTTCCGTGTTGGGCGTCAGCCCCAAAAGTCGTCCAAACGAGCTTTCGTCGCCTGTCACGAAATCGTCAAGAGCAAAAGCAGCGGCCCACGGAGATTGTTCCTGTTTTTCCCGATATGCTCCCGACGGCGCTGAGGATCAGACCCGCCGATAGCTGACTTCATTGCCCCTTTTTCCCGAATAAGCCCACTGAATCAGGAACGAACGCTCCGGCGGCCCATTGTGTCGGCGGAACGTATCAACCGTCGTCCACGCATTGCCCGGACGTGCGGCTGGGCCGATCCGTCGGCCGAACCGGCTGCATCCTGGAGCAACCGGTTCGGTCCCTGACGGGGTCAGTTCATCCCGATTTCCACCGCGATCCGGATCAGGTCGGAGTGGTTCTTGGCCCCCAGCTTCTGCTTGAGCAGGGACGTGGTGTTGGCGACGGTCTTGTAGGAGATGCCGAGCGCCTCGGCGACCTCGACGATCTTGTTGCCGCGCCCGAGCAGGCGGAGAATTTCGAGCTCCCGCGGCGTCATCTGCGAGGCAGGATTGGCCTTGATCGCAGCGCCCGAGAACGTCACGGCCTCCGCGAGTTGCGGCGAAATGAAGTTGTCGCCTGCGACCACCTTGCGCACGGCCTTGAGCAGGATCCGGGGATCGTCGCCCTTGGAGACATAGCCCTGCGCCCCGAGCTCCACGGCGCGCACCACGAAGGCCGGATCATCGTTCATGCTGAACATGATGATCTTTGCGTCCGGGTCGTCCTTGCGGATCCGGCGCATCAGCTCGAAGCCCGAGACGTCAGGCAGGCTGATGTCGATCACGGTCACGTCGGGCCGCTTGCTGACATAGGCACGATGGCCGGATTTCGCGTCGCTCGCCTCGTCGATCCGGATCGAATGGTCGGATGCGAACAGGGTGCGGCAACCGGACAGCACCACGGGATGGTCGTCGACGATCAGGACCCTGGTCGCCGGCTTGGCGGTATCTTGCATCGCGCGCTCTCTTGTTTTCTGGACTCATAGACCGGCGGGAACAAATGGAAAGAGAAAATCCCGCCAATGCGCGTTAGAATTGACCTAATGTGGCAACGACTCTCGTTCAGGACCCAGCTGTTTCTTCCGCTCGGCGTGATGTTCATCGCGGCTCTGCTGATGGGCGGCATTCTCCTGCACGTTTTCACGACCGGCCAGCTCGCCGAAGAAATTGAGCCGGCACAGCGATCGACCCGGGCAGTCGCCGAGGCCCTGAACAGCGCCTTGCGGTCGTCCGAGAACCCGCGCAGGACCCTTGACGATTTCGTCAGGATGCTCGACGCGTCGTCTGACATCCAATTCCATTCCGCGGAGCCTGGTTCTCCCTCGTTTACGCCGAGGCCCCTGCAAGGCCCGCATAGCCCGCCGGGATGGTTCGTCGATCTTCTCACCATCCCCGACCTGCGTATCGCATTTCCCATTGCCATCGGCAGGGAGCGCGTCGGCGATATCGTATTCTTGCCCGATCTGTCGGCTGCGCTGTTTGAGACATGGGCCGGCTTTCTCGCGCTCGCCGGCTTCGTCGTCGGACTAGCCGGACTGACCGCGGTCATTGCCTACGTTTTCTCAGGCTCGGCGCTGCGTCCGCTGCAAGATCTCGGCGCAGGTCTCACCCGCATCCGGCGCGGCAATTATGCGACGCCGATTCCGGTCGCCGGCCCGCCTGAAATCCGGCAGAGCTGCGAGGAAGCCAACGCTCTGGCAACGACACTGGCGCAATTGAGCCAGGACAATCGCGACCTGTTGCATCGCCTGGTGTCACTGCAGGACAATGAGCGCCGCGATCTCGCCCGCGAGCTGCATGACGAGCTTGGCCCACTGCTGTTCAGCATCCGTGCGGGCGCAATCGCACTGAGCGAAGCCTCGCCGCAGACGGGAAATCTCGGCAACTCCGCGCAAGAGGTGATGCGATCGGTCGAGGCGCTGCAGCAGACCAACCGCCGCATCCTCGACCGGCTGCGGCCGCTCTACATCGAGGAATTGGGGCTCGAAGCCAGCGTGCAGACGCTGCTCCGGAATTTTCGCAGGCAGGCGCCGCATATCGGCCTCACCGCGACGATCGATCCCGATCTCAACGGGCTTGACGGAACGCTGGCCCAGACCGTCTACCGCGTGATCCAGGAGACCTTGACCAACGTGCTGCGCCACGCCGGAGCACGCAACGTCCATGTGGAAACGGCGATTGCCGGCGATGTCCTCGCGGTCGAGGTTTCCGACGATGGCAGCGGCTTTCCCGCCGACAATGTCGTCGGCCGCGGCTTGACCGGCATGCATGAACGGGTGCGCGCACTCAGCGGATCGCTGTCACTGCTGCGGGCGGACGAACGAACCTATGTGCGCTGCCGCCTGCCGCTCGGGGAAGTCCGCGACGCGATCACCGGTTAGCACGCGCCGCAATCGTGCAGGCCCTGCTGCGCCGGCTCGCACAGCGTGCTGTGGATCTTGCCTTCCGCACTGAAGCGAAACGAGGCGCGGATGCGTAGTGCGCCCGCGACGGAATATTCGAGATCGATGCCGTTCTGCGCAGGATGGATTTCCTCCAGGCCGAAGCCCGCCGAAGAGAAGGCGCTGAGTTTCGGTCCCCAATAGGTTTCGAGTTCGCGCCGGCCGCGATAGAGATGCGTGCCGTTGCACGTGCATTCCACCTCGCCATCGTCGGCATAGAGGTCGAGCAGCGTCGCAAGGTCACCTTTGCGGCAGGCATCCACCCAATCGACAACAAGTCCCATCTGATCGAAATCGCGCACGCCAGCAATCCTGTCTGCCGCGGAAAAATTCAGAGGCGGCTTAGGATTACCCTCGTGAATATGCGCTGAATAATAAAGACCGGGCGATACCGGGTTCCCTCCGGGAACTTACGGACTCACTTGGCTCTGCCGTCGTCCACGTACCCAGACTGCGAAGGCGATCAGCACCGCGCCTGCAAGCGCGAACCAGGTGATCGCGTATTGCAGATGGTCGTCCTTCAAATTCACGTCGAGCGGACCCGGACGCGGAATGTTGTTCTCGGGCGCGGGCTGCTCGAGATCGACGTAGAACGGCGCGACCGCGCCCCAATGAAGCGTGCTTGCGATCGCTTGATGATCGCGCACGAACCATAGCCGCTTGTCGCGGCTTTCGGCCGGTGTGAGCCAGCCCGGCGCTTCCGGGAAGCGCAGATAGCCGGTGAGCGCGACCGGCGCGCCAGTAACGAGCTTCTTCACCGCACGATCCTCGACGCTGCGCTCCTGCATCGTGTTTTCGACGAAGCCCGCATCGATCACGACGGTCTCGCCGCTCGGCAACCGCGCCGGCAGGAAGGCCCAGGTGCCGGGGCCGGAGGCATCCTTGCGGACAGCGGAGCCGGACGAATAGACCATCGCATCCGGCGAAGCCGCATAGGTTGCTGTGAAAGTGACACGACGGAATTCATCGCGTGAGGGCGTCAGCGCCGCCCATTGTGCCGGCGGCGGCAGCGCGACGGGTGCTGCAGCGAGGCGCTCGGTGAGTGCAGCAATCAGTTCGTGCTTGGCGGTGCGGCGCTGCAATTGCCAGACACCGAGCGCGACGAAGACCGCAGTCAGGAGAAGCGTGAACAACGCGAAGCCGGCCACGCGAGGCTTGCGTACAGTCTCGCTCATTTCGCGCGGTCGACCAGCCGGCCAGGTGCTGCCTTGTGGTGAAATTGCAGCGCGATCAGCAGCGATTTCATCGAGCGTAGTGGCAGAAGCGTGGCTGCGAGGATCAGCGGCAGCCACAGCGCGGCATGCAGCCAGTACGGTGGCTGATATTTGACCTCGACGACGAGCGCGCAGCCGACCACGATCGCACCGGCGAGCATGATGATGAAGATCGCCGGACCGTCACCGGCGTCGATGAAGGCGTAGTCGAGGCCGCAGCGGTTACAGCTTGGCGCGAGTGTGAGGAAGCCCGCATAGAGCTTGCCTTCACCGCAGCGCGGGCATTTGCAGGCGAGCCCGCGCAGGGCGCTTTGCAGGACGGTGGGCTGGGTCTCGGGCGTGCCGGCGGTTTCGTTCATGACGCGCAAGTCTATCACAGTTTGAGCCGAGGCCCCGGCCGGTGGAAAGCGAAAGGGCGGCCCTGCGGCCGCCCTTTCCAGATCGATTGGACGCGGCTCAGTGCGCGCCGTGCGCCATGGCCTCGGCGCCGTGTCCCCAGACATAGATGCAGAGGAACAGGAACAGCCACACCACGTCGACGAAGTGCCAGTACCAGGCGGCGAACTCGAAGCCGAGATGCTGCGTCGGCGTGAAGTGACCGGCATAGGCGCGGAACAGGCAGACCAGCAGGAAGATGGTGCCGACCAGCACATGGAAGCCGTGGAAGCCTGTCGCCATGAAGAAGGTCGCGCCGTAGACGTTGCCGCCGAACGAGAACGCCGCGTGGCTGTACTCATAGGCCTGCACGCAGGTGAAGGTCGCGCCCAGGAGGACGGTGAGGATCAGGCCGTACTTCAGGCCCTGGCGGTCGTTCTCGAGCAGCGCGTGATGCGCCCAGGTGACCGTGGTGCCGGAGGTGAGCAGGATCAGCGTGTTCAGCAGTGGCAGATGCCAGGGATCGAAGGTCTCGATGCCATGCGGCGGCCAGGTGCCCGGCACGGTGCACGCACCGGCTGCAGTGCCAAGACCACAGCCGAAGATGGCGTCGCGGGTGGCATGGACGGCGTCGGCGGGGAACAGCGCGGCGTTGAAATAGGCCCAGAACCAGGCAACGAAGAACATTACCTCGGAGGCGATGAACAGGATCATGCCGTAGCGATGGCTGATCTGTACGACCCGGGTATGGTCGCCCTTGTACTGGGCTTCCTTGATCACATCGCCCCACCAGCTCGCCATGGTGTAGAGCACGCCGACGGTGCCGATACCGAAGATGATCGGCGCGGCCGAGACCATGTGGTGCATCCAGGTGATCGCGCCGACCGCCATGATGAAGGCCGAGATGGAGCCGACCACCGGCCACGGAGAGGGATCGACCAAGTGATAGTCGTGATGCTTGCCTTGCGCGGTAGCCATTGCGGTCTGTCTCCTCAATCCCGTGCCTGTCCGGCACTTATCCCCTTAGTCCAACCCCTGAGCGTCAACCCGGCGGCTGGAGATTTCCCTTGCGTTTGTCGTCATCACCGGATGCAAGCGGCTTCACCACCGGATCCTTCACGGGATAGAACGTGTAGGACAGCGTGATGGTGCCGAGCCCGTCATTGTCGTGATCGTTGACGATCGACGGATCGACGTAGAACACCACGGGCATCTCCCGCTTCTCGCCGGGCGCCATGGTCTGCTCGGTGAAGCAGAAGCAGTTGATCTTCTCGAAATAGGAGCCGACCGTCAGCGGCGCGACGTTGTAGGCGGCTTGCCCGGAGGTGGTGCGCGCGGCCTGGTTGGTCACGGTGTAATAGATCGTGGTGACCTGGCCGATATTGACCTCGACCTCGGTCTGCTCAGGCACGAATTTCCAAGGCAAGCCGGGCGCGACGTTGGAATCGAAGCGCACCGCGATCTTGCGCGCGATCGGGCCGGTCGCCGGCGCCGAGGTCGCGACTTGGGTCGTGCCGTTGAAGCCGGTGGCGCGGCAGAACCAGTTGTAGAACGGCACCGCCGCATAGGACGCGCCGACCATCAGCGCGACCACGCCGCCGCAGATCGAGGCGACCAATGCGTCACGACCCAAACCTCGGCGCACCGCCTTTGGGGTCACGTCCTGCGATATGGTCGGCTCTCGATCCATCTCTCTCACATTGGCCGAACTAGAACCGCCGGTCCCTTGACCATGGTGACGGCGAAAAACAGAATGACGAGAACACCGAGCGCAAGCGCGATCGCAATCGAGCGCTGACGACGGCTCTTCTGCTGCGCCTCGGTGAGGACGATTCCATCTGGCTCGGGTTTGTCAGCCATCCCAGCCTCATGCGCCCCCGACCATCGGAGCAAGCGCGCGGTACACGACCTCGGCCAGCAGGGTCGCAAACAGCGCGAACAGATAAAGAATCGAGAAGGCAAACAGCTTTCGCGTCGCGCGCAACGATTGGCTGCGTTCGCGGCGGATATAGACGTTGATGGCAAGCACCAGCATGCCGGCGCCGAGCACCAGCGAGGTGACGCCATAGATGGCGTCGAAATAGCCGAGCACCCAGGGCGCGGCAGCCACTGCGATCAGCACGATGGTGTAGAGCAGGATCTGGAGACGGGTCGCGTCGGGGCCGGCGACGTTCGGCAGCATCGGAATGCCGGCGCGGGCATAGTCGTCGGAGCGGAACAGCGCCAGCGCCCAGAAGTGCGGCGGCGTCCAGAAGAAGATGATGGCGAACAGCAGCAGCGGCTCGACGTCGACCGTGCCGGTGACGGAAGCCCAGGCCACCACCGGCGGCAGGGCGCCGGCGGCGCCGCCGATCACGATGTTCTGCGCGGTCCAGCGCTTCAGCCCCATCGTGTAGATCACGACGTAGAAGAAGATGGTGAAGGCGAGCAGCGCGCCGGCAATCCAGTTGACGAGAATGCCGAGCGTCATCACCGAGAAGAAGGCGAGCGTCATACCGAACGTCATCGCCTCGGGCCGGGTGATGCGGCCACGCGGGATCGGGCGGTTGGCGGTGCGCGACATCTTGGCGTCGATGTCGCCCTCGAGCGCCATGTTGAGCGCGCCGGACGCACCGGCGCCGACCGCGATGCAGAGCAGCGAGGTGATCGCGAGCACCCAGTGGAAGTGCCCCGGCGCCATCGCCATCCCGACCAGCGCGGTGAAGATCACGAGCGACATCACCCGCGGCTTGAGCAGCGCGAGGTAATCACCAACCTCCGCTTCGGAGATGCGGGGATTGATGTCGATGGCGTTCTGGTCGAGGACGGACACTAGCTTAACTCACTTCGTTATAGAGCCGCGGCGCCCGTCTCGGGCGCCGCGAGAGTTGTAGTTACTGCACGCGGGGCAGCACTTCGAACTGGTGGAAGGGCGGCGGCGAGGACAGCGTCCACTCCAGCGTGGTGGCGCCCGCACCCCAGGGATTGTCGCCCGCCGGGACCTTCTTCATGAAGGCGTCGAACACGCAATAGAGGAAAATCAGCACGCCGAAGCCGGAGATGTAGGAGCCGAGCGACGAGATCAGGTTCCAGCCCGCGAACGCGTCGGGATAGTCGACATAGCGGCGCGGCATGCCCGACAAGCCGAGGAAGTGCTGCGGGAAGAACACCAGATTGACGCCGATGAAGGTGAACCAGAAGTGCGCCTTGGCCAGCGTCTCGTTGTACATGTAGCCCGACATCTTCGGGAACCAGTAGTACCAGCCGGCGAATATCGCGAACACGGCGCCCAGCGACAGCACGTAGTGGAAGTGGGCGACGACGTAGTAGGTCTCCTGGAGCACTCGGTCGACGCCCGCATTCGCCAGCACGACGCCGGTGACGCCGCCGACCGTGAACAGGAAGATGAAGCCGACCGCCCAGATCATCGGGGCACGGAAGTCGATCGAGCCACCCCACATCGTGGCGATCCAGGAGAAGATCTTCACGCCGGTGGGAACCGCGATCACCATCGTGGCGGCGACGAAATAGGCCTGCGTCGCCGACGACATGCCGACCGTGTACATGTGGTGCGCCCACACCACGAAGCCGATGCCGCCGATCGCGACCATGGCGTAGGCCATGCCGAGATAGCCGAACACGGGCTTGCGCGAGAAGGTCGAGACGATCTGGCTGATCATGCCGAAGCCCGGCAGGATCAGGATGTACACCTCGGGGTGACCGAAGAACCAGAACAGATGCTGGAACAGCACGGGATCGCCGCCGCCCTCGGGGTTGAAGAAGGTGGTGCCGAAATTACGGTCGGTGAGCAGCATGGTGATCGCACCGGCAAGTACCGGCAGCGACAACAGCAGCAGGAACACCGTCACCAGGATCGACCACACGAACAGCGGCATCTTGTGCAGGGTCATGCCCGGCGCGCGCATGTTGAAGATCGTGGTGATGAAGTTGATGGCACCGAGGATCGACGAAGCGCCCGCCAGATGCAGCGACAGGATCGCGAAGTCGACGGCCGGGCCCGGATGACCGGAGGCCGACAGCGGCACATACATGGTCCAGCCGGCGCCAACGCCGTTCGCGCCGGGCTCGCCCTCGACGAAGGTCGACATCAGGAGCAGCGCGAAGGAGGCCGGCAAGAGCCAGAACGAGATGTTGTTCATTCGCGGGAACGCCATGTCCGGCGCGCCGATCATCAGCGGTACGAACCAGTTGCCGAAGCCGCCGATCATCGCCGGCATGACCATGAAGAAGATCATGATCAGGCCGTGAGAGGTCACAAAGACGTTATAGGTGTGCGTCTCGTGGAATATCTGCACGCCCGGATACATCAACTCGGCGCGGATGGCGATCGACATCGCGGCACCGATGACGCCGGCAATGACCGCGAAGATCAGGTACATCGTGCCGATGTCCTTGTGGTTGGTCGAATAGACGTAACGGCGCCATCCGGTCGGATGGGCATGCTCGTCATGTCCGTGGTCTTGCGCGTGATCGCCGTGTGCCGCTGCGCTCGTTGCCATTGTCAAATCCTGCCTTGCGTCCCATTCGGACCTTTGGAGGTCCCGCCCTTTATGTCGCTTTCAGTCCCTCAAGCCGTCACCCGGCGCTTACTGCGCCGGGCTGGCCGCGGAGGCGAAAGTGCTGGTGCCGCCGCTTGCATATTTCTTTTTCGCCGTTTCGACCCAGGAGGCGAACTCCTGGTCGCTCACCACGCGAATGGCGATCGGCATGAAGGCGTGGTCCTTGCCGCAGAGCTCCGAGCACTGGCCGTAGAACATGCCGGTCTTGGTGGCCTTGAACCAGGTCTCGTTCAGGCGGCCCGGAATGGCGTCGATCTTGACGCCGAAGGCCGGCAGCGCGAAGGCGTGGATGACGTCGGCACCGGTGACCTGAACACGAATCACCTTGTTGACCGGCACCACCAACTCGTTGTCGACGCCGAGCAGCCGCGGCTGCTTGTCCGCCGCCATCAGCGAATCGAACTCGAACTTGCCGTTGTCCGGATATGCGTAGGACCAGTACCACTGCTTGCCGGTGGCCTTGATGGTCAGGTCCGCCTTCGGCACGTCGAGCTCGAGGAACAGCAGGCGGAACGACGGCACCGCGATGCCGACCAGAATCAGCACCGGAACCAGCGTCCATGCCACTTCGATCAGCGTGTTGTGGGTGGTCCGCGACGGCACCGGATTGGCCTTCGAATTGAACTTCACCACCACGACCACGAGCAGCGCCAGCACGAACAGCGTGATCACGATGATCAGCACGGACAAGAAGTCGTGAAACCAGACGATATTGTCCATCACCGGAGACCCGGAGGCCTGAAGGTGCCATTCCCACGGCTCCGGCTGCCCGAGTTCGGCAAATGCCGCGCCGCCCGTCGCCAGCATGATGCCAGCCGCCACCAAGGCGATGGTGGCCAATCCCAGCAAATGCCGGCCCACCCGACTCTTCGACATCCTCATGCCGCTCGCGCTCCCCTAACGAAATCACCCCAAGTGCATTCCCCTATTTCCGGGAAATGCTTATTCGACCCGCCCGTCCGACAAACCGCCGCTCAAGAATACCTCTAAGAGGAATTGGGGCCAGATCGCTCAAACGCCGAAATCCAGCTTCTCAAACCATAATTCTTGATCTATCGCAATGCAGTCTTCGGCTCGGTCTGCCTACCATCACCCGCAAGATATTTCCCAGCAACATCAGACAAAAATACCGTTTCCCGGGATGCCGCCGCTTGACAGCGAAATTGCCCGCGGTAGGCACTGACGGACAGTTGCGCAGGAACCTGATTCGTGCCGGCGACGGCGGGCCAAGGCGGCGCGGGATTTGCTTGGGAATTGCCTTCAAGACGCCGTCATTCCCGTATCAGTCCACCAGCGCGAGCGACCCAGGCGAGCAGAGGGACCGACCCCGATGGGGCTTTCGAGATGCATGGCAAGGCCGGCTGACCGCCTCAAGGTCCTGATCGGCCTTCTGGCTGTCGCCCTTTTTCTGGCCCTGTCCACCCTCGCCCATGCGCAGGGCGCGGTGCGCTCCGTCCATGGCGACTGGCAGATCCGCTGCGACACCCCGCCGGGCGCCCAGGCCGAGCAATGCGCCCTGATCCAGAGCGTGGTGGCGGAAGACCGCTCCAACGCCGGCCTCACCGTGATCGTGCTCAAAACCGCCGACCAGAAGAGCCGCCTGATGCGGGTGGTCGCTCCCTTGGGCGTGCTGCTGCCCTCCGGCCTCGGGCTGAAGCTCGACAACCAGGACGTCGGCCGTGCCGGCTTCGTCCGCTGCCTGCCCAATGGCTGCGTCGCCGAGGTCGTCATGGACGACAAGCTGCTCGGCCAGCTCCGCAGCGCCAAGACCGCGACCTTCATCATCTTCGAGACGCCGGAAGAAGGCATCGGCTTCCCGCTCAGCCTGAACGGGCTCGGCGAGGGCTACGACAAGCTGCCGTAGGGGGCGCAATATCCGAACGGCTGGTTCTGTCGTCCTGAGGAGCAAAGCATCGCAAGCCTCGAAGGATGGAACGGCCACGCTGCCACCCGGAGATGGGCCTTCAGGCCCTCTGCATAGGCTCTTTATGATGGCTAGCTTGCCAAGCGAGGACGAAGTCGATGCCGCCACGGCCGCCCTGGCGCCCTACTTCACCGCCCTTGGGAGGGTTGCTCATTCCTGGAACCATTTGCACGAAGAGTTAGGAAAGCTTTTCTGCTCAGTCACGGAACTTGAACTGCACCACGGGATGGCGATCTGGCACAAACTGAAGAGTGATAGAAGCCAGCGCGACATTTTGCGGGGAGCAATTGAGGCGCGCAAACAAGAGACAGACTGGGTAGCTAGCCACCCCAATCTAGCAGAGGCGGTCTCCTGCTTGTTGAACGAGACCAACGGGCTCGCAGACGGGCGTAACAACGCTATCCATGCACCATGCTCGGTAGCGATGCATGGCAACACGAAGGACTTTGAGTTGGTTCCGGTAACATTCTTCGGCAATGACAAAGCCAAGCGTCTTGTCGGTAAGGATATTCTGGAAGAGTTCAGATGGTACGAAAAGTGTGCCGATACACTGAAAAAATACGCCACGTCTTGCCGACTAGCTGTTGACGCCGGATTTTTGTCGCTTGAGAAACCTCGATTGCCTACGCGTGAGCAGACCAAAATTTGATAGAGAGTCCAAATGGCATTGCCAAGCGAGACGGCCCAAGCTCAGCCGACTGACAGGAGAGTTGCTGGAAACGGCGCAGAACATGCGTGCAAGCGGCCTGCTGGGAAGATCTTGAAGCGCCACAAGGCCAAAATTTCGTCAACGGCCACCCTTCTCTGAGAAGCTCCGGTGCGGCCCGGAATGGCATTTGTGGTTGATCGCCTCCCATCCTATCGCTTCCGTAATGTGACGGCCCGCCCCTCGCGGAACCAGCGGGAAACCATTATCTTGCCTCACATCACCGGATAATGGACGGGACGCATGACCAATCCAGCCACAACCTCCCTGCTCGACCGTGCCAATCTCGACCGCGACCAGGTTCGCCACCAGCTCGCGCGCGGCCTTGCCGGTGCCGACGACGGCGAATTATTCCTGGAATACAGCCAGACCGAAGCGCTGATGTTCGACAATGGGCGGCTGAAGCAGGCGACCTACGACACCTCGCAAGGCTTCGGACTGCGTGCCGTCAAGGACGACGCGGTTGGCTATGCGCATTCCTCCGACGTCTCGCTGCCGGCGCTGATTCGCGCCGCCGACGCGGTCGCCGCCGTCCGCGGCGGCTATTCCGGCAACTTTGCCGCCCCGCCGGCGCATACCAACGTGCGGCTTTATAGTGACGACAATCCGCTGGACGCTCCAGGCTTCGAGACCAAGGTCAAGCTGCTCGCCGAAATCGACGCCTATCTGCGCGACAAGGATCCGCGGGTGCGGCAGGTCAGCGTCAGCCTGGGTGCGACCTGGCAGGTCGTCGAGATCCTGCGGCCCGACGGCGAGAGCTATCGCGACATCCGCCCGCTGGTACGCGTCAACGTCTCCGTCGTCGCCGGCCAGGGCGACCGCCAGGAGAGCGGCAGCAAGGGTTATGGCGGCCGCGCCGGCTATGCCGAATTCATCGAGAGCAAGAACTGGCGCGACGCCGCCGACGGCGCGCTGCGCGAAGCGCTGGTCAATCTTGAATCGATTCCGGCGCCTGCCGGCGAGATGGACGTCGTGCTTGGCGCCGGCTGGCCCGGCGTGATGCTGCATGAAGCGGTCGGCCACGGCCTGGAAGGCGACTTCAACCGCAAGAAGACGTCTGCGTTTGCCGGCCTGATGGGCCAGCAGGTCGCGGCCAAGGGCGTGACCGTCGTCGACGACGGCACCATCGCCTCGCGCCGCGGCTCGCTGTCGATCGACGACGAGGGTACGCCGACCAATCGCACCGTGCTGATCGAGGACGGCGTCCTGGTCGGCTACATGCAGGACCGCCAGAACGCGCGGTTGATGAACATGAAGCCGACCGGCAACGGCCGCCGCCAGGGCTACGCCCACGTGCCGATGCCGCGCATGACCAACACCTACATGCTCGCGGGCGACCGCGACCCGGCCGAGATTCTCGCGTCGGTGAAGAACGGTGTGTTTGCTGCGAATTTCGGCGGCGGACAGGTCGACATCACCTCGGGCAAATACGTCTTCCAGTGCACCGAGGCCTACAAGATCGAGAACGGCAAGATCGGCGCGCCGCTGAAGGGCGCCATGCTGATCGGCAACGGGCCGACCGACCTGCATCGCATCCGCATGATCGGCAACGATCTCGCACTCGATACCGGGATCGGCACCTGCGGCAAGAACGGCCAGGGCGTGCCTGTCGGCGTCGGCCAGCCGTCGCTGCTGATGGAACGCATTACGGTGGGTGGAACGGGCGCATGAGCGTTGAAAAAGTAACTGTCAGCACCAAGCGGAAGAGCAGCGGCTGGGCCGGTCAGCTCGTGCAGCTCGCCGGCATCGTTGCCGCCGTCTTCATCGCCAAGGGCGCGCTGGCCGAACCGTTCTACGTGCCATCGGGCTCGATGGAGCCGACGCTGCTGATCGGCGACGCCCTGCTCGCCTCGAAATTCCCCTACGGCTACGGCACCTCGTCGTTGCCGATCCAGATCAACCTGCCGGAAACCGGCCGCGTCTTCGCGGAGACGCCGAAGGCAGGCGATGTCGTGGTGTTCCGTTGGCCCGGCGACCGCTCGCAGGCCTGGGTCAAGCGCGTCGTCGGCCTGCCCGGCGATCGCATCCAGATGCGACAGGGCCAGCTGTTCATCAACGACCGCCCCGCCGAATTGAAGCCGGATGGCGTTGGTGCCGCCGAGGACGACAATGGCGGCAGCGAGCCCGCCTACCGCTATGTCGAGACGCTGCCGAACGGCGTCAAGCACCTGATCTTCAAGATGCGCGACAACGGACCGCTCGACAACACGCAGGAAGTGACGGTGCCGGCCGGACATCTGTTCGTGCTCGGCGATAACAGAGACAATTCCGCCGACAGCCGTGTGCCGTTGCGCTCCGGCGGCGTCGGCCTGCTGCCGGTCGACAATCTCGTCGGCCGTGCCGATGCGGTGCTCGGCTCCTGGGATCTCGGCATGCGCGGCCAGCCGGTGTGGACCTGGCTCTCCGGCTTCCGCCTCGCGCGGTTCTTCACCGCCGTGCACTGAGCCGATCTCATGACCTTCGACGACGTCAGAAAATTCGCACTGACGTGGCCGGAGGTCGAGGACGGCATCTCCTACGGCACGCCGGCGCTGAAAGTACGCAAGAAGATGCTGACGCGCCTGAAAGAGGATGGCGACAGCCTGGTGATCCCGGATGTCCCGATCGACGAGCGCGCGATGCTGGTCGAGAGCAGGCCTGAGATCTTCTACTTCACCGATCACTACGCCGACTATCCGATGGTGCTGATCCGCCTGTCCAAGGCCAGGCGTGCGATCGTGGAACCGCTTCTGCGGCGGCGTTGGCATCGAAGGCGGCGCGAGCGAACGATGATGCAGAATAAGGTCTCGTAGCAATGACAACTGACAGCGATACGCCTATCTCACCACACCCGACGTGAACCCCGCCTTTCGCCGCGGTGGCTTGATGTCCTTTTTCAGGAAGCAGCGCGCTTCGCGGCCGGTATAGCCGGGACGGGCATAGGTGAAGGCGCGGCATTTGTTGTCGGCGGTGCAGGCGGCCTTGCAGACGTCCTCGCCTTCGCCCTCCTTGAGGTCGAAATTGCGCAGATCGCCGCCGGGGCGGTCGATCGAAGTCTCGACGCCCTCGACGCGCGGCTCGATCACGCCGGCGCCGCGCACGCCGGAAATACAGCAACTACCCGGCACCCGCGGCGGCACGGTATTCTTGAGCCAGCACACTGCGGCGGCGCCGTCGATGTCGGGATAGCTGAAGCTCCACGAACGGCATTTGCGATCGCGCTCGCAGAGCAGCGCGCAATCCTCGGGATCACCTGATGTGACCGGCGTGTTGAAATAATCTCCGCCGGGCCGGTCGAACGCCGTCTGGGCGCGTGCAGGCCCGCTCGCAAAGGCGAGCGACAGCAGCGTGACACAGGCCACGACGCTGGCCAGGACCTTGGCCATGACGGCCCCAGGCAGGCGGCGCTTCCCCATCGGAACAGCTTTCGAGTTATTGACGGCGCTCAGGTTTTTCAGCCGGTCATTTGATCGCCGCAAACCTGTATGGGCGATGAACGGCCTAAATCCTGGTCGTCGCCAATCGAACTAGAACGCGTATTCCGCATAGGCCGGTTCCACCGAGCCGATCCAGACGCCGTTGAACTTCTCAAGCATCTCCTCGGCCGGGGTTCGGCCGGAATCGATGATCCGATCGAGCGGCTCCAGGTGCCGGGTTTCGTCGCGGCCGATCGCGTCGATGCGGCCGCGGCGACGCAGGCCCGCATGTGCCAGAACGAGGCATTCCTTGGCGATCTCGAACAGATAGCGGTCCTTGATCCGCGCCTTGAAGCCGAAGCGTGGCACATCGTCGCGGAGGGCCTGACGCTCAGGCGCGGTCCAGTGCTTCACCAGGTCCCACGCGGCATCGAGCGATACATCGTCATAGAGCAGTCCGGCCCAGAACGCCGACAGCGCCGGCAGACGGCCCCACGGGCCGCCATCGGAGCCGCGCATCTCGAGATAGCGCTTCAATCGCACTTCCGGGAAGATCGTCGAAAGATGGTTGGCCCAGTCCGACAGTGTCGGGCGCTCGCCGGGAAGGTTGTTGTTGCGGCCGTCGAAGAAGGCGCGGAACGAGGAGCCCGACACGTCGATGTAATCGTCGCCGCGCTTGACGAAATACATGGGCACGTCGAGTGCATAGTCGACATAGCGCTCGAAGCCCATGCCGTCCTCGAAGGCCCACGGCATCATGCCCGAACGCGCATTGTCGGTGTCGCGCCAGATCTCGGAGCGGAAGGACAGGAAGCCGTTCGGTTTGCCTTCGGTGAACGGCGAGTTGGCGAACAGCGCGGTTGCGACCGGCTGCAGCGCCAGCGAGACGCGCAGCTTCTTGACCATGTCGGCTTCGGACGAGAAATCGAGATTGGTCTGCACCGTGCAGGTCCGGTACATCATGTCGAGGCCGTATTGGCCGACCTTCGGCATGTAATTGGTCATGATCTTGTAGCGGCCCTTGGGCATCACCGGGATGTCGGCGCGCGACCAGGACGGCGTCATGCCGAGGCCGAGAAAGCCGATGCCGAGCGGGGTTGCGATCTCGCGCACCTGCGCCAGATGCGCCATCAGCTCGCTCTGGGTCTGATGCACGTTCTCGACCGGCGCGCCGGAGAGTTCGAACTGTCCGCCGGGCTCGAGCGAGATCGCGCCGCCGCCGGTGACGTCGTAGAGGCCGATGATGTTACCCTTCTCCATGATCGGCTCCCAGCCGAGCAGGAGCTTCATGCCTTCGAGCAGTGCGCCGATGCCGCGCGGACCCTCGTAGGGCACCGGACGGTGGCCCTCGAGCGTGAAAGGCGTCTTCTCGTGCTCGGTGCCCATGCGGAATTCGGAGGGGTCCTTGCAGCCTTCCTCAAACCACGTGACGAGCTCGTCGCGCGATTGCAGCGGCGTCATATCGATCTGGTCTCGCGCCATATCAAACTCTAATCAGAAGCGCTTCGATCGAATGCGCGCGGGTGACGGGGATGGTCCGCGAACCCACCGGGCGCGCGGACGTGCTGGTTTGCCGCGCGGTCATCGCGACGGCGAGGTTTCGTTGACGTTGACGACGGGCGGCAGTTTCATCTCGCCGCACGCGCAACCCAGGCGGTCGAGCAGACCGCTGAGCTTAACGGCATCGGCATCGGACAATTTCGAGCCGACATATTTCTCGATCGCAGCCGAATAGGCGCCCCACATCCGCTTCTGCAACTCGCGGCCGGCCTCCGTGATCTCGACGAATTGGCCGCGTTTGTCGATCTTGCATTCGCGCCGGGAGGCGAGCCCTTCGTCGACCAGCCGGTCGATCAGGCGCGAGGTGGAATATTGCGGGATCAGCATCTGCCGCTCGAGTTCCACCGGGCGCAGCTCACCGCTCGGTGCGCGCGACAACTCGAGCAGCGCGTCGTACCAGGCCAGCGGCGGGAACCCCGCCTTCTTGAGATCCTGCTCGACGCAGTCGAGCACACGGCTCTGCACCCGCATCAGACGGATCCAGGCACTGGTTGCCTCGGTTGATGGTTTGCGTTTCATGGTCCCGCTCAA
>JAUEPE010000030.1 GCA_030403585.1 Frankia sp. RB7
CCGGAGCTGGTGAAGGTGGCCTCGAAGAAATTCCCCGGCCGCGTCGCTGTTGGCCTCGACGCCCGCGACGGCAAGGTCGCGGTCGAAGGCTGGGCCGAGACCTCGCAGGTCACGGTGCTGGAAATCGCGCAGCGCTTTGAGGATGCCGGCGTCGCCGCCATCATCTTCACCGACATCGCGCGCGACGGCTTGCTCAAGGGCCTGAACCTCGATGCGACCATTGCGCTCGCGGACAGCATCTCGATTCCCGTGATCGCCTCCGGTGGTCTTGCCTCGATCGAGGACGTCAAGGCGATGCTGACGCCGCGCGCGAAAAAGCTCGCGGGCGCCATCGCCGGCCGCGCGCTCTATGACGGTCGGCTCGATCCCGCCGCCGCCCTCACTCTGATCCGCAACGCGCCGCCCAGGAGCTGACACATGTTCAAGGTGCGCGTGATCCCCTGCCTCGACGTCAAGGACGGCCGCGTCGTCAAGGGCGTCAACTTCGTCGATCTGCGCGATGCCGGCGATCCCGTCGAAGCCGCGATCGCCTATGACGCGGCCGGCGCCGACGAGCTCACTTTCCTCGACATCACCGCGACCCATGAGAACCGCGGCATCATGCTGGACGTGGTCCGGCGCACGGCGGAAGCCTGCTTCATGCCGGTCACCGTCGGCGGCGGCGTCCGTGAGGTCAACGACATCAAGACGCTGCTGCGGGCCGGCGCCGACAAGGTCTCGATCAACAGCGCCGCGGTGTCGCGGCGCGAATTCGTCAAGGAAGCCGCTGAAAAGTTCGGCGGGCAGTGCGTGGTGGTCGCGATCGACGCCAAGCGGGTCAAGCGCGCCGGAGGCGGCGAGCGCTGGGAGATCTTCACCCATGGCGGCCGCAACTCGACCGGCATCGACGCCATCGAATATGCCCAGGAAGTGGTCTCGCTCGGCGCCGGTGAAATTCTGCTCACCTCGATGGACCGCGACGGCACCAGGCAGGGCTTTGACATTCCGCTCACCCGGGCGATCGCCGACAGTGTTCCCGTTCCCGTGATCGCCTCGGGCGGCGTCGGCAATCTCGACCACCTCGTCGATGGTATTCGTGACGGGCGTGCGACCGCCGTGCTGGCCGCCTCGATCTTCCACTTCGGCGAATTCACAATCCGTGAAGCCAAGGAGCATATGGCCCGGCGCGGGTTGCCCATGCGCATGGATGCCTGACGACTCCCGTTCATAAAAGTGCTACATACGTCGGCGGGGATTGGCCTCCGGCCGGGTGCGTTTCTGAGTAATTCCGATGTCGCGTTTCACGATCCATGATCTGGCCGCAACCATCGACGCCCGCGCGGCGTCCAGTGGTGAGGCCTCCTATACCCGCAAGCTCCTGGACAAGGGCGCCGAACATTGCGCCAAGAAGTTCGGTGAGGAGGCAGTCGAAACCGTAATCGCAGCAGTCGAAAACGATCGTGCGCATCTGATCGCCGAGGGTGCTGACCTGCTCTATCACTTCCTTGTGCTGCTCAAGGTGCGGGGCGTAAAGCTGGAAGAAGTCGAGGCCGCGCTGGACAAGCGGACGTCGATGTCAGGGTTGGAAGAGAAAGCTTCGCGTAAATAAGCAGGTCGCAACGGAGAAGGCGGCGTCATGGATATCCGCGCACCCGAGCAGCAATATAATCCGTATCGCATCTATACGCGCCAGGAATGGGCGCATTTGCGTGACGATACGCCGATGACGCTCGAGCCGGGCGAGTTCGACCGGCTGCGCTCGCTGCACGATCGCCTGGATTTGCAGGAGGTCGAGGACATCTATCTGCCGCTGTCGCGACTGCTCTCGATCTATGTCGATGCGATGCAGCGCCTGTATTACGCAGAGCGCCAGTTCCTCAACATCCGCGACCGCAAGATGCCCTACATCATCGGCGTCGCCGGCTCGGTCGCGGTTGGAAAGTCCACCACGGCCCGCGTGCTTCAGGCGCTGCTGGCGCGCTGGTCGCCGCGGCCGAAGGTCGAGCTGATCACCACCGACGGATTTCTCTATCCCAACGCCGTGCTCGACCGGCAGGGCATCATGCAGAAGAAGGGCTTTCCCGAGAGCTATGATCTGCAGCTGCTGCTGAGTTTCCTGTCCGACATCAAGGCCGGACGTCGCCATGTCCGCGCGCCCGTCTATTCGCATCTGACCTACGACATCGTGCCGAACCAGTGGGCCGAGATCGACCAGCCCGACATCCTGATCGTCGAGGGCGTCAACGTGCTGCAGACCGGCAAGCTGCCGCGGGACGGCAAGGCGGTGCCGGTCGTTTCCGACTTTTTCGATTTCTCGGTCTATATCGACGCCGACGAGGCGGCGCTGCGGCGCTGGTACATCAAGCGCTTCCTGGCGCTGCGCGACACCGCGTTCACCAATCCAAAGTCCTATTTCAACCGCTATGCGTTGTTGTCGGATGAGGAGGCTACCGCCACCGCCACCGCGATCTGGGAGCGCACCAACCTCGCCAATCTAGAGGACAATATTTTGCCGACCCGTCCGCGTGCGACGCTGATCCTGAAGAAGGGCGCGGATCACGTGGTGGAGAGCGTGGCGCTCAGGCGGCTGTAGGACTACGATATCGGCGCTTGGGGTACGTTTGCACCCACATCGTCATTGCGAGGAGCGTAGCGACGAAGCAATCCAGGATCCCCCGGCGGAAAGATTCTGGATTGCTTCGCTACGCTCGCAATGACGGAGGAGAGACCTTCTTACACCGCCAGCTGCCGCGCCGCCGCCAGCCCGGCCAGCGCCTCGTCCAGCTTTTCGCGATCGAGCGGCTTGATCAGAAATCCGTTCATGCCTGCCTCGAAACAGGCGTAGCGATCTTCCACCAGCGTGTTCGCGGTGAGCGCGAGGATCGGCGTGTGGTGGCGACCGGTGGTGGCCTCATGCATGCGGATACGCTTGGTCGCCTCGATACCGTCGAGCTGCGGCATCTGGATATCCATCAGCACCAGATCATAGGGCGTGCCGGCAGAGCTGGCCGCAAGCCAGGATTCCAGCGCGGCCTCGCCATGGACCGCGATGACGACGCGGTGACCGAGCTTTGTGAGAAGCGACCGCATCAGGAGCGCGTTGATCTCGTTGTCTTCGGCGACGAGGATCGAGAGACCTTTCGCGGGCGTTCTGATCGCGGCGGGCTCGACGGGCTCGGGCGCGAGATCGGGCGAGGCGACTTCCGGCGCCAGCGAGAGGCGCGCGGCAAGGGAGGCCGCGCGCAACGGCTTCACCAGGAAGCCGGTGAAGGCCGGCGAGAGCTTATCATGACGCGAGCTCGACGTCAGCAGCACGAGCCGCTGCGTCGCGTGAGCACGCGCGACTTCGCCCAGGTGATCGGCAACAGCCGGACCGAGCGCACGATCGACCAACACCGCATGCCACGAGCGCTCCGGCAACAACGCTTCCGCGACGGACGTATCGGAGACCAGACAGGTCTGGCCACCCCAGCGTTCCAGCCGCCGCGCGATCAGGGACGCCTCGATGCCGTCGGCCACCAGCAGGATCGACTTGCCGGCGAGGTCCGGTGACGGAAACGCGGTTTGTCCGGCATCGCCCTGCGAGGGCGCGAGCGGGATTGCGACCTCGAAGGTCGAGCCTTTGCCCGGCTCACTCTCCAAAGTGATGCGACCACCCATGCGCTTGACGATGCGCTCGCTGATGGCGAGGCCAAGCCCGGTGCCGCCATAGGTGCGGGCGACGCGGTCATCGGCCTGCTCGAATTCGCGGAAAATGCGCGACTGCGCTTCGGGCGCGATCCCGATGCCGGTGTCGCGAACCAGAAAACTGATCTCGTTCGGCCAGATGCCGGGTTCGACGATCAGCGCCACGCCGCCGCTGGCAGTGAATTTTATGGCGTTGCCGGCGAGGTTGAGCAGCACCTGGCGCAGCCGTGCGGCATCGCCAACGACTTCCAGCGGAAGGCGCTCGTCCACGTAAGCCGCGATCTCGAGGTTTTTCGCCTGCGCGCGCGGCGCCAGCAGCTCGGTAACCTCTTCGATCAAGGTCGAGAGCGCAAAGGGACGCTGGTCGAGATCGAGCTTGCCGGCTTCGATCTTGGAATAGTCGAGCAGTTCCTCGATCAGCGCCATCAGCGCTTCGCCCGAGGTTTTCACCGCCCGGGCGTAAGTGGTCTGCTCCGGCGTCAGCGTGGTGTCGAGCAGGAGGCCGCCCATGCCGATGATGCCGTTGAGGGGGTTACGGATCTCGTGCGAGGCCATCGCGAGGAAGCGCGATTTGGCGCGGTTGGCGGCGTCGGCCTGGTCGCGGGCATCCGACAACGCGCGTTCGGTCTCGGTACGGTCGGTGACGTCGCGGCCGACACTCTGCAGTTCGGCGGGCTGGCCGGCATCGTGCCGCACAAAGCCCTCGCGCCACGCGATCCAGCGCGCGCCGACAGGCGTTGCGATCTTCTGGTCGTGGATGCGGGTGCCGTTGCTTTCGCGGGCGCTATCGCCCTGCTCCAGCACGTCGAAATCAAACCGCGTGCCGACCAGTGCGCTGCGCGCCTGTCCGGCCAACGCGCAATAGGCGTCGTTGGCAAAGGTGATGCGGCCCTGATGGTCGCGCAGCACGATCAGGTCGCCTTGCGATTCGAACAGGCTGCGGGCGCGCTCTTCGGCTTCCTTCAGCTCCCAATTGCGATCGATCAGCGCCTCGTTGTGGCCGGCGAGCTTCTTCATCCGCTTGTTGACGAAGCGCAGCCGCATGCTGAGCGTCGCGAGGCCCAGGCAGGCCAGCGCAAACAGGAAGCTCGCGCCGATCGCAAAGGTGTTGGGATCGTAGCCGGAATTCGGCGCGCGGCTGCCGGTGACGAAGCCATAGGCGCCGCCGAACGTCGCCGAAAAAATCATGAAGGAGCGGATCGCGAAGGCAATTCGGGGGTGCTGTCGCCTGAAGCGGCGCATGCGCACCTTGATCCGGAACGTCCGACCCATTGCCACCGACCTTTGACCGAAACCTGCCACCGCCGTTTGCGACGATGTCTCGCCGACCTTGCGAACAGCTTGAGGCTTTGCGGCGGCCTCCAAACAGGGTTGATGAGGTGTTAACGGCTCAGAGTGAGGCGGCCTGGAGGGGGAGCGGGCGGTTGCCGCGGGCGCCGACGATCAGGGCTGCCGCTTCCTTCTGCGAGAACGTCTTCGAGCGCACATAGATGCGGTAATCGGCCGGGCCTTCAGTGGAGAGATAGATCACCGGACCGCCATCGACGGGCTGCGCGGCGATCGTTATGAGGCGGGTCGATGGATTTCCCTGGCAGGCGCCCGGCTCGTCGCTTGCGCCATCGTCGACGACCGCGAAGTCCGCGACATTCGCATCGTCGGTGATTTGAACCCGCACCGTGGCCCGCTCCGGATCTTCGGTGAAGGCGACATGCACGCCGGCCGTCCAGAACAGCGACGTGAGCTCGACCGAGGTCTCGCCGAGGGCGATGCAGGGCTGCGAGACCGATCCGATCTCGTTGCGGGCGAACACCGCGGCTGCCAACAGGGGAACCACTGAGGCCAGGATCTTGAAACGCAACATGACACTCTACTCGCCGGGCCCGGACTGGAACTTGTGGGCCTTATGGTTTGCAGAGCGTAAAGGAAACTCGTTACCGCCGGGTTGATGCGCGGGATGATCACGCCAGCTGGCGCACATCCTCCGCGAGTGCGCGATAGGACAGCGCTTCGGCGAGATGCAGCCGGCCGATCTTGTCGGCGCCGTCGAGGTCGGCGAGCGTGCGCGCCACCCGCAGCACGCGGTGATAGCCGCGCGCCGACAGCCGCATGGTCTCGGCGGCCTCGCGCAGCAGCTTCTGTCCCTGCGCGTCCGGCTTGGCGATGTCTTCCAGCACGGACGCCGGCGCTTCGGCATTGGTGCGGACCCGCGGCAGGCCGGCATCCGCGTAGCGCGCGAGCTGGATGTCGCGTGCCGCCGCTACGCGCGCGGCGACCTCGGCGGAGCCTTCGGCCGGCGGCGGCAGGATCAGATCGGCGGCGGTGACGGCCGGCACTTCGATGCGCAGATCGATGCGGTCCATCAGCGGGCCGGAGATGCGCGCCTGGTAGTCGCCGGTGCAGCGGTCGATGCGTCCGCGCTTGCAGGCATAGCCGGGCTCGAACGCGTTGCCGCAGCGGCACGGGTTCATCGCCGCGATCAGCATGAAGCGCGCCGGATATGTCACGCGGTGGTTGGCGCGGGAGACCGAGACCTCGCCGTTCTCCAGCGGCTGGCGCAGCGAATCCAGCACGCGCGGATCGAACTCGGGCAGCTCGTCGAGGAACAGCACGCCCTGATGCGCCAGCGAGATCTCGCCGGGCTTTGCACGCGCGCCGCCGCCGGTGAGCGCGGCCATGCTGGCGGAATGATGCGGTGAGCGGAACGGCCGCTGCGACGTCAGCGCACCGCCCTCGATCTCGCCTGCGACGGAGGCGATCATCGAGACCTCGAGCAATTCGCCCGGCGACAGCGGCGGCAGGATCGAGGGCAGGCGCGCCGCCAGCATGGATTTGCCGGCACCGGGCGCGCCGATCATCAAGAGGTGGTGCCCGCCCGCGGCCGCGATCTCCAGCGCGCGCTTGGCGCTCTCCTGGCCCTTGATGTCGCGCAGGTCGAGCAGTGAGGCCGAGGCCTCGTGCACCTTCGGCACGGGCCGCGACAGCACCTGCGTGCCCTTGAAATGGTTGGCGATCTGAATCAGCGAATGTGCGGCGATGATCTGGATATCCGGGCTCGCCCACGCCGCTTCCGAGCCGCAGGCCGCCGGACAGATCAGGCCTTCCTCGCGGACATTGGCGCCGATCGCGGCAGGCAGAACGCCGGCCACCGGCGCGATCGAGCCGTCGAGGCCGAGTTCGCCGAGCACGGTAAAGCCGGTCAGCGCATCCGGCGGGATCGCGCCGATCGCCGCCATCAGCCCGAGCGCGATCGGCAGGTCGTAATGGCTGCCTTCCTTCGGGAGGTCGGCGGGCGCGAGATTGACGATGATCCGCCGCGCCGGCAGCGCCAGGCCCGAGGCGATCAGCGCCGAGCGGACCCGCTCGCGCGCCTCCGACACCGCCTTGTCGGGAAGGCCGACGATGGCGAAGGCCGGAAGGCCCGGCGCGACCTGCACCTGCACGTCAACCGCCCGGGCCTCGATCCCTTCAAAGGCGACTGTCGAAACCCGCTGAACCATGCTGCTCCCCTCGCGCAATCAAGGGTAGCAGAGCTCGACGACTCTGACAAGAACAATACGGGAACGCAGGCGCGGACGCCATGATCCCTAACGAACGGTAAAAGGGACCAAGACACTAAGCTTCGACTACGCCTCGAATGCCACCGGCTACGCTCAGCACATTCCAACGAATGTCCGCTACTCCTAGGGCTGCGGGATGGGCCGTGATCTAACGGGTGAACAAATTCAAATGCTTGCAAATCGCCGCAGAAGCGAACGTCGGATGTGCACGCGGCTCGCCAAAATCCATTTTGGCGCAGGTTCGTTGCCGCGGGACTGCACGATCACGGATATTTCGGATGGCGGCGTGAAGGTCGTGGCGGAATTCCTGGAACTGCCGCCGCAATTCACCATCATCTTCGCACCTGATTATTCCCGCCAATGCCGCCTGCGCTGGCGCATCGGCTGCGAATTCGGCGCGGAATTCACGGACTAGACCCTGCCAACGCGTTTCCTTAACGGGAATTTAGCGTTAATCGGCAAAGCATCTCTGATCAGTCCGCCGGCGGTGATCAGAGTATGTCCAAGCGTTCGTCCCTTGCCTCTCCCCCGGCGAGATTCCTGCTTCCCGCGATTCTGGTGCTTGCCCTCGGTGGCTGTCAGACCACGAGCCTGGATGATGTGACCGGCGCGCTCGGCGTCGGTGGCAAGTCGGAACCTGCGGCTACGGCGGACGCCAGGCCCGACATGGACGGCCTGCGCGAGCGCTATCGCGCCAAGCCCAGCGACACCGACATTGCGCTCGCCTACGGCAAGGCGCTGCGCGAGACCGGCCAGCGCGCACAGGCGGTCGCGGTGATGGAGCAGGCCGTGCTCGCCCATCCCAGCAATAAGGCGCTGCTCGCCGGCTATGGCCGCGCGCTCGCCGACAATGGCAATTTCCAGCAGGCTTTCGACGTGCTCGGTCGTGCGCATACGCCGGAGGACCCGGACTGGCGCATCCTGTCGGCGCAGGGCGCCGCGCTCGATCAGCTCGGCCGCAACGAGGAAGCGCAGCAATATTATGCGACGGCACTGAAGATCGTGCCGGACGAGCCGCAGGTTTTGTCCAATCTCGGCCTGTCCTACATGCTCCAGAACAATCTGCCGCGGGCCGAAGACACCATGCGCCGCGCCTACCAGCGCAACCCCGCCAATTCCCGCGTGCGGGCCAATCTCGCTCTGGTGCTGGGACTGGAAGGCAAGCAGGCCGAAGCCGAGACCATCGTGAAGGCCGATCTGCCGCCGGACCAGGCGGCGGCAAAGGTCACGGCACTGCGCGAGTTGCTGTCAAAGAAGCAACAGCAGCGGGCGGAGAAGTGATCCGCCGCTGCCGAGAGTCCTGCGCGCTCGAAAAAGTTCTCGCGCCTACGACGCCTTGCGATGCGGAGCGGATCCGCGGCCGGTCCTGCCCTTCAGCTTCTTGAGCAGCGGTCCGAGCAGCGAACGCTTCGGCTTCTTCACCTCGCCGCGCCCGGCGAGGCGGTTGGCCATATTCTGGAACAGCTCGGTGGTGCGGTGGCTCTTGGAGACCTCCGCGATCATCTGGCCGTTATTGGCGGCGGTCGAGAACAGCTTTGAATCGAACGGGATCACCGCCAGCGGCTGGCTCTCCATGGTCTTGGCGAACGATTTGACATCGATCTCGGCGCGCTTGTGCATGCCGACCTGGTTGATGCAGTAGAGCGGCGGCCGGTCGTTCGGCCGCGCCGCCTTGAGCACGGTCAGCATGTTCTTGGTGTTGCGCAAATTGGCGAGATCCGGCTCGGCCACGATCACGATGTCGTCGGCATTGACCAGCGCGCGCTTGGTCCAGGCCGACCATTGATGCGGCACGTCGAGCACGATGCAGGGCGTGGTCATGCGCAGCGTGTCGAAGATCGCATCGAACGCTTCGGCGCCGAAATCATAGACGCGATCGAGCGTGGCGGGAGCAGCAAGGAGGCTGAGGCGCTCGGTGCATTTGGCGAGCAGGCGCTCCATCAGCGCCGTGTCCGGCCGGTCCTGCGACAGCACCGCGTTGGCAATGCCCTGCGCCGGATCCTGGTTGTAGTCGAGGCCGGCGGTGCCGAAGGCGAGGTCGAGATCGATCACGACGGAATCGAGCGCGAGGTCGCGCGCGATGGTCCAGGCCACGTTGTGTGCGACGGTGGAGGCGCCGACGCCGCCCTTGGCACCGACCACGGCGATGACGCGCCCGGTGATGATGGCCTCAGAGGCCGAGAACAGGCTGCAGATCGAGCGCACGACATCGAGGGTTTCGACCGGCCCGATGACGTAGTCGTTGACGCCGCGACGCACCAGCTCGCGATAGGGCGCGGTGTCGTTGGGATTGCCGATCACGACCACGCGGGTGCCGGGATCGCAGACGCCGGCGAGGTCGTCGAGGCCTTCGAGGATGTCGCGCGTGCCGTCGGATTCGATCACGATCACGTTCGGCGTCGGCATCGTGTCATAGAGTTCGATCGCCGCGGCGAGGCCGCCGCTCTTGGCGGTGAGATGCGCCTTTGCGAGACGGCGGTCCTGGCCAGCCGCGGTCATCGCGGCGAGCGTCTGCTCGGTCTCGCAGAAGGCCTGCACCGAGATCCGGGGAACCGGCGCAATGTGTTCCTCGGGATGCTGCGGATCGTCCGCCTCTTCGTCGTGGATGCCCGTCATTTGCCTGTATCGCTGAGTTTGGCCTTGTCAGCCTCGGGATAAGTGGTCGCGGTGGAAGCGCCCTTGCGGTAGCGGTCGAACGCGATGTCGCGCCGTGCGGTATAGGCCGGCGTCTCCGCGCGGGGCTGCTCGAGGTCGGCGGGGTTGTCGATCATCGCGGCAAGATTGCGCTGGGTGGCGCAGCCGAGATTGAAGTAGGGCTGGTTCTCGTTGTGGCCGGGATCGAGGATCGATGGTCCCATGTCCTCGGGCCACAACCCGCAGGGGCCGGCGACCGCCGCGATCCTGGAGTAGCTCAGCCGGATGGTCGGCAGCAGGGCGGGATCTTCGGGACGATAGGAGTGCTGGACGATGGCGCGCGACGGCACGCCGCTGCTGCCGAGCACGCCGCGGATTTCGCGATAGGTCGCAGCAGCCGCGCGCGAATTGGTGGTGTCGATGGGCACGTCGACGACGACGGAGCCGGTGCCTTCGCGCACCCAGTCCTGGGCAATGCCCATCACGTCGGCGTGCTGCGCGGTCGAAAGTCCGCCGCGCGCCTTGCCGACGAAAATCACGATCGAGCGCTTGGCTTCCTGCACCGCGATCGGGTGACGCATGCGGTAGTCGGTCGGCACCGTCTGGGTGGTGGCGACGTCGCCCGTGGTGTTGCAGGCTCCCAGCATGACGGAGAGCCCCGTCAGCGCGAGCGCGATGCGCAAATTGCGACGTCGATCATTTGTCTTCGTCATCGCTTCATCCCCTCTTGCCCAAGTCTTGTCCCAAGTCTTGTCCCGGTCCCCAAACCGTTGGTGTCAGTCGATGATGAAGCCAAAATCACCGCGATTGCCCTCGATCGGATCGACGCGGCGCGCGATGCCGTAGAGGCGGTTCATGCGGCCGAGCAGCGCCGACTGCGCATCCGACGACGGCGCGAAGCCGTCATCGGGCCGCGATAATTCCTTCTGGGCGACCGCGCGCACCACATAGGGCGTCACGATCACCATCAGTTCGGTCTCGTTGTTGACGAAGTCCTGGCTGCGGAACAGCGCGCCGAGGATCGGCACCTGATCCATGCCGGGCAGGCCGTTGACGGCCTGCTTGGTCTGCTGCTGAATCAGGCCGGCCATCGCCATCGAGCCGCCCGAGGGAATTTCCAGCGTCGTCTCGGCGCGACGGGTCTGGACCGAGGGGATGGTGATCGAGTTGGTCGAGCTCGAGGACAGCGCCTGCGACACGGTGATGGAGTTCTGGTTCGACAGCTCCGAGACCTCGGTCATCACCCGCAGGCTGATGCGGCCTTCGCTCAGCACGACCGGGGTGAAGTTCAGCGAGATGCCGAACTTCTTGTAGGTGATCTGGGTGGTACAGACATGCGTGGTCGGGTCGCAGGCGTAGCCCCCGGGAATTGGAAATTCGCCACCGGCGATGAAGGTCGCCGATTCACCGGAGATCGCCGTCAGGCTCGGCTCGGCCAGGGTGCGCATCACGCCGGCGGTTTCCATCGCGCGCATCGTGGCGCTGACGGTGGCAACGCCCTTGGCGAGGCCGGCAACGCCGAGCCCGTTGCCGCTGACCAGCGGTCCGCCGCTGGCCGAGAACGGGTTGGAATTGTTGAAATTCACCACTGCGGTCCCGGCGTTCAGGCTGGCGCTGAGATCGACACCCAATTGCTTGACGATGTCGCGGCGGACTTCGCCGACGACGACCTTCAGCATCACCTGATCGCGGCCGCGCACGACGATGTTGTTGACGACCTTGTCGGGGCCGCCGACGAGCTTGGCGGCGACGTCGCCGGCCTGCTGGGCCTCGACCGGGCTCGACACCGAGCCGGTCAGCATTACGCTGTCGCCGACGCCCTCGATCTGCACGCCCGGTAGCGCTGAGCGCAGCGCCGTGCGCATGCCGTTGAGGTCGCGCTTGACCGCGATGTCGTAGGAAGCGACCTGCTGGCCGTCGGCGGAGAAGAACACTACGTTGGTCTGTCCGACCGTGCCGCCGATGATATAGGCGCGCTGCGCCGAGCGGATCACCGCGTTGGCGATCTTGGGATCGGCCACCAGCACGTCCTTGACCTCGCGCGGCAGGTCGATGACGACCGACTTGCCGACGCCGAGCGACAGTGAACGGGTCCGCGCCGGCGCGATGGTCGCAACCGGCGACACGCCGAGGTCCGGCGCCTGCATCGGCGCCTGGTCTCCGACCGGCGCATCCGCAGCGCGGACGAAATCGGGGGCTGCGACCAGCCCCAGTAACAGCATTGCCCCTGCCCAGAACGAGCCGGCGCGCTTCCCCCGAATGCGCAGGCCCATCCGATTGTCCCCGTACTTCATCATGTCCCCATCACTTCTGTGACGTCAGTTGTCGCGCCTGCACGCCGTAGCGGATCACGTTCACGCCGCTCGAACGCTGTTTGAGCGCCTGGTCCTCAGGTGCGCCGTCGGAGGCGCTGGCATCGGCGATGCTGCGCAGTGCAAGTGTCAGCGTGCCGCCCTGGCGCGAGGCCGAGAGCGTCGCGACCTGGTCGGGCCGGAGCTCGAGCGTGACGGTCTTGCCGACGACGGCGTTCTGGCCGTCCTTCTCCTTCGGCGCCTGGTCGATGGCGAGCACGCGGATGTTGGTCAGGACGACCTCTGACAGGATCAGGTCATTGCCGCCGGTCGAGCCGTTGGCGCCGTCGGGATTCTTCAGGCGGCGCGTCAGGACGATGTCGACGCGGTCGTTCGGCAGGATGAAGCCGCCGGCCGCGGTCTCGGCGGAGATCTCGGTGGACACGGCCCGCATGCCGGACGGCAGGATCGCGGCCATGAAGCCGGAGCCGTCGGCTCTCACCAGCTTCTGCTCGCGGATCGGCTCGCCCTGCATCAAGGGTACGCGCGCGATCGAGCCGGCGATCTGGGTCTGTGCGTCGGGCCTGCTGTCGCGGCGGATGAAGGCGCTGCTTGCGGTCGATTGCGGCCAGGTCTGCCATTGCAGATCCTCGGCCTTCACGGCCTGGCCGAGCTGAATGTCGGATTTGGCGACGAGCACCTCGACCGTCGGCAGCTTCTCGGCCACCGGGAGCGCGGGCGCGGGTTTGTTGTCGTAGCCGCTCGCCAGATACGCAGCGACGCCGCCGGCGCCCAGCGCGATGACGAGAACGACAATGCGTGCGGTGTTCATACGCTTCTACTCTTACGCGGGGCACTCGAACCGCGCGTGGCGGGTTCCCCCGCATCGATGAGTAGGGAGTAAAAGTATAAGGGGTGTTGCGAGACCGAGTGTGATGGTCAGTGATGCTACTGGTTTTGGGCAGATGGTGAATGCCGCGTTAGTCGGACGGCGCCGGCCCCGTAGATTCACGCAAGCGCGCTCATGCGTTCGCACGAGGCGCGGGGCGTCATGGTGAATGGGTGGTTAGTGATGTGTCACGTCAGGAGTGCCGTCCCAAACGACGGTGGTCGCCCGTCATCCTGAGGTGCGAGCTCTTGCGAGCCTCGAAGGATGCACGGCCCTGATGCCTCGACGCCACCACCAGCCGGGCCGTCGCCCTTCGAGGGCCGCTGAAGAAGCGGCCACCTCAGGGTGACGGTGACGGATTGAATACCCGGGCTACGCGCCGCCGCCTACTTCGCCCGCTTCTGCTCGATCACGTCCCAGACCTTGGCCGCAACATCGGGGCCGCCGAGCCGCGCGATGGCGCGGATGCCGGTGGGCGAGGTCACGTTGATCTCGGTGAGGTTGCCGTTGATGACGTCGATGCCGACGAACAGCAGTCCGCGCTCGCGCAGCGCCGGGCCGACGGTGGCGCAAATCTCGCGTTCGCGCGGGGTCAGCTCGGTCTCCTTTGCCGCACCGCCGCGCACCATGTTGGAGCGGAGGTCGTCGGCGGCCGGCACGCGGTTCACCGCGCCTGCGAATTCGCCATTGACCAGGATGATGCGCTTGTCGCCGAGCTTCACCTCGGGGATGAACTGCTGGATCACCCAGGCCTCTTTGAAGGTCACCGAGAACATGTCGTAGAGCGAGCCGAAATTCATGTCCTGCGGCATCACGCGGAAGACCGCCGCGCCGCCATGGCCGTGCAGCGGCTTCATCACGACGGCACCATGCTTGTCGCGGAACGCGTTGATCTCATCGAGGTCGCGCGAGATCAGCGTCGGCGGCATCAGCTGCGGAAAATTCATCACGAACAGCTTTTCGGGCGCGTTGCGCACCGAAGCGGGATCGTTGACGACCAGCGTCTTCGGGTGAATGCGCTCGAGCAAATGCGTCGAGGTGATGTAGGCGAGGTCGAACGGCGGATCCTGGCGCAGCAGCACCACGTCGAAGCCGTTCAGCGCCTCGCGCCTGGCCTCGCCGAGGGTGAAGTGATCGCCGGGCTCGTCGCGCACGGTCAGGAGCTGGACGGGTGCGACGATCTCTTCGCCGACCATCGAGAGTTTGTCGGGCGTGTAATAGGACAGGCCGTGGCCGCGCTTCTGTGCCTCCAGGAGCAGCGCAAAGGTGGAATCGCCCTTGATGTTGATGCGGGCGATGGGGTCCATCTGGACGGCGACGTTCAATTTCATGGTCTGCCTTTCAGGTCGAGGCGTCGAATGCCGCCAACACATGGCGCGGAAGTGATCGCGGCGCAATCAGCATGGCGTCGAATCTCAATTCGAATTCCGCATGCTCGGGATGCGTGGCAAGCCAGCCCTGCGCGGCGTCGATGATGCGCTGTTGCTGGCGCGGCGTCACCGCATAGGCGGCCTCATCGAGGCTGGCGCGCGCCTTGACCTCGACGAAGGCGATCAAATTGCGACGGCGCGCCACGAGGTCGATCTCGCCATGCGGGGTGCGGTAGCGCTTGGCGAGGATGCGGTAGCCCTTCGCCATCAGGAAAGCCGCGGCGCGGCTCTCGGCCGAGATGCCGGTGCGGAATGCGGCGACGCGCTCGGGTGAGGCCACTTTTGGTTCCGCTGTGTCCTTAGTCTTCGCCATCGCTGCCTCGCAAATCTTTTGCGAGCTCGAGCGCGCGGGCATAGACCTCGCGGCGCGGCCGCCCCGAGAGCGCGACCGCGTGCGCGACGGCGTCCTTGACGCTATGCGTGGCGAGCTGCTCGCGCAGGAGATCGTCCAGCGCATCCGATGTCAGCACATCGGCATCCGCGGCAGGCGGAGCGATCACCAGCACGAATTCGCCGCGCGTCTCCAGCGTGTCTGCCTGGCGCGCCAGCTCGCTCAGCGTCGCGCGCGAAATCTCCTCGTGCAGTTTTGTCAGCTCGCGGCAGATCGCGGCTTCGCGGCTGCCCATGATCTCGGCGAGCTCGGCGAGCGTGTCCTGGACGCGGTTGCCGGAGTCGAACATCACCAGCGTCGCATCGATGCGGGCAAGCTCAGTGAGGCGCGACCGTCGTGCGGCGGATTTCGACGGCAAAAATCCCTCGAAGAAGAAACGGTCGGTCGGAAGTGCTGCGACCGACAGTGCCGCCAGCACCGAGGACGGGCCCGGCAGCGCATAAACCGCATGGCCGGCGGCGCAGACCTCGCGCACCAGCTTGTAACCGGGATCGGAAATCAATGGCGTGCCGGCATCCGATACCAGCGCGATCGAGCCGCCTGCGGCAAGCGCCTCCAGGATCTTTGGGCGGGCGGCCTCGGCATTGTGCTCGTGATATTGCTTGAGCTGCGCCGAGATGTCGTAGCGCTCGGTCAGGCGCCGGGTGATGCGGGTGTCCTCGCAGGCGATGACGTCGACCCCGGCCAGCGTTTGCAGCGCGCGCAGGGTGATGTCGCCGAGATTGCCGATCGGGGTTGCGACCAGATAGAGGCCGGCCGCCGGCTTCGGCGCCGCGAGCCGATGGGCGTCGATGGAGAAACCGCGCGGGGCGGCGTCTGTGCCTTCAGGCGTATTTATCGGGGCCGGCTTTGCGCGCATAATGAATCGAACTTAGGCATGATCCCTGGGGCTGGGAACCTGTCCCTTGAAAAAGATCGTACCGGGTGAGGGGCGAGGAAGGGCTGGAATGTGATGGATGCGGCATCACATTCCCTAGGAATGAAGCGTCAGCGCCATATTCGCGGCGGAAACGCCGCCTTGATGCTGGATGATGGACGGCGAACAGCCAGCCAGGAACCGAGGGCAGCCGCGTTAAGCGGCCATTATCCTTTTGTTTTGGTTAACTATTTGCCGACAATATGCCTGAATCCGCGGCTTCTGTCGCGGCAAGATTTGTTGTGATCGGCTGGCGACGGCTGGTCAGAAGAGAAGCTGCCATGGTGGGCCCGCGTGATCCGAAGTCTTCCGTTCAGGGGCCCCGTTTCTCGGGCGCGACCCGACGGAGTGCGCTTGGCCTGCTGCTGGGTACGCCGCTGCTGTCGGCCTGCGCCGGCGTGCAGCAGAGCCTCAGCCAGTTTTCCAACCCGTTCTCCAGCTCCTCTCCGCCGCCGGCCCAGCCGGCCGGCCCGCCGCAGCAGGCGACCACCGCCGGCACCGGCGGCGTGAAGGTTGCCGTGATCCTGCCGCTCTCGGCGGCCGGCAATGCCGGGCTCGCGGCGCAATCCATGCGCAACGCCGCCGAGATGGCGCTGGCCGAGTTCCAGAACCCGAACATCCAGCTCCTGATCAAGGACGACAATGGCAGCCCGCAGGGCGCGCAAGCCGGCGCGCAGCAGGCGGTCGACGAAGGCGCCGAAATCATTTTGGGGCCGCTGTTCGCGCAGTCGGTCCCCGCCGTGGCCCAGGTCGCGCGCACGCGCGGCATCTCGGTGATGGCGTTCTCGACCGATTCGAGCATCGCCGGCCGCGGCGTCTATCTCTTGAGCTTCCTGCCGGAGTCCGACGTCAATCGCATCGTCGAATATTCCGCCAGCATCGGAAAACGCGCAGTCGCCGTGCTGGTGCCCGACAATGCCTATGGCAATGTGGTCGAAGCCGCGGTGAAGGCCGCGGTACCCCGGCGCGGCGGACGCATCGTCGCGTTCGAGAAATACGGCGCCGATCGTGCCACGCCGGCGCGCACCGTGGCGCAGCAGCTCGGCAGCGCGGATGCGTTGTTCATTGCCGATGACGGCGATGCCGTCGTCGCGGTGGCGGATGCGATGACCGCAGCGGGCGCGAATCTGCGCAACATCCAGCTGCTCGGTACTGGTCTCTGGGACAGCCCGCGCGTCTATGCCAGTCCGGCGCTGCAGGGGGGCCTCTATGCCGCGCCAGATCCCGCCGGCTTCCGTGCGTTCTCCGGCCGCTATCGCACCAAATACGGTGCCGATCCGATCCGCACCGCGACGCTCGCCTATGACGCGGTCGCGCTTGTGGCAGCGCTCGCGCGCACGCAGGGCACCACGCGCTTCTCGTCCGACGTGCTCACCAACCCGTCGGGCTTCGCCGGCATCGACGGCCTGTTCCGCTTCCGCGCCGACGGCACCAACGAGCGTGGGCTCGCTGTGATGAAGGTGACGACGGGCGGCGGTGTTGCGGTCGCGGGCTCGCCGAAGAGTTTTGGGGCGTAGCTCGAAACTACGGTGCCGTAGGGTGGGTTAGCCGAAGGCGTAACCCACCATGCTTCAGCGCACGCGGGACGTAGTTGGTGGGTTACGCTTCGCAAACCCACCCTACGAGATCACGCTATGCCGCGAGATCGGCGACCACTGCGTCCAGCACCGGGAATCCGCTGCTCGTGACGCGCAACCGGCCCGTTGCGTCGACCGTGATCGCGCCTTCCTCGCGCAGCAGCGCGATGCGTTTGGGGTCTAGCGATCGGCCGGAGAGCGCGGTGTAGCGCTCGGGGTCGATACCTTCGGCCAAACGCAGTCCCATCAGCAGGAATTCGTCGGCGCGTTCCTCGCTGTTGAGGAGATCGTCGGTGACGACGCCGTGGCCGCTGCTTTCGACCCGCATCAGCCAGGCTTCGGGACGCTTCTCGGTGGCGGTGGCATGCCTGATGCCGTCGATATCGAGGCGGCCATGCGCGCCGGGACCGACGCCGGCATATTCCTCGCCGCGCCAGTACACGAGATTGTGCCGGCACTCGGCACCGCGCCGCGCGTGATTGGAAATCTCGTAAGCCGGCAAACCGAGCTTGTCGCAGGTCTCCTGCGTCACGTCATAGAGCGCGCGCGCGACCGCTTCGTCCGGCGTCTTCAATTTGCCGGCCTGGTGCAGGCCGAAGAATGGCGTGCCTTCTTCGATGGTCAGCTGATAGAGCGACAGATGTTCGGCCGCTTCATCGATCGCGAGACGCAGCTCGTCGGCCCACATCGCCGGCGTCTGGTCCGGACGGGCGTAGATCAGGTCGAACGAGTAACGATCGAACGAGCGACGCGCGATCGCAACGGCATCGAGCGCTTCGCGCGCGCTGTGCATGCGGCCCAGCGCCTTCAGCGAAGCATCGTCGAGCGCCTGGACGCCGAGCGAGACGCGATTGACGCCGGCGGTGCGATAGCCGGCGAAGCGCGTGGCTTCGACACTGGTCGGGTTTGCCTCGAGCGTCACTTCGACGTCGCCTGCGACTTTCCAGTGCTTGCCGATCGCATCCAGCACGGCGCCGACGGTTGCCGGCTGCATCAGCGACGGTGTGCCGCCGCCGAGGAAGATCGAGGTGACCTCGCGGCCGGGTGAGCGCTGCGCGGTCGTTTCGATCTCGCGCGCGAAGGCGGAGGCAAACCGCGTCTCGTCGATCGGGGCGTGGCGGACATGGCTGTTGAAGTCGCAATAGGGGCACTTCGACAGGCAGAACGGCCAGTGCACGTAGACGCCGAAGGCTTCGGATTCTTGTTTTGACGCGTTTTCCTGGCGCGAACCGGTATCCACTTCGCTCGAAAACGCTCTAGCGCGGCTCAAGGCAGATCTCCGCCAGTTTCACGAAGGCGCGGGCGCGGTGCGACAGGCCGAGGCCGAGCGGCGGCAGGCCGTGCTTCTCGATGCTGGTCATCTCGCCGAAGGTGCGGTCGTAACCATCAGGCAAGAACATCGGATCGTAGCCGAAGCCGGCGGTGCCGCGCGGCGGCCAGACCAGCGTGCCGTCGACGCGCGCCTCGACCTCCTCGAGATGACCGTCAGGCCAGGCGACGCAGAGCGCCGAGACGAAATGCGATCCACGTTTGTCGGGCGTGGTGGCGCCACGCTCCTGCAACAGGCGCTCGATCTGCGCCATTGCGGCAGCGAAGTCTTTGCTTGGACCGGCCCAGCGTGCGGAGAAAATGCCGGGCGCGCCGTCGAGCGCGTCGACCACGATGCCGGAATCATCGGCGAAAGCGGGAAGCTTGGTCGCCTGCGCCGCCGCGATCGCCTTGATCGCCGCGTTGCTGCGGAAATCGTTGCCGGTCTCGTCGGGCTCGGGCAGGCCGAGCTCGCCGGCCGACACCACCTCGATGCCGTGAGGCGCGAGCAGCTCCTTCATCTCGGCGAGCTTGCCGGGATTGTGGGTCGCGATGACGAGCTTTCCAGTGATTCGGCGGTGCATGGGCCTATTGACTACGCGACAGCCAGTTTCTGCAAGTCCACCAGACGCGCGATGCCTTTTTGCGCCAGGGCGATCAGCGCGAGGAACTCGTCCTGCGTAAACGGCTCGCGTTCCGCGGTGCCCTGTACCTCGATGATGCGGCCGTCGCCGGTCATGACGAAATTGGCATCGGTCTCGGCTGCCGAATCCTCGGCATAGTCGAGATCCAGCACCGGCTTGCCCTGATAGATGCCGCAGGAGATCGCGGCGACGTTGTCGCGCATCACGTTGGCCTTGATCATGTTGCGCGTCTTCATCCAGTTGATGCAGTCGGCGAGTGCGACCCAGGCGCCGGTGATCGAGGCGGTGCGGGTGCCGCCGTCGGCCTGGAGCACGTCGCAATCGACCGTGATCTGGCGTTCGCCAAGCGCTTCGAGATCGACGATGGTGCGCAACGAACGGCCGATCAGGCGCTGGATCTCGACGGTGCGGCCGCTCTGCTTGCCGGCGGCAGCTTCGCGGCGGGTGCGTTCGGAGGTCGCGCGCGGCAGCATGCCGTATTCGGCGGTGACCCAGCCGCGGCCCTGGCCCTTCAGCCACGGCGGCAGGCGGTCTTCCAGCGTGGCGGTGACCAGCACATGGGTGTCGCCGAATTTCACGAGGCAGGAGCCTTCCGCATATTTGACCACGCCACGCTCGAGCGTCACGGGGCGCAATTCGTCGGGCGCACGGCGGCTGGGCCGCATGGGAAATCCTCCAAAACTCGCAGGGTAAGGGCTATTCGCGGTGCTTGTAGGGGGGCTGGGGGTGAGCAGCAAGGCTTTTCAGTCCCCGGAGAACCGCAAAACCCCGCTTGTCAGGGGCCGTCCGGATGGACAAGTTATGTGCAGCCGAGAGGAGTTACCGTCTGTGGCCCATCACGATCCGATCCATCTGATCGCGCCGCGCGCGGGCCTCGCCCAGCTCAACGAGCGTTCCCGCGACATCTTTCGTCAAATTGTCGAAAGCTACCTCGCGACCGGCGAGCCGGTCGGCTCGCGCAACATCTCGCGTCTGATCGCGATGCCGCTATCGCCGGCCTCGGTCCGCAACGTCATGGCCGATCTGGAACAGCTCGGCCTGATCTATGCTCCGCACACCTCCGCCGGAAGGCTGCCGACGGAACTCGGCCTGCGCTTCTTCGTCGACGCCCTGATGCAGGTTGGCGACCTCACTGACGCCGAGCGGCAGTCGATCCAGAGCCAGCTGACTTCGGTCGGCCACGCCCAATCGGTCGAGGCGGCGCTGTCGGAAGCATTGACGCGGCTGTCCGGCCTCACTCGCGCCGCCGCCGTGGTGCTGACGCCAAAATCCAATTCGCGCCTGAAACATATCGAATTCGTCCGTCTGGAACCCGAGAAGGCGCTCGTGATCCTGGTCGGCGAGGACGGCCAGGTCGAAAACCGTGTGTTGACCCTTCCGCCCGGAGTTCCGTCCTCGGCGTTGACGGAGGCCGGCAATTTCCTCAATGCGCGGATTCGCGGCCGGACGCTGGCCGAGGCCCGGCTCGAGCTGGAAACCGCACTGGGCGAAGCCCGTGCCGAGCTTGACCAGCTCACCCAGAAGGTCATCGCAGCCGGCATCGCCAGTTGGTCCGGCGGCGAGAATGAAAATCGTCAGCTGATCGTGCGGGGCCACGCCAATCTGCTGGAGGATTTGCACGCGCTGGAGGACCTCGAGCGGGTCCGGCTGCTGTTTGACGACCTTGAAACCAAGCGCGGCGTGGTCGATCTGCTCGGCCGCGCCGAGACCGCCGAGGGCGTGAGAATCTTCATCGGTTCCGAGAACAAGCTGTTTTCCCTGTCGGGCTCCTCCACCATCATCTCGCCCTATCGAGACGCGGCCGGTCACATCGTCGGAGTTTTGGGCGTGATAGGGCCGACCCGGCTGAATTATGCCCGTGTGATCCCGACCGTGGACTACGCCGCCCGCATCGTCAGCCGCCTTTTGGGGGGCTGACCGGCATTTGAGGCGATCACGGGCGCTTGATTTTCGGCGTCCGAAGCACGATATCCGGGCCAGCAAAATCCCGTAAGACCAGTTCGAAAAGAGAGCCGATGACCGATCGAGACCGGCAACCCGAAGACACGACCGCCGCGACCGGCGAGCCGGTGGTGTCAAAGCCCTACATCATGCCCGACGATCCCGAGCCGGGTTCGGTGGAATTGCTGCAGAAGGAAGCCGCCGAGGCGCGTGACCGCATGCTGCGGACGCTGGCCGAGATGGAAAATCTGCGCAAGCGGACCGCCAAGGAGGTCGCTGACTCCAAGCTCTACGGCGTCACCGGCTTTGCCCGCGACGTGCTCGACATCGCCGACAATCTCCAGCGTGCGCTCGATGCCATTCCGGCCGAGACCCGCGCTGCGGCCGATCCCGGCATGACCTCTTTGATCGAGGGCGTCGAGCTCACCGAGCGTTCGCTGCTCAACGCGCTGGAAAAGCACGGCGTGAAGAAGTTCGATCCGCAAGGCCAGAAGTTCGATCCGAACTTCCAGCAGGCGATGTACGAGGTGCCGGATGCGTCGGTGCCCGCAGGCACCGTGGTGCAGGTCATGCAGGCCGGCTATACCATCGGCGATCGTGTGCTGCGCCCGGCGCTGGTCGGCGTCGCCAAGGGTGGCGCCAAGCCCGCGCCCGCCGCGAACAGCAACGAAGCGAACTGAGTTCTGGCGTCATTCCGGGGCCGCTCGTAGAGCCGAACCCGGAATCTCGAGGTTCGCAGGTGCGCAATTAGCGCACCGTAGCTCGATGCTTCGCATCGCCCTGGAACGACTGATTATTGTCTTACGCGCTGACCGCGATATCCGCAGACTGAATCCGCTTCACGCCGGCCTTGGCCATGTCAGCCCAGGCCTTGGCGAGCGAGCCCTGATTGTCGATGCCGCGGCAGGCGTCTTCCACCACGTAAACCTCGAAACCCGCCTTGCGCGCATCGAGCGCGGTCCAGGCGACGCAGAAGTCGGTCGCAAGACCCGCAACGAAGACGCGCTTGATCTTGCGGCCCTTCAGATAGCCGGCAAGTCCGGTCGAGGTCTTGCCGTCGGCTTCGAGGAACGCCGAATAGCTGTCGACGTCCTTGTGGAAACCCTTGCGGATGATGAGCTCGGCCTGCGGGATCGAGAGGTCCTTCGACAGCGAGGCGCCGTCGGTGCCCTGCACGCAATGGTCGGGCCACAGCACCTGCTTGCCGTAGGGCAGGTCGATGGTCTCGAACGGCTTCTTGCCGGAATGCGCTGACGCGAACGAGACGTGGCCGGGCGTGTGCCAGTCTTGCGTCATCACCACATTCGAAAACGCTTTCGCGATTCTGTTGATGACGGGCACGACCTGCTCGCCTTCCTTCACCGCGAGGCTGCCACCCGGCAGGAAGCAGTTTTGCACGTCGATCACGAGCAGTGCGGATGTGTTGTCCGGCTTTATTGTGGCCGCTGCGAAAAGCGCGCTTGGAGCAAGGCTCGCGAGCGCCGTGGTCCCCAGCGCCGCCAAGATTTGTCGTCGATCAAGCATCGTCCGCCTCCCCTCAAGGTTGATCCAATGGGGCAAGCCTAATTCCGTTCGTGTACGAACAAAAGCCCGAAAATGCAGGCGGCGCTCGTGAGCGGTTGGGCTTGAGCCGCGGGCTCCGGTGCACCTCTCCCGCTTGCTTGCGGGAGAGGTCGACGCGCTCGCAGAGCGCGGCGGGGGAGGGAGCGCATCTCGCTCGTGGATGCGGCTAACCCTTCGGCTGGATGCTGTCGCGCACGGTGCGGAAGCGGGTGAAGGCGTCCGGCCATTGGTCGCGCGGCGCGCTGGCGATGATGCGCAGCGAGGTGCCGCCGCCGAAGCGGATCCACTGCACCACCGTCACCGGGGTCTTGTCCTTGCCACTGACTCCGTCGATCCGGGTCTCGAAGCCCGGCTGGCCGTTGATGCGGATCGGCTCGGACATGGTGACGCGGGACTCGCGCACGCCGGGGATCTGGATCGCGGCTTCCTGGGCGAAGCGGGCGCGGTCGTCGGCCTGCTGCGGGGTCGAGCCGATCAGGCCGAGGATCATGAACGGCTTCGATTCATAGCCCGAGCTCTCGTTGCCGTCGGCCAGGATGATGCTCGAGCCCGGCACCAGCGTACGGATGTCCTTGAAGCCGGCGAGATCGGCGATCTTGAACGGCATCAGCCCGAGCTGCTCGTCAGCCGAGACCTCCTTGCGGGTGGTGGCGGTCGCAAACATCTGCCGCACCGCCTCGTCGGTGTAGATCTTCGAGGCGTTCTCGGGGACCTGCACCGCGACATAGCCGGAGAAGCCGGTGCCCGGCACGATCATCGAATAGCGCCTCACCGCCGTCGTGCCGGCCTTGCCACTCTCGGTGGTGAAATAGGCAAGGCCCGCTTGTGTCTCGATCTTGTCCGGCTTGACGCCGTTGTTGCCGGCCGGATTGGCGTTGAAGGCGCCCACGACCTCGCCATAGGCCGCCGGCGGCAGCTCGGTGATCAGCACCTTGACGCTGCCGTCCTCGCTCTCGAAGCCCGGAAAGGTTTTGGCCGTGCTCAGCCCGACCAGCGGCACCATGCCGAGCCGCAAGCCGGGCGGGAAGATGGCGTCGGCGGCAAGCACCGGAAGTGCCGTGGCAACGAGGAGAGCGAGCGCGGCGAGGGGGCGGGTCAGCTTCATGGGCACTCTGATTGGTTCACATTGAGGCCGTTCGATGGTCGGCCGACATAGCCGTTACTTGGCCGCTTTGTCGCGCGAAGCAGCCCCATGACGAGGCTGTCCGGCAGGTCGGCCTTTTAGCGGGTTTGGCGCGCCGGTAACAGGGCCGGGCCCAATCATGGCGGCGGGGCTGGCAGATCGCCGAACCTGTTAATATTTCATCACCCGCAAGGGCGGTCGAGCCCGGATATGATCTTCCAAAACCCAATGTTTTCACGGCCGAAACTTGCGTTCGGTCCTTGCGGGCCCCTCCCCCCCTCCTATATGAGCCTCAATCATCGCAATATCGCGAATGTTTGATCTTAGGGGGTTTCGGTTCGGGTGCCTTCTGGGCCCAGCCAACCTGCCGCAAAAACAAGGATATCAGGACCATGGGAAAGGTCATTGGGATCGATCTCGGCACCACGAATTCGTGCGTCGCCGTGATGGATGGCAAGAACGCCAAAGTTATCGAGAATTCCGAAGGCATGCGCACGACGCCTTCGATCGTCGCCGTAACGGACGACGGTGAGCGCCTCGTCGGCCAGCCTGCCAAGCGCCAGGCCGTGACCAATCCGGAGCGTACGTTCTTCGCAGTGAAGCGCCTCATCGGCCGCCGCTACGACGACCCGATGGTCGAGAAGGACAAGAAGCTCGTTCCGTACAAGATCGTGAAGGCTTCCAACGGCGACGCCTGGGTCGAGGCCGACGGCCAGACCTACTCGCCCTCGCAGGTCTCGGCGTTCATCCTGCAGAAGATGAAGGAGACCGCGGAAGCCCATCTCGGCCAGAAGGTCGACCAGGCGGTCATCACCGTTCCCGCCTATTTCAACGACGCCCAGCGCCAGGCCACCAAGGACGCCGGCAAGATCGCGGGCCTTGAAGTGCTGCGCATCATCAACGAGCCGACCGCGGCTGCGCTGGCCTATGGCCTGGACAAGACCAAGACCGGCACGATCGCCGTGTACGACCTCGGCGGCGGCACGTTCGATATTTCCATTCTCGAAATCGGCGACGGCGTGTTCGAGGTGAAGTCGACCAACGGCGACACCTTCCTCGGCGGCGAAGATTTCGACATGCGCCTGGTTGGCTATCTCGCCGACGAGTTCCAGAAGGAGCAGGGCATCAACCTGCGCAACGACAAGCTCGCGTTGCAGCGCCTGAAGGAAGCCGCTGAAAAGGCCAAGATCGAGCTGTCGTCGACGACGCAGACCGAGATCAACCTGCCCTTCATCACCGCGGACCAGACCGGGCCGAAGCATCTGACGATGAAGCTCACCCGCGCCAAGTTCGAAGCGCTGGTCGACGACCTCGTTCAGAAGACCGTCGAGCCCTGCCGCAAGGCGATCAAGGACGCCGGCCTCACCGCCGGTGAAATCGGCGAAGTGGTTCTGGTCGGCGGCATGTCGCGCATGCCGAAGGTCCAGGAAGTCGTGAAGCAGCTGTTCGGCAAGGAGCCGCACAAGGGCGTCAACCCGGACGAGGTCGTGGCGATCGGTGCCGCGATCCAGGCCGGCGTGCTCCAGGGCGACGTCAAGGACGTGCTGCTGCTCGACGTGACCCCGCTGTCGCTGGGCATCGAGACGCTGGGCGGCGTGTTCACCCGCATCATCGACCGCAACACCACGATCCCGACCAAGAAGAGCCAGGTGTTCTCGACCGCCGAGGACAGCCAGAACGCGGTCACCATCCGCGTCTTCCAGGGCGAGCGTGAAATGGCGGCCGACAACAAGATGCTGGGCCAGTTCGACCTGATGGGCATTCCGCCGGCTCCGCGCGGCATGCCGCAGATCGAGGTGACCTTCGACATCGACGCCAACGGCATCGTCAACGTCTCGGCCAAGGACAAGGCGACTGCGAAGGAGCAGCAGATCCGCATTCAGGCCTCCGGCGGCCTGTCGGAAGCCGACATCGACAAGATGGTCAAGGACGCCGAGGCCAATGCCGTGGCCGACAAGCAGCGCCGCGAGGCGGTCGACGCCAAGAACCATGCCGACGCGCTGGTGCACTCCACCGAGAAGGCACTGGCCGAGCACGGTTCGAAGGTCGCCGAGACCGAGCGCCGCGCCATCGAGGATGCCGTCAGCGACCTCAAGGAAGCGCTGAAGGGCGACGATGCCGAAGCGATCAAGGCCAAGACCAACACGCTGGCCCAGGCTTCGATGAAGCTCGGCGAGGCCATGTACACACAGCAGGCCGAGGCCGACGCCAAGAGGGATGCGGCCAAGGACGACGTCGTCGACGCGGAATTCACCGAGGTCGACGACGACAAGAACAACAAGAAGTCTGCATAAGCCCGAGAGGGTATGATGCAGACGGCTTGGACCCCACACGCTCTCACCGCCTCCCCCTTCAGGGGGGAGGCTGTCGTGTCGGGCTCGACGGGCCAGGACTCCTCCGAGCAAGACTCTTTTGAAGTCGGTCCCGTTACGATCGATCAATTCCCAGCCGCTATACTCAACGCTGCCATGCAGCCCTCTGCCATGACGCGGAAGGCTGCCTATATCGTTGCGTGGCGACGTTGTTTCGCTCCGACTTGAATCGCGATTGGATAGACCGAGTTGAACATGTCTACGTCCGCCAAGCGCTGCTACTACGAAACCCTCGAAGTCGAACGCTCTGCCGACGATTCCGTGCTGAAATCGTCCTTCCGCAAGCTTGCGATGAAGTTTCACCCCGACCGCAATCCCGGGGACGACACCAGCGAGATCAAGTTCAAGGAAATCAACGAGGCCTACGAGGTCCTGAAGGACAAGGACAAGCGCGCGGCCTATGACCGTTTCGGCCACGCCGCTTTCGAGCAAGGCGGTCCTGGCGGCGGCGCCGGCTTCGGCGCGGGCTTCGCCTCCTCCTTCTCCGACATCTTCGAAGATCTGTTCGGCATGGCCGGGCAACGCGGCCGCGGCGGCCGCGAGCGTGGCGCCGACCTGCGCTACAACATGGAAATCACCCTCGAGGAAGCCTTTGGCGGCAAGACCGCGCAGATCGAGATTCCTGTCTCGGTGACCTGCGAGGCCTGCTCGGGCATCGGCGCCAAGGCCGGCACCAAGCCCAAGACCTGCTCGACCTGCGGCGGCGCCGGCCGCGTGCGGCAGTCGCAGGGCTTCTTCACCCTCGAGCGCACCTGCCCCGGCTGCCAGGGCCGCGGCCAGATGATCGAGGACGCCTGCCCGTCCTGTTCGGGCCAGGGTCGCGTCACCCGCGAGCGGAATCTGTCGGTCAACATTCCCCAGGGCGTCGAGGACGGCACCCGGATCAGGCTCGCCGGAGAAGGCGAGGCCGGCGTTCGTGGCGGCCCGCCCGGCGACCTCTACATCTTCCTGTCGCTGGCCCAGCACCAGTTCTTCCAGCGCGACGGCGCCGATTTGCATTGTCGCGTGCCGATCTCGATGGTGACCGCGGCGCTCGGCGGCGAATTCGAGGTGCCGACCATCGACAAGAACAAGGCCAAGGTGAAAGTGCCGGCCGGAACCCAGTCCGCCCGCCGATTCCGCATTGCATCAAAAGGCATGCCGGTGCTGCGCTCGCGCCAGATGGGCGACATGTACGTCCAGGTCGTGGTCGAGACCCCGCAGAACCTCACCAAGAAACAGCAGGAATTGCTGGCCGAGTTCGAAAAGCTCTCCTCCGGCAACACCCAGCCGGAATCAGAGGGCTTCTTCACCAAGGTCAAGGATTTCTTCGGTAATCGGGCGAATTGAGCCGTCTTGACCGTATCGCCTTCGGCCTATACGTCTTTATGACCATTTTCTGACACGCCGCTGTCACGCGGTCTCGTCCCGTCCGGTCCAGACATGCCATTGCCGTCGTCCGCGCGTGCGTTGAAGAAGCCCCGTCTTGATGACGAGGTGCGCTTTCTCAGATCGTGGATCGAAAAGCCTCTCCACATGGGCGCAGTGATGCCGTCGGGCAAGCTGCTGGCCCGGACCATGGCCCGTTACGTCGATGTGAATTCGGATGCTCCGGTGGTCGAGCTTGGGCCCGGCACGGGCGCCATCACCTCGGCGCTGGTCGAGCGCGGTGTTGATCAGAAGCGTCTCGTCCTTGTCGAGTACAATCCCGGCTTCTGCGCGCTTTTGCGCGACCGCTATCCGCAGGCCAAAGTCGTGCAGGGCGATGCCTATCGCCTTCGTGACACGCTCTGGAACGTTCTAAGCGCGCCCGCCTCCGCCGTCGTGTCCGGCCTGCCGCTGGTCACAAAACCTATGCTGACGCGGCTGCGGCTCATTCGTGATGCCTTCACGGCGCTCGCGCCTGGCGCGCCCTTCGTGCAGTTCACCTATGCGGTGGTGCCGCCGATCCCGAAATCGCTGCCCGGCGTGTCCACAGAGGCCTCGGAACGGATCTGGATGAACCTTCCGCCGGCCCGCGTCTGGGTGTATCGCAAGGACTAATTCCGCCGGCTTCCTCTGATGCGCGGCGGACTCGTTTCGCCGAACGTATTGGATAGGATGTCAGCCCCGAAAATCCTGGTCATTCCCGGCTCGCTGCGCACCGGCTCGCACAACGCGAAGCTGGCGGCGGTCGCTGCCCATGAATTCGCCCAGGCCGGCGTCGACATCACCCGCATCTCGCTCGCCGATTTTCCGCTGCCGATTTACGACGGCGATCTCCAGGCCAAGTCAGGCCTGCCCAAGCACGCCATCAATCTCAAGCGCATGATCGGCGCGCATCACGGTGTGCTGATCGTCTCCCCAGAGTACAACGCCTCGGTGCCGCCGCTGCTGAAGAATGCGATCGACTGGGTCAGCCGCGTGCAGGATCCGCACGAGGCGCGCGGCGACGTCTTCCGCAACCGCGCCTTCGCGCTCGCCGGCGCTTCGCAGAGCCGGCTTGGCGCCGCTCGCGCGCTGCAGGCGTTGCGGCTGATCCTGACGTCCTGCCACGCCAATGTGATCGCCAGTCAGTTTACGCTCGCCTTTGCCGACCAGGCCTATGACGATATGGACAGGCTTAAGACCCAGGCCGACAGCGATGGGCTGAAGGAGATGGTGCGGCAGTTGATCGACATTTCCCAACGCATGATGTGAGGTGACATGACGCCAGCCGAAATCGCCCTGAAGGACCGCCTGATCGTTGCGCTCGATTTGCCCAGCGTCGATGCCGCGGAGGCGATGATCGCGAAGCTCGGCGACAGCGTCACCTTCTACAAGATCGGCTATCGCCTCGCTTATGCCGGCGGCTTGCCGCTGGTCGCCAAGCTGGCCGACAAGGGCAAGAAGGTCTTTCTCGATCTCAAAATGCACGACATCGGCAACACCGTGGCGCAAGGCGTCGAGAGCATCACCAAGCTAGGTGCAACCTTCCTGACCGTGCATGCCTATCCGCAGACCATGAAGGGCGCCGTCGAAGGCCGCGGCACTTCGAGCCTGAAGATCCTCGCCGTCACGGTGCTAACCTCCTACAACGAGGACGATATGCACGCGGCCGGCTATCGGCTCGGCGTCTCCGAGCTCGTCGAAGCGCGCGCGCAGCAGGCACAGGTGCTCGGTATCGACGGCCTCGTGTCGTCGCCCGAGGAAGTAGGAAGCCTGCGCAAGATCGTCGGCCACCAGATGCATCTCGTCACCCCCGGTATTCGCCCGGCGGGTTCGGCAACCGGCGACCAGAAGCGCATCATGACGCCCGGTCGCGCGATTGTCGCGGGCGCGGATTATCTCGTCGTCGGGCGGCCGGTGGTGGAAGCCTCTGACCCCAAGGCGGTCGCAGAAGCCATCCAGGCCGAGATCGCGCAGGCGCTCGGAGCATGATCCGGAAAAGTGTGAAGCGATTTTCCGATCAGATCATGCTCAAATAGAGATCAACAACCAAGGAGAAGAATAATGGCAAAAGGCTATTGGATCGGACGCGTCGATGTGAGCAGTGACGAGGGCTACAAGCCCTACGCCGTCGCCAACGGTCCGATCTTCAAGAAATGGGGCGCCCGCTTCGCCGTCCGCGCCGGCAAGTTCACCACCGTCGAGGGCGCCAGCCGCACCCGCAACGTCGTGATCGAATTCCCGGACTATGAGACCGCAATCGCCTGCTACAATTCCCCGGAATACCAGGCCAACATCAAGGTGCGCCAGCCGCACTCGATCGCCGACCTCATCATCATCGAGGGCTATGACGGCCCGCAGCCGGCGGACGGTTGAGGCACGGTCAGCGCGCGCGCCTCGTCCTTCGAGACGACCGCTCTGCGGTCTCCTCAGGATGAGGCTAAGCAGCATCGGCACCCGTCGAATTTGCTGCCACGTACTCGGACCTCATCCTGAGGGCCCGCCGTAGGCGGGCGTCTCGAAGGATGGCCGCAGGCAACCTGCCCTCCAGGGGAAGGCAGGTTGCGGCTGCGTCTCCTTGATCCGCCCCTCGGTTGCCGGAACTGCCTGTCGCCGCTACAACGGCGCTGAGAGGATCGCACCATGTCAGACATGCGCTTGATTGTTGCTGGAGCCGGCGGCCGGATGGGCCGTGCCCTGACGCGGGCGATTGCCGACAGCAAAGGCGCGGTGCTGGCTGGCGCCCTGGAGGCGCCGGGCTCGGAGCTGCTCGGCAAGGATGCCGGCGTGCTCGCAGGGCTGCCGGCCAATGGCATCAAGCTGTCGGCTGACCTCTGGGCGATGTCGAAAGAGGCCGACGGCATTTTGGATTTCACCGTGCCGGCCGCGACCATCGCCAATGTCGCGATCGCGGCCGAGCGCGGCATCGTGCACGTCGTCGGCACCACTGGCCTGTCGGCCTCCGATAACGCCGTGATCAAGAGCGTCACCAATCGCGCCATCGTCGTGCAATCGGGCAATATGAGCCTGGGCGTCAATCTGCTTGCCGCCGTGGTCAAGCGCGTCGCCAAGGCGCTCGACGAGAGTTTCGACATCGAGATCGTCGAAGCCCATCATCGCATGAAGGTCGATGCGCCCTCCGGTACTGCGCTGATGCTGGGCCAGTCTGCAGCCAGCGGCCGCGGCATCTCGCTCGAGGACAATGCGGAACGCGGCCGCGACGGCATCACCGGCGCGCGCAAGCCGGGCGCGATCGGCTTTGCCTCCCTGCGCGGCGGCACCGTCGCCGGCGAGCACAGCGTGACCTTCCTCGGCCCGTTCGAGCGCCTGACGCTGTCGCATCTCGCCGAAGACCGCATGCTGTTCGCGCACGGCGCGCTGAAGGCGGCGCTGTGGGCGCATGGCAAGAAGCCGGGACATTACTCCATGGCCGACGTGCTCGGCCTCGCTGATATCTGAACGAAGGCGAGCATGATCCGGAAAAGTGTGAAGCGGTTTTCCGACAAGATCATGCTCAAATAATAACTGGAACGGAAATAGTCATGAGCGAACGTCTTCTCGTGCTGGTGCGGCACGGCCAGAGCGAATGGAACCTGAAGAACCTGTTCACGGGCTGGAAGGATCCTGACCTCACCGAGCTCGGCGTGAAGGAAGCCGGTGAGGCTGGCCGCAAGCTGAAGGCGCAGGGCCTCGTGTTCGACGTCGCCTACACATCGGTGCTCACGCGCGCGCAGCACACGCTCGACCTCATTCTCGGCGAGCTCGGCCAGAAGGGCCTGCCGACATCGAAGGACCTCGCGCTGAACGAGCGCGACTATGGCGATCTCTCCGGCCTCAACAAGGACGACGCGCGCAAGAAGTGGGGTGAGGACCAGGTCCTGATCTGGCGCCGCTCCTACGACGTGCCGCCGCCCGGCGGCGAAAGCCTGAAGGACACGCTGGCGCGGGCGCTGCCGTATTACGTGCAGGAAATCCTGCCCGGCGTGCTCAACGGCAAGCGCACGCTCGTCGCCGCGCACGGCAACTCGCTGCGTGCGCTGATCATGGTGCTCGAGAAGCTCTCGCCCGAAGGCATCTTGAAGCGCGAGCTCGCCACCGGCGTGCCGATCATCTACCGCCTCAACGCGGATTCGACGGTGGCGTCGAAGCTGGATCTGGCAGGCTGAGCAGGATCTCGTAGGGTGGGTTAGCGCAGCGTAACCCACCACTTCTGATCTCGCGGAAACTAAAGAGGTGAGTTACGCCTGCGGCTGACCCACCCTACGGCACCGTCCTACTGCACCCCGAGCTGCCCGGCTTCCCAGCCCAGCATCGCCTGCTTGCGGGTAATGCCCCAGTGATAGCCGGTGAGCGTGCCGCTCTTGCCGAGCGCGCGGTGGCAGGGCACGACGAACGAGACCGGGTTCCTGCCGACGGCCGCGCCGACGGCGCGCGAGGCCTTCGGATTGTCGATGTTGCAGGCGATGTCGGAATAGGACACTGCGCGCCCCATCGGGATCTTCAACAGCGTCTCCCACACCCGCACCTCGAAATCGGTGCCGATCATCACCACGCGCAACGGCTGATCCGGCCGCCAAAGTTTCGTATCGAAGATGCGCTGCGCCAGCGGCGCGGTGCCTTCGTGGTCTTCGACGTAAGTTGCGTTCCGCCAGCGCCGTGTCATGTCGGCAAGCGCTTCTTTCTCTTCACCGGGATCGGCGAAGGCGAGCCCCGATAATCCGCGATCGGTCGCGATCACGATCGCGGTCCCGAAGGGTGAGGGATGGAAGCCGTAGCGCAAGGTGAGGCCCGCGCCGCCGTTCTTCCATTCACCCGGCGACATCGCTTCATGCGTGACGAAGAGATCGTGCAGCCGGCCCGGCCCCGAGAGGCCTGAGTCGAGCGCGGCGTCGAGGATACTCGCGGAGTCCCTGAGCAGCCCCTTGGCGTGGTCGAGCGTCAGCGCCTGCATGAAAGCCTTCGGAGTGATCGAGGCCCAGCGGCGGAACAGATGGTGCAGCTCATCCGGCGTGACGCCGGCCGCATCGGCCATCGCCTCGATGGTCGGCTGAGCGCGCCAATTCTCCGAGATGAAGGCGATGGCCCGGCGCACCGAATCATAGTCGCGCAGCGCGGCGTTCTGGGGGCCCGGCTTGGCCAGGCGCTGGTCATGTATGGCGAGTGTCATCATGACCGGAAATGTAGGAGAGGCAGGGGTGCGATACCACCCGATTTCCGACTGCGCGTCAGGTCACCGGGTTGTAGGTCGGGCCGCGCCGGGCGGCGTTGAGTGCTTCAATCAAGCCTTTGTAAAAGCTTGCCTTTTCTTCCGGTCCGAGGAACCTGGCGATCTGGATCTGGTGGCCCCGCGAGATCAGATAGAGATGCTCGATGCCAAAATCCTCGTCGACTTCCATGTCGAGGCGGACCCAGAGCGGATTGAAGGTCCATTCGGCGACCTGGCCGCGATGGCTGATGCGCCGCACGCGCAATTCAGAGGTCGTGACCGTGATCTCCTCGCGCGCCCGCGCGCTGCGGAAATTGGCCTTGAAGGCCCACCAGACGACGAGAACGTCGAGGCCGAAAAAGCCGAACACCGGCCAGGCCCCCTTCATCAGGAAGACAATGCCGGTGACGAAGCTGACGACGCTCAGGAACAGCATCACGGCGAGAAAGCCGCTGCGGTTCAGCGAGCGATGCGGCGTCAGCAGCGCGGAGAAGATCTGCTGCTCGGCATGATCTTCAAGATCCTGGCGCTCAATTTCGTTGCCTGTGCTCATCGTCCCTCAGTATATCCCGATCATGGCGAAAATCACCCGCAGGCCGGTCCCGCGCAAAGCGGCGGTGCCGAAGAAAAAGGCAAAGGCAGCCGTCGCGAAGCCACCCGCGAAGAAATCGCTCAAGGCTATGAAACCCTGGACCCCGGCCGAGGTTCACGAGGTCTTCAGCCGCTTCCGCAAAGCCAATCCCGAGCCGAAGGGCGAGCTCGAGCACGTTAATCCGTTCACGCTGCTGGTTGCCGTGGTGCTGTCGGCGCAGGCAACCGACGCCGGGGTCAACAAGGCGACGCGCGCATTGTTCGAGATCGCCGACACGCCGCAGAAGATGCTCGACCTCGGCGAAGAACGCTTGCGCGAGTACATCAAGACTATCGGCCTCTATCGCACCAAGGCCAGGAACGTGATTGCGCTGTCGGCGAAGGTCCTCAGCGATTTCGGCGGCGAGGTGCCGCGCACGCGCGCCGAGATCGAGTCGCTGCCGGGTGCGGGACGCAAGACCGCCAACGTCGTGCTCAACATGGCCTTCGGCGAGCACACGATGGCGGTCGACACCCATGTCTTCCGCGTCGGCAATCGCACCGGACTCGCGCCCGGCAAGACGCCGCTCGAAGTCGAGCTTGGTCTCGAAAAGGTGATCCCGTCCGAATTCATGCTGCACGCCCATCATTGGCTGATCCTGCACGGCCGCTATACTTGCCTCGCGCGCAAGCCGCGCTGCGAGGTCTGCCTGATCAACGATCTCTGTCGATGGCCGGAGAAGACGGTGTGAGCGCGGCCTGCGGGCAAAGTGGTTTTGGGGGCCTATCGTGAGTCAGCAGGAACAAGCTTCGTCGCCACCGCCGGTTGCCACACCGGCTCCGCCGCCCAGGCCGACGCAGCGGCCGGCGAGTTCGCTCTGGAGCCGGCTCGCGATCCCGCTGTTTGCCGTGATCGTCGCGCTCGCCTTCGTCGCGCTGGCGACGCTGCGGTTCGACGAATGGGTCGGCAATGCCGTGGTCCAGACCACCAATGACGCCTATGTCCGCGCCGAGCTGACGCGGCTTGCGAGCCGCGTCTCCGGTGAGGTGCTGACCGTTGCGGTGACGGATTTCCAGCGCGTCAAGGCCGGCGATCTCCTGATCCAGATCGATCCCGCCGATTACGAGGCCCAGGTCGCGCAGTCCGAGGCCGCCGTTGCCGCCGCACAAGCCGTGCTCGACAATCTCGCCAACCAGATCGAGCTGCAATATGCAACCATCGCGCAGGCCGAGGCCGCGCGCCTGTCGGCGGAGGCCCTGGAAGTCGAGGCAAAGCAGGAACAGGAGCGCCAGCAATCGCTGACGCAGACCGAAGCCGGCACGCGGCAGCGGCTCGAGCAGGCGGTCGCGGGTCTTGCCAAGGCGCAGGCCGACGTGCGCGCCAGCCGCGCGGTGATTGCCGCCCAGCAGCATCAGCTCGAGGTCCTGCAAGGCACCAGGAAGCAGCGCGCCGCCGATCTCGATGCCACCAAGGCCACGCTGGCGAGCGTCAAGCTGAAGCTCGGTTACACCAGGATCACCGCGCCGTTCGACGGCGTCGTCGGCGAGCGTCAGGTGCAGCCCGGCGATTACGTCAATATCGGCACCAACCTTATCAACGTGGTACCACTGCCGAAGGTCTATGTGATCGCGAACTACAAGGAGACCCAGCTTACGCACGTGGTGCCGGGCCAGCCGGTCGAGATCACCGTCGACAGTTTTTCGCGCGAAAAGCTGCGCGGCAGGGTCGAGCGCATTGCGCCCGCGACCGGTGCGCAGGTCGCGCTGCTGCCGCCGGACAATGCCACCGGCAATTTCACCAAGGTCGTGCAGCGCATTCCCGTCCGCATTCAGTTCGACGATAACCAGCCCTTGCTGGCGCGGCTCGTGCCGGGCATGTCGGTCGTCACCAGCATCGACACGAAGGACGCGAATGGCGGCAAATGACGATGCCGGCCACGGGCCAGTCTCGCGCGGCGGCATCGGGCCACAGCCGCTGTTTGCGGTCGCCGCCGTCCTGCTCGGCTCGTTCCTCACCAATGTCGACAGTCGCCTGACCACGGTCGGCTTGCCCGATCTGCGCGGCGCGTTCTCGCTCTCATTCGACGAGGGCGCGTGGCTCTCCACCGCCGGCATTGGCTCGCAAATCCTCATTGCGCCGGCGGTGCCGTGGCTTGCGACCGTGTTCGGCCTGCGGCGTGTGCTCGGCATCCCGAGTCTCGTCTATGCCGTCATCTCGCTGATCGTCCCGCTCGTGCACGACTATCAGACGTTGATGGCTCTCAGCGTCGTGCACGGCCTGTTGCTCGGCACCTTCGTGCCGGCGACGCTGATGATCGTGTTCCGCAATCTGCCGACCCGCTGGTGGCTACCGGCGATCGCGCTCTATTCGATCCGCGTCGGCTTTGCACTCGATACATCGAGCTCGCTGGTCGGCTTCTATGTCGACCATCTCGGCTGGCAATGGGTGTACTGGCAGAGCGTCGTGATCGCGCCCTTGATGGGCCTGATGGTCTATCTCGGCACGCCGAACGAGCCGGTCAACCGCGCGCTGCTGCGCGAGGCCGATTGGGGCGGCATGCTGCTGCTCGGTGTATCGGTCTCGATGATCTATGCCGGGCTCGACCAGGGCAATCGGCTGGACTGGCTCGGCTCCGGCACGGTGATGGCGCTGATTGTCGGCGGCGCAGTGCTGTTCGCGGGCTTCCTCATCAATGAGTCGCTGGTGCGCCAGCCCTGGGCGCATGTGAACGTGCTGTTCTCGCGCAATGTCGGATTGGGGCTGATCCTGATCCTGCTCTACACGCTGACCAGCCTATCCAACGCGTCGCTGGTGCCGAACTTCCTCGGTAACGTCGTCCTGCTCAGGCCGGAGCAGAGCGGCCTGCTGTTGCTCACTTATGGCGCGCTGCCGATGTTCGTGCTGGTGCCGATCTCGATCTGGCTGCTACGGCATTTCGATGCGCGCCTGGTGGTGGTGGCCGGATTTGCCTGCTTTGCCGCAGCCAATCTCTGGGGCACCCAGCTCACCCACGACTGGGCCCGCGAGGACTTCATCGGCATCGTCCTGCTCCAGGCGATCGGGCAGTCGCTGACCTTGCTGCCGCTCATCATCACGCTGCTGTCGAACTCCGATCCGAGCCGTGCCACCTCGTTTGCCGCCTATATCCAGATCATGCGGCTCGGCGGCGCCGAGATCGGCGTGGCGCTGATGGGGACGTGGCTGCGCGTCCGCGAGCAGGTCCATTCCTTCTATATCGGACAGAACCTCGAAGTCGGCGACGTCAACGTGGTACGCGCGCTGATGCAGCTTGCAGATCAGTTCGCGGCCCACGGCGAGGGATCGGCACAGGCACGCGCGGTCGGCACGCTTGCAAGCTTCGTCGCGCGCGAGGCCAATGTGCTCGCCTATATCGATGGTTTTTGGCTGTGCTTCTGGCTGGCGATGGTCGCGCTCGGCTTCGTCGCCCTGATCACCCGCGCGCCGCCGGGCCCGTTCACGCCGGCGCCGTTCGGTTTCGCCAAGACGGTGCTGAGGAAATGCGGAGTGAAGGTGGCCTAATCACCGTCACCGCATCTGCCGCGCTGGCTCGATCAGCTCGGGCCGCGGTCCCGACAGCCGCTTGTGCATGTGAACCATGAAGGCCATGGCGAAGATCGGCGTCGCCAGGTTGACGATCGGGATCGAGACGAAGGCTGCGATGAACAGGCCCGCGGTGAAGATCGTTGCGGCATTGTCGCGCCGCATCGCCTTGGCGTCCTCCGGCGAACGGAAGCGCATCGCCGCGAGCTCGAAATATTCGCGGCCCAACAGCCAGGCGGCAGCGAGGAAGAAGATCAGGAAACCGGCGCCGGCCAGGAACACGAACGGCAGCGCGATCAGATAGACCAAAATCGTCAACACCGCGGTCTTGATGCCCTCGAAGATCGCCTGGTTGAAAGGCAGTGCCGTGCCCGGCCGCTCGGCCGGATAATATTCGCGTTCGACGATATCGGCGACGTCATCGACGAAGAAGCTCGCCACCAGCGATGTGATGGCGGGCATCAGGAAAACGCTGCCGAACACGACGCCGAAACCGGCCGCAATCGAGATGATCCAGGAGAGCACCTCCAGCGACGAATGCCAGCCCGGCCCGAGCAGGCCCTCAAGCCAGACCTCGCCGTGGGTCGCGAACCAGCTCAGCAGCCGCTGCAACCCGATCGCAAGCACGACGATCAGCACCAGCGCAAACCCGATCGATCGCCACAGGATCGAGCGCATCGGCGACGATATCATTTGCGACAGCGCCTTGACGGTGGCATCCAGCATGGGAACCTCTCACGAAACCACCCGCGAGAGGTAGACACCCCGGGCCGCTTCGGCAAGGGAGGCTGACCTAGCGTTCCATGCGGCCTATGGCTCCGCCACAATGCTGGCCCAGCAGGTGATGGCGCTGCAGACCGTGCTCCAGCGGCCAAATCCCTTGTAGATCTGGGCGGCGACTTGTTCCTGTTGCTTCAGCGTGCCTTCAGCCTTGATCTGCGGGTCGGAGACGTTGCGGATCGCGAGCCAGCGCGGCGCCTTGGTACCCATCTCCTGTGCGACGAGGCCCAGGATGGCGTCGCCCATCTCGGAGACGTCGCCGAGCCCCTGCAGACCGAAGTGATTGTCCGAGGTGTCGAAGCCGAAGAAATCGGTGGTCACCACGGACGACGACAGCTCGCCCGGCCTGGCGACGAAGATCTTCGGCGCGCGGGTGTTCGTCTTCGGCAATTGCCCGGCATTGGCCTTGAACAGCGTCTTGGCCGTTGCGAATTTCGTCGTCTTGGCCGATTTGCTGGAAAAATGCTCCTGCGCGAACGGCTGCTTCTTGAACTTCGAGAGGCAGTCGAAGCGCACGATCGGGCTGACGACGACGTCGCCAACCTCGACCTGCTTGCCGATGCCGCCGGCCGTGCCGGTGGTGATCACGAGCGTTGGCTGCACCTCGGTGATGATCTGGCGCCAGACGTCGATGTTCGGCAGTTGCGGGCCGTCCTGCGACATGTGCGAATCGGATTTAAAGACGACCACCTTCTTCTTGCCGATCGTCGTGGTCCAGAAGGCGCCGAGCCGCTTCAGCTCCTTGGCCGGGCAGCCGTTGCGCATCTTCTTGGAGATGGTCGCGTAATTATGCGTGTAGGGCAAATAGTCGTTGTGCGAGTCCTTACCCGGCGTCAGCACGCGGCTGAGCGCGTGGCCTTCGTCGACGGTCCAGGTCACGACCAGCACGTCGGCGCGCGGCAGCGGGCCCTTGCCGTTGCCCGCCGGCTTCGGCCCGGTCTGCGGCGCAAGGCCCTTGGGCCAGGGAATGTCGGTGAAGCGCGACAGCCCGGTCGCGGTCGAGAAGGCCATGAACGCGCGGCCTTCGGTCGATTCGGAATCGAAATCGATGATCTCGCGCTGAAAGTCCTCGGGCGCGACCTTCGCGCTCTTCTTCACGGCGGCATCCGCGATGCGCTTGACCACGAAGGTTTCGCGCGGCGGCGGTGTGGTGATCGGATCGAACCCGAGATTCTTCACGACCCATTTGCGGTCAGCAGGCATCACGCGATCTCCGCCAATTGTTTTTGACAAGCATCCTTCATTGGTCGGCCGGGCCAGCCGACGGTTGCAATCTGAGGTCGAAATAGTAGGCAGAGAACGGTCCGGACTATTGACCGATTTCGTGCCGATTTGGGGCGGCAGAGAATTGACCCTGCCAAACAAGGCTAGTTTTGAAAAAATCGCTCAATCATCTGAACCAATTCGCCGTTGAGATTACACCTATAGTTGAGGTGCGACAATCCGCCTTCCAATCACAAACGGAGGAAGTCATGGCAAGCTCGACTACAAGCTCGACCAAGCGCGTCGCGCTGGTGAACAGCGCCCGGAAATTGCCGAAGGGTGCCAAGCTCATCGGCGCGGCCGATCCCAAGCAGGAAATCGAGATCAGCGTTCGCCTGCGCGCCAGGCGCGCCGACGATGAACAGGTGATGGCGCTCGGCGCGCAACCGCCGCGCGAGCGGGAATATCTTTCCCGCGCCGAGTTCGCCGCGCAGATGGGCGCCGATACCGCCGACGTCGCCAAGATCGATGATTTCGCGCACCACCACGAGCTCAACGTCAAGAGCGTGCACCTGGCCTCCCGCACGGTGAAGCTGACCGGTACGGTGAAGGCGATGAACGCCGCCTTCGGCGTCAAGCTCAACAAGGTCAAGCACGACGGCGCGACCTATCGCATGCGCAAGGGCAATGTGCAGATCCCCGCCGAGCTCGAAGGCATCGTGGTCGGCGTGCACGGCCTGGACAACCGGCCGGTGGCGCAGCCGCATTTCCGGCGCAGGATGGCGAAAAAGGGTGCGACCGCGCGTGCGGGCCAAGGCGGCAGCTTCTCGGTCGAGCAGATCGCGCAGCTCTACGACTTCCCGGGCGGCGAGACCGGCGCCGGCCAGTGCATCGCCATCATCGAACTCAATGACATCGACCAGAAGGGCCATCCCACGGGGGCAGGCTACAAGACGTCGGACCTGAAGACCTTCTTCAAGAAGGCGGGCATTCCGATGCCGCGGATTGTCCCCGCGAGCGTCGACGGCGGCGCCAACAAGCCCGGCCATTCCGATGCCGACGGCGAGGTCGTGCTCGACATCGAGGTGGCCGGCGCGATCGCGCCCGGTGCCAGGATCGTGGTCTATTTCGCGCCCAACACCACCAACGGCTTCATCGACGCGGTGAAAGCCGCCGTCCACGACACCGCGCGAAAGCCTTCGGTGATCTCGATCAGCTGGGGCGGACCGGAAGATCCGGCCGGCTCACAGCAATTCGTCGACGGCCTCAACGAGGCGATCCGGGATGCCGCGGCGATGGGCGTCACCGTCTGTGTCGCCTCCGGCGACAACGGTTCCGCCGACATGGCCGACGGATGGGACGGCAAGCCGCACGCCGATTTCCCGGCCTCGAGCCCGTTTGCACTGGCCTGCGGCGGGACCAATCTGAAGGCGTCGAATGGCTCCATCACCGAAACGGTCTGGAACGGTGGCCCGCAGGATGGCGCCGGTGGCGGCGGCGTCAGCATCGTATTCCCGAGGCCGCAATACCAGGCCCACGCGCACGTGCCGAAATCGCCGTCGCATTCGGTCGGGCGCGGCGTGCCCGACGTTTCCGGCGATGCGGATCCCGCGACCGGCTACCAGATCTTCCTCAATGGCGTCATGACCACGATCGGCGGCACCAGCGCGGTGGCGCCGCTGATGGCCGGGTTGATCGCCCGCATCAACGAGGCCACGACCAAGAAATTCGGCAAGACGGTCGGCTTCATCAACCCGCTGATCTATGCCTCGCATGCGCAAGGGGTGTTCCGCGACATCACGATCGGCAACAACGACATCACCGGCTCCCTGCACGGCATGTACAAGGCCGGCCCCGGCTGGGACGCTTGCTCCGGCCTCGGCGTTCCCAACGGCGCGGCGTTGCAGAATTTGCTGGCAGCGTAGACGGAGAGGCTCTCTCCCATCCCTCTCCTCGTTTCTTGCGGGGAGGGGGATACGCACCGTCTATTTGGCAAGCCTAATCGTGCCGATGCCCGTGCTTCCGCACCTTGGCCGGCTTGCTCTCTCCCGTCGGGATCATCACCACACGTCCATAACGCACGCCACGCTCCGCGATGATGTGGTCGGCGAAATGCTTGACCTCGGCAGCATCGCCCTTCAGCGCCGTCATCTCCATGCAATTGTTGTCGTCGAGATGGACGTGCAGCGTCGCGAGCGCGAGGTCGTGATGACCGTGGAATTCCTGCACCAGCCGCTTTGAGAGATCGCGCGCGGCGTGGTCGTAGACATAGACGAGGCCGGCGACGCAGGGGCCGCTCTGGGCCGTGTCCTCGCTCGATTGCTGCAGCCCGGCGCGGGCGAGATCGCGGATGATCTCCGAGCGGTTCTGGTAGCCGCGCGCCTCGGCTGCGGCATCGATCTCCGCCAGCAAATCGTCCTCGATCGTGATGGTAATCCGCTGCATCAGGTCCTCTCCGCGCGTACCGCTCTTCTTACCTCGCCCCGCTTGCGGGGAGAGGTAAGAATTCGAGCGTAGCTTGAATTCCGGGTGAGGGGGACTCTCCGCGAATGCAACTCTTACCGCCGTTGTGGAAGCAGCCCCTCACCCCAACCCTCTCCCCGTAAGAACGGGGCGAGGGGGCGCACCGTCGCTGCGGCTACTACGCCCTCACAGCCGCGTCCCACGCAGCCGCAAGGCATTCCCGACCACGCTCACCGAGGACAGCGCCATCGCAGCTGCCGCGATGATCGGCGACAGCAGCACGCCGAAGGCGGGATAGAGGATGCCGGCGGCGATCGGAATGCCGGCGGCGTTGTAGATGAAGGCGAAGAGCAGGTTTTGCCGGATATTGCTCATCGTCGCCTGCGACAGTTTTCGCGCGCGAACGATGCCGATGAGGTCGCCCTTGAGCAGGGTGATGCCCGCGCTTTCCATCGCCACATCGGTGCCGGTACCCATGGCGATGCCGACCTCGGCCGCCGCCAGCGCCGGCGCGTCGTTGACGCCGTCGCCGGCCATCGCGACGCTGCGGCCGGCCTTTTGCAGTTTTGTGACCACCGCGCTCTTCTGGTCGGGTAGCACCTCGGCCTCGACATCGGCAATGCCGAGCCTTCGCGCGACGGCTTCAGCCGTGGTGCGGTTGTCGCCGGTCAGCATGATGACCTTGATGCCTTCGGCGGCGAGCGCTTTCAGCGCCTCCGGGGTCGAAACCTTGACCGGATCGGCGATGGCAAACAGTCCGGCGAGCCTGCCGTCGATCGCCATGTTGATCACGGTGGCGCCGTCGCCACGCAGGCGTTCGGCCTCGGCGTCGAGCGTCCCGGTGTCGATGTCGATCGATGCGAAGTATTTTGCATTGCCGAGCACGATAGTTTTGCCATCGACATTGCCAGTCGCGCCCTTGCCCGTCGGCGAGTCGAACTCTTCGACTTGGCTCAGCGCAAGCTGCTTCTCTTTGGCTGCACGTACGACCGCCTCAGCCAACGGATGCTCGCTGGCGCGCTCGACGCTGGCTGCAAGCCGGAGGATGTCATCCTCGGCCAAGCCGGCTGCCGGCACTATAGCGACGACTTTCGGCTTGCCTTCGGTCAGCGTGCCGGTCTTGTCGACCACCAGCGTGTCGATCTTCTCCATCCGCTCCAGGACTTCGGCATTCTTGATCAGCACGCCGGCTTGCGCGCCGCGGCCGACGCCGACCATGATCGACATCGGGGTCGCCAGACCCAGCGCGCAGGGGCAGGCGATGATCAGCACGCTGACGGCGGCGACGAGGCCGAAAGCGAGCCTCGGTTCCGGCCCGAACCAGGCCCACGTGGCGAAGGCGATGACAGCGACAGCGATGACGGTCGGCACGAACCAGCCCGCGACCCGGTCCGCCAGCCGCTGAATCGGTGCGCGCGAGCGTTGTGCATCCGCGACCATCTGCACGATTTGCGACAGCAGCGTCTCGCGCCCAACCTTGTCGGCCCGCATGATGAAGCTGCCGGACTGGTTGAGTGTGCCGGCGATCACCTTGGCGCCAACCTCCTTGGTGACAGGCATGGATTCGCCGGTCACGAGCGATTCATCGAGCGAGGAGCGGCCTTCGAGAATGATGCCGTCGACCGGCACCTTTTCGCCGGGACGCACGCGGAGGGAATCACCGGCGTGAAGCGAGTCGATTTCGACCTCATGCTCGCTGCCATCGGCATCGACGCGGCGCGCGGTCTTCGGCGCGAGACGCAACAGCGCCTTGATCGCGCCCGAGGTCGCATCGCGGGCGCGCAGCTCCAGTACCTGGCCGAGCAAAACCAGAACGGTGATGACCGCGGCCGCTTCGAAATAGACGGCGACCGCGCCCCCATGGCCGCGGAAGGTGGCGGGGAAAATCTGCGGCGCGACGGTGCCGATCAGGCTGTAGACATAGGCAACGCCGGTGCCCATTGCGATCAGCGTGAACATGTTGAGGTTGCGCGTCAGCAGTGACTTCCAGCCGCGGACGAAGAACGGCCAGCCGGCCCAGACCACGACCGGGGTCGCAAAGACGAGCTGGATCCAGTTCGACAAAGTCGGGTCGATCCAGTTGTGCGGACCCGCGAGGTGCCCGCCCATCTCCAGTACCACAGGCGGCAGCGCCAGCGCGCCGCCGATCCAGAACCGCCGCGTCATGTCGGCGAGCTCCGGATTGGGTCCGGTCTCCAGGCTCGCGACCTCCGGCTCCAGCGCCATGCCGCAGATCGGGCAGCTGCCGGGTCCGACCTGGCGGATCTCCGGATGCATCGGGCAGGTGTAGATCGTGCCCGCCGGCATCTCCGGCTCGGGCGTTTTTTCTTTTGCGAGATATTTTGCGGGATCGGCAGCGAATTTGGTGCGGCAGCCAGCCGAGCAGAAATGGAAGGTTTTGCCGTGATGATCAAAGCGGTGCTTCGAGGTCGCGGGATCGACCGTCATGCCGCAGACGGGATCGAGCACCTTTGTTGCGGCTGCGTCATGGTGATGGGCATGGCCAGCACGATCGCCATGGCCGCCGCAGCATGAGGCGGCCGCGTGATGATGCCCGTGGTCCGCGTCGTCCATTCCAATGCTCCGGCCTTGCAACATATACCCTAGGGGGGTATATAGACGTCATGCGCAAGGACATCAAGGCATCCGTCGGAAAACGTCTCGGCCGGATTGAGGGCCAGGTTCGCGGCCTCTCGAAAATGGTCGAGGAGGACCGCTACTGCATCGACATCGTCACGCAGATCTCGGCGGTGCGCGCCGCGCTGCGCCGGGTGGAGGAAGAGGTTTTGAAGGATCACGTCGCCCATTGCGTCGAGCACGCGATCTCGAGCGGCGACAAGGCGGATCAGCGCGAGAAGATCGCGGAGCTGATGGCGGTGATTGGACGGGCGGAGCGGTAGGTCTCGTCATTGCGAGCGGAGCGAAGCAATCCAGAATCCCACCGCGGCGGCAGTCTGGATTGCTCCGTCGCTTCGCTCCTCGCAATGATGGTCGCGAGAGTGATGCCTTAAGCCGCCATCTCCCACGCGCGCGCCCGCGCGCGATACATCGCGAGATCGTTCAGCAGCACAAAATGCTCGGAACAGGTGGTCTCCATCTCCGCAGCCGCTTCGCGCATCATTTGCTCAGCCGGAACTTCAATCTGCGCTTCTTCGTCAATCGCTTCAGGAACGAGCGGCGGCGCACGGAGCGTTTCTGGAAACACCCCGAATGAGCCTGCTACCTCCTCGAGCGGCTTTTGCTTGTCGGCCCAGTGCAAGGCTGTGTAGTCGAAGCCGTGCACGATGGTGGGTTTGACCACTTCGAAATAGGGCGAGATATCGAAGTCGCGGGGCATGTAGAGCGAGGAATCGCGGATGTGCAGGATCTCGCGGCGCGCGGCGCGGCTGCCGGCCTTGGTGATCTTCGGCAGGATCGGATAGCGCACGGCGTCGAAAGCCTGCGCGATCAGTGCCGAGCAGATGATCTTGGTCGGATCGCCCGAGCCGATCGCGATCATGCGCCGCCGCCAGCGCTGCGGGATCGGCAGCGGGATCAGGAAGCGCATCAGATCGATGATGTTCTTGGTGTCATAACCGAAGCCGATGCGGTTGATCGCGTAGCGGCACACCGTGGTGCGGTCTTCGTAGGACAGCCCGACCGGGCGGCAAATGCGGGTGTGGTAGGGGAAATATTTTGACAACGGCGCCGAGGTGACGCCCTCTCCGATATTGGCCTCGATCAGCACGTGCGGCTCGCCGTCGGGCTCTACCGCACCCTCGATAGGGCCGACATAGAGCGCGGCATGGGACCAGGTCGACTGCGTCAGATATTTGATGATGCCGGAGATGCGGTTGTTGCCCTCGACCAGCATCACGTCGCCGGGCTCGATGACGCCGCGCAGGTGCTCGGGATCGCTCGGTGTGAACGGCTCGTAGCCCGGCACCTCCTTCGAGAGGTACGCGGCAATCACCTTGCCGACTGAATCTAGGACCGTCCCCATGAACTCCCCCGGGCCTTTCTGGCCATCTTTTTTTCCATCTGTACCATGGTCCAAACCTGTTGCAATTCAGTTCATGGCTCTGTGACTTCAAGCACGATTGATTCACCATGATGGTTGCTGCGCAACATCAGATGCGGCAAGGTTCGTGGGCTGTTCCCGTTCGCCGCAAGTCCCCGGAAACCATGACATGACAATCACGCGCCGCAGCTTTCTATCGGCGTCGGCGGCCTTGGCTGCAGCGCCGGTCCTGCGCGCGACCGCTGCGCCCTTGCCGCGCGAGGCTGACATTGTCGTGATCGGCGCCGGTGCGGCCGGAATCGCTGCAGCGCGGCGCGTCATGGCGGCCAATCGCAAGGTGGTCGTGGTGGAGGCGGCGTCGCAAATCGGCGGGCGCTGCATCACCGACAGCACCACTTTCGACGTGCCGTTCGATCGTGGCGCACGCTGGATGCATAATCCCGACACCAACCCGATGATCCGGCTGGCGCGCAATGCCGGGCTCGATGTCGCTCCGGCACCGTCGGGCCAGAAGATGCGCATCGGCCGCCGCAATGCCCGTGCGGGCGAGACTGAGGAGTTTCTGGCAGCACTTGTGCGCGCCAACCGTGCCATCGACGAGGCCTCGCGCGGCAAGCTCGACACATCCTGCGCGTCGGTCCTGCCAAAAGATCTCGGCGATTGGGCGGGGGCGGCCGAATTCGTGCTCGGCGCGAGTTTTGCCGGCAAGGACCTGAAGGAGCTGTCGGCGATCGACAAGGCGCGTGCGCAGGACCGCAACGCCCCGATCGCCTGTCGCCAGGGTCTGGGCACGCTGATCGCCAAGCTCGGCGAGCAGGCGCCGGTCGTGCTTGCGACACCGGCGAGCCGGATTGTCTGGAGCAATCGCGATGTCAGCGTGGAGACGCAGGCTGGGAAGATCAACGCCCGTGCGGCCATCATCACGGTTTCGACCAACGTACTCGCGAGCGGAGCGATCAAGTTCGCGCCTGACATCCCCAAGCGCACCCTTGATGCGGCCTCTAAACTCGGCCTTGGCAGCTACGATCACATCGTGCTGCAACTGCCGGGAAATCCGCTCGGGCTGTCGCGCGACGATATCCTGATCGAGCAGAGCAACTCGACGCGCACCGCACTGATGTACGCCAATATCGGCGGCTCCTCGCTGTGCTCGATCGACGTCGGCGGCTCGTTCGGCCGCGACCTCTCCGGCCAGGGGGAGAAGGCGATGGCGGCCTTCGCGAAGGAGTGGATCACAAAACTGTTCGGCAGCGAGGCGGCAGCCAATGTGCAGAAGACCGCTGTGACGCGCTGGAACGCCTCGCCCTATGTCATGGGCGCGATGTCGGCGGCCTCTCCCGGCGGCCAGCTTTCGCGAAAAGTTTTGTCCGAGCCGATCGGCAACATGTTCCTCGCCGGCGAAGCCACGCATGAGACGCTGTGGGGCACGGTCGATGGCGCCTGGGACAGCGGCGAGCGCGCCGCGGACGCGGCACTCCGCAAGATCGGCGCGCTGAAGGACGAGCCGGCCGAGGTGCCGACGCAATCGACGAAGCGGCGGCGAGCACCGAGGAACTAAACTCTCTCGGTCGTCCCGGCCTTCGCCGGGACGACCGAGATGGTGACGCTGACGTCCTTGGGAAGGAAATCTGCGAGGGTCATGCTCTTTGATTCTGGAGCATGATGTTGTCCGAAAACCGCTTCACACTTTTCGGCATCATGCTCGTAGAGAGCCGCCGGTCTTCTTCGTGACCTCCGCCACGATCTTCGCGGCAACCGCCTCGATCTCCTGGTCGGTCAGCGTCTTCTCGCGCGGCTGGATCGTCACGGCGATGCCGATCGACTTCTTGCCGTCGTCGATGCCCTTGCCCTCGTAGACGTCGAATACGTTGACGCCGGTGATCAGCTTCTTGTCGACATTTTGCGCGGCGCGCACGATGTCGCCAGCCTTCACGGCGCGGTCGACGATGAAGGCGAAGTCGCGCGACACCGGCTGGAACGCCGACAGCTCGATCAGCGGCTTGGCGCGGGTCGGCTTCTTCTTCGCTTCCGGGATACGGTCGAGGATCACCTCGAACACCATCAGCGGGCCGTCGGCGCCAAGGGCTTCCAGCGCGCGCGGATGCATCTCGCCGAAAGTGCCGAGCACGTTCTGCGGGCCGATCTGGATCGTGCCGGAGCGGCCCGGATGCAGCCAGGCGGGACCGCCGGCGACGATCTGGAGCGCCTGCATCGGCGCGCCGGCCGCTGCCAGCATGGCGAGCGCATCGGCCTTGGCGTCGAACAAATCGGCCTGCGCCGAGCCCGACCAGTGCCGTCCCAATCCCTCCGACGACGCGAGGCCGCGGCGCACGCCGCTCGCAGCCATGAACTGATCCTGCGGGCGATCGCCCCTGAACACCTGGCCGACCTCGAACAGCACGACGTCGCCAAAACCACGATCGGCATTGGCCTGTGCGGCCGCGACCAGGCCCGGCAGCAGGCTCGGCCGCATGTCGGAAAGATCGGCGGCGATCGGGTTGGCGACCTCGAGCTCGTGCTGGCCGCCGCCGAACAATTTTGCGGCAGGCTTCGTGATGAACGACCACGTCACGGCTTCGGTCATGCCACGGCTCGCGAGCGAGCGCCGTGCACGTCGGGTGCGAAGCTGCAGCGGCGTCAGCACGGATTTGCGCGCGTCCTCGCCACGCTCGAACGGCGTCATCGGCACCTTGTTGACGCCGTAGATGCGGACGACTTCCTCGACGATGTCGGCCTTGCCGTGAACGTCGGTGCGCCAGGACGGCACCGCGACCTTCACCACGGGGCCGGGGCCCGCCATCAAGAAGCCGAGACGCGCCAGGATGTGCTTCATCTCGACCTGCGGCACCTCGATGCCGGAGAGACGCTTGACCTCGGTGAGCGGGAAATCGATCACGCGATCGTCGCCGAAGGTTTTGCCGACCACGAAATTCTCCGACGGCATGCCGCCGCACAGCTCCAGCACCAGCTTGGTGGCGAGCTCCAGCCCCGGCACCATGAAGGCCGGATCGACGCCGCGCTCGAAGCGGTAGCGCGCATCCGAATTGATGCCGAGCTTGCGGCCGGTCTGGGCGACGTTGATCTCGTTCCACAGCGCCGATTCGATCAGCACGTCGGTGGTATTCTCATCACAGCCCGAGGCTTCGCCACCCATGATGCCGGCGAGCGATTCGACGCCGTGCTGGTCCGCGATCACGCAGATCGAGGGATCGAGATTGTAGGCGCGGCCGTCGAGCGCGAGCAGCGCCTCGCCATCGCGGGCACGGCGCACCACGAGATTGCCCACCACCTTCTTGGCGTCGAACACGTGCAGCGGACGCGCGTGGTCGTAGGTCATGAAGTTGGTGATGTCGACCAGCGCATTGATCGGGCGCAGGCCGATCGCGGTCAGCCGCTTCTGCAGCCATTCCGGCGACGGGCCGTTCTTCACGCCGCGCACGAGGCGCAATGCAAAGCCCGGGCACAGCGCGGCGTCCTCGACCGTGACCTTTACCGGACAGGGGAATTCACCCTTGATCGGCTTGATGGCCGGGTCCTTGAATTTGCCCATGTCGGCGGCGGCGAGGTCGCGCGCGATGCCGTGCACGCCGGTGCAGTCCTGCCGGTTCGGCGTCAAATTGATCTCGATTACGGGATCGCCAAGGGCTGCCCATTCGGCGTAACCGGCGCCGATCGGCGCATCCGCAGGCAATTCCATGATGCCGTCATGGTCGTTGGAGATCTGCAATTCGGCGGCCGAGCACAGCATGCCGCGGCTCTCGACGCCGCGGATGGTGCCGACACCGAGCGTGATGTCCTTGCCGGGAATGTAGGTGCCGGGCGGAGAGAACACGCTGACCAGCCCGGCGCGCGCATTCGGCGCCCCGCACACGACCTGCACCGGCGCGCCGCCGTCACCGGTGTCGACCATGCAGACGCGCAAGCGATCGGCATTGGGATGCTGCTCGGCCGAAATCACCTTCGCAATGGTGAACGGCTTCAGCGCCTTCGCCTTGTCCTCGATGTTCTCGACCTCGAGCCCGATCATGGTGAGCTTGTCGGCAAGCTTTTCCAGCGGCTCGTTGGTGTCGAGATGATCCTTCAGCCAGGAGAGGGTGAATTTCATGGCTGCTTTTTCTCCACGGAGACGGTCTGCTCCCTCTCCCGCTTGCGGGGGAGGGCTGGGGTGGGCGCTCTCTCCGCGATGGTCGTCGCGATTGTTTCGAGAACGCCGGCACGATTGGTCATGACATCGAGATTGTCGAAGCGGAGTACCTTGAAGCCCTTCGCTTCGATTGTGGCAGAGCGACGCGCATCGGCGCGCTCGCCATCGTCCGAGAAGTGTTGGCCGCCATCAAGCTCGATGACGAGCTTTGCCGCGTGGCAGATGAAATCGGCGACGTAGCGCTCGATCGGCACCTGGCGGCGGAAACTCGCGCCATTCAATCGGTTGCCACGCAGCTCTGACCAGAGGATACGCTCGGCGTCAGTCGAATTGCGTCTGAGCGCGCGCGCATTGGTTCGCAGCTTCGCCGGCACTTTCCAGTCCGGATGTTCAGGATCGACCATCGGCAACCCCATCGAGGAGACACCCTCACCCCAACCCTCCCCCGCAAGCGGGAGAGGGAGTCCGACCTGTCGGTCGGATAGAGCATAAGTATCCATGAGACAAACGCCGCGCGCTCGCTCTATCCATTCCCTCCCCCGCCTGCGAGTGAGGGTCAGGGAGAGGGCTGTCTCCGCCGAGGGAACGGAGAGAGTCGTCTTCTGTGCGAGCAAGCTCATCACGAGCTCAGCCCTCCCGCGAGGGTCGGTACTTCGAGCGGCTTGAAGCCGTAATGGTTGAGCCAGCGGACGTCGTTGTCGAACAGCTGGCGCAGGTCGGCGATGCCGTATTTCAGCATGGCGATGCGGTCGATGCCCATGCCCCAGGCAAAGCCCTGGTACTCGTCGGGATCGATGCCGCAGGCGCGCAGCACGTTCGGATGCACCATGCCGCAGCCGAGGATCTCCATCCAGTCGTCGCCCTCGCCGAAACGGATCTCGTTCTTGTCGCGGCGGCACTGCAGATCGACCTCGAGCGACGGCTCGGTGAAGGGAAAGAACGACGGGCGGAAGCGCATGTTGATGTGGTCGACCTCGAAGAACGCCTTGCAGAACTCGTGCAGGATCCATTTGAGGTGGCCGAGATGCGAGTGCTTGTCGATGACGAGGCCTTCGACCTGGTGGAATTGCGGCGTGTGGGTCGCATCCGAATCGATGCGGTAGGTGCGGCCCGGGCAGATCACGCGGATCGGCGGCTTCTGGGTGAGCATGGTGCGCACCTGCACCGGCGAGGTGTGGGTGCGCAGCAGCATGCGCGAGCCGTCCTCCTTCGGATGGAAGAAGAAGGTGTCGTGCATCTCGCGCGCCGGATGGCCTTCCGGAAAATTCAGTTTGGTGAAGTTGTAATCGTCGGTCTCGATGTCGGGACCTTCAGCGACGGAGAATCCCATGTCGGCGAAGATCGTGGTCACCTCGTCCCAGACCTGGCTCAGCGGATGGATGCGGCCGGCTTCAGCCGGCGTATCGCGCAGCGGCAAGGTGACGTCGACGGTCTCGGACGCCAGCCGTGCATCGAGCGCTGCGGACTTCAGCAAATCGCGCCGTGCGCCGAGCGCCTCGGTGACCTTGTCCTTGGCCTGGTTGATTGCCGCGCCTTGCGTCTTGCGCTCGTCGGGCGACATCTTGCCGAGCGTGGCAAGCAGCGCCGAGATCGAGCCCTTCTTGCCGAGGGCTGCGACGCGCACCGCTTCGAGCGCGGCTTCATCGCCGGCGGCGGCGATCTGGTCGAGGATGGAAGTTTCGAGCGTTGCGAGGTCGGACACAGTCAAATCCTTGCTGCCAAATTCGGCTGGGTTGTCGCCGCCCGAAGGCCGTAACGTCAAGCAAAAAGCCGGTCATTTCGGGCATAGGACCAGCTGGGTTGAACCTCGCGCGGGGGCCGGGCACCAAGGGGATACGAGGAGACCTTTGCGATGCTTGCGAAATCCTGTTTGGCCGCTCTCGCCATCGTTCTGTCGGTCGCAGGTCACCCGGCGCGTGCCGTGGTCTGCATGGACAAATCCATGACGCTCGACGAAGTCGCCGACACCATCAGCGCCCAGAAGGGCTGCGAAAGCGCGATGAAGGTCTTCAGGGATTGCGAACTGACCGCGAGCGGCGACGTCGAGCTCGGCGCTGCCGTCGAAAAGAAATGCGAGGCAGACTTCAAGTCCGGCCTCAACGCGGCCGAGAGGCAAGCCTACAAACGCGAGATGCGCGTATGCGACCGCAAGTACCGGAACAAGTCCGGCACCATGTATCTCTCGTTTACGGCATTCTGCCGGGCGGAAGTCGCCCAGCGCTACTCGCAACGCGCGCTGAAGGCCGCGGGCCAGAAGGCCCGCTAGCACAAGCCTCAGGCCGCGAGCGCGGCTTTGGCCTTCTCGGCGATCAGCTGGAACGACGCGGGCTCGTGGATCGCGAGATCCGACAGGACCTTGCGGTCCACAGTGATCCCGGACTTGGCCATGCCGTCGATAAATCGGCTGTAGGTCAGGCCGAACGGACGAACGGCGGCGTTGATGCGCTGGATCCAGAGCGCGCGGAAAGTCCGCTTCTTGCGCTTGCGGTCACGGAACGCGTACTGCATGGCCTTATCGACGGCCGGCTTGGCGGTGCGGATCGTGTTCTTGCGGCGGCCGCGGAAACCCTTGGCGGCCTTGTAGACTTTCTTGTGCTTGGCGTGGGCGGTCACACCGCGTTTGACGCGAGACATGACAAAATCCTTCAGAGATGACTTGGTTTTTCGGATCGCCGCTCAAAGCGCGGCGCGGGTGGCAGTGATCGTGGACGCGATCAGGCGTTCGGCAAGAAGTACTTCTTGACGTTGTCGCCGTCGGTCTTGAACAGCACCGCGGTGCCGCGAAGCTGACGGATCTGCTTCTTCGTCCGCTTGATCATGCCGTGACGCTTGCTGCGATGAGCGAACATCACTTTGCCGGTGGCAGTCACCTTGAAGCGCTTTTTAGCGCCCGATTTGGTCTTCAGCTTGGGCATTTTGCTCTCCTATGGCCACAACAGAATACCGCCTGCGAAGGCGGCTGGCCGTCTAAAATGCTCGTTAGAGCGTTGATTGTGCTCAGGTTTTTGCGAACTAGCGCAAAAACCCGCACGAGACACCGCCACGGCAGCCCTTAATCAGCCGGGCGATGAAGGCCGGGCTTATGACAGAGAACGGGCGAATTGGCAACGATGAACCGCCCGAACCCGGGCGCCGACTATTCGGAATTGCTATCTCCTTGTCCAAGTCGTGTCGCTCGGAGCAGGACCAAAATGGCCCATTTTTCCCAATCGATCTTGTCTGTTTTCACTCGTCCGCGCCACCTGGCGCTGTTCGCTGTGCTTGCTGTCACTGCCGTTCCGTCGACCGCCGATGCCCGCATCAGCGGCTATGACGGCGTCTGGAATGTCACTTTCGCGACCACCCGCGGCAATTGCAGCTCGGGCTACAGCGTCCCCTTCACCGTCACCGGCACCCGGGTGTCGTCCGCCGGCGGCGGACGTGTGTCCGGCACGGTCAATCGCGGTGGCGCTGTCGCGGTTCAGGTCTCGGTCGGCGCCTCCCACGCCACCGGCGGTGGCCGGCTCGGCGGCGCGGCGGGTGCGGGCTCCTGGCGGGGCATCATCTCTGGCGACCAATGCAGCGGTACCTGGCAGGCGTCACGGACCTGAAACAAAACGGCCCGCCGGAGATCCGGACGGGCCGTTGAATTTTCAGTCCTGAAGAGCAGCGCTCAGCGCGGCGCCAGGACCATGACGACCTGACGGCCCTCGAACCGGGCGTCCTGCTCGACCTTGGCGAGCGCGGCGACGTCGGTCTTGATCTTGTCCAGCAGCTTGGTGCCGATCTCCTGGTGCGCCATTTCGCGGCCGCGATAGCGCAGGGTGATCTTGACCTTGTCGCCTTCTTCGAAGAACCGCAGCATCGCGCGCATCTTCACGTCATAGTCGTGATCGTCGATCATCGGGCGGAGCTTGATCTCCTTGATCTCGACGGTCTTCTGACGCTTGCGGGCTTCCGCGGCTTTCTTCTGGGCGCCATACTTGTACTTCCCGTAGTCCATGATCTTGCAGACGGGAGGGCTGACATTTGGCGAAATCTCGACCAGATCCATGCCCGCTTCCTGGGCCATCTTGATAGCCATCATCGTCTCGACGGTGCCTTTGTTGTCACCGGTCTGATCGATCAGCTGGATCTGCGCATTTCGAATATCATCATTGATGCGCGGCCCGTCTTTGCTGGCAACGGGCGGGGCTCTATTGGGACGGCGAATGGGTGGCTCTCCGAAGTTGTGAAAGGAAGCGGCTATTTTGCAGGAAGAAGCGTTTGCCGGCAAGCAACTCGCTCCTGCGGGGAGCGAAAACCCTCAAATGCGAGGCATTTTGGCCACGCCCATCGGCACGGTGCTCGACATAGACACCTTGCACCTGTTCCGCAAGCGTCCCAAAGGGTCAATACCAATATAGGGTTGCTTCGCCGAATGCGCCCGGACAGGTCAAACCCCACCGCCAGAGTAAACGTTCCATGACCCCAGCAATTCCCGATGCCGTGCTCAACTTTGTCGAATTGGGCGAGGGTCCGTCAGCGCGCCGGATCGCCGTGCGGAGCCGTGCCGGACGTGGGCCCGGCCTGGTCTGGCTCGGCGGCTTCAAGTCCGACATGCAGGGCGGCAAGGCGGTGGCGCTCGACGGCTGGGCCGGCGAGCATGGCCGTGCCGCGGTCCGGTTCGACTATTCCGGCCATGGTGAATCCAGCGGCGATTTCGCCGACGGAACCATCGGAAGCTGGCTCGAGGACAGCGTTGCGGTGTTCGAGCGGTTCTGCACCGGTCCGCAAATCCTGATCGGTTCCTCCATGGGCGGCTGGATGGCGCTGCTGCTTGCGCGCGAGATCAGGAAGCGTTCGGGAAAGGCCTCGCTGGCCGGCCTGGTGCTGATCGCGCCCGCGCCCGACTTCACGGAAGAGCTGATGTGGAAGAACTTTTCGCCCGAGGTGAAGAAAGAGATCGAGACCAACGGGTTTTGGCTGCGGCCGTCCGAATATGGCGACGGCACACCCTATCCGATCACGCGCAAGCTGATCGAAGAGGGGCGCAACCATCTCGTGCTCGGCAGCGCCATCGATCTCGGCTGTCCCGTCCGCATCCTGCAAGGCGCCCAGGATCCCGACGTGCCGTGGCAGCATGCTTTCGCTTTGACGCACCGCCTGCCCGCCGACGACGTCGTGCTCACCATGATCCAGGACGGCGATCATCGCCTGTCGCGCCCGCAAGACATCGCGCGCATTCTTGCCGCGGTGGCGGAGATCGGTTGAAGTAGGCCACAACAAGAAACACGAAAGGCAATCCAATGACCACCACCGCCATGCTGCGCGCGTTCTGCGACGCTGTCGAACAACGCAACGGTCGTGCCTTCGCCGATCTGTTCACCGAGGACGGCGTCTATCACGACGTGTTCTATGGCGCGTTCGCAGGCCGCGACAAGATCGCCGCGATGGTCGACGACTTCTTCTATCGCACGGCGACGGATTTTCGCTGGGACATGCATGACCCCGTCAGCAACGGCACCACGCTCTATGCGCGCTACACCTTCAGCTATAAATCAACGCTGCCGGACGCGAACGGCGCGCGGGCGATGTTCGAGGGCGTTGCGATCATGACGCTGCGCGACGGCAAGATCGCCGGTTATCACGAGGTCGCCAACACTGCGCCGGCGTTCGTCGATCTGAAGTTTGCGCCGGAGCGGATTGCGAAGATCGTCGGCAAGCAGGGCGCGGAGCTCAAGGCGCGGCCGGAGATGAAGCGGCATTTGGCGTGATGGCGGAGCCCTACGGCGGCGGCTTTGGCATCGGCTTGCGCTGCGCAAGTGCTGCGACCGTCGCGGTGCCGATCGGGCCCTGCTCGTCATAGAGCCAGCATTCGCCAATCGCGACGCCGTCGGTCGCTTGGTGGTTCACCGCGTCGAAACCGATCCAGTTCGTCACCGGCAAACGGTGCAGATAAATCGTCACGTCGCTGTTGATGTAGCCGAGCCCCTTGTCGCCGGCATTGGCAAACGGGCTCGCGAAATCGGCACCCGTAGCGACATGGACGAACGGCGTCATCGGCACGCCCGCAACCAGCTCGCGCACCTCGCTCATCCAGAGCCGGCGCGGTCCGAGCGAGCCCATATGGCCGACGATCGGCCGTGTCGTCCATTTACCGTTCATGCCGAGCCTGGGATCGGTCGGCTTTGGAATGTCGTCCGGCCTCGGCACGTCCCAGTTCGGCGGTGACCAGACATTGCCGTCGGGGTTTTGCGTCCGCCGCAACAGTTGGCAGGAGGCGCGCGCCATGCTGACGCCGCCCGAGACAAACTCCGCCTCGATCACGCGGATGCGCAGGCCGTCGCGCACCAGCCGCGTCGTCACTTCGATCGGCTTGTCGATGGTCGGCAGCCGAAACATGTCGACGGTCAACCGCGCCGGCACGAATTCAGGCCCGGAATGGCGCTCCTCGATGGCGAAGCCGAGCAGGCCGATGATGACGCGTCCGTGCAGCGATTTCGGATCCCACGGGCCGTTGGCGACTTCCGTCGGATGGAATGTGTCGCCGTCGCGGGTGAAGAAAGGCATGTTTGTCATGACGCGCGACCTTGAAGGAACGCGCGGGAAAATCAAGTCTGGGAAACAGCCCGCCATTCCTCGCGAACGCTCTCGTCGCACTCGCCGCCAAGTGCTGCAGACCTGGCCGCTTCAAACGCGTCCCACTCGACCAACTGTCCCAACGCCCACACCGCAGCCCCACGCACCAGCGGGCTCGTATCATCGAGCAATCGCCGCGCTTCCTCCGCCAGCGCCGGCTCGCCGGAGTTGCCAATCGCAATCAGCACGTTGCGCAGGAAACGATCGCGACCAATCCGCTTCACCGGGGACTTCGTGAACAGCGCGCGGAACGCGGCGTCGTCGAGCCGTGACAGTTCAGCGAGACCCGGCGCGCGCAATTCGTCACGCGCGGCGAGCTTGGCTTCGCGTCCCTCCTGCGCAAACTTGTTCCAGGGGCAGGCCGCGAGGCAATCGTCGCAACCATAGATGCGGTTGCCGATGCTCTTGCGAAATTCCTGCGGGATCGGTCCCTTGTTCTCGATGGTGAGATAGGAGATGCAGCGTCGCGCATCGAGCTTGTAGGGTGCGGGAAACGCCGAGGTCGGACAGATGTCGAGACAGGCCTGGCACGAGCCGCAATGATCGATCTCGGCGTCGTCGCGCGGCAGTTCGAGCGTGGTGTAGATCGCGCCGAGAAACAGCCACGAGCCGAACTCGCGCGAGACCAGGTTGGTGTGCTTGCCCTGCCAGCCGAGATGGGCTGCTTGCGCGAGCGGCTTCTCCATCACCGCCGCGGTGTCGACGAACACCTTCACTTCCGATGGCGCGGTGGCGACCAGCCAGCGCGCCAGCGCCTTCAGCCGCTTCTTGATGAGGTCGTGATAATCGTCGCCCTGCGCATAGACCGAGATCGCCGCGCGCGTGCGCTCTCGCAGGATCGCGAGCGGATCGGAGTCGGGGCCGTAGTTGACCCCGAGCATGATCACCGAGCGCACATCGGCCCACAGCCCGCGTGGATCGACGCGGCGCTCCGGCTGCGCGGCGAGCCAGTCCATGTCGCCATGGCCGCCCGAGGCGATGAACTCAAGAAAATACTTTCCAGCGTTCTGGATCGTGCCGGGCGCGGTGATGCCGATGCAGTCGAAGCCGAGCGCCTGCGCCTCGCGCGCCAGCGCCGCCTTCAGTTCAGTCGGATCGGAGTTCAGAAATCCAGGTCCACGTAGGTCCGCGATGCCGGCACGCCCGCCAGCCATTCGCTCAGCAGCGGACGGAACGACGGGCGGGATTTCACCCGCGCGTACCACGCCTTTGCTGCGTCGTCCTCGCTCCATGGCACGTCGCCCAGATAGTCGATCGCCGAGAGATGCGCCGCGGCGGCGAGATCCGCGTAGGTGGGCCGGTCGCCGGCGAGGAAGTTACGCGTCTGCGCCAGCCAGCCGATATAGGCCAGATGATAGCGCACGTTGGCCTTGGCGGCGCGCATCACGTCCGCCGACGGCGGTCCGCCGCCACTGTCCTCGCTCATGAAGCGCTTGTAGATGCGCTCGGTGACGAGGGGATGGGAGACTTCCTCGAAGAATTTTTCGTTGAACCAGGCCATCAGCCGGCGCACCTCGACGCGCTCGGCGATCGTCTCCGGCATCAGCCGCTTGGGGCCCATCTCGGCGCCATAGGCCTCATCGAGATACTCGGCGATGATGGCCGCGCCGGGGATCGGCGGTTGTTCGTCGTCCACCAGCACCGGCGTCGTGCCGGCCGCATTGAGCAGCAGAAATGCCTCGCGCCGTTCCCAGCTGCGCTCCTCGGCCAGCTTCAGCTCGAGCCCGTATTCGCCTGCGATCAGACGGATGAAGCGCGAATGCGGACAGAACGGATGATGAAACAGCGTAAACATGAAGCCTTTGACTATTTGATGGTGCTTAAGAATCCATCAATGTTTGTGCGGCGCCACACTAGTCTTTCAAAACCGCGAGGCAAGGGCGCGTTAGCGCATTTTGCGATTGCGAGCGAGGGGCGAATAGGCGAGAAGAGCCCCGCTTTTCCAGCGGAAATGGACCGTAAATATGTCAGATGCAATACGGGCAGTGATCCTCGGCATCATCGAGGGTGTGACCGAGTTCCTTCCCGTTTCCTCGACCGGCCATTTGCTGCTTGCGGAGCGCTTCTTCGGCCTTGGCGAGGGCGCTTTCTGGGATTCGTTTACGGTTTTGATCCAGCTCGGCGCGATCCTCGCGATCGTCGTGCTGTACTTCAAGAAATTGTGGGACGTCGCGATCGGCATGTTCACGGGCGATGCCTATGCGCGCCGCTTCGTGATCGGCGTGCTGGTGGCGTTCCTGCCTGCGGTCGTCGTCGGTCTCGTCGCCGGCAAATACATCAAGAGCATGCTGTTCAATCCGTGGGTGGTGTGCTTCTCGCTGATCGTCGGCGGCGCCATCCTGTTGTGGGTCGACCGGCTCGATCTCAAGGTGCGCGAGCGTGATGCCACCAAGTTTCCGCTGCTGATGTACCTCTATATCGGCATCGCGCAGTGCATCGCGATGATCCCGGGCGTGTCACGCTCCGGCGCCAGCATCGTCGCGGCGATGTTTTTGGGCGCGGACAAGCGCGCGGCGGCAGAGTTCTCGTTCTTCCTCGCCATCCCCACCATGATCGGCGCGTTCGCCTACGATTTCTACAAGAACCGCTCCGAGATGACGATGGACCACATGGGCATCGTCGCGATCGGCTTCGTGGTGTCGTTCATCACCGCGATCATCGTGGTGAAGGCGTTCCTCGGATACGTCACCCGCCACGGCTTCGTGGTATTCGCCTGGTGGCGCGTCATCGTCGGCACGCTCGGCCTGATCGCGCTGGCGCTCGGCCGTTAACCTTTGACAATCTGCTGACGCGCCTCAACGCAATATCAGCTTTTGACCGGTAGGCAGTGTCCGGAGCGGGGTGGCCCGCAGGCGGAGCTGACCAATGACCCTCGTCAGCGGCTGGGGGCGTTTCCCGGTCGTCGATAGCGAAGTGCTGCGGCCGCGGTCGTTCGAGGCCGTGGGTGCGGCTGTCGCCGACGTGACCGGCTCCGTGGCCCGGGGCAATGGCCGCGCCTATGGCGATGCCGCGATCGGTGCCATCAGGACGATCGGGATGACCGGGTTCGACCGGGTCAGGTCGTTCGATCCGGCGACCGGCCGCATCCGCCTGGAAGCCGGCGTGCTGCTGTCCGACCTGATCGACACCTTTGGCCCGCGCGGCTTCCTGCCCTTCGTGGTTCCGGGCACGCGGTTCGTGTCGGTCGGCGGCGCCATCGCCGCCGACGTGCATGGCAAGAACCATCATGGCGAGGGCGGTTTTGGCCGCTACGTCGACAGCATCTTGCTGCGCACCGGGCAGGGCGAGACCATCGAGATCTCGCGCGAACAAAACTCCGATGCCTTCTTCGCGACCATCGGCGGTATGGGCCTCACGGGTGTGATCCTCGAGGCCACGATGCGGCTGCGCTCCGTGGAGACCGGCTGGATCCGCGAGCGCGTGATCTCTGCATCCGATCTCGACGCTGCGCTGCGCGCGCTCGAGGCGAGCTTCTCCGCGACCTATTCGGTGGCGTGGATCGATTGCGCGGCGCGCGGGCGCGACCTCGGCCGCTCGCTGATCTATCTCGGCGAGCACGCTCGCGTCGATGAGTTGACTGAGGGCGCCGATCGCTTTCCCGTCGGCAAGAATCCCGGGCTCGCCGTGCCGATCGATCTGCCGTCGATGACGCTCAATCGCATCAGCATTCGCGCCTTCAACGCGCTCTATTACCGCATGGGCGCAAGGCGCGCCGGCGGCGACCATGTGGTCTCGCTCTATCCGTATTTCTTTCCGCTCGACAGCATCGGTGACTGGAATCGCATCTACGGACGGCGCGGCTTCCTCCAGCATCAATGCGTGATCCCGGAGCCAGGTGCGCGCGCCGTGCTCGGCGACATCCTCGATCTTGTCTCGAAGCGCGGCGATGCCTCGTTCCTCGCGGTGCTGAAGAAGCTCGGCCATGGCGATGGCCTGTTGTCGTTTCCGTTGCCCGGCTACACGCTGGCGCTGGATTTCCCGGTGAAGGGCGACATCCTGAATTTCCTCGACGAGATCGACCGTCTCGTCGTCGCCGCCGGCGGACGGCTTTATCTCGCCAAGGACGCGCGCCAGTCGCGCGCGACGTTCGAAGCCGGCTATCCCGCTCTGTCGCGCTTCAACGCGATCCGCAAATCGCTCGATCCCGCCCAAAACATCCGCTCAAAGCTTTCACAACGCCTGTTCGATGAGGTTTAAGCCGTGACGTCACGCAAGACCGTTCTGGTGCTCGGTGGCTCCTCCGATATCGGCCGCGCCGCCGCACGCGCCTTTGCCAAGGCCGGCTACGATGTCGGCCTCGCCGGCCGCGATGCCACAGCGTTGGAGCCTGACGCGGCGGATTTGCGCGCGCGCTACAATATCGAAGCGAGCACGTGGACATTCGACGTGCTCGACACGGCTTCGTTCGACGGCTTTGTCGCTGGCCTTCCCGTGTTGCCCGAAATCGTCGTCTCGGTCATTGGCCTGCTCGGCGTGCAGCCAACCGCCGAGAGCGACCTCGCGCACGCCACCACGATCATGCGCTCGAACTACGAGGGACCGTCGCTGATCCTTGGCCTGTTCGCCGAAAAATTTCTGGCGCGCGGCAATGGCACGATCGTCGGCGTGTCGTCCGTCGCGGGCGATCGCGGCCGCGCCTCGAACTATGTCTACGGCTCGGCCAAAGCCGGCCTCTCCGCGTTCCTGTCAGGCCTGCGCGCCCGCGCCAGCCGTGGCGGCGTTCATGTCGTCACCGTAAAACCCGGCTTCGTCCGCACCAAGATGACGGAAGGCATGAAGCTGATCGGCCCGCTCACCGTCGACGCGCCGATCGTCGGCGATGCGATCCTCAGCGCCGTCGAGAAGAAGACCGACGTCGTCTATGTCAGCGGCAAATGGCGTCTCGTGATGCTCATCATCAAGACGCTGCCGGAGGCGGTGTTCAAGAAGCTGAAGTTTTGAAGCTGCTGCAGCCGCGATAGCGGTCTGCTCCCTCGCCCCGTTCTTACGGGGAGAGGGTTGGGGCGAGGGGCCTCTATCCGCACGTGAGGTCGTCGAGAGACCTGTACCCCCTCACCCGATCGCTTCGCGATCGACCTCTCCCCGCAAGCGGGGCGAGGTTAGGAACAACCTCACGCGCTCTTGCGCTGGAACTGACCCTGCGGGCGGAAACGCCAGAGGTATTGCGGGGCGATCGCTTCCAGCGAATCGGCGGTGATGCCGAGGCCTTCCAGCGTGAGCCCGGCGGCCTTCGCCGCATCCGACACGACATTGTCGCGCTCGAGCAGGGTCACCTGGTCCGGCGTCAGCTTCAGCGCGCCCGGCGCGAATTGCAGGAAGTTGGCCTTGAAGCGGGCGAGGCCGAACGGCAGCGAGATTAGCGCCGGCTTGCGATCGGCAATAGTGACGATGGCCTCGATGATCTCGCGCATGGTCAGCACTTCGGGCCCGCCGAGCTCGTAGGTCGCGCCCGCCTTGGCCTTGCCGTCGACGGCATCCGCGATCGCGGTGGCGACGTCGCCGACATAGACCGGCTGCATCTTCGTCTCGGCGCCGATCAGCGGCAGCACAGGCGACATCCGCGCCAGCGCGGCAAAGCGGTTGGTGAACTGGTCCTCGGGGCCGAATATCACTGACGGACGGAAGATCGTGGCCGACGGTACCGCGGCCGTCACAGCCGCCTCACCGGCCGCCTTGGCCTTGGCGTAGCGCGAGGGTGATTCGGCATCGGCGCCGATGGCGGAGACGTGGATCAGCCTTGCGCCGACGGCGGCTGCCGCCTTGGCGACGGTCTCGGCGCCCTTGGCCTGGACGGCGTCGAAGGTCTGCCCGCCGCCCTCCGTGAGGATGCCGACCAGATTGATCACGACATCCGAATCGCGCACCGCCGCCTCGACCGAGGCCGGGTAGCGCAGATTGGCCTGGATGGTGTGGACCTGCCCGACCTTGCCGGAGGGCTGGAGGTATCCGGCCAGTTCCGGCCGCCGCACCGCGACCCGGACCCGGTAATCCCGCCGGCACAGCGCGCGGACGACATTCCGGCCCAAAAACCCCGATCCGCCGAAAACCGTGACGAGAGTTTCCGTATTCGATGCCATCGGCCTGGGTCCATTCCTGCGGGAGAGTAGCGTGTTATCAGGCTTGTATCGGCCCGGTTTGCAATGCGCAATCGGCATCCCGAACCATGAATTGACAACCGCGTCACTGAACCGTAGTAACCGCCTCCGTGCCCCAAACGGCATGCCCAGGTGGTGGAATTGGTAGACGCGCTGGCTTCAGGTGCCAGTGGCTTAACGGCCGTGAAGGTTCGAGTCCTTTCCTGGGCACCACCCCCAACTCAAGTAGTTGAAATCGCTCATTTGCAGGGAATTTGAGCCGCTGACCGGTACACAAGACCGGGACACAGCGCTCATGCCGTACCGAATGGCCTACATCGCTCGTCTGGTCGACTCAGATCGCAGGCGAACTGCAGGCGGCTTCGTCAGTCGCTCAGGCAAGCGCTACGCGCCGACAGCCGTTGCCCGGATGCTAGACTAGGTGAGCCATGAACGACGTTCACCGCGCTCGCGGCCAAAGCCGTCGTCGCTATGTGGGAAAAGGTCGGCAAAGCTGATGACCCCAAGCGCCTAAGAGGTCTCAGTGCTCGTTGACGGCAGCGCCGAGCTTGATCAGGCTCAGCGAGCGGTTCGCGGTCTCGCGCAGGCGGCAGTAGCTCGCGTCGCCCGGATACATGCCGGGCTCGACTTTGTCGAAGACCGCGCAGAAGCGATCACGCGACGCGGCGAAAGTTTTCTGCGAGTCCTCGACCGCCTTGATCACGTCGGCGAACCCGCCGGCCTGAACCTTCTTTAGCGCCTCACTGGTTTTCTGCGTCCAAATGGCGAGTTCGCGCGCCGCGCAGGCTTTCCATTTGGCGACGTCGTCATTCGCGCCCTTTGCCGCCTTGATGCAGGGGTCGGCGACGAGCCCGACGCACGCGCCGCCAAAACCGCCGGTTTTCTCCGCGGTCTTCAGGCAGGTATCGATCACTGCAAGATCGGCTGGCGCGGTACCTTGGGCGAAAACCATCGATGCGAGCGGGAGGCTTGCGGCGAGCATCGCGGCGGCAAGTTTGAGCTTCATCGGAGATCTCCGTTCGGCGCATCGAAAAGATGGAACACAATACCACTGCGAGTAAATGAAGCTCAGCGAGACGGTAGACATGCGGCTGTGGCGGAAGGGCCGGACGGCGAGTGGGAAGAGGAAACGAGGGGGTATGCGGCTTCGGCTACGCCCTCTTCAATCAATGCCTTTGAATGCGCCTTTGACATGACTTACGAGATTTTCGACCAAAAGGTTATACATGCAACCTTGGTCATCGAAGGCCCAGCGTTGGTTCACCTGAATGTGGAATAGGAGCTACGCTGACGAATAATGACGGCGGGACCGGTTAAGGCACGCACTGGCCATGCTGCTTCTCCGCTAGCGGCCAACCTCAAACCACGCTCCTCCCCGCCCGCTCCGCCACAGACTTCTGCACGAAATACATCGCGACCAGCGTGATGATCGTCGTGGTGACGACGACATAGCCGATCCGCTCGAAATGCAGCAGCGAGCCGTCCGGTTGTTGCGAGATGATCGCGGCCGCCAGCACCGAGCCAAGCCCGCCGGAAAGCTGCTGCAGCGAGGCGCTGACTGCGCTGAACGAGCCGCGCTGGCTCTGGTCCGGGATCGCAGAGATCAGCGCCTGCGACGGGATCATGCGCGAGAAGATGCCGACGAACATCAGCACGTTGACGATGATCGCGGTCACCAGCGAGACGTGGCCGAGATGGGTGTAGATCAGCACCATGACGATGGTCATGGCGCAGCCGAACACGAAGGTCGGATATTTGCCGAAGGCGTCGCTGGCGCGGCCGACCAGCGGTCCCGTGACGATGCTGAACAGGCCGGAGACCAGATAGATCGTCGGCAGATGCACGATGTCGATGCCGATGTTGTTCACGGTGAAGGCGCTCGAATACGGCATCAGCATGTAGCCACCCGTCGCCAGCAATGTCGTGACCGCGAAGGCCAGCGTGTAGCGCGGCTCGCCGATGGTCGCGACCAGATGGTGGAACGGGTTTTTGTCCGGCTTCAGTTTCAGATGTGCGTCGACCGGCTCCATGGCGAAGGCGATGACGGCGATCGCCACGATCGACAGGCCGACGATCGCAAAGAAGCAGACATGCCAGTTCCAATGATTGGCCAGAAACAGCCCGGCCGGCACGCCGAGCACCTGGCTCGCGGCGAACGCCGTCTGCACGAATCCCATCACGCGGCCGCGCAAGTGCAGCGGAAACAGATCGGTGACGATGGCCAGCACGATCGAGCCGATCACGCCGCCGAACAATCCGGTCACGATCCGGCCGAGCAGCAGCACATGGTAGGTCTGCGCCAGCGCGCAGAGCAGCGTTCCCAGCGTGAAGCCGGCATAAAAAAACAGCAGCAGCCGCTTGCGGTCGAACCGGTCGGCAAAGCCGGCGGCCAGGATGCCCGATAGTCCGGCGCTGAACGCATAGGCCGACACTGCGACGCCGAATTGACCGGCCGTGATGTCGAGCGCGGGCATCAGGATGGCGCCGAGCGGCGACATGATGATGAAATCGAGGATGATCGAAAACTGCGCGAACGCGAGGAGCGCCACGAGGAGTGCTTGGTAGCGCGAAAAGCCGCGCTGGCGTTGCTGCTGATCGTCGATCGGCGCGGCGAGCGTCTGGTCTGTCATGGCGCCTGATGCGTGGTGAGAATGGGCTCAAATAGGGTCGATGTGGCCGATTTCCACCGGCGCGGGCCTCAAGTTCAGCTGGTATATCGCGCGCGCGCCGGATTGTGGGATCCCTGCAACAGCGACGGGTGCTCTCAGCCGCCGATCCGCCGGCCGAATTAAGCCGCCCTTAGCGAATGCTCCCTAGGCTCGCGGCCGTCCATTTTCCTGCTCCCGGCCTCCCCAGCCCTTGGGCCGGCCGTGTCGCGGTCAGTCAGAGCGTTTTCGGATGGAGCAGCCCGTCAGGCAGTACGATCGGAGTGAAGCCGCGCCGGCAGAGCCAGCGCCGGCCCGCACCCTCGTCATCGATCTCGAAGGCGCGCTGCTTCGCTCGGAGCTGCTGATGGAGGCGCTGTTCTCGAGTCCCGCGCGCATGCTGGCCCGCTTCGGCGCCGGCGGACGCGCAGGCATGGCGGCGCTCACGGATATCCTGGCGCGCGCCGAGCTCGACTACGCCCACCTTCCCTATGATGCCGATGTGCTGAACCAGGCGCTGGTGGCCCGCGCGCGCGGCGCCAAGGTGTTTCTTGTAGCGGGCCGCTTCGCCAATCATGCCGCTTACATCGCCGCGCATCTCGGTTTTGACGGCGTCGTGGGGCCTGCCGATCTCGCTGCGGGCGACAATCTGCCGTTCGATCGCGCCGCGATCGAGCGCATCGCGCACCGAAATCGTGGCCGCGCGAGCCTGAAGACCTGGGCGAAGGCGCTGCGGGTCTATCAATACGCCAAGAACACGCTGGTGTTCGTGCCCGTCATCACCGCGCATCAGATCAATCTTGCGACGCTCGGGACCACGCTGCTGGCGTTCCTGGCGTTCTCGGCCTGTGCGTCGGGCGCCTATCTGATGAACGATCTGCTCGACCTCGCCGCCGACCGCCAGCATCCGACCAAGCGCCATCGCGCGCTCGCGGCGGGCGACTTGCCGATCTCGTCGGCGCTATCGGCAATCCCCGTGCTGTGGGCTTTCGCCGTCGCCGCCAGCCTCTGCATCTCCTTGACCTTCCTCGGCGTGCTCGCCGCCTATCTCGCCACCACCATCGCTTATTCGCTGGTGCTTAAGCGCAAAATGCTGGTCGATGTCGTGACGCTCGCCGGCCTCTACTCCTTGCGCATCGGCGCGGGCGCGGTCGCGGCCGGCGTCATGCTGTCGGAATGGCTGATGGTGTTCTCGCTGTTCGTGTTCACCTCGCTCGCGCTGATCAAGCGTTTCAGCGAGCTCAGCATGCGCGAGGGCGCAGGGCTCTCCGATCCGTCCAATCGCGACTACCGCATCACCGATCTGCAAATCATCGCCGCCATGGCCGCGGCGAGTGCCATGAATGCCGTCACCGTGTTCGCGCTCTATGTCTCGTCCTCCGCGGTGACGCCGCTCTACAGCCGCCCCTGGATGCTGTGGCTGCTCGCGCCCCTGCTGCTCTACTGGTTCGGCCGCGCTTTGATGATCGCGCATCGCCGCGAGATGCCCGACGATCCCATCATCTACGCCTTCCGGGACGGCGCGAGCCGCACCACCGTGGCGGCGATGGTTTGCATCATGCTGGCGGCGATCTGACCTGGGCTCTATCCGTGCTTGCGCCGGCCGTGGCCAGCAGATACATCGCGGGCAATCCCGATTAGCTTATGCTGCCGACGTGACCGATTCGATTGAGGGTTTGAAACGCCATGACCGTACGCCTGCATCGCGGCGACCTGCCTGACCTCACCCGCTACACCGGGGCGGTGGCGATCGACACCGAGACCATGGGGTTGAACCCGCACCGCGACCGGCTCTGCGTGGTCCAGCTCTCGCCCGGCGACGGCAGCGCCGACGTGGTGCAGATCCCCAAGGGTCACACCGACGCACCGAACCTGAAGGCCCTGCTCGGCAATCCCGCCATCACAAAAATCTTCCATTTTGCGCGGTTCGATGTCGCCGTGCTGTACCAGAGCTTCGGCGTGATGACCGGGCCGATCTACTGCACCAAGATCGCATCCCGCCTGACCCGCACCTATACCGACCGCCATGGTCTCAAGGACCTCGTCCGCGAGGTGCTCAATGTCGACCTCTCCAAGCAGCAGCAATCCAGCGACTGGGGTTCCGACAGCCTGACCGAGCCGCAGCTCGCCTACGCCGCCTCCGACGTGCTGCACCTGCACGCCCTGCGCGAGCGGCTCGACGCCATGCTGGTCCGGGAGGGACGTACCGCGCTGGCCAAGGCCTGTTTCGACTTCCTGCCGACCCGTGCACTGCTCGACCTCCAGGGCTGGGAGGAAGAGGACATTTTCGCGCATTCCTGAGCCCTCTGCAGGTGGCCAGGCTCGGGCTGCCGCCCCGTTTCGGACACTTTCTTAACAGCCTGTCCAAAGCTGATATGTCCAAGGCCGCCTATCTAAAGGCTGCCTGTTCCAAGGCTCCCTATTCCAAGGCTCCCTATTCCAAGGCTCCCTATTCCAAGGCTGCATATTCCTGAGGTCGCGGGTACAATGGGGCGGCCTCGATTGGAGCCTTCTGACCAGGCAAGCGATGCCCCCGGAGCAGCGGTGAACTCGGCCCAGTTTTCCACCTACGACGCCGCTCTTGCGGCGAAGTTTGCCAGCGCGGCGCGCCACAGCCGCCTGGTGCGGATTCTGCGCATCGCGGTGCCGGCGACGGTGGTCGTTGCCATGGCCGTGATCATCTACATCGGGTTTTTCAACATATACCGCTTTCCGGGCCTGCCGCTCACGGTCGAAAATATGGTCGTGTCAGGCACCAAGATCACGATGGAATCGCCGCACATGTCCGGCTTCACGCCGGACCAGCGTCCCTACGAGCTGTGGGCCAAGACCGCGACGCAGGACGTCACCGATCCCGATCACGTCGATCTCGCCGATCTGCGCGCGAAGGTGCTGATGGAAGACCAGTCGACCATGTTCCTCGATGCCCGCACCGGCCGCTTCGACAACAAGCAGCAGCAGCTCGATCTGCACAAGGACATCTTCCTGCGCACCTCGACCGGCTATGAGGCGCGGCTGAACTCGGCCTTCGTCGACATGGCCAAAGGCACCGTCTCCTCCGATGACCATGTCGACGTCAAGCTGACCAACGGCACGCTCACCGCCGATCGCTTGCGCATCACCGAAGGCGGCGACGTCATTCGTTTCGAAGGCAATGTCGTGATGCATCTGGACAAGATCAGCACGGACGATGCGGCCGCTGCGCCGGTCGAGCAGCCCGCGCCCGCGCCGCCGCCTGCGAAGTCCAAGAAATCTGCAAACTCAAAGTGATTTTCATGGCTCATTTTTTTCCGCGCAACGACAGCAGGCTTCGCGCTATTGTCGCAGCGGTCGCGCTTGGCGGCGCTGCGCTGATCGCGACCGGCGCGGCCGTCGCGCAAAGCACCATGCAAGGCGTGCCCAATGCGATGCAGGGCTTTTCGCAGAACCGCGATCAGCCGATCCAGATCGAGGCCGCCTCGCTCGAGATGCGCGACAAGAAAAAGGAAGCGACCTTCGCGGGCAATGTGAAGGTGGTGCAGGGCGACACCACCATGACCTCGAAGACGCTGGTGGTGTTCTACGAATCGAGCAGCGACAAGGCGGCCGCGCCGCAGGCTGATCCGGCCAAGGGGGCCAAGGCGACCAAGGCCGCGCCCATGCAATCGGCGACCCCGGGTCCCGGCGGCGCCTCTTCGATCAAGCGGCTGGAAGCGCGCGGCAATGTCGTGGTGACCCAGAAAGACCAGGTGGTGACCGGCGAGACCGCCGTGTTCGACACCAAGACCAATCTCATCACCATGCTCGGCGGTTCGGGCGGCCAGGTGGTCCTGACGCAGTGCCAGAACGTGCTGCGCGGCGACAAACTGATGGTCGACATGACCACCGGCGTCTCCCGGGTGGAATCCGACAGCGGCAAGGTGCAGGGTCTGTTCATCCAGACCCAGGGCGGCGCCAACGGCAAATGCGGAACGCCGGTGGTTCCGGGCGCGGGCTCGCCTGTGCAACTACCCGGTTCAGGTAAACAAAAGTAAATTCAATAACTTGACTGAGATGCAGCCGATCCGAGGTTGAAGCTTGCCCGGCGAGACTGTATCTAGCGGCAGGGCTTACGCAGCGGGGTCCGCCGCTTTTCGGGCGTGTTTCACTGGGCATGAGACATCCCTACATTCATGCTGCGTCGGCGAAGCAAGAGGCCGGCGCGGCAAACCGCGCGAACACCGTGCAGGATCCGTTGAGGGCTAGAAGGCGGGGATGGTCGATCTTTTCAGCATGTTCCGTCGGCGCCCCGCCAAGCGCGGCCGGCCAGGATTTGCCCGTCAGGACATCACCGCGCTCGGTGACAGCGTCGGCGGCCTGGTCGCAAGCCCGGTCCGGGACGCGCCGCCGATTGCCCGTGACCAGCCCATCCAGGCCTCGGACCCCTATGGTATCGAGGCGCCGCCGCGGCCGCGTCAGCCGCCGGCTCAACCGCCCAAAGCCAAACCCGGCGCGAAGCCTGCTGCAAAGTCCAACGGCACGGGCGGACCGCAGCTGTTGCGCCGGCCGGGCTTCCTGGCTGTGCATAGCGTGGAAAAGAGTTTTGGCAGCCGCCAGGTCGTGCGCGGCGTCAGCATCTATGTGCGGCGCGGCGAAGCGGTCGGCCTGCTCGGTCCGAACGGCGCCGGCAAGACCACCGTGTTTTACATGATCACCGGCCTGATCAAGGCCGATCGTGGCGCGATCGAGCTCGACGGCCATGACGTCACCAAGCTGCCGATGTATCAGCGCGCGCGGCTCGGCATCGGCTATCTGCCGCAGGAAGCTTCGATCTTCCGCGGCCTCACCGTCGAGCAGAACATCCGCGCCGTGCTCGAAGTGGTGGAGCCCTCGCGCAAGAAGCGCGAGCAGCAGCTCGACTCCCTGCTCGACGAATTCAACATCACGCGCCTGCGGAAATCACCGTCGATTGCGCTGTCCGGCGGTGAGCGCCGCCGCGTCGAGATCGCGCGCGCGCTCGCAACGCGTCCGAACTACATGCTGCTCGACGAGCCCTTCGCCGGCATCGATCCGATCGCGGTCGGCGACATTCAGGACCTCGTGCGCCATCTCACCAATCGCGGCATCGGCGTGCTGATCACCGACCACAATGTGCGCGAGACGCTCGGCCTCACCGACCGCGCCTATATCGTCTATGCCGGTGAGATCTTGACGGAGGGGAGCCCGGACGAGATTGTGGCTGATCCGGACGTTCGGCGCCTTTACCTTGGCGAGGAATTCCGCCTCTAGCCCTTTTTTCGATTTCGTCAAGGCGTGTACATCGGGCCAGGACTAAGATAAGCAAGAATCGGACCAATTTTCGGGAACGGTTCTTGTTAGATGGCGCTTACGCAGAGATTAGAGTTCCGGCAATCGCAGTCGCTGGTCATGACGCCGCAGCTGATGCAGGCGATCAAGCTGCTGCAACTGTCCAATCTCGATCTCACCACCTTCGTGGAAGAGGAACTCGAGCGTAATCCCCTGCTGGAGCGGGCCAATGACGAGGCCCCCGCCGGCGAAGCCCCGGCCGAGGCCGGCCATTTCAGCGACAACGATGGCGAGGATTCAGGCAGTCACGGTGCCGATGACGGCTTTGGCGGCAGCGGCAACGCCTTCGAGCCCGGCCAGGAAGAATGGATGAGCAAGGATCTCGGCACCCGCGCCGAGATGGAGCAGACCCTGGACACGGGCCTGGACAACGTCTTCTCCGAGGAGCCGGCCGAGGCGGCGGCGCGCAACGCCCAGGACGTGGCGCCCACCACCTACACGGAATGGGGCGGCGGTGCCTCCGGTGACGAGGACTACAATCTCGAAGCCTTCGTCGCGGCGGAAACCACCCTCGGCGACCACCTTGCCGAGCAGCTCTCGGTCGCCTTCACCGGCGCGGCGCAGCGCATGATCGGGCAGTATTTGATCGACCTCGTCGACGAAGCCGGCTATGTGCCGCCCGATCTCGGCCAGGCCGCCGAGCGGCTTGGCGCGACGCAAAAGGACGTCGAGGACGTTCTTGCCGTGCTGCAAAAATTCGATCCGCCCGGCGTCTGCGCGCGCAATTTGAGCGAATGCCTGGCGATCCAGCTCCGCGAGCTCGACCGCTACGATCCGGCGATGCAGGCGCTGGTCGAGCATCTCGATCTGCTTGCCAAGCGCGATGTCGCCGCGCTTCGCAAGCTCTGCGGCGTCGATGACGAGGACATCGCCGACATGATCGGCGAGATCCGCCGCCTCAATCCCAAGCCCGGCATGAAGTTCGGCTCGGCGCGGATGCAGACCATGGTGCCGGACGTCTATGTTCGCCCGGGTCCGGACGGCGGCTGGCATGTCGAGCTCAACAGCGACACCTTGCCGCGCGTGCTGGTGAACCAGACCTACTATTCCGAGCTGTCGAAGAAGAAGGGCAAGGACGGCGACAAGTCGTATTTCACCGACGCACTGCAGAATGCGACCTGGCTGGTGCGCGCGCTCGACCAGCGCGCCCGCACCATCCTGAAAGTCGCGACCGAGATCGTGCGCCAGCAGGACGGCTTCTTCACCCATGGTGTCGCGCATCTGCGGCCGCTGAATCTGAAGGCCGTCGCCGACGCCATCCAGATGCATGAATCCACGGTGTCGCGCGTTACCGCCAACAAATACATGGCGACAAATCGCGGCACATTCGAATTGAAATATTTCTTCACGGCGTCGATCGCCTCGGCCGACGGCGGCGAGGCGCACTCGGCCGAAGCCGTGCGTCATCACATCAAGCAGCTGATCGATTCGGAGCTGCCTGCCGCGATCCTGTCGGATGATACCATCGTGGAACGCTTGCGCGCCTCGGGCATTGATATTGCCCGCCGCACGGTCGCGAAGTACCGCGAAGCCATGCGCATTCCGTCCTCGGTGCAACGCCGTCGTGACAAGCAGAGCGCTCTTGGTAACGTCCTTTCCACCGCAATGGCCGACCGCTCCCGCAACACCGAACCGGCCTGATTGCGCTGGCGCGAAATCGCGCTACTCTCATCCCCTTATTCGCGACCGATCCAAGCACGCGCATGATCCGGAAAAGTGCCCGGCGGTTTTCCGGCCAGATCATGCGCAGGGAATAACCCCAGCTGCGATGACGCGTCATCGTAGCTGGGTGCAAACCAAGCGAGGCATCAGATGACTCTTCGGATTTCGGGCAAGAGCGTGAGCGTTGGTGAGGCCCTTCGCGGCCGCGTGAACGATCGGACCGAAGAGGTCCTCCGTAAATATTTCGACGGCAATTACTCCGGCCACATCACGCTCAGCAAGGACGGCCTCGGTTTCCGCACCGACTGTTCGCTGCATCTTGATTCCGGCATTACGCTGGAGGCCGATTCGAACGCGCACGACGCTTATGTCAGCGCCGACCAGGCGCTGGTGATGATCGAGAAGCGCCTCAAGCGCTACAAGAGCCGGCTCAAGGACCGCTCGGCACGCAAGGCCCATGTCGCCTCTGCGGCGCTGGCGGCCATGGACGCCACTGCTTACGTGCTCGAGGCGCCTGGCGAGGGCGACGACGAGGATGAGGTCACCGGCTACAGCCCCGTGATCATCGCCGAGGCCACGACGTCGCTGAAGCAGTTGTCGGTCAGCGAAGCCGTTATGGAACTCGACCTCAGCGGGGCACCCTGCCTGGTATTCCAGCACGGTTCCTCGGGCCGGGTGAACATCATCTACCGCCGTGCCGACGGCAATGTCGGCTGGATCGACCCGCCGGGCGCCAAATCGGGCGGTTAGAGCGTTTTCGAGCGAAGTGGATGCCGGTTCGCGTAAAGAAAACGCGTCAAAACAAGAATCCACCCGGAGGCCCCCCGTATCAACCACAGGTCTTAACAATGACCGTGGCAAAGCCGCACGCGGGAGTTGGCACCGGGATTGCGTTGGAGTAGAAGCGCCCCACATCAGGATCGGGGCTAAGTCCGCCTCCTGCTTCACCTTCTTGACGCCGGCCCGGCTCGGTTTCACCGAGCAGGCCAATTCGGAACCTGACGGTTTAATTCACCTCGGAACACTTTCATGCCGATTACCGATCTGGTCGCGCCCGAGGCGATTCTCCCGGCATTGAAGGTCAACAGCAAGAAGCAGGCGCTCCAGGAGCTCGCGGCCAGGGCCGCCGAACTGACCGGCCAGAACGAGCGCTCCGTGTTCGAGGTGCTGCTCCAGCGCGAGAAGCTCGGCACCACCGCGGTCGGCTACGGCGTCGCCATTCCCCACGGCAAGCTGCCCAAGCTGGAAAAGATTTTTGGCCTGTTCGCCCGGCTCGATCGCCCGATCGATTTCGAGGCGATGGACGGCCAGCCGGTCGATCTCGTCTTCCTGCTGCTCGCCCCCGAAGGCGCCGGCGCCGATCATCTCAAGGCGCTCGCCCGCATCGCCCGCCTCTTGCGCGACCAGGACATCGCCAAAAAGCTCCGCGCCTCGCGCGATGCCCAGGCGATCTATTCGGTGCTGGCGCTGCCACCGGCGACCGCGGCGTAAATCGCTGGTCACTGAGCGCGCAGCTCTCTCAACGTCGTCATTGTGAGCCCAGCTCTCGCAGCCTCGTCATTGCGAGGAGCGAAGCGACGAAGCAATCCAGAATCGTTCCGCGGAAAGATTCTGGATTGCTTCGCTTCGCTCGCAATGACATGGAGAGGTCATCTCCCAAAATGAAAACGGCCACGCCTTCGTGCGCGCCGCTCGTGCGCTTCAGCAGACCGTCGGCAGCAGATGCCGGACTTCGTCGAGCAGTTCGGGAGCAGCCGTCTTGTCACCCGCGAGGTGCTTGAGCAGCGCGCTCTGGAATAGACCGTCGAACAGCGCATAGAGCGCGGCCGGCGACGATACCGGCCGCTTGCCGCCGAGCTCGGCATAGCGGGAGGCGATGCGCCAGATCATCGCTTCCAGGCTCTTGTCGATCTCGAGTACATCCTTGCGAAACGCCGCCTCGAACATCGCCTGCGAGCGCAAATCGTACCAGAGACGGTGCATGCGGGCTTCGTTCTGCAGCGTTGCCGCGAGCTTGGCGAGGAAACCCTCCGTCAATTCGTCGCGGCTCTTTGCCGTCGCGACGACATCGTCATATCGCGTCACGCACTTCGCCTTGTAGTGGCGGACGCAGCAGCAGATCAGGTCGAGCTTGTCGCTGAAATAATAGTGGAATACGCCGTGCGTGAACGCCGAGTTCTGCGCGATTTCGCGCAGGCTGGTCCGTGCGAAGCCGAGCTCTCCAAGCGTTTCGAGCGCAGCCTCGGCAAGCTCGATGCGCCGCGCGTTGAACTTCTCGTCGCGCAGCACCTCGGCCGCATCAGCCACACGCCGGGCCGCTCCCGTCACCTGCCGCGCCATCTCGTCCCTTCCTCAGTCCCGTTCTTTCAATGACTTATACCGCGTCGACCGCGGAATGCTCCATCCCCTCACAACCACTTCCTTTGACAACTGTCAAATTCGTTCTTGACAAGTGTCAAGATTCTGGCGGAGGTTCGCACCAAGAATTTGGACAGTCGTCAAGACGTCCGACACATGGAGGAACGCTTCGCTGGGTGCCGCCCAAAAGGCCTGCGCCCATCGACCTGGTGCGCGCCGATCGGCGCGGCACGCATCGATCAATCACCAGCAACGGAGGAGTGCGTCATGAGTGGGAAGAGCCTTGCAGGCAGGAAAGCCCTGGTCACCGGCGGTGCGAGAGGAATCGGCGCGGCCATCGCGCAGGCGTTGGCGCGAGCCGGCGCCTCGATCATGATCGCCGACATCCTGGAGGAGACCGGCCGCGCCAGCGCAGCCGCGATCGCGAAGGAAGATGTCGCGACGGGCTTCGTCCAGCTCGACGTCACCGATGACGCCCAATGGGAGCGGGCGGTTGCCAAGACCGTCGCAACTCTCGGCGGCTACGACATCCTGATCAACAATGCCGGCATCGAGATCACGTCGCTGATCTCCGAGGTCAAGGCCGAGGACGCACGGCGAATGTGCGACGTCAATATCGTCGGCACCGTGCTCGGCATGAAGCACGCCTTCCGTGCCATGCGTCCAAGCGGGCCGGCAGGCAAGGGCGGCGCCGTCGTCAACATCGCCTCGGTTGCGGCAACGATCGCCTTCCCGGGCATCGCGGTCTATTCGGGCACCAAATCCGCCGTCGACCGGATGACGCGGGTCGGAGCGATGGAAGCCGGCAAGCTCGGTTTCGGCGTGCGCGTGAACTGCATCTATCCGGGTCTGATACCGACCGACATGGGAATGCAGCTCGCCAACGACATCGTCAAGGTCGGGCTCGCGGCTGACGTCAACGCCGCAGTCGGCTCGGTGGTGGAGCAAACTCCGCTCGGCCGTCTCGCCGAGGTCACGGACATTGGCGATGCCGCGGTGTTCCTGTGCTCGAATGAGGCGCGCTTCATCACCGGCGTCGGACTGCCGGTCGATGGCGGCATGGGCATGTAACAACAAAGCCGACAACAAGCATTTCGGAGGAACGCAATGAGTGAGAAGAAGCCCGTCATCGTCTATGGCGCTTCCGGCTATACCGGCCGGCTGGTCTGCGAATATTTACGCGAATACAACATTCCCTTCATCGCCGCCGGCCGCAGCAATGAGAAGCTCAACGCCGCGATGAAGTCGAATGTGGCCGGCATCGAGACCGCCGATTACGAGGTGGTCAAGGTGCCGCACACCGTGGCTGCGCTGACTGAATTGTTCAAGGGCGCCTCGGTGGTGCTCAACACCGTGGGTCCCTTCGCCAAGTTCGGCGGTGAAGTGGTGCAGGCCTGCCTCGCTTCCAGGTGTCATTACACCGACACCACTGGTGAGCAGGACTGGCTGATCACGCTCGAGCAGGAGTTTGGCACGAAGTTCGCCAATGCCGGACTGCTGTTGGCGCCAGGCATCGCCCAGATGTATACCACCGGCGAGATCGCCGCGCAGCTGTGCCTGGAGACGCCCGGCCTCGACACGCTGGATATCGCCGTGTTCTGGGGTGGCAGCCCGACCATCGCATCGACGCAGACCATCCTGGTCAACGCCGCGATGGCCAAGGCCTACTATCTGGAGCAGAACAAATACGTCGAGCACCAGCCCGATGCAGGCCTCTACAACCTCGCCATCCCCGGCCAGCACGAGCTGGCGCTGGCGCTGCCCTGGGGCGGCACCTCGCATCCCGTGTGGTTCAAGCGCGACCCGCGCGTTGCCAACGTGAAGGTGCTGGGCGGCGTGTTCAACCGAGGGCTGATGCAGGCCGTGCCGCAGATCGTCGCCGCCGCGCTGGAGGCGACCAAGGACATGAAGCCCGACGACCGCTATGCCGCGTTGGCGCAGACCGCTGCCGGCGTGATGAACACCATGCCGCCGCGCGAGAACCCGCGCGTCAACAAGTCGATGGATTCGGTGCATGCCTCCGGCCCGCTGGGGCGCGCGCACTGCGTCATCAACGGCAACAGCAACTACAAGCAGACCGGCATGTTGCAGGCCTATGCTGCGGCCCATCTGTTGCAGCAGCCACCAAAGCGCGTGGGGTTCGCCTCCGGCTGCCAGGCGTTCGGCCATCACGAGCTGCTCGGGCAATTGCGCAGCTTCGGGCTCGTCAGCAAGCCTGTTCTGACCGTGCACGATTAAGTCAATCGCGGGTGGCGCGGTCCTCCGCGTCACCCGCTGCCGTATCGGGTGTTGATCATGCGCTTCATCGATTATCTCGACAAAGGCGCCTCGCTCGGCGCCGATGCGCCGTGCCTGACCATGGACGGGCGCGATCTCAGCTATCGCGAGGTGCAGTCGCTGAGCTACCGCGTCGCGCGCGGGCTCGCGCGATCGGGGATTGCTGCCGGCGAGAAGGTCGCAATCCTTTCCGGCAACGATCCGGTCGCGTTTGCCTGCGTGTTCGGCATTTCCCGCGGCGGTGCGGTCTGGTGCCCGATCAATCCGCGTAACGAGGCGGCCGAAAATCGACTCATCCTCGACCAATTCGACTGCAGCCTGCTGCTGTTTCATTCGAGCTTCGCACCAATGGTCGAGGCCGTGCGTGCAGAGCTGCCAAAGCTGCGCGTCGTCGTCTGCCTCGATGCCGAGTTACCGTTCGCGCCCTCGTTCGACAGCTGGCTCGCCGGCCTCGCCGACGACCACTATCAACGCGAGACGGTCGACGATCTCGCGATGATTCCCGGCACCGGCGGCACCACCGGCAAGCCGAAGGGGGTCATGCTGTCGGGCCGCAACATCGAGGCGATGACGGCACTGACGCTGATGGGCTATCCCTTCAAGGGCCGCCCGACCTATCTCGCGCTCGCGCCGCTGACCCACGCGGCCGGCGTGCTGTGTTTCCCGATCATGGCGCTCGGCGGCCGCATCGTGATCATGCATCACCCCGACATCGCCGAATTCCTCGATCTGATCGAGCGCTATCGTGTCACGCACACCTTCCTGCCGCCGACCGTGATCTACATGCTGCTCGATCATCCGAAGCTCGACTCCGCCAAGCTCACCTCTCTGCAATGCTTCTGGTACGGCGCGGCGCCGATCTCGTCCGCGCGGCTTGCGGAGGCGCTCCAGCGTATCGGGCCGATGGCGCAGCTGTTCGGCCAGACCGAGGCGCCGATGATGATCTCGATGATGGCGCCGGACCAGCATTACAACGCCGACGGCACCATCGCGATGGAGCGTCTCGCCTCGGCCGGGCGGATCAGCCCGCTGGTGCAGGCCGGCATCATGGATGGCGACGGCAATTTGCTGCCGCTAGGTGCACGCGGCGAGATCGTGGTCCGCGGTTCGCTGGTGATGGAGGGCTATTACAAAAATCCCGAGGCGACATTGGAGGCCTCCGCGCATGGCTGGCACCACACCGGCGACATCGGCTATATCGACGATGACGGCTACCTCTATATCGTCGATCGCGCCAAGGACATGATCATCACCGGCGGGTTCAACGTCTACTCGATCGAAGTCGAGAACGCGCTGCGGGCGCATGAGGCGGTGCAGGATTGCGCCGTGATTGGCCTTCCGGACGAAAAATGGGGCGAGCGGATCGTCGCCGTGGTGCAGCCCCGCGCCGGCCAACGCGTCGATGCGATGGCACTGGCGGCCTTCGTCAAGCAGCGGATCGGCAGCGTCAAGACACCGAAGCAGATCGAAGTCTGGGACGATCTGCCGCGCTCCAAGGTCGGCAAGGTGCTGAAGCCGGACATCCGCGCGCGGCTGGCGGGGCGGTCGGGCGATTAGCCCGGATTTCTCACAGAGTTGAGGGGCACCGGGGCGCGAATCAGCGAAAGTTCTTTTGCGAGAAGGACTTTGCGATGATTCATGGGATGCCCCGATGCCGACAGAGTGTAGCGCAGAGCAGTTTGATTTTGGAAGGGTGGAAGGCCGGGCTG
>JAUEPE010000003.1 GCA_030403585.1 Frankia sp. RB7
TCCGCACCCTCATAGGCACCGCTCGAAAGCGTGGATGGAAAATACTCGAAACACTCGTCCGATGCCCAACTCAACTCATTCATGAGCTCAGCCCTCCCTAGCCGGACAAGCCGACCTGGGTAGTTACCGATTGCTTAGGAAAGAAGCAGCGAATTCGTAGCGCCTTACGCGCCCATCTCGCACTTCTTCATGAAGCTGTTCTTGGCGGCGCCGGCGAGGGCTTTGCCGTCGGAGCCGACCGCCTTGGGCGTGCAGGCGTCTTCCTTGCACTTCTTCATGAACGAGGTCTTGGCCGCGCCGGCGAGGGCCTTGCCGTCCTTGCCGACCGCCTTGCTCTCGCAGGTGTCGTCCGCAAGCGCCGAGCCCGCTGCAAAGGTGGCAACGATCGCAGCCAGGAAAATTCGCTTCATCATGGGTGTCTCCCTAAACCAAAAAAGATGGCGCTGCGAATTGGAGCCCGGAATCATGGCGCAATCAAGCAGGATCGCGGCGCGGCATCGGTCCTCGCTTCATTTTTTCCAGCGATCGAGGATGCCAGCGGCCTTGACGAGGGCGTCGTCCATGGCGGCTTGATTCCCGGGCGCGGACTGCCGCCGGGTCGAGGGCTCGTCGAAATCATGGGTCGCGCCGGGGTAGACGGTGACATCGATCGTGCTGCCGGCCTGTTGTGACCGGTCAGCGACGTGCTGGCAGATCAGCGGCGAGACCTCCTCGTCGTCGGCCCCGAGGAACATGGCGATCGGTGTAGCAGTGGAGATGGTCGGCGCGAGCAGTGCGGCCTGTCCGCAGCCCGGATAAAACACGAGGGCGCCGCGATAGCCTGTCTGATTGCCCTGCTGGTTTGCCTGCTGGTTTGCCTGCTGGTTTCCTTGCCGGTTTCCTTGCCGGATCACCACGTTCAGCGCGGTGCTGCCGCCATTGGACCAGCCTTGGAGGAAGATCTGGTTGGTGACGACGTCGTCGCGGCTGCGCAGATAAGCAAGCGCCCCTTCGGCATCGAGCGGCCGCACATTGGTCTCGTTGACGTCGGCGCGATCGGGATCGTCATGGGTGAAGCGGCCGAAGCCGTGCCCCTTGCCGCGTGGGCCAAAACTGTCCGGCAGCAGCGCCAGATAGCCACGCGCCGACCAATATTCGCCCCACATCATATGGCGTTTTGACAATGTCGCGGCGTTGCAGGGCGAGGCGGTGTTGGCACCGACAAAGGTGCAATCGGCATTGTCGTTGGTCGAATACGGCCCGCCGCGTCCGTGCAGCATCACGATCGCCGGCCAGGGGCCGGGCGTGCTCGGCTGGAACAGATAGCCGGTGAGCGCCGTCCGGCCGTCGGCGCTGGGGAAATAGACGGTCTGTGGCGCGGCCGAGGCGGCCTGCACGGATAGCAGCAAGGCTGCGATCAGGCCGACGATACGGACAAGATGACGTTGCATTTCGACTCCGCCCCGTCGCAACGCGGTCAGACCCCGCGCGCCAGCAACGCCTTGAAATCGGCGCGTGCACGCTGCGCTTCGGTACGGGCGACCTCGGAGGCGTCGCCGAGGCCGAAATAGCCATGGATCAGGCCGGCGCCCTCGTGATGCTTCACCCGCACGCCGGCGGTCTCCAGCGCCCGCGCATAAGCTGTGCCTTCGTCGCGCAGCGGATCGTACCAGGCGGTGGTCACGATCGCGGGCGCGAGGCTTGCGAGCGAGGCCGCGCGCAGCGGCGAGACCCGCCAGTCTGCGGCGTGACTGGCATCGGCGAGATAATGGCCGGCGAACCATTCCATCACGGCACGCGAGAGGAAGTAGCCCTCGGCGTTCTCGGCGCGCGATGGAAAGCGCGCGTTCTCGCGCGCGTCGGCATAGAAGCCCACGACGTCGGTGACGGGATAGACCAGCAGCTGAGCGGCGAGCTTGATGCCGGCATCGCGGCAGGCGATCGCGGTCGCGGCTGCGAGATTGCCGCCGGCGCTGTCACCGGCAACGCCAAGACGCTTTGCATCGCCGCCAAATTCCGCGACACGGTTGAATACGTCGCGCGCTGCCGTGAAGGCGTCCTCGAAGGCGCCGGGAAAGCGCGTTTCCGGCGGGCGGCGATAGTCGACGGAGACCACGACTGCGCCGGTCTCGATCGCAAGATTGCGCGCCTGGCGGTCGTGGGTCTCGAGGTCGCCCGCGACCCAACCGCCGCCGTGGAAGAACACGACAGTCGGCGCGGGCGCGCTGCCGACGCGATATACGCGTGCATCAAGTGGGCCGGCGCCGCCTTTCACCTTGATATCCTGCACGGCATCGACGGGCGGCGGCGGCACGGCCGCGCGCGAGTCAGCCAGTGCGCGCAAGGAATCGCGGGCGCTCTGTGGCGTCATCGTCGCGGGATCACGCAGCGGCAGCAGCGGAATGATCTGGGCGATGACGGGATCGAGCGGTGCGGCCATGATCGGGTCCTTACGGGCGTGGCGTGGCCACAGGGGTTCTTGGTCTTGCTTGCGGGTTAGCATAGATTTCGCGCGTCGCATCGGCAACCGGAGACGTGTTGCAGATGTCATGCAGATGAATGAACGGGCAGGGAGGTCCTGAAGTGGAATTCGAAACGCTGGTCCAGTCGCGCCGCAGCGTGCGCGGTTTCAAGAACGAGCCGGTGCCGCGCACCGTGGTCGAGGCGATCATCGATATTGCCAAGCGCGCGCCGTCGTCGATGAACACCCAGCCCTGGCATGTCCACGTGCTGACAGGCAGCCCGCTGGAAGAGTTGCGCCGCCGCAACATGGAAGAGATGGTCGGCGGCGCCAAGGTCAAGCGCGACATCATCAGCCATGGCGAGTACCAGGGCGTGCATCGCACCCGTCAGGTCGACATCGCCAAGAAACTGTTCGGCGCGATGGGGATTGCGCGCGACGACAAGCCGATGCGGCAGGACTGGGTGCTGCGCGGCTTCCGCCAGTTCGACGCGCCGGTCTCGCTGGTGCTGACCTATGACCGCGTGCTCGATCCCGGCGCGGTCTGTCATTTCGATCTCGGCGCACTCTGCTACGGCATCGTGCTGGCGGCCTGGGACCGAGGGCTCGGCTCTGTCATCAACGGGCAGGGCATCATGCGCTCCGACATCGTGCGCGAGGTCGCAAAAATTCCCGAGGACGAGGTCATCATGACCTGCGTTGCGATGGGCTATCCCGACGACAACTTTGCCGCGAATGCCGTTCGTTCGGATCGCGAGGGCAACGCGGATTTCGTACGCTATGTCGGTTTCGCCGACTGACGCGGAGAGGCCGGAGGAGATCATTCCCTCACGAAATTTTTCGTGCGGACTCGTTACGGCCTCTTGCAATCTCGACCGTGCAGGAGGAACAATATGCGGACTTGAAGGTTTGTTGCTGGCGCGAGGGAATTGACATGCGGCGGCTGGCTAGCCTGGTTCGATGGTTCTTCGGCCCGCGGATGCGGCGTCCGATCGATGATGATCCCAGTCTTCCTTTCACGCCTGAGGAGTTCAGCAGGCTGGTCTGCAGTGGCCGCCGCGAAGACATGAAGCTGCTCGCCGAAGGACTGGCTTGTCGCTCGATCCCGCGCCGCATCAAATACCGGGCGACGCACTAGGCGCAGCCGTGACGCCGTCGCCCGCCCGCTGGTTTAGCGCGCGCTCAGCGTGAGAGTGCGACCTCCTTGAAGGAGGTGACGAGCGCCTTCTCCAATTTCCCCGCCATTCCGCAGAGAATATTATAGGCGTCGGTGCGCGGCATCGTCGGCTTGTAGTGCCGGTGCTCGATCAGCGCGGCGAAGATGTCCGAGATCGTGAGAATGCGCACGATGTCGTTGATGCTCTCGCCGCATAGCGCATCCGGATAGCCGCTGCCGTCGAGATATTCGTGGTGATGCCGGACGGCGTCGAGAATTTCTGGCGAAATCTTGTCGTGGTCCTTGAGAAAGTCGTAGCCCGCCGCCGGATGCGTCTCGATCATGGCGCGCTCCTCGGGATCGAGCCGGCCGGGCTTGTCGAGGATCGCAAGCGGGATCTGCGCCTTGCCGATGTCGTGGAACATGGCGGCCGTGTACACGCGCTCCAGATCCGTTCGTCCAACGCCGAGACTGAGGCCGAAGTCGATGGCAACGCCGGTCACGAGCAGGCAGTGCTGATATGTTCCCTCATGGTGCCGCCGTACCGTGGTGAGCCAATCCGTCAGGCCATGCTGGGTGATGCGGTCGGCAATCTGGCGTCCGGCTTCCTTGGTACCGTCGAAGTCGAGGGGCTGGCCAAGCGTGACGGCCGTAAACATAGATGCGATGGCGGTGGCGGCTGTCTCGACGGCGTTGTCCGGCTGTGGCGCGCCGCCTGACGAAGCAGACGCCGGTTCCACCGGGTCGGCCAACGCCGCCAGCAGCTTGATCTTGTTGATCGTACCGGGAAGGACGAGCGTCGCGCCGAGCGCATAAGCCTGCGAGACGCTTGCGTGAGAGGAGTGCTCGACGACGAAGATCCGCTTCGTTGCCTTCGCCAGCTTGGCGGCCCGCTTCTTGATGGCTGCGATAGTGCCGGTGTCACGCAGCTCCGCGCGGACGACGATGGCAAATGGTACCTGGGACAGCTTGGCTTCCGCGTCGAGCCGTTCGCCGGCGACGGTAAACTGTTGTTCGAGGATCGAGCAAACGCCGGACAATTTGTCGGAGGAATCGGCCAGCACATGCACGAATGGGCGTGTTGCTTCCGCGGCGCTGTTGCTGCCGTCGGCTTTCACAGGGCCTGTTATGGTTCGCGCGTTCTGCACGGATGACATTGATATGACTGCGGTTGAACGACGTTGATGAAATTTCGATCCTACTTGCCCTGGGCGGCAGTCTGTGCAGCCGCCGCAGGTTTCTTCTTGCCGTCCCCGGTGATGAAGTGCACGCCGGCCATGGTACCGTCGATCCAGACCAGCTCGCAGCGCCGGTAGGCGAGACCCGTCGACGACAGCACCAGGAAGAATTCCTTGGCCTGCAGCACGTCGAGCGTGCCCTCGACTTCGATCTTGGCGCCGCTTTGCGACACGTCGAGCAGCACGCAACTGCGCCGCCAGGTGCCGTCCGAGCCCATCAGGTTCACGGACTGCTTGTGGTCCATCTTCACACGAGACGTCTTGCGACCATCGAACTTCATCGGCTAACCCCCATTTTTGCGCCGCGATTTCCCGCATCGCTTGTGTTGGCGCTTGCTGCGATTTCCCCCCAGCGCACGGTCCATTGGCTGGTCGACAAAAGAAGTGTTTCGAAAATCAGCTGCGCGCGTTCGCGCTGCGCGAAAGAGAGTCGGGCGCCGCTGCGGTTGCTCAGGATCGCAAGCGTGGTCGCCCAGTTCAGGCGCGACGCCCGGCAGGCCATCACCAGGCCCTCGCAATCGTCATCGCTCATGACGTGCTCGACGATCTCGATCGGAGCCCCTGACAGCACCGAGATCGCCGTGAACAGATTGGCGGTCTCGCCGCGGATGGCGAAGCGGTTCACCGTGGAATCGTTGAGCTTGCCGACGCGGTTGAGCGCCACGATTTCGGGCCGCGCATTCGCGTAGTCGGCCGAGGAGGGCGGCTTCGGCGGAGCCGGCGCCGCTGGTTGCGCGGGCGGAACGGCGGAGGCGTTGGGCTTGGCCGGCGCTGTCTTGGCGGGCTCTGTCTTGGCGGGTGGGGTGGAGAGCAGCTTCCGCACGATCAGGTCAGGCGTGCCGGGCCGCAGCACTAGCGCCTTCGCAATCTCGCCGTCCTGGTCGCACCCGGCCAGGGTGGCATAAGCTGCCTCGGAGAATTTTGTTCCAGGGTTCTTGATCAGCGCCAGGCAGATGTGCGCGCCGCGCTTGATCAGCGCCTCGGTCACATCGGGCTCGATGCAGTCACGCGCCGCGATCGCGCGTTGATGCCGCTCGCCGCACGAGGCCGCGATCGCCGCGAGATCGGTAGTGGAGAGGGCCTGCGATCTCTGCAGCACAGGACACGCCACGTCCGCGTTGTCGTGGGAGGCAAGGCGCCGCAATGTCTCCGGCGGAGCCACCGTAAGGTCAGCAAGGGTGGTGCTGAGCTGGATCAGCGCACTGGTCTCGACCCGCTCGGTCAGTCGGAGCAGAACGCCATCGACGACGCCGGACAGCAGTTCCTGAGAGCGGTCGCGGCTGCCAGTGAGCAACTGCACAATGCCAGAAAGGATGCGAGCACAACGGTCCAGCGGGCAGCCTGCGACCGCCGCTTCCAATTCACCCAGAATATCAGCAGGCGAATTTGCCATCATGGCAGGGGCCTGTACTCAAATAAAATTCGACTAAGCAACAATCTTCATTTCGCCCCATAGGCGTTAATTTGGCTTTTACACGCAGGCGGCTCAGGTATCAGTGCACCGCCGAAAATGCCAGAAACGATATCGAAATTTGGCGGCCCTTGATGCGTTGGCTTGTCCTTTAGACGGGGCGCTCGCCAACTGTGGCGACAAAGCAGGATGATTCTTTCGGTCTCATGGGACAACCGAAAGGGGGGAATCGGACCGGCATCGCTGCCGGACACGCATTGGTTGCGATGCGACGTTTCACATTGCCATGAACAATATTGATGACGCGCCCGGGTTGGCGCCCAAGACATTTCGCTTCTCGGACGTCGATGAATTTCGGAATGCCATACGAGGCCTGAACTTCGAGTTCACGCCTTTCGTAAGGAAGATTTCGGCTGAGCAGACCATCTTGTCATTGCCCGGCTGCGACGTGAATTTGACGCGCGCGTTTCCTCGTGTGGTCGATGCACAACTCGTCGAGAATTGCACGGCGATCGGCTTCGCGATGGACGACCTCGACATCCCGATCCGCTTCAACGGCGCGCAGCGCGACCGCGCCGTCATCGTGATCGGCAGCAGCGGCGCGGCCTACAACACGATCGAGGAGGTGCAGCGGCAAATCGCCTCGGTCGTATTCCGTCCCGAGGTGAGGGATCGCGGCTGGCCCGCGACGAACTCCAGCTTCAAGATATTCGAGACCAGTCCCTTGGCGCTGCATTGGTTGAGGAAGGTGGTCAAGGAAGTGCTGGCGGCTGCGTCCGAGCCGATCTCTTCAGCCGAGGTGCCGCTGAAGGCGGCAGCGATGAAGGAGTCCCTGCTCGCTGCGGTCGATGCCGCGTTCGCCAATGTCGTGCCCGCGCGCTGGACCCAGCGGCCGAATGACGAGCGGCAGTTCAAGCTGTTCCAGGACATCCGCGCGCTGTTGTCCGACGATCTCTCGCAGCCGATCTACAGCGAAGAGATTGCGCGCAAGCTCGGCCTGTCCGTCCGCACCTTGCACGACGTCGTGCGCCGCTATCGCGGCATGAGCCTGCACCGCTATTTGCGCCTGCGCCGACTGTGGCTGGTGCGCCAGCGGCTGCTGGCCGGCGCCGACAGCGTCAAGGCCGTCGCGCTCGCGTTCGGCTTCTGGCATCTGTCCGATTTCTCCCGCGGCTATCGCGACCAGTTCGGCGAGACGCCGTCGCAGACGCTGGAATTCGGGCGAAAACGATAGCGCGGCAAATCGATTGGGGCCGTCGCACCGTTTCGTGCTAATCTGAGGCCCATGAGCAATCGTATCCTCGTCCTCTACGGTTCCTACCGGTCCGACCGCATGGGCATTCGCCTGGTGAATTTCGTGATCGATCGCCTGCGCAGTCGCGGCGAGGAGGTCGAGTTCATCGACGCCAAGGCGATCGGCCTGCCGATGCTCGACCGCATGTACAAGGAACACCCTGCGGGCACGGCGCCGGAGGCGCTGGAGAAGCTGGCGGGCCAGATCCGCGGCGCCGATGGCTTCGTCTTCGTCACAGGCGAATATAATTGGGGCATTCAGCCTGGCCTGAAGAACCTCACCGATCACTTCCTGGAAGAGTGGTTCTGGCGGCCGGCCGCGATCGTGAGCTATTCCGCCGGCCGGCTGTCCGGCGCGCGCGCCTCGACCGCGTGGCACGGCACGCTGTCGGAAATGGGCATGGTGGTGATCTCGAGCACCATCGGCGTCGGGCCGATCGCGCAGACGCTGTCAGCCGAGAGCGAGCCGATCGGCGAAGGTGGCAAGGCGCTGGAACGCGCCTTCCCGCGCTTCGCCGATGATCTCAATTGGTGGATCGAGGCCGCCAAGGCGCAGCGCGCGCGCAAGGCGCCGCCATATTAGGCTGCTTACGCCGCCCTGACTTCGCCGAGGAAGCGGTCGAACTGTCCGGCGAGATCGCGTGACTGCGTCGAGAGTTGCTCGGCGGCACCGAGAACCTCCTGGGCGGCCGCACCGGTGTCGTCGGCGGCACGCTGCACGCCGGTGATGTTGGTGTTGACCTCCTGGGTGCCGCGGGCGGCTTCCTGGACGCTGCGGGAGATCTCCCTGGTCGCCGAACCCTGTTGCTCGATCGCGGCCGCAATCGCGGTGCCGATCTGGTCGATCTCGGCGATGACGTCGGCGACGTTGCGGATCGCAGTGACGGTCTCGTCGCTCGCGGACTGGATCGCCGTGATCTGCTCGGAGATCTCGGTGGTGGCCTTGGCGGTCTGGCCGGCCAGCGACTTCACCTCAGAGGCAACGACGGCAAAGCCGCGGCCGGCTTCGCCAGCGCGCGCCGCCTCGATGGTGGCGTTGAGCGCCAGCAGGTTGGTCTGCTCGGCGATGCTCTGGATCAGCGTGACGACGTCGCCGATCTTCTGCGCGCCGTCGGCGAGCGCGCGGGCGGTGTCGCCGGTGCGGCGGGCGTTGTCGACGGCGCGGGCCGCGATCTCGGTCGATTGGGCGACCTGACGGCCGATCTCCGCGATCGAGGACGTCAGCTCTTCCGTCGCGCTTGCGACCGTCTGCACGTTGGTCGAGGTCTGCTCGGAGGCGGCGGCCACCACCGCGGCCTGGCTGTTGGTCTGGGCGGCTGTCGAGGTCATCGACTGCGCCGTGGTCTCCATGGTGGATGAGGCCTGCGACAGGCCGCCGACGAGCTCGGTGACCTTGGCCTCGAAGGCGCGGGTCAGCTCGTCGAGCGCCTGGGCGCGGCGCATCTTGCCGTCGTTCTCGGCCTGCTTCTCGGCCGTGAGCCGGTCGGCCCGGATCATGTTGTCCTTGAACACCTGGACAGCGGCTGCCATCGCCCCGATCTCGTCGGAGCGTGCGGCGCCGGGGATCTCTTCCGCAACGTCGCCGTCGGCGAGCCGCGACATCCGTGTCGTCAGGCTGACGATCGGAGCGCAGACGCGGCGGCGGACCATCACGATGAGGCCGGCGCTGGCGATCAGCACGGCGAGAAGGCCTGTGAGCGCGATCGTGAAGCTGGTGCGCGCGGCGGTGGACGCGCCGGAGAGAATCTGCTCGGCGTTGTCGTAAAGCGCGTCGCGGACGCCGATGATCGTTCCGAGGCCGCGCTGTGAGGCGGCGTAATAGGTTTCGACGTCATGCTCGTATTTGCCGCTGACGGCACCGTCCTTGACCAGCTTGAGCTCGCGGCCGAATTCCTCGACATAGCCCGCATTCAGCGTCTCGAGCGCGGCGCCGACATTGGCCGGCGTCGCGGGATTGCCGCGCAATTCCATCAGCGACATCACGATCTGGTCGCTGCGGCCCTGCATGCGAGCGACGTCGGCCTTCTCGGCATCGGTCGCGACCTTCTTGCCGCCAACGAGGTTCTTGTGCACGCTTGCATTGAGGCCGCCGATGTCGCGCAGCGTCATGGCGATGTTGGCGTAGTTGGACTGGCGGTAGGCGTCGCCGTTGAGGATCGCCATGCGGCGGACCTGCTCGTTGAGCAGCGCGGTCACGCCGGCGTTGAGCACGGCATTGTCGGCGACGATCTTCTTGGCGGCGTCCTTGCGCACATCCGCCGGTCCCGCGATCGCCTTGTCGATGGCGTCGCGCAGTGCGGTGAATTTCGCATTGATGCCGTCGATGTGGCTGCCGATGGCGTTGCCGTCGTCGAAGGAACCGGGCAGCTCCTTGCGCAGCGCGTTCATCTTGTCGCGCGCGCCGTCGGTCTGCTTGCGCAGCTTGTCATGTTCGGAAAGCTGCGCGGGGTCGACGGTCGCCGGTCCGTAGAGGATGTTGGTGGCGAAGCCGCGCTCCGGGTTGAGATAGCGCGGGATGTCGCTGACGGCGCGGACGATCGCGAGCCGGCCCTGCGCCTCGGCGATCCTGTCCATCGTCTGGTATTTCGTGACGGCGACGTAGACGGCGAGGCCGCCGCCGACGGTCGAGAGCGAGACGATGGCGGTGGTCAGCAGCGTACCGATTTTCATGATCTGTCCGGCAATTGGCGCGGTGAGAGAAAGAAATTCTCCGAAAAATAGGCCGAGCGTATTAATCGCGGGTTTACGCTGGCGGCCGCTGATGTCGCAGTCAGTCGGCCGTTCGATCGAGGGAAGCGAGGATCTCCAGTGTCGCTGGGTCCGGCGCGCCGGCGAAATAGCGGGCGAGCGCCTCGTCGAAGACAGCCTCGTCGGACACCGCGCCGAACAGCGTCATCGACGAGCGGAATTTGGAATCGTCAGGCGCGCCGAGGATCGCGTTGATGGTCCGCCCATCGACGGCAAGCACGAGGCGGGTGCATTCGATCAGGCGCGGGCCGAGCACGGGGTGGGCGAGGTAGGCCTCGGCCTCGGTGCGCGAGCCGATGGCGTAACGCTGCGACATGGCGCTGTATCCGAGGCCGGCGACCTGCGGGAAGACGAACCACATCCAGTGGGATTGCTTCCGGCCGTGGGCCAGCTCCGCCAAAACGTCACGAAAAACCGGCTCCTGGGCCCTGAGGAAGCGCTCTAGATCGAAAGGAGCGGTCATTGGATACCTCAAGAGGACTTGCCGGCCCAGATTATGCCTAACTTTTGGCTCCCAATATGGTAGCTGGTACAGAGTCTCCGGGTGGGGGTGGGTCCCCCCGGGGGTCGTTTTTGGGGATCTGATGGTTTCCGACCGCGCAAGCGCCGACAGGCTGTTGCCGCGCCGCCGAATTGGGCGAGCCGAGACAATTTTGCTGTCTATGGCTGCCGTCGCGCTGGCGCTGGGCGCCGCCGTGTGGGTCGCTGATATCGGCGCTTCAACCCCGCTGGTCACTGCTGCGCTGCCGCCGGCCAATACAATTTCGTTCAACGACCGCTTCACCTCGCTCTCGGGCAATCAGTCCGGCCTGCGGACGCTGGAGCGCTCGGCGCTGAATGCGGTGGAGCTCAAGCTTCGCGATGCCAAGGCGATGCTCGCCCAAAAGCTCCAGGGCGACGACTGGCGCTCGACCTTGACCGATGACGACCGCACAACGGTTGACGAGAGGAGGCCCTCGCAACGGGCCGACGCCGTGCCGGTACCGCGTTCGCGTCCGGTCCAGGCGGACCTCAGTGCTCAGATCGCCTCCAGCCAGGCCTTTGCCGACTCCAATCCCCGGGTCGACAACCGCAACTTCTTCGAAAAATTCAAAGACAAGATCAGGCTGGCCTCGCTGACCCCCGACAGCGGCCTGTTCGGCAAGGCGCCGGATCTTGTAGCCCTCGGCTACGATTCGCGGACGGCGGTCTATGACATCTCGGCCAAGGCGCTCTACTTGCCGAGCGGAGTCGCGATCGAGGCCCATTCGGGCATGGGCGCATTGATGGACGACCCCGAGCATGTCGACCAGCGCATGGTCGGTGCGACCCCGCCTGCGACCTACGACCTCAAGCCGCGCGAAAAACTGTTCCACGGCGTTCGGGCGCTGCGCATGACGCCGACTGACGGCACCAGCGCGCTCGGCCGTGTCGGCCTGCTCACCCACACCTACATGCTCGGGCCGCGCGGCGATTCCAACGGTTGCGTCTCGATCAAGGACTATGATCGCTTCCTCAAGGCCTACGACAATGGCGAGTTCAACCGCCTGGTCGTGGTGCCGAGCCTGAGCAGCCCGGCAACTGTCGCGCAGCGCGCCAGCACCGATTCCTGACATTCGTCGGACGGCGCGGCTGCCGTTTTCCCTTCGTTAAGCCGTTGTCGTCCAGAAGCAGCCCATGAGTGATCCAGCAAGCTCCGAGACCCCGCTGCGCACGACGTTCAAGATCAAGCTGAACGGTGACACGCTGGCGATCGCGACCGTCGGCCAGGCCTATCAATTCCTCACCAACTTCAAATCGGTCGAGTGGATGGAATTCCGCTCGCTGCATGACGATGCCGTCCACGCGCTGGAAGGCGCCGCCGACAATGCCATCCTCGTGGTGCAGGCGACGAACGCCGTGCGTGCGCTGTTCGTGAGCGCGAAGCTGCTCTGAAGCAGGCTTCGTCATTGCAGCGCAGCAAAACAATCCAGAATCCAACCGCGATGACAGTCTGAAATGTCTTGCTGCGCTCGCAATGAAGATGCAGTTCACGCCGTAGTTAATCCCAGCTTTTCGTAAATCCGCCGCGCATAGACGCCGAACGCATCCGTTGTCTTCAGCTGAAGATCGCGCGGGAAGGGCAGGTCGATCAGGAAGTAATCGGCCATCTTTGCGGGGCCCGCGGTCAGCACGGCGCAGTGCGAGGACAAGAACACGGCTTCCTGGATCGAGTGGGTGACGAAGATGATGGTCTTGCCGCTCTCGCGCCAGATCCGCAGCATCTCCAGATTCATCTGCTCGCGCGTCAGCGCGTCCAGCGCGCCGAACGGCTCGTCCATCAGGATCAGTTTGGGATCGTGGATGAAGGCGCGGGCAATCGCGGTGCGCTGCTGCATGCCGCCGGACAGCTCCCGCGGATATTTCTGCTCATAGCCGGCAAGCCCGACCAGATTGAGCAGATCGCGCGCCCGCTCGCGTGCGGCCTTGATCGGCAGTCCGACGATCTCGGCCGGCAGCAGCACGTTGTCCAGGATGGTGCGCCATTTCAGGAGCAGTGCCTGCTGGAACACCATGCCGATGTCGCGGGTCGGATCGAACGGGCTGTCGGCATTGCCGATCGTCACCGTACCGCCGTCGGCGCCGTGCAAGCCCGCAAGAATTTTCATCACCGTGGTCTTGCCGCAGCCGGACGGGCCGACCAGCGACACCAGCTCACCTTCCTGCACATCCATCGTGACGTCGGACACCGCCAAAAATTCCGCGCCGCCGCTGCGATAGACCTTTCGGACGCCTTGCAGGCTGATGAAGGGTTTTGAGCTCATGCCAGCCATCTGCTCAAATTGTCCGCGACGAAGGCATCGTCGTTGAGGTCGGCATGCTCGCGATACACGCGGTCGATCTCCTCTTCCTGACCAGCGCTGAGGCCTTCGTTCGGATCGAGGCACCACAGGCCCTTCATCAAGCCCTGGCGCCGCAGCACTTCGTGACAGCCGGCGATGCAGCCGTGAAAATTGTTGGCGACGTCGAAGAAGGCGCTGTTGCAGTCGGTGACGCGGGCATCGAGCGCGAGCAGATCGGCCGGGACGCTGTCCTTGTGCCGTGCCGCCTTGCAGCGCTCGAACTGTTGGATGGCGCTCGCGGTCCACACCGACCAGTGGCCGAGCAGGCCGCCTTTGAACCAGGTGCGCGTGGTGACGCCCTTGTCGCGGAGGTCAAACGGCAGCATCAGATCGAGCAGGATGTGATCGTCATTGCCGGTGTAGAGCGCGACCCGGTCGAGCGCGCCTGCTGCCGCCACGCCGCGCAGCACATCGAGCGTGCGATAGCGGTTGAACGGCGCGATCTTGATCGCGATCACATTGTCGATCGAGGCAAAGCGCTGCCAGAACCGGCTCGACAGGATGACGCCGCCGACCGCGGGCTGGAGGTAGAACCCAACCAGGGGAATCTCGGCAGCGACAGCGGTGCAGTGCGCGATGATCTCGTCCTCGGACGCGCTCGTCATGGCGGCGAGGCTGAGCAGGCCGGCGTGATAGCCGATGTCGCGCGCGGTGCGGGCTTCAGCGATGGCCTGCCGGGTCGGGCCGGCAAGCCCCGCCACCATCGCCAGCGGACGCTTGGTCCAGTTCGCCGCGGTCTCGGCGGCAAGCTCCAGCACGGGGCGGTAGAGGCCGACGTCGCGGATCGCGAATTGCGTGGTGTGCACGCCGACGGCAAGGCCGCCGGAGCCGGCATCGATGTAATAGCGCGTCAGGGCGCGCTGATGCTTTTTGTCGAGGTGGCGCTCGGCGGTCAGCGCCAGCGGATGTGCCGGCAGCACGGTGCCCTCGGCAATCAGCTTGCGGATGTCGCTGTTGATCTGGCTGTGGTGCATGATGTCCTATCCGAATTCGGGGCCGGCGACGGCGAATGGCATTTCCTCGGCGATGGCGGTGGCGGGGCCGAACCGCATGCGCTGGAACGGCCGCTCGATGGTCCAGCCCGAGGCGGTCAATCCTTCGAGGAACGCAGCCTGCGGGGCGACGGCATCGATCAGCAGCGGTCCGGTCTCGGAGCGAACGATCGTTTGAACCAGCGTCAGCGCTGCCGCGGCGTTGTCCGCGAATAACGGGCCGATGTGGCGGGCGGTCCGGCCGTCGCGAACCAGCGCGATGGCTCCGTTCGCGGAGACGATGCGCGAGCCGGAGCGCCGTGCGAAGGCGGACAGCAGGGCGGTGCGATCGAGCCCGGTGGCCCGCCGGTCGCGCGCGCGGAGCGCATCGATGCTCAGGGATGACGATGGTGGCGCTTCGGCCCGCGTCGGCTTGGCCAGCTTCAACCGCCGCAATTGCAGCGTCGGCGTGAAACCGAGCGGCCCGTAGACGGCGACACCGTCCGGCGTCGCGTCGAGCCAGCTGGTCAGACCGTTCTTGCGCGCGGTCTCCAGGCAGGCATCGACGAGGCGCGTGGCGAGGCCGCGGCGGCGATGGCTGGCCGTCACCAGCACCATGCTGATCCAGGCGTTGTTGCCGGAGTAGGGCAGCAGCGCGGCCGTCGCGACCAGCAGCACGCCGGCGCGGATGCCAAAGACGACGCCGTCGCGCAGGAACACGCGCCAGTCGTCCTCGGTCTGGTTCCAGTGGGCTTCCGTCGAGAGCACGAGCCCGGCCATGGCATCGTCCAGGCCGAGCTTGATGACGGCAGGCCCGTCAGTAGCGGCCATCGCGCACCTCGTATTTGGTCGGCTTGCCGAGGCTCGGCATGGCGCGCAAGACCCAGTCCGCGGTCCAGGCGATCAGCTGATCGGTATCGACGACCGGCAGGCCGAACAGTTCGACCGCTTTCGACGTGTCGGTCAGCCACGCCGTCGGCTCTTCCTTGCCTGTCAGCACCGGCGCGCGGCCAAAGCGGGCGCCGAACTTTTGCGCGAGATCGCGCACGGCCAGAATCTCGTGCCCGCTGACATTGATCGGCGAGGTCGGCGCCGTGCAATGCGCCAGGCACCGCAGCGCCTGCGCGGACGCATCGCCCTGCCAGATGAAATTGACATGACCGAGACTGACGTCGATCGGCGTACCCGTGAGTACCTTGGTCGCGATGTCGTGCAGCACGCCATAGCGCATGTCGATCGCGTAATTGAGCCGGAACAGCCGGCCCGGCGTTGCGAACTTATGCGAGAAATATTCGAACATGCGTTCGCGGCCGACGCAGGACTGGGCGTATTCGCCGGGCGGATTCGGCGCCATGTCCTCGGTCGAGCCCTTGCCGTCGACGGGCACGAACGGATAGACGCAGCCGGTCGAGAACGCCACGATCCGCGACGACGGGAATGCCTGCGCCACCAGCGCCGGCACATGCGCGTTCATCGCCCAGGTCAGCGACAGATCGCCCTCGGCGCCGAATTTGCGGCCGGCCATGAAGACGATGTTCGGCGCCTTCGGCAGCGCGTTGATCGCGGATTCATCGAGCAGGTCGCAATTGATGGTCTCGACGCCGCGCGCCTGCAGCCAGTCCTTGACGCTGGCGTCGCTGAAGCGGGCGACGCCAATGACGCGGCGTTCGGGCGCGGCGGCTTTCGCCAGCCCCGCCAGCGTCGGCCCCATCTTGCCGGCAACACCGAGGATCATGATGTCGCCGTCGACCTTGGCGAGATCGTCGATCAGCGCCTGCGTCGGACGGCAGAGCAGATCGTCGAGGGCTGCGATATCAGGGATCGTCTTCGGCAGCGTCTGGCGGGTGAGGAGCATGGGGCGTTCCTTTAGCTAAGTCTGCCGTTTCAGGTTTGTCTGGCATCGCCCACGACGAACATGCGTTCGAGGACGAGCACCAGGCCGTAGAGGGCGACGCCGAGCAAGGTCAGCAGCACGACGGCCATCACCATCGCGGGCGTGTCGAGTGACGACTGCACCTGGATCATGAGGTAACCGAGCCCGCGCTCGGAGGCGATGAACTCGCCGACGATGGCACCGGCCACCGCGAGGATGGCGCCGACCTTCATGCCGGAGAACACGTAAGGCAGCGATCCCGGCAGCTGGATCTTGCGGAATAATGTCCAGCGCGAGCCGCGCAGCGATTTGACGAGATCGAGCAGGTCTGGCTCGACCTCGCGCAGGCCCCGCGCTGTCGTGAGCAGGATCGGAAAGAAGCAGATGCTGAAGGCGATCAGGATGTTCGGCACGATGCCGTAGGAGAACCAGACGATCAGGAGCGGGCCGAGCGCGACCTTCGGGATCATGTTGAGCGTCACGAACAGCGGCAGCAGCACGAGGCTGAGCAGCGGCGCCCAACTGAAGATCACGGCGAATGCGACGCCGACGAAGGCACCAAGCGCGAAGCCACCGAGGATCTCGACCGCCGTGACCAGCGTGTTGGCGCCCCAGGCATAGCTCGCGGTTCCCAGCGTCTGAATGGTCGCGAGCGGCGAGGGCAGGATGAATTTCGGCACGTGGAAGGCGTCGACCGCGACCTGCCAGAGTACAAGCACGGCCAGATGCACGATCAGGACGATCGCGAAGCTCCGCGCCGGACTGCTGGTCCCGTCACCTGCCACCGTCTGCTCCCTGTTGCCCGGCCTCACTGCCGCAACGCCGAGCCTAACCGTCCCCGCACCAAGTTTCAACCAGTTGGTTGATTACGGCCGGAGCGACTGCAGCACCAGATCGGCGACATGCCGGCGGCGGGCGCGCCGGGCGGTGCGGCTCGACAGGTCCTTGCCGAAGATCGCCGACAGCGTCGGCGTGTTGGAGAAGAAGAAATAGCTCAAGCCCGCGATAGAGATGTAGAGCTGGACGGGGTCGATCCCCTTGCGGAACATGCCGGCGCGCACGCCTTCGTGCAGGATGTGGGAGACGCTCTTCACCAGCGGCGAATGCATCGCCTCCAGCCGCGTCGAGCCGCGGACGTGGCGGGCGCCGCCGCGGTTCTCGTCGTTCAAAAGCACGATGAAATCGGGGTTTTCCGCGAGATGATCGAACGAGGCCTCGATCAGCCGGCGGATCGCCTTGTCCGGCGGCAGGCCCTCGAGATTGAGCTTGCGCTCCTGCTCGCGGATGTCCTCATAGACCCATTCGAGCACAGCGAGGTAGAGCGCGTCCTTGTCGCCGAAGTAGTGATAGACGAGCTGCTTGTTGACGCCGGCGCGCTCGGCGATCTCGTCGACGCGGGCGCCCGCAAAGCCGTGCCGGGCGAACTCCAGCCGCGCCGCGGTGAGCAGCTTCTTGCGGGTGGCGACAGGGTCGCGCCGCTGCGGCACGGTGTCGCCTGAACGTTTTGCGGGCATTTTCAACCAAACAGTTGACAAGTTGAGGGCGGGCTTGTTGCATTGGTAGCCTCACACGGAGAGAGCGACAAGCCGGGTCGCGGCAATGAGGAGACAGACGATGAAGCGTTTGCAGGCGGCTTTCGCGGCTCTGGCGCTGGCTTTGCCGGCAATGCCGGCGAGCGCGGGCGAGGCGGTCAACCTGATCCTGAACTGGACGCCGACGGCCGACCATTCGCCCTTCTATTACGCCAAGGCGCAGGGCTGGTACGAGAAGGCAGGCATTGATCTTACCATCGAGGTCGGCAAGGGCTCCGGCGTGTCCGCCGCCAAGGTCGGCGCCGGCGGCTCGCCGTTCGGCATCGCCGATCTCGCCACCATGCTGGTCGCCAAGAGCAAGGGCGCCGACGACGTCGCCCTGATGAGCATCTACGCCAACACCGGCCAGACGTTCTATTGGCTGAAGAGCTACGGCGTGAACGGCGTGAAGGATTTTGCCGGCCACAAGATCGGCAATCCGCCCGGCGACGCCTCGCGCGTGATGTGGCCGGCCTTTGCCAAGGCCGCCGGGCTCGCGCCCGACTCGGTCAGCTTCGTCAATATCGGGCCGACCGCGAAGATCGCCGCGCTGAAGAGCCACACCGTCGACATCATCAGCGACTTCTACAACGAGCACGATCTGAAGGTGATCGAGTTCGGACAGGACCTCGGTTTCGTCAACTGGAAGGACATCGGCCTCAACCCCTACGGCAACTCGCTGATCGTCAACGGCGCCTATCTCCAGAAGAACCCGAAGCTGGTCGAGGAATTCGTGCGCATCTCGCAAAAGGCCTTTGCGGCCTGCGTCGCTGACGTCGCGCCCTGCCTGAAGGCGCTGCTCGACCAGGTCTCCGGCCTGGACAAGGAGAACCAGGAGCGCCAGTGGGAGCGCATCAAGTACCTGATGACGGACGAGTTCACGACCACCAGGGGTCTCGGCTGGATCGACGGCGAGCGGATGAAGAAGGACTATGAGCTGGTCCAGACCTATCTGGGCATGGAGAAGCCATTCGACGTGACGACGGCGTTTTCGACGAAGATGCTGGATCCCGCGATCAAGATGGATGCGAGCAAGGTGAAGAAGTAGGGGGCGAAGAGCCGTCGCGCTGGCCCCACACACCGGTGTCATGCCCCGCGAAAGCGGGGCATCCAGCACGCCGCGGCCCATCGATTGAGCCACAATTGTCTTGGAGTACTGGATCGCCCGCCTTCGCGGGCGATGACAGTTGGGCACGTAACCCCACGGAGAAATTAACCAGTCGTTAACCATGTCGGCCGCATCGTTAACCATTCAATAACAGGGAACGAGTCGGCCACCATGGAGGCTGCAGCAAAAGTCCAACGCCAAATGGTGCGCCTGCGTGGGCGCTCCTATGTGGCCTTCGTATTCGTGCCGACGGTTCCGATCCAGGACTGGCTTGCGGAGATCGATACCACCATCGCGCGCTCGCCGGGCTTCTTCGCCGGCCGGCCCGTGGTGATCGACCTGTCCTCGGTCGATCTCAGCCAGTCCGGAATCGGTCATCTCCTCACCAGTCTGCAGGACCGCAACATCCGCGTGCTCGGAATCGAGGGCGTGGAGGAGGCACGATTGACACCGTCGATGCCGCCGTTGCTCTCGGGCGGGCGCAGTTGCGTGATCGAGCCGAGCGTACCCAAGAAGCCCGAAGCGAAGGTCGAGACCAAGCCGACGTCGCTGCTGCTCGAGTCTCCGGTACGCTCCGGCCAGACCGTGATCTTTCCCGAAGGGGACGTCACCATTCTGGGCTCGGTCGGCTCCGGCGCCGAGGTCGTTGCCGGCGGTTCCATCCACATCTACGGCGCGCTCCGTGGCCGCGCCATGGCGGGCGTGAACGGTCACACCAGCGCGCGCATCTATTGCCAGAAGATCGAGGCTGAACTGCTTGCGATCGATGGGTTTTATCAGACCGCCGACGATATCGACGAGGCCCTGCGCGGCAAGCCGGCCCAGGCCTGGCTGCAGGGCGACACCATGCGAATTACCGCGCTGAACTGACCAGAAGGAGATATTTGAGATGGCCAAGGTACTGGTCGTGACATCAGGGAAGGGTGGCGTCGGCAAGACGACCACGACCGCCGCGCTGGGAGCCGCACTGGCGCAACGCGGCGAGAAGGTCGTCGTCGTCGATTTCGACGTGGGCTTGCGCAACCTCGACCTCGTGATGGGCGCCGAACGCCGTGTCGTGTTCGACCTCATCAACGTGGTGCAGGGCGTTGCGAAACTCCCGCAGGCGCTGATCAAGGACAAGCGGCTGGAGAACCTCTGGCTGCTGCCGGCCTCGCAAACGCGCGACAAGGACGCGCTGACGGAGGAGGGCGTCGGCAAGGTCATCGCGGACCTGCGCAGCCGTTTCGACTGGGTGATCTGCGACAGCCCGGCCGGCATCGAGCGCGGCGCCTCGATGGCGATGCGCTTTGCCGACGAGGCCGTGATCGTCACCAATCCGGAAGTGTCCTCGGTGCGCGATTCCGACCGCATCATCGGCATGCTCGATTCCAAGACCGTGCGGGCCGAGAAAGGCGAGCGCGTCGAGAAGCATATTCTCATCACCCGCTACGATCCCTCGCGCGCCGCGCGTGGCGAGATGCTGACCATCGACGACATCCTGGAAATCCTCGCAACGCCCTTGCTCGGCATCATTCCCGAGAGCCAGGACGTGTTGAAGGCCTCCAACGTCGGCACGCCGGTGACGCTGTCGAACGCCGAAGGCGCGCCTGCACGCGCCTATATCGATGCGGCGCGGCGTCTCTGCGGCGACACCGTGCCGATGCAGGTGCCGACCGAGCGCAAGGGCTTCATGGATCGTCTGCTGCGACGGAGGGCTGCATGAGCATGGGTCTGCTCCGGCTTCTCCGCGGCAACAAGGCGTCCGCACCCGTCGCTCGCGAACGGTTGCAGATCCTGCTTGCCCATGAACGCGGACTGCGCGGCCAGCCCGATCTGCTCGGCGTGCTGCGTGAGGAAATTCTCGCTGTCGTCTCCAGGCATGTGACGCTGGATCCGACCAAGGTCATCGTCCGGCTCGAGCGCGGGGACGAGGTCTCGACCCTCGAGGTCGATATCGAGGTGCCCAACGATTTCGAGCGCAAGAAAGCGGCGGTCGCGTAGGGCACGCGACTGAGGAAGGCCGGTTTTGGGGTGGGTGAGAAGGCGGTCCGCTGGGCATAGCGGGCCGCCTTTGTCTTGTGGGCGCGCGAGCGGAACACGACCCGCGATCCAATCGTTGTCGAAAACTCGCGGAGCGCCGAGCCGGGCGCCGCGGTTTCCTTTAGAGGGAGAGCGCTCATGATGTCCGAGGTTCAGGTTCACACCGTCGCGCGGCAGATGCTGGAACAGCATGGTTTTGCTGCAATCGCGAAGGCTGCGGAACAGGCGCAGGCTTGCGAGGGCCGTGGTGAGGGCGACCAGGCCAGGGAGTGGCGTCACATCGCCGACGCCATGAAGATCATGCGCGGGCCGGCCCACAGCTGATCCGCGATCAGCCCGGTCCGTTTCCATCCTTGATCATATCGAGCACGCGGCCTGCCAGCGCCTCGACGACGAACGGCTTGGTCAGCACCTGCATGCCCGGCGCAAGCTGGCCATTGCCGATGATCGCGTTCTCGGCATAGCCGGTGATGAACAGCACCTTGAGCGCCGGCCTGGTCGCGCGCGCGGCATCCGCGAGCTGGCGACCGTTCATGCCGCCGGGCAGGCCGACATCAGTGATGAGCAGGTCGATGGTCGCGTCCGATCGCAGGATGTTCAGGCCGGTCGGGCCGTCATGCGCCTCGATGACGTCAAAGCCGATCTCTTCCAGCGCGTCCGTCAGCAGCATGCGGATGGAAGGCTCGTCGTCGACGATCAGGATGGTGTGGCTCGCCTGCGGGCGCGCCGTGCTCTTGATCGCGAGGGCTGAAGGCTTGTCGGCCTCCTTGCCGTAATGGCGCGGCAGATAGAGGCACATCGTGGTGCCCTGGCCGACCTCGGAATAGATCCGCACCTGGCCGCCGGACTGGCGCACGAAGCCGTAGACCATGGAGAGGCCGAGGCCGGTGCCCTGGCCGATCGGCTTGGTGGTGAAGAACGGATCGAAGGCGCGCCCGATCACATCGGCCGCCATGCCGGTGCCGGTGTCGGTGACGCAGAGCGAGACATATTGCCCGGGCTGGAGATCGCGCTCGCCGGCGCCATGCTCGTCGAGCCAGCGATTGGCGGTTTCGATGGTGATGCGGCCACCCTCCGGCATCGCGTCACGCGCGTTGATGCAGAGGTTGAGCAGCGCGTTTTCGAGCTGCGAGGCGTCGATGAACGTCGCCCACAATCCGCCTGCGGTGACGACCTCCAGCGCGATCTCGGGGCCGACGGTGCGGCGGATCAATTCCTCCATGCCCATCACCAGCCGGTTCAAATCGGTCGGCCTCGGATCGAGCGTCTGCCGTCGCGAGAAGGCGAGCAGGCGGTGGGTCAGTGCCGCTGCGCGCCGGGCCGCGCCTTGCGCTGCGTTGACATAGCGGTCGATCTCCTTGACGCGGCCCTGGCCGAGCCGCGTCTGCAGCAGCTCCAGCGAGCCGGTGATACCGGTGAGCAAATTGTTGAAGTCGTGCGCGATGCCGCCGGTGAGCTGGCCGACCGCTTCCATCTTCTGAGACTGCCGCAACGCCTCCTCGGCGTGGCGCAGGCGCTCCTGCTCCCTCAGGCGTTCAGTCACGTCGTAGACGAACTGGTAAGCGCCAACGAGCTGACCGTCGCCATCGCGCAGGCTGTTGAAGCGCATTTCGTAGGATCGACGGGTACGGCTGGGGTCGCCGAATTCGCCAATCTCGACGAACACCTCGCCCGCAAGGGCCCTCGACCAGACGGCTTGAACGGCGTCGCGGTGTTCAGGTCGATCCTTCAGGAGTTCAAGCATGTTGTCACCGACCTTCGGCATGATGCCGAAAATACGGTGGAATTCCCGGGCCGAAGCGCCGTTGATGGCGAGCCAGCGGAAGTTGGGGTCGACGACCTGGACGAAGGCATTGGTGCCCTCGACGATGTCGGCCAGCAGCTTGCGCTCGGCGAGCGCTGCGACCACCCGCGCTTCCAGCGTCTCGTTGAGCTGCTGCAGGGCCACTTCGGCGCGCTTGCGCGGCGTGATGTCCTGGAACAGCACGGCGACCTGCTTGCGGCTGGAGGGCTCGACCCGGAAGGCGGCAAGTTCGAGGTAACGGCCGGTCGCAACCAGTTCGCGCTCGAATCGGATCGGGACCCCGGTGCGCAGCACGCCGCCATACAGCTCCACCCAGCCGTCGGCCTCCGCCGGGACCATCTCGCGGACCTTCTGGCCGACCACGTTTGGAATGCCGGCGTGCTGGGTATAGGCGGGATTGGCCTCGACGTGGATGTAGTCGCTGAGCGGGCCGTGCGGACCGTCGAAGAATTCGATGACGCAAAAGCCTTCGTCGATCGAGTTGAACAGCGTCCGGTAGCGCTCCTCGCTTTCGGCGAGCGCGGATTCCGCTCTTTGACGCTCGCTGACGACCGCGACCCCCTGCGCTTTGAGGCGTGCGTTTTCCTCCTCAAGCGCCTTCAGGCGGCGTTGCAGGTCCTCAGACTCGATCGAATCCACAAGCGCTCGCGGGGTTGGCGTTGGTCGGGGTTTTCCGGGGCTGCTCCTCAGCCCTGCCAACGGCATTTTAACTGGCCTACGCACCGCGGCAAGCCGACAACCCGGCCAAAGCCGGCCGGTTCCCGCTCGGTCGGGGGCCTAGCGCTCGCCCTGGTCGGCGCCTTGCGTCATCGGCTTGTGCTGGGTCTGCGGCTGCGCGTGCTCGCCGGTCTCCTTGCAGGGGAGCTGCTCCCAGGAACCGTCCGCGGCCTGCTGATAGGCGCTGCAGGACGATGAGGCCGCCTTGTCCTCGCCCTTCTGGGCATCGGTATTCTTCGCCAGCGCGGGCGCTGTCACCACAGCGCTCGCCGCGAGCACACCTGCGAAGAGGAGATGAGTGATCCGCATGGGGTTCTCCAGTTTGAAGACGCCCCGCATGCTTGCCAGGAATGTGACAATTATAGGCCGCGACGGGCGGCTCCGTCGCGGCGTGCTTAACGGTGGGACGTGCCTAGCCGCCCTTGCTGCGGATCAGACCGGCCAGGCTGGTCTTCTGCTTCTCGCACCAATTGCTCATGCCGAGCCGGCGCTGGTCGAGATCGGTCGCTTGCGTCGCCACCGCGACCTCGGCCATGACGTCGTCGGATTGTTTCTCGCCCATCTTGCCGCCGGTATGCATGAAGGCGATCGCCTTGCGCACCTGCTCGGTGGTGCCGTCGGGCAGCTGCATCTGCTGCGCCTTCTGCACCAGATCCTGGTAGACGACATCCGTCCCCGGACACTGGACCTTGGCGGCGAAGGCTTGCAGGACCAGCGTCACGTAGGTCGAGCGCGGATGGTCGTCAGCCGCCTGGGCTGGGGCGGCGAGCAGCAATAGGCCTGCCATCAGGAAATGGGTGCGCATCCGTGGGGTCCTCCTCGTTTTTTTGGGAGGCTAGCGTCCGACGGTCCGCTCTGCAAACACATTCCGCTCGGACGACTCGGCGAAGCCAACGACCTCGTGCAGATGGCGCTTACCGTGCTGTCGAACAAACTGTCAGGCTACGTCACTGGCGCGGCCTTCGTCGTCGACGGCGGATTGTCGCTGACGAACTGGCTCGAGCCGCCGATACTCGACGATCAGTTAGCGGCGCCAGGCCGGCACGGGATCGAGCGGCGTGCGATAGACCTCGTTGTGATCGCGATCGGTGACGCGCACCGCGCAACCCTTCCGCTGCAACTCGGGCTTCACCTGCGACAGCTCGGTGGCGAGCTGAACGGCGCGATCGGAGGCGACCTCGATGTCTTCGAGGATGATTTCGCCTTGGTTCTTGAACTCTTCACCGACCACGAGATCGAAGGAGTAGTAAGGCATCCGAATTCCCCGGTGTGACGACCCAAATCTTCAGACGAAGCCTCCAACGGAAGGCTTCAAAACATGACGCATCGTACCACTGAGTCGATATCTGTCCGATGAACGGAGCGCGCAATCTCTGTGCTTAGGGCGCAGAAATGATGTGCAGCATCCGAATGCATTAAGGTTTTATTAAATATGTCAGCCTGATCATGAGGCATGAAATTGCAGCAGAACCGGGCTCCGGGAACCGGCAGCTGCAAGAGAAGGCCGGCGGCATAGATCCCGACGGCCTTTTCTCTTTGCGCACAACGGCGCATCACCGTAGTTGCACGGACTCACATCGTCGCATCGAGCAGGACGGCTTGCGTTGTCGTCCGATGCAGACCTAATGCACCGGCATCGGCGGACGCACGACAGGTCCGTCATCATCGGCAACGGCTTGCGATGCCGCGACCGGCGGTGCCACCGGCGGCGGGACTACCGCAGCCTGTGACGGCGGCGGCGGTACGAGCGGCGTCGGCGGATAGGTTGGCGTGTAGGCGTGTGACACGACCGGCTTCGGTTTGCGCACCGCCGGCGGCGTCGGAGCGCGTGGCGGCAGCGCAGACACGCGTGCACGCGGATCGACCGGCGGTTTCACCTCAGCGACCGGCTTTGACGCTGACGGCTTCGCCATCCCGCGCACCATTTGTTCCTGACCAGCCTTCAACTCGGCGATGTTGGCCTTGAGCTGCTCGATCTGCTGCGCCATCGCGGCGATGTCCCGCGTCATTGACGCCACTGTTTGCGTGGCATCGGCTTGAGTCGCGGCGGGCGCGGCAGCGGCAGTGACAAGCGGTGCTGCGGGCGTTGCATCAGATTGATCAGCGGCCTGATCCTGTGCGACGGGCGGCGCGGCTCCGACCGGCGCGGTCTGCGATGTCGAAGGCAGCAGCGACGCCAGAGCCGGTGTCCATTCGGTAAGCATCTGCGTCGCGGTGTCGCCGTGCTTCTCCCAGGCGATGGTGGCGGCAGCGCTACCGCCCGCAAACAGGAACGTGACGAACACGCCGCGCAACAACTTCCCGGCGGCCGATCGCTTCGGCCGGCTGTGACCGTCGCTGGCCGTCACGCGCACGGCGGTGTCGACCAAGGGAACTGCCGCTTGCGGCTCCGAGACAGGGCTGACCTTCGGCTGCGAATTGACTTTGGGCTCCGGCGCGAATTTTGGCTCCGGACGAGCCGCGAATTCGGGTGCCAGCGTCGGCGCCTCGCTATCCATGCGCGAAGCCCGCACCACGTCGGGCGAAATCTGGACGGCGTCGTGCGGATCGTTGTTGCTGACCGTGTCCTTCACGATCTCATCGACGATCTGCCGGCTGTTCAACGTTGCGAGCATCGCAACTCCTGTGAAGCGCTGGTCGTCCGCATTGGCGCGAGCCGATCTGTTGCGTGAGGTCACCCAATTCCAGTCAGGTTGGCCCGATGTCGCACGAGTCCAGCCGGGTTTGACCAAAGCAAGGCGAGGCGATGGAGAGACTGCGACCGTCTTCTGCCGTTTGTGGTGATGGAACCAGCCGTACCAGACACGGCCACGTGTTCCGCATTGCCTTGTTTTCAGCACGATTTGGGCAGCATTCTCATGCTGCTGGGGGCGCTGCTATCCGCTATCGGGGGCCGGCGGTGCCAAGATTTTTACTCGCTTTGTTCGTGCTTGCCTTGCTGCCGCTCGGCGGCTGCATGCAGACGACGCTCTCGCCATCGACGGATGCGAGCATGACGGCGCGCGACCGCCAGTTGCTGGCGCACACGCCTTACGCCCAGGCCAGCGTGCCTGAGCAATTTCTCCGCCACATCGTCGATTATCCGCGCAAGGAGCAGCCGGGCACGATCCTGGTCGATACCGACGCGCGCTACCTCTATTACGTGCTGCCCGACGGCAAGGCGATCCGCTACGGCGTCGCGGTCGGCGAAGAGGCGATGGCCTTCTCGGGCGTCGCGCGTGTCGGCCGTCTGGCTGAATGGCCGGACTGGGTACCGACGCCGGAGATCCAGGCGCGGCTCGGTCCGTATCCGGCGCGCGTGGCCGGTGGTCCCGCCAATCCGCTGGGCGCGCGCGGCATCTATCTCTATACCGGCAACAAGGACACGCTTTACCGCATCCACGGCACCAACCAGCCGGAATATATCGGGCAGGCGATCTCATCCGGCTGCATCCGGATGCGCAACGAGGACGTGATCGATCTGTTCGATCGGGTGAAGCTCAACGCGACCGTCGTGGTGCTGCCGCCCGGACAAAGCGCGCAGGTGGAGACGGGGACGGGTTGGCGCGGGTGAGGGAGCTGTCCTGACCTGTCGCCACCCGCGTTCACCGAAGCTTGAATGATGGTCCGCGGTGATCGGCAGCTCGGCCGCTGCCAAAGGTGAATTGCTTCACAGGCGCCCGGCGCGGGTTGCGCTATGTCTCAATGGCTCGTTGCCATTGGAGGCATCATGCAAAAATTTCTTGATCAATTGAATGAAGACGACCGTCGCATCGTGCGCAAGTGGCGTTTGGCCACGCTTGGCTTCTACGGATCGATCCTGGCCGGACTGGTAGTGTATACCGTGCTGCACTTGAATCCGGAGGTGAATTACGCCTCGGCCGATTCCGCGGCCCATGCGAAACTCATGGGCACGTCAGGCAGCGACGGACGCGCGCCGTTCCGGCCTTAATCCTCGGGCCGCGCGACGCGCCATTGCAACGTCGTGGCGATGCCATTGGCTTCGCCCGGCGCCTTGTCGGCTACTGACGTGTAGAGCGGGCGGTAGCGGAAGGCCCACATCTTGCTGCCATCGGTGCGGGTAATCGGCGTGAAATCGCCGGTCGCCTGGGCATTCGCGGGCGCAGCCAGCGGAATCCAGGTCTCAGCGCATTTGCCGTCACAGCTCGATGTCTTGCCGCTGGTGTCACGCTCATAGAAGTAGAGCGTCATGCCCTTGAGATCGACGAGCTTGGGGCCCTGCTTGGTCAGAACGTAGCGCGCAGGCGCGGGCACCGCCTCGGTCTTCGCCGGAGCAGCGGCTTCGCCGCCGCCGCCATGCCCATTCGCGAGCGCATGACCAGTGGACAGCGCGATGATCGCGGCGGCAATGACGAACCTGAACATCCGAAACTCCAAACCGGCAAAGTTAATCGCGCGTTAAGCGCAGAATTGACGCCGACGGTAGCAGCCGAAGGTTAGTTCCTGGTTTCGCGGGTCTGCGACAAATACGTACAAAACTACGGGGTATAGCTTTTTGTCTGTCGCGTTTTCTTGGCGCGAAGCGCGGTACCCACTTCGCTCGAAAACGCTTCAGGGCTCGCGCAAGGGGGCGCGGCTGAGGTCGTTGCCGGCAGCGATGGCCTTGCGCAGCAGCCGCATCAAATCCTCGCCTTCCTTCGTGCTGAGACCGCGCAGCATGATCTGCTGGGCGGATTCGACGGCTGGCGTGATCTTGCGCAGAACGCGGCGGCCCGCGTCGGTGATTTCGAGCTCGCGGGCGCGGCGGTCGCGGGAACTAGCGCGCCGCTCAGTGAGGCCCTTCTGCACGAGGCGATCGACCACGCCGGTGATGGTGGTCCGGTCATAGGCGATCAATCCTGCGAGCGTGACCTGGTCGAGCCCGGGATTGGCCTTGATGGTCGCAAGTGCCGCGTACTGCACCGGGGTGAGGTCGAATCCGGCTTCGCCGACCTCGGCCAGAAACACTGCGACCGCGATCTGCTGGAACCGCCGCGCCAGATGGCCGGGCATGTCGTTGTTGTCTTTCACAGAATTCTCCGTGAGGGCAGGCACGGTGGACGATCATTGACAAGTATACTGATAGTCAGCATACTGAGCAATATTCAATACGACGTCGACGGGAGAGGTGCTCATGCAATTCCATCTCAATGGATTCATGCCGGGCGACCCCGAGATTGCCGATCCCGCCGAACGCGTTCAGGCCTCGGGCGCTGTGGGCGCCGTGCCTGACGAGGTCGATGTTCTCGTCGTCGGCTGTGGCCCTGCGGGCCTGACGCTCGCGGCCCAGCTCGCGCAATTCCCTGACATCAAGACCTGCATCGTCGAGCAGAAGCAGGGTCCGCTCGCAGTCGGCCAGGCTGACGGCGTCGCCTGCCGCACCATGGAGATGTTCCACGCCTACGGCTTCAGCGAGCGCGTGCTGAAGGAAGCCTATTGGGTCAACGAGACGACGTTCTGGAAGCCGAATGAGAGCGCGCCGGAGAAGATCGTCCGCGGCGGCCGGGTGCAGGATGTCGAGGACGGGCTGTCGGAATTCCCGCATGTCATCCTCAACCAGGCGCGCATCCATGACGGCTTTCTCGACGTCATGCGCAAATCACCGGCCAAGCTCGAGCCTTATTACGGAAGGCGTCTGCTCGACCTCCAGGTCGATCCGGCCGCCGCTACCACCGACCATGCCGTGAACGTGCGTCTCGAACGCGTCGATGCCGCGAACGACAGCAAGCTCGAGACCATCAGGGTGCGCTACGTCGTTGGTTGCGACGGCGCGCGCAGCACGGTGCGCAAGTCGATCGGCCGCGAGCTGCATGGCGATTCCGCCAACCACGCCTGGGGCGTGATGGACGTGCTGGCGGTGACCGATTTTCCCGATATCCGATTTAAATCGCTGATCCAGTCGGCGAAGGACGGCAGCCTTCTCATCATCCCACGCGAAGGCGGCTACATGGTCCGCCTCTATGTCGAGTTGGCAAAGCTCGACGTCGGCGAGCGCGTCGCCAACCGCAACATCACGGCCGAGGAGGTGATCGCCAAGGCGCAGCGGATCCTTGCGCCGCATAAGCTCGAGGTGAAGGAGATCGCCTGGTGGTCGGTCTACGAGATCGGCCAGCGCCTGACCGACAGGTTCGACGACGTGCCGGAGGCCGAGATCGACACACGCCTGCCGCGGATATTCATCGCCGGCGATGCCTGCCACACCCACAGCCCGAAGGCCGGGCAGGGCATGAACGTCTCGATGCAGGACGCCTTCAACCTCGGCTGGAAGCTCGCCGCCGTGCTGCGGAAACAGAGCGCACCGAGCCTGCTGCATTCCTATTCGGCCGAACGGCAGGCGGTCGCGAAGGAGCTGATCGACTTCGATCGCGAATGGGCCGGGATCCTCGCTTCCGCAGCGAAAGCCGGCGGCGCCGATGCCGCCAAGACGCAGGACTATTTCGTCAGGCACGGCCGCTACACCGCGGGCACGGCGACGCATTACCCACCGTCGATCCTCACCGGCGCAGCCTCGCATCAGCATCTCGCGCAAGGCCTCGTCATCGGCACGCGCTTCCATTCGGCGCCTGTCATACGACTTGGAGATGCCAAGCCGGTCCATCTCGGCCACGCGGGGCAGGCCGATGGCCGCTTCCGCATCTACGCGTTTTCTCCAGCTGAGAATCCTGCAAAGGCGAGCTCGGCCATTCGTGCTCTGTGCAATTTCCTCGCCGAGTCCCGGCAATCGCCGATCCGGCGATATACGCCCGTTGGCGCTGACGTCGACGGCGCGATAGACCTGCGTGCGGTGTTCCAGCAGGATCATCGCGAACTCGCCATCGAGGATATGCCGCCGATGTTGCTCCCGAGCAAAGGCCGGTACGGCTTGTACGACTACGAGAAGATGTTCTGTCCGGATCTCAAAAGCGGACACGACATTTTCTCGATGCGTGGCATCGATCGGAAGGCCGGCTGCATGGTCGTGGTGCGGCCCGATCAATACGTTGCACAGGTGCTGCCGCTCAACGATTTCGCGGCGCTCGCCGCGTATTTCGACGGCTTCATGTTGCAGCAGAGGTGAAGCGTGCTGCGCCGATGAATGGCGGATGAATATTGAACTGCGTGCGCGGCGCGCCTCTCAATCTTTTGGCTGATGCGACCTTTTCGCGCGGAACGCTTCGATCCGCTCGCGCGTTCCGCCTTTCAGAGGAGGACTACGCCATGAGATTGAGAACCGCTTTGGTTGCTGCATTGCTGCTCGCGCCGACGGCCGCATTGGCCGCGCCGGGAATCGTCACTGTCTCGACCGGTCTGCGCGCCGGCCCGGGCGCGGGCTTTCCCCTTGTCGATCGTGTACCCGAGGGCGCCCGAGTCAACATCCATGGTTGCCTGCGCGGCAATGCCTGGTGTGACGTGAGCTTCTCCGACGACCGCGGCTGGGTGTCGTCGCAATATCTCGAATATCTCTACCGCAATCACTACGTCTACCTGCCGGACTATGCCGACGAGGTCGACGTGCCCGTTGTCCCCTTCGTGCTGAGCTCGTACTGGTCGAGCCACTACGAAGGTCGTCGCTGGTATCGCCGTCACGGTTACTGGAATAGCTACTGGACGTCGCATGAACGTCTCGCGACGCGGATGACGATCGATCCGCACGCCGCACGCATCGGACGTGCCGCAACGCGTGACGCGACGGTCGCGCCGGGCCGTGACGTGCACGCCAAAGACAACATCAAGGGCAATGTCGCGGTCTCCGGCCGTGATGCCGCGACGGCGCGGCATGATGCGGCCATCGCAAAGCGCGACACTGCGGTTAGCGTCGATCGGAATCGTGCCGAACGGAGCCAGCATTTCGTCAACGAGCGGACCGCAGTGCAGGGTCGCAATCCCCGCGATGCGCGGGCACGCATGATGCACGAGCAGGCGGCAAGCCGCGCCGCGGTCCACGCGCAGCCGATGGCGCGTGCACATGAAGCACCGCGCGTGTCAGCCGCGCCTGCGGCCCGACCCGCTATGCCGCATCTGGCTCAGCCGAATGTCAGCCATGGTGCGCCGATGAATGCGCATGCGCAGATGCCGGCGCCACGTGCGGCTGCGCCTGCGATGCCCCATCCGGGTGGCGGTGGCGCTCCGCACATCAATGCGGCCCCGCACGGCGGCGGCCCGCAGAAGCACTAGCATCGATCAACGAAAGCCCGGCCTTCGCGCCGGGCTTTTGCTTGGGTTGCCCCGGTTCCGTGCGCGTACAATTTAAGAAAGTTCTTCGCCGGCAGATTTCATCGATCGTAACATGTGTACCCAAAGCTGTAAGCATCCACTCGGGGCAGCGGGGCAACGGGAGGATGAAATGAGACAGAGTCAGGCGGAGTCGCGCCGCCAAAATGTCGCGAGGAAGTCGATGACGAAAGAGGTCAGGCAATTGAGCGGCCTGATTGCCAGCTTGCGCAAATCCCTTGACGGGATCCACCAGGAGCGGACGAGCCCAAAGCTCTCAGGCGCCGAGATGGGTCTGCTCGACGAGCGCCGCAACAATCTGTTGCTCACCATTGCTGCCCTGGACGACCGTCTGTCGGCTGTGCAGGGTCTGATCGATCTCGGCCGTCCACACGTCATCCGCGTTCACTGAGCGGATCGGCTCGGCATGATCGGTTCCGTCGCGGCGGCGATGGGCCGGCGCCCGACTGGCGGCTCCGCACCGCATGGCACGGCTGCGAACAAGCTCCCCGCAAGCAGAATCTCATTGATGATGCGGCGAACGTTTTACCTCCGTCGCTCGGCTGGAACCGGTGCCGGCGCACAATGCTGCCGCGGACGGCACCAAATTGCCACGCTCCCGGCGAATTGCCGCCAAAGCCCGCTGCCACGAGGAGAACGGGTGCAAGGCAACGCAAGGGGACAAGCATTGGCCTATAAAATGGTCGCAGAACGCGACAATGAGAAGTACAGTTTTGCCCGCGAGAGCCGGTTGCTCATCGTGGCGAAGGCGAAGGTTTGGGCGAGCGAAGGATGGCGGGTCGTCATCACCGATCAGGACGGCAAGGCCTACGCGCCGCCGGAGTTCGATCAGTTGCTGGCGGCGTGATCGCGAGGCGCGGGCTAGCTAGGGGACGACATTGAGATCGCTCATTCGACCGGGGCGCGAACGCGTCGCGCCTCTGGTGATTTTTGGGATCATTGCCGCGGCTGCCGCGGTGCCGTTTGCCTTCGCGCAAAATCTCGATGCCGGTAAATCGGCCGAAAAGCTGTTCGCCGACGGTTGCACGGCCTGCCATCGCAGCCCGCGGGGACTTGCGAAGGGCCGCTACACCCTCACGCTGTCCTGGTTCCTCCAGGACCATTATTCGGCCGGCCCCGATACCGCCAAGGCGCTCGCGGCCTATCTGGTGTCGGTCGATACGCCGCCGCCGGGCGCTGCGGCGAAGCCTGGCCCCAAGTCCGCGAAATCCAAGCCGCGTCCGTCGAGGCCGGCGCAGAGCCAGTAGTCGCCCGGCTACCCGCGCCGATAGGTTTGCGCGATCAGCCGGTCGTGCACGGCGCGCAAATCGGCATTCATGCGGGTCTGTCCCGTCGTGACGAAGGACAGCCACGCACCGTCGGCGGCCAGACGCACGATCTGAAGCTCTGGTGCCGCATCGGTGGCGCGGTGGCGTTTCAGGCGCGCCTTCATCCAGTCGTTCCAGAGCTTGCGCAGTGACGGATCGGTGACGACCACCATGCTCAGCGCTGCCCAGGGCGTGGCGAAGCCGAACGCCTTGCCGGTGAAGACAGCATTGACATAGGCGCGCGTAAAACCGCCCCGCGGTTTGATATCCGCCTCGATGGCCGCGTCTATCTCGGCATCGACCCGGCCCAGCAGATCGGCGAACAGGCCCTCGATCAGCGCCTGCTTGCTCCTGAAATGATGAAACAGGCCGCCCTTGGTGACGCCGGCCGCCACTGCCACGGCCTGCACCGTGACGCCGGAGACGCCGTGGTCCATGGCGATCGCTGCGGCATGGTCGAGCAGGGCGCGCCGTACCTGCTCGGGCTGCTTGGCGCGGGTATAGGCGCTCGCCGGCATCAATGCGCCGTCGTCTGCGAGAACAGGTTGATGACCACGACGCCGGAGACGATCAGCCCGATGCCGACGAAGGCCGCGGCATCCAGCATCTGGCGGAACAGCACGAAGGACACGGTGGCAGTCAGAATGATGCCGACCCCGCCCCAGATCGCATAGGCGATGCTCAGGGGGATGACCCGGATCGCGACCGACAACGCATAGAACGAGGCGACGTAGAACAGCACCATGGCCAGCGTCGGCCACGGCCGGGTGAATTGCGCGGACTGCTGCAGGAAGGCGGACGCCGTCACCTCGAGAACGATGGCGAGGGCAAGTGCGGCATAGGAGATGAAAGCGGACGTCATGGCGATCTCGAATAGGGTGCGCTAAAGATACCGCGCGGTAGGTATGTTTAGCACGCGCAACATGGCTTTTGTCGGGAGCAGATATCACGTGTGAGTGACGAGCCTGCGACAGGGGCCTGACGTCGTCAGGGGCCGATAACACAAAGCTGCCGCGCGAGGGATCGCGCGGCAGCTCCGATCTGACGTGAACCGTTCGATGCGGCCCTAGTTGATCCGCACAGTGAGTTCGACGTCCTCGGCAAGGGGCGTGGACATGTAGCCGTTGCCGGGCTTGCGGACGCGCGCGAGATAGTCGGGGCTGAAGTCGGTGTTGTCGGCGACAATGATCGCGCCCGGTTTCAGACGGTCTTCGACCAGATCGAGGATCTCCGGGTAGAGCGCCTTGGCGCCGTCGAGCAGCACGAGATCGATCGTATCGGGCAGATCGGTGCTCAGCGTCTTCAGCGCATCGCCTTGGCGGATTTCGACGAGATCGATCAGCCCGCCGTCCCTGAGGTTTTCGCGCGCCCGTGCCGCCTTGGATGGCTCGAACTCGCTGGTGATGAGGCGGCCACCGCCATTGTCGCGCAAGCCTGCGGCCAGATGAAGTGTTGAGATGCCGAACGAGGTGCCGAACTCGACGATCACCTTCGCGCGCGAGCTGCGCGCCAGCATATAGAGCAGGTGACCGGTCTTGCGTGAGACCGCGAGCGGAGCGTCCTTGAGACGTGCATAGAGATCGCGGTACTCGGTCTTGCTCTGCATCATCCTGGTGCGGTCGGCGTCGGTCACATCGGCGAAGGCGGCTCGCGTTACGCCGCGTGCGGCTTCGTCTTGGTCGAACAGGCAGTCCAGCAGCGGCGCAAGCGAAGTGATGGTCGTGGTGGTCATTTGGTGTCTCCAGAGTTCGCGGCAAAGCGTGGGCTTGCGTGCGGATTGAAATACGACTAATTCGTCGCATTTCCTATTCGCATTCCCCAGGGAGGACCATGGCTGGTCGTCGAAGTCGTTCAGTTTCCTCACGAAAACAGCCGCAACAGGCCCGCTCCAACGAGCTGGTGGTGGCCATTCTGGATGCCGCTGTTCAGGTCCTGGCGAAGCAAGGGGCGCAGCGTTTCACCACTGCGCGGGTGGCGGAGCGGGCCGGGGTGAGCGTCGGATCGCTCTACCAATATTTTCCGAACAAGGCGGCAATCCTTTTCCGCCTGCAAAGCGACGAGTGGCGAAGCACGAGCGAACTCCTGCGCGGCATTTTGGCGGAGCAGACCAAGCCGCCCTTGGTGCGCCTGCGCGCGCTGGTCCACGCCTTCATACGCTCCGAATGCGAAGAGGCTGCGATCCGTGGCGCGCTCAGCGATGCCGCGCCGCTCTATCGCGATGCGCCCGAGGCGGAGGAAGCACGCGCGGCCGGCGAGGGCATCGTCGCAGCCTTCATGCGCGAAACGCTGCCAAACGCCTCGGAGGCGACGCGCGAACTCGCGGGAGAGCTGATCAAGACGACGCTGGCGGAGGTCGGCAAGCGGTTCTCGGAAACGCCGCGCAGCGAGGCAGAGATCGCACGTCGTGCCGACGGGCTGGCCGATATGTTCTGCGCCTATCTCGACGAGCTTGCACGCCGCGGAAGTCATTCCTGACATCTGCGTTTGCGGCCCAATATCGTTTCGGATTCCGTGGGATCATGGGTTAGCCTTGCATCGTCCCTGATCCAAGCTCGAGTGCCGCGCCATGCATGTCCTTCGGCCCCAGTTCCACATCGAGGAGCAGCGCGCGCTGGAATTTGCGGGCCGGCGCGGCTTCGGCGTGATTGTAGCGGCGGATGCGAAGGGCCCGCGAGCCTCGCATGTGCCGTTCGTGCTGGATCAGTGCGATGGACGAACGATCGTGCAGATCCATTTCACGGCAAAGAACCCGCTGGTCGAGCTTGCCGACGGCGTCAGGCGCTTCCTGCTGATCGTTGCCGGCGACGATGCCTATATCTCCAATGACTGGTACGCCTCGCCCGACAATGTCTCGACCTGGCTGTACGAGGCCGTGCACCTGTCGGGTGTGGCGCATCTGCGTGGACTGGACGAGAACCGCGGTCATGGTGACGCGCTGCTCGCGGTCTCGGAAGCGCGGCTACCAAAACAGCCCCGGGACCTCCAGCAGATGGAGCCGGGCAAGCGCGAGAGCATGCTGGCTGCGATCCGCGTCGTCGATCTCGTGGTCGATCAAATCGAAGGCCAGGCCAAGCTCAACCAGCACAAGAGCGACGCGGACTATGTCGCGGTCGCCGATCAATTGGGGCGGTCGGAGGAGACCGGGCACCGGAGGCTGGCGCGGAAGATGCAGGCGCTGCGGCCGGGGCTCCGGTACGATTTTTCGTGATCCGGGCTACCCTTGCTTCATCTAACGATTGACCCTACGGACCTCTGCATGCTTGTCATCTCGATTCAAAGCCAGGTGGTCCACGGCCATGTCGGCAACAGCGCGGCGGTCCACGCGATGCAGGCGGAGGGCGTCAACGTCGCAGCGGTGCCGACGACGCTGCTGTCGAACCATCCGCGCTATCCGACCTTGCGTGGACGGGTCCTCGACGCCGAGCTGGTCGCCGATCTGCTGCGAGGTGTCGAGGAGCGAGACCTTGTCGATGAGGCAGCCGTGCTCGTCACCGGCTATCTCGGTTCGCCGGACAACGCCGTCGTCATCGCCGATTTTGTCGAGCGAGCGCTGTCGCGCAATTCGAAGCTCGTCTATCTCTGCGATCCCGTCATCGGCGACGACGGCCGCGTCTATGTCGCCGACGGCATTTTGGATGTGGTGCGGCACCGCCTGTTGCCGGCCGCACATCTGATCACGCCGAACCAGTTCGAGCTCGAGCTGCTCTCCGGCGTCAAGATCGCAGACACGGATGGCCTGCGGGCTGCAGCGGCTGCACTTACGGGGCAACGCCGGATCGACGTCGTTGCCACCGGCTGCACGCTCGCCGACACGCCGGTGGGACAGGTGGAGACGATCCTATGTGCTGACGGGCAATTGTCGCGCTTTGCGACGCCGCGGCTGCCGATCCGCCCCTATGGCACCGGCGATCTCCTCACCGGCCTGATCGCGGCGCACCTCGCCAAGGGCACGGCAATCGAGGCCGCGGTGCGGCTTGCGGTCGAGACCGTCTTTGCCGTGCTCGTTCGCACGCAAGCCGCAGGATCGTCTGAGATGCGTCTCGTGCCGTTGCCGGCATCAGGCACGTAAAACCAGGATCAGGTCGCGCGCTTCGCTACAGATTGCGCTGATTTCAGCGGTTTTGCCTGGCTCCTCTGGTCGCGCGCGGCCTGCGCCTTCGGCGGCCTTGCGCTGGCTACGGTGCGGGCCTTCTTCGGCTTGACGTTCGCGGCTTGCTTGCTGTCGGTCGCAGCACCACGCTTGGAGATATATTCCTGACCGTCGATCGGGCCGACATGCGGCGGATCGCGGCCGAGATAGGGCCGGCCGATGCCCAGCCCCTTGCCATTGGCGTCCACCCACTTCCACAACACCTCGGTCGAGACCCAGCGCTGCGCGCGGTTGTCGCCCTTGGTGCTGACGATGTCGGCCGCCATGCCATGACCATAACCGCCGCGAAGGCTGCCGCCGTGATAGGAGCGGTTGGAGGCTGCCTTCAGGCCGCTCGCAATCTCCTGGCGATAGTCGTCGCGGAACGCGCTGGTGATTCCCGGCGAGAGACCCGCAGCCTCCGCCGCGAGCAGCATGCGAAACAGCTTTTGCTTGAAGCTCTTGTCCATGCCGCCGATGACGTAATCCATCAACGCCATGTGGACGTGGTCGGCCGCCTTCGGATCCTTCCAGGCAAAATCCTCGTCGACGAGTTTCGTGAAGCTGCGCATCACGGTGACCATCTTGCCCTTGCGTTTGATGGTGACGGCGCGGCGGTCCTCGACCTTGATCGAATCTTCCTTCGGCGTTCGCTGATAGAGTGCCCAAAGATAGCGGTCGATGCAGGCATCCATGGCGAAGCATTCATCGAGCACGGCCACGGTATCGGCGGATGGTGATGCCTTGCTCTCAGACACGGGCCCGCTCGCGATCGCTGCGGGTGACAACGCGTCCGACGGCACAACGTCGCCGGGATCGGCGGACGCGAGTTTGATGGTGGGCTCGGGCGCGGCTTCGCTTGCGACGGGAGCAGTTTCGTTGATGACGGCGGCAGCCTCGCTTGCGACCGGAGCCGGTTCAGGTGCGATCTGAGGCGCGGGTGAGGGGGCCGCAACCATGTCAGTCGGATCGGCCGAGGCGAGCTGGATAGCGGGGGCGTGAGTCTCGGGCGGCGGTGTTTCGACCAGCGCCACGCTCGGTATCGCAGCCGCGGCGGCGGCGATGTCGGCGGTCAGGGCGATGCCATCATCGATCGTCGCCGCGCGCGGGATGTCGGCGAGCTCAAGGCGGGTAAGATCTTTGGCGCGGGAGACGGCGGCTGCATTGGCGCCGCTGTTCTCGAGCAAAGCAGGGGCATAGGCAGAGAGGGAGAGCGCCAGCCAGCCGACCATCACGGCCGAGGGGCACGAGACCGCCACAAGAAGAGACCGCCGGTCATTCATGATCCCTGCCTCCAAGGTTCGTCAGCGAACCAGATTGCACAGCCAAGCACGCGGCGCGTCAATTGTTCGGAGGACGATGTGGCGGCGCAATGGCGCAAATGCCTTAAAAAGGGCTTTTCAGGCCGGTGTTGCCGGAATGCAACTTTGGTTCCCGAGCGACCGTCACGGCGTGGGGGCGGGAAAAACAGGTAAAAATCGGCCCTGGATCCTCATCAAATTGAGCTATCTGAGTTTACTCAATCTTGGATTGTGGTGATGCATTGCTCGCGTATCGGCAACGTCCGCAGATCTGGGAAGGATATGCTTGTGAAATTGAAATGCTTGTTGGTTGAGTTCGTGGCCGATGAATCCGGTGCCACAGCGATCGAATACGGCTTGATCGCCGCGGGCATCGCCCTCGCGATTATCGAAGTGATCTATGCGCTCGGCACCAATCTCGTCGCCAAGCTGCAAGCATTGGCGACCGCTTTGAAATAGGGCGTTGTCGCCCAAAGCGTCCGGCGCGTTAAACATATCGCTATGCACGGCGTGCGATGTTGCGTTGCAGCAAAGCATGTCGCAATGCAGCAAGCCGGACTTACATGTGCTCCGAACTTCTCTTTGGAGCATCACCATGAACAAGAAGACTTTGTCGATCGCAGCCGCTGTCCTCGCTCTTGCAGGCACGACTGCCACCTTCGCCGCCGAGCTGCCGGCTTATGAGGCCAACGGGATTCCGGCCTCGCCCGTGCAGGTTCGCGTGCTCGGCGCCGCCCATGTCGAGCAGCAGGTGACGGCGCCCGCCACCAGCGTGACGGCGCTCCAGGCCGCCGTGCTGACGCCGCGCAAGCTGAAGACTGCAACCGTGGGCTCCGCCCGCTAAGACCGACATTGCACCGGGCCGGGAGCCTGACGCCAAAACCTTCGCGACGTCATGGCCGGGCTTGTCCCGGCCATTTCTTTCATGTCGCGTGTCGATGCGCTGCCTGAGAATCTTTCGGTAGAAAAATTCCTCGCAATGCGCGGCTTGTGTACCGGCGTTCAAGACGAGTGTGATCTCCTTAATACTTGTTTTGCAGATCGCGGCGCTTGATGCGGGCGCCGCAAATTGGCGGCCAAGAATCGTTTTCATAATGGAGGCCGTCATGCCTGTTGCGCAGAAAGCCGTTGTTGTCACCAATTCGCCGCGCGAATTCATCGTCCGGCATGTCGCAATGTTCGCAGCCGCCGCGCTGTTCGTGTTCGTGCTGAGCCTGACTTATGGACTCGATCTCAGCCCAGGCTTCTTCTGAGCGGACTTCAATCCGCGTTCTCCCGCGCGCCAGCCCTGCAGGGACGTGGGTTGAGCCGCAACGTCCGCCGACGTACTGCTTGGCCCATGGATCAGCGGACGAGCGGCGCTGACGCTCTCACTCAAACGAATGATGCGAGGCAGGCGCTTATCGGCGTCCTCTGCGGGCTGTCGGCTGCGCTGTTCTGGGCGCTCGGCTTTGCCGGCACGCGGCACGGCCTGAAGGTCGGTTTCACGCCGGTCGATCTTCTGGTGCATCGCTACGTCTGGTCGGGCGTCGCCTTCCTGCCGCTGGTGCTGCGCGCAGGCGTCTCCGATCTCTGCGGCATCGGCTGGGGGAGGGGCCTTGCGCTGATGGTGCTCGGCGGGCCCGTGATGTCGCTGATCTCCTACACCGGGTTCCTGTTCGTGCCGCTCGGTCATGGCAGCGTGATCCAGCCGTCCTGCGCGACGCTCGGCGGCCTGCTGCTTGCCGCGCTGTTCCTGAAAGAGAAGATCTCCGCCTCGCGATTGGCCGGTGCGATCGTGATCGTCGGCGGGCTCGGCGTGATCGGCGCGGAATCGATCGGCCATATCGGCATCGACGGCGTGCAGGGCGATCTGATCTTCGTGCTGACCGGCTTGATGTTCGCAGGTTTTGGCGCGCTGCTGCGGCACTGGCGCGTCCCGGCGGTTTCGGCTGCGCTCGTCATCAACGTGCTGTCGCTGCTGCTGCTGCCGATCTACCTCGCGACCGTCGGCCTCGCACATGTCGCTGCGATCGGAATCACCGAGAACGCGATCCAGGCGCTGGCGCAGGGAGTGCTTGCGGGCCCGGCCGCGCTCTATCTGTTTGCCGTCTCGGTGCAGCGCCTCGGCGTCGCCCGCGCGGCGGTGTTTCCGGCCTGCGTGCCGGCGCTGACGCTGCTCACCGGATGGCTCCTGCTCGGCGAGCCGCCGACGGCGCTGCAGACCGCCGGCCTCGTCACGGTGCTGTGCGGATTCTACCTGGCGCAGCGGCAGAGGTAGAGGGCGCCGCGACTAACCGCTCTTCGCCGGTGGGCTGCAGGTGACGGTGCAGCTGTTGAAATCGCAGACCAGCAACTGCGATTTCGCCGGGCATGCCTTCAGGCTGCGGATCGGCTTGGGCGTACCACCGGGCGCGACCATCTCAAGCGTCGTGCAGTTGCCGTATCTGGAGCAGACCCCACTCGGGAACACGATGTCGGTACACCGACAGCTTTGGAAAGCGTTGGCCGGCGTGATGCCGATGAACGCCAAGGACGCGGGGGCCACGATGAGCGACGCGGCCAGGATGAGCTGACGGAAATGCATGACGACCTCCCTATGATTGTAAAGTATGCGGCAAGTTACCACAGGGGAGGTGCGGCGCTTGTGAAGCGGCTCACAAGGTCACTCGCGCGACGTCGATCTAGTCTCCGACCTCGTCCGGCCGCGATCCCCTCATCGAGGATTTCGGCAGCTTGCCGGGTTTCTTCTTGGCTTTTTTGACGGTCGCCTTCGCCAGCGCCGGTGACTTCTCGAGCCGACGCAGGATATGCTTGATCAGCCCCTCGCGATCGGACTTCTTGTCCAGGGCGTAGTGCTTGATCGTGATCTCGAGGCGATCCTTTTTCGGATGATAGTCGTGGTCGAGCGACGGCTTCTTCGACATGGACGGAACCCCCTCATGATCCAGCCGGGCTGCGTGCCCTTGTGCCACATCCTAGCCGGGCCGGGTGGGTTAGCCTACCGCCGGCGTTGCTCTGATAAGCGAAATCGCGAAAACAACCCCATGCACAGTAGAAATCCTTACTGAATTTCGTTTTTCGGCTAACCAGAATAATGTTTGACCCGTCGGGCAAAACAAGGGCATGATGGCAGGGTCGGCAGGTGCGATGGCCGAGAGCGGATAGCCCGCTTACTTGGCTCCGGACTCGCCCAGATACAGCCAATCCGAGGCCTTCTCCGGCAAGTCGCGATGCAGCCGGTAGAGCTTCAGCCGCCGCTCGAGTTCGAACATGGCCATGAGCCGGCCTTCGCGGTGAACTTCTCTTTCGAACGATCCTGTCTGCGTGCCGTAAAAGAGACTGACGATGAGAAGGCTGACGCAGTATCCGACCAGGGCCTTGTACGTTGTGGTGGTACCAAAAACGTAGACGCTCAATCCTCCGATCAGCGCCAGAACGGCAGGAAGAAGATTGCCGATCGCAGGGCTTCGGCTGATGCCCGTCAGGAATCCCACGGAGTAACCGACGAGCGCGATGGGAATGCCGGCTGGAAAGTAATAGGCGAGGACCTTGCCAAACTCCGCGACAAATCCCCTGTCGTCCCTGAAGAAGATGCTGCCGAGCAGCGCCATAAGAACGGCGCCGGCGAAAGCCAGCACAACGGGGTAAAACAGCTCAGTGATCGTGAAGGACGTCGGGCTGAAGTCTTCCATGCCTCAACCCATGATGTCGCGGTACTTCTTCAGGAAGAAACTTCCGATACCGCCGTCCTCGTTGTCCTCGTCGCGGTAGGGTTGATAGACCAACGGAGGCGTCCTTCCCCAACAGAGCGCCCCTGCGGCACACAGGTCGAACTGCTTCTGCTCCTCGTCCGACAGAATTGTCTCGCTGACGGCCTTGCTGCATATCGACGCGCAGTCCAGGCGCGAGAGCTTCTTTGCAGGCGATTTTGCCTTGGGAACAACGCTTCCCGCCATCGGGTGATCTGGCGGCGTGCCTCCCGAAGGTGCGGGGCTTTGCTGTGCCGCGGCGCCCGCAATGAAAATCGAGAGCAGACATCCGGCAATGACGATGGAGCGCATGGCGTGGGCTCCTCAAAAATCGGAATGAATTAAAGATCGAATTATTTGCACGCTGGAGGCGAAAGTCAAGCCGATCTCAAGCTGATGGCGATCGATAAGCTGCTCTGACTTGGGTACAGCGCGGGTCGAGTGTGGGGCAGAGCACCTGTCAGCCCTCCATGAACCGCGCCGTCCCCGAGACCTTGATCGAGCTTCCCTTGGTCTCGCCGATCACGGCGCGGATCAGCGACCTTGCGCCCATGTCTTCGCCCTGGACGATGTCGATGGCGCCGCCATGCGGCCAGCCGATGTCGCGTAAGTAACCTGCGAACGCGGCGGCGGCAGCACCCGTTGCGGGATCCTCGACGACGCCGCCGGCGGCAAAGGCATTGCGCACATGAAACAGGCGCGGCGTCTCCGCATTCACCAGCGCGATGGTGACGAGGCCCGCTTGCTCCATCAGGGCGCGACCGCGTTCGAACTCGTACGTCATGCGCGCGAGCGCGTCGCGCGATCGCAACGGCAGGAGGGCATGATCGGCGCCGCCGTGAATTTTCGCAGGCCTCAGTTTTGGGTCGAGATCGCCGCTGGCGTAGCCGAACAGATCCAGCAACGCATCCCGCAGCGATGCATCGAGCGGTGCGCTGTGTGTCGGCGGCGATTGCAGCGCGGCTGCGATGGTGCTGCCGTCGCGCTGTCCCGACACGGAAATGACGGCATCGTTCAGATGCAGCCCAAAGCTGCGGTCGCCGAAGCGATGCGCGAGCGCTGCGCCGAGCGCGATGGTGGCGTGGCCGCAGAACGGCACCTCCATCGCCGGCGAAAAATAACGCACGCGCCAGGCCTTTCCGTCGGGCGCGGCAAAGGCCGTCTCCGAAAAGCCGACCTCGGCTGCGATCTCCTGCATCGCCGCCGCATCCGGCAAGGCATTGCCGATCCAGACGCCGGCGGGATTGCCGCCTGTGTTGCCGTCCGAGAAGGCCGCGATACGGAGCAGGGTGGTCATGAGGTGATCCTGTTGGTTTGACCCTTCGGGCAAATCAGCTGCGTAGGATGGGTAGAGCGAAGCGAAACCCATCGAATAACTGTCGTGGAATGATGGGTTTCGCAAGGGCTCTACCCATCCTACGTATCTGATCCTACGGAATCAGGATAAGCTCCGCATAAGCTGGCGTTGGGATAGAGGCGTCTACTCTCAGCAGGAGATTCGGTAATGCCGATCGCGGGGCAAAAGCTGGCCTTCGTCATGGCCTCGACCAGCCATGGAACGATGATCGTCAATCGCTTCGATTATCGCATGGTCGCGCCTGACCGCGGTTACGGCGTGGGGTATCAGATCCTCGAAGCCGCCGCCTTCGATCCCGGCGAAGTCAAGATCGCGCTCGAACTGCTGGCCTTGCGGCGCAAGCACCATGGCGAGGGCGTCATCGCGATCGATTGCGGCGCCAATATCGGCGTGCACACGATCGAATGGGCCTCGGCGATGACCGGCTGGGGCTCGGTGATCGCGATCGAGGCGCAGGAGCGGATCTATTATGCGCTGGCCGGCAATATCGCCATCAACAATTGCTTCAATGCGCTCGCCGTGCACGCGGCGGTGTCCTCCGAGCCAGGCACGCTGCAAATTCCAAATCCGGACTATTTTACGCCGTCCAGCTTCGGCAGCCTGGAATTGCAGCAGCGCCCGAACAACGAATTCATCGGCCAGCCCATCAACTATACCGACAACACCGTTCTGGTCCGGAAGATGACGCTGGACGAGCTCAATCTGCCGCGCACGGATTTCATCAAGATCGATATCGAGGGCATGGAGATGGAGGCGCTTAGCGGCGCCCGGGAGACCATCAACAGGCATCATCCGGTGCTGCTGATCGAAAAGATCAAGACGGATGTCCCGCAGCTCGAGCGGTGGCTCGCGGACAACGGCTACAAGCCGTTCGGGCTCGGCATCAACATTCTCGCCGTCCACGAAAGCGATGCGAGCCTGAAGGATATCAACGCACCGCAAAGGGCGGGGTAGGCCGAACGGCTGCGTAGCTGCGTAGCGCAGCGAAACCCATCAAGTGCCGTCGTGGAATGATGGGTTTCGCTTGCGCTCTACCCATCCTACGGCACCTCGCCGGGCGGCGGGATCGCAGTTCCATACCTATATGGAATCTCCATATAGGTGTGCAATGCCTCAGAAGCCTTCGAAATCCGCAGGTCCCATGGTCGTGCGGCCGCGTCGCGCGGCGCCGGTCCTGGTGTGCCGAAAATGCCTCAAGCGGAGCGGCGAGGGCAGTGATGTCAGGCGTGCGCTGAAGTCCGAATTGAAGGCGAGCAAGCGCGACGGCGCCAAGCCGGCCAAGCTGGTGATGACCGGATGCTTCGGCCTGTGCCCGAAAAAATCGATCGTGGTTGTGAGCGGGGCCAGCCTGAAACGGCAGGAATATCTGCTAATCGCGGACCGCGATCAGGTGCCGCTCGCGCTCGCGCTGCTGAACGACGAACGCGGCGATTAAACTCTGCCGGACCTATTTCTGCACCATGGCCTGCGTGCCGGAGGAAGCGGGGGCAGGTTCCCAAGGCGCCGCGAGGATCACGCGGATCGGACGTGCCGCGGCGACAAGGTCGGTCGTGCCCGCCGCAACGCTTGCAGGCTGGCCCTGTGTGCCTTCGGCCGCCGCCACCGCGATGGATGCCAGGATCAAACTCGCCGCGATTACCACTGCCCGTAAATCAAACACCATATCGCCGTCCCTCTGTTGGTAAGAGAACGGCTAACTGCCGGGAAAGTTCAGGGCGAGCGGTCGAAGTTGCCGAAACCGCCGTCGGTCATTCATACCAATCGTGATCGAAATGGGCTTGCCTTGCTTTGCGTCCTTTTGCACTCTTCCCGGGCAAGGAGATCAACGCATGAAGATCAGGACTGTTGTGTCTGCGCTCGGAGCGGCCGTGGTGCTGTGCAGCCTCGGGATGTCGGGTGCCGAGGCGAGGGCGCGAAGGGCTGTCGTCGTTCCGCAGGAGAGGCTCATCGTCACGGCGCCCGTGCTCCGGCCGACGCCGTGGGATTACAATGTTGTTCCACGCTATCGTTATCGCCCTGAAGACGACCGGGTCGCTGCCTACGGTCCGCCGATTGTGCCGTCATATGTTCGTTACGAGGGATGGCGCTGGCCGTATTGGTGGTGAAGAACGATCACACGCTGAGGTGATCGGATTAACTTTACGGTCCACGCGATGGCGATAGGAACGATCGGCCGAGGGCAGGCTTGGTTGCCGCTGGGAGCGAATGATGGAGGCCCAAATGGCCCGCGACGAGCATAACAAGGCAGCTGAGCATCACGAGAATGCCGCAAAGGCACACAGGTCGGCAGCCGAGCTTCACGGCAAGGGCGATCATGCCAAGGGCAAGGAGCAGGCCCAGAGTGCAAAACAGCACTCTCAGTCGGCTCATCAACAGACCGACCAGGCTCACGCCAAGAGCCAGCAGCAGAAGTAGCTGACGACCAAAGGCCCGGCTTTCGCCGGGCCTTTTTTCCTTTGACGCGATTTCTCTTTCTCGCGACGCAACCTTCGCGCGGTTCATCGATTGAGTATGAGGCGGTGGAACCGGGAAATCGGCAATCGCTACAAGAGCCGCTCGGAGTCATGCCCGGGCGGTTTTTTCGTTTGGTTGGCACTGAACCCGCCCCTTGATCGTGTTAACCCCCGCGCTGTCCGCAGCTTGCTCAAAATAACCGGCGTCTGTACCTTGCGTTGCAGAAGCGCTTGTTTTCTATCAACGGACAGACTGAAATGACTACAATCGAGGGCGTGGTTCCGGAGCAGGGTGCCGACCGGGAACTGCCGCCGAAAATGCCGCCCGGCGTGCTCATCGACGGCCCGGTGGTCGACGCAAAGTTTCGCGATTCCTACATCTCGTTCGCCATGATGATCCTGGGGTCGATCGGGGCGCTGGTCTGGGCCTTCTGGCAAGGCATCGGCCGGGTGGAGATTTCGGTCTTCGCCGGCATGTTCATGCTGACCACGATGGGGATCGGCTTCATGCATCGCTACTTCGTGCACCGCAGCTACCGCTGCGGTCCGGTGATGCGGACGATCCTCGCTGCGATCGCCACGATGGCGGTGCAGGGCTCGATCCTGAAATGGGTGAGCAACCACCGGCGGCACCATCTTCACTCCGACAAGCCTGGCGACGTCCACAGCCCTTATTATGACGGCTTCGGCAACCGCATCGAAGGCTTCGCCAAGGGGATGGGGCATGCGCAAGGCGGCTGGGTGTGGGACCAGGCGACCACCGATTCCGAATACTACGCCAGGGATATTCTGGCCGACCCGATCGCGATGTTCTTCACCAGGACGCGCTGGTACTGGTACGCGCTGTCGGCGATCATCATTCCGGGCGGCATCGGCTATGCCTTCGGCGGCGTGCACAGTATGATCGGCTGCGTGCTGTTCTCAGGCCTGTTCCGCAGCTACCTCATGACCATGGCCACCTCGATGGTCAACTCGGTCTGCCATAGCGACGGCCGCTGGGGCTACCGCCGCTATGAGCTCAACGACGGCACCACCAACGAGCTGGTGACCACGATTCTCACCTTCGGCGAAGGGCTGCACAACAACCATCACCGCTTTCCACGCGACGCCTATCTCTCGCATGCCTGGTACGAGATCGACATCAACGGCCTGATTATTTTGGGGCTCGGCAAGCTCGGCCTCGTGCACGACATCTTCGCGGCGGGCAGCCGGCAGCGAGGCGCGGATGGCGGAAAGAGTTCAGTGCCCGATACCGAAGCGACGGTCTGAAGCTTGTAGGATGGGTAGAGCGCAAGCGAAACCCATCATTCCACGGCAGCTATCGATGGGTTTCGCTGCGCTCTACCCATCCTACGGAGCGCCGGATGGACGGTTGCCAAACGCAGACGAAATAGCGAACATGGGTTGGGGCATTCATTCAGCCCCGTGTAAGCAATTTTGAAAATATTTGGAGGGCGCCGTGAATTGTTCGAATTTCCGAATTCTCTTCCTTGCTGTTGCGGCGATCGTTGTCGCCGCGGTCAATCCCGCGTCCGCGCAGATCGTGGCGCTCGGCCATAGCGCGGTGCACGGCAACGTCGCCGAATCCGAGATGTGGCCGGCCTTGCTGGAGGGATTGCTGCGCGCCAAGGGGTCTCAGGTTCACGTCGCCAATGCCGGCGTGTGGGGCGAAACCACCGATGCGACGCTCGCACGTACGCCGACCGCCGTCCCGGCAGGGACGAAGCTCGTCATCCTCTGCGACAATCCGGCCAACGACGTCAGGCACAATATGTCTCCGGTCAAGGCCATGGAGAACATCGCGGCGATCAAGAGCCAGTTGAAGGCGCGCGGCATCCGGGTCGTCGACGTCTGGGGGACCTACATGTCGGTGTTGCGGCAGCCGGGCGGCGCCGGTCCCGATGGGCGCCATTTGAGCGTCGAGGGCAACAGGAAGATGGCGGCGGCGGTGGTGGGGGTGGCGAGGTAGTGACCGTCACCCCATCTACGCTCTCCAAGACCGGTTGAGGCTTTCTGCGAATGGCCCCATATTGTGGGGATGTCGAGAAGCGCATTCGAGAACCTGACTGCAGCCGTGACGACGATCAACACGCCGATGCCTGCCGGCATCGACGAAGGGACGCTGCTGGCGTGTCTGAGGGGGGAGATTTCCGAGCGGAAATGGCGCGTGTACGTGCAAGCGTTGTTTGACGAGGTCGATGTCTCCGTCATCCATAATCTGGTCGTTGATCACATCGTCACGTTCGACGAATTACTAAAGGCAATCGACGCCTGGCAGGTCACGGAGTCCGACAATGAAAGATGGGTCAGGGAGATGGCCTCCTTCGCGGTGGGAAGATCTCCTGCGGAAGGCGCTGATCGCACTCGATAGCGCGTAGGATGGATAGAGCGAAGCGAAACCCATCACGTGCCGTCGTGGAAATGATGGGTTTCGCAAGGGCTCTACCCATCCTACGGCTCTGTCGCCGTAATTTGGAGCCGGCCATCAATAGCGGCTGCCGCTGCCCTTTTGCTGCGTGATCCAGTCGGACAATGTTTTCGGTGTCGATTTCGCAGTCCGGCCCGGTGATGCCTTCGGATTGTCGCGGGCGTCTCTCGTCGAACGGGTGCGCGGCGCTTCCGTTGCGTTGACGCCCTTCAAGGCAGAAGTCGATGCCTCTGCGGCTTCCTTCTCGAGGCGCAGCTGTTTCAATCGCGCCATCTTGATGCGTTCTGCCTCGACTGCGGGTCCTTCGGACAGCAGTGGCTTGTGCTGAGCAAGCTCCGCCGGGACCACGACACCGAGTATGGTTGTCTCGCCGAGCGCCTTGCAGGCCTCTAACCGATGCAGTCCCTCGACCAGAACCAGGCGGTCTCCGTCGAGCCGAACGGAAATGGGGGTCTGTTGTCCGATGTCCAGCATGCTTTCCGCGATCTCCCCGACGATCTCGGGCTTGATGGCTTTCTTCTGCTTCGTGGGAACGAAGATCTTCTCGATCGGGAAGCTTTCCGGTTTGAGCATAAGGTGACTCCGCTTCTACCGGGCCCGTCGGAACCCATGCCGGTGGCGGTCGGAGTTTAGGGGGGAAGGGCTCGACCGCAAAGGCAATTTCGGCGGCGGAGCTCGTAGGATGGGTTGAGCTCTTGCGAAACCCATCAACAGTCTTGGTGGAAAGATGGGTTTCGCAACTGCTCAACCCATCCTACGGGCCATCGCTAGTCTTTTCTCAGATACTCACTCAGTGAAGTCGAATTGGTTTTGTCTAGAAGCGTGTCGAGTTTCATGTCACCTCGAAAACTTTTGGCGAAGTTATCGCCATATGTCTCTCTTAATGTATCGACACGTGTGTTGCCGTTCTTGTGACGAATTTCGCCGTTCTGGTCGCGGTGACGACCGTCAAGGCCTCGCTGTTTCGACATTTGGTTCTCCCTTCCTTTGCGTGTTGGGCACTCTCGTGTGGCACAAATTGAGCGCTGCGCTGGCTCTGCGTCGCCGATCTCCCGCTTTGCTCCAGTAGCCGTTTGCCGGTCGTCGATTTTGTTGCAATCGTTGTCGTGCGATTGGATCGTAGACAGCGAGCAGGGCGCAAGAAAATACGCTGCGAACATATTCGCCTCCTGCTCCGCCCTGGCTACCTCATTCCAAGTCCAGTCGGCGTCGTTCTCGGCCGTGCATTTTCCGTGCTGAAGGACAAGATGCCCGACTTCGTGAGCTAATATCCAGCGGGCCGAGGGTTCGTTTTTGGCCGCCGCGAAGTAGGTTGATTCTTGCACGACAATTTCTGGAGGATACTCCCGCGTAAAAGCTAAGACGCCGGGGGGCAGATCGTCGTCCCTCACAACGCTAAGTGTAAAGCTCGGGATCAATCTTGGGAGGTCAAATTCTACCAAACTTAGAATGTCGATCGGTTGCTGACTGGAAAAACCGAGATGACACCGAAGTCGGAGAGCGATGCTACCGATTTCGTCCGTGGTTCGGGCGCACATTCGTGTTGATCGCCTAATCATTGGACATCTCAGTATCACGCTTCGCCAGCCGCTTCAGGTTCGCGATATCACCTTTGCCGAGGTGCAGGGCCTTACCGATCGCATCGATGTCTTGCTCTTGTGGGCGCGCTCTTCCCGTTTCAAATCCGGATAGGCGTGACGCCGATATTTGAGCAGCGTGAGATAGCCAAGAAAGGGTGCGATTCTGCTCTGCCCGGATCTCTTTGATTCGTGCTCCACATAGGGTCGAACTAGGTCTTGCAATATTAGTGCGGGAAGCGCTGCTCCGCGCGGGCATCTTAAAATAGAACTCGCGCCCCGCAGATGCTTCGACCGGATATCCTTCTTCAATCGCGCGGCGAGAGAGCCGGAATGCGAGAAATAGGGCTATCACCCGCAAGAGGAGGTGGCCGCCGAAAAGAAGCAGGCTCACCGCGACAATGGGTCCTGCGGCGGGGTGACGTGGGAACTGAGACAGAATTAATTCCCAAATGGTGCTCATCAACTACATCCTGTTGTTGATCCGCATGTGTCGCACTTAAGGTCGGCGCCACTTGGAATGAGCGTAAGGTTACCGCAAGCCCAGCATATTTCGCCTTCGTAACGCGGGGGCACGATAGATTTGGCGTTTTTGGCCTCGCTAAGGCAATCAGCAGCCAAACGGTCGGATACGACGCAAAGACCCGCGATCAAGTCGGCATCATTCAGTCTCAGCGCTACGTGATCAGGTACGAGGAATAAGGCAGCAAATACGTGCGCCTGCCATTCGGCCGATTCTTCGTTTTGAACGTAGTTTAGGAGAGCGGCCTCTTCCTCGGAGAATGCGACGGCGTGCTGATCGTGTAGGACGAGATGGCCGATTTCGTGAGCGATGATATAGCGAGCATATGGCTCGCCGCGATCGGCGGCATTCCAAATGCGGCGGTCAACGTGGAGCGTTAGCGGACCGAAAGTCACGTAGGCTGGGCTGTCGCCAGGAGCCTGATCATAAAAGTCAACAACTAGCTTGCCCTTAGCCTTGATGCGATTGGGCAGTGTGTCGAGAACGAATCTGCAAATGTTGAATGAGTGTCGACCCGAGCGGGCAAGGGACCACCACGCCATCGCAATCTTCGCGATGTCTTCTCGCGACAGAATTCGGACGCGGTAGTCCCGAGCCATTTATTCCTCCATTAAGAACATCCGGTGGTGGAGCCGCAGGTGTCGCACTTCATGCAGGTTCCATTCCGGACCAAGGTAAAGTTTCCACACTCCGAGCACATCTCTCCCTCGTAGCCCTTTGCTTTCGCTTCAGCGCGGCGCTCCGCCTTGCTGGGGGTGGCTACTGTTGCGGCGCTGCCGGCTTTGCTCCACTGGAGGGCCTCGAGCTTCTCGGTCGGCGACAGGTCGGTTTGTGCTTCCTGCTTCAGCGCGACGGCACCTTCAACGATTCCTTCAGCTCTTGCTTCGGGAGATGAGAACGCCATGCGCGGTCCATCCGAAGCCTTCGCGAGTTCGGTTATGCTCGAGCCGCCGCGCATCACCACCAGATTGTCGGTGCGGGAGCGGGTGAGGCCGCGCGAGACCAGCTTGGAGGCGTGGTGGCCCGCGTCCGGCTCCTTGCCTTCCTCGACGCCCTTGCCGAGCGCGTCGAAATTCGACTCGGTCGGATCGACATGGGCGAGATCGAAGCGCGACATGTAGCTCACCGCGAGCTCGCGGAAGACGTAGTCGAGGATCGAGGTCGCGTACTTGATGCTGTCGTTGCCCTGCACGGGGCCCGCCGGCTCGAAGCGGGTGAAGGTGAAGGCGTCGACATATTCGTCCAGCGGCACGCCGTATTGCAGACCGAGGGACACCGCGATCGCAAAATTGTTGATGAAGGAGCGCAGCGCCGCGCCTTCCTTGTGCATGTCGATGAAGATCTCGCCGATGCGGCCGTCGTCATACTCGCCGGTACGGAGATAGACCTTGTGGCCGCCGACGACCGCCTTCTGGGTGTAGCCCTTGCGGCGATCCGGCATCTTCTCGCGCTCGCGCATCACGATGATGCGCTCGACCAGCTTCTCGACGATCTTTTCCGAAACCTGGGCGGTGCGTGCCGCCATCGGCTTGTCGTAGAGGCTCTCGACCGCATCGTCCTCATCCTCGTCATCGCTGATGAGTTGCGAGTTGAGCGGCTGGCTGAGCTTGGAGCCGTCGCGATAGAGCGCGTTGGCCTTCAGCGCGAGCTTCCACGACAGCATGTAGGCGGACTTGCAGTCCTCTACAGTTGCGTCGTTCGGCATGTTGATGGTCTTGGAGATCGCACCCGAGATGAAGGGCTGGGCCGCCGCCATCATGTGGATGTGGCTCTGGACCGACAGATAGCGCTTGCCGATTTTGCCGCAGGGATTGGCGCAATCGAATACGGAGTAATGTTCCGCCTTCAGATGCGGAGCACCTTCCACCGTCATCGCGCCGCAGATGTGGATGTTGGCCGCCTCGATCTCGCGCTTGGTGAAGCCGACGGCCTGGAGCAGGTCGAAGCCGGGAGCCGCAATGGCTTCCGCACCGATGCCGAGCTGGTCGCGGATGAAATCTTCGCCAAAGGTCCACTTGTTGAAGGCGAACTTGATGTCGAAGGCGGTCGGCAGGGCCTTTTCGACCTTGGCGATGGCGTCGTCCGTAAAGCCCTTGGCCTTCAGCGTCGAGGCGTTGATACCCGGCGCGTTGGAGAGCGAGCCGTGGCCGACGGCGTAGGCCTCGATCTCCGCGATATCAGCTTCGCGATAGCCGAGCGCGCGCAGCGCTGCGGGGACCGCGCGGTTGATGATCTTGAAGTAGCCGCCGCCGGCGAGCTTCTTGAACTTCACCAGCGCGAAGTCGGGCTCGATGCCGGTGGTGTCGCAATCCATCACCAGGCCGATCGTGCCGGTCGGCGCGATCACCGTGGTCTGGGCGTTGCGATAGCCGTGCTTCTCGCCAAGCTCGAGCGCCGCATCCCAGGCCGCCTGCGCGTGAGTAACGAGGTCTGCCTGCGGGCAGGAGACCAGGTCCATCGGCACTGGATTCACGCTGAGCGCCTCATAGCCGTTGGACTGGCCGTGGGCGGCGCGGCGGTGGTTGCGGATGACGCGCAGCATGTGCTGGGCGTTCTTCTTGTAGCCCGGGAAGGTGCCCAGTTCAGCAGCCATTTCCGCAGAGGTCTTGTAGGTGATGCCGGTCATGATCGCGGTCAGCGCGCCGGCGATCGCACGGCCTTCCTTGGAGTCGTAGGACAGACCCATGGTCATCAGCAGGCCGCCGATATTGGCGTAGCCGAGGCCGAGCGTGCGGAACTCGTAGGAGAGCTCGGCGATCGCCTTCGACGGGAACTGCGCCATCATGACGGAGATTTCGAGCACGATGGTCCAGAGCCGGCAGAGATGCTCGTAACCCTCGACGTCAAAGTGCTTGGACGTGGTGTCGTAGAAGGTCAGCAGATTGGCGGAGGCGAGGTTGCACGCCGTGTCGTCCAGGAACATGTATTCCGAACACGGATTGGAGGCGCGGATGTCGCCGGACGCCTTGCAGGTGTGCCAGTCGTTCATGGTGGTGTTGAAGTGCAGGCCGGGGTCGGCCGACGCCCAGGCGGCGTAACCGATTTTTTCCCAGAGGTCGCGGGCCTTCAGCGTCTTGGTGATCTTCTTCGTCGTGCGCCCGACGAGATTCCAGTCGCCGTCGGTTTCGACGGCGCGGAGGAAATCGTCCCGCAGCGAGACCGAGTTGTTGGAGTTCTGGCCGGACACCGTGAGGTAGGCCTCCGAATCCCAGTCGGTGTCATAGACGTCGAACTGGATGTCCTTGTAGCCTTGCTTGGCGAATTGGATGACGCGCTTGATGTAGTTATCGGGCACCAGCGAGCGACGAGCCAGCTTGATTTCCCGGCGGAGCGCAGGGTTCTTCTCGGGATCGAAACAATCGTCGCCCGAGCCTTCGCAGTTCACGCAGGCCTTCAGCACCAGCTTGAGGTGCTTCTGGTTGATCTTGGATCCGGTGACGAGCGCAGCAACCTTCTGCTCCTCCTTCACCTTCCAGTCGATATAGGTCTCGATATCGGGGTGATCGACGTCGACGACGACCATCTTGGCGGCGCGGCGCGTGGTGCCGCCCGACTTGATCGCACCGGCGGCGCGGTCGCCGATCTTGAGGAAGCTCATCAGGCCGGACGAACGGCCGCCGCCGGAGAGCTTTTCGCCTTCGCCGCGCAGGCGCGAGAAGTTGGAGCCGGTGCCGGAGCCGTACTTGAACAAGCGGGCTTCGCGGACCCAGAGGTCCATGATGCCGCCCTCGTTGACGAGGTCGTCACCGACGCCCTGGATGAAGCAGGCATGCGGCTGCGGATGCTCGTAGGCCGACTTGGACTTGGTCAGCTTGCCGGTGAAGGGGTCGACGTAATAATGGCCCTGGCCGGGGCCGTCGATGCCATAGGCCCAATGCAGGCCGGTATTGAACCATTGCGGCGAGTTCGGCGCGACCATCTGCTTGGTCAGCATGTAGCGGAGCTCGTCGTAGAAGGTCTGGGCGTCCTCGTCGGACGAGAAATAGTTGCCCTTCCAGCCCCAATAGGTCCAGCAGCCGGCGAGGCGATCGAACACCTGTTTGGCCGAGAGCTCGCTGACATAGCGCTCTTTCTCAGGGAGAGCGGCGAGGGCCTCGGTGTCGGGCACGGAGCGCCACAGGAACGAGGGGACGGATTCTTCCTCGACCTTCTTCAGGCGCGCGGCGACGCCAGCTTTGCGGAAATACTTCTGGGCGAGCACGTCGGAGGCGACCTGCGACCATTCGGTCGGGACCTCGACGTTGTCCATTTTGAATACGACCGAGCCGTCGGGATTCCTGATCTCCGACGTGGTCAGCCGGAAATCGATCCCGGCGTAAGGTGACTGTCCCGAAGTGGTGTGGCGCCGCTCAATCCGCATGGTCTTGCCCCGTCCTATTTTCGCCGAACCGCCTCCGCAAGGCGCCCGGGTCGCTATTTCGTTCGCGAGTCCTCCCGGCTTTTCGGCCTCAAGGCTTTCGCAGTTCAAGCCGGTGGAATCCGGCCCAGTTTCTCCCGGCGGTTCACATCCGCCGGCATGTCCACACCCATCCGCCCCCAAGGGGATGAGCCCGACATGCGTTCAACGCCCCACACGCCACTTCAACCAATGCCATCCGAGCCTGTTTCCGGCCCGTTCTGGCGCCCGAAAAATCCGCTTTCAGCGGGCAGACAAGCCCTCATACCGCTGCCTTCGTCTGGCCTGGCGGAGTGCCGTTTTGCGAACCCTTTGGGGGAGTGCCGGCGGGACGCAAACACACTCGCGCCGAACGGACCGAAAACTAGGACTCTCCGTTGCGCCCGTCAAGAACTAGTGCGAGTTCCTGAATCAAATACTAAATATGGTGGATTGCGGGGGATAACAGGGGGCAAGCCCGCGCCTGTTGTGGGAGCAAGTATCGGTGAGTCCTCAGGGATTCCCAACCGAAAAAATTTGCATCCCGTGACCATACGGACGCTTCATCCCGCTGTTCACAGGGCAGGTATATTTTTGAGGTCCGGGGTTGCGCCAACGGGACTCACGTAGCGGTACGGAAGCTGAGGGCAGGCATGCCCGCCGGGGTGGTGGCGGCCTGCGCGAATCCGCGCCAAGCTGAGGCTCGATTTTGCCGGACTGCCCACATGCTTGATTCGACCCGACCGGTGCTGCGACCGCGCATCGCCCCGGCCGGCCTGATGTTCCTTGCGATCACCTCGATCGGCTGGGGCTTCAACTGGCCGGTGACAAAGTTCCTGCTCGGCGAGCTGCCGCCGCTGACGCTTCGCGGGGTCACCGGCGTGCTCGGCGCCGTGCTGCTGGCCGCGCTCGCGCTGGTCCGCCGCGACAGCCTGAAAGTCCCGCGCGCGATCTGGCCGCGGCTGGCGACTGCCGCAATGCTCAACGTCACCGGCTGGATGGTGCTGATGGGGCTGGCGCTGCTGTGGCTGCCGGCGAGCGAGGCGGCGCTGATCGCCTACACCATGCCGGTCTGGGCCTCGCTGATCGCCTGGCCCGTGTTAGGGGAGCGGCCAACGCTGCTGCGCACGCTCGGGCTGGTGATGGCCTTTGCCGGCCTCGCCTCGATCATGGGCGGCAACGGCATTGCCGCCAGCGCCGAGAAGCTGCCGGGCATCATCATGGCGCTGTGCGGCGCGATCGGCTTTGCCGTCGGCACGGTCTTCTCCAAGAAGTACCCGATCCACCTGCCGCCGGTCACCGCCGCCGCCTGGCAGATCGGCATCGGCTGCCTGCCGATCTCGATCATAGGCCTACTGATCGAGACCTCGCATCTGGACAAGGTGACGCCAATCGGCTGGTGGCTGCTGGTCTATTCGACCGTGGTGCAGTTCTGCATCGCCTATGTCAGCTGGTTCGCAGCGTTGTCGCGCCTGCCGGCCTCGGTCGCCGCGATCGGGACCATGGCCGTGCCGGTGATCGGCGTGGTCGCGTCGGCGCTCGCGCTGCACGAGCCGCTCGGGGCAGGGCAGATCGCCGGGCTGATCTTCACGCTTGCCGCGGTGCTGCTGGCGACGCGCTAAGTCGCTTACTTGCATCGCTGATATTGAGTGCGGCTGCCATCGCGGCCAGTCCAAACAAGCTTGTCTCCCGTCACGGTCAGCTGAACAGAAGCCTTCCATTTTTCGCCGGCATTGGAGCAGGCGGTTGCAACGTTCCAGATCGATCCTGCGCGTTTGATATTTAAGAACTCGCAAATGCCACCAGCCGATGAGACTGCGCGGCGCGAATTGATGGACAGGTCCGGCCTGGAACTGTCGTCGCATGCTGATTCAGACCAGGAGCCGACGAATGTTTGTTCGACCCGCAAGGTTAGTCCTGAGGTGAGCAGTTCTTGCGTCTTTGAATCCCATTTTTCATCCAAGGCGAGATTGTTAGTCGCTTTGAAGTCTCGAAGGGCTGATCGAGAAAATGAATCCCAACCCTTTGTTGGTCCTTGCAAGAATCCAAGCTCTCTCAGTCGCGATTGAACCAAGATTACGTTCTGCGGATCGCTCAGATCGAATGCTTGCACGGAGGTGACCACCGCGCTGTTGTTTGTGGGTGGATCCATCTGTGTAGGCGGTAGGGCCAGATCAGCAGGTAGACTTGGCTTTTGTGGAGGAGCAATTCTTGCAATGGTCTTTGGAGGCGCGTCCGAATCCCGGGTTATTGGCGGAGCCGGCAAAGGTTGCCTGTCATTTGCTACCGAATTCAGACTGTTGTTGGCGAATTTGATACGGACATCTCTCTGAAGGAAGCCAGCCTGAAGCAATGTCAGGCACGCGAAAGATGAAAGAAGCGCAACAGTTGGCCAGCGACGCGCAGTGCTAACGTAGGTAATAGGTGTTGGTACTTCAACCAACGTGCGTTTGAGCGCGTCGATCACTCGGCAGAGCGGATCGGCCGCTTGAGAAACTGATATATGTAGTTTGCAGTTCAGACCTCCCGCCGAACGAAACGTCAGCTCTCCGTATTGGCAAACGGGAAGTTGCGCATTGTTGATGAAACGACGGTCGGGGCCGCCGGATTTATTTACATAGCGCCAAGTATGAGCAACGACCGTGGCGTCAGAGGGTGGACGTCCCTCCTCGATAAATCGCACAACGTTGGTCGAGAATTCCAATTCTCTGTAGCTAACGGACGCTACCTCGCCCCTCACTACCACTAGTGCTGCGTCCGGCAGCAGATAAAGTTGGTCCGATCCGACCCGAAAAGTCGGAAAGACAACCTTTCCCCGAATGCAGTCGGGCTTACCAAAACGGAGAGATGTGGATTTGCGCTTGTTCAAGCTTGTTGCGCCTGCATTGCGCTTCCAATCAGCCGTCCACGCTTCCGCCTCAACGGCCCAGGCCGCCGCGCACTTGGTGAGCTCGGTGAAGGCAACCGCGAACGCTTCGGTGATTCTTCCCGTTAGACCTTCGGGATCGAATTTAACACTCACCGAACGGCGGTATCGATCCAAGAAAATTGTTGCTGGAATGAAAGTGGTTGCAAATAGTGCTGTCAGCCCCATCCATCTTTGTTGCTCCGTCTGCATCAGAGCCGCAACAAACAGCGTGAGACAAATCGCCAAGATTAGTGGAGCTAGTTGGATGCGTCGGCTGGCCGCGTTCAGAATAGGCGCGAGCTGACTGGTTGATAGCGCGCTGATTTGTGCTGCTGTGGCGTTTTGGATTACCGTCAGTTGGTCATGTTGGTGGGGTCGGTCGAGATATTCGACTGGCGCTGACAGCGGAGCTGGATCTCTATCGGGCGCGCTGTGCGCATACGGTCGATAGTCGGTCCAGGACAAGCCTGTTCCGGGAATTCCGGCCGTGATGCGCGTCCCCTTCGGCCCGATATTGTAGTGAAAGCCTCGCCCGCCCAACGACACCGAAGTGCCGCGGCTGCTTACGTTTAATCTGACGCCCGGCAATACCTTAAACGAACGGCGGAAGCGAAAACCCATTAGCTACCCCCAATCCGAACGGATATTGGTAGCAAGACGATGGTTCCGCAAGCAAAAGTCTATAGAAAAAGATGGGGTCGCTCGAAGTACTGAATAACGGAATACCGGCTCCCTCGATACCGTCGGAGAACAGTTTCACTGTCCGAGGTGAGGAGGCGCCCCCGATCACCTGACAGCTCTATAGAGCCATCCCCCCGCCGTTCAACGCCTTCCGGATCATCTCCGCGAGCTGGTTTCTCCGATACGGCTTCGTCAGCAGCATCACGCCGTCGTCGAGCTTGCCGTGATGGACGATGGCGTTGTCGGTGTAGCCGGAGGTGTAGAGCACTTTTACGCCAGGCCGGCGCCTGGCGATCTCGTCGGCGAGCTCGCGGCCGCTCATGCCGCCGGGGATGACGACGTCGGTGAAAAGCAGGTCGAAGGCCTGGCCGGCCTCGATCAATTGCAGCGCAGCCTTGCTGTCCGCGGCGGCCACCGTCTTGTAACCGAGGCTCTGCAGCTGCGCGGTGACGAAATTGCGCACCAGCGTGTCGTCCTCGACGACGAAGATGGTCTCGGCGCCGCCTTCGGCCTGCTGCGCGACCGCGACCGTCGATTCCGCCGTGCCTTCGCCCGGCGGCAGATAGAGCTTGATCGTGGTGCCGTGGCCTTGCTCGCTGTAGATCTTGATGTGGCCGCCGGATTGCTTGACGAAGCCGTAGACCATGGAGAGGCCGAGACCTGAGCCTTTACCGACCTCCTTGGTGGTGAAGAACGGCTCGAACGCCTTGTCCTGGACGCTCTGCGGCATGCCGGTGCCGGTGTCGCTGACGGCGAGCATGACGTAGGGACCGGGCCTGACGTCGGCATTGGCCTGGGCGTAAGGCTCGTCCAGCACGACACGGTGGGTCTCGAGCAGCAGCTTGCCGCCGTTCGGCATGGCGTCACGGGCATTGATCGCCATGTTGAGCACGGCATTGGTGAGGCGGGACGGATCGATGTGTGAGGTCATCGGTCCCTGCTCGAGCACGGTCTCGATCTGGATCTGCTCGCCGAGAGTGGGACGCAAGAGCTTTGCGATATCGGTGATGGCGGCGTTGATCTCGACGTCGCGCGGCTGCAGCGGCTGCCTGCGCGCAAACGACAGCAGATGCTGGATCAGCTCGGCGCAGCGTTCGGCGGCATCGTCGATCAGGCGCGCGGTGCGCTGCAGCTCCGGCTGATCCTTCAGGCTCGCCACCAGCGTCTCGGTGTTGCCCGAGATCACGGTCAGCATGTTGTTGAAGTCGTGCGCGACGCCGCCGGTCAGCTTGCCGATCGCATCGAGCTTCTGCGACTGATGCAGCTGCCGCTCGGTTTCGCGCGAGGAGGTGGCATCGTGATAGACCAGTACGCCGCCGGAGATGTTGCCTTGCCCGTCCCGCATCGGCCGGCCGCTGACCATCAGGTGGCGCGCGTTGTTGCCGGTGTGCGGGCGGACGATCATCTCCATATCTTCGAACGCGTCGCCGCGCAGCACGCGCAACGACGGCAGTTCGTCTGCCTCGAGCGGCGTGACGCCGTCGCCGCGGAATACGTCGGACAGCGCCCGCAGATTGCGCAGGCTCATGCCGGTTCGATGCAGCAGCATCCGCTCGGCCGCCGGATTGGACAGCAGTACGGTGCCGTCGGCGTCGATCACCAGTACCGCCTCCGCCATGCTGTGGAACGTGCTCTGGAGCACGTTGACCGACAGGCGCAGCTCGTCATGGGCGTTGACGAGATGCACGGTGCGCTCGGCAACCGCCGACTCGAGCTGTTGCTTCTCCGCCGTAGCCTCCAGCAGCGTGCTCTTGAGCGCGACCGTGGTGCGCTGGCTCGCGCGCATCAGCATCAGCACCAGCAGCAGGATCACCAGCGCGCCGATCACGTCGATGCCAAGCAGCACGATCCCGGTCCGGCGGGAGTCGGCTTCGCGGCTGGCCAGCAGCTTCTCTTCGCCAGCGGCCAGCCGGTCGAGATTTGCCGTGATCGTCTCCATCAGGCCGCGCCCTTCGGCGCGGTCGCGCAACGCGTTGGTGCCGTCATGATCGCCGTTTGCGCGCAGCCTGATCGCCTCGGCCGCGACCGCGAGCCGGCGGAGGACGAGAGACTCCGTGGCATCCAGCAGCGTCGCCTGGTCGGGATTGTCGCGCATGGAGAGCTTGAGGTCGGCCAATGCCGGCGCGATCCGGCCGCGCGATGCCTGGAATTCCTCGACGAAGCCGTCGCTGTGGAAGATCTCGTAACCGCGCGCGGCGCTCTCGGCGCTGCGGACCCAGAGACGCACGTCCGAGATCTTCTTCAGCGCCTCGACGGTGTGGTTGACCCAGGTGGCGTCCGACCGCGACTTGACGTCGAGGCCGATCGAGGCGGCGGTGATGAGCAGGAGGATGGCTAGTCCAGCACCGAGCATGACGCGCTGCGAGGGGATCAAGGGGCCTCTTTCTGGTCCTTCGGCGGCGCGCTCTCGCCGAGGCATTCCCGGATTGTCGTCAACAGCGTCTCGGGCGTGAACGGCTTGCGCAGGCAGCGCGATGCGCCGAGCTCCAGCGCCATGCGGAGGAAGTCCGGGGAGGGCGAGGCGGACGAGGCGAAGGCATAGCCCGACATGGCGATCAACGGGATCGCCGGCGCGCGCTCGTGAAAGATGCGGATGGATTCGAAGCCGCGCATATGCGGCATGAAGATATCGACCAGCATAACGTCAAACGTCTGCGCTTCCAGCGCAGCGAGTCCAGTTTCGCCGCCGTCGGTGAGCGTGACGTCGAAGCCCTGGCGCAGGAGGAGGACTTCGATGGTCGCGCCGACCATCGGATCGTCATCGACCACGAGAATACGCGGCATGACCTTCCCTAGTAGATCGAAGTCCCCACAGCGACCGGTGATATAGGCGAATCGTGCGCCGGGTCAATTTTGGATTGGACCAGTATGGGTATGCACGCCGCAATGCATAGCGCCCCTGCGAGTTCCGAGTGGCAGGTGAATTTCGTCGGATTTCAATGACAGGTTGAGGCAAATCCGCGCGATCCACGAAAGCTGCTGCTTGGTTGAAGTGTTCTGGGGCAGGGCGCGCACGTCACCCGACGGGATGATGACGCGTGCGCGCAGGTCGAACTACTGCAGAACGGTGATCTGCGGAGGTTCTGCGATGACCCGCCTAGCCCTTCATGGACTGCGTTCGCGACAAGACGTGCAAGATCTGAGCGCGGAAGATCGCACGACCTATCGACGATGGGCGCGCCACTCATTCGCGGTCTATGCGATCGTTATTGCCGTTTTGTTCGCCGGTTTCTGGATTCACGACCGCACCGTGATGGTCGCTCAATCAGTATCGAAACCGGGAACTCGCCCCGCGGCGGCCAGAACAAATGAGCGGCGCCATTGATCGGCGCCGCTCACAGATGATGCTCTTCAGGCCGTCTTACGGACAGGGATGGCGCAGGCCATCATAGCCGAGATAGGTGCCGGACGCCGGGTCGTAGGATCGGTAGCGCTGGGCACAATAGGCCGACGAATCGCCGCCAGTGTCAGGCACCACGGCGACGGTCGCGCCATCGTCATAGTAGCTGTTGTCGTAATATCCATCGCCGTAATACGGGCCGTCGCCGTAATAGGCGTAGGACGAGCCAATCGCGCCGATCGCCGCACCGGCTGCGAGGCCGGGCCAGAAGCCGCCGCCGCGATGGCGCCAGCCGCCGCCGTGCCAGTTCCCGCCGCCGCCATTCCAATGGTTTCCGGCCGCTGCGAAGTTGCGGCCACCGCCGTTAAAGGCGGGCCCTGCGCTCGGGCGCGCTGCCGCGAAATTGCCACCGCCACCGCCGATCCGGGGGCCGCCGCTAAAGCCGCCGCCCATACGGGCGCCGCCACCACCACCAAAATGGGCACCGCCGCCACCGCCGAAATGAGCACCGCCACCGCCGCCGATATGGCCGCCGCCACCACCGCCGTGGCCGCCATGGCCCTGGGCGAAGCTCGGGGTTGCCATCGGCAGCACCAGTGCCAGCGCTGCGGCCGCGCTCAAAATTTTCAGACTTCTCATGATCAAACTCCTTTTCCAGAGAGCAAACCCACCGAAAGGGCCGTTGTTCCTGGGTTCACAACGGTGTGCGCGTGAAGGGGCAGATTTCCACGCGGCCGCTGTACCGGGCATGAACGGACCGTGCTCGCTTTGCGGCGACGACCAAGCCTATGCACCGCGCTTGGCGTGAGGCACGGCCGCACCGGGCGAACTGGACATTTGAGCGCCCGGATGGCATCAGGACCCTACGAAGCAGGGCCCTTGCCGCATGAAACAATTCTTCCTGAAGCTCTTCACCTGGTGGAACGGCCAGACCTTTGGCACCCAACTCTGGACCCGCCGGTTCGGGGAGCTGGTCGGTGAGGACGAACAGGGCAACCGCTACTATCGGATGGCTGGTGGCAAGATCGACCCGACGCTCGGCTTCGAGCGGCGCTGGGTGATTTATAACGGCTATGCGGAAGCCAGTCGTATCCCGGCGGGCTGGCATGGCTGGATGCATCACGTCGTCGACGTGCCGCCGACCGAGGAGAACTACCAGCCGCGCGAATGGCAGAAGCCGCACCAGCCGAATCCGACGGGTACGGCCAAGGCCTACCGTCCGCCCGGTTCGACGCTCGCCAGCGGCAAGCGCCCGAAGGCGACCGGCGACTACCAGCCCTGGACGCCCGGCTAGGACTTGCGCTCTTCCATCATTGGTTTGGATGCATCCGCATCCGCATCAACCCGCTGTGGACAACGGGAACAGCGGGGATGCCGGCTGCGTGGCCGTTGCGCCTGCGCAAGCGATGCGGCTCAATAGACCCATCTTACGGAGATGGGAGACCATCGCGTTCGGTTCGGGCAACAGCTCGCGACTGTCCCGAAATGCAGCGGCCGCCGACCAGGACTCGATCGGGAGATAGGCCCCCGGTCTGGAAGCTCCAAAATCGCCCGATGAAATGTGTAGCCGCCGTAAGACAGGAAAGGCCGCTCGGGAAACCGGGTGGCCTTTTTCTTTGACACGCGAGCGGAGATCACATCATCCGTTCGGCCGCGCGCTTGACGGCTTCCAGGCGGCGGGCCTGCCTTGGCGCGCCGCGCTCCCGGAGCAAGGCGAGAACCTCCGAAGATGCGGTGTCGGGCGAGCCTGAATTGAACGGCGGCGCCGGATTGTATTCGAGCTGAAGCTGGATCGCTTCCGCCGTCGTGCGGTCGACCAGGATCGACACCAGCGTCAGCGCGAAATCGATCCCTGCGGTGACGCCGCCGCCGGTGATGCGGTTGCGGTCGACGCAGACGCGCGTCCTGGTCGGCGTCGCGCCGAATTGGCTGAGCATCTCCATCGCGCTCCAATGGGTCGCGGCCCGATAGCCCTTCAACAGGCCGGCGGCGCCGAGCGCCAGCGATCCCGTGCAAACCGATGTCACGTATTTGGCGCCCGCGGCCTGCCGGCGCAGGAAATCGAGCACCTCCTCGTCATTGAGCAGGTCGTCGGTGCCGCCACCTCCGGGAACGCAGATCACGTCGAGCTGCGGACAATCGGCGAACGTCGTGGTCGGCGTCAGCGTCAGCACGGAATCGCTCGGCACCGGCTCGATGCGCTTCCAGATCAGGTGCAGCTTCGCGCCGGGGACGTTGGCAAATACCTGCAGCGGACCGGTGAAGTCGAGCTGGGTGACGCGCGGGAACACCAGGAGACCGATCTGGAGTGGGGCCGACATGAAAACCTCCAATGAAGCGCTTGACGGGAGCAAAATGGCATGATGCCATCCTGTCCAAAATGGCGTAATTCCCTCACTTTCGGACATGAGCATGATCGGCGTCCTGATCTTCCCGGATTTTCAGTTGCTCGATGCGGCGGGCCCGATCTCGGTGTTCGAGATTGCGGCGCGCGCCAGCGACAAGCCGCTTGCGCTGCGGGTGCTGGCGGTGAACGCAGGCGCCGTGCGTTCGTCCTCCGGCGTCGAGATGATGGCGCGCGATTTCAAATCGGCGAACGCGATCACGACGCTGGTCGTGGCGGGCGGCGCAGGCGTGTCGGCGGCGGCGCGCTGTCCGGCCATGCTCGCTTTCGTGCAGCGGCTCGCCAAGCGCGGCGTGCGGGTCGCCAGCGTCTGCTCTGGCGCCTATGTGCTGGCGGAGGCTGGCCTGCTCGACGGCCGCCGCGCCACCACGCATTGGGGCCGCACGCGCGATTTCGTCGCGCGTTATCCGCAGGTAAAGTTCGAGCCCGACCAGATTTTTACCCGCGACGGCAATGTGTGGACGTCGGCGGGCATCACCGCCGGTATCGATCTCGCGCTCGCGATGGTTACCGAGGACCATGGCGAGGAGATCGCGCAGGCGACCGCGCGCCAGCTCGTGCTCTATCATCGCCGCAGCGGCGGCCAGTCGCAGTTCTCCTCGCTGCTGGAATTGAAGACGCCGAACGGCCGCTTCGGCGCGCTGCTGTCCTGGGCGCGCGAAAATCTCGACGCGCCGCTGACAGTGGAAAACCTCGCCGATCGCGCCGGCATGAGCGCGCGGCATTTCGCCCGCGCCTTTGCCGCCGAGACCGGCACGACGCCGTCCAAGGCGATCGAGCGGTTGCGGATCGAGGTCGCCCGCGAGCGCGTGCAGTCCTCGCGCGAGGCGATCGAGCTCGTCGCGGAGGCCACCGGCTTCGGCGACCCCGAGCGCATGCGCCGCGCCTTCATCCGCGCCTTCGGCCAGCCCCCGCAGGCGCTGCGGCGTGCGGCGCGGGCGGGGTAGGTGGTGTTGACGTGAGGAAGTCTGCTTTAGCGGGTCAAGCAGACGTTCGCACGGAAGCCCGATATTTCGCCTTTTGGCCCAAAGCGGGCTTTGGCGAAAGTCAGCTTTCCTCGATCGTTTCGTCGGGGGCCTGACCAGTTGCATAATCTTGACCGCCGACCATGTTAGCACGGTATGTCGACTATGTATGGTCGCGATCTACCTGAGCCGAGACGCAGTACAGCCGCAGATCCTGCTGTACGCCCCTAAGCCTCGAGATCCGCGAATTGATTTGAAGCGTCTCAAGCAGGGTGCGGACGCCGTCAGCTTGGAAGACCTGCTCCGAGAGATAGATTTCGTCCGCTTCAGCAACCGCCTGAACCCGAGCAGCGATATTTACGGTTTGACCGAAATAGTCGAGCCGCTCGTTGAGTGTTACAGCGATCGCGGTGCCCTGATGCAGCCCAATTTTCAGGATCAGCTCGCGATCGGGCTTGCCCCGGTTGAATGCGGCAATGTCCGTCCGCATCGCAAGCGCCGCCGCGACCGCATCGGCGGGAGCGAGGAAGGCCGCCATGATGGCATCACCAATCGTCTTGATGATGGCGCCGTTGTGACGGACCGTGACCTCCTGCAAACGATCGAAATGCTGCTGGACCAGCGAAAAAGCATTGAGATCGCCGATGCGGTCGTAGAGCGCTGTCGATTCCTTGAGGTCGGTGAACAGGAGAGTAACGTCCTTCACCGCGATGCCCTCGCTGGCCCTTATCACCTCGGAGCGAAAAAGGTCGCGGAAGGTCTGGGTGGTGAGCAGCCGGTTGCCGTTGAGAAAAGGCACGAACGTGATCGGCGCGCCGGCGACGTCCACGCCGGGAGGCACGACGGCAATCACGAGCGTGCCCCGTTCCGATGTTAGGTTCTCGACCTCGAAGATGATCTTGCCGGGCGCGACGTCGCCGGTCGTGAAGGCCTCGACATCCTGGTCATACCGGATGCGCCTGAGTTGAGCGGGAGCGGGTGGGCCCGCCACCGAGAACAGCAAAGCGGCCTTGCCTTCAGGGCTCGCACCTAGGATGGTCCCTTCGGTGACGTCGAGCTCCAGTCGCGTGGTCTCGCCCGCAGGGATATAGCTGATTATTCTCCCGAGCTTTTCCTTGGCGTCGATGAACGCCGTCCCGTCGGGCAGCACGCCATCGCGTGTATTGCCGACCTTGATGAAATTGTCCCAGGCGGAAAGCCGCTCAGGATGATGGTACGAAATACTGCGGACATCAGGGCTGATTGTGAAGGACACCGCTACATAGTCGTCGAGCGCCGTCTCATACCCTACCTGACAGAAACTGCAGCGGTAGTGATTGTGCAGGCCCCTCAAGCTGCGGAAGCTCTCCACGACACAGCAACATTGCGGGCAAAACAGCGCCCAATCCATCCTGAAAAGGCCGAGCGCTGTGGCATGAAGGAAGAGGTCGATGACCTCCTTCTCGGATGCATTCCTGCTGGCAGCGAAGGTGAACGGATTGATCCGAAACAGCGCGTCGTCGTCGCCAGCCCGAATATGGCTTTCGAGTTTTGAGATGAGCCGTGGACTCCATGAACGAGCGTTTTCCAGCTGGGCAAGACGTTCATCTAGCAAGTTCTCGTTCAACGTTTTGGCCACCGTTTCCTTCCTTCCTCAAGATCAGCTGAAAAATGCGGACCGTGCTCCGTTGTGCAACAGTAGCACGGCGAAACCGAGCTTACGTTCTATTGTCTGGCCGTCAAATGACCCGCCGATTTCGGAGAGGACGAGCAAAACTAGGATGGCTTGAGTCGGCGTTTTTCCTGATGGACATGATCGCCGTTGGCGGTCATAGAAAATCATGGAACTCCGGCACACGGGCCCTTAAGCGCATGTCCGAACTAGGCGTGGTGTAGAGCAAGACGTCTGAAGTAGTAAACAGCCAAAGAACCACGAACGTTCATCGGCCACCCCTTTTTAAGCACGATGGTCTGTGCTGCCGATCGTCGTGGCGTCGGAACGTTGCGGACGCGCCGTCAGCCGCCGCGCGATCGGCGTCAGCATGTACGGCGAAAGATGGATCGGAAACTGCGTCATCGCGAAATAGAGCCAGGTCGTGGCCGGCAGCGCGCCGGCGGTTGCGGCCAGCATCAGGCCGAGATTGCGTTGTGACACCATCAGCCCGAGCGCCAGCGCGCGCTCATAGCCGATGCGGCGGAACAGCAGGGTCGTGACGCCGAGCAGGGTGAAATAGATCGCGAAGGACAGAGCTGCGAGGCTGATGGTGAAGACCGGCTGCGCCACCAGATCGCTCACGACATCGCCCATGATCGCAGCCGCGAAGATCAGGAGGATGATGATGTTGAAGCCGTCGATCGGCTGCTTGTGGCGCTGGATAGCCTCGGCGCCGAACAGCCAACGAATGGCGCTCGCGGCCAGCAGCGACGCTGCCAGGATGCCGAGCAGCTTTAGTCCGAGCGTGAGCGGCGAGATGCTCAGCATGCTGCCGAGGAAGAGGCTCGCGAACAGCGACGCGGTGAAGGGCACGATCGCGGTTGCGGTTACCAGCGTGACCAGCACCAGCGTCGCATCGAGGCCCATCAGGGCCGCGAGTGCAGGCGAGGCCATCATCGGCGAGGCCATGCTCTGGAGCATCAGCGCGAGAGCCAGGCCGGGCGCGCGGTCGGTGAGCCCGGTCGCATGCGCGATCAGTCCGACGATCAGCGGCACGCCGATCGTGGTCCAGGCCGTGGCGGTCGCCACCAGCGCCGGCCGGCGCAGATGGCCGTACAGCGCCGCGAGATCCACCCGCATGAAGGAGATGCAGAGCAGGACGAGGATCGCCTCGGTGACGTAGGGACGCAGCAGCGCGCCGAGCGGTGGCACGGCGGCCGCGATGAACACGACGGCGGCCACCGCGCGGGTGCCCTGGCCGCCAAGCCAGGTCAGCGCGCGCAGCGGGAGGGCGCGTAGAAGGGCAGGATGCATTTTGGAGTGTCCGGGATGGCGACGCGGGGGCGAGGCTGGTTACTTGCCTTCAAATGGATTGACGACGCGGACTCCCGCGGGCTCAAAGTCCGACACATTGCGCGTCACGACGGTCAGCCCGTGCTCGAGGGCCGTGGCGGCAATCATGAGGTCGGCGCTGTCATTGCCGTGCGCCGCACTGAGAGTTCCCCAGCGACGCGCGGTCTGGAGGTCAAACGGCAAGACCTGTGCGCCGTAGAGAGCGAGAACGCGATCCAGCCAGGCGGCGAGCGCATCTGCAAAGCTCGGATCCGCAGCGCGTTGACGTGCGATTCCGCGTTCGATTTCGCCGATGCTGACGACGCTGAGGAAAAGGTCGGTCGTTCGCTGCCGCTCCATCCAGGCTACCACGGACGGGTTGCGTCTGGTCCGACGCAGTTCGGACAGCGTGACGGTGTCGAGTAGAAACATCAGAGGCCGACGTCACGGTCCGCGACGCGCGCGCGCGGAAATTCCTCGTCGTCTTGCGGCATTTCGAGAAGCAGATCGGTAAGAGAGGGCGCCCGAGCGCGTTGCAGCTCCTGCAAGCGTTCGAACTCTGCGGCATCCAGGATGACCACAGCGGGTTTGCCATGCCGCGTCACCGTCTGCGGCGCGCGCTGCGCCGCATTGACCACCTCGCTAAAGCGGTTTTTTGCGTCCTGCACCGACCAGACTCGCTTGGACATGCTTGGGCTTTCTAGCTAGAATTTCTAGCTAGAATATGCGACCGTCGGTGGCCTCGTCAAGGGAGAGCGGCGTTAGCCCAGTGTCTTCAGCCACGTGCCGATCTCGCCCACCGCGACATTGGCCTCTCGCAGCAATTTGCCCATGGTGAGGAAACCGTGGAACTGGCCGGGGAAGTGCTTGTAGGTCACGCTCACGCCGGCCTGCTTCAGGCGCGCGGCGTATTCGTCGCCCTCGTCACGCAGGGGATCGGCGCCGGCGGTGAGCACATAGGCCGGCGGCAGTCCGGCCAAGTTCTGGGCGCGCGCGGGCGAGGCGCGCCAGTCGTGAACGTCGGCCGCGCCGTTGAGATAATGGTCGCGGAACCAGCGGATCACGGAATGCGTCAACAGCACGCTGGTCTCGGGCTCGCTGTGCGAGCCGTGCGTCATGGCGAAATCGACGGCGGGATAGATCAGCACCTGGCCGGCGAGCTTCGGGCCGTTGCCGTCGCGCGCGGCAAGCGCAACGACGGCTGTGAGATTGCCGCCGGCGCTGTCGCCACCGATCGAGATGCGCGCGGCGTCGATGCCGAGATCGCCCGCATGCGCGGCGATCCATTCGGTCGCGGCGATCGCATCGTCGACGGCGGCAGGAAATTTGTGCTCGGGCGCGAGGCGGTAATCGACCGCGATCACGATCAGGGCACCGGCATCGGCCAGTTGCCGGCAGACCACGTCATGGCTGTCGAGATCGCCGATCACCCAGCCGCCGCCATGGAAGAACACCAGCGCAGGCGCCAGGCCATTCTGGAGGCGTGGCTGCTTCGGCACGTAGATGCGCGCGGGGATCGTCCCGTGCGGCGCGGGGATCGACAGCGGTGCGACGCGCGCGAGCTCCGGCGGCTCGGGGTTGGTGGCGACACGGCCCTGGAGATAATAGGCGCGAGCTTCGAGGGCGGTCAGCGTCTCATAGGCGGGGCGGCCAGCCTCCTGGAAGGCCTTGTAGACGGCGGCGGCATCGGGATCGAGCACGACGGGCATTGGGGAGCGACCTCCGGGGTTTTGGGTTATGGTTAGACGTCGTTCTCGGGGGCAAAGCCCGCCTCGGCCCCGGGGAGGAGCCTCCGGACTATCCCATCCGGCCGGCGGTCTGGCCAGCCGGCGGCGGGCAGGGCAGGGATGCCGCCCTTTCCCCGCCGTATTCGCCGTGTTAACCGGTTGGCTGCGAGCGGCGGTATCCCCTGTAGAATGTCCAACAAGCCCGATTCGCTGTTGAAGCCGCGCGAGATTATGTTTCGAACCATTACCCTGACAGGTCTTGCGACGCTTTTGGCCGCTACCGCTTTGACGGTGGCGACGCCTGCGCAGGCGCAGATCGGCACGATCTTCTCCGATCCGCCGCCGCTGCGGCCGCCGGGAAGCATCCCCCGTGGCGGGCAGCCGCAACCGCAGCCGACCCCTGACGACGACGAGGAGGTGCCCGAGCTGCCGCCGCAGGGCCGCGTGCTGCCGTCTCGCCCGCTGCCGCCGCCGAGCCGCCAGGGTAATGTCATGCCCGGGCCGGTCGAGAGCCAGCCGCTGGCGCCGCCGCCGGGCTCAACCGTCGCGCCGCAGAACCAGCCCCCCGCCGTCGCGGTCGCACCGCCGGGCGCCGCTCCCGGTCAGCGCCAGCCGCAGCAGAAGGGTGGAACCCAGCAGGGCGCCGTGCCGCAGGCGCCTGCGAGCCTCCAGCCGGGCGACGAGGTCGTGACCGAGCCGCCGGCCCAGAAGATCGTGAACAAGAAGGCGACCTTCTCCGGCCTCGACAAGATCACCGGCCGCATCATCAATTTCGACGAGGAGATCGGCGAGACCGTGCAGTTCGGCGCGCTGCGGGTGAAGACCGACGCCTGCTATACGCGGCCCGCGACGGAAGCCACCAACACCGACGCCTTCGTCGAGGTCGACGAGATCACCTTGCAGGGCGAGGTGAAGCGGATTTTCTCCGGCTGGATGTATGCCGCAAGCCCCGGCCTGCACGGCGTCGAGCACCCGATCTACGACATCTGGCTCACCGACTGCAAAGAGCCGCAGCAGACCATTGCGACCGCAGCGCCTGATCCTGCGACCAAGCCTGCACCGCCGCCGCCTCCGGCGCAGAAGAAGGCCGCCCCCAAGCAGGCCGTGCAACAGCGCCCGCCGCAGCCTCTGCCGCCGATCCAGCAACAACAGCCGGCGCCGCCACCTCCGCCGCCGGAGCAGCGACCGGGTCTGTTCGGTATTCCCGGGTTTGGCCGCTAGGCCAAATCCCGAGGGTTCGGCAGCCGGTAAACCTGATCTACTGCCGTGAGGCGATGATCTCGAGCGCCCGTGTGCCCGGGATCGCATCTCCCGAAGACAGTCTCAGGAAATCGCCGGGCTCACCCGCGAGCGCCTTGTCGAGCAGCGCGGTGTAGCGCCGCCGCGAGATCTCGGCCGCGCCAAAGCTCTTGAGATGCTCGGTGACATATTGGGTGTCGAGCAGCTCGAAGCCGCCATGGATCAGTCGCGCGACCAGATGCACCAGTGCGACCTTCGAGGCGTCGCGCGCGGTGTGAAACATGCTCTCGCCGAAGAAGGCGCGCCCCAGGCTCACGCCATAGAGACCGCCGACGAGGTCGTCGCCCTGCCAGGCCTCGACGCTGTGGCAATGGCCGAGTTCGTGGAGGCCGCCATAGAGGTCGCGGATGCGCTTGTTGATCCAGGTGTCCTCGCGTCCGACCTGCGGCGCGGCGCAGCCGGCGATCGTCGCCTTGAACGCAGTGTTGACGGTGACGCGAAACACATCCGAGCGCACGGTGCGCGCCAGTCGCGAAGCGACGCGAAAACCCTCGAGCGGGATCACGCCGCGCATTTCCGGCTCGACCCAGAACAGGGTCGGATCGTCGGCGCTCTCGGCCATCGGAAAGATGCCGCAGGCATAGGCGCGCAGCAGCACGGCTGGCGTGATTTCAGACGAAGCGGAGTCGCGCGAAGTCATAACGCCCGATCATAGCAGGATCGCGCTGCCCGTGCGATGGGGGCAATTCCGGATGCAGGATCAACCCGCCGCGGCGCTGCTCGCCTTGCCGGGTGTCGCAGGCGTGCGCTGGAACCGCAGGATGATGCGGGTTCCGGAATGTGCGGGATCGCGCTCGACGGTGGCGTCGAGCTTGGTGGCCATCGCTGCGACGATGCGCTGGCCCATGCCGGTGGAGCGCGGATCGGCCTTGACGGCGTCGCCGACGCCGTCGTCGGTGATCGACAGCATCAGATCATCGCCCTGCGACGTCAGGTCGACGTGAATAGGACCAGGGCCATCGGGATAGGCGTATTTCACCGCGTTCATCACCAGCTCGTTGACGATGATACCGACGGCGACCGCGCGGTCCGGGTCGATCTCGACCGCTTCGGCCTTCACGGTCAGGCGCGACATCCGGTTACCCTCGGCAGAGCGGCGGAGATCCTCGAGCAGGGAGTCCAGATACTGGTTGAGCATCACGCTCTTCAGATCCTGCGAGGTGTAGAGGCGGCGGTGCACCTGGGCGACGGCGGCGACGCGGCCCATAGCGTTGGTCAGCGCGGCCTTGACCTCGTCCTGCGCGGCGGAGCTCGCCTGCAGATGCAACAGCGAGGCGATGATCTGGAGGGAATTGCCGACGCGGTGATTGACCTCCCGCAGCAACAGCTCGCGCTCGGCGGCAAGTGCTGCGTAGCGGTCGCGCGAGGCATGGATCTCGGCCTCGGCTTCCTCGCGCGCGCGCTGCAATTCGGCCTGGCGCAGTGCGCCTTCGGCTGCGACATGCAGCAGCGGGATGAAGTCGCCTCTGACGTCCTTGACCAGATAGTCCGCCGCACCCGCTTTCAGCGCGGTGACGGCGATGTTGGAATCCTGCGAGGCCGTGACGAACACCACCGGCGGCGCGCCCGGGATCGCCATGATTTGTTCGAGCGTCTCCAGCCCGTCGAGACCCGGCATGTACTGATCGAGCGCTACGACATCGATGCAGCCATCGATACCACCTTGGCTGCTCGCATTGCGGATGCGCTCGAGGCCTTCCTCGCCGCTCGCGGCATGGATCACCTTGTAGCCGCGCCGCGTCAGGCCGCGATCGACCAGGCGCGCCAGCGCGCCGTCGTCATCGATGTAAAGCAGGGTTGGTGTGCGTTGGGTCATGAGGCGGCGGGCGGGACCTGGATGACCGAGAAGAACAGACCAAGCTGCCGGATGGCATTGGCGAAATTCTCGTAGTTGACGGGCTTGGTGATGTAGACGTTGCAGCCAAGCTCGTAGCAGCGCTTGATCTCCTGGCTGTCGTCTGTCGTGGTCAGCACCACCACGGGCGAAGCCTTGAGATATTTGTTTTCCTTGATCTGCTTCAGGATATCGATCCCGCTCATATCAGGCAGGTTGAGGTCGAGCAGGATCAGGAGCGCGTTGCCCTTCTGGACAAGTCCGCTGCCGTCGGCGCCGAACAAATGCATCATCGCATCGGTGCCGTTGGTGAACGACACGATTTCGTTGTTGACCCCGGAGCGGCGGATATTGCGCTCGATCAGCCGGGCGTGGCCCTCGTCGTCCTCGATCATGATGATGGTGACGGGCAGTGTCATTTGTCGGCGTTCCGGTTGCTGGCGTTCCACGAGATGGGCAGCGTGATCGTAAACGTGCTGCCCGCGTTCAATTCCGACGATACCGACATCGTACCGCCGAGGCGGCGCACAAGTGCACGCACATGGGCAAGACCGATGCCCTGGCCGGGCTTGTCCTGGGTTCCCGCCCGGCGGAACAGGTCGAAAATCCGCTGATGATCCTTCGGATCGATACCGCGGCCGTTATCGTTGATTTCGAAGATAGCGTAGCCGAGCTTGGTGCGCCCGCGAATTCTGATCTCGCCGGGGACCCCGTTCTTCAGATACTTAATCGCGTTATCGATCAAATTGGAGAAGATCTGCTCCAGCGCAAGGCGGTCGCTGACGATATTTGGCAGCGGCTCGATATGAATCTCGGCCTGGGCCTCGGCGGCCTGATGCGCGAGCGACGAGACGATGGCCTCGATGAAGTCGCGGGCGTCGATCTTCTCTGGCTGGAACTCGCGCCGGCCCTCGCGGGTGAGGTTGAGGATCGCCGAGATCAGACGGTCCATCCGGGCGATCGAGGATTTGATGAAGCCGAGCGCTTCGGAAAAGTCCGCCGACATCTGCTTGTCGGGGCCGTCGAGCGGAATGTCCGCGATGTCGACGGGTGGGCCGCCTGCCGGCACACCCGTGAGCCCTCCGATCCGTCGAAAGATGTCCTTGCCCAATTCTTCGAGCTCGCTGGTGAAGCCCATGATGTTGACCAGTGGCGAGCGCAGGTCATGGCTGACGATATAGGCAAAGCGCTGGATCTCGTCGTTGGCTTCGCGCAGGTCTGCCGTGCGCTCGTCGACAGTGCTCTCCAGATTGAGATTGGCATCGCGCAGGCGTGTTTCGGCGTCGTCGCGGGCGCGGGCAGAGCGCCGCACCAGCCAGACCGAGATCAGGGCCAGCAGCACGACGAGACCCGAGCCGATACCGGTCATCGAGGCAGCGAGTGTCTGGCTGCGGTCGGCATTCGCCGAGCGGAGGCGGAACAATCGCTCTTCCTCGGCGATCATTGCGGCTGCGAGACTGCCGATTGTCGTGGTGGTATTGGCAGCGGCGGCCTCGCGGACCAGCGCCAGGGACTTGTCCGGCTGGCCCTGGCGGAGGAAATCCATTTCCTGGGCGAATTGGCCGAGCCGGGTCTGGATCGCTGCGCTCAGTTTCTCGAGGTTGTCGCGCTGGGCCTGATTGTCGACGGTCAGACGGTTGATCCGGTCGAGGGCAGGTGGGACGGCCGCCACGGCCTTGTCATGGTCAGCCTTGAAATCCGCACCCTGCGTCAGGAGAAACCCACGCGCGCCACTTTCGGCACGGCGGATTTCGAGCAGCAGCGTATTGATCTGGTTCTCCACCTCGATGGTGTGGACCACCCATTTGCTGTCGTCTCTCGCCTCGTTGACGAGATAAACGGATCCGGCGCTGATCACGGTCAGCACCAGAAGTCCTGCAGCGGACAGCAGGATCTGCCAAAATGCGCGCCGCCGCTGTTCCCCAGCCGTCACGACGGTCTCGCCTTGTTACGTGTCGCGGAGTTCAAAACGGCCCCTTGGAACTATCCCCAACGTCCATAATGCAATTGGGGCCAAAGGGTTCCATGGCGGAGACGATTATTTCGCGGCCGGTTCCGTCTTGCCGGCGAGATACTGCTCCAGCCAGTGGATGTGGTAGTCGCCATTGATGATGTCGTCCTGGCGCACGAGGTCGCGGAACAGCGGCAGGGTGGTCTCGATGCCTTCCACCACCATCTCGTCCAGCGCCCGGCGCAGCCGCATCAGGCATTCCGCGCGGGTCTTGCCGTGGACGATCAGCTTGCCGACGAGGGAATCGTAATAGGGCGGGATCGTGTAGCCCTGATAGACCGCGGAATCGATGCGGACGCCGAGACCGCCCGGCGGGTGATATTGCGTGATGCGGCCCGGCGAGGGACGGAAGGTCTCAGGGTTCTCGGCGTTGATGCGGCACTCGATCGCGTGGCCGATGATCTGGATCTCGCTCTGCTTGGCCGGCAGATCGCCGCCGGCGGCGATGCGGATCTGCTCCAGCACGAGATCGATGTCGGTGATGCTCTCCGTGACGGGATGTTCGACCTGAATGCGCGTGTTCATCTCGATGAAGTAGAACTCGCCGTCTTCGAACAGGAACTCGATGGTGCCGACGCCGAGATATTTCATCTCGCGCATCGCCTTCGCGCAGGTCTCGCCGATCCTGGCGCGCGCAGCCGCGGCCAGCACGGGCGAGGGGCCTTCCTCCCAGACCTTCTGGTGGCGGCGCTGCAGCGAACAGTCGCGCTCGCCGAGATGGATCGCGCCGCCGCGGCCGTCGCCGAGAATCTGGATCTCGATGTGGCGCGGCTTCTGGAGGTATTTTTCCAGATAGACGGAGGCGTCGCCGAAGGCGGACTTCGCCTCGTTGGCCGCCGTTGACAGCGCCACCTGGAGGTCAGCCTCGCTCTGCGCAACCTTCATGCCGCGCCCGCCGCCGCCGGCCGCCGCCTTCACGAGCACGGGAAAGCCGATTTTCCTCGCGATCGCCAGCGCGTCATCGCCGGGACCGACCGCGCCGTCGGAGCCGGGCACCACGGGGATGCCGAGTTTCTTGGCGGTCTTCTTGGCCTCGATCTTGTCGCCCATCAGGCGGATGTGCTCGGCCTTGGGGCCGATGAATTGAAGATTGTGCTCGCCGAGGATCTCGGCGAAGCGTGCGTTCTCCGACAGGAAGCCGTAGCCGGGATGCACGGCGTCAGCGCCGGTGATCTCGCAGGCCGCGAGCAGCGCGGGCACGTTGAGATAGCTGTCCTTGGACGGCGGCGGCCCGATGCAGACGCTTTCGTCCGACAGGCGCACATGCATGGCGTCGGCGTCGGCGGTGGAGTGCACGGCGACGGTCGCGATCCCGAGCTCCTTGCAGGCCCGCAGGATGCGAAGGGCGATCTCGCCGCGATTGGCTATGAGGATCTTGTCGAACATGGTGCCTCAGCGGGCGAATGGGGAGTAGCGAATGGCGAGTGGCGAATAGCGAGTAGGGAATGGTGACACCATTCGCTATTCGCTACTCCCCATTCGCCTACTCAATGATCACCAGCGGCTCGCCGAACTCGACCGGCTGGCCGTCCTCGACGAGGATCTGGGTCACCGTACCGGCACGCGGCGAGGGGATCTGGTTCATGGTCTTCATCGCTTCGATGATCAGCAGGTTCTGGCCGACCGAGACCTTCGAGCCGACTTCGATGAACGGCTTGGCGCCGGGCTCCGGCGCCCAATAGGCGGTACCGACCATCGGTGAGGTCACCGCGCCCGGATGTTTCGACATGTCCGCGGCCACCGGTGCGGCAGCCGCTACGGCGACCGGCACGGGAGCCGCATGCGCCACCGGAACAGGCATGGTCGCGGCAACGCTGATGTTACGGGCGACGCGCAGGCGCAGGCCGGCGCGCTCGATCTCGATCTCGGTGAGACTGGTCTCATCGAGCAGCAGAGCCAGCTCGCGGACGAGCGCGGAATCCTCGCTGGAAAACTTTGCGGCTGCTTTGTCGTCTGGCTGGCGCGCCATGTTCTTTGATCCGAATGTTCTGTGTGAGGAGGGAGCGTCAGGCTTTGGGCTTGATGCCGATCTTGGCGGCAAGGCCCTGGATGGCTAGGCGGTAGCCCTCGATGCCGAAGCCGCAGAGCGAGGCGAACGCCGCGCGCGCGGTGTAGGAATGGTGGCGGAAACTCTCGCGGGCGTGGATGTTGGTCACGTGGACTTCGACGGTCGGGATCTGCACCGCGAGCAAGGCGTCGTGCAGCGCGATCGAGGTGTGCGAATAACCGCCGGCATTGATGATGATGCCCTTCATCTTGCGGGCATGCGCCTCGTGGATGAAGTCGATCAGCTCGCCTTCGCGGTTGGACTGCCGGCAATCGGCCTTAAGGCCGAAAGTCGCCGCCGTCTCCCGGCACAGCGCCTCGACGTCGGCCAGCGTCGCATGGCCATACTTCTCGGGCTCGCGCGTCCCCAGCATGTTGAGGTTCGGCCCGTTGAGAACGAGGATCGTGTCGGTTGCTGCTTCGGCCATTCCGGTCCCGGCAAGGTGTTTCGGCGTGGCGGGGGTTATAGGTAACAAAGGGCCCTAGGGGAAGCCTTGAGGGGCCTTCGGGACCGCTTCAGGCACCTCATCCAGTGTGCAAAAACCTGTGCGGAAACTACGGAAATTGCTTGTTAACCAGTCCAAAGCATGGCTGCCGGCCGGGGTAAGCGGGGGAGGCTGCCCGATAGGCCAAAAGCCCCCGCCGATCGCTCGGCAGGGGCTCCCTTTGGCTTTCAGCGAGGTGGCCTAGCCTTCGATGATGTAGACGATCTCGCGCGTCTGCGGACGAACGATGATGTACTGGCCGTGCACGAAGATCACGTCATACCCACGCCATTCCGGGTAGATTTCGACAATCCGTGCCGGGAGCGGATGGAAGCGGACGCTCGCCGGAATTGCCGTGCCAACCGAAATGTTGAAGTTGACGTTGGTCGTTTCCTCGATCTTCTCGGACTTGATCGCCGTCGAGATCTGGGTGCGCTTCTCCGCAGGCGGAGCGGCGGTTGCCGAGGTCGCGGCGTTGCCGGTCGTGGTCTGCGACTTGCTGTCGGTCGCAGCCGGACGGTTTTCGGCATTGTTGCTCTTGGCGGCGCCGGCCTTGTTGTCCTCGGCCTTCATGCCCTTGCTGTCGGACTTGGTCGTTGACTCCGAGCTCATGCTCTTCGACTTGTCCTGCGCGCCCTTGTCTTGTGCGCTCTGGGCGTGCTCACCCTTCGCAGCACCAGCCTTCTCGTCAGCCGCGTTCTTGTTCATCGCGCCAGGCTTTTCCATCCCGCCCGACTTCTCCATGGCGCCGGATTTCTCCATCGCACCGGAGGGCTTCTCTTCAGCTGCGGCGCCAGGCTTCATGGCGCCGCCGGCCTGGCCGACCGTGCCCTTCTCCTTCGTCATGGCGCCGCCGTGCTCAGCCGCACCGCCCGAAGGCTGCGCATGCTGCGTCGGCTGCGCGCCGGCGCCGCCATTGTCGTTCTTCATGGTGCCTTGTGCGTTCGCCAGACCGGTGCCGGCGAACAGTGCAAGCGCAGCAACCGAGATCATAAAGCGGTTAGACATTGAATTCTCCTCACGTGTTTCTTTTGCGTCATTGCCCGCGCCGACAACGGGAGGGGGTGTCACTTGTTCCGGAACATCTGCTGTTCCGCGACATTTGTTTCTTAAACGCGAGATGAATGAATTTGCAGGATTGCGCCAAGGTTTGGCGCAAAAGCAAAAGGCCGGCTTTTCAGCCGGCCTCGTCGCATGGATAACGCTGGTGCAGCGAGGTTAGCAGGTCGCTTTGCCGCAGCGGGCAACGCCGATCTTTTCCTTGAGACCGTCTAGGCCGACGGCGCCGACCACGATCTGCTTGCCGATCACGTAGCTCGGCGTGCCGTTCATGCCCATCGCTTCGGCGAGCTTGAAGTTCTCCTCGATGGTGGCGCGAACCTCGGGGCTTGCGATGTCCTTCTCGATCCTCGCGGTGTCGAGGCCGGCTTCCTTGGCCGCCTGGAGCGCGCGCGCCTTGTCGGCCGCACCGCGACCGCCGAGCAGCTTCTGGTGGAAGTCGAGATATTTCTTGCCGGAGGGATCCTGCATGCGCACGGCGACCGCGACCTGCGCGGCCTCGACCGAGCCCTGGCTCAGCACCGGAAACTCCTTGAGCACGACCTTCAGCTTGGGATCGGCCTTCATCAGGTCGAGCATGTCGCTCATCGCGCGCTTGCAGTAGCCGCAATTGTAATCGAAGAACTCGACGAAGGTGACGTCGCCGTCCTTGTTGCCGAGCACGACCTGGCGCGGCGAGTTGAAGATCGCGTTGGAGTTCTGCGCGATGCTGGCTTCGTGCTTCTCCGTCTCGGCCGCGGCCTGACGCTTGGTGAGCTCGGCCATGGCCTCCTCGAGCACCTCGGGATGGCTGACGAGGTAGTTCTTGACGATCGCCTCGATGTCGGTGCGCTGTCCATCGGAGAAGCTGTCGGCCGAAGCCGGTGCCGTTGCGCCGAAGATGGCGAGCGCAAACAGCGCGGAAGCAAGCAGGCGCAGCGAAGGCATTGGCAAATCCTCTTATCCAGAGCAGGTTTCGAAAAAACGTCCCGGCGGACTTAATCGGAGTGTCGTGACGTCAAAGTGGCGGATGTCGTGATCGGGCTAGTTACGCGGCGGTTTCGACGCCACGATGTCGTCGGCCTTGACCCATCCGGGCGTGCCGACGGCGAAACGGGTTTTCGCGCGCGTGGCGAGCTCGCGAGCGGTCTTGTTGTCGCCGCGCAAGTAGGCGGCCTGGGCAGAGGCGAGATCCGCCTCGGCATAGTCTCCCTTCCGGCCATAAGCCATCGCGAGCTGCATGAAGCCGAGAGGGGCCTCGGGCTCCCGTGCCACCGCGGCACGGAGAATCCGAACGGCGTCGTCCGTGTAGGCCTTATTATCGGTTCCAACCAGAGCCTGCCCAAGTAACATCTCGATGAGGGGCGCATTGTTCGAAAGTGCGACAGCCTTGCGCAGGGGGGCGATCGCGTCGGCCGGCTTGCCGCTTTCCAGCAGGGCCTGGCCGCGGACCTCGTAGAAGTACGGGTTGTTCGGCTGCACCGCGATCAGCGCGTCGATCTGGGTCAGCGCGCTACGCAAATCGCCGTGCAGATAGGTGCTGATGGCGCGGGCATAGCGCGCCGGCATGCTGTCATTGGTCTGGGGATAGCGGCGATACACCAGCTCCGGCCGCTCCATGAAGGCGGAGATCTTGGCGCGCACCATGTCGTGGCGGAGCTGCAGCGCGGGATCGTCCTTCTTGTCCCAATAGGGGCTCGTGCTCGCGAACTCCTGGAGCGCTGCGACGCGCTCGGCGGGCATCGGGTGCGACTGCAGATAGGGATCGGCGCCGCGTGCCGCGAACAGGCTCTCGCTGGTGAAGCGCTTGAAGGTCTCGTACATGCCCTTCGGCGACTGCTGGGTCGCGGTCAGGAATTTCACGCCGGCGCGGTCGGCGTTCTCTTCCTGCTGGCGCTGGTAGGACAACAGCGAGCGGCGGATCATCTCCTGCGGTCCGGCGATCGCAGCCGCGCCGGCATTGGCGAGCCCGTTATTGCCACTGCCGGAGCCGCGGCTCGCACCCGCCACGAGCGCTCCGGCGCCGAGCAGCATGGCGATGATCATAGTGGTCTGGGCATTGGCGAGCTGCTCGCGCATCTTGGACAGATGGCCGCCGGCCAGATGCCCGGTCTCGTGTGCGAGTACGCCGATCAGTTGGTTCGGCGTCTCCGACTGCAGGATCGCGCCGTAATTGACGAAGATGCGGCGACCATCGGCGACGAACGCGTTGAACGAGTTGTCGTTGATGATCACCATCTGGATGTTCTGCTTCTCCAGACCGGCAGCGCGCAGGATCGGGCGAGTATATTCGCGCAGCAACTGCTCGGTTTCGGTGTCGCGCAGGACCGGTGGTCCGCGGCCTTCCTGCGCCTGTGTCGCCGGGACCGGCAGCAGCGCGATCGCAGTCGCCGTGACGAGGGCGGTGAGGGCGGAGGCCTTCTTGCGCAATGCGATCTGGAGCAACATCAGACGGTCTGGATCAAACGGGCTTGGAATGCAGTTTTTGTGATTGGTTTTGGCGATTGGCGGCGGACCGGATACGCGATATGCCCTTATGAGCCGTATAATGCGGCTAGTCTGGGGCGCAAGCGCCCTGTTTTCCGGACCGAACGGACCGGTCCGCCAGCGAATAGCAGAAATCGATGCACGATGCGACATTGAGGAACCGGTTGGGGCAGTGGCTCGAGCCCTCCCGCCGCAGTGACGTTCCCCCGTTCATGGTGATGGACGTCATGGCCGCGGCGGCCCGGATCGAGGCGGCCGGCGGCCATGTCATTCACATGGAGGTCGGCCAGCCCGCGGCCGGCGCGCCGAAGACTGCGATTGCGGCGGCGCAGGCCGCGCTGTCTGCAGGGCGGATCGACTACACTTCGGCGCTCGGCATCCCCTCCTTGCGCGAGCGCATCGCGCGGCATTATCGCGATGCCTATGGCTGCACCGTCAGCCCTGAGCGAATCGTGGTGACTACGGGCTCCTCTGGTGGGTTCATCCTCGCCTTCCTGTCGATGTTCGAGCCCGGCGATCGCGTCGCGGTGACAGTGCCGGGCTATCCGCCGTACCGTCACATCCTCACGGCGCTCGGCTGCGAGCCCGTGCTGATCGAGACCAACGACGAAACGCGTCATGCGCTGACCGGCGAGGCGCTGCTCGCCGCCCATCGCAAGGCGCCGCTGAAGGGCGTGCTGGTCGGCAGCCCCGCCAATCCGACGGGGACGATGATGTCCCGGGAGGCGCTGGCCGGGCTGATCGCAGCATCCGAGGAGGCCGGCATCCGCTTCATCTCCGACGAGATCTATCACGGGCTCGACTATGCCTTTCCGGCGGTGACCGCGGCCGAGCTGTCTCCGCACGCACTCGTGATCAACTCGTTCTCGAAGTATTTTTGCATGACGGGCTGGCGCGTCGGCTGGATGGTCGTGCCCGAGATTTTGGTGCGCCCGATCGAACGGCTGCAGCAGAACCTTTCGATCTCGGTGCCGTCGTTGTCGCAGATCGCGGCCGAAGCCGCCTTCGACGGCGCGGCCGAGATGGAGGAGATCAAGCACGGCTATCAGGAAAACCGGCGCATTTTGATCGAGGGATTGCCCAAGGCGGGCCTCAGCAAATTCCTGCCGGCGGATGGCGCGTTCTATCTTTATGCCGACGTTTCGGACTTCACCTCGGACAGCTTCGACTTCGCCAGGCAGATGCTGGAGAAGGCCCACGTCGCGGCAACGCCGGGCGTCGATTTCGATCCGGTTCACGGCCGCTCGTTCATCCGGTTTTCCTATGCGCGCTCCGCCGCGGAGATGCGGGAGGCAGTTGACCGGGTCGCTCACTGGCTTAAATAGCCGCCAGTTTCGAAAGCCTTCCGGAGTGCATCTTTGTCTGACCGAACCGTACCGTCCGCCGTCACATCGCATTCTCCTCTTGCCGCAGTGATGTGGCCGACCCGACCGGGCGAGACCGTCGGCGCCTTGCGCGCCGTCGTCCTGGTGGCGCTCGGCTCCGCACTGATGGCGCTGTCGGCCAAGGTGAACCTGCCGCTGCCTTACGTGCCCATGACATTGCAGACCCTGGTCGTGCTGATGATCGGCGCGGCCTATGGCTGGCGTCTTGGCAGCGCAACCATGATCGCCTACCTCGCCGAAGGCGCGATGGGGCTGCCGGTGTTCGCCGGTCCGGTCGGTGGAATTGCACCGCTGGTCGGCCCGACCGCCGGTTATCTCTACGGCTTCGTGCTGGCCGCCTTCGTCATCGGCTGGTTCGCCGAACGGGGCTGGGATCGCAACGTCGTGCTGCTGTTTGCGGCAATGGCGGTCGGCCATGTCGTCATTTTCATCGCCGGCTTCGGCTGGCTGGCCTACGGCATCGCCCTTGGCGCGGATAAGGCCTGGCTGGTCGGCGTCGCGCCGTTCATTGCGGCCTCGGTGGTCAAGAACGCGCTGGGCGCTGCGCTGATGCCGGCGGTGCGCCGGATCGTCGACCGCCGCGTCTAGAACTCACCATACGGAATGGTTCCAATTGACAGGGCCGGCCAAGTTGATCTTGGCTGGCTCTGAGTTTTGAGGGGGGAGTAAAACAATGACAACGACAACAATGACCGGCGCGCCGGCGGCACCGAGCGCGGCCAAGCCGTGGTATAAAATTCTCTACGTCCAGGTGCTGATTGCGATCGTGCTCGGCGCCATCGTCGGCTGGCTCTGGCCGACGGTTGCCACCAACGAATGGATCAAGGCGCTCGGTGACGGCTTCATCAAGCTGATCAAGATGGTGATCGCCCCGATCATCTTCTGCACGGTGGTCTCCGGCATCGCCCACATCCAGGATGCCAAGAAGGTCGGACGCATCGGCGTCAAGGCGCTGATCTATTTCGAGATCGTCTCCACCTTCGCGCTGGTCATCGGCCTCATCATCGGCAACGTCATCAAGCCGGGCGCAGGCTTCGGCAATGCTGCTGCCAACGCGCAAGCGGTCGCCAGCTACGCCAAGCAGGCCGAGGGCCAGAAGTCGGTCGACTTCATCCTGCACATCATTCCCGACACCGTGGTCGGCGCCTTCGCGCAGGGCGAGATCCTGCAGGTGCTGCTGTTCTCGGTGCTGTTCGGCTTCGCCATCATGGGGCTCGGCGAGCGCGGCTACGTCATCCGCAATTTCATCGACGATGCCGCGCACGCGGTGTTCGGCGTCATCTCGATCGTGATGCGCGCCGCGCCGCTCGGTGCGTTCGGCGCGATGGCCTACACCATCGGCAAGTTCGGTACCGGCGCGATCCTCAATCTGATGGGCCTGATCGCGACGTTCTATTTGACCGCTGCACTGTTCGTGATCGTGGTGCTCGGCACCATCGCGCGCTTTGCCGGATTCTCGATCTTCAAGTTCCTCGCCTATATCAAGGACGAACTGCTGATCGTGCTCGGCACCTCGTCGTCGGAAAGCGCGCTGCCGTCCTTGATGGAGAAGCTGGAGCGGCTCGGCTGCTCGAAGTCGGTGGTGGGCCTCGTGGTGCCCACGGGTTATTCGTTCAACCTCGACGGCACCAACATCTACATGACGCTGGCGACCCTGTTCATCGCGCAGGCGCTCGGCTTCGATCTCACCTTCGGCCAGCAGATCACGATCCTGGTGGTGGCGATGCTGACCTCGAAGGGTGCCTCCGGCATCACCGGTGCGGGCTTCATCACGCTGGCCGCGACGCTCGCGGTGGTCGATCCGCGGCTCGTGCCAGGCATGGCGATCGTGCTCGGCATCGACAAGTTCATGAGCGAGTGCCGCGCACTGACCAATCTCTGCGGCAACGGCGTAGCCTGCGTGATCGTCGCCTGGTGGGAGGGCGAGCTCGATCGCGACAAGCTCAACGCCCGGCTGAGCCGGCAGATCGATCCGACCGACCTCGAGACTGCGGTGACGACGGACTGATCTGCAAGCTGCATCGGGCGGCGTGATGCGCCGTCATATCTTGAAGTAATAGGGCTGGTCGAGATCCTCGATCAGCCCTTTTTCTTGCGGCTCCCAGCCGAGCAAGGCGCGCGTCTTCGCGCTCGATGACGGGACGTCGACGGCGGCAAACCGCGCGAACCAGCCGAATTGCGCGGCTGCTTCGTCCTGCGATTTCGAGACCACGGGCACGCCGAGCCTTTTGCCGATCACTTCCGCAATCGTCTTGAACGGGATGCCTTCCTCGGCGATCGCATGATATCGCGGCGCCGTTGCGCCTTGCTCAAGCGCGAGCCGATACACGCGCGCGGCATCGAAACGGTGCCCGGCCGGCCAGCGATTCATGCCGTCGCCGATATAGGCCGCCACGCCCTTCTCGCGCGCGAGGTTGATCAGGATCGGGACAAAACCGTGGTCGCCCTCGCCATGGGTCGTGGGCGGCAGCCGAACCACGGCGGCGCGAACGCCGTCCAGCGACAGCGCGGTCGATTCCGATACGCGCGGGAAACCCTGTGCCGATTCGTCATCCTCGGTCGCAAGACGTCCGGGCGCCAGCAGCGCCACGCCGGAGGTGACGATGAGTGGGCGCTCGGAGCCCTTGAGCTCCTCGCCGAGTGCGAGGATGGCGCGACGGTCGAGCTCGCAATTGTCCAGAAATTTCGAGAAGTCGTGGTTGAAGCCGAGGTGCAGCACGCCGTCGGAGCCGGCCGCGCCGCTGCGTAACGAGGCGTGGTCCTCCAGCGAGCCGCGGTGAACCTTCGCGCCCATCGCGGTGAGGGCGGCCGCGCCCGCATCGGAACGGGCGAGGCCGGTGACGCTGTGGCCGGCGGCGATCAGGTCGGCGACGACGGCGGAGCCGACGAAGCCGGTGGCGCCTGTGACGAATACACGCATGAGCAGTTCTCCAGGGTTGGTAGGAGGCAGCATCTGCGCTAGAATTATCCGGGTAAAGTAGTGACATTATCAGGGTATAATAGCTAACAGGATGAGCGAGACCTCCAGCGAAAACCTGCTCGGGACCTATTTGAAGGACCGCCGCATTCGGCTCGACGCGGCTGCCTTCGGCTTCAGCGGCAGCCGCAGGCGTACGCCGGGGCTGCGGCGCGAAGAGGTGGCACAACGCGCCAATATCAGCCCGACCTGGTACACTTGGCTAGAGCAGGGCCGCGGCGGCGCGCCGTCAGCCGACGTTCTCGATCGCATCGCAGCCGCACTGATGCTGACCGATGTCGAGCGCGAGCATCTGTTCCTGATCGGGCTCGGCCGTCCACCCGAGGTCCGCTACCAGGCAAGCGAGGGCGTCTCGCCGCGGCTTCAGCGCGTACTCGATGCGCTCGAGACCAGCCCCGCCATCATCAGGACCGCGATCTGGGACGTCGTTGCCTGGAATCGCGCGGCCACGTTCGTGCTGACCGACTATTCAAAACTCCCGCCGGAACGGCGCAACATCCTGCGGCTGATCTTCAGCGAGCCGAACATCCGGGCCGCGCAATATGATTGGGACAGCGTCGCCCGCTTCGTCGTCGCGGCGTTCCGGGCGGATGCGGCGCGCGCCGGTGCAGTCTCGCATGTCGCCGAGTTCGTCGACGAGATGTGCCGTCTCAGTCCCGAATTCGCGAAGCTGTGGGCCGACAACGACGTCCGCAACTATGGCGAGGGCGTCAAGAATCTGCGCCATCCCGTGCTCGGCCCGATCGCGTTCGAATATTCGGCCTTCTCGGTCGACGGCCGGCCTGATCTCGGCATGGTCGTCTACAACCCGGCGACGCCGGAGGACGCCGAGCGCATCAGAAAAGTTCTCGCCACGCATATTGACTGACGGAATTCGCAGCCTCGCGCGTTTAACCGGCATCTCTGATGTCGAAGGGGCGGGCGGTATCGTGGGCAATGCGGCTGTGACTGGGATTGTGCTGGCGGCGGCGGAGCATTTTGTGGCAGGTCGGCCGGATCAGGCGGAGGCGCTCTGCACCGAAGTCTTGAAGGCAGAGCCGGACCATGTGCCGGCGTTGCATCTGGCCGCCGTCGCGGCCTTCGTCACCGACCGCGCCGCCGATGGCGCCAGGCTGCTCAACCGGGTCTTCAATATCGATCCCGACCACGCGCCGGCGCTGGTCACGCTCGGCGATGCGCTTGCGGTGAAAGGCGAGCACGCGGGCGCGGTGGCCGCATTCCAGCGCGCGCTGCGCGGGCGGCCCGATGACGCCGGCCTGCACAACAAGCTCGGCGTGGCATTGGGCGAGCTGTCGCGCTTCGGCGAGGCCGAGACCGCCTATCGCCGCGCGATAGAACTCGATGCGCATCTGACGCGCGCGTGCTTCAACCTCGCCGTCGCACTCGCCGGGCAGGGGCGACTGATCGAGGCGGAGGATTCCTATCGCGCCGTGATCGCGCGCGAGCCCGCCTTTCGGGGCGTCTGGCTCAATCTCGGCAACGTGCTTGCGGACCAGAACAGATTGGGCGATGCCGTGGCCGCCTATCGCCGCGCGCTCCAGCTCGATCCCAACGATGTCGGCCTGATCCGCAATCTCGGCGCGGCGCTGTATCGGCAAGGATTGCTCGAAGAGGCCATCGTCCAGTATCGCCGCGCCATCGAAGTCGCGCCCGACTACATCGCGGCGCTGCGCCTGCTTGGTCTCGTGTTGCATGAAGCCCGCCATTTACAGGAGGCCGCCGAGATCTACCGGCAGACATTCGCGCGCGATTCCACGGATCATATGGTCGCCACCAATCTCGGGGCCTGCCTCTCCGATCTCGGCGAACTCGACGACGCCATTGCGGCCTGCGAGCACGCGCTGCGGCTCAAGTCCGATCACGCGCCGGCCTATACCAATCTCGGCATCATCTTCGAGAAGCAGCAGCGCGTCATCGATGCGGTCGCCGCGCATCGTTGCGCGATTGCGATCGATCCATCCTATGCCAAGGGCCACGCCAACCTCGCGGTCGCGCTGCGCAACGCCGGCGAGATCGACGAGGCGCTCGCGGTCTCGGCCCGCGCGGTTGCGCTCGATCCGGAGCAGCCGCTCGCGCAATATAACCACGCGCATTTCCTGCTGATGAACGGCCATTTCACCGAGGGGTTCGAAGGCTATCGGTGGCGTCGCAAGTGCAAGACGCTGTCGGATGGCGATCCGACTTTCAGCGAGCCGGAATGGCAGGGCGAGCCGCTCAAGGGGCGCACCTTGCTGGTATTCGCCGAATACGGCCTCGGCGATGCCCTGCATTTCGTGCGCTATCTGCCGATGGTGACGGGGAAGGGCGGCAGGATCATCCTGCAGGTGCAGCCCGCGCTTGCCGCGCTGCTGCGGCAATTGCCCGATGTCACTGTGTTTCCGCGCGGCGAGGCGCTGCCGCCGTTCGATCTGCAACTGCCGTTGATGAGCCTGCCGCGTTTGTTCGGCACCACGCTCGACAATCTGCCTGCTGACGTTCCGTACCTGGATCCAGATCCCGAGAAGCTGTCGCGCTGGCGAACCGTGCTCGGTCGCGAGACGCGGCTGAAGGTCGGCGTGGTCTGGGCCGGCAATCCCAGGCACAAGGGCGACGGGCAGCGCTCGCTGTCGGCCGAAGCCGTCTTGCCGAGGCTCGTCATGCCGGGCGTGCAGCTCTACAGCCTGCAAAAGGAACCGCGCCCAGAAGACGCTGCGGTGCTGGCGGCGCTCGGCGACGACATCATCGATCTCGCGCCTGCGCTCGGCGATTTCGCCGACACGGCGGCGGCCGTGGCAGCGCTCGATCTCGTCATCGCCGTCGACACGTCGGTTGCGCATCTGGCCGGCGCGCTCGGCCGTCCGGTGTGGATGCTCACGCCATACGCGCTCGACTGGCGCTGGCTGCGCGATCGCGAGGACAGCCCGTGGTACCCGACCATGCGGCTGTTCCGTCAGCGCCGCCCCCGCGCATGGGACGAACCGCTGATGCGCTTGACCGCCGCGCTCTCAGTCCTCGCCGCGAAAGCGGAGAGCTAGAACCGCTCCGGCCGGTATGGCGTCGGATCGATTGACGGCGTCTCGCCGTTCATCATCTCCGCGAGCAGGCGGCCGGTGGCGGGGCCGAGCGTAAAGCCCTGGTGGCCGTGGCCGAAATTCATCCAGAGGCCGGGGTGGCGCGGAGCGCGGCCGAGCACGGGCACCATGTCGGGTGTGCACGGACGGGTGCCGAACCACGGCTCCGGTTCGGCGCGCTTGCCAAGGTCTATCAGCTCCCGCGCGGAAGCTTCGGCACTGGCGAGCTGCACCGGCGTTGCCAGCGCATCCGGCCCCGTGAGCTCCGCGCCGGTGGTGATGCGGATGCCCTTGGCCATCGGGCCCATGGCATAGCCGCTGCCCTTGTCGACCAGCGGCAAATCGAGCGAGGCGCCGCCGCTGTAATGCATGTGGTAGCCGCGCTTGCGCACCAGCGGAATCCTGTAGCCGAACTTGTGCAAGAGATCCGGCGACCACGGCCCGAGCGTCACGACGGCGTTGGCGGCATCGATGCGGCCATTGTCGGTGTCGACCGACCATCCGGTCGCGGTCTGCTGCAGCGACTGCGCATCGCCGAGCACAATGGTGCCGCCGAGGCGTTCGAACAGATTGGCGTAGGCGGTGACCAGGGCGCCGGGATCGGACACGGTCCAGGTGTCGAGCCAATGGATCGCGCCGGGGAGATCGTCGCGCAGGATCGGCTCGGCCTTGGTCAGCTCGCTGCCCGAGAGCACGCGAAAATTCACGCCGAATTCTCGGTGGTCTTGTTCCGCATCCTTGATCGAGTGATCCAGGGCGGCAGCGTCGCGATAGAGCGCGCGATAGCCGGCGCGGCGGATCAGGTTGTCGGCATGGGCCTCGCGAATGAGAATGTCATGCTCGGGCGTCGCATAGGCGATCAACTGGGCCCAGGCGGCGATCGCTTCGCGATGCCGCTTCGGCGCCGAGTGCCACCAATAGCGGAGCAGGGGCTCGACGTGACGATGAAGGGACGAGAAGCTGTAGCGCACGTCGTTGGTGCGGCCGGTCGCGATCTTCACGAGCGAGGCGAGATCGCGCGGCATCGGATAGGGCCGCACCGCCTCCGCCTGGATCATTCCGGCATTGCCGTAGCTGGTCTCGCGGCCCGGTTCCCTGCGGTCGACCAGCGTGACGGTCCAGCCGCGTTGCCGCAGATGCAAGGCGGCACCGACGCCCACCATGCCGCCGCCGAGAATGATTGCGCTTTGCATTGGCAAAACTCTCCTGTCAGGCCGGCTTCGGCACAAGCCTGGGCTGCGCCGTGTTGATGGTGGCGGCGACGACGACGGACAACGCGGTCATTGCCACCAGGAAACCGAAGACGGCATCGAACGATCCAGTCCCGGTCACGATGAAGCCTATCTGATCTATTCCCAGGTGAGGAAGCCGGGCGCGGACGACAGCGGCGGCGCCGTCGCAAGTCGCGCCAGGTCAGGCACCGGCCGGCACAATTGCGCATCGCCCGCGAATGCAGCCTCCAGGCTTGCGGCAACGGTAAGCACGATGGCGTCGCCGCCGCGCGGGCCGACGATCTGCAGGCCGAAGGGCAGGCCGGCTTCATCGACGCCGAGCGGAATGCTGATCGCGGGATGGCCGGGAAGCGTGACGGCATAGGCGAGCGCGAGCCAGTGGAAGTACGATTTCGTCGGCGCGCCGTCGATCTCGGCGGGATAGAGCTCTGACCAAGGCCGCGGACTGAGCGTGATCGTCGGGCTGATCAGCACGTCGCAGGTTTCGAAGAAGCTTTGATAGGCGCGATAGATCCGCGTCTGCGTCGTCGCGGCACGGCCGTGATCTTCGAGCGTGTAGCTCAGGCCTTCCGCGACATTGGCGCGGACGTTGGGGCCGAGCATCTCGGGCCGCTCTTTGTAATTCTTGCCGTGCATCGCCAGGAACAGGCCGGCGCGCAGTACGGCGAAGGCGTCGTCTGCGCCGGTGCAGTCCGGCGTCGCCTCGCGGCTTTCGGCGAACAGCGGCGCAAGCCTCTTCACGCGATCGCGGAACACGCGGCGGATGGCCTGTTCGGTCGGCGCAAAGCCAAAATCTTCGGTGAAGGCGAGGCGCAGCCTGCCAAGCTCTGCGGGGCGCGGCGCGGCCCAGCGTTCAGTGCGTCCGCGCAGGGGCTCGCCGGGAAGCGTGTAGGCGAGCGGGTCGCGGGCATCGTCGCTCGCCATCACCGATAGCATCAGCGCGGTATCGGCGACGTTGCGGGCCATCGGTCCGTCGGTTGACAGATTGGACCAGCCGAAGGCGCGCTTTTCGCTCGCTACGAGGCCGTAGGAGGGACGCATGCCGACGATTCCGGCATAGCCCGCGGGATTGCGCAGCGATCCGCCGGTGTCGGAGCCGGATGCGAGCGGTGCCATGCCGCAGGCCAGCGCGACCGCCGATCCGCCAGAGGAGCCGGCTGCCGAGCGCATGGGATCGAATGGATTGCCGGTCGCACCGAAGACGGGATTGCGGGTGTTGCCGCCCGCCGCCCATTCCGGCGTGTTGGTCTTGCCGAAGATGATGGCGCCCGCCGCCCGCAGCCGCGCGACCGAGCCTTGGTCTGCGACCGGGACGTTGTCGCGCAACAGGGGACTGCCGTAGGTCGAGCGCATCCCGGCGGTGTCTTGCGTGTCCTTGATCAGGACGGGGAGCCCGTGCAGCGCGCCATGATCCTCGCCGCGCAGGATCGCGGCCTCGGCCTTCTTTGCGGCGGCACGTGCACCCGGCTCGTCCAGCGTCACGACCGCATTGACGGCGGCATTGGTGGTGGCGATGCGGGACAGGCAGGCGTCGAGTAGCTCGACGGGCGAGATCACCCGTGTGGCCAGCAGGCGGCGCAGCTCGACGGCACTCGTATCGCAAAGTTCGGACAACGCCAGGACCTTTCAAATTATGAAAACAATTTAGCATATCGGAAAGTGCATTCAACGCACCAATATTCGCCAAACCCAGGCATTTCATGCGCAAATCCTGGCTGGTATGCCCAGGAGGCGGCCCGAAGAGGTGTCTGGTGGCGGATTACGCCGAAAAGATTAGACCGATCGGCCAATATTTTTTCACGGTAGCGTGCTAGAGCTGGTCAATGAGCGAGATCACGACGCCCGAAGGTGCCAACTCCCAGCTCGGCCAGTGTCTCAAGGCTGCGCGCCAGGCGCGCGGCCTGACGCTCAAGCAGGTGGCGGAACGGACGGGGATGGCGCTGTCGACCCTGTCGAAGGTCGAGAACGGCCTGATGTCGCTGACCTACGACAAGCTGCTCCAGCTCACCTCCGGCTTGAAGATGGAGATCGCGGAGCTGTTCAATCCGGCGGTCACAGCGCCTGCGCAAGGTCGGCCGGTCACCGCGCGGCGGAGTATCAGCCGGGCCGGGCAGGGCCAGCTGATCAACACGAAATTCTACACCTACACTTATCAATGCACCGACCTGATCGGCAAACGCATGGTGCCGATCGTGGCCGACGTCCGCGCGCGCTCGCTGGACGAATTCGGTCCGCTGCTGCGTCATGCCGGCGAAGAGTATTTTCTCGTGACGAGCGGACGCGTCGCTGTTCACACCGAATTCTACGCGCCGGAGATCCTTGGCGAGGGGGACGGCATCTATCTCGACAGCACCATGGGTCACGCCTACCTCAACGCCGGCGAGGCCCTGTCCGCCAGGGGTGTCTGTCTCTGCACCAGCGAGGCGCCTGATCTCTACGACCAGCTTCGCCAGATCGCTTCGCGCGAGGTGGCGCCGCTTGGCGATGACGAACTGCCGCCGTAGCGCTCAGGCGAGGCGTGAAATGAAAAACGCCCGGCCAGGCCGGGCGTTTTTTATTTGGGTGTTTGGTTCTATTCGCCGCCGCCGAAACGGCGCGACCACCAGCCGGCGCGACGTGGCGCGGCTGACGTCTCGCTTGCGGCTTCCGGCGGGGGCTCAGGCGGAGCAACCGGCTCCGGCGCTGACGCGACGGGCGCCGCAGCTTCGCTCGGGCTGCTCGACAGGAAGCTCACCTTCTCCCGGACGGTCGAGCGGCGTCGTGCCGCCTTGTCGTCGGATGCGGGCTCTTCCTCGGCAATAGCAGCAGCAGGCGCGGGCTGCACCGGCGTTTCAACTGGTGCCTGCAACTGAAACTCGGGCTGAGACGTTTCGACCGGCGCGATCTGATCCGAATGCGCAATCGATGGAGCTGTCTCGCTGCCGGAGCTGTCGAAATCAGCGACCGCTTCGGTTGCTTCCGACGGCGGATTGCCAGCGAGCTCGTCGCCGATCGAGCCGGCGAGACCTTCCTCGGCACCACCGCGCCGACGGCGTCCGCCACGGCGACCACGCCGGCGCCGGCGATCGCTACCACCCTCTTGCTCACCACGGGCCTGACCCGCCTGGTTCTCGCCTTCGTCGCCGTGCTCCTCGGCCTCGGCGTCCTCTTCGCCTTCGCCTGCGACCACTACGGCTCCTTCAGCAGAAGCGGGAGCTCCATCCTCGCGCGCCTCGCCCTCGCGCGGGCCGCCGCGGCCGCGACGACGCCGGCGGCGCTTGCGGCGCTGACCGTCCTGATCGGGCGCTGCTTCGCCTGCGGCATGCTCCTCGGTGAGACCTTCAGTCTCCTCGGTCTCGACCTCGGATTCCAGTTCGGGATCGAATTCCTCGTCGTCATACGCCTCTTCTGCCAGCGGCGGCGGGCTCGCGGCTGTCTGTGCCACCAGCAGCGCTTTGGCGGCTTCGAGCGTATGCACCTGCTCGCCGCGGTCGATGAGATAGGCCTGAGACCCGCTGACGCTCGGATCAGCAATGACCGACAGCGTCACCTTGAAGCTGCTCTCGAGGTCGCGCAAATGACCGCGCTTGTGGTTCAGCACGTAAAGCGCCACGTCAGTCCGGGTGCGAACCACCAGATTGTGTGTCGCGCCCTTCATCAAAATCTCTTCGAGACCGCGCAGGAGCTGGAGCGCGACCGAGGACACCGAGCGCAAATGGCCGGTGCCGCCGCAATGCGGGCAGGGATCGGTCGAACTCTCGAGCATGCTGGCGCGGATGCGCTGGCGCGACATCTCGAGCAGGCCGAAATGCGAGATACGGCCGACCTGGATGCGCGCGCGATCCTGCCGCAGGCAGTCGGACAGCTTGCGCTCGACCGCGCGGTTGTTGCGCTTCTCGTCCATGTCGATGAAGTCGATGACGATGAGGCCGGCGAGGTCGCGCAGGCGAAGCTGGCGGGCGACCTCCTCGGACGCCTCCAGATTGGTCTTGAGCGCGGTGTCCTCGATGTGGTGCTCGCGCGTCGAGCGGCCGGAGTTGACGTCGATCGAGACCAGCGCCTCGGTCTGGTTGATCACGATGTAGCCGCCGGAGCGCAGCTGAACCGTCGGCGAGAACATCGCGTCGAGCTGGCTCTCGACGCCCATGCGCGAGAACAGCGGCTGGCCGTCGCGATACTGCTTCACCGCGCTGACATTGGCGGGCATCAGCATCTTCATGAAGTCGCGGGCTTCGCGGTGGCCGGCTTCGCCCGCCACCTGAATCTCGTCGATCTCCTTGTTGTAGAGGTCGCGCAGCGAGCGCTTGATCAGCGAGCCTTCCTCGTACACCAGCGTCGGGGCCTGCGACTTCAGCGTCAGGTCGCGCACCGTCTCCCACATCCGGATCAGGTACTCGAAGTCGCGCTTGATCTCGGGCTTGGTGCGGGCGGCACCCGCGGTGCGCAGGATGATGCCCATGCCCTCGGGCACGTCGAGATCCTGCACCACTTCCTTCAGGCGCGAACGGTCCTGGGCCGAGGTAATCTTGCGGCTGATGCCGCCGCCACGGGCGGTGTTCGGCATCAACACGGCGTAGCGGCCGGCGAGCGAGAGGTAGGTGGTCAGTGCCGCGCCCTTGTTGCCGCGCTCTTCCTTGACCACCTGCACCAGCATGACCTGGCGGCGCTTGATGACTTCCTGGATCTTGTACTGGCGGCGTGGGCGGAAGGTGCGCTCCGGCACTTCCTCGAGAACGTCGTCACCGCCGACGGATTCGACGTGCTCCTCTTCGGCTTCGTCACCGTCTTCATCATCCTCGTCGTCTTCGTCGGCCCTCGCTTCCGCGTCATGATGCGGAGCTTCAAGGCTCTCACCGGCGGCGTAGACGGCATCGGCCGGCTCGGTGACGGAGATCACGGCTTCGGCAAAAGCCTCGCCGTGCGTTTCGAAGGCGGGAGCTTCCTGAGGCTCGGCAACGGTCGCGGCCGCGGGCTCGGCGCCGATCGCCGCGACAGGTGCGGGCGTCTCGTCGTGATGACCATGGTCGTCATGATCGTGAGCGTGATGATGCTCGTCATCATGGGCGTGATGATCGTCGTGCTCATGATCGTCATGCCCGTGATCATGGTCATGATGATCGTGGTCGTGATGGTCGTGACCTTCGTGCTCGCCGTGATGCTCAGCATCGGCGTGCAGGTGCTCGCCCTCATGCGCAGTGCCGTCGGCATGCTCCGGCAGGGCCTGGCCCTCGACCGGCTGGCCGGCCGGATCGGCGCTGGCGCCGAGACCCTCTACGACGTCGCTACGGACGCGTTCGCCTTGACCACGGCGACGGGCGTTGCGGTGGCGCGAGCGGCGACGGCCCTGGGAGCGGTTCTCGCTCTCTTCCTCGGCTTCGCGATGGGCCTGCTCCTCGGCCTCGATCAGCGCCTGCCGGTCGGCAACCGGGATCTGGTAGTAGTCGGGATGAATTTCGCTGAAGGCGAGGAAGCCGTGGCGGTTGCCACCATATTCAACGAAAGCGGCCTGAAGCGAGGGTTCGACCCTTGTGACCTTGGCGAGGTAGATGTTCCCGCGCAGTTGCTTGCGTTGCGCGGTCTCGAAGTCAAACTCTTCGACGCGATTGCCGCGGACCACGACGACCCGGGTCTCTTCCGGGTGGGTGGCATCGATCAACATCTTGTTGGGCATGTCTTAACTCTTGGCGGCGGCGGGCGCGATCGACCGTGGGCGCGAGTTGCGCTGCCGGGTGACGCGACGGTCCACCTGATTCGGGGGTGAGGGGAAGGCCGAAACGCCGTCTCTCGCGCCTCGCCGAATCGGAAGCTTCAGGACCGAAGCGGCGCGCGGGAGTGTCACTCCGCAGCGTCGCGAATGATCCTTCAGAATTCGTCGGCACAGTCTGGCGCATCAAGCGTCGGCCCGTATGAAACATTGGGCGGCGGGGCCGCCCCTAATCAGTTGCTGCTGGCCAGGCATGGCGCGTGCGCGCTCGCCCTTGATCACGAACCGCCCCCTTGGGATTAAGGGACCGGGTAACTGGCCGCGTCGCTGTCAAAACTGTCCCGGAAACAGTGTGGTAACCGGAAACCGTCCGCCGCCGGGGCTTGCCCTGTTCCACCTCGCTGCCGCGCACCGCGCTGGTCTTAGAGGGGAACAGAAAAACGCTGGAATTCCCAAACCTTGGGAGTTCCGGCGCTGCACCGGGAGGCTGAATGCGACACAACCGGAAATTATTGGCCGTCAGCAATTCGTACATACGAGGAATGGGCCATCCGTGCAAGGGAGCGTCGCACGCCGGTCACAGTCAGAGAGTTTCGCATTTCCGTCATTAAGGATCGATTAACCCTGTGGTTCTATTGCGTTAAAGAGGGCTGCTCGGAGGCACGGATTCGGTGGCGAGCCGCACAAATCAACGGGTTTTGCTGGGGGTTGCGCTGCTGTGCGCCGCGGCCTTGCCGTGCGCCGATTCTTCGCGTCTCAGCGCGGCCGAGAGCCCATCGCAACCCTCTGTTGTGACGACAAATTTTCCGATCGCCACGGCCGCGCGGCTGGCCGGCGACGGCAAGCAGACCCGCTTCATTCTCGACCTCGACCAGACCGTCAGCTTCCGCGCCACGACGCTCGCCGATCCCTATCGGGTCGTGGTCGACGTTCCCCAGGTCAATTTTCAGCTGGGTCCGGGCAGCGGGGCCGGGCGAGGGCTAGTCAAGGCCTTCCGCTATGGGCTCGTGATGCCCGGCGGCTCCCGAATCGTGTTCGACCTGACCGGGCCCGCCAAGATTACCAATTCCTATGTGCTCGAGGCGGCCAACGGCCAGCCGGCCCGGCTCGTGCTCGAGCTGGAGGAGGTCGACCGCGCGGCTTTCGTGCAGACGCCTGCCCTGGAGAATCGCCCCGAACTGCGGCCGACGATCGTCGCCGCGCCGCCGGCAACGATTCCTGCCGTACCTGATGCGGCGCCGCAGAAGCCGGGGACACCGGCCGATGGCCGTCCGGTCGTCGTGATCGATCCCGGCCATGGCGGCATCGACAACGGCACCCAGTCGAGCGGCGAGAGTGAGAAGAATCTGGTGCTGGCCTTTGGCCTGGCGCTGCGCGACCGGCTGGAAAAGGCCGGCAAATACCGGGTGGTGATGACGCGGGACGATGACACCTTCATTCCGCTCAACGACCGGTCCAAAATCGCCCGTAATCTGAACGCCGCGCTGTTCGTCTCGATCCACGCCGACGCGCTGCCGAAGGCCGAGGGCGATGCGCAGGGCGCCACCATCTACACGCTCTCGGACAAGGCCTCCGACGCCGAGGCCCAGCGCCTGGCCGATGCTGAAAACCGTGCGGACGCGATTGCCGGCTTCAATCTCGCCGAAGAGCCGACCGACGTCGCCGACATCCTGATCGACCTGACGCAGCGGGAAACTCGCACCTTTTCAAACCGGTTTGCCCATTTGCTGATGGGCGAAATGAAGTCGACCGTGCGGATGCACAAGCATCCCCTGAAGTCGGCCGGTTTCCGGGTGCTGAAAGCCCCCGACGTGCCCTCGGTACTGGTCGAGATCGGCTACGTCTCCAACAAGGGCGACCTCGAGCACCTCGTCTCCGAGGGTTGGCGGTCGCGCGCGGTGGGCTCGATGGCCCAGGCGATCGACACGTTCCTGACCAAGCGGATGGCGACCGCGAGGGCCGGCAATTAAGCAGGGAATGACGGTTCCGTTGTTAAGCCCTAGTTTGGCCACAGCGGACACTTTATAAAAGCGACGCAAGCGGGTTCCGGAATCGATGAGAATCCCGTTTGGCAAGCGTCTTTCGGTCCGGCAGATGGTATTGAGTAAGGCCGGTGAATTCGCGACGTGAGGACGGCGCCTTATTTGGGGGCCTTGAGGCTGATCTTGGTCTGATCCAGAGATTAAACGGATAAACACATAATGCGCTTGCTTGTGCGGTTCATGGGCTTCCTGTTCGCTGCGGGAACGGTGGTGTTCCTTGTCGGTGTCGGTGCCGTGGCAGGCCTGATCTGGCATTTCTCCAAGGACCTGCCCGACTACTCTCAGCTTCAGGATTACGAACCGCCGGTGATGACCCGCGTGCACGCGGTCGACGGTTCGCTGCTCGGTGAATACGCCAAGGAGCGGCGACTCTATTTGCCGATCCAGGCGGTGCCGAAGCTCGTGATCAACGCGTTCCTCGCCGCCGAAGACAAGAATTTCTACGAGCATGGCGGCATCGACTACACGGGCATGGCCCGCGCCGGTCTGGTCTATCTGCAGAACTACGGCTCCAACCGTCGTCCGCAGGGCGCGTCGACAATCACCCAGCAGGTTGCGAAGAATTTCCTTCTGACCAACGAGGTCTCGTTCGCGCGCAAGATCAAGGAAGCCTTGCTCGCGATGCGCATCGAGAAGACCTATTCGAAGGACAAGATCCTCGAGCTGTATCTCAACGAAATCTATCTCGGTCTCGGCGCCTACGGCATCGCGGCCGCTTCGCTGGTCTATTTCGACAAGTCGGTGAACGAGCTCACCGTGGCGGAAGCCTCATACCTCGCGGCGCTGCCGAAGATGCCGGCAACGCTGCATCCGGTGCGTAACCGCGATCGCGCCATCGAGCGCCGCAACTACGTGATCGACCGCCTCCAGGAGAATGGCTGGATCAAGCAGGCCGACGCCGACAAGGCGCGCAAGGAGCCGCTGGCGGTCACCAGCCGTTCCAATGGCGCCCACACTTTCGCCGGCGAATATTTCGCCGAGGAAGTCCGCCGCGACATCTTCGAGCGCTATGGCGAGAAGAAGCTGTACGAGGGCGGCCTCTCGGTGCGCACCACGCTCGATCCGAAGATCCAGGTCATGGCGCGCAAGACCATGGTCGCCGGCCTCGTGAACTATGACGAGCAGCAGGGTTATCGCGGCGCCATGAGCAAGCTCGATATTTCGGGCGACTGGGGCGTGAAGCTCGCCGAGATCAAGTCGCTCTCCGACATCTCGCCGTGGCGCATGGCGGTGGTGCTGGAGACCAGCGACCAGTCGGCGCGCATCGGCTTCCAGCCGGGCCGCGAACTGGGCGGCGCCGTCAGCAAGCAGCGCGAGACCGGCCTCGTTACGCTCGACGGCGTGCGGTGGGCGAGGGCCGCCCAGGGTAACGCCAAGGGCAAGACGCCGACGTCGGTGGCGCAGGTGCTGCAGCCCGGCGACGTGATCTATGCCGATCCGCTCTACAGCAAGGAGGGACAACCGGTCGAAGGTCAGTACCGTCTGCGCCAGATCCCAGAAGTGTCGGGCGCGATGGTGGTGATGGACCCCTGGACCGGCCGCGTGCTCGCGATGGTCGGCGGCTTCTCGTTCGACCAGAGCCAGTTCAATCGCGCCACGCAGGCCTACCGGCAGCCGGGTTCGTCGTTCAAGCCGATCGTCTACTCGGCCGCGCTCGACAACGGCTACACGCCGTCAACCGTCGTGCTCGACGCGCCGATCGAAATCGACCAGGGCCAGGGCGCCGGCGTGTGGCGGCCCGAAAACTTCTCGGCGAACAAATATCAGGGACCGGTCACGCTGCGAAACGCGCTGCGGCAATCGCTCAACACCGTGACGGTGCGCCTCGCGCAGGATATCGGCATGCCGCTGATCGGCGAATATGCGCGCCGCTTCGGCGTCTATGATGAATTGCCGAACTATCTCTCCTACGCGCTCGGCGCCGGCGAAACCACGGCGATGCGCATGGTCACGGCCTATTCGATGCTTGCCAATGGCGGCCGCCGCGTGAAGCCGACCTTGATCGACCGTATCCAGGATCGCTACGGCCACACCATCTTCAAGCACGACCAGCGCGAATGCCGCGGCTGCGACGCGCCCGGCGGCTGGAAGAACCAGGCCGAGCCGCAGCTGATCGACCGCCGCGAGCAGGTGCTGGACTCCATGACCGCCTATCAGATCACCGAGCTGTTGGAAGGCGTTGTCCAGGCCGGTACGGCGACTGTCGTGAGGGAAGTCGGCAAGCCGATCGCCGGCAAGACCGGCACGACCAACGAGGCCAAGGACGCCTGGTTTGTCGGCTTCTCGCCTGACGTCGCGGTCGCCATCTACATGGGCTACGACAAGCCGCGTCCGCTCGGCAAAGGCAACGCCGCGACCGGCGGCCATCTGGCCGCTCCGATCGCGCGCGATTTCCTCAAGCTCGCGCTCGCCGACAAGCCCGCCGTTCCGTTCAAGGTGCCGGCCGGCATCAAGCTGATCCGCGTCGTTGCCAAGACCGGCATGCGCGCCGGCCCCGGCGAGACCGGTGGAACCATCTTGGAAGCCTTCAAGCCGGGTACGGCGCCGCCGGATAATTACTCCGTCATCGGCGTCGCTGATGCTGACGGCCGCGGCGCGCCGGGGGCGCCGCAGCAGCAGCCGGATTCCGGCTTCTTCATGCGGCCGGCCACCGGCGGGCTGTACTAGCGTATAACGCCGACGATGGACGAGGCGGGCGGTTGCGCTTTGCAGCCGCCGCCGCTACATCCCCATCTCAATTGCACGCGGATGTTTCCGCGAGACCAGAGAACGACATGCGCGCCGAAATCGAACGGTTGGTAGAAGAGATCAAGCAGTCAGTCGGGCTGCTGAGGAGGCATCTTTGACGTCGATAAATCGACGGCGCGCCTCGCTGAGCTGAACAAGCTCGCAGAAGATCCCAACCTCTGGAACGATCCCCAGAAAGCCCAGAAACTGATGCAGGAGCGCACCTCGCTTGAGGACTCGCTCTCGGGCATCGGCAAGGTCGAGCAGCAGCTCGAAGACGACATCGGCATGATCGAGCTCGGCGAGGCCGAGGGCGATACGGGCGTTGTCGCCGAGGCTGAAGCCGCATTGAAAGCGCTCAAGAAGGAAGTGGCGCGGCGCGAGCTCGAGGCGCTGCTGTCGGGCGAAGCCGACGGCTTCGATTCCTATCTCGAGGTTCATGCCGGGGCCGGCGGCACCGAGAGCCAGGACTGGGCGCAGATGCTGTTGCGCATGTACACGCGCTGGGCGGAGACGCACGGCTTCAAGGTCGAGTTCCTCGAAGAGTCCGAGGGCGAAGAGGCTGGCATCAAGTCCGCGACCATCCAGGTCTCCGGTCATAATGCCTATGGCTGGCTGAAGACGGAAGCCGGCGTGCACCGCCTGGTGCGCATTTCGCCGTTCGATTCCAACGCGCGGCGGCACACGTCGTTCTCCAGCGTGCAGGTGTTCCCGGTCATCGACGACAGCATCAAGATCGACATCAAGGAATCCGATGTCCGCGTCGACACCATGCGGTCGGGCGGCGCCGGCGGTCAGCACGTCAACAAGACCGAATCCGCGGTGCGCCTGACGCATATTCCGACCGGCGTTGCGGTGGTCTGCCAGGCCGGCCGCTCCCAGCACAAGAATAAGGCGCAGGCCTGGGACATGCTGCGCGCGCGGCTTTACGAGATCGAACTGAAGAAGCGCGAGGAGAAGGCGGCCGCCGACCAGGCCGCCAAGACCGATATCGGCTGGGGCCACCAGATCCGCTCTTACGTGCTGCAGCCCTATCAGATGGTGAAGGATCTGCGCACGGGCGTGCAGACCTCCGACACCTCGGGCGTGCTCGACGGCGAGCTCGACGATTTCATGGCCGCGACCCTGGCGCAGCGCGCCTTCGGCACGCCCGGCGCCGACATCGAGGATGTGGACTGATCATGCCACGCGTTGCCTTCATCGGGTTGGGACGGATGGGCCATGGCATGGCCGGCCGCTATCTCGATGCCGGCTTCACGGTGACGCTGTGGAATCGCAGCAAGGCCAAAGCGGAAGACCTGATCGCGCGCGGCGCGAAATGGGCGACGTCGCCCGAGGATGCTGCGATTGACGCCGACGCGGTCGTAACCATGGTCGCCGACGACGAAGCCTCGCGCGCCGTGTGGCTCGGGCCGAACGGCGCGGCCAAGACGGCAAAGGCCGGTACCATTGCGATCGAGTGCTCCACCGTTTCCTACGACCATGCCCGCGAGATGGGCCGCGAGCTCAATGCGCGTGGCCTGATCTACATCGATTGCCCCGTGACGGGATTGCCGGATGCGGCAGCCGCCGGGAAGCTGACGCTGCTCGCCGGTGCTGACGCGGCCGATCTCGAGCGGGCGCGCCCGTTCCTCGAACCGATCGGCTCGACCATCCGCCATTTCGGCGCAGTCGGCTCCGGCACGGTCTACAAGCTCATCAACAATCTCATGGGCGCGATCCAGATTGCGGGTCTCGCCGAGGGGCTCGCGATCGCCGAGCAGGCCGGGCTCGACATGAAGCTGGTGCTGGACTCGATTCTGTCAGGCGTCGCCGCCAGCCCGCAGGTGCAGCGCCATTCCAAGCGCATGGTCGCCCGCGACTTCAGCGGCGCGACGTTCACCGCGGCGCTGCGGCACAAGGATGCCGCCTACGCCGTGAAGCTCGCCGAGAGCCTGCTGGCCGGCAAGCCGCTGGTCTCGCGCGCCGCGGTTGAGGCTTACGCGCAGGCGAAGGCCGCGATGCCCGACGATGACGAAGGCAAGATGATCGAGCTGGTGTCGCGGCCGAAGAAGCCTTTGTAGCCTGCGTTATGGCGCCTGATTATCGTTCCCGCGAACGATGTCTCACTCGCGACTTTCTGAGGCGACATGTCGATGCAGTTGTCATTTCGAAAGTTGAACGAGGAATGGAATGCGGAGCCGAACGCCCCGTATCCGCGCGTGGCCGTATCAGGTCGTGATGTGCTTCTTCGCTTCCTGCTGAATCCGTATCAGTTCACCTCCTTTGCGGAGGAAGATGAAGGCGTCCTTCGTTTCGTGAATTGCGCCGGGTATCGCCAACGACGAGGGGCGGTCTCACGGGCAGTGCCGCTACAGTAAGTTGGCGCCAGGTTGGGGCGAATTCTACGAGATCGTAGGTCCAGATCCCCATTTGACGGACCCGACAGATTGGAAGATGGCGGGCGGAGTTCCGACTTCGTCCCGTCACTTTCTGTTCTATTTTCGCGATGAGACGTTTGAGTGCATCGCCGCCGAATGGGATTTCGAGCCTGCTTCGGAAGATGCTCTGATCAATCGTTAGCACGCTGGCTGAAGGATCTGCGCTCCGCAATCTCTGTCTGGTCGGAAATCGGGTGGCAATGTTCATCGCGCCGTATTAGGCGGTGGGCCCAATCGCCAACGTGAGACGCCATGTCCCCGAACGACAACCGGATCGACGCGCGAGACTGGTCGCTGCTCGCCGTGCTCTCGATCCTCTGGGGCGGCTCGTTCTTCTTCAATGGTGCGGCGTTGCGGGAATTGCCGCCTTTCACCCTCGTGTTGCTGCGCGTGGCGCTGGGCGCGGCCATTCTGTTGCCGTTGCTGCGTATGCAGGGCGTCAGCTTTCCCAAGGGCGTCACCGGCTGGAAACCGTTCGTTGCGATCGGGCTGCTCAACAACGTCATTCCGTTCTCGCTGATCGTGATCGGCCAGACCTTCATTCCGAGCGGGCTTGCCTCCATCCTCAATGCCACCACGCCGTTGTTCACCGTGCTGGTGATGGCGGCGGCCAGAGAGGAGGCGTTGCAGGTGCGGCGCGTGGCTGGCGTCGCGCTGGGTTTGGTTGGCGTGATCATCCTGAGGGGATGGGGCGTCGAGTCGCACGCGGGGCAGGGGCTTGGCATCCTGCTCTGCCTCGGCGGCGCTTTCAGTTACGGCCTTGCGGCGCTGGCAGCGCGGCGGCTGCTGAAGGATTCAGCCCCGCTTGGGACGGCGACGTTCCAACTGATGGCCTCCACGGTGATGATGGCAATCGTCGCAGGCGTTATGGAGCAGCCGTGGCGGCTGCCGATGCCGGGCGTTGCGACCTGGCTTGCCGTGCTTGGCCTGGCCAGCCTTTCGACCGCGCTGGCCTACATCGTGTTCTTTCAAATCCTGCGGCGTTCGGGCGCAACCAATGTCATGCTGGTGACGCTGCTCATTCCAGTCACGGCGATCCTGCTGGGATGGTTGGTGCTGGGCGAGCCGATTTCCGCGCGCGAGATCGCGGGTGCGGCCGTCATCGGCAGCGCATTGCTCGTGATTGATGGGCGGGCGATGAGGATGCTGCAGCGCGTCGCATAAATTCCTGTCTTCCGCGTTTCACATTGCGGCAACTCCTGCCGCTTGCCAGCGGCCGCAGCCAGTGGTCAGGGCTGGGTGGCAGCCCTTGCCTTCAGGACCATGCCGCCGGCAACGCCGACGCCGAGCACGTAGATCCAGCCCTCGTGGAAATCGGCGAGATGCGAGTTGAGAGCCGAGCTCGTGATGTTCTGGGCGACCACGACGAGGCCGATCCAGGCCGCAAGACCTTCGCCCGTGAACAGGCGCAGATGGGCGATCCACAGGGCGTAGAGCAGGACGACGCCCAACAGCCCCCATTGCACTGCCACGTGCAGGGTCTGGTTGTGCGGATTGCTGACAACCTCGGCATCGAGGCTGCTTTCGTTCGAGACGATGCGCTCGAACTGCCGCTTGATCGACCCGGTGCCGTGGCCGAACAGCGGCGCCTCGGCAACGGCCGTAAGCGATTTGCGCCAATAGGTCAGGCGCTGCGCGGTCGAGGCGTGGCTGACGTCGTCGCGCCCGTGCTGATACTCCACGGTGATGTCGGAGATGCGCTGGCGCAGATAGGGCGACGCTGCCCAGGCCAGCGCGCTTGCGGCCACCGCGCCAGCAAGTAGCAGCAGCGCTGCGCGCCGGCTCAGATGCCGCCAGGCGAACAGTGCCAGCAGGACCGCGATGCAGAGCAGCGCCGTACGGGCGGAGGCGACGAACACCATGTTGGTCAGAAACAGCAGGATCAGCGCAAGGCATGCGGCCGTCGCGATCATGCTGTCGCCGCGCCAGAAACTCAGCGCCGGCAGCGCGAGCGCGAAGGCGCACAACGTGAACTCCTGGCTCTGGTCGATGTAGTTCTTGACGGGAACGCCGGCCGACGCAGTCGCGGTCAGCTTCAAGGCAGGATCGAGCAGCACGACCCAGGAGAACAGCGCAAGTAGCGCGCAGGAGGCGAGAAAAGCTGCGCAGACCTGGAAGCCGCGCTCCGATCGGCTGAAATGATAGAGCAGCGGCGGAATCAGCACGAGCTTTGCGACCGGCTTGATGGCGTGCAGCCGGTCGGCCCAGGCGCCGTCCGACCACAGCATCCCCAGAAGTGCGAGCAGCAGGATGATGAAGGGCAGCGCGCAGGCAGGTTGCGCAAGCCTGCGTGCATAGTCCCGCCAATCGATGGTGGGCGTCACCACGAGCAGCCACAGACCGACGAAGATCGACGGCGCCGTGGTCGACCACGGCAGCGACGCCGCGATCAATGCGGCGAGTACATCGGCCGCCCGGATCAATGCAGCCGAGCCTTGTGTGGTCCGAGCAGCGGCGGGACCCGTGTATGCCACGAATTCGGCGGTCATGCCTATTGCGCCGCGACCAGGCGTTCCGGGGCCAAATATTGCCCGAGGAAATCGCGGGCCTGGGTCTGGTAGCCGAAACGCTCGGCAAGCTCGGAGCGGCGCGCCCGGATTCGGCCACGCCATTCCTCCTGCCGCGCCAGCACGCGGGTGACGGAGGCCACGATCGACTCGGTCGCAAACGGATCGAAATAATCGGCGAGCTCGCCCGCGACCTCGCGGAACACGGCAATGTCGGAGCACAGCACCGGCGTGTTCGCAGCCAGCGCCTCGATGATCGGCACTCCAAAACCTTCGGCGAAGCTCGGCATGATCAGGCCGTGTGCGTCGGCGATCAGCGCGCCCTTCTCGTGTTCGTCGACATAGCCGGCGAAGCGGACGTTCGGCGGAAGATTGCGCATCCGGCCGATCTGGCCGGCCAAGCCGATCACCACGAGATCAGCTTGCGGGATGTTGCGGAAGGCACGAATGACGGTGGCGACGTTCTTGCGTGGCTCGTTCGACACGATGACGACAAAGCTCGGCCGCCCCGGACGCCCCACCGGGGCTGGGAGGTGCAGGACATCCGGGGCGTCGAACCGGGTGCGGGGATACACGACCCGCGCCGGTAGGTGCGCAAACTGCGGCAACAGTTCCCTGAACCGCATCATGCTATAGTTTGAAACGAAGGCGAGCTCGTCGGCCTGACGCAGGCTGGTGAGCAGCCGCGACAGGAACAGCCGTGTTGCGACGTCGCTGAGCTTGAGATCGGTGAGCGGCAGCAGATCGTGCACGACGCAAATCACCTTGGCATCCGGTCTGCGCTTCACCGACACCCGTGTCGGCGTGTCGATGACGATGACGTCATAGTCGCGCGCGTCGATCCGGGGCGGCGGCAGCAACAAGAAGGCCGAGGAGTCCTGATAGCTGTAGAATCCGGGCTCTAGCTGGAAGTCGCGGAACAGTTCGAGATGACGCAGGTCCGGCGGGATGTATTCGAGAGCCGCGGTCCTGTTCTCGATCAGCCGCGCGTGCAGGCCACGCAGGCCGATCGCTCGCAGGAAGCAGAGAACATAGTCCCATGATATCGACATGGTGGCCTTGTGGCGCAGCCAGTCGAGCGTACGCCTCAGGCCGTTGCGCGCCAGCGGCTCGGCCATGTTGATCTCGTCGAGGAAACGATAGAGCGCGAGCAACTCGATGTTGCGCGACTGCGTCGGGAACAGTTTTGTGCGCCGCTCGCGCCGGCGCAGCTTGCGGTAGCGCCGCGAGGTCTCGACCAGCAGCGTGAGCTCGTGGCCTTCGGCCGCGAGCGAGCGCATCAATTCGCGGGTGAAATGGAAGATACCGCGCTTGTGGTTGGGCTCGCCGAGCGCCTCGGAGACGACGAGGATATTCTGCTTCATGCACGTTTCTCGCGGAGCTCGAAAGACAGGGGCGACGGCGGTTCGACCGCGACGGTCGAGGCGATGCGACCGTGGTCGAGATTGATGATGCTGGTGCAGGTGCGGCGCAGCAGCGGCTGGTCGTGCGAGGCGATGATGACGATCGCGGCCTGCGAGACCAGGTTCTGCAGCCGCCGCTCGGCCTTCTCGGCAAAATGCTCGTCGACCACGCTCAGCCATTCGTCGAGCAAGAGGATGTCGGCCGGAAAGGCGGTCGCGGTCGCGAACAGGACGCGCATCAGCATGCCCGAGGAGAACATCCGCAACGGCAGCCGCTGCATGCGCTCTTCGAGTTCGGTGAACGCCCAGATCTCGTCGATCACGGTGCGGGTCGGCTTGCGGCCGCTGATCCGCAGCAGCAGGGCGATGTTGTCCTCGGCGATGAAGTCGAGGTTCACACCGGCATTGAGGCCGAGCAGGGGCACGACATTGCCCTTGATCGCGACACGGCCGCTGCTCGGCGGGTAGACTCCGGCGATCAGCCGCAGCAGCGTCGACTTGCCGGAGCCGTTGGGACCGGCAAGTCCGATCCGCGCGCCGGCCTCGGCCTCGATGGTCACGTTGTCGACGGCGCGGATGATCCGCATCTCGCCCTTCTCGCGGATGAGGTGGCCGAGCAGCCGCCGCTTCAGCGAGAAATCGTAAGCGCCGTAGAGGGGATAATCGAGACAGACATTATGTAGGCTGATCGAGGCCATCGGTCAGATCCAGAACGCGGCTTTGCGCAGATGGACCAGCGTCAGCACGCTCGCACAGAGCAGCAGCGCCACCGCGACCAGGACATAGACGATGCTGGTAGCGTCGACATGGCCGCCGGCCAGCGGCTCACGCCACACCGCGAACAGATGGGTCAGCGGGTTGAGCCGCATCACCGTCGAGCGGTGATTGATCATGTCGGCGGACCAGATCACGGGCGAGGCCAGGAAGGCGAGCATCAGCGTCGATTCGATGATCGGCTTGAGGTCGCGATACCGCGTCGCCAGCGCGCCGAGGACGAGGCTCAGGCCGAAGGTGCAGATCACGAACAGCGACAGGCCCGGGAGCGCCGCGAGCGCGCCGGAGAGATCGTGCGGCGTCAGCAGCAGCCAGAGCAGGAGCGGGACGCAGGCATTGTGCAGGGCGAACAGCCCCTGGCGGAACGTGCATTGCAGAAGGAAGATCACCGGCTGCAACGCCCGGTCGCGGATCAGGCTCGCCGAATTCTGCAGCGCCGTGGTCGCATCGAGCACGACGCTGTTGAGGAAAGTCCAGGCCGTCATCGACAGCGCCAGCATGGGAAGGCGCGACATCATGTCGGCATTCGACATCTGGCCGATCACTGAGCCGAGCACCGCGACCACGATCGCCATCTGCAGCGACATCCAGAACGGACCGATAAGCGAGCGCACATAGCGGTGGCGCATGTCGGACCAGGCCAGTGCTGCAGCGATCCGGAGGCTGTCGAGCCAGCCCGTCGGCTGCGGCGCCTCGGCGACGGGCGCGGCCTCATTGGATGGCGCGGTGACGGCCGCGCGGTAGACGGATTCCATGCCTTCCCTGAAGGCGGTGGCGGAATAGCGGCTCACGGCGCGGGTCCGGGCCGAAAGCCCCATGCGGCGGCGCCGCTCGGGATCGCTGATCAGGGCGTCGATGGCTTCACCGAGCTTCTCGGCGTCGCCCGGCGGCACCGTGATCGCCTCCATGCCGTGACGGGCAACACGCGGCACCGCCGTATCGAGCGCGGTGTTCACCACGGGGCGGCCGGCGGCCATGGCTTCGAGCTGGGAGAGGCCGAAGGTCTCGGCATTGGTGATTGACGGCATCACGAACACATCGGCCACGCACATCAGCTTGATGCGCTCGCAATCACTGACGGAGCCGAGCAGGCGGACGCGGTCGCCGAGGCCAAGCTCGCTGATCAGCTGCTCGAGCCGGGGCCGCTCGGCACCTTCGCCGATGATCCAGACCTCGAACTTGCGGTTGACGGCGGCGCGGATCAGCACGTCGTAACCCTTGTAGGGCACGAGCCGGCCACAGCCGAGCACGAGGCGGCCGCGATCATTGACGTGGTGCGGCTCGATCTTCGGCCAGTCATAAACACTGGTGTCGATGCCGAACGGCACGACATGGCATTTGTCTTCGAATTCCCGCAGCAGCGGCGTCTCGTCGACCAGGACGCGGTCGGAGACGATGATCGCCTTGGCGCGGCGCAGCGTCCGCCGCATAAGGGGCTCGATGAACCAGCGCAGGCCCGCATGGGTGACGATGTCGGCGTGCCAGTGCACCACCAGCGGCCGGTTGCGGCCGAAACCGAGGGCGAAGACGAGGTCGGCGAGCGGGAAGGGCGCATGCAGCGCCAGCAGATCGTGCTCGGCGATCTTCTTCCACAGCCGCCAGGGATAAGCGGGCGCGGCCGGTAGCGACATCACATTGCCGAACGAGAGGACGCGCTCGACCGGCACGTCGTTGACGATGATCTCGCGCCGGTCGGCCGATTGCGAGCAGGTCAGCACGGCGGAGGCGAAGGTGTCCTTCAGGCTGGCGCAGATGTCGCGGATCACCGTGAGCGTGCCGCCGAACAGGTCGGGATAGTAGATCTTGAAGATGTGCAGCACCGACGGACGGCGCGGGGGCGAGCTGGTGTGTTGCATGATGGCGTCAGCCCGCGAGCAGTGCTGCGAGGAACGGTGCGGCCAGCACCGAGATGAAGATCACGCCGCGCAACAGCGCAGGCAGCATCGGCGCGATCGTGTCGGCCCGGCTCTGGTCGGGAAACGGCACAGCACGCAGCGAATTTGAATTGCGGACCAAGCGGTCAGCCATGGGTGTGAGTCCCTTTACGTCGCGCCCTCAGTGGCTTTCGTATATGTGGGAAAATTTACCACGTCAATCGTAAATCGGAAAAATGTGGGATTGTGTCCCACGTATGGCGCAGGTACAATTCAGACATGAATGCCAAGTCCGGGCCCAAAGCGGCGGCTCCAGAGCCGAATGCCGCAGCAAGGCTGCACGCGCCGCTGGCGCGGCTGCTGCGCCCGCTCGTGCGGCTCTGTATCCGCAGCGGCATGACCTTTCCGGCGCTCGCGCAGCTGCTCCGCGAACTCTTCGTCAACGTCGCCGAGCATGATTTCGCGCTCGAAGGCAAGGACCAGACCGACAGCCGCGTCAGCCTGCTGACCGGTATCCACCGCAAGGAGGTGGCGCGGCTGCGCGGCGCCGGCGCGCCGGTGCATGAGACGCCGGCGGCGCTGTCGCTGACGAGCGCGGTGATCGCGCGCTGGCTCGCCGCGCCTGAGTTCACCGATGCGAGAGGCGAGCCGCTGGCATTGCCGCGCACGGCCGAGGGCGATGCGCCGTCATTCGAGCAGCTCGTCGCCTCCGTCACCAAGGACGTGCGCCCGCGCGCGGTGCTCGACGAATGGATCGACCGCCAGCTCGTCACCATCAACGCGGCCGACGAGATCGAGCTGGTGGAGGCGGCTTTCGTCCCGAGTGGCGCGGACGACAGCAAATGGCACTATCTCGGCCGCAATCTGCATGACCATATCGCGGCCGCCGCCGAGAACGTGTCGGGGCCGGCGCCGCGCTTCCTCGAACGCGCGGTGCATTACAACAACATCTCGCCGAAGCTTGCCAAGCGCCTCGAGGCGCGCTCGCGCGAGCTCGCGATGGATGCGCTGAAGACCGCCAACCGCGAGGCCAATCGCGCGCTTGCCAAGGACAAGGGCGGCGACGCGCGCTGGAATTTCGGCATCTACATCTACAGCGAAGACGTCGATGAGGAGGGCGAGGCCAAGGACCCCAACAAGGATGGTGGCAAGGCCAACGGCAAGGAAAACGGCAAGGAGGGCAGCTCCTGATGAGCCGGCCGCCGCTGATCTCCCGCCGACTGCTGCTGACCGGATTCTGGCTCGCCGGAACGGCGATCGCGCGCGCGCAGGTCAAGCGCGGCACCGATCAAGGCATCGGCGGCACCGGAATCACGCGCGGTGACGATCATGGCATCGGCGGCACCGGCATAGTCGGCGTGATCCAGCGTTTCGGCAGCATCTACGTCAATGGCGAGCGCGTCACCTATGCGAGCGACGTGCCGGTGCGTATCGATGGCGAGGAGGCAAGCCCGAAGGCGCTGCGCATCGGCCAGCTCGCCCGCGTGGTCGCGACGCGGCAGGCCGACGGCACGCTCGTCACCCGCAACATCGCGATCGCGAGCGAGGTCTCCGGGCCGATCGAGCAGGTCAAGGGCAACGAGCTGACGGTATTGGGTCAGAAGATCGTCGCCAGCAGCAAGGAGAGCAAGCTCCGCGCCGGCACGCCGGTCGCCGTCTACGGGCTGCGCCGGACCGACGGCGTGATCGTTGCAAGCCTGGTCGAGCCTCGGAAGGAGGCAACTGAGCGCGTCACAGGTCTGGTCGAGCGCGGACCCGACGGGCTGCATATTGGCGGGTTGAAGCTGAGCGGCGTCGATCCCTTGCTGGTCGGCCAGCGCGTCCAGATCGAGGGCAGCGCGAGCCAGGGCGCGATGCAGGCCGCGCGCACGCGCATCGACGATTTCTCGGATCTCGTCGGCGCGAGCCGGCTCTCGATCGAGGCCTATGTGCAGCGTGCAGGCTCCAGCCTGCAGCTCGGCTCCGGCTTGGTGGCCCGTGACAGCTCGCGCTTCGGCCCGGTAGCGGGCGAAGCGCGCATGGTGGTCAATGGCGTGTTCGATCGCTCGCGCGGTTTGCAGGTCGAGTCGACGCAAGCGATTGGCCAGGGACCGGGCGCGCCTCGGCCTGGCGGCGGCAATCCCGGCCGATCGCCCGGCGGTTCGATCATGCATCCGGATCGCGGCACCCCGAGCCCGGGCAACAGTCAGCCGGGCGGAGCTGCCGCGCCCGGATCGAATCCCGGTAGCAATCCCGGCTCCGCGCCAACAGGACCGAGCGGCCCGTCAGGCCCCGGCGGTATGGGCTCGCCCGGTGGGCCGACGGGCCCCGGTGGCGGAATGGGTGGTGGCGGCTTCGGTGGTCCCGGAGGCGGGATGGGCGGCGGCCGGCGCTAGGGAGCCCGTGTCAGCCGAAAGAGATGCGGCAGGTTTAGCCCGCGCTGAGACGCACGCCGGCGCGCAAGAACTTCTGCGGGTCGACGGCCTCGCCATCGATGCGGGTTTCGTAGTGCAGATGCGGACCGGTCGAACGTCCGGTCGAGCCGACGAGGCCGATGACCTGGCCGATCTTCACGATCTCGCCGACCTTGACGTTGATCTCGGAGAGATGGCCGTAGCGGGTCGACAGCCCGTTGCCGTGATCGACCTCGACCATGCGGCCGTAACCGCCGGACCAGCCGGCCGAGACCACCTTGCCGTTGGCGGTGACGCGCGCGGGATCGCCGGTCGCGGCACGGAAATCGAGGCCGGTATGCATCGCGGGCCGGCCGAGGAAGGGATCGCTGCGCACGCCGAAGCCGGAGGTGAATTCGACCTCGCCGACGACAGGCTTGCGATAGGGCACCTGCGCCAGCGTGCGGTTGAGCCGGTCCATGTCGGCGCGGGTGATGTTGATGTGATAAAGCTGCTTCTCGAACGGGCTTGCGTTGGCGGCGAGCTTCACCGGCACGAACGGGCCGCCCATCGCGGCGCGCGGTACGGCGGCCTCGAGATTGGCGATGTTCAGGCCGAGGTCACTGACCACGCCGCGCATCCGCCGCATCCGCGAATCCATGCCTTCCTCGACGGCGCTGAGCGCCGCAACCTGGCGGCGCTCGACCTGATCGAGCGAGTTCGTCAGCCGGACCAGGACGTTGTCAAAGCCCTGGTTCTTGGCGAATTGATTGACCGGCGGGGCGATCACGGCCGGCGCACGCGATTCGAGCCGGGCCTCGCGGTCAGGCGGCGCCACGAAGATCACGGTGTCGCTGATCGGCGACGGCTTTGGCGTGCCTTGCGTCGTCGTCTGGTTCGCGTCGCCACGCTGCGGCGTCGAGCGGGGAATCGATCCGGTGACATCAGGCATGGCGCCCAGCGCCGTGGCCCGGGACTCCAGCGCCGTCTGGCGCTTCATGATCTGGTCGAGCTTCTGGTCGAACTGCTCCTGGTCGAGCAATTGCCGGCTGGTGGTGCGGTCGACCTTGGCGCGCAGCTCGGCGATGCGATCCTCATAGGCGTATTGCATCTCGGCCTGACGGGCGATCAGCCGGGTCAGGACGTCGTCGCGGAAGGCGAAATAGGTGGCGGTGGCCGCCGACCACAGGCCGAGCAGCACGACGGTGCCGACCACGATCCAGAACACGACAGGTCCGAGGCGAACCTGCTTGCCGTGATGTACGATGGTGTAGGCGTCATCGGCATCGGGCAGGGGAATCGCAACGGCTGCCGCAGCAGTGGCAGGACGGCGATGGAAGGCCCGTCCGTGGTCGTGGGAATGATGCTGGGGGTACTGCGAATATTGGGCAGAACTTTTCGACATCGGCACTCCCGCGCCGGTCGGAACGGTTCCTTGCGGCTTAATTGCCGCAGCAATCTGGGCCGGTCATGGTTAATTTTCCGGAAACGGGAATGGTCGATTTTAACGGGCTGGTTAAAGACTTCTTGCCGCAGCCAGCACCTCGTCGGCATGGCCATCGACCCGAACGTTGCGCCAGATCCTGGCCACCTTGCCGTCGGATCCGATCAGCAATGTGGTGCGAAGAATCCCGAGGAAGCTCTTGCCGTACATGGATTTTTCGCCCCAGGCGCCATACGCCTCCAGCATCTCATGCTGCTCATCCGAGACGAGGGGGATGCCGAGGCTGTGCTTGTCGCGGAACTTCTCCTGGGCCTTTAACGGATCGGCCGAAATGCCGAGCACGGCGGTACCGGCGGCGGTAAAGGCGTCCTTGAGCCGGGTGAAGTCGATCGCCTCGCGGGTGCAGCCCGGCGTGTCGGCGCGGGGGTAGAAGAACAGGACGAGCTTCTGGCCGGCGTAGTCCGACAGGGTCACGACGTTGCCGCCGTCGCGGGGCAGGCGGAAGGCCGGTGCCTTCTGGCCCTCGGCCAAGGACTTCGACGACAAGGACTTTGCTGACGAGGACTTTGCCGACACGGTGGACGTCACAGCGGCCGGCTTAGAGGCCTTTTCAGAAGATTTTAACCGTTTCGATGCGGTCTTATGCGATGCTTCCCTGGCGCCTGCTTTGCTTGATTTGCCTGCCGATGCCGGTTGTGTTTTCGCGCCACGTGTTTGAGTCGATGCTCGTGTTTTCAGGGGCTTCTTTTTAGCGGTCGGAGTGCCGGAGGGCGTTTTGGACGATTTCTTTCGGGATTTCTTGGACATACGCCTTCCTTTCGTCGCTTTCGACGGGTCAACCAAAGCGGTATTGCAGCTCTCGTCCGGTGTGCCGGATTCGCGCCCTCGGCTGGGCAATTTTGGCGGCGACGGAGTATGGTTACAAGGAATTCCACGCACCACCCCACTGCTCGTTGAACGCGCTCCCGGGGCGAAATGACGAACAGCAGGAACATTCGAGGTATGGCGGCAATGCCGGGGCGGGGAACGTCGATTCCCGTCGACGGCTGCGGTCCCGGCGGCGCTCAATCCCACGACGGGCGCCTGTATCGAGAGGCAATGGCTAGGAATACGTCGCCCCAGGATCACAATCGGGATTTCGATCGGCACGGCGGCCATCACGAGCAGCCGGAATGGGACGAGGCCGACTGGGATCAAGATCAGGAAGAGGAGGCAGGTCATCGCGCACGCCGCCTGCTGTCGCGTTCCAGTTCGCGCATCCCGGTTGGTGGCGGTTTCTCATTGTTTCGGCGGGTGCTGCCGAGTGGCCGCTGGCTGCGCCGGGTGGCCGTGGTCCTCGGCGCATTGATCGTCATCTTCGTCGGCTGTTTTGGCGCGCTGTGGTGGCGGCTTGGCGCCGGTCCCATCAACCTCGACATGGCGACGCCCTGGCTCGCCGCCGCGATCGAGGACAATATCGGCCACGGCAACACCGTGGAGGTCGGCGGTACCCAGATCGAGCGCGCCGGGCGGGTCCGGATTGCCGTGCGCATCCGCGACATCATCGTCCGCGATCACGACCATGCCATCGTCGCCAGCGCACCGAAGGCCGAGGTGCGGCTGTCGGGCGCGGCACTTCTCACCGGGCATCTGCGCGCCGAAAGCCTCAACCTCGTCGATGCCGAGCTCGCGATCCGGATCGCGCCCGACGGGACCGTCACGGTGTCCGCCGGCGACACGGCGAAGCCGCTCGCCACCGGCGTCGCGTCCAAGAAGGAAGCGGGCCTGCCGCCGACATTCCCGCGTAACGGCGTTCCGCCGCCGCCGTTCGGGACGGCGCCTGCATCCCCCGACACGTCTCAGGCCGCATCGCAGCCCGCCGTGCAGAGTGGAATTCTTCAGGGCCTCGACTGGCTCGACAGCCTGAGCTTGACCGGCCTCGACGGCCAGAACCTCAACGAGATCGGTCTCAAGAACGGTAATCTGATCGTCGATGATCAGCAGCGCGGCGGCAAATGGACGTTTGAGAACATCACGCTCAGCCTGCGCCGGCCGACCCATGGCGGCGTCGCGCTCAGCTTCGGCGAAGAGGGCGCGCGCCCGTGGTCGCTGCGCGCCACGATCGGACCGAGCGAGAATGGCGTGCGCTCGATCGATATCCGCGCCGACAAGGTGTCGACCGCCAATATCCTGCTCGCGCTGCGTGTCAAGGACCTGACCTATACGGCCGACCTGCCTCTGACCGGCGAGCTCAAGGGTGAGCTCGGCCGCGACGGTGTGCCGACATTCTTCCGCGGCAAGGTCACGGTCGGTGCGGGCAACATCGTCGACACCGACACGCCCGATTATCCGATGGCGATCGACTCGGCCGAGATCAACGTCGAGTGGGATGCGAGCCGGCGGGTGCTGGTCGCACCGTTCAAGATCCTCTCCGGCGCAAATCGCCTGACGCTGCTGGCCCATCTCGAGCCGCCGAACGGCACCATCAACGACTGGCAGCTCGGATTCAGCGGCGGTTCGATCCTGCTCGGCGGCATCGACAACGAGCCGCCGCTCGTCTTCAACCGCATCGCGATCGGCTTCCGCTTCGACACCGATCACAAGCGCATGCTGCTGACGCAGGCCGACATCTCCAACGGCGAAATCGGTGTCGCCGGCACCGGCGCGATCGACTATTCCGGCGAGCCGCGCCTGACACTGGGCTTTGCGGGAACGCCGATGTCGGCCTCCGCGCTGAAGCGGATGTGGCCGACGCTGGTGGTGCCCGAGTTGCGCCAATGGGTGATCGAGCGGATCGAGCGCGGCACGCTTCAGCGCATCGAGGTCGGCGTCAACTCGCCGACGCGCAACCTTCCGCGCAAGGGACCGCCGATTCCGGATGACGGCCTGTCGGTCAACATCGTTGCGAGCGGCGTCGCGGTTCGCCCCGTTGACGGCATGCCGGTGGTGCACGACGCCGATCTGAAAGCGCACGTGACCGGACGCACCGCCACCGTGAATATCGCCCAAGGCATTGCCGACACACCCGCGGGCCGCAAGGTCACGATTTCCGACTTCGTTTTCGAGGTGCCGGACATGGCGCCGAAACCCTCGCCGTCGCGGACCCGCTTCCGTGTCGAAGGTCCGGTGCCGGCGGCGGCCGAGATGCTGTCCAACGATCGCCTGAGCGATCTGTCGTCGACCGTCGTCGATCCCAATACCGCCAAGGGCACGTTCACGGCCAACATCCAGTTGGGATTGCCGGTCAAGGGCGAACTGACCAAGGCGGACACCACCTACGCCGTCACCGCCGATCTCAACGGCTTTGCCGCCGACAAGCTGGTCATGAACCAGAAGCTCGAGGCCAACACTCTCAAGATCGTCGCCAACAACCAAGGCTATCAGGTCAAGGGCGACGTCAAGATCAACGGGCAGGCAGCCTCGCTCGACTACCGCAAGGCGACGGATGGCGATGCGGACGTCAAGCTGCAGACGACGCTGGACGATGCCAGCCGTGCGCGCCTGGGCTTCGACCTCAGTCCTGCCGTCAGCGGATCGGTGCCGGTCAAGGTGTCGGGCAAGATTGCCGGTGGCCCTGACCAGACCACGAAGCTCGGCATCGAGGCCGACCTGACTTCGGTCAAGCTCGACAACATCCTGCCCGGCTGGGTCAAACTGCCGGGCAAGGCGAGCAAGGCAACGTTCAAGGTGGTGCCGACGGCGCAATCGACGCGGCTCGAGGACATCGTCATCGAGGGCGGCGGCGCCTCGATCAAGGGCTCGCTGGAAGTCGATCCGAACGGCGACCTCATGAATGCGAACTTCCCGGTCTATTCGCCGTCCGACGGCGACAAGACGTCGCTGAAGGTGGAACGCGGGCAGGACGGCGTGGTCCGTGGCACGATGCGCGGCGACGTGTTCGACGGCCGCGGCTTCCTGAAGTCGGCGATCTCGGGCAATTCCAAGGACGACGGCAAGAGCAAGCTGAAGAACGTCGATTTCGACATCGACGTGAAACTCGGTACGGTCGCGGGCTTCAACGGCGAGGCGATGCGCAGCGTCGATGCCAAGATGTCGAAACGCAGCGGGGCGATCAAAGCGTTCTCGCTCAGCGGCAGGATCGGTCAGAACACGCCGGTGGCGGCGGACTTGCGCGGTGGGCGTGCGCAGGGCAGTCGCGAAGTGATCTACCTCCAGACCAATGATGCCGGGTCGCTGCTGAAGTTCACCGACACCTATACCAAGGCGGTCGGCGGCCAGATGGTGGTGGCGATGGAGCCGCCGGCATCCGAGCCGACCACGGCGCGCGAGGGTCTCATCAACGTGCGCGACTTTACGGTGAAGGGCGAGGCGCAGCTCGAGCGCGTGGCCGCAGGCGCGCCGAACGGCACTCCGGGCGGTGGCGGCGTTTCCTTCAGCGCCTTGCGTGCGGAGTTCACCCGGCAGAATGGCGCGCTCACGGTCCGCGATGGCTTGGTCAAGGGGCCGATGATCGGCGCGACCATCGAGGGGTCGATCGACTATCCCGGCAACCAGGTCTGCATGAGCGGCACCTTCGTGCCGATGTACGGCGTGAACAACATCTTCGGCCAGATCCCGTTGTTCGGCCTCTTCCTCGGCGGTGGCGACAAGGAGGGGCTGATCGGCGTCACCTACGAGGTGGTCGGTACGCCCGCGGCTCCCGTGATGCGCGTCAATCCGATCTCCGCGATGGTGCCCGGCGTGTTCCGCAAGATCTTCGAGTTCAACACCGGCAAGCAGAACACGCCGTTCGACGAGCTGCCGTCGGCGCAGTCCGGCGACAGCCCGACGGCAACGGCAAGGCCGCTGTCGAGCGGTTGCAGCCTGGCGCGACGTTAGCCGCGGTGGCTGCTTTGTCGTAGCGGTAAAATCACCTGTGGCCATCCTTCGAGACGCCCGCCCTCGGCGGGCCCTCAGGATGAGGTCAGGTCTTGTTGCGAGAAATCAAATCCCACCGCGAAACACGACCTCATCCTGAGGAGATCGCGAAGCGATCGTCTCGAAGGATGGGCCACGAATCCGGTCGTCCGTTACGGGCTGGACCAATCGACATCGCCCGTCCTACGCCGCGCGCACGCCCGCCAGGAACGTGCCGACTTCGCCCGAGAGCTGCTCGGCCTGCTTGGAGAGGTTCGACGCAGCCGTGAGGACCATGCCCGCGGCGTTGCCGGTTTCGTTGGCCGCGGTGCTGACCCCACCGATATTGGTGGTGACTTCCTTGGTGGCCTCGGCGGTTTGCGAGACGCTGCGGGCGATCTCGGCGGTGGCAGCACCTTGCTCCTCGATCGCGGCGCCGATCGAGGTGGCGATGCGGCTGACCTCCTCGATGGTGGCGGTGATGCCGCCGATGGCGTCCACGGCTTCTTTGGTCGCGCCCTGGATCTGGGCGATCTTGTCGCCGATCTCGCGGGTGGCTTCGGCCGTCTGGCTCGCCAGCGATTTCACTTCGGAGGCGACGACGGCGAAGCCGCGGCCGGCTTCACCGGCGCGCGCGGCCTCAATGGTGGCGTTGAGTGCGAGCAGATTGGTCTGCGCGGCGATGCTGGAAATCAGCTCGGCGACGTGCTCGATCTGCTGGGCGCCGTCGGACAGGGCGCGCACGATGGTGTCGGTGCGGCGTGCGCTTTCCACGGCGCGGCCGGTGACTTCGGCCGATTGCGCGACCTGGCGGCTGATCTCGGTGATGGAGGAGGAGAGTTCTTCGGCGGCGGCTGCCACGGTCTGGACGCGCTGGCTGGCTTCGGTCGCGGCCGAGCCGACAACGGCGGCGCGGCGGTTGGTGCCTTCGGCGGTCGACGACATCGACTTGGCCGTGGTTTCCAGCTCGCCGGAGCCCGAGGCCATCAGGCCCACGAGCTGGCCGACGGATGCATCGAAGCGATCGGCGAGGGAGATCAAAGCGTCGCGCTTTTCCTGCTCGCCGCGCGCCTTGGCCGCGACCTGTTCAGCTTCCAGCGTGCGCGCCGTCAAGGCGGTCTGCCGCAACACTTCGAGCGTTTCCGCCATACGACCGATCTCGTCGCCGCGATCGGTCTCCTCGACCGGCTTGTCGATGGCGCCGTCGGCGATGTCCTGCATGCGGGTCTTCTGGCGGTCGAGCGCGCTGAGCACGTCGCGGGCGATCAACCAGGACAGCGTCGCCATCAGCAGCATCAGTCCGGCACCAATCGCGGCGAGCTCGAGCGTGAGCGCGCGCACGTCGGCGTCGATATCGTCGACATAAAGGCCGTAGCTGATCGTGGCGTTCCAGGGCGTGAACTGGCGGACGAACACGGTCTTGCGGACGGGCTCGGTCTGGCCGGGGCGCGGGTAAAGATAGGACGTGACGCCGCCCTGCAGCGCCTGCCGGGCGGCATTGAGCTGGGCATCGGCGATCAGGACGCCATTGGAATCCGTGGCGCCCGTGATCTTGCCTTCGAGCTGCGGATTGGCGCCGTTGACCAGGATTGAGGTGTCGGAATTGTAGACGACGGGATAGCCTTGGCCGCCGCCGAACTTCATGGTGCGGGCACGCTGGCGAAACTGCAGCTTGGCGTCGTCTACCGTCATCTTGCCGGCGGCGGCGTCATCCTGGAACGTCTGCGCGAGGCCGTGGAGCAGATCGACCGCGGCCTTCATCTGCTGGACCCGGTCGTCCATCATGCGGCTCTTGCTGAGCACGGTCGATCCCGCGATGATGGCCGTGACGGTCAGAGCTGCGAGGCAGACCATGCTGGCAAGCTTGGTGCGGATCTTCAGATGGCTCAGCAGCTTCATCACAGCCCCTACAGAATGGTTGTTATTGTCATCATCCGTAACATGAACTTCTTACCAATCATGAAGACAGGCATGCAGCGGCCTGCCGCACTCGCGACCCGTCGCAGCCTTATGCGCAATCGTGCAGGCAAATCGCGACGCGATGCCGTGCGCCCGTATTTTTGCGGGAGGAGAACGATCTCGGACTTTGATGGTGATCGAGCCTGGCTGGACGGGCAATGAACCGATTCGTTCACCGCATCATCATGTCCGTGCTGCTCGTGGCGGCCCTCGTCCTCATGTGGAACGTGCTGGGCTCGCGCTGAACCGGCACCGGCGAAAACGCCAGTGCCGGGTCTGCTGATCGGTTGCCTGCGGGTCAGCGCCGCGCGAAGGCACCGCCCGGCGCGTCGTTCTCCTTGCCCATCAGCGCATCGACGCTGACCGAGCCGCCGCCCGCTGCCGAGATGTAGAGGCAGGCGAAGCAGAACAGGATCGCGGCGGTACCGCCGTTGAGCAGCGGCAGGAGCACCGGCGTTCCGGTCTTCATCACATGGCCCATGAAGTAGGCGAAGGCCATTTCACCGGCCAGGATGAACGCCGTGAGGCGGGTGAACAGGCCGAGCATCAGCGTCGCGCCGAGCACCAGCTCGATCGTGCCGGCCACATAGATCAGCGGCGGGATGTCGGCGAAGTAGGGAAGCACCGGGAACTTGAACAGCTTGGCGACACCATACTGGAACAGCAGCAGTCCAGTGATGAAGCGAAACAGGCTCAAGAGAACCGGTTGAAAGCGAGTGAGATAAGGAAAGTTCATTGGTTTGTGCCCTCCATCCAATGCTGCGACTAGGACCGCATTCGGTTCCACCCTGCAAGCTGCGCCAGGTCAATTTGCGCTGACATTTTTGTCATGTCGGACAAAACACCGCAGGCAGTGATTCCAGCCGCATGCCGCCCACCTTTTTTGCGCGTCTTAGCGTCGCGACCGTCCGTAGTTCCCCGGTGACACCAATGAGTTCAGGTTACCTCCGGGAGACCTAGCGCCGCAAGGCGGGCACGATCAGGAACGGGATCATTCCGAGGATCACGTTTGCAAGTGCGAAGACGAGCAGCGCGTTGTAGCCGTGGGTGGCATCGTGGATCAGGCCGCCGCTCCAGGAGCCGAAGGCCGAGCCGAGCCCGCTGCCGATCGAGATCGTGCCGAAGATGGTGCCGACCCGCTTACCCCTGAAGATTTTCATCGCCGTCGCCGTGATCAGCGGCCCGCGCGAGCCCATCATGCTGCCGAAGCAGACGACGAAGCCGGTGAGCAGGATGATGTTAGGATAATACTGAAGCAGCCAGAGCAGGAAGATGCCGAGGATCGAGATCGCGTAGCTCAGCAGCACCGACGGCCGGCGCCCGATCAGCCCGTCGAGCGCGGAGACGCCGAGCATGCCGAACACCAGCACGACGCCCGAAAAGCCCCAGGCGGTCGCGGCCTGCAGCGGCGGGAAACCAGCATCGATCAGATAGGCCACGATCTGCGCGGCGATGCAGTACATGCCGACCGCGGTGAAGAAGAAGGTCGAGAACAGCGCCCAGAAAGCGTGGTGACGCATCGCGCTCACGAGCGTCCAGCCGTGGTCGATGAAATCAGGATCGGTCTTCTTCGCGACATGCGGCGAGCCCGTCGCGAACAGCCGCCACGGCAGCAGCATGAGCGGCACCAACAGACCGAGCGCCGCGAAGCCGTAGATCTGGTAGGTCTCGCGCCAGCCGAGATGATCGATCAGGAGCTGCGAGGCCGGTAGCAGCGCCAGCACGCCGCCACCCATCGCCGAGTACACCACCGCCATCGCGGTCGGCAGCTTTGGCCCGAACCAGCGTCCGAGCAGGATCGAGTTCGGCACGTTGCCGATGAAGGCAACGCCGACGCCGACGCACAATCCGATTGAGATCTGGAATTGCCAGAGCGCCTGCGCATGGCCTGCGATCAGGAAGGCCGAGCCGAGCAGCAGCAGGCCGAGCGCGTAGACGATACGCGGTCCGGAATGATCGAACAGCCGGCCGACCAGCGGCGCGGTCAGTCCGCTGATGAGCCAGGTCAGTGAATAGATCGAGACAACCTGCGCGCGGTCCCAACCGAAATTTTCGGAGATCGGCTTGAGGAAGACGGTGAAGCTTTCGCTTAAGCCCCGCCCGAGCACGGCCAACGTGAAGCACAGCGCGAGCACGACGAGCGCGGTTCGCACGGCGTCCTGCTGCGTCGCAGCTACATTCTCCGTTGAATTTTCCCTGGGCGTGTTCTGGTCCATTGTCCGTCAGGGAGCGCGCTTCGACGCGCCCTGACAAGCATCAAAAGCTCATACGCCTATGCAGGCTTGATGAGGACGTGCTTCTTCTTGCCGAAGGACAACTTGATCACGCCTTCCGGCGTGAGACTAGCCGGTGTAAGCGTCATCTTCTCGTCGGTCACGGCTTCGTCGTTGACGCGCAGGCCGCCGCCCTTGATCTGACGCCGTGCCTCGCCATTGGAGGCGACCAGGCCCGCCTTGACGAAGGCGTTGAGCACGCCGATGCCGGCCTCCAACTCGCCGCGCGGAATTTCCACTGTCGGCAGGCTCTCGGCGAGTGCGCCCTCCTCAAAGGTGCGGCGTGCGGTTTCGGCCGCTTCGTTCGCTGCGTCGCGACCGTGCAGCAGCGCGGTCGCTTCCGTCGCGAGCACCTTCTTGGCCTCGTTGATCTCCGAGCCGCCGAGCGCTTCGAGCTTATTGATCTCGCTCATCGGCAACGTCGTGAACAGTTTCAGGAATTTGCCGACGTCGGCGTCTTCGGTGTTGCGCCAGTACTGCCAGAAATCATACGGCGAGAACTGGTCGGCGTTGAGCCACACCGCGCCCTGCGCGGTCTTGCCCATCTTGGCGCCCGAGGCGGTCGTCAGCAGCGGCGTGGTCAGCGCAAACAGCTGATGCGTGCCCATGCGGCGACCGAGATCGACGCCCATGATGATATTGCCCCACTGGTCCGAACCGCCCATCTGCAAACGGCAGCCGGTCCGCTTGGCCAATTCGACGAAGTCGTAGGCCTGGCAGATCATGTAGTTGAACTCGATGAAGCTCATCTCCTGCTCGCGCTCGAGACGCAGCCGTACGGAGTCCATCGAAAGCATGCGGTTGACCGAGAAATGCCGGCCGACGTCGCGCAGCATCTCGATCCAGTTGAGCTTGGTCAGCCACTCCGCATTGTCGAGCATGATGGCGTCGCTCTTGCCGTCGCCATAGCGCAGCACCTTTGCGAACACGCCGCGGATCGAAGCCTTGTTGGCCTCGATCTCGGCGACGGTGCGGATCGCGCGGGTCTCGTCCTTGCCGGAGGGATCGCCGACCATGGTGGTGCCGCCGCCCATCAGCGTGATCGGCTTGTTGCCGGACTGCTGAAACCAGTGCAGCAGCATCATGGTCAGATAGTTGCCGATGTGCAGCGAGGGAGCGGTGCAATCGTAGCCAACATAGGCGATCGCCTCGCCCTTGGCGGCAAGCGCGTCCAGCCCCTCGAAATCGGAGCACTGGTGGATGAAACCACGTTCCTGCAGGGTGTTGAGGAAATCCGATTTAAATGCAGTCATCTGTCGGCGTGCCTGACAATTCTTGGTTTACTGTTTTGGGAGCAATTTAAGGGTCTTTCGTTGGAACTCGATTGCTGCCCGCCAATTGGCGCTGTGGCATTATAAGATGTGTCCCTCTGGCACAAGATCGGCATGCCGGAGGGCGTGTTTTGAGGACGCTGATCCCATGATGTTGACGGCACTCGGTTTGATGAGCGGCACCTCGCTGGACGGGGTAGACGTCGCGCTGATCGAAACCGACGGAAAGCAGGTGAAAGCGTTCGGACCGTCCGGCTACCGGCCCTATAGCCCGGCCGAGCGCAATCTGCTGCGCCAGGCGCTGTCCGAAGCCGTGCACCTGCCGCAACGCGATGCCCGACCAGGGGTCCTGGCCGAGGCCGAGCGTGCGGTGACGCTGGCGCATGCCGAGGCGGTTGCCGCCTTCATCGCCCAGAACCGGATGAAGCCGGAGGACATCGACATCGTCGGCTTCCACGGCCAGACCGTGCTGCACCGACCCGAGCGGCGGCTGACGGTGCAGATCGGCGATGCGCCGGCGCTGGCCAAAGCCATCCATATCCCTGTGATGCACGACTTCCGCGCCGCCGACGTCGAGGCCGGCGGGCAGGGCGCGCCGTTCGTGCCGGTCTACCACCGAGCGCTGGCGCAATCGCTGGAGCGCGAAGGGCCGATCGTCGTGGTCAATATCGGCGGCGTCTCCAACATCACCTATATCGACGGCAACGACACGCTGATCGCCTGCGACACCGGGCCCGGCAACGCGCTGCTCGACGATTTCATGTACCGCACCGTGAACCAGCCGTTCGATGCGGAAGGAAAGTTCGCAGCGCTCGGAAAGGCCGACGAGGCCTGGATCGCACGCGCTCTGGAATTTCCGTTCTTCGCAGCCCCACCGCCGAAATCGCTCGACCGCAACGACTTTGCCGCGCTGAAGCTCGGCGATGTGTCGCCCGCTGATGGCGCAGCGACGCTCACCGCGTTCACTGCGGCTGCGATCGCGCGCATCATTCCGTTGCTGCCGCGGCGGCCGCGCAGCTGGATCGTCTGCGGCGGCGGCGCCCGCAACCTCACGATGCTGCGCATGCTGCGGGAGCGGGTCGGCACGGCCGCCGTCGAGGCCGCCGAGGCTCTCGGCTGGGCCTCCGACGCGATCGAGGCGCAGGCCTTCGGCTTCCTCGCCGCGCGCGGTCTGAAGGGGCTACCGCTGTCCTACCCGGCCACGACAGGCGTGCCGATGCCGATGACGGGCGGGGTGATCGCCAGACCCTGAAGTAGACTGCCTGAGGTCACGGTGGGTTGATGCAGATGCATTGATCTTGACGAGTGCATGCAAGTGCATCTATCTTGAATGCAGCTGCATCGAACCGCCGGGATCGTCTCCATGACCGCTTCACTGAAACTGATCAGCCACAAACTTTGCCCCTACGTGCAGCGCGCGGTGATCGCGCTGAAAGAGAAAGGCGTTCCGTTCGAGCGGATCGATATCGACCTCGCCAACAAGCCGGACTGGTTCCTGAAAATGTCGCCGCTCGGCAAGGTGCCGGTGCTCGTGGTGACGACGGAGCAGGGCGACGTCGCGCTGTTCGAGAGCAACGTCATCTGCGAGTACATCGAGGAGACGCAAGCCGGCGCAAAGTTGCATCCGGTTGATGCTTTGAAGTGTGCCGAGCATCGCGCCTGGATGGAGTTCGGCTCGGCGATCCTCAGTGATCTCTGGGGCCTGGAGACTACGACCGATCCCGCGACGTTCGAAAGCAAGCGCCAGGCGCTCGCGACAAAGTTCACGCGCGTCGAAGCCTCGCTCAGCGCAGGCCCGTTCTTCGCCGGCGATTCGTTCAGCTTGGTCGATGCGGTGTTCGCACCGGTCTTCCGTTATTTCGACCTGTTCGATGAGCTGACCGGGCACGGTATCTTCAGTGATGTGCCGAAGGTGCGTGCGTGGCGGAGCGAGCTTGCGAAACGTCCGAGCGTGCTCACAGCAGTCGGCGCGGACTATCCGCAATTGCTGCGCGCTTTCCTCGTGCGCCACGACGCGCATCTGCTCAAGCTCGCGGCCTGAGTCGTCTGCCTTAGTTTGGTAGCCCGGATTTCGCTTTCGCTCCATCCGGGCTACAGGACCTCAGCCTCAGCGCACGTTGGCGAGGCGCATGTCGAGATAGGCAGTGATGGTCTCCATCAGCGGCTCGAGCTTGGCGTCGAAGAAGTGGTTGGCGCCGGGGATGACCTGCTGGTCGATCACGATGCCCTTTTGGGTCTTCAGCTTCTCGACCAGGGTGTTGACGTCCTTCGGCGGCACCACCGCGTCCTTCTCGCCGTGCACGATCAGGCCCGAGGACGGGCAGGGCGCAAGGAACGAGAAGTCGTAGAGGTTCGCCGGCGGCGCGATCGAGATGAAGCCCTCGACCTCCGGGCGGCGCATCAGGAGCTGCATGCCGATCCAGGCGCCGAAGGAGAAGCCTGCGACCCAGCAGGCGCGCGCCTCGGGATTGATGGTCTGTGCCCAGTCGAGCGCTGCCGCCGCATCCGACAATTCACCGGTGCCGTGATCGAACGAGCCCTGGCTGCGGCCGACGCCGCGGAAGTTGAAGCGCAGCACCGAGAAGCCGCGATGCGCGAACGCGTAGTAGCACTGGTAGATGATCTGATGATTCATCGTGCCGTGAAACTGCGGATGCGGATGCAGGACCATCGCGATCGGCGCGTTCTTCTGCTTGGCCGGGTGATAGCGGCCCTCGAGGCGGCCGGCGGGGCCAGTGAAAATAACTTCAGGCATGGATGATCTCTTGATTGATGTCCTGGAGAGATTTTTCTCCGCAATCAACCGATTATGGCCTCATCGGCAGCGACGCCGGCGAGAGCGCGAATGGAAGGACGAGAAGGCGTGCGCCTCGCGGTGATGCGCAAATGGCGCGCGGTGACTTGACGGCCGCGTTCTAACATAGGCTGCGGGGCTAAAAGCAAGCATCTTCGACATCTGCCAATGCGCTCAAGAACTTAGCTGGTCATCGCGGTGTCATGCCAATGGCGGTCGGGATGGAGCGGGGCAATGGCCAGGCTCGCATCCGTGGCGGCAACTGATTGGAATCACGATCGTTTATCAAGCCTCGGGCGATCCGACGAGCGATTCACGCAGGCGCGGTGCGGCCTCCGAGCGAGGCGACCGCGGGCCGGTAGCGTCGGCTGCCCCCAAGCGTTTGCCCGTTGTCGAATGTGAGCTCGAAATCCCCTGACGGCTTGAAGTCCACGCCGCTCACCCGGTCGAGATTGGCGAGCCTGGTCCGGTGCACGCGCACGATGGCGAAGCAGGCGAGCTCGCTTTCGGTCGCGGCCAACGTGCCGCGGATCAGGTGCTGGGTGCCGTTGGCGAGGATGTATTCAATGTAATTGCCGGCGGAGGCGACCCAGAGGATGTCACGCGGTGCGACACGAATGCGGCTGGTGCCGTCCCGGAGCCAGATCAGATCGGGGGATGGTTGATCCAGCGGAGCGGCCGGCATGGACGCGGCCTGGCGCGCGACCTTCCTCAGCTCACGGCGGCTTTCGATCAGCCATAGCGTTGCTCCCAGCAGCAGAGCGGTGACGGCATCCTTGCGGAACTCGTACAGCACCACCGCCAGCGAGAAGTGGAAGTCGTAGGCGCCTCCCACGAGCCAGAGCAGGAGTTTCCGTAAGCCCACCATGCCGGCGATGTGGAGGGTCGAGAAGCCAAGTATGGCGACCGCCAAGATTCCGATCCGTCTCGCCAGCCCCTGGGCCTGACGCATGCGCCGGACGGCCAGCACCAGGATCGGCACCAGCAGCAAGATGACGATGATGCTCGACAGCTCCCAGAACAGCCGCTGGCCTACATCGTAGCTGTCGCCCCGCCAGGCGGCGTCCTGAGCGCCGGAGAGAGCATTGACGATTCCGATCGCAAGCGCGACGGCTGCGATCGCACCGAAAATCGTCCAGTCGCCGCCGCTGATCCCGCCACGCCAACCGCTCGTCCCGGACGCCGACGCCTCATCCCCTGGCGCCCGGTCCTGATCCCAAACCGTCTCGACCCGCTCCGTTTCGGAGGCATTTTGGCTGTCAGCCATGGCCCGAAAACCGCGTTTGCCGTCCCGTCAAGGAGCAGAGAACCATGTCAACACCGCAGAAATTTTCGACTTCGGAACGACGCATTGATCTGGATTGGGTGCGGATTTTAGCCTTTGGGCTGCTGATCTTCTACCACGTCGGCATGCTCTATGTGTCCTGGGGCTTTCATATCAAGAGCGAGCACCGGCTGACCTGGCTCGAGCCGGTGATGCTCGTGCTCAATCCCTGGCGGCTGTCGCTGCTGTTCCTGGTCTCGGGGGTCGCGAGCCGCCTCATGTTGGGAAAGGTCCGCCTTGCCGCCTTTGCCCGCGCGCGGTCGGTGCGGCTGCTGATTCCGCTGATCTTCGGCATGCTCGTGATCGTGCCGCCGCAATCCTATCTGCAGATCGTCGAAAGCCTCGGGTATCCTGCGGGTTTCGCTGACTACTACCTGCACCACTATCTGGCGTTCAGCTCGCAATTCTGTCCGACCCCCTGCATCGCGCAGCCGACCTGGAACCATCTCTGGTTCGTGGTCTATCTCTGGGTCTACACCATGGCCCTGGCCGGCGTGCTGTGTGTGTGGCCGACGGCTGCCGACTGGATTGGTGAGAGGCTGACGGCCGTGCTCGCCGGGCCATGGCTGCTGGTGCTGCCTTGCCTGCTCTTCGCAGCTTGGCGTCTTTTTCTGTCGCCGATCTTCCCGTCCACACATGCGCTGTTCGGCGACTGGTACAACCACGCGGACTACGCGAGCGCGTTCCTGTTCGGCTTTCTGCTCGCCCGGCGGGACAGCATCTGGTGCGAAATCGAGCGGCAACGCTGGGTGGCGCTGACGGTTGCAGCGGCTTGCTTCACCCTCTTCGTCCTCGTTTACGCCGGCCTGTTCGCGCCATCGTCCGTGCCGAAATGGTTCGCGAGCTCGGTCTATGGTTGTTACCAATGGCTTGCGATGGTCGCCGTGCTCGGTTTTGCGCGCCGCCATTTGACGACCGACAATCGCGTGCGCCGCTATCTCACCGATGCGATCTTTCCCTATTACATCGTACATCAGACCGCGATCATCATGATCGCGCACGCGTTGCGGGGCAGTGGGCTATCGGCCGGAAGCGAAGCCGCCATCGTGATATCGGGCACCGCGCTCACTTGCCTGGTCACCTACGAGATCGCCCGCCGGATCGCCTGGCTGCGGCCGCTGTTCGGACTGCGGATGGAGCCCCGTTCCGTCAGCGGAATTGCGCGGCAACAGCCGGCCTGATGTGCGGCGGCTGCCGATTGGCGCCGGCGTAAAAGGTGCTAAGAGGGCGCCATGCCGAGCCGCGTCTATCTCGACTGGAATGCGACCACGCCGCTGCGCGCCGAGGCGCGCGCAGCGATGCTGGTCGCTTACGAATTGATCGGCAATCCGTCCTCGGTCCATGCCGAGGGACGAGAGGCGCGGCGGCTGGTCGAGGACGCCCGTAGTTCGCTTGCGGCGGCCGTCGGCGCGCTGCCGCGGAACGTGGTTTTCACCTCCGCCGGAACTGAGGCCAATGCGCTGGCGCTGTCGCCCGGCCTGCGTGGCCGATCGGGCGAGCCGGTGCAGCGGCTCCTGGTCTCCGCGGTCGAGCACGCCTCGGTGCTCGTGGGCGGCCGATTCCCGGCCGGCGACATCGGCCAGATCCGTGTCACCCGCTCCGGCGTCGTCGATCTCGATCATCTCCGGGCGCAGCTCGCCGATGGCCCGCCCGCGCTGGTCTCGATCATGGCGGCCAACAACGAAACGGGAGCGCTCCAGCCGATTGCGGAGGCGGCAGGGCTCGTGCACGAGGCCGGCGGCCTCCTGCACGTCGACGCAATCCAGGCGCTTGGCAAAATTGCGTTCAATATTAACGCGGTAGGCGCAGACCTTGCGACCTTTTCTGCGCACAAGATCGGCGGCCCCAAAGGCGTCGGCGCGCTGGTCGTGGCTGAGGGGCTGATGGGGTTGGAACCGGTGCTGCGGGGTGGCGGCCAGGAGCTCGGTCGGCGGGCGGGAACCGAGAATGTCGCCGGGATCGCCGGCTTCGGTGCGGCGGTGAAAGCCGCCCTTCAGGCTCTGCCGGAAGATGTGGAGCGGATGGCAAGCCTCAGAGATTATTCGGGAAATGGACTTCGGGGTATTGCCGGGGCGACGATCTTCGCGGACGACGTGAAGAGGTTGCCAAATACCGTCCTGTTCACCGCGCCGGGGCTCAAGGCCGAGACCGCCGTGATCGGGTTCGACCTTGAGGGGGTCGCCGTATCCTCCGGTTCGGCCTGTTCCTCGGGCAAGGTCCAGCCGTCCCATGTGCTCGCGGCGATGGGGTACGATGCGACCGTGGCCCAGGGAGCGGTGCGCCTCAGTCTGGGCTGGTCCACGGAACTGGATGACATCAACAGGGCGTTAGAGGCTTGGCGAAAGCTCGGTAATACCCTACTTAGAGCCTAAGCGACGAAACACGGCTTGAACGGTTCTAATCCCGTGCTTTCTGCCAAAAAACATCGTAATACTCGTCCGAGTTTGATCCACCGTGGTCCTTGAAACCACGAGCGGAGGATAGAATGCCAGCCGTCCAAGAGACGGTCGAGCGCGTCAAGCGCATCGACGTCGACCAGTATCGTTATGGGTTTGAGACCCAGATCGAGTCCGACAAGGCCCCCAAGGGGCTGTCGGAAGACACCGTCAGGTTCATCTCCGAGAAGAAGAACGAGCCCGCCTGGATGCTCCAGTGGCGGCTTGAGGCCTATCGGCGCTGGCTGACCATGACCGAGCCGACCTGGGCCCGCGTCGACTATCCCAAGATCGACTTCCAGGACCTCTATTATTATTCGGCGCCGAAGCCGAAGAAGACGATCAACTCGCTCGACGAGATCGACCCGGAGATCCTGAAAACCTACGAGAAGCTCGGCATTCCCCTGCGCGAAGTCGCCATGCTCGAAGGCGTCGAGCCCAAGCCCGGCGAACAGGATCCGGCCCGCCGCAAGATCGCGGTCGATGCTGTGTTCGATTCGGTTTCGGTCGCGACCACCTTCCAAGCCGAGCTGAAGAGGGCCGGCGTGATCTTCATGCCGATCTCGGAAGCGATCCGCGAACATCCCGAGCTGGTGCAAAAGTATCTCGGCTCCGTGGTGCCGACGTCGGACAATTTCTACGCGACGCTGAACTCGGCGGTGTTCTCGGACGGCTCGTTCGTCTACGTGCCGCCGGGCGTGCGCTGCCCGATGGAGTTGTCGACCTATTTCCGCATCAACGAGCGCAACACCGGTCAGTTCGAGCGCACGCTGATCATCGCGGACAAGGGTTCCTATGTCAGCTATCTCGAAGGCTGCACCGCGCCGCAGCGTGACGAGAACCAGCTGCACGCCGCCGTGGTCGAACTCGTCACGCATGACGATGCCGAGATCAAATATTCGACGGTGCAGAACTGGTATCCGGGCAACTCGGAAGGCAAGGGCGGCATCTACAATTTCGTCACCAAGCGTGGCGACTGCCGCGGCAACAATTCCAAGATCTCCTGGACCCAGGTGGAGACCGGTTCGGCGATCACCTGGAAATATCCGAGCTGCATCTTGCGCGGTGACAATTCCCGCGGCGAGTTCTATTCGATCGCGATCTCGAATGGCTATCAGCAGGTCGACTCTGGCACCAAGATGATCCATCTCGGCAAGAACACGTCGAGCCGGATCATCTCGAAGGGAATCGCTGCCGGCAAGTCGCAGAACACCTATCGCGGCCTCGTCACCGCGCACCGCAAAGCGACCGGCGCGCGCAACTTCACCGCCTGCGATTCGCTCCTGATCGGCGACAAATGCGGCGCGCACACCGTGCCTTACATCGAGGCCAAGAACTCCTCGGCCACGTTCGAGCATGAGGCGACGACGTCGAAGATCTCCGAGGACGTGCTGTTCTACTGCATCCAGCGCGGGCTCAGCCAGGAAGAGGCCGTCGGCCTCGTCGTCAACGGCTTCGTCAAGGACGTGCTGCAGCAACTGCCGATGGAATTCGCGGTGGAAGCGCAGAAGCTGATCTCGATCTCGCTTGAAGGGTCGGTTGGCTAGTCGCCGACCCTCGCGGTGCGCTTAGGCGCTCCAACATCAATTGATTAAACTGGATACCAAGATGGCTTTGCTTGAAGTGAAAGACCTGCAGGTTCGTGTCGAGGAGCGTGAGATCCTCCACGGGCTGACGCTGACCGTGAACGAGGGCGAGATCCACGCGATCATGGGGCCGAACGGCTCCGGCAAATCGACGCTTTCCCACGTCATTGCCGGCAAGCCCGGCTATGAGGTTACGGGCGGCCAGATTCTGTTCAAGGGCGAAGACCTGCTGGAGATGAAACCGGAAGAGCGCGCCGCCAAGGGCGTGTTCCTGGCGTTCCAGTATCCGGTCGAGATTCCCGGCGTCGCCACCATGACCTTCCTGCGCACCGCGCTGAATGCGCAGCGCAAGGCGCGCGGCGAGAGCGAATATTCGACGCCGGACTTCCTGAAGAAGGTCCGCGAGGTCTCCAAGTCGCTGAACATCCCGCAGGACATGCTCAAACGCGGCGTCAATGTCGGCTTCTCCGGCGGCGAGAAGAAGCGCAACGAGGTGCTCCAGATGGCGCTGTTCGAGCCGAGCCTGTGCATCCTCGACGAGATGGATTCCGGCCTCGACATCGACGCGCTGCGCATCGCGGCCGACGGCGTCAACGCGCTGCATTCGCCCAAGCGCGCGATGGTCGTCATCACCCATTATCAGCGGCTGCTGAACTACATCGTACCCGACGTCGTGCACGTGATGTCGAAGGGCCGTGTCGTGAAGAGCGGCGGCAAGGAATTGGCGCTGGAGCTGGAAGCGTCCGGCTACGCCCAGTTCGAGGACGCCGCGTAAGGAATTTTAGAAATGAACGTTGCTGTGGCAAAGACCGGAAAGGGCCGCGCGGTGAGCGATCTCTTCACCAGCGCCGAAGGCCGCCTGCCGGGTTCGCCGACTGTGATCGCTACGCGCCGCGAGGCGTTCGAGACCTATGAGCGTCTCGGCTTGCCGCACCGCCGGATCGAAGAATGGAAATACACTGACCTCCGCGCGCTGGTCGGCGAGGTGCTGCCGCTCGCAGCCGCGCCCGACGCGGCCGCTTTGAAGCGCGCTGCCGACGCCGTGAAGGCGCAAGCGATCGCCGGCGCCCGCAAGCTGGTGCTGGTCGACGGCGTGTTCGCGGCCGATCTGTCCGACGTCAAGGAGCTCGCCACCGAGGTCGGCTTCAGGACATTGCGGGAGACGCTGGAGAAGGACGCCGGTCTGCTGAAGACCGCGTCCACCGATGCCGTAATCGCACTCAACGCGGCGATGGCGACCGATGGCTTGGTGCTGTCGATTGCCGACGGCGCCCAGCTGTCCGTGCCGATCCAGATCATTCACATCGCAACCGCAGCTTCCGCATCTAGCTTCACCCGATCGCAGGTCGCGATCGGGAAGGGTGCTCGCGCCACGATCGTCGAGAGTTTCGTTGCGGCCGGCGCCAAGGCCTACCAGATCAGCGACGCCGTACTCATCACCGTCGGCGACGATGCCGATGTCGCGCATATCCGCCTGATGGACGATTCGCCTGACGCGCTGAACGTGACCTCGCATTTCGTGACGATCGGCGCCAATGTGAAGTTCAACTTCTTCAACATGACCACCGGTGCGGCCGTCAGCCGACTGCAAGGCTTCATCACGCTGGCGGGCGAGGGCAGTGAGCTCTCGGCCAACGGCGTCAACCTGTTGCAGAAGACCGAACATGGCGACACCACGCTGGTGGTCGACCACGCCGTGCCGAACTGCGTCAGCCGCGAAGTGTTCCGTGCGGTGATCGACGATCGTGCGCATTCGGTGTTCCAGGGCCGCATCATCGTTCGTCCCGACGCGCAGAAGACCGACGGCAAGATGATGATCCGGGCGCTGCTGCTCTCGGACGAAGCCGAGGCCGACAACAAGCCCGAGCTCGAGATCTTTGCCGACGACGTCTCCTGCGGCCACGGCGCCACCGCCGGTGCATTGGATGACAACCTGCTGTTCTATCTGAAGGCGCGCGGCCTGCCCGAGAAGCAGGCCCAGGCGCTGCTGATCCAGGCCTTTGTGGGCGAAGCGATCGAACAGATCGCTGATGACAATCTGCGCGAGCATGTGATCGGCATTGCCGAGCGCTGGCTGGAGCGCCGGTCATGAGCACACATCCCGCAGTTAAGAACGGCACCTATGACGTCGCGCGCGTGCGCCAGGATTTTCCGGCGCTCGCCATGCAGATCTACGGCAAGCCGCTGGTCTATCTCGACAACGCAGCATCGGCGCAGAAGCCGAGCGCTGTGCTCGATCGCATGACGCAGGCTTATCAGTCCGAATACGCCAACGTGCATCGCGGCCTGCATTACCTCGCCAACGCCGCGACTGAAGCCTATGAGGGCGGTCGCACCAAGGCCGCGCAGTTCATCAACGCGTCGCGACCTGAGGAAGTGATCTTCACCCGCAATGCCACCGAAGCGATCAATCTGGTCGCCTCGTCCTGGGGCGGGCCGAACATCAAAGAGGGCGACGAGATCGTCATCTCGATCATGGAGCACCACTCCAACATCGTGCCCTGGCATTTCCTCAGGGAACGTCAGGGCGCCGTGATCAAGTGGGCGCCGGTCGACGACGAGGGCAATTTCCTCATCGACGAGTTCGAGAAGCTGTTGACGTCGAAGACCAAGCTGGTCGCGATTACGCAGATGTCGAATGCGCTCGGCACCATCGTGCCGGTCAAGGACGTCGTGAAGATCGCCCATGCCCGCGGCATTCCCGTGCTGGTCGACGGCAGTCAGGGCGCCGTGCATATGCCCGTCGACGTTCAGGACATCGGCTGCGACTTCTACGTCTTCACCGGCCACAAGGTGTACGGTCCCACCGGCATTGGCGTGCTCTGGGCCAAGTACGACCACCTCGTCGCGATGCGCCCGTATAACGGCGGCGGCGAGATGATCCGCGAAGTCTCGCGCGATGTCGTCACCTATGGCGACCCCCCGCACAAATTCGAGGCCGGCACGCCCGCGATCGTCGAGGCCGTCGGTCTTGGCGCCGCCATCGACTACGTCAATTCGATCGGCAAGGAGCGCATCGCTGCCCACGAGCAGGATCTCGTCACCTACGCGCAGGAGAAGTTGCGCGAGATCAACTCGCTGCGGCTGATCGGCACCGCGCGGGGCAAGGGCCCGGTGATCTCCTTCGAGCTCAAGGGCGCGCATGCCCATGACGTCGCCACCGTGATCGACCGCCAGGGCATCGCGGTCCGCGCCGGCACCCATTGCGTGATGCCGCTTTTAGAGCGGTTCAACGTCACGGCCACATGCCGGGCCTCGTTCGGCATGTATAATACACGGGAAGAAGTCGATCATCTGGCACAGGCGCTGCTGAAGGCGCGGGATTTGTTCGCATGAGTGACACGGCCGAAATCAAAGCCAATCCGATGGAGACCCATTCGGCGCTGCCGCCGGAGGAGACCGAGCGTCTCACCACCGAGATCATCGCCGGGCTCAAGACCGTGTTCGATCCGGAAATCCCGGCGGACATTTACGAGCTCGGCCTGATCTACAAGGTCGAGATCAAGGACGATCGCTCCGTCGACGTGCAGATGACCTTGACGACGCCGAACTGTCCGGCCGCCGGCGAGCTGCCGACCATGGTCGAGAACGCGGTCGCCAGCGTGCCCGGCGTCGGCGTGGTTGACGTCAAGGTGATCTGGGAGCCGGCCTGGACGCCCGAGCGCATGAGCGACGAGGCCCGTCTCGTCCTCAATATGTGGTGACGCGTAACACACTGCTTTGAATCCTCGGGCATTGAATTCGCTCAGCAACGGACCACATCGCTGACATGACACAGATTTCGTCCGGCTCAACACCAGCATCCACTCCGAAGCCCCGGCGGCCCCGCCCGCAGGTGATGCGGCTGACGGATGCCGCCGCCCAGCGCATCAGCGAACTGACGAACCGCGCGGACTCCGAGATCGTCGGCCTGCGCGTCGGCGTCAAGAACGGCGGCTGCGCCGGCCAGTCCTACACGGTCGAATACGCCCATGATGTCCGGCCGACCGACGAGGTCGTCGAGGACAAGGGCGTCAAGATCCTGGTCGACCCCAAGGCCGTGCTGTTCTTGCTCGGCACCGAGATGGACTACAAGGCCGACAAGATGCAGGCCCAGTTCGTCTTCAACAACCCCAACCAGATCTCCGCCTGCGGCTGCGGCGAGTCGGTCGAGCTGCGCCCGGCGCAGATCGACGGGTAAGCCCGGCTTTCGCGTCTCGCTCCGCTGTCGTCCCGGCGAAGGCCGGGAGCCATACCGCGTGATTTCTCTTGATACGAGATGTCCGTACCGACGTTGGTACGACTTACAGTCTTCGCTAAACTGCTCCTTGGGGTAATCGCGACGAGCGCATAGCGCTCGCGCGGAGGTCCCGGCCTTCGCCGGGACGACGTCGGGGAGGCATGTGGGCCATGGACCGCGAATTCCTGATCGACCTGTTCGCCGATTTCGGACCTGTCGCCATCCGAAAGATGTTTTCCGGCTACGGCATCTCCGTCGACGGCATCAATTTCGCGCTCGCCCTGCGCGCCGGCCTGTTCTTCCGAGCCGACGAGGTGACCATCCCGGCCTTTGAAGCGGAAGGCTCAAAACCGTTCCAGTATTCCACCCGCGCCAAGATTGTATTGGTGAACTCCTACTGGGAGCTTCCGGCGCGCCTGTTCGACGATTCCGAGGAGCTGGCGCAATGGGCGAGGGTGGCGCTTGCCGCCGCCCAGCGCGCCAAGGTGAAGAAGCGGCCAAGGAAGAAGGCTACGGCGACGAAGGCAGTTGCCAAGAAGCGGCCGGCCAAGAAAGCAACCAAGAGAAAGCTGCGGTAGGGGGCAAAGGCGCGGAGCGCCGTGCCCACCATTTCTAACGGCGTGAAGGTGGCGGGCACGCTTCGCTTTGCCCACCTTACGCGACCGTTTGCTCAGTCGACAGCCTTGGTCAGGCCAACCCGCATGTCCTTTGCCGTGAACACGCAGACGCCGTCGGCAAGCACGCGGCCGTCGGCTATTCCAAGCACCAGCTTGCCGCGGCGGACCATGCGCATGGCGACCTCGTAGCGCACCGATCGCATCTCCGGCGTGATGGCGCCCGTGACCTCGACCTCGCCGACGCCGATGGCGCGGCCCTTGCCCGGTGAGCTCGACCAGCCGAGCCAGTAGCCGACCATCTGCCACATCGCATCCAGACCGAGACTTCCAGGCATCATTGCGTCGCCGCGATAGTGACAATCGAAGAACCAGTGGTCCGGCACAATGTCGAGCTCGCCGACGATATGGCCCTTGCCGAACTCACCGCCGTCCAGGCTGATCTCGGTGATGCGGTCCATCATGAGCATCGGCGGCGCCGGCAATTGTGCGTTGCCCGGACCGAAATAGCCGCCTTCGCTCGATTTCAGCAGCTCGTCCCTGGTGTAGGACGGTTGTGGTCTGTGAAAATCATGAGGATTGGGCACGACGACAAGTCCTCGATCAAACGCTGCAAGTGGCGAGGAAGATGTCGGTCGTCGGGTTAGAATGTCAAGCGCGGCCCGCGCGCTCGGCCCGCAGTTTCCTGCGTCACGCCACCCGGTTGTGCGTCTCGACCGCATATTCGGGGTCGACTTCGCAGATCACGCGGTTGCGGCCGTTGCGCTTGGCTGCGTAGAGGCAGGAGTCCGCACGATCGATCAGCGTGTCGGTGTCGTCACCCTGCTTCAGCATGGAGACGCCGACGGAGATGGTGACGCGGCCGAGGATCTCGCCGGTCGACTTCTTCTTCAATTCCTTCGCCATCACGGCACGGCGGATATGATCGGCGACGGTGAGAGCCTGGCGCAGCGCGGTGTTGGGCAGCACGACTGCGAATTCCTCGCCGCCATAGCGCGCGGTGATGTCCTGGCCCTTGATGGTCTGCTTCAGGGACAGGCCGACGAGCCGGAGCACCTGGTCGCCGGTGAGATGGCCGTAGGAATCGTTGAAGGATTTGAAATGGTCGATGTCGAACAGCAGCAGCGACAGCGGCTCGCCGCTCGCGAGAGCGCTCTGCACGGCCATGCCGATCATGCGGTCGAAATATTTGCGGTTGCCGAGGCCGGTCAGCGGATCTGTCAGGCTCTCGGCGCGGATCGCTTCCAGGCTCTGCTGGAGATTGCTGATCTCGCTCTTCGCCAGGATGAGCCGGTCTTCAAGCGTCTTGTTGCTCTCGCGCATGTCGCTTGTCGAACGGAGCAGAGATCCGATGATCGATTGGAGCTGGTCGGCTTTCTTGGCCGATGAGAGCTCCTTTGCCGCGCCCGACAGGCTCGCGTCGAAAGAGCTGGTCATCCCGAGAGCCTCGCTCAACACATCTACGACGTCGTCGATCTCGCCGATGACGCGCGCACCGACCTTGTCGATGCGGTCGGTCGTTTTGATGTGGGAGAGATAGGTGTCGTAGATCTGCTCGAGATCGGATTCGGTCAGCTTGCCGTTACGTGCCAGCGTCTCGTTGATGATCTTGTTGAGCGGGGCATTGTAGCCGCTCGCGTAGACGTACCAGATCTCGTAATTGCGGGGAATTGCGGTCTGGTTCAGCGACCGGATCTGACCGAGCGCCACCTCGGCGAACGCCATCGTGCGCTCGTGTTCATCGAGAACTTTGACCACAGAACATACCCCACAGCGGTCGGTGCGCTAGCGACCGCAGCAATGCTTAAATTATGTTCGTAGGCTAACGGACGATCATGAACGGTCGGTAAACGGTCGACCGTTCAACTCACGCGTGTATCGTGGTGTCAGGCCCCGGCGGGGGAGCGGACCGGTCGGAGCAGGAACGCAGGGAGATGCGAGTGATCGCCGGGCTCGGTGTCGGCCTCGCGCTGGCGACGCGGCTCGGGACGGCCGATCGACGGCACATGCGACGGATTGGCCGGCTGGCGGGATCCTCCGCGCGGCTCGGACGGCTGCCTTGCCTCGCGCGGAGGCCTTGCCTCGCGGGCAGGCCTCGCTTCGCGAGCCGGCCGTGCTTCGGCATCAGGGCGTGCATCAGCAGAAGGCCTTGCATCCGGCGAAGGCGTTGCCTCTGAGGAGTGTCGCGCCTCGCGCGGCTCCTGGCTGCGCTCACGGTCGCGACCGCGCTGCGGCTTGCCGCGTCCGCCGCGGGAACGTTCACGATCGCGTCCGCGCGATTCGCGGGGACGGTCGCTCTTCTCACCCGAACCCGCCTGCACTTCGTAATCGCCCTCCGCGCGGGGAATGCTCTGGCCGATCAGCTTCTCGATCGCGACCATCGACTTCTGGTCGAGCGGCGTGACGAGCGAGATGGCCATGCCGCTGCGGCCGGCGCGGCCGGTGCGGCCGACGCGATGGACGTAGTCGTCGGGATGGTGGGGGACGTCGAAATTGAAGACGTGGCTGACCTCGGGAATGTCGAGGCCGCGGGCCGCGACATCGGAGGCGACCAGCAGCGGCAGCTCGCCCTTGCGGAACTGTTCAAGCGCCGCCGTGCGGGCCGACTGGTCCATGTCGCCGTGCAGGGCGCCGACGCTGAAACCGTGCTTTTGCAGCGATTTGTGAACGACCGCGACCTCGCGCTTGCGATTGCAGAAGATGATCGCGTTCTGGAGATCTTTGGCCTCGCGCAGCAGGCGCCGCAGCAATTCGCGCTTCTCATGCGCCTCGCGCCCGGCCGGGACCTGACACTGCGTGACGGTGACGGCGGTGGTGGCGGGTTTGGAGACTTCGACCTTCTGCGGATTGTGCAGGAAGGTCTCGGTGATGCGGCGGATTTCCGGCGGCATGGTCGCGGTGAAGAACAGGGTCTGCCGCGTGAACGGGACGAGCTTGCAGACGCGCTCGATGTCCGGGATGAAACCCATGTCCAGCATGCGGTCGGCTTCGTCGATGACGAGCAGCTCGACGCCGGTGAGCAGCAGTCCGCCGCGTTCGGTATGGTCGAGCAGCCGGCCTGGCGTTGCGATCAGGACGTCGACGCCGCGCGTCAGCTTGGCATCCTGGTCACCGAACGAGACGCCGCCGATCAGCAGCGCAACGTTGAGCTTCTGACCTGCGCCATAGCGATCGAAATTCTCTTTGACCTGCGCCGCGAGCTCGCGGGTCGGCTCCAGGATCAGCGTGCGCGGCATGCGTGCCCGGGCGCGACCCTTTTCGAGAATGGTGAGCATCGGCAGCACGAAGGCCGCGGTCTTGCCGGTGCCGGTCTGGGCGATGCCGAGTACGTCCTTGCGTGCGAGGACGTGGGGGATCGCCTGTTCCTGGATGGGGGTTGGGGTGGTGTAACCGGTGGCCGCCACTGCGGCGAGGACTTTTTCGGATAGTCCGAGATTGGAAAAGGACATTGAGCCTCTGGTCGAAACCGCCGTTCGGAATCGAGGGTAATAAGGCTGTCGCGTTCCACCCCGAAACGGCGCGCTCTCAAAGAAGCTGGGGGTGCTGACTCACGCGAACAAAGCGCAAGGCTCAGGAATCGCTCTTCGATACCGAGCCGCGTCGACCCGGAACATAGGGCGGAATCGGCCAAAGTCAATGGAGCAGGCGCGGGAAGGCCCTAAAAACCCTCATGTTTTTACCCAAATACCGGGCGCGGCTCGGCTTTTCGCTGCGGCGGCCAGCCCGGTGGTTAACGCGCCCCTGCGGCCTGGGCCCGGAAATCGCCGGGTGCCATGCCGTAGGCGGCGTTGAAGACCCGGTAATAGGTCGCCAGGCTCTCGAAGCCGCAGGCGCTGGCGATGTCGGCGATCAGCCGCTCCGGCGCTTCGCGCATCAAGCGGCGGCTCTGCTTCAGCCGCTCTTCCGTCACGGTCTGCGAGAAGCTGCGGTCGGCGACCTCGAACAGCATGTGCAAATGGCGCACGGAGACGCCGAGCAGGTCGGCCACCTGCGCCGGCGCCAGGTCGGGTTCTTGCAGATGGCGCGCGATGAGGCGCCGCGCCAGCGAGAGGCGGGCGGTGCGGAGCGCGGCCTGTCCGCGCCGGCTGCCAGGCCTGACGATGCCGCGCTCGATCAGCGCCAGATGCCCCAACGCCTGTACAAGCAAGGCCTGCACGAGCGGGACGGCGCCGGACGAACCTTCATTCGCGGCCGCCTCGCCGAGATCGGCAAAGCAGGCATCGAGCAGAGGTGCGAGAGCGGGATCGTTGAAAACCTTGGGCGCTAGCTCGTGCGTGCGCTTGTCCTCTGTCGCGAGGCCGCTGACGGGGATCTTCAGGATCCGCAGGTGGAAACCGGAAGCACCCAGCGGCCTGGTGCGGTAGGGCAGGTCGGTATGGCTGGTGGCAAAGCCGCCATGGGCGATCGCGAAATCGCTGGAGCGCATGCCGCCGAACCAGCCGCCACCGCCGAGCTGCTGGTAGACGCAAATGCTGTCACCTGGCGCGTAGCCGATGTCGGTCTGGCTGCGCTCGACCGCATAGGACGAGGCCTTCAGCTCAACCAGGGCGCCATTGCCGGCCTGGCTCAGCGAGAATTCCCCGTAAAAGCCTGCGCGCTGTTCATGCTCGAGTTCCGCCGTGACCCCGAACAGCCCCTTGGCGCGCACCTCGCGCCAAAAATCGAAGCGATCGTGAGGCTCAACCTCGTCAGTGCACCAGCGATACACGGTAGCCCTCGTCTCGAACGGAATTCCGCCCAAGAAAAAGCAGATTCCACGAGAATCTGCCATAGGCCAGATGATGGAACCGCAAGGTTGGACCGGTTGAACCGCCGTTACGGCTGGACCGACTATCACATCAACGGCAAGGTTCCGCATGGAGCCAACGGAGAGCCGTTCCGCAACGGGAATATCACGATGACGCGTCGGCTTTTCAGAATGTTGGCAGCGCTCGGCCTGGCCGCGGGCCTCAGCGGTTTCGCGAGTGCCGCCCATGCCGAAAAGCGCGTCGCGCTCGTCATCGGCAACAACGACTACAAGAACGTTCCGAAGCTCCTGAAGGCAGTCAACGACGCCCGCACCATGGGCGATACGCTGAAGCAGCTCGGCTTTGCCGTGATGGTCGCCGAAAACCAGAACCGTCAGCAATTCTCCGAGACGCTGCTCGCCTTCGACCGGGCGATCGAGCCCGGCGACACCGCGTTCTTCTTCTACGCCGGCCACGGTTTCGAAATCGCGGGCCAGAACTATCTGCTGCCGACTGACGTGCCGGCGGCGATCGAAGGCCAGGAAGAGCTGGTGCGCGACGCCTCCATTCTCGCCGATCGTGTCGTTGAGCGCCTCCAGAACAAGAAGGCGCGCACCTCGATCCTGGTGTTCGACGCTTGCCGCAACAATCCGTTCGAACGTTCAGGCACGCGCGCAGTCGCCGGCGGTGGTGGGCTTGCGCCGATGACGCAGCTGCCCGAAGGCGTGTTCTCGGTGTTCTCGGCAGGTCCGCGGCAGACCGCGCTCGATCGCCTCTCCAACGACGATGCCAATCCCAATTCGGTGTTCACGCGCACCTTCGCCAAGGAGCTGCTGCAGCCCGGCGAGAACCTCGTGCAGGTCGCCCAGCGCACGCGCCGCCTCGTCAGCGAGATGGCCGACACTGTCAAGCACAAGCAGGTGCCGGTCTATTTCGACCAGATGGTCGACGACGTCTTCCTCAGCGGTGCCGCAAAGGATGCGGCCGCGGCCGCCGCGCGTCCGGTCGATCCGCCGCCGCAGAAGCTCGCGGCGCTGCCGCCGGTCTCGGTGCCGCGCGTGCCGAAGGAGGAGACCACCAACGCGCCGATCGCTAGCTTCTCGCGCCACAATGGCGGCTGGAGTGTGACGTTCTCCTTCGCCGATCCCACGATCGGCGTGTCCTGGCGCATGGCCGGAAGCGGTGATTTCCGCGAGACCGGTTTCATCGATACGCTCGATCCGCGCACGCGCAAGCGGATGCCGAATCCGTCGATCGAGCTGCCCCCGGATGCGCAGGCAGGCACCATCGAGGTCCGCTATGTCGACGCCTCCGGCGATATGCAGGGCCCGTTCCCGATCAAGTTCGATCCCGAGGCGGCGTTGGTCCGCGATCAACGCAAGATCCTCGACATGACCGCCACGAGCTGGTTGTCGTTCCGCCAGTTCAACGGCCTCTTGGTCTATTACACGCATCTCGTCTCGTACCGCTGCGCGATCCGCGAGGTGCGGATCGGCATCGACACGGCGGTGCCGGACAAGGTGCTGAAGATGCCGCCATGCGATCTCCGCGATCCCTCGGCGATCACGGCCGGCATGCTGCTGTACGAGAAGCTGCCGCCGGCGACGCAGTTCATGTCGGTCGAATTGACCTACCGCGACGGCAGCGTGTCGGAGGTCAAGACTTTTCGGACCGCCAGCCGCAGCAACAATTGAGCGCTTTCCCAGATTGAACATGCTCCCGACGCTCGCCGGCGCTACAATCGCCCGAGCGATTGCAACAGTGAGAGTCGGGCCATGGACATAACCACATCGGATCAACCCGTATCGCGCGTCCGGAAAGTCCGCTGTTGCATTGTCGGTGGTGGGCCGGCCGGCATGATGCTCGGCTATCTGCTGGGACGCGCCGGCATCGACGTCGTGGCGCTGGAGAAGCACGCCGATTTCTTCCGCGATTTTCGCGGCGACACCGTGCATCCCTCGACGCTCCAGGTGATGGACGAGCTCGGCCTGATCGACGGCTTCCTAAAGCTGCCGCATCAGCGCTTGCAGAAGATGGACGGTCTGTTCGGCGGCACCAAGGTGCGGATCGCCGATCTCAGCCGGCTGAATACGAAATACCCGTTCATCGCTTTCATGCCGCAGTGGGATTTTCTCAATTTCCTGCGCGAGGCGGGCCGACGCTTCGCCTCGCTCGAGGTGCTGATGAGCACCGAGGCCGTCGACCTGATCCGCCGCGGCGATGCCATCGCCGGCGTGCGCGCCATGACGCCGGACGGCATCGTCGACATCGAGGCCGATCTCACCATCGCCTGCGACGGCCGGCATTCGACGGTGCGTGAGCGCGCAGGCCTTGGCGTCGAGGAGATCGGCGCGCCGATGGACGTGCTCTGGTTCCGCGCCGGCCGCAAGCCGGACGAGACCGAGAACCTGTTTGCGCGGATCGAGCCCGGCAAGATGATGGTCACGTTCGACCGCGGCGATTACTGGCAATGCGCCTATGTCATAGCCAAAGGACAATATGATGCTGTGAAGGCGAGGGGACTGCAGGCGCTGCTCGACGACGTCGTGCGCATGGCGCCGGTCCTCAGGCAGGGCATCGCCGACGTGAAGAGTTTTGACGACGTCAAATTGCTCACCGTCGCAATCAATCGCCTGAGCCGCTGGACGCGGCCGGGCCTGCTCTGCATCGGCGACGCCGCGCACGCGATGTCGCCGGTCGGCGGCGTCGGCGTCAATCTTGCCGTGCAGGACGCGGTCGCGACCGCAAACCTGCTCGCCGACAGGCTGAAGCGCGGCTGTCCATCGGAGGATGAGCTCGATGCCGTGCGGCGCCGTCGCGAGTTCCCGGTGAAGATGACGCAGGCGATGCAAGTGATCGTGCAGAACCGCATCATCAGCGGCGCGCTGCAGGGCGGCGATCGGCCGCTCGAGGTGCCGCTGCTGCTGCGCTTGATCTCAGCATGGCCATGGCTTCAGGGCATTCCGGCGCGCTTCCTCGCGCTCGGTGTGCGGCCCGAGCATGTGCATTCGAAAGCAGCGCCAGCGTCGTAGCGCAGGGATTCGGTAGGGATAACGCCGCGTTAAATCGCGCGTTTTGCGTTGCGTTCGTGCCACAGCGCACGCGGATTCAAGGTCCGCGATGTGCCAATCCGGCGCCTTAACTTTCTTGATTCAAATTTGAGTAAGAACTGCGTGTGAGCGTGCGCCCATCAAAGGACACGGGGTGTACCATGCGTAACAAATTGATTGCCGCCTTCGCCTGCACGACCGCTCTGGTTTCGGCTGGCGCCGCTTCCGCCGCCGATCTCGGCGCGCGGCCCTATACGAAGGCGCCGGCTTATATGGAGCCGCTGTTCAACTGGACCGGCTTCTATGTCGGCGGTCACATCGGCGGTGCATGGACCAACGAGCAGTTCATCAACAATGGCGTCGGCGCGCCGTTTGGCGATCTGACGCCGGGCCAGGGCTATCGTCAGCGCGGTACCGGCATCATGGGCGGCGCCCAGATCGGCTACAACTGGCAGGCCAACAACTACGTGTTCGGCATGGAAGGCACGATCTCCGGCCTCAACAACAAGGGCACCGTCGTGAACACCGCGTTCGGCGCCGGCGACGACGTGTTCACCTGGCGTGCGAACGTGCTTGCGACCGTCGTCGGTCGCGCTGGCTTCGCGGTTCAGAACAACCTGTTCTACATCAAGGGCGGCTATGCCGGCGTCAACAACCGCCTGTCGGTGACCGACACGGTCGGCCCGGCGACGGGCAACGGCGGTCAGACCCACTGGGCCAACGGCTGGACCGTGGGCGCCGGCTGGGAATACGGCATCACCCGCAACTGGATCGTCGGCCTCGAGTACAATTACGCGGCCTTCGGCAGCCAGACCTATCAGCTCGGCGGCACCTCCGGCAACTACACGTTCGATGCCAAGCCGCGTGACATCCAGTGGGCGGTCGTCCGTGCGAGCTACAAGTTCGACGGGCCGGTTATCGCCCGCTACTGAGTACGACAACGAACAACCGGTTACCTTAAAAAAAGCACTGCCAACAATTCAAAGCCCCGGCTTCGCCCGGGGCTTCTTTTTTGCGTCGACTTGAATGTAAGCCGCGTCCATCGGCAGGTCGGGCAGGTGGCGCCGCCGCCGCGGAATATGGCCATTGCTGTGCGCATGGTTTTGGCGGCGGGCAGGTCGGCTACAACTGGCAGATGGCCAACTGGCTGCTCGGTGTGGAAGCCGACATCCAGGGAGCGGATATCGGTCGCACCTCGACGGTGGCTTTCCCGGGCGGCGGAGGCATCGTTCCGAGTGTTTCAACCGGCCGCGACCATATCGGCTGGTTCGGAACTCTCCGTGGTCGCGCTGGTGTCACGGCCGGTCCAGCTCTGTTCTACGCAACCGGCGGCCTTGCCTATGGTGGGGTCAGGACCAGCGTCACCAATGTCTTCACGCCGGTCGCTTCGGGCAATTTCGTCGGCAGCGACAGCAGCACCCGGGTCGGATGGGCCGCTGGCGCCGGTGTCGAGTGGGGCTTCGCGCCCAATTGGACGGTAAGGGGAGAATACCTGCACGTGGATCTGGGCCGATCGAACGTAACCATGTTCGATCCAGTCAATTTCCCCACCGACTCAGCGACCTATCGTTTCAACCATGTCGTTGATGCGGTGCGCGTCGGCGTGAACTACCGCTTCGGTCCCACGGCTGTCGTCGCGAAATACTGATTTCTTCTGACGTGCGTGGCGTTCAAAGCCCCGGCATTCGCCGGGGCTTCTTTTTTGGAAGACGGCGCAAGCCGGGGCTCTTTTCGTGAAGCGCAAGGCGTCTCAGGCCATCACCGAGAAGCCGCCGTCGACGGGGATCGCGGTCCCCGTGACGAAGTTCGAGGCGGACGAGGCGAGGAATACGGCGATGCCGGCGAAGTCGTCGATGTCGCCCCAGCGCCCCGCAGGCGTACGCGCCAGCACGCGCTCGTGCAGGCCCGACACCTGCTTGCGCGCGCCGCGGGTGAGGTCGGTGTCGATCCAGCCCGGCAGGATGGCGTTGACCTGGATGTTGTCGGGCGCCCAGGCGTTGGCGCAGGCGCGCGTATACTGCACGATGCCGCCCTTGCTCGCCGCGTATGCGGTGGCGAAGCTCGCGCCGAAGATCGACATCATCGAGCCGATGTTGATCACCTTGCCGTTGCCGGATGCCTTCAGCGCCGGATAGGCCAGCTTCGAGCACAGAAAGGCGCTGGTGAGGTTGGTATTGATCACCGTATTCCACTCGTCGAGCTCGAGCTCGTGCGGCGGTTTGCGGATGCTCATCCCGGCATTGTTGATGAGGATGTCGATGCGGCCGAGATCCTTGACGACACGCTCGACCATCGCGGCGATCGCCGCCTTGTCGGTCACGTCGGTGGTGACGGCAATCGCCTTCACGCCGCGCGCTTTGAGATCGGCAACGGCTGCGGCCGATTTGGTTTCGTTGCGTCCGACCACGGCGATATCGGCGCCGGCGTCCGCAAGCCCGTGGGCGAGACCGAGACCGATGCCGCCGTTGCCTCCTGTAACGATCGCGACCTTGCCGCGGAGATCGAACCGGTTGGATGTCATGCTTTCACTTCCTGGTTTCTTCTATTGGTTGCTTTGCCAGATCAGCACCAGCCCGAAGCCTGCCATGGCGGCGCCATAGCCTGCCCATTGCAGCTGGTTGACCATGAAGCTCGATCGGGGCCAGGCGACGGTGCCCGTGCCCTGTCCGATCCAGAGCAGCCCGACGGCGAGGGCAAACAGGCCTGCTACAAGCAGAAATCTGCGCATGCATTCCTCCCCATTGGACCGCTTCTGTCGCAGCCTGCGGCATCAACGGCCGCCGCGGGCCACGAGAACTTCCCGCGAGAGTAGCCGTAGCTTCGGTTCAGATACAATGGCTGCGGACGCAAGGCCGCGGGGAGGACGCATGTCCGATCGAAGGATCGCTCGTCCGCTCAAGCCCCACAACGAAAAAGCCCCACAACGAAAAAGCCCCGGCGATGCCGGGGCTTTGACGTCTGAAGTGAAGTTCAGCTCAGTACTTGGCGACGACCGGGCCGGTCCAGTTGAAGCGATAGACCAGCGAGGTCGAGATCGTCTGGTTCCAGCTGTTGGCGCGGACGCTGTTGACGCCGGTCGGCAGATTGGTGACGTCGGAGATTTCGTCCCGGGTCTTCGCATCATAGAAGGCCGAGCGATATTCGGTCTTCATGAACCAGCCGGGCGAGGAGATGCCGAAGATGTTCAGGCTGTTCTCGACACCGCCGCCAACGAACCAGCCGTTACGGTTGTAGCCGTTGAGATGCAGGCCGGTCGGACCGCCAGCCAGGGTCGTGAAGCCGGTGCTGCCGAAGTGGGCGCCGGAGTAACCGCCGTTGACGTAAGAGAGAACGTTCGGAGCGACCAGCCAGCCGAGGCGCACACCTGCGGCCCAGGAGTCTTCCAGCTTCTGGTTGCCGGTGATGCCGAGGAGCGGATCCTGCACGGTGGCGCGGATGCTGCCGAACTGACCATCGGCGAACACGCCGGCGACCCAGGTGCCGCTGAACTGCCAGTCGTAGCCGAGGCCGACGGTGCCGAACCAGCCCGAACCACCCTGACGCTGGGTGATGGTCAGCGGCGTACCAGTCGCGGTGTCGCGGATCTGCTGGTCGGAGGCCGAGAGACCGCCGCCAGCACCGCCGAAGATGTAGAAGCCGGTCCAGTTGGCAACCGGCGCAACCATCGGGGCCTTGACGTAGGGACGGGCCGCAAGATCAGCCGCCGAAGCCGAACCGGTCATCGCCGCAATCGCGGTCAGTGCGAGAGCAATCTTCTTCATGATAAAATCCCCAACCTTCGTTCGTAGCAGGCGCGAGCGCACTGAAGTCCGTTTGATCTGATGCCTGGACTATAGACGGTTCTCGCCGAAATGCTGTTGCAGGGCAGGCACAGTCGCTGGGAAACGTCTGCCTGCCAAGTTCCGCGGCGCGATTGCGCGCATTTCAAAAAGCGAAGTTTTTTCAATATTTTGTCTGAATCTCGGGACTCTCTGTTTGGGGCAGGTTTTCGTTAAGAATCCGCCTTTGTGCGAAACGGAGGCAATCCTGCCTCAGCCTTTGGCGTTTGCCTCGCGCTGTGAGTCGTTGGCCGAGTCGCGTTCGAGGCTGCGGATTCCCGCGTTTCAGCCATCGGGAAAGGGCTGCCCGTCTCCGCAAATGAAAAAGCCCCGGCCTCGGGCCGGGGCTTTTTCAAGGGGAATCGCCGAATTAGACGTCGAGCAGCTCTTCGCTCGCGAATTCGGCCTTGTCGGAAATGAAGGCGAAGCGCGCTTCGGCCTTGGTGCCCATCAGGCGCTCGACCGAATCCGCCGTGGTGTCGCGGTCGTCGGCGAGCAGGACCACCTTCAGCATGGTCCGCCTGGCCGGATCCATGGTGGTCTCCTTGAGCTGCGCGGGCATCATCTCGCCGAGGCCTTTGAAGCGGTTCACCTCGACCTTGGCGTTGGCGTTGAACTCGCTTTTGATCAGCGCTTCCTTGTGCGCGTCGTCGCGCGCGTAGACCGACTTCGATCCGTGCGTCAGCTTGTAGAGCGGCGGCACGGCGAGGAAGAGATGCCCCTCGTCGATCAGCCGCGGCATCTGCCGGTAGAAGAACGTGATCAGCAGTGATGCGATGTGGGCGCCATCGACGTCGGCGTCCGTCATGATGATGATGCGCTGATAGCGCAGATCCTCTTCACGATACTGCGCGAGCATGCCGCAGCCGATCGCCTGCACCAGGTCGGCGAGCTGCGTGTTCGCCGTCAGCTTGTCCTTGCCGGCGGAGGCGACGTTGAGGATCTTGCCGCGCAGCGGCAGCACGGCCTGGGTCTTGCGGTCGCGCGCCTGCTTGGCGCTGCCGCCGGCCGAGTCACCCTCGACGATGAAGAGTTCTGAGCCGTCCAGGCCCGCATCGCTGCAATCGGCGAGCTTGCCGGGCAGGCGCAGCTTCTTGCCCGCGGTTTTCCGCGCGGTTTCTTTCTCTTGCCGCCGGCGCAGCCGCTCCTCGGCGCGGTCGACCACGAAGTCGAGCAGCCGGTTGGCCATGTTCGGATTGCCCGACAGCCAATGGTCGAACGGATCCTTCATCGCCTGTTCGACGATGCGCTGCGCCTCTGCGGTGGCGAGACGATCCTTGGTCTGGCCCTGGAATTCAGGCTCGCGCACGAACACCGACAACATCACGGCGGCGCCCACCATCACGTCTTCCGAGGTGATGGACGAGGCACGCTTGCCCTGGCCGACGCGCTCGGCGTGATCCTTCAGGCCGCGCAACAGCGCGCTGCGCAGGCCGGATTCGTGCGTGCCGCCATCGGGCGTCGGCACGGTGTTGGTGTAGGAGGAGAGGAAGCCGTCGGCATCCGCCGTCCAGGCCACCGCCCATTCGCAGGCGCCATGCGCGCCGTTGCGGCCCGATTTGCCGGAGAAGATGTCGGGATGCACCAGCGTATCGGCGTGGATCGCCGCTGCCAGATAATCCTTCAGGCCGCCGGGGAAGTGGAAGGTCGCTTCCGGCGGAACGTCCTCGACGCCCTTGAGCAGCTCGGGCGCGCAGCTCCAGCGGATCTCGACGCCGCCGAACAGATAGGCCTTCGAGCGCGTCATCTTGAACAGGCGCTGCGGCTTGAACGCGGCCTTGGCACCGAAGATGTCGGTGTCCGGCTTGAACCGCACGCGGGTGCCGCGGCGGTTGTTGATCTTGCCGAGATCCTCGAGCTTGCCCTTCGGGTGCCCGCGCTCGAATGTCATGCGGTAGAGTTTCTGGCTGCGCGCGACCTCGACCTCGAGCAGTGAGGAGAGGGCGTTCACCACGGAGATGCCGACGCCGTGGAGACCGCCCGAGGTCTCGTAGACCTTGCTGTCGAACTTGCCGCCCGAATGCAGCGTGCACATGATGACTTCGAGTGCCGACTTCTTCGGGAACTTCGGATGCGGATCGATCGGGATGCCGCGGCCGTTGTCGGTGACGGTGAGGAAGCCGTCTGCGGAGAGCTCGACGCCGATGAAGGTCGCGTGCCCTGCCAGCGCCTCGTCCATCGAGTTGTCGATGACCTCGGCGAAGAGGTGATGCAGTGCCTTTTCGTCGGTGCCGCCGATATACATGCCGGGCCGGCGCCGCACCGGTTCAAGGCCTTCGAGCACCTCGATGTCGGCTGCCGTGTAGTCGGCTTCCCCGCCGGTTCCGCGCGGGGCTGCCTTCGCGGCGGCAGTGCGTCCTTTCGGCTCATTGCCGTCGAACAAATCGTCTTTGCTTTTTGTTTTCAACTGCTTGGACATATATCTTGATGCGTTTTGAGGGCCGCGCAAGCGGCGAATCGGTTGAGCCTACTATGCCACTTCTGGCCTCGGAAGGTTACCGTAGCGCCGGCCGGGTGCTGTGGGTGGGAGCTAATGCCGGCGAATTTACGCCGCAAGCTAACCAAGTCCCGGCAATTTGACGGTGCTGTTCAGCCACAGCCGGGCTTTGTGACTTGATGTCACACAACTCCTTGGCTTACCAGTCTTTTCCATCTGACAGGGCCTCGAGGCGGGGCGGGAAGGCTATTCTGGAATGGAGCAGTACGCGCACGCACTGGCCGATTTCGTGCGCCTTCACCAGGCCTGGGCTGCTCCGATCGTGTTCCTGCTGGCGTTCGGGGAATCGCTGGCCTTCATCTCGCTGTTGATTCCGGCCTGGGGCGCGCTGGTCGCCATCGGCGCGCTGATCGGGGCGAGCGGCATCAGCTTCTATCCGATCTGGATTGCCGGCGCGATCGGCGCTGCCCTCGGCGACTGGGTCTCCTACTGGTTCGGCTATCGTTACAAGGAGCGGGTCGCGCAGATGTGGCCGCTCTCGCGCTATCCGGAAATCCTGCCCAGGGGCGAGGCCTTCGTGCGGAGCTGGGGCGTGCCCAGCATCTTCATCGGCCGCTTCTTCGGCCCCTTGCGCGCCTCCGTGCCGCTCGCGGCCGGCATTTTCGAGATGCCTTACTGGAGCTTTCAGGCCGCCAATTTCGTCTCCGCGCTGGTCTGGTCGGCGGCGCTCCTGCTGTTCGGCGACGTGATCGCGAAGATCATGGAATGGCTCTGGCGGGTGATCTGACGCCGCAAACCTTGACGGGAACCGCATATCACTCTATAGCCGCGCGCCATGATCAACGCCGCGACCATCCTGTTCGCCCGTCGCCGCCGCCGCTCTTTAGCGGTTTGGGCGGTCGATCGCGTTTGAGATCATCGTCTTTGCCGCTGGATCCGATCCGCGGCATTCTCTCTCCTGTCAGTGCGATCTGATCCGGCGGCCCCAAGGAGGCCTAGCAGGAGACCACGATGTACACGCCACCCTTTTTCAAGCCGGACCGCGCCGCGAGCCTGAAATTCGCAGGCGACCGAGGTTTCGGCACGATGTGCGCCTTCGACGGCCACAAGCCGGTCGCGTCGCCGCTGCCGTTCTATTTGACCTACGCCGCTGACGGCACGCCGCAGGCCGCCTTTCATGCCGCCCGTCACAATCCGCTGCTAAAGCTTGCGGACGGCGCGACGTCCTGGCTGCTCGCGATCAACGGCCCCGATGCCTATGTGTCGCCCGACTGGTATGTCTCGCCGGATCAGGTGCCGACCTGGCTCTACCAGTCGGTGCATCTGAGCGGCCCGGTGCGGCTGTTGTCGGATGACGAGCTGGCGGTGCAGATCGACGCGCTCAGCGACAAGTTCGAGGGCTGGCTGTTGCCGAAGACGCCGTGGAAGTCGGCGAAGATGACGGCAGGCCGGTTCGAGACGTTGAAGAAGGCGATCGTGGGTCTGGTCATGACGGTTGAAGAGGTCGAAGGCAGCTTCAAGCTCAACCAGCACAAATCGGACGCCGACTATGCGGCTATCGCGATTGCGCTCGGCGCGGGCGACGCCGACGCGAAGCAGATTTCACAGTTGATGCGGCAGGCCAGGCCGCAGGTTTTCGAACACGACACCAACAAGCTCGAAAGGACCGTGCCATGAGTCTTTCTGAAACCAGCCTCGTCGATACCCAGAAAGCTCCGACCACCGGTGCGGCCAGCAAGCCCGCCACCGTCTTCGTCGATGGCGGCTCCGGCACCACCGGGCTCGGCATCAACGAGCGGCTCAAGCTCCAGAGCGACGTCGTGGTGAAGACCATCGCCGACGACAAGCGCAAGGATCCCGCGGCCAAGAAGGCGCTGATGGAGGAGGTGGATCTCGTCATCCTGTGCCTGCCTGATGATGCCGCCAGGGAGACGGTGGCGCTGATCGACAGCATGGGCACTTCGGGCCCGAAGGTGCTGGACGCCTCGACCGCCTACCGGGTCGCGCCGGACTGGGCCTACGGTTTTCCGGAGCTGGCGCCGGACCAGGCCAGCAAGATCAAGGCCGCGAAGAAGGTCTCCAATCCCGGCTGCTATCCGACCGGCGGCATTGCGCTGCTGCGGCCGATCGTCGATGCCGGCCTGTTGCCGCCCGACTATCCCATCAGCGTCAACGCGGTGAGCGGCTATTCCGGCGGCGGCAAGTCGATGATAGCGAGCTTCGAAGACGGCAGCGCGCCGTCGTTCGAGCTCTATGGCCTCGGCTTCGAGCACAAGCATCTGCCGGAGCTGCAGCTCTATTCGAACCTGACGCGGCGGCCGATCTTCATTCCCTCGGTCGGCAATTACCGGCAGGGCATGCTGGTCTCGATCCCGCTCCAGCTCGACACGCTGCCGGGCAAGCCCAGCGGCGCCGACCTTCAGGCCGCGCTCGCCAAGCGCTACGGGGGCTCGAAGTACGTCTCGGCGATGCCGCTTCAGAGCGAGGCGGCGAAGGTCGGCAAGCTCGAACCGGAAGCGCTCAACGAGACCAACATGCTCGAGCTCTACGTCTTCGCCAGCGACAAGTACCATCAGGCGGTGCTGATCGCGCGGCTGGACAATCTGGGCAAGGGCGCCTCGGGCGCAGCCGTGCAGAACATGCGGCTGATGCTGGGCTTGCCGGAGGAGTAGGGCACACTCGTGCCCCGGACGCAGCGCAGCACCTCTTCGGTGATGCGCTGCAGCGCCGGGCCCACGTTTGCATTGCCCGTATAGCTCTGTGTCCCGGCTCGCGCTGCGCGCGTCCGGGACACGAGATCTCAGTACTTCGCGACGACCGGGCCACCGAACTTGTAGTTGATGCGGGCGGTGATCAGATCGACGTCCTGACCGATGCGGTCGGTGCGCGAGAATGTGCCGACCGCAGCAAGCGCGCCGTTGGCCGTGAGCGTGACATCGTGGTGACCCATGAACAGGTGGTCGTATTCGAGGCCGACCGACCAGTTCGGGGTAAAGCCGTATTCGAAGCCGACGCCGACCGCGCCGCCCCAGCGGGTGTCGTTAGCGCCGTCGAACTCGGCCCCGGCCAGACCACCCGTACCGATGCCGCGGTATTGATTGCTGGTGACCGCGGCGCCGCCCTTCACATAGAGCAGCGCATTATTCCAGGCGTAACCGACCTGGCCGGTGAACAATCCGAAGGCGTCGATGTGGGTGCGGTTCGCGACGCCGAACACCGTGCTGGCATTCCGGCCCGAGAGGTCGGCCCAGTCGCCCTGAGCCTCGAGGCCGAACACGAAGGCGCTGCTCTGCCAGCGATAGCCGATCTGGCCGCCGGCAACGGCGCCGGTCGCATCGTGGCAGCCTTCGGCGATGCCGGCCGGGAAACCGGCAGTCCCGTCCCAGCAATTCCGCGACGTGCCATAGCCGCCGTTGGCGCCGACGTAGAAGCCGCTCCAATCATAGACCGCGGCGATCATCGGCGGCGCCTTGGTGTAGGGGCGGGCGGCGAGATCGGCGGCGTTGGCCTGGGTCGCGACGGTTGCGAGCGAAACCGCGCCGAGCGCGAAAATCATCTTCCAATTCATGTCTGTTCCGAATCGATCGATTGCGATGAGCAAATATGCCTGTGGATCGGTGCCAACCTGTACTGGCAAACTGTCGTGCCCGGTCGTTTTTTGCCGGACTGTTATCTTTCGGCAACAGCTGCGGTTGATGGTGGGCCGCCGGCAGAGTAGGGAGGCGTGCTGGAGCCTTCCGGAGCGAGTGACGCCGTGGATGAGACCACCCTGCAATTCTATCGGCAGAACGCCCGGTCCTACGCGGATTGGGCCAAGGCACCGTCGACACGGCTCAAGAGCTTTCTCGCTTTGCTGCCGCCCGGCGGCGCGATCCTCGAGCTCGGTTGCGGCGCCGGCAATCATGCAGCCGTGATGCTGGCCGAAGGTTTTTCGCTGCGCGCGACCGACGGCTCGCCCGAAATGGCCGGGATCGCCTCGCAGCGCCTCGGTCATCCCGTCGAGGCGATGCGGTTCGACGAACTCGATGCGCAACAGGCCTATGACGGTGTCTGGGCCAGCGCCTGTCTGCTGCATGTCCCGCGCGAGGAGCTCGCCGGCATCCTCGGACGGATCCACCGTGCGCTCAAGCCGTCGGGCGTGTTCTACGCCAGCTACAAGATGGGCGAGGGCGACGGCCGGGACAGTCTCGGGCGCTACTACAACTATCCGCCGCGCCAGTGGCTTGAGGCGACCTACATCAGCGCCGGTCCGTGGATCACGCTGTTGGCGGATACCAACGAGATCCAGAGCTTCGACCAGACGCCGGCCAGCATGTTGAATCTCGTGGTTCGAAAGCCGGTCTGATATCGATTCCGGCTGCTCTCTAGAAGATCTTGAAGATCGCCAGCGCCAGCACCGCTTGCGCCAGGAAGCCGACGGTGAAGGCCAGCGTCCGGAACACCGGAACGCCGAGCGCATAGACGATCAGATGCGCGACGCGCGACCAGAAATAGACCGCACAGGCGAGCACCGTCCATTTCGAGGAATAGTCGATCGCGTTCAGGATCAGCACCAGCGGGGCGAACAGCACGAGGTTCTCGACCGCATTGTCGTGCGCGAACATCAGGCGGTTCGCCCACTCCGACTGCGGCTTGTCACCACGAGAGGGATTGGCCATCGCGCCACCGAGCCCTCTGATCTGGCAGCGGTTGATGGTGTAGGGAATCCAGAGGATCCCGGTCAGGATCACCGTGCACGTCAGCCAGAACAATTCACGCGTCATAACCCGGTCCCCTCCAAAATCGATGTCGTGAGCTTATACAAGCGCAGCAGATTCCGCTATGCGCGAACCCTGACATAGCTGCCGGGAGCGTCCTCGATCGGCGGCAGCGCTTCGCTTCCGACGGTGCGCGCAGGCACTTGCTCAGGATCGAGCCCGCCCAGCCATTCGCGCCAGTCCGGCCACCACGAGCCCTTGTGCTCCACCGCGCCCTTCATCCACTGGGCAACGTTGACGTTCTTGATGTTGTCGTTGGTCCAGTATTGATACTTGTTCGAGGCCGGCGGATTGACCACGCCGGCGATGTGGCCGGAGCCGGATAGCACGTATTTCACGGGACCGCCAAAGAACTGCGAGCCGTACAGCACCGATTCCGCCGGCGCGATGTGGTCCTCGCGGGTGGCGAGGTTGTAGACGGGCACCATCACCTTGGAGAGGTCGAGCAACGTGTTGTCGAGCACCATCGTGCCCGTGGACAGCCGGTTCTCCAGGTAGCAGTTGCGCAAGTAATAGGAATGGTTCGCCTGGGTCATCCGCGTCGCGTCGGAATTCCAGTGCAGCAGGTCGAACGCGCTCGGCTGCTGGCCCTTGAGATAGTTGCTGACCACGTAGGACCAGATCAGGTCGTTGGAACGCAGCATGTTGAAGGCCATCGCCATCTTGGAGCCTTCGAGCACGCCGGACGCTTTCATGTCCTTCTCGAGCGATGCGATCTGCTCCTCGTCGACGAACACCAGCAGATCGCCGGCATGCGTGAAGTCGACCTGGGCGGCAAAGAACGTCGCCGAGGTGACGCGTTGGCGCCGCTTCTCGGCGAGCCAGGACAGCGTCGTCGCGAGCATGGTGCCGCCGACGCAATAACCGGCGGTGTGGACCTTCATCTCGCCGGTGACCCGCTCGATCACGTCCATCGCCGCGAGCGGGCCTTCCTTCATGTAGTCTTCCCAGCTCTTGGCACCGAGCCTCTTGTCGGGATTGACCCATGAGATCACGAACACGGTGATGCCCTGATCGACGCACCACTTGATGTAGGATTTCTCCGGCTTGAGATCGAGAATGTAGAATTTATTGATCCAGGGCGGGATGATCAGCAGCGGCGTGCGCAGCACATTCTCCGTGGTCGGAGAATACTGGATCAGCTGCATCATCTCGTTCTGGTAGATCACCTTGCCCGGTGTCGTCGCCATGTTGACGCCGACGACGAGGTTGTCCGGGTTGGACTGGCGGATCTTCAGCATGCCCTTGCCGGCGGCGATGTCCTCCGCCAGCATCGTCAGGCCGCGCGCGAGGTTCTCGCCGCTGCTGGCGACCGTTTCGCGCAGCACCTCCGGATTGGTCAGCACGAAGTTCGACGGAGAGATCGCGTTGGTGACCTGCTGCATGTAGAACTCGGCCTTGCGGCGGGTCGGCAGATCGAGCCCCTCGGCGTCATGCACCAGCTCCTGCGCCCATTTGGCGGTGAGCAGATAGAGCTGCATCATGAAATCGAAGAACTGGTTCGACTTCCATTCCGGATCGGCAAAGCGCTTGTCGCGCGGCGAGGGCGAGATCGCGGGCTCGGCCTCCTGGCCGGCCATCCGCCGGGCCGCCGAGCCCCAGAGATCGAGATAGTCCTTGGCGAGCTTGGTCTGGAGATCGGACGCACGCGACTGGTCCGACAGCCAATACTCGGCGACCGACGTGAAGGTCTTGACCACTTCGGTGAGCTCGGCCGGCGGACGGTCCTGCACCTCGCCCGTTTCGCGCGGCTTCAGATACGCGGCGAGCGCCTTGCCGCCGCTCTCCATCGCCCGCGCGACATTCATCGCGAAAGCTTCCGCATCGAACTTCGTTTCAGATTTTGTCCCGGATTTGGGCGTGTCGGTCGTGGCGGTACTCATGAAGACGACAGTAACGATTCATTCCGTATTCGTCACCGCGAAGCTCGCTGGTTTCGCATTAATCACGCGCGAAGATGTGCTGCACTGCGACAAGGCTTCTTGCTTTTGTCACAATCGCAGTGCACCTCTCCCGGTGTGGGCCTTGGAAGATTTCTCGCTCGTACCATTTGTGGGCAGCAATGGTTTGAGCTTGGGCAGGTTGTTGGGTTAAGCTCCCGAGAGCCTCGCATGGGACGAGTAGGGGAATTCCCAGGTGTTTGCGTTGTGGGACCTGCAAAAGTCGCGGCTTGCCGGCTGCGCGCTGCTGATGGCGGCGCTCGCGCTGGGCGGCTGTTCTAGCCAGCTCGCGGACATGTCGGCCGCCGACACGCCGGCGCATCCGAGAGAGCCCGGTGCCTATCTGCCGGTGCACGATTTGCCGCCGGATCGTGATCAGGCGGTCATCCCGCCCGACCAGCGCGCCAAGATCGAGGCCGAGCTTGCGGCCGCCCGCGACCGCCAGGCCGTCGCCGCCAAGGACGCCAAATAAGAACTCCAAGTAATGACCGCCAATTGGTCACGGGACGGCCATCGCGGGGCGCAAGGTAATCGCTGGCGCCCCCGCCACTCCGTGCTAAAAAGACTTCAATTCAGCCGAGAGTCAGGGCGAAGGAGTTCAGTCCTCGTCGCCGAAATTCGCTTCAACTATCTGATTTTGAGCGATTTTTGTGCGCAAGGCGAGATTTCCTCGAAGGGTGGTCATAGCCCATCGATTCTGTCCTGACCGGTTGCCCGGAGCCCAGAGAGCCATGGACGATTTTTACCGCATCCGCCGCCTTCCGCCTTACGTGTTCGAGCAGGTCAACCGGGCCAAGGCGGCCGCGCGGAATGCCGGCGCCGACATCATCGATCTCGGCATGGGCAACCCGGACCTCCCGGCGCCGCCGCATGTGCTGGAGAAGCTCAAGGAGACCCTGGGCAAGCCGCGCACCGATCGCTACTCGGCCTCCCGCGGCATCCCCGGCCTGCGCCGCGCCCAGGCCGCCTATTACGAGCGCCGCTTCGGCGTGAAGCTCAACCCTGACACCCAGGTGGTGGCGACGCTGGGCTCGAAGGAGGGCTTTGCCAACGTGGCCCAGGCGATCACCGCGCCGGGCGACGTCATCCTCTGTCCCAACCCGAGCTACCCGATTCACGCCTTCGGCTTCTTGATGGCGGGCGGCGTGATCCGCTCGGTGCCGTCGGAGCCGACGCCGGAATTCTTCGAGGCGGTGGAGCGGGCGATCGTGCATTCGATCCCGAAGCCGCTCGCAATCGTGGTCTGCTATCCCTCGAACCCGACCGCCTATGTCGCGAGCCTCGATTTCTACAAGGACCTCGTGGCGTTTGCGAAGAAGCACGAGATCCTGATCCTGTCCGATCTCGCTTATGCCGAGGTCTATTTCGACGAGAACAACCCGCCGCCCTCGGTACTCCAGGTGCCCGGCGCCATCGACGTCACCGTCGAGTTCACCTCGATGTCGAAGACCTATTCGATGGCCGGCTGGCGCATGGGCTTTGCGGTCGGCAATGACCGCGTGATCGCAGCGCTCGCCCGCGTCAAATCCTATCTCGACTACGGCGCCTTCACGCCGGTGCAGGTCGCTGCGACCGCGGCGCTGAACGGTCCTGACGACTGCATCAAGGAGATGCGCGACACCTATCGCAAGCGCCGCGACGCGCTGGTGGAATCGTTCGGCCGCGCCGGCTGGGAGATTCCGCCGCCGGAAGCCTCGATGTTCGCCTGGGTGCCGCTGCCCGAAGCCTTCCGCAGTGTCGGCAGCATGCAGTTTGCGACCCTGATGGTGGAGAAATCCGGCGTCGCGGTCTCGCCCGGCGTCGGCTTCGGCGAACACGGTGAAGGATATGTCCGCATCGCCATGGTGGAAAACGAGCAACGGATCAGGCAGGCCGCGCGCGGCGTGCGCCGCTTCCTTGAAAGCGGCATCGAAACGTTGCACAACGTCGTACCGCTCGCCAATCGGCGCTAATTCTCTTCTGCAGGTTCACTAAAGCATCATGGTTGCACCCCTGAAAGTGGGCATAGCGGGGCTTGGCACCGTGGGCGCCGAAGTTGTCCGTTTGATTGAAACGCAGGCGCGCGTGCTCGCGGGCCGTAGCGGCCGCGGCATCCGCGTCGTCGCCGTCACCGCACGCTCCAAGGCCAAGAAGCGCAACATCGATCTGCGCGGCGTCGAATGGGTCAAGGATCCGATGGCGCTCGCTACGCATCCCGGCATTGACTGCTTTGTCGAGCTGATGGGCGGCGCCGGCGATCCCGCGCTGTCGGCGGTTGAAGCCGCCTTGAATGCCGGCAAGTCGGTCGTCACCGCCAACAAGGCGCTGCTCGCCAAGCACGGCCTGAAGCTGGCAAAAGCCGCCGAAAAGCATGGCGGCGCGCTGAATTTCGAGGCAGCGGTCGGCGCTGCGATCCCTGTCATCAAGACGTTGCGTGAAGGTCTTGCGGGAACCGGCATCAACCGCGTCTACGGCATCCTCAACGGCACCTGCAATTACATCCTGACCCGGATGGAGCAGGAGGGCCTGTCGTTTGCCGAGTGTCTGAAGGATGCGCAGCGGCTCGGCTATGCCGAGGCTAACCCGTCCTTCGACGTCGATGGCCACGACACCGCGCAAAAGCTCGCCATTCTCGCCAGCCTCGCTTTCGGCACGAAAGTTGCTCAAAGCGCGGTGTATGTCGAAGGTATCTCCTCCATCGCGCCGGAAGATCTGCGCGCCGCTGACGATCTCGGTTACCGGCTCAAGCTGCTTGGCGTTGCCGTTCGCACCGCAAAGGGCATTGAGCAGCGCGTGCATCCGACCATGGTTCCAAAAACCTCTTCGATCGCGCAGGTGATGGGTGTCACCAACGCTGTCACGATCGATGGCGAGGGCATTCCGCCGATCACTCTGGTCGGCCCCGGTGCCGGCGGTGCCGCGACCGCGTCCGCCGTCGTCGCCGATATCGCCGACGTCGCGCGCGGCATCCGCGCCAATCCGTTCGGCCGTCCGATCGCGCAGTTGCGCGACACCAGGAAGGCGCCGATGGAGCGGCACGAGGGCGGCTATTACATCCGCCTCCTGGCGCGCGATTTCCCGGGCACCGCGGCTGCGATCGCAACCCGTCTCGCGGAGCAGAAGATTTCGATCGAGTCGATCGTGCAGCGTCATCCCAATGGCGGCGCTGCGCCAGCCGACGGCAAGGCGGTCCCCGTGCCCGTCATCCTGATCACCTATGCCACGCATGAGGACGCGGTGCGCCGCGCGCTTGCCGCCGTGCAGAAGGACAAGGTGATCAGCGGGCGGCCGCAGGTCATCCGGATCGAGAAGAACTGAGCGCGAAACATAGAGCGCGGTTCGAACGAACCGCTAACGTTGAGAGTTGATGCGGGCGGAGATTTCCGTTCAAAACTGTTTAAGGAGTGAGCCGATGTCGACCCATATTTCAGTGCCGCCGCAAGCATTGCTCGAGCGTATTCTCACGCTGGAGATCGTGCGTGTGACGGAGCGGGCGGCGGTGTCGTCGGCGCGGCTGCGCGGGCACGGGCAGGAGAAGGCCGCCGACCAGGCCGCCGTCGATGCCATGCGCCGCGAGCTCAACAAGCTGCCGATCCAGGGCACCATCGTGATCGGCGAGGGCGAGCGCGACGAGGCGCCGATGCTCTTCATCGGCGAGAAGGTCGGCATGAACGCCGGTCCGGAAGTCGATATCGCGGTCGACCCGCTCGAAGGCACCACGCTGTGCGCCAAGAACATGCCGGGCTCGATCGCCACGATGGCGATGGCCGACGGCGGCACGCTGCTGCACGCGCCCGACGTCTACATGCAGAAGCTCGCGGTCGGCCCCGGCTATGCCAAGGGCGTCGTCGAGCTCGATGCGACGCCGGCTGAAAACGTCCACCGTCTCGCCAAGGCCAAGGGCGTCAAGGCTGACGGCATCACCGTCCTCGTGCTCGACCGTCCGCGCCATGCCAGCATCATTGAGAGCGTGCGCTCGACGGGTGCCGCCGTGCGCCTCATCACCGACGGCGACGTCGCCGGCGTGATCCACTGCGCCGACCCTGATAACACCGGCGTCGACATGTATCTTGGCACCGGCGGCGCGCCGGAAGGCGTGCTCGCGGCCGTGGCGTTGCGCTGCATCGGCGGCCAGATGCAGTGCCGCCTGATCCTGGACTCCGACGAGAAGCGCGAGCGCGCGGCCAAGATGGGCGTCAACGATCCCAAGATGATCTACGGCATCGAGGACCTGGCGCGCGGCGACTGCCTGTTCGCGGCCACTGGCGTCACCACGGGCTCGCTGCTCTCGGGTGTCAAGTTCCGCAAGGACGGCGTGATCGAGACCGAGACGGTCGTGATGCGCTCCGTCACCGGCACCGTGCGCTATATCAAGGCCGAGCACCGCGAGCTCGCCAAGTTCCACCTCGACTAGGCCAGCGACACGCGACCCTCATTCCGGGTCTGCGCCTCGCGGCGAATCCCGGAATGACCAAGAACAAGCAACATAAAGGGAAGCGCACATGTCCGATCTCACCGCCGTCAAAGCTCTCGTCTTCGACGTGTTCGGCACTGTCGTCGACTGGCGCACCAGCCTGATCACCGACTTCATGTGGTGGGGGAAGGGCCGCGGCATCAGCACCGACTGGACTGCGCTGGTCGACGGCTGGCGCGCCGTGTACTCGGCTTCGATGGACGACGTGCGCAAGAACCCTGCGCGCGGCTATGTCATGCTCGACGATCTGCATCGCCGCTCGCTGGAGAAGCTGGTCGAACAGTTCGCCATCAAGGGCCTCACCGAGGCCGATCTCGATTATCTCACCAGGGGCTGGCATCGCCTGCATCCCTGGCCCGACAGCGTCGGCGGCCTGACGCGGCTGAAGACGAAATTCGTGATCTCGCCGCTCTCGAACGGCAATGTCGCGCTGCTGACCAACATGGCGAAGTTTGCTGGTCTGCCGTGGGACCTCATCATGTCGGCCGAGCTGTTCGAGCACTACAAGCCCGATCCCGAGACCTATCTCGGCGCGGCAAAGTTGCTGTGCCTCAAGCCTGAACAGGTGATGATGGTCGCGGCCCACAATTACGACCTCAAGGCGGCGCAGGGCTACGGCTTGAAGACCGCCTTCGTTGTGCGGCCGACCGAGTACGGCCCGCTGCAGAAGATCGATTTCGAAGCCACCGGCCAATGGGACATCGTGGCGAAGGATTTTGGAGGGGTTGCTGACGAGCTGGGGTGCTAGGACCTCCTCACAAGTCTGCTATTCGATTCAGAGTCGTTCATGCCGGGCTGGCTCTAGATTTCCAGAATCTCTTGAACGCTCTCGAATATGTCTTCTGCGGTCCCCTCTACTTTGCCCTCTGCCCAGGCCTGAAACGCTTTGGCGTAAACGGCCTTTTCCGCATTTTCATCGTTCGTGGGGATGGTTTCCTCGTTGTCTTCGCTGCGAGCGACAGCCTTCGCGTCGATCGCGATCGCTCTTATGACGGAAATGCGACCTTCATGCTCGTCGTGAAGAGTCTTTGCAGCACTCATGAGAGCCGCCTCCGTTGGTCTGCTTGCGGGCGCCGTGAATACCTACCCAACGATGCGGAGGCGTGAAAGCGCGGCCATTTCCCGGATCACAAGATCGTCAAACGCGTCCAAACGCCGCTCGATGACCTAGTATCACGATGTTCGCAACGCCATCGGGGATTTCGTTTCCAGGCATTGCGGCGACATGGTCATCATTGCGGAATGAGAAGAATGCAGCCCGGCCGAAAAAATGCAACCGTCGTCATACCCTGTCTCATCGGCCTTGCCGTGATGACCGGCTTGGTCGCCTATTCTCCGGTGCTCTACCGCGTATTTTGCGGTGCAACCGGATATGGCGGAACGACGCAAAGGGCTTACACCGATCCGGGCACCAGCTCCGAACGGAGCGTGACGGTTGCCTTCGACGCCAATGTCGCGCCGGGGTTGCGCTGGCGGTTTGAACCCGAGCAACGCTCCGTGCAGGTTCATCTTGGCGAACAGAAGCTGGTGTTCTTCAGTGCCGAGAATCTCAGTGATGAAGCCACGATCGGGCACGCGACGTTCAACGTCACGCCCGAAACGAGCGGCATCTACTTCAACAAGATTCAATGCTTCTGTTTCAATGAGGAGCGGCTCGATCCGCATCAGAAGGTAGACATGCCCGTCGTATTCTATGTCGATCCGGCCTTCGGGAAGGACAGCGATAACGAGCACGTCGACACGATTACGCTCAGCTACACGATGGGCCGTTCGGTTAGTCCTTCCGAGGCGAAGAATTTGTCGCGATTTCTGGCTGACGCGGCTCCTGATGCCGTCCACGGCCAAGAGCTCTTCAGCCAACGGTGTAGCGCGTGCCATGCCCTCGATAAAAACATGACCGGACCCATGCTGGGCGGGGTGGTCGGTCGCGCAGCGGGATCCGTTGCCGGCTACAATTATTCGCCGGCGCTCAAGAGCGCCCACGTCAGCTGGAGCAGAGACACGTTGAGCGACTGGCTGGCTGGCCCTCAGAAATTTGTGCCGGGATCGAGAATGCCGGTTCGCGTGCTCGATGCTCCATCCCGCCACGATATCATCGCCTATCTGGAGAAGCTTGGCGAGCAGCACGGTGTCAGCGCGCATGCACGCGCATCGGCGCCGGAATATTAGGCGATCCTCCGGTGATGCGCGGGCATTCCAGGGATCGAGCGCCAGGTGATCGCGAGCCGGATGGATCAGTCCTCGTAGCTGTCGATGACGGCCTCGGCGATCACACGCTTGGTAACAATGCCGACGATGTCGCTCACGCGAGGACGTGAGACGCCGCGAAAAACGACGGCCGCACCCGCGCGATGGCGCCTCAACCTTGCAAAAACCAGGCTCAACAGGTCTTGATCCCGGCAGATGACGAGCCGCTTCTCGGCGAAGCGTTCGATGAGGACGTCGGGATTGGTATGGGATTCGGCCCACAGGCCTGAACGCGGCGGGATAAGTCCCACTATCCGGCCATCCCGTTCAACCACGATCGCGCGGGCATCGTCGGTGTCTTCCGTCGTCATCGCCTGCTTCAGCGTTGTGCCGACGCTGGCGACGATGAAGCGGTGCTCCATGATGTCCTGCGCCTGCTTGACGAGATAGAGATTGATGTGCCGTTCCTTCGGAATGCGATGTCCGCGATGGCGCAGCTTGACGGTGTAGATTGTCTCGTTGATCAGCGAGCGCCGCACGCCTGCAGCAAGCGCGACCACGACAATCACCGGAACGATGATCGCATAGTCGCGTGTCATTTCGAACACCATGACGATCGCCGTCATCACGCCGCCGGTCCCTGCGCCGACAATGGCCGCCATTCCGACGATGGCCGCGGAGGATGGCGTCAGCCCGGAGTGTGGAAGGATCGAACTGGTTGCGGCCGCAAAAGCACCGCCCAGGGTCGCGCCTAGGAAGAGCGACGGCGAGAAGATGCCACCTGAGGCGCCGCAACCAAGGCTGATGGTCGTTGCAATGAGCTTGAGTGCAAACAGCAGGGAAAGCAGGCTCGCTGCCGTGATCTTGTGGTCGAGGATGTCCTGAATGACCGAATAACCGACGCCGTCGATGTAGGAGTGTCCGAAGGTGCGGGTAAGTCCCACCATCATCAAGCCGATGACCGTCATGCCGAGAACGTTCTGGACATATTCGTTCCGGGCCAGCTTGGGAAACCCGTCCTCCATGAAGACAAGCACCCGGATGAATGCCCAGGCCGCGACGCCGCAGGACAACCCCAGAACGACAAAGGCGGCGGTCTCCTGAAGGTTGAACGACGCGACCATCGGGAATTGCACGTCAGGCAGCGAAAAGGCGGGATCAGGGCCAATGAGTATGCGTCCGATCGTGGTCGCAGCCCCCGTCGCCACGACGACGGGAAGAAAAGTGCGGTTCGACACTTCCGGCAGGAGAATCTCGAGAGCAAACAACACGCCGCCGAGTGGCGTGTTGAAGGTTGCTGCGATGCCGGCGCCGGCACCTGCGGATAGCAGTGTGATCTTCTGTCGGGTCGAGAGTCCGAGGAACTGCGAGAAGGCTGAGCCAAGCGCCGACCCGATCTGGATGATCGGCCCTTCGCGTCCGACGGCCGCGCCGGTCCCGATCGATATCGCTGAAGCCAGCGCTTTGACCACCGCCACGGTGCCGCGGATGTTACCGCGCTTGTAGAAGATCGCGTCCATGACTTCAGGTACGCCATGGCCCTTGGCTTCCGGGGCAAACCGCCTGACGAGAAAGACGACGATCAGGCCGCCGATAATCGGCGAGAACAGAACGAGGTCGCCGTACCGGCTGGCGCCTTCGCTGACATTCGCGTCGTATGTGAAGCTTAATCTGCCGCTGTAGGACAGGTTGTGCACCAGGGCGATCAAGGCGCGGAACACCACCGCGCCCAGGCCGGTCATCACGCCGATCACCAACGCAAGACTGCAAAGCACCAGCAGGCTTACGCGTCGCTCCTCGGACAGAGTCTTGCGGCTGGCGGTTGCGATCGGCTCGCCCGTTTTGGAAGGTGTTGCTGCGGTCATTCGAATCACAAAGAGGAAGGTTGAATGGAAATGGGCGGGATGCCGTGATGGTTCCCGCTCAGGGATGAGTGGGAACTCTATTGAACCGAGTTCAATGTTTTATTGAATCGAGATGGTTGTCGGAAGCATTATCTGGGGGGCTTGCGCAGCATTCCGTGCAGCCGCCAACCGAGCCAGACGCGGATGGGAATAGGCAGGATCAATTCACGCGAGTCTCAGTGTGAGTTCGCTTCCCTCCGTCTCGGCGGTGTTTCGGCCTCATGTGCCGTCAACACACAGGCGGCACACACGACCGTTGCAATCGGGATTCAGCGCATGGGGTTGAAGGGAGACTTCTCGGGACCAGCGAGGTCGGTCGAGCCGTTCAGCGGTCGCCCTGTGGCGACTTCCGCGAGGCAATCGACCACCTCGCCGAATGCAATCGGCTGAAACAGTGCCGATGGGACGACGATCTTGCCGTCAGTCGCAGCGGCTTCGCCGATGGCGCCAAGAAATTCGAAGAACCGGGTGGCACGCACGATCGAGTAGGGAACAGAGGAGGCCTTGACGACCGTCTGCGCGAGCTTGGCACGGAAATAGGCGATGTCGGGCGAGCGGTCGGTCCCCACGATCGACAGCGCCACATGATGCTTGACGCCTGCCTTGGCCTCGGCAGCGAGGAGGTTCTTGCTCAACCCTCGAAGAATTCGAGCACGGCGGCCGGCTCCCGCGCATACGGAACGAGGGTCAATATTGCACCGAGATCAATGTTCCTATTGTACCGATAAGTAAGTCGGATCATATTCCGGGTAAAGCGCAAATTGCACCGATCGTACTCGGTGACAACGGAGCGACGACAATGCCCATGAGTTATCTCGACCTGTTTCTCGCGTTCCTCGGATTGACCTTTGGAGTGCCCTCAGCGCTGCCCGGCCTGTTTTTCCAGAACAAGGACGATCGGCGCCCGCAGTAGCAGGCGGAGTGATGGCGCCATCCGGGTGAGCCGGACGGACTTTGAGAAGCGCACATGGACCTGACAGCCACCACGATCATCATCGCCTTCGCCGGCGTGTTCCTGATCTGCTTCATGAAGGGCGCGTTCGGCGGCGGGTTCTCGATTGTCGGGATTCCGCTGCTGTCATTCGTGATGGATCCGGTGACGGCGGGCGGACTGCTCGCGCCGCTGTTCATCGCGATGGACCTGTTCGCGCTGCGCTACTGGAAGCCCTCGACCTGGTCGAAGCCCGACCTCGTGCTGCTGCTGCCCGGGCTCGTGGTCGGCATCGGCCTCGGCTATCTCCTGTTCCGCGTGCTCGACCACCGTGCGGTTGCGATCGTGATGGCGGTCGTCACCCTGATCTTCGTTGGCCTGTGGTTCGTGAGCGATCCGAAGGTCACCATTCGTCCGCGTTCGACGCCGAAGGCGGTCGCGGCCGGGCTCGCATCGGGTGTCACCACCATGGTCGCGCATTCCGGCGGACCGCCGTTGGCGATGTATCTGCTGCCGCTTGGCCTCAGCAAGGAAGTCTACGCAGGGACGACAAGCCTGTTCTTCACCGTCGGCAATGCGACCAAGGCGGTGCCGTGGCTGCTGCTGGTGCGGCCGGCCGGCAACGTCTGGATCGTGATGGCGGTGTGCCTGCTCGCAATCCCCTCGGGCGTCTGGCTGGGTTGGCGGCTGCACGGAAGGCTCGACCAGCAGCAGATCTATCGGGCCTGCTACGGCTTGTTGGTCGTGACGGCGTTGAAGCTGCTGTGGGACGGGGTGTCCGGCTATCTCGTCTGAGACGGAGGACGCGGCTTTAGATCCTGCCGAACGCGACCGTTGCCTTGTCGTAGGCGCCGTCGCCCATCGTGCCGGCTTCGAAGATGTCGTGCTTCTCGATCCAGTCGAACGATTGCTCGTAGATCTCGCGCGAATAGGGTTCGAACACGATCCGCTCGCCGGGTCCCCAACGCTTGGTGTCCATCGCTGCGTGGAAACGATCCGGAAATTCATTGCTGTAGTAGCGCGTGTAAAGCTCAGGACGCAGGTCGATGTCGCGCTGCGCTTTCTTCAGCGCCCGGAAGTAGCGCTTGATGTCCTCGGGCGCCGGATCGCCATTGATCATCGACGCGATCATGAACGTGGTGTCGATGATCTTGCGGTAGCCGAGCTGCTCGGCGAAATAATAGGGGCCGTTGAACAGCGAGGCTGCCTCGCTCTTGCCTTCGAACAGCAGCTCCATCCGGCGGAACAGCATGCCGTCCTCGAAGGTCAGGTTGATCTCGCCGGGCGCCAGGTACGGCTCCAGCGCCTGGATCGTCGAATAATGACTGCCTGACTGGAAGCCGACCGAGATCGGCACGCCGGCGAGATCGGCCGGTGTGCGGATCTTCGAATCCGCCGGAACGAAGATCCCCGAAGGCGCAATCGAGTAGACGTCGGCGTAGAGCTTGGCGTGGCCGTTGGAGGCGGCGACGTTGACGGTCCAGTGGCAGGCGCAGCTGACGTCGGCCTTGCGGCCGTTCTCGATGCTTTGGAAAGCGCCTTCGTTGACCTTGTTGTGGTGCTGGCCTTCGGTCGAGCGGATCAGCTCGCGAAATTCGTAGTCGAGCCCTTCGTCGCGGAAGTAGCTCTTCTCCTCGGCCACCCATTCCTGCAGGCGAAAGTGAGACTCGATCACGAATTTGGTCATGGCGTCCTCCGTCTCCGCTCGTGGCCGTTCGGCCGTTCGATTGACTGCAGCATAGCAAACGGCCAAGCTCGATCCATAGCCACAAGGGAATGTTTCATATGTCGAAAATGGAATCTTCCGGGATCGATTTTCGCGATCTGCGCGTGCTCGATGCGCTGATCCGCGAGGGCAGCATCACGCGCGCGGCCGTGAGCCTCGAGACCACGCAGCCGGCGATCAGCAAGCTGCTGGCGCGCTTGCGGCTGCGCTTCGACGATCCTCTGTTCGTGCGGCGTGGCAGCGGCGTGCAGCCGACAGCGCGCGCCGTCGAGATGGCGGCCCAGATCCGCGCCTTGCTCGAGATGGCCGACCGGCTGTGGCAGGAGCGGCTGCCGTTCGATCCCCGGAAATCCGAGAAGACCTTCAGCCTGCTGTTGACCGACGTCGGCATGGTGCGGTTCCTGCCGCCTCTGGTCGCGCGTCTGTCCGAACTCGCTCCGCGCGTTCAATTGCGCGCAATCCCGCTCGACTCCCGGCACTTCGCCCTCAAGCTCGAATCGGGCGAGGCGGACCTTGCGCTCGGCGCCTTGCCGCGGGCGGCGGGGCATCTTCGCTCCCAGCGGCTCTATTCCGACGGCTACGCCAGCGTCGTGAGGCGAGGCCATCCAAGGCCGGCCGCGGCGCGCACGCGTCGGGGATTTCTCGACGAGAGGCATATTCTGATCACGGCGTCCGAGACCGGCCATGCGGCCCATCTCGAGACGCAGCGCGTGCTGACGGGAGCGATCGCCCGCGCCAACATCCTGTTGCAGGTGCCGAGCTTCATCGCAGGCGCGATCGTGGCCTCGCAGACCGATGGGGTCGCGACCTTGCCCGCCAATCTGGCCGCGATCGTCGCCGAGCCGCTCGGAATGACCGTGTTCAAGACGCCGGTGGCATTGCCTCGGATCGAGATCGCGCAATACTGGCATGAGCGCTACCATCGCGATCCCGCTCACCGCTGGCTGCGGTCGATCACGCTCGATCTGTTCGGCAATCGTGCCTAGCGCGAGGGGGCAGCCGCCTCACGCAATCGCGGATTCTCACATCGTCCTGAGCCATGTCGCGAGCGGCGTTTTCCCGAGCCGCGCCTCGTCGAGCGGCACCAGCGAGGTGTCGTCAATGGCGACGCCGTAATACTGCGCCTTTGGATCTCCCACCACCGGACGGCCGTCGCCGGACGCTTTCAGCCGCCCCGCGACGAATTCATTGAACGGCGCCTTCTCCGGACCCGCGATGTCGATCGTGCCGTTCAGCGGTCGCCCGGTTGCGACCTCCGCGAGGCAATCGGCGACGTCGCGGGATGCGATCGGCTGAAACAGTGCCGACGGAAGGACGACCTTGCCTTCGGACGCGCCCGCTTCGCCGATGGCTCCGAGGAATTCAAAGAACTGCGTGGCGCGAACGATCGAGTAGGGGATCGAAGACGCCTTGATGATGGTCTCCTGTGCGAGCTTGGCACGAAAATAGGCGATGTCGGGCGAGCGGTCGGTCCCGACGATCGACAGCGCCACATGATGCTTGACGCCAGCTTTGGCCTCGGCTGCGACGAGGTTCTTGCTGGAACGCTCGAAGAATTCGAGCACGGCGGCAGGCTCCCAGGATGGTGAATTGGCGACGTCGACGACGACATCCGCGCCGGCCAGCACTGTGGTGAGGCCTTCCCCTGTCACGGCGTTCACGCCGGACTTCGGCGAGGCCGCGATGGCCTCATGCCCCTGCTGCTTGAGTTTCGCTACGAGCTTGGATCCGATCAGGCCGCTTCCGCCGATCACGACGATCTTCATGACGTGTCTCCTCAGAATTTCGGAACGTGAGTTGACCAATCCAGCGGATGCTCACGCTCTCACGTTGGTGAACGTGATGCGGGATGCATTTTAGCAGAATTGCTGGGCACGCTCTTGCCTGTAACGGCTAGACTTGGCGGAAAATGCTCAGGAGACGTGCGTTCCGAGAAAAACTGGGAAGGAACCGTTCCCTTTGGCTCGAACGAATGATCGTACGCCGGGCGCAGCGAGAAAGTAGAATAGATCGGGAAGTAAACGCGAAAATAGCTCTGAGTCGCGGAATGACCTTTATCCGACCGCTGCCATGTAGAGCTGCGCATCGAAATAGTCCGACGCGTGCATCGCGCCGGTGACGCCGGCATCCATCATGAAGAAGTCGCTGACCTGCTGCAACCATTTCACTACGGTGCCATCGGCATAGAGCCGCCGCCATTCGCGCGCGGAGTAGAGTTTTTGCGCCTTGAAGGCTTCAGTGATGTCGGCGGGGCGCGACGGCCTGTAGTGAGCCTGCAGCGCCTCCGCGGCAGCTGCGGGATTGCGCACCATGTGGTCGTTCGCGTCGATCCAGCCGCGAATGATCCGGCTCAGTACGTCCCTGTTCCCCGCATAATAGTCCGTCCGCGCGGCCCAGCCGCCAAGCACGGCGGATTGCGGATAGAAGGCAGATGCATCCACCAGCTTCACGGCGTCGGGCAGCGCCTCGCGCACGGCGACATTGAATGGCACCCAGAGCGCGACGGCCGGCACCTCGCCGGCGATGAACGACTTGACGGCATCAGGCATGCTGGCGTTGACGATCTCCACCTCGGACGTGGCGATGTTGTTGGCCCGCAGCGCCCGGTCGAGGAAGATATGCGCCGTCGTCTTCATGGTCGTCGCGATCCGCTTGCCCCTGAGGTCGGCGAGCTTGTTGACCCCGAGCGAGGGCCGGACCCAGAGCTGCGCGGTCGCGACCTCGATGTCGTTGATGAGAAAGCCGCGGCCGCGGCCGAGCGCCAGATAGTTGGAGATGACGCCGCCCGCCGAGGCGACGTCGAGCTCGCCCCGCATCATCGCCTCGAACACTTCGGGGCCGGTGTTGAACGCGTGCAGCTCGAAATCGATGCCCTCGCGGTCGAATGAGCCGCGGTCGAGCCCGGTCCAGATGTGTCCGTCGACCGCAACCACGTGGAGATAGCCGAGCCGGACTTTTCTGCGGGCCTGTGCGACGGCAGGGGCCCCGAACGCCGAGGCGGCCGCCAGCGCCGCGCCGCTACGCAGCAATCGCCGGCGGCTGACGAGGCGGGCGCTCATGCCGCTGCTCCCGCATTCGGGCCTGCGCCGCGGAAACGCTGGGCGTGAATCTGCGCGACGCCGTCCTTGGGATAGTCGTGCAGGAAGCCGGAGAGCCGGACCAGCGTCGTGTCGGCCCCGCCATCCTGCGCGATCGCCGCAAAAACCTCGTCCCAGCGTTGGCACATGATGATCTCGGCCTCGCCGGCCTGCGCCAGTTCGCCGCGCAGCTCGCTGACGTCGATCGGCTCGGCAAATCCCTTCGGCGTGATGCTGTCGACGCTGCGGAACAGGAACGCATGGTTCACGCGCGCACGCACTGTGGCACTGACCAGCACGCGCGTGCCGTAGTTCTTGTTGAGGCCCTCCAGCCGCGAGGCCAGGTTCACGGTGGCGCCGAGCGCGGTGTAGTTCATCCGGTCGCTGGAGCCGACATTGCCGACCACGGCGTCGCCGACATGCAGGCCGTACCGCGTGTCGTAAGGCGGCCAGCCCTCGCGCCGAAACTCCTTGTTGAGAGCCTCGTTCGCCGCAAGGCAGGCGAGAACCGCGCGGCAGGCGTTGACGGTATGATCGGGGTCGTCCGCGGGCGCATTCCAGAGCGCCATCACGGCATCGCCGATATATTTGTCGACCGTGCCCTGGTGCCGCATGATCTCGTCCGAGAGCGCCGCGAAATAGCGTGAGGTGAAAATCATCACCTGCGACGGGTCGGCCCGCTCGGTCTTGGCGGTGAAGTCGGCGACATCCGTAAACAGCACCGTGACCTCGCGCCTTGAGCCGCCGAGGCGGAGCGCCGAGCCGGTCTCGATCAGCTGCCGCACGATCGGGCGCGGAATGAAGCTGGCAAAGCTGCTGACCACGCTGCGCATGGTGAAAACCGAGCGGCCAAGCTCCTCGATCTCGGCAATGGCAGAGTGGATGCGCGGCCGTTCCGCGATGTCGAAGCGCTGGATCGCGTCGGTCTCCTCGACCAGCTTGCGCAGCGGCTCTGCCATCCGCGAGCCCAGCCAGAACGCGAACGGCAGCGTGGCGCCGACGAAGGCCAGCGCCAGCGCGAACAGCGTGCGGCGCTCGTTGATGATCCGGGCGTAGAATTCGTCGAGTGGGGCGACCAGAGCGAGCCGGACATTGGCCGAGCCGGTCGTATCGAGCCGGTGGACCGCCGCGACATAGGTCCGGCCCGCGGCATCGTCGAAGAATTGCTGTGCCGGACCGCCCTCGCGCCATGAGCGGATGATCGGGACCAGCGCGGGCAGCTTGAGCGCACCAATTTGCGGCAGGTCGTCCTGCCGCTCCGGGATATCAGCCATCAGGCGGGTCATCTCGGGATGATCGACGATGTGCTCGGCATCGTTGAACAGGAAGGCGAGCCCCGATTGGCCTAGCTTCTGCTCCGCCAGCATGGCCTCGAACCGGTTCAGCAGCAAGTCGCCGGCGACGACGCCGCGGCGGCCTTCCTTCAGCGGCGTCCGCAGCGTGTAGCCGGGCTCGCCCGTGGCGTAGAAGACGTAAGGCCCGGTCAGCAGCGTCTTGTCGTTCTTGAACGCCTCGACATACCAGGGCCGCTGCCGCGGGTCGTAGCCGGTGGGGCCCGGGACTTCGGCGACCTGGATCAGGTTCTCCGACAGATATTGCGTGACCGGCGCGGCTCCTGCCGTGCGCGAAATCACGACCAGCCGGAATGCCGCATCCTGATCGACCTTCAGGTCCGCGCGAAACGCCGGCTTGGCGCGGTCGATCACGTCCATCTCGATGAACGAGCCGTCCTCGTAACCGACATAGAGATTGAACAGCTGCGGGTTGTTGCGCAGCATCGCCGCCATCAGGCTGTACAGCCGCGCATTGTCGGCGATGTCGGCTTCCTGGATCGGCGGCAGGGCGGACAGGATGTCGAGATTGTCGCGCACATTCTTGAACTGCTCGTCGACGTGGTCGGCACCTAACTGCGCCACCTTCTCGATGAAGCCGCTCGCCGCCGTCCGCGTGATCGAGGTCACGCGCTCGAAGCTGAGATAGACCAGGGTCAGGCCCACGAGCAGCACGACGCCCATGAACACCGTGATGATCGATGTCTGGAAGCCGATGCGAAAGTGGCGCTTGGTCCGGTCTCCGTCCATTGGAGTGTCCTGAATGCCTCCTCTAATATTTGCGCACGATCGGCTTAGCGGACGCCGGCTCCGGCGCCGCGGGCGAGATCGCGAATGTGACCCAGGTGTTCCAGCCAGATGGGCGGTTCTCTGCTGCGAACTCCCAATAGCCCTTCAGGTTGAGATAGCCCTGCATGTCACCGACCGGAAACAGGAAGCCGGCCTGCGGCCCGACGCCGGCAACACGCGAACGGAAGCCGCCAAGCGCCGGCGGTGCCCCAAAATCGTCAGTCACCTGCTGGAAGTAGTAGCCGACCAGCCCGAGCTGAACCTGCTTGGTGACGAAATGCGAGGCGCCCCAGTCGAGATGGAAGTCCATTCCGTTCTGGTACTGCGTGTCGGTGTTCTTGAAATTGTAGGTGAGGCCCGCGACCCAGGAGAATTCGTTGCCGGTCTGCGGATTGAAGTAGGTGTAGCCGCCGCCGAAATCGATCGCGCCGTGTCCGATGCCGAGATTGGCAAGCCGCACCGGATCATAAGCGCCGATGGGAATGTCGCCCATGCCGTAGACCATGAGATTGTTGACGCCCATGTTCCACTTCAGCGCGACCTGCGGGATGATATCGCCGAACGCGACGAGGTCCTGCGTGCGATTGACCCCGATGGTGTTGCCGAGCGGTCCGGTCAGCGACAGCGCCGCTGTGGCTTCATTCCTGCCGGCGACACCCAGCACGCTGACGGAGAGTTGCGCGCCCAGCACCGGTGTGGCGAACACGTAGCTCGGCCCGAAGAAGGCGAGGTCGCCCTTGCCGCTGATGCCGACATCGACGCGTCCACCGCGCGGAAACTGCTGGCCCGCGCCAGAGCTGACGGTGGTGTGATAGTACACCGTTGCCCATGACCACCCCGGCGTGCCGGGCGCTGCGGCGAGGCTGCCGAAATTACCCGGCAGCCAGAAGCTGATGCCGCCTTCGTCGGCGCTCGCGGGCTGCGCCGCGAACGCCGTTACCGCCAGCACTGCCGTAAGCGCGCCTTTTCCAAACTGTCCCATCATGTCGTATGTCCCCATCGTCTTCTTCATCGTGCTCTTCAGAATGGATTGACGTAATTCAGGATCGCGACCTGCCGCAGGATCACGCGGCGGACGATATGTGTCGGCTTGACCCGATCGGTGTAGATCGCAGCGGTGCCGGCACTGCCGGCCGGCAGGCGCCTGGCGAATTCGGCGTCGTCGAGCCTGACGCGGACGATGAAGGGCGCCGCCTCGATCGCGCTCGGCATCACGGCCGTGCCCGACGTCTGGGTCTGCCCCGGCGCGATCGCCTGCAGCACGCTCTCGACCTTGCCGGCAAGAATCTGCCCGGGCGCGAATTTGAAGGTGGCCTCGACCTCCTGGCCGGGCGCGACGTAGCGCGCGTCGATCTGGTTGATCTCGACGCCGATGATGGTCGAGGAGGTGTCGATGAAGGCCATCACCGGCGACAGCGGCAAATTGGCGACGCGGGCGCCCTTGCGCAGCGAGAGGTTGGTGACATAGCCGTCGGCCGGTGCTCGCACGATGGTCTTGTCGAGATTCCACTGCGCGGCCTCGAGCTGACCGGAGAGCTGGTCGGCCTCCGATTGCCGTTGCTCGACGTCGAAGCCGCGGCCGGCGTCACGCTCGTAGAGCTGCGTCATCTGGCCGAGGCGCGTCTTGGCGAGCTTGAACTGGGCGTCGATCGCCTTCACCTGCGCCGCGTAGGGTGTCGGGTCGATCTTGAACAACACGTCGCCGGACTTCAGCGGCGCGTTGGCGACAACAGGAACATCCACCACTTCGCCGGCGACATCGGGCACGATCGAGACCGCGTTGCGCACGACCAGCGCATTGCCCTGCGGCGCGCCCCATCCCATCGGAACCAGCAGCCCGAACAGCACCAGCACCATGACGATCGCAGGCGAGGCTTTCCAGAACAGGTTGAAGCGCACGATGTTGAAGTGCACCAGCAGGAAAAGCAGCACCAGATAGATGTTGATGATGGCGACACCCATCACGCATCTCCGGCTTTACGCGAGGGGACGTCGAGATAGGCCCAGATGAAGGCGAGGGGCCACAGCGCGAAGCCGAAGAACAGCGTGATCCAGCCGGCGACCGTCACGGCCTGCGCATGAGGATGGCCGCGCGATTTCGCGATATGCCCGGGCAGCCAGCCGGCGATGCAGACCACGCCGATCGCGCTGGCAAGCAGGATCATCAGCACGATCCAGGCGAAGATGTCATAGCCGCTCATGGTCGATCCTTTAGCTGGCCGGCTGCGGCTCCGGGAACTTCCATTTTCCGCTCTGAATTTCAGCGCGTGGGCGATAGAGTCGGACGGTGTAATTCCAGCCCTTCATGATCGGCAGACAGTTCGGAATCTTGCCGTCGCAGCCGCCAAACTGGACGGCGATCGAACCGTCGACGTTTTTCTTGCCGGTGATGCTGTTGATGGAGTAGGCGTCGGATGGATTTTTCTCGTAATACCCCTCGGCATTGTAGAGGCTGACGGACCAGAACCCGTCGACCGGAACATGCTTCACATCGAGCTTGTAGACCGTCGTGCCGTCGTTCTTCGCCGGCGTGACGTTGAGATAGATCGCATCCCTGTCGGGATTGCCGCCCCACGCCGACGCTGATCCGATCAGATGACGAATGGGATCGACTTCGGCCCTGGTGCCGAACGCCTTCTTGAAGTCAGGAATGGTCGAGCCGAGCACCAGGAGTGCGTCGCGTACTTTCTTCTGGCTGGCCTGGTCCCAATCCGGCGCCTCGAACGCACCGGCCGCCTTCTGGCTGACCTTGATGGCATCCTGGAGTCCGTGAACCTCCTCCACGTCCTTCGGGTTGGCCGGGTCGACCAGCGTCCGGATCGCGACGGCGACATAGCGCGTGCCGACCTTATCTTTCGAGAGCGTGTGGCTGCCCTTGCCGTAGACAACCTCCGGGACGTAGTGATCCTCATTGATGATCTGCATCGACATGAAGCGCTTGCCGGTGTCAGGCAGCGTAATCGTCACAGGTCCGGCATCGAGATCGAACACGGCGGACGAATACAGTGTGTCGCGGTTGAGCCGGATCACGGTCTGGTTGTCGATCCGGGCCGGCTCGCGGCGGTGCAGAAACTTTCCGATTGCGCCGCTGTCTTTTAATATCCCGCGGAAATACAAATCGCTTTCCGCGCGGACGAAATTGTCGACGGTGACTGGAATTGTGCTGGCGGATGGCGACTGCGCCAAAGCGCCATTTGCGCAAAGCGTTCCCAGCAACACCCAAACGGAAGATCTGAAACTCGTCATTTCTCGGCCTCCAGCGGCGGCAATTTCCACGCTCCGGTCATCGCGGCCTTGCTTGGTCCGTACACTCGCGCGACAAGGCTGCATTTTGCGGCCGGGGCAGGCAGCCAATTGCTTTCCTTGTCTTTCCCCGGCGAGGCGTTGCTCACATAAATCGTCAGCGAGCCGTCCTTGCCGTATTGGAGACCCTTGGTCCGGTCGCCGATCGAATAGCGATTGATCGGGTTGGCGTAGAGAAACCGGTCCGGGATCGTGTACATGGTCATGGACCAGAAGAATTTCGCCGGCGGCAGATTGGCCTTGGTGAAATGGACGATCGACGGCTTGCTCCCATCGCAGACGTAGCCGCCATACCAGGCTTCCTCGAGCGAGTTGCCGTACAGGCCTTTCATGGCCCCGACGTCGCGTTGCAGGTAGTTGGTCTTCAGTTGCGCGCGCGAACCGAACAGGCCGTTGGTGCTGAAGGTCTTGGCCGCCAGCGCATCGATCTCTGCCTGTCCCTCTTTCACGCCGGCATCGATTGCAGCCAGTGTCGCGGGATCGACCTTCGATGCATCCCAAGGCTTGCCGGGTCCGATGCCGATTGTCTCGAAGCGCTTGCGGATCGCGGCCTCGCTGGGGACCGGCGGCTCGGCGAACTGCAGCAGGAAATTCAGGTAGCCGATGAAATCATGCGTGCGGGCCTTGGCCTTGTCATAGGGCGGAAATTCGATGGCCGGCGCGGCCGGCGGGGGCGGCTGCTTGAGGAATGAACTGAGCGGCTGAAGCTTGTATTGCGCCTGGATCGCCTTGACGTTCGGGACGTCCTCCGGTCCTTGCAGCGCGGTCCGGGTCAGTGTTCCCACGATCTCGGTTTCAGCCTTGAACACGTCCCTGATGCCGTCGGGCTTTTGTCCCCGCCATTTCGGTCCGGCGATCATGTAGCTGCCGGCGCCGAATCCCGTCGACCGCACGCCGATGTAGGCGAAGTTCTGCGTGAACAGGTCGATCCATTGCATCACGTAATAGCGATCCTTCGGGACCGTCGGAACGCTGACCACCATCGGTTCAGCGCGCAAGTCGAGCCACGCCCACGAGTAGGGCGTGTCGTTGTTCGGCGTCACGATGTCCTTGTTGTCAGGCGTGAACGGTTCCGAATAATGCCGGAACACGTTGAAGCCGCCGACATATCCATTGGCGCTCTTGTCGACCACCTGGGTACGCCAGGTCTGGTAACTCTCCATCATAGCGTAGGAATAGACATAGGCGTCCTTGGCGATCGCCTGTATCTCGCTCGGCGAGGTCGTCTGGGCTTGAGCCGCCGCGCCGGGCGTCAGCAGCAACGCTGAGCCAATGACTGCGGTAGCGATATGCCTCGACACCATCACTGTCCTGCTCCCCATCACTGGCAGTAGTCCCAGAATCCCTGGGTCCGGGACGGATCGGTGTAGTACCAGCACATCCCCGGCGCGGGCGCCGCGCCCGCCCAGGCTGCGGCCGTAGCGGCCGTCACGAAACCGATCGCCGCGCCGGCGGCAATGGCACCGCCTCGCGGCCAGTAATAGCGGCCGGGCCGCGCCCATGCCCCGCGGCCGGCCACGGCCGTGGTGCGACGAACCGCGACATTGCCGCGTGGTCCACGCACGACGGTGCCGCCGCGATAGGCCGCGCCGCGCGGGCCGACCGCTGCGCCGCCGCGATGGACCACGGCACCACCACGCGGCCCCACGGCCGCCCCGCCGCGGTGGCCGGCTGCGCGCACCTCGACGAGGTCGGATGGCCCGGTTGCGCCCTGCTGGATTGCTGCCGGTTGAAGCGGCGCCGCTGATACCGTTCCGATCGGGAGAGAAACGCCGGTTGCCAGTGCCAGCAAGCAGGCCGTCAGCCTAAAAGTGCGGATGTGTTTGGACATGTTTCTGTCTCCCATTGCTCTTGCTTCGTTGATGAAGTGTGCTGCCGCGATTGTCCCGGTCATTGCGATGCCCCTGAGCCGCTGCGTTCGAACGCGAACACCGTCTTCCAGTCCTTTGCCATGTCGACCACGGTCCAGCCGCGCCGCACCGCCTCGTCCCAGGCCTTGTCGAGCTTTCCGATCTTCGACTGCCGGTCGTAGGCGTATTCGCGCGAAGCGTCGGTGTGATGGACGATCCCGAGGAAGCGGGCGCCGGGTCCGGCCGCGGTCCATTGCAGCATCTGTTGGTCGCCGTCCGAATTGCCAAACGCGAGGATCGGGCGGCGGCCGATGAAGCGGTCGATGCCGGACGGCTTGCCGGGCCCATCATCGATGAACTCGACCTTCGGCAGCTTCATCAGGACGGGCTTGCCGTCGGCACCCATCTTGAATTGCGTGACGCCGGAGGAGCCGACTACCTGCTCGGGCGGAATGCCGTAGGCCTTTTCGGCCCACACCCGCATGAACTCGACGCCGCCGCCTGAGACGATGAAGGTCTTGAAGCCGTTCGCCCTGAGATAGCCGAGCAGTTCGACCATCGGCTGGTAGACGAGCTCGTCGTAGGGGCGGTTGAACCGGGGGTGCCGCGCCTGGGCCAGCCAATCGGCGACCGAAGCCGCGTAGGCGTCCGTCGTCATGCCGCTATGGGCAGCGGCGACCAGCGTCAGCAGGCCTTTCTCGCCTTGAGCCGCCAGCGCCTCCTTGTCGTGCGACAGGAAGGCCTTGAACGGCTGTTGCTGCTTCCATTCGGGATGCTGCGGCGCCATCGCCTTGACCCGGTCGAGGGCAAAGGCCGCCTGGAAATAGATCGGCTGCTCGCACCACAGCGTGCCGTCATTGTCGAACACCGCGATGCGCTCGGCGGGCGGCACGAAGTCCGTGCCGCCCTGCGATGTGACGCGTGCGACGAAATCGACGATCGCCGTCTTCGTCGCTCCGCCATTCCATGACGGCAAGGGATCGGCCGGCTGCGCCACCGCAATCGAGACGGTGTCGAGACACGCAAGCAGCACGGCGTAGAACCGAACCATCATGGCACTTGTCCTCCCTGTCCCCAACTATTGCGGTTTGAGCGTCTCGAGCTCGTTGAGCCGCTTCAGCGCCGCTTGCTGCCGGAGCATTCCGTAGTTGATGCTGCCCGCGTTCAGCGAACTGCCTTCCTGATAGGGGAACTGGTCGAAATCGGAGAAGAACTCCTTGATCTTGCCCTGCACCGGCACGATCAGCCACATGTTCTGGGCGAGGAATTTCATCGCCTCGCCACCTTCCTCCAGACCGCGCTCATAAGGATCCATGCGCAGATTGGTGATCAGCGACCACGCGGTGACCTCGCGCGTGCCGGTTGCGATGTTTCCCTTCGACGATGCGAAGCTCAGCTTCCAGTCGTTCCAGCGGATCGCATTGAGGTTGCCGCCCTGATCGAAGTAGTAGATCGCGTCACGCGGCGGCTGCGCGGCGTCGCCCTTGAAGAACGGCATGAAGTTGTAGCCGTCGAGATGAACCTTGAAATTCTTCCCGCCGGCACCGGCAAAGCCGGTCTTCATCTTCTCCTTGACGTCGGGCATTCCCGCTGCCGCGGACAGCGTCGGGAACCAGTCGATCAGCGAGATGATCTCGTTGTATTCAGTGCCGGGCTTCACCACGCCCGGCCAGCGCACCATCATCGGAATGCGCATGCCGCCTTCCCAGGTCGTACCTTTTTCGCCGTGGAAGGGCGTCATGGCTCCGTCGGGCCACAACGCGATCTCGGCACCGTTGTCCGTGGTGTAGAGGACGATCGTATTGTCGGCGATGCCGAGATCGTCGAGCTGCTTGAGCAGTTCGCCGACCATGCCGTCGTGCTCCACCATGCCGTCGGCGTGGATGCCCTTGCCGGTCTTGCCGAGCGACGACGACTTCAAATGTGTGAAGACGTGCATGCGCGTCGAGTTGAACCAGACGAAAAATGGCTTGTCCGCCTTGGCTTGCCGCCCGATGAAATCCTTGGCGGCCCCCAGAAATTCCTCGTCGACCGTCGGCATCCGCGCCGTGTTCAGCGGTCCGGTGTCCTCGATCTTTCCATCGGCCGATGCCTTGATGACGCCGCGCGGGCCGTACTGCTTCCGGAAATTGGGATCCTTCGGATAGAAATAGCCTTCCGGCTCCTCCTCCGCATTGAGGTGGTAGAGGTTGCCGAAGAACTCGTCGAAGCCGTGCTTGGTCGGCAGATGCTCGTCGCGGTCGCCGAGATGGTTCTTGCCGAACTGTCCGGTCGCGTAGCCCTGGGTCTTCATGGCGTCGGCAATCGTCGGCATCCAGTCCTGGATGCCATGGGGGTCGCCGGGCATGCCGATGGTGAGAAGGCCGGTCCGGAACGGCTCCTGGCCGAGAATGAAGGAGGCGCGGCCGGCGGTGCAGCTTTGCTGACCGTAGACATCGGTAAAGATGGCGCCTTCGCGCGCGATGCGGTCGATGTTGGGGGTGCGATATCCCATCAGGCCCATCGTGTAGGCGCTGATCTGCGGGATGCCGATGTCGTCGCCGAAGATGACGAGGATATTCGGCTTGCGGCCCGAGGCAGGCGAGGCGCCCGGGCTCGCAGCGGGCGCGGCCTTCTGAGCTTGCGCAAACGCCTGCGAAGTCAACGTCGCTGCCGCGACAATTGATGACGAGCCGAGCAGTATGGCCCGACGATTCATGGCTGAATTATTGGTGCACGGGGATCCGGCGACGCCGTCTTTGTTCGTCTCGTTGCTCATTCGACGTTCCTTTTTTTGCAAGGGTTGTTCGCGCTGGCTTCCGAGTCTTGCGTTCTGCTTGATCAGTCTCCGTAGGCTTCCTTCATCTGGCAGGCCTTCTGCCTCCATGGGCCGGAGCCTTCGAAGCCCCGACTGGGTTGAGGGTTTGAGGTAGACGCGCGCTGTCGCGGCGGTGGGTTCGCAGTCGCAACCTGCGGCGCGCGACGGTGATGTGGCGCAGCAGCTGGTGTGGTGACCAGCGCTGCGAACCGTGCTGTGTTGCGAACAATTCGTGCTCGATGGCGCCGATCTGTCCTTCCAGGGCAGGATCGCACGCGACGCTCTTGAAGGCGCTGATCGTAGTCCGCGAGGACGTGGCCTCGAGATGCGGCAGCCAGTCCAGCAATGCGAAATACGCGGTGCTTGCGTCTCGATGGCGAACCGCACGGCGAAGCCGGTCGAACGCAAAGGCCTCGGATTGCAGATAGACCTCCCGCCGGCGGCGATAATAATCCGCGGTTCGCCGCGTCATGCCGGGTGCGAACCAGCCAAGTGCGACGGCAACGATGGTCACGACCAGTACGGATAGCCAGTGATCCGCAACGAGGTCGACGAGGCCGTTCCACGTCCAACTCACGTCGGGGCCGTCGATAGGCGCCGCGCCTCGTGACGCCGGATCGGCCATCACCTTCAGCGGCACGGCATCGAGATGAACCCGCTCGACCTTGCCGTTGCCGACGTTCCACCAGCCGATATCGATTGCGGGCAGGGAATAGTCGCCCGGGCGTTCCAGCATATAGGTCGCGGAATCGACGCGGGTCGAGGTCGCGACACCGGTGCGGCCTTCCGTCTTGTCCGCGAGGTCGGGTTGCGCGGGATAGAGTTTGAGACCGTCGATATCGGCGAACGGCTGCGGGGGCAGCAGCATCGCCGGCGTCCCCTGGGCCGCGATCGTCACGATTCGCGTGACGGCATCGCCCGGCTTGAGCTGATCCGAGGAGCGCCTGATCGTTTGCTCGACGTTCAGCCGGGTTGCCGACAGAAATGGCTGAAGCTCGGCCGCGGCATCCGGAATGAAGGCTTCAAACGAAACACGCGGCAGCACGATATCGAGTTCGCGCGTCGACGGAGGCTCGGCGGCATATTTGACGTGGACCTTCTGGTCCGAAACGGCGTAGGAGCCGGGCTCCTGCGGATAGATGGCATATTCGAAGCGTACCCCCGCGTAGAACACGCCGTCCCGCTGCTCGTTGGTGTTGACGCTCTGCAATTGCCGGGTCACGGCATTACGCAGCTGGAAGTCGGGCAATTCGGGCGGCGACGTCATGTAGTTCGGCGCCAGCACGACGATGTGGAGTGTCGCCTGCTGCCCGACGACCACGCGTGGCGGATCGATGGTCACCTGCACAGTCGGCTCGGACGTGACAGGCAGTTGCGCCCGCCCATCTTGCGATGGCAGCGCGACCGCGGGCAGCAAGGCGATGGCAGCGAGCCAATGTCTCATGGCGATGCTCCCGCTTGCGCCGGCGCGGCCGCCTGGATTGCGAATTTCAGCTTGAGGAAGTCTGCGGGCGAGGTCTGGACCTGGCGCATCCAGGCTTCGGCCGCGCCTGCGGTGGTGACGTCCTGCGGCGTGACCTTGATCGTCTTGCCGCCTTTCTGCTTGGGGTCGACGCGCATCTCGTCGGCCTTTTGGTCCGGCGGCGCGCCATCGTTCTGCTCCTGCTTGCGACGCATCGCTTCCTTGGCGTCCAGCGCGGCCTGCACGATGGCGCGATTGGTCTTGGCGGCAAGATTGCCCGGCTGAACCTTCAGCAAATCGTCATAGGCCTTGATCGCCTTTTCGAAGGCGTGGTTCTGGGCCTGGGCGTTGCCGAGTGCGAACGTTCCCTCAGGTGTCTCGACCTTCGCGAATTCCTGCGCAGCCACGATGAAATCGTACGCGCGGTATGCGGAGATGCCCCGCCACATCGGATCGGCGAACAGATTTGCCGCGGCACGATAGTCACCGCGGTCGAACGCGAGCCGGCCCTGCTGGTCCGGCGTCAACCAAAGGCTGACGAAGCGCGATGTATGTTCCGCCCTCGATGGTTCCGGATGCGCCACGATGAGGAGGGCAACGACCCACGCGACCGTGGTGCCGCGCCGAAACCAGAGCAGGCTCAGCAGCGCCAGCGGCGGCAGCAGCCAGAAACCTTCGTCTTGCCACCGCGTACCGAACGCATCGCCCTCGGCGGACTGGAACCGCGTGTCGATCCGCCGCTCCAGCCGCAGAATGTCGCTGCCGTCGATGCTGACCCGGACGGCGTCGCTCCCGAGCGGCACGGACGCGGAGCCGGCGTTCATGGCGAGCATCACGACATTGTTCCGCCCGGCCGCCTGCCGGATCGCCGCGGCGTCGGCAGCGCCGAGCTCGTCCGCGACCAGCAGGATCGTCCCGGCGACCGGCTCGGTCGCGAGGGATTGTGCAGCCAGGGCAACCGCACCCGCCACGTTCCTGCCGTCTGAGGGCATCAATCCCGGCGTCAGCGCGGCGAGAAACGGCGCGATCACGGCGCGGTCGTCGGTCAGGGGCATGACCAGATGCGCCGTGCCGGCATAGGCGATCAGCCCGGTCCTGGCGCCGGCGCGCGCCGCAAGAAGATCGCCGATCTTCTGCTTGGCGCGTTCGAGGCGCGAGGGCGCGACGTCGCTCTCGCTCATCGACGACCCGACCGCGAGCGCGATCATCAGAGGCGCCTTGTCCTCGACGAAGGGCGGCAGCTCGCGCCGCCAGGTTGGGCCGGACAGCGCGATGATGCCGAGCGTCATGGCGGTTGCAACGAGATACAACGGATTGATGCTGCGCCCCCCGCCGGGCTGCACGATCAGATGGTCGAGAAGATGCGGCGCAATGACGCCGCCCCATTGCGCGCGCACGCTGTGTCGCCACCGCAGAAGCACGACCGCGGCGGCAAGCGGGATCAATGCAACGAGCCACAGCGGACGCAGCAGGTGAAAGGATATGGTGGCGGCGTCATGCATGGCTGACAGCCTTCACCCGGCGCCATTCGCTTCCGAGCAGCAGCGCAAGCCACAGCAGCAGCGCGAGGATGACGGCTGCGCCCAACGGCCATTGAAACAGTGGCAGCTTCGGCCGCCATGACAGCGTCTCCAGTTTCGCTGGCGCCAGCCGGTCGATATCGGCATAGATCGCCTGCAACTGCGCGCCGTCCTCGGCGCGAAAGAAATGACCGCCGGTCGTGCCTGCAACGGATTGCAGGACGCTGAGATCGACACGGTTCTCGCCGGTCGCCGCGGGATCGCCGACGCCGATCGTGTAGACGGCGACATCGTTCTGCTGCGCGATATCGGCGGCATGTTCGGGCGGCACCCGGCTTGCCGTATCATTGCCGTCGGTCAGCAAGATCAGGAGCTTCTGTTTCGCCGTGCTGGTCGCAAAGGTCTTGATGGCCAGCCCGATGGTGTCGCCGATCGCGGTCTGCTGGCCGGCCATCCCGACTGCGGTCTGGTCGAGCAATTGCTGCGCCGTCTGGAGATCCTGGGTGAATGGCACCTGGACATAGGCCCTGGTGCCGAACAGGATCAGCGCGACGCGGTCGCCCTTGCGGCGCGCGATGAAATCCTTGATGACGCGCTTGACCCCGTCGAGCCGCGTCAGGGTCGCCCCATCGGGCGTCTTGAAGTCGTGCTGATCCATCGATCCCGATATGTCGATCGCCAGGATCAGATCACGCGCGGACACCTCTCGCGTCACGGGATCGCCGACCCATTGCGGCCTTGCGAGCGCCATGACCAGCAGGATCCAGATCGCGACCGCCACGATCATCTGCAAGGCGCGGCGCTCCAGCACCACGGCGCCCCGCTGCGGGGTCTGTCCAGTCGCGGCCGCCAGCCGCTCGAAGAACGGCACCTGGACCGAAGCCTGCCGCGCGCGATAGGGCGGCAGCCACCACCACACCAAGATCGGCAGCGGCAGCAACAGGAACATCCATGGCCAGGCGAACTCAAGCATGGTGCCCCCTGATCCAGCGACGGACGAGGCGGGAGAGTGATTGAATCTCGGCTTCGTTCGGCTCAATGGGCTGATAGGAGCCGCTGACCAGCAAGCGGCCTACTCCTCGCGAGAACTCCTGTCCGTCATAGGTACGATCGAGAAACGAAAGCCATGCCGGACCGGCGAGGGAGGCCACTTGCTCGCGGGAAAAGGCTGTAAGCGCAGTTCGTCGGACAAGCAGGGTCAGCCCCGTCAATAGCTGTTCGCGGCCAGACGAGTTTGTCTGTTCCATCGAACTCAACTCGGCAAGCGCCTCGCGCCGATAGCGGTTGACGCGCCGATAGCGCACCAGCCGCCATGCGGATGCGATCACGATCGTCAGAAGCAGCACAATCGCGATCCGCGATTCCCAAGTCTGGGGCCACAGACCCACCTCGTGCGGCAGCGAGATGTCGACCAGGCCGGCCACCGGATCGGTATCGACGGGGGGTGCTTGAGCCAAGAGTTCAGCCAAGGGTTGCCTCCGCTCCTCGGTGGCCGCCGCCGCGACCATGCCTGGCTGGCATCGCGCCAAGCAGGCGACGAAGTTGCGCTGCGGTCTCCTCGGCTGCGCTGAGCGGCAGCACGGGAACACCGAGTTCCTGCGTCAAGGCAAAGACGCCCTTCAACCGCTCCTCTGTCGCCTGTGAAATGTTCTTGCGCACGCTGTCGCGCCCGACTTCGAGCCTGATCTGTAGCTCGCCGTCAGTCACGGTCATGCTGGCAGAGGGGGGCAGGTCGCTTTGCAGGGGATCGTGGACCAGCAGGGCAACGACGTCATTATGCTGTGCCATTGCGCCGATCATCTTGCGCGTCGCGTCGTCGGCGCCGTCGAAATCGCTGATGATGACCACGACCGCATCGTGCAGCGCGCGGCGCAGGGCATGCTCCAGCGCCGTGTTGAGCATGGCCGGTGCAGAGACGAGACCGCGGCCGACGCCCAACGCCTGGTTTTGCGCAACGATGGCCGAGAGCATCTGGAGCACAGTGGCGCGGCTGCGCCGCGCGCTGACCTCGACGAGATCGCGGTCACCGAAGATGATTGCCCCGACCCGGTCGCCGACACCAAGCACCCGCCACGCGCCGATCGACGCAGCCTGTGCCGCGGTCACCGATTTCATCGCGAGCCGGCTGCCGAAGAACATTGACAGGCGCTGGTCGACCACGAGGATCGTCTGCCGATCGCGCTCCTCGTTGAAAACCCGAATATGTGGTTTCTGGAGCCGCGCCGTCACTTTCCAGTCGATCGAACGGACGTCGTCGCCGGCGCGATAGTCCCGGATTTCCTCGAAGTTGAGCCCGCGTCCGCGCATGCGCGAGGCGAAGCGACCGGACAACAGGCTGTGCACCGGCTGGCGCGGCAGGAACGACACCTTACGTCCGCGATATTCGAGCGCGATCAGGTCGTCGAGACTGACATAGACACCGGGCGAGCTGGCTGATGTCATGACGGCCTCACGCTGCAGCGACAAGTTCAGTGATCTTGTCGATCACCTGGTCGGGCGTCACGCCCTGCGACACGGCCTCGTAGCTGAGGATCAAGCGATGCCGCAGGCAGTCGTGGATCACCGCGCGGATATGGTCGGGGGTCACGAACTCATATTCGTCAAGCCAGGCCCGTGCACGCGCGCAACGGTCGAGCGCGAGGCTGCCGCGCGGGCTGGCGCCGACCTGGATCCATTTGCCGAGCGGATCGCCGTAACGGCTCGGAAAGCGCGTCGCGTAGACGACGTCCACCATATATTTCTGGGCGAGGTCGGAGACGAAGATCCCGTCGATCTCGCTGCGCGCGTCCAGGACTGCTTGTTGCGGGATCGGCGGCAGCTCCGCGGCGTGATCCTTCGGCGTCTGCGCGTTCTCTGCGCGATTGAGCTTGATGATCTCGCCTTCGACGGCCTCGTCCGGGTAGGTGATGACGACATGCATCAGGAAGCGGTCGAGCTGGGCCTCCGGCAGCGCATAGGTGCCTTCCTGTTCGATCGGGTTCTCGGTCGCAAGCACCATGAACAGGTCCGGCATCTTGTAGGTTTTGCCGGCGACGGTGACCTGGCGCTCCTCCATCGCTTCGAGCAGTGCGGACTGCACCTTTGCCGGCGCGCGATTGATCTCGTCGGCGAGCACGAGGTTGGCGAAGATCGGTCCCTTCTGGAACTGAAACTGGCCGCCCTTGTCGGTCTGGACGTAGATCTCGGCGCCGGTCACGTCCGACGGCAGGAGATCAGGCGTGAATTGCACGCGCGACAGATCTGCTGCGAGATGCTTCGCCAGCGTCTTGACCGCGCGGGTCTTGGCAAGGCCCGGCAGGCTCTCGATCAGAAGATTGCCGTTGGCGAGCAGCCCGATCAGCATGCTCTCGACCAGATGATCCTGACCGAGCACTGACCTTCCGATCCGTGTCTTGAGATCCAGCAGGACTTCGCGTGCGGACGACGTCCCGGCACCCTGAGACGCTGGAGCCGCCGTGAGTTTGCTTGGGCCTCCGTCTGGCATGGAATTCTCACTCACATTCCGAGACGTTCGCATCCCGCGAACGTCGACTTGTTCACGACCACGCATGGCGGCGTGGCATTCACGCAGGATCTCAGTGCCTCATTTGTTGGGATTGGCCTGGTAGATTTTCTCCATGGCGTCACCGATGGTGAAGCTCGCCGCCTTGGCACGCGGCGGGAAGTCCTTGAAGCTTTCCAGGTATTTCCCGACGACGGCCTGCGCCGGCACGATGAGGAACATGCGGTGTGCCGTCCAGTCGCCATAGTACGTGCTGGATGGGCCCCGTTCGAAAGGGTCCGAGCGCAGATTGTAGAGCATGGGGGCACGCAGCTTCGTGAACTGGCCTTGCCAGGGTCCCAGCGGGGTCTTCGGATCGACTTCGGCGTGCTGCTCCAGGAAGGTCACCTTCCAGTCGCGGAGGCGAATGGCCATCAGGTCGCCGTCGTCACTCCAGTACAGAAACTCCTGGCGTGGCGACTCCTTCACGTCGCCTTTTAAGAGTGGCAATAGGTTGACGCCGTCGAAGTGGACCTTGAAGGGCTTTCCGTTGAGGGTCGTACCTTGCTTTGTCCGCTCGACGAGATCCAGATCGCCATTGGCTGCAGCGAAGGTCGGGATGAAGTCTTCGTGCGCACAGACATCATTGACGATCGTGCCGGGTTGAATCACGCCCGGCCATTTGATCAGGCAAGGTACGCGGAAGCCGCCCTCCCAGTTGGTCGCCTTCTCGCCCTTGAACGGCGTCGTGCCGCCATCAGGCCAGGTAAAAACTTCTGCGCCGTTGTCAGTCGTGTAGACGACGATGGTGTTGTCAGCGACACCAAGATCATCGACGAGCTTCAGCAATTCTCCAACATGCCCGTCGTGCTCCACCATTCCGTCGGGGTAAAGACCCAAGCCCGTCTTGCCCTGAGATTCCTTCTTCAGGTGGGTGAATACGTGCATCCGTGTCGAGTTGAAGTAACAGAACCACGGCTTGCTCGCGCGCTGCTGACGGTTGATGAAATCCTTGGCCGCCGCGAGGAATTCCTCATCGATCGTTTCCATGCGCTTGGTATTCAGAGGACCGGTATTCTCGATCTTGCCGTCGGCACTCGATTTGATGACGCCGCGCGGCCCGAATTTCTTCCGGAACTCCGGGTCCTTGGGATAGTCGGGATTCTCCGGCTCCTCCTCGGCGTTGAGGTGATAGAGATTGCCGAAGAACTCATCGAAGCCATGTGCGGTCGGAAGATGCTCGTCGCGGTCACCAAGATGGTTCTTGCCAAATTGGCCGGTGGCGTAGCCGTAGGTCTTGAGCACATCGGCCACACTCGGGTCGAGCGGTCCCAGGCCAAGCTCGGCCCCGGGAAGACCAACCTTCGTGAGACCGGTCCGAATCGGAGACTGGCCGGTGATGAAAGCGGCGCGGCCTGCGGTACAGCTCTGCTGTCCGTACCAGTCGGTGAACACCGCGCCTTCCTTGCCGATGCGATCGATGTTGGGGGTGCGATAGCCCATCATCCCCATGTTGTAGGCGCTCACATTGAACCAGCCGATGTCGTCGCCCATGATGAAGAGGATGTTCGGCTTGCGGCCGGATGAGGTCGTTGCCGGCGAGCTGCCTGGGGCCGCCTTCTGGGCTTGCGCAAGCGCCTGCGATGTCAGGGCCGCGGCGGCAACCAGGGATGACGTTCCGAGAAGGAGATTGCGGCGATCGATAGTTTGGTTTGCATCGATTCCGGTCTTGCTCTCAATCTTGCGGCTCATTCCGGCACTCCTAGCTTTCAGATGGTGATCTCACTGAATCGGGGGCAGCCGCTCGCACCACGCAGCGGAATCCGACATGGCTGGTCGAGGTGTCGACCGGCTCGGCATGACGCGCGGCCGGACGATAGCGGCGGCAATAATTCGGCGCGCAGAGATGCGAGCCGCCCTTCAAGACTTTGCGCGGGATGCGGATGTTGGGTTGACATGGATCAAAGCTTGCGTCTTCGCGACCGCCGCGCGGATTGCTCGGGATGCAGCAGGGCTTTGCGGCGTCAGCGGCGTGCTTTGCCGACCACCAGTCGGAGGTCCACTCCCAGACATTGCCGATCATGTCATAGAGGCCGTAGCCGTTTGGCGGGAAGGCCATGACCGGCGAGGTACGCTCGTGCCCATCCTCGCCGAGATTCTGGACAGGAAAATTGCCCTGCCAGATATTGGCCATGTGCTTGCCGCCCGGCATCAGCGCATCGCCCCAGGCGAACTCCTCCGCCTCGAGGCCGCCACGCGCGGCGAACTCCCATTCGGCTTCCGTCGGCAGATCCTTGCCGGCCCAGCGCGCATAGGCCGCCGCATCGCTGTAGGAGACGTGCACGACCGGATGGTCGTCGAGCCCCTTGATGTTGCTGCCGGGGCCATAAGGGTGGCGCCAGTTGGCGCCGCGCAGGAAGGACCACCACTGGCTCCAGTCGGTGAGATCGGTGATGCGGGGCAGGGGCGAGAACACCAGCGATCCCGCGTAGAGCATCTCTTTCAGCGCGCCGGGATAGTCTTTCGGGTCGGGAACGATCTGCGCTTCAGTGACATGGCCGGTCGCGTTGACGAATTGCTTGAACTGCCGGTTGGTGACCGGCGTGCGATCGATCCAGAAGCCGTCGACTGAGACGCGATGGCTCGGCGCCTCCTCGGGATAATGATGGTCCGATCCCATGCGAAAGGTTCCGCCGGGAATGAAGACCATCTCGCCGGTCTTCGCATCATCCGGCACCCACTCGCAGTGATCCAGATCTGCACGCAGCATGGCGGGAACTCCGATACGCGCTTCCACCCGATGCTACGGCGCAGACTTCTGCAGAGTTCGACGACGGAATATTGCCCGGCAGGTTGGACGCATTATCTGGTCCCCTCTTTTTTGGCGCCTGGAGAGAGGCAGACGCCGCATTGCGTCAACATCTCTTTCCCATCGCGCGCACGCTTCCCAGCACGCGGCAAATGCCTGCCGCGTGCGCTCTGCTATCCGCAGAGCGCCTTCGATCGATATCGCCAAGGTTGCAAACGGTATCCGAAGATTGGACTGCTGTGATGTGCAGTTTGTGCCAGTACGCGGCAGCGATGGCTGAGGCTTAACGACCCATGTCACAAACCACTGAATTTAAAGCGCAATGCAGCAAAAATTACCCGCCGGATTTCGATAGCGTTTGTCTCAAAACGCGAAGGCGGATTGTCGCACCCGCTTCGCGTTGTGGTGGTATTTGGCTGCAGTTTGCCGCAGAATTGTCGCGCTTCAGTAACAGGGTACGGCCATGGGGCAATTCCTTCTGGTTGATTCGAAAAAGCTGGACGGTTTCGAAGGTCTTCACCAGGCCGTCCACGGCTCGCATGTCGATGTGATGCAGCTCGGTCGCGGGCGACTCCGCGGGACGTTGTCCCATGTCGGCATCGGTGACTTCTCGCTCAGCATCGGCACCTTCAACGTCGGCATGCGCACACAGCGTGTCTCCAGCGACGACAAGCTCATCATCGGGATGCTGCTCGCAGCCGAGGACCGCGTCGCGCACTGGTCGTTCGACATGCAGCTCAACGACGTGCTCGTGATCCCGCCGTTGCTCGAGCATGACGGCGTCTTCCACGGCGCGTCCGCTTACGCCGCCATGCGCTTCGACATCAACGAGGTTGCTTCGCTGTTTGGCGGCGAAACGCGGTTGAGCGATCCAGACACCTGGCGTAGCCGCGGCCATTTCAGGGCTGATACCGAGACCGGCGCGATCGCCACGCGCCGTCTGGTCCGGATCATGTCGCATCTACGAAGCCGCAATGGCAGCCTGACGCCATCGACCGCCGATTTCTGGAAGCGATCGATTGTCGAATGCATGGCAGCCAATGTCATGTCATCTTTGCCGCCCGACGACGAAGGCTGGCTGCCTTCGGCGCGACGGCTGATCCGCAGGGTTGAGGAGTATCTCGACGAGGCCGGCACACGCCCGGTGCATGTGTCGGAGATCTGTGCGGCGCTGGGCGTATCGCGACGCACTCTGCACCGCGCCTTTCAGGAGGTGTTCGGGCTTGGCCCGGTCAGCTTCCTCCGGCACAAGCGGCTCTGCGCCGTCCATTCCATCCTGCATCAGAGCGCGCCCGGCTCGACCACCGTGGCATCCGTTGCCATGGATCAGGGTTTTTACGAGCTCGGCCGGTTCGCGCAATACTACCTTGCGCTGTTCGGAGAGCGTCCGTCGCAGACGCTCGGCGTTGCAAATTTGCAGAGAGCCGGGGGCGATATCGCCAGCGCCTAGGGGGCTGGGGATGACGATGGTGCGCGTGCGCAGCCTCGCTTGCGAACGACGCCATTATCGCAGAATGCCGGTGTTTTGCCCGACGTGTCAAACGTCATCATGCGAGAAATCGCAGGCTTGGTTTCGTCCCGCCAGATCGCAAACGAAAACCGTCATGAAAACAACCCCGTCGCTACTGTGCATGGGGTTGTTTTCAAGGTTTGGGTTGGACAGCCGTTCCAGCCAACGCTCACACGGCGCAGACGATCACGCCGTACCAGCCAAGCCCGCGATAGGTCTCGTAGCCCGGCGTCGCGTGGAAGGCGATCATCGTGCCGGATCGGTCCTGATAGTAGCCGGAGCGCTGGCCGTCGAGCGACAGCGAGATGCGCTCGCTCAAAATGCCCTGGCCGTCGGAGGCGGCGATCACGCGGAAATGCGAGTCGACCAGCAGCACGCGGGCCTTGTCGGCATCGCCGACACGCACGCCTTGCACGATGGCGCGCGCCTGCGGCTCCCAGTCGAAATGAATGGCGAGCACGCCGACCGGCGCGCCGTTGGCCTGGCCGCCGGCGCGGACGCTGGCGCAGTAGGTCGCGACCTGGGCATTGCCGAGCAGCTGCTGGTTCTCGACGTCGCCCGCGACATAGTCGTCGCCGGAGCGCAGGGCCTTGGCCTCGCGAAACCATTTGGTGTGGGCGACGTTCTGGCCGACCACACGAAAACGATCCGCGCGGCCGTTGGCGATGACGTTGCCGTCGAGGTCGCAGAGCCAGAGGTCGAGATAGACGGTGTAGGCGCCAAGGATCACCCCGAGGCGCTCGGAGGCATAGGTGACCGCGGCAGGCACAGGCGAGGCCGCGCAATCGACCACGGCGGAATCGGTCGCCCACCAGCGCACGTCGCAGGTGCGCTCATAGAGGTTGCGGTCGATCAGCTCGACAGCGTTCAAGGACAAGTCCATCATGCGCTCGCCGCGCGACCGCTGGCTCATGCGGTCGATCGAGGCGACGAGATCGCCGGTACGTTTGGTCAGCTGCGTCTCGAGCTCGCGCGCGATGGTCTCGACCTGCTGGCCGACGCCGCGCACCTCCTGCGCCACCACGGCGAAGCCCGCGCCTTGCGCGCCGGCACGCGAGCTTTCGATCAGCGCGTTCAGCGCCAGCATCTTCATCTGGTTGGTGATCTGCTGGATCGACTTGGTCTTGTCGACCGCGATCTGGTTGACCTCCGCGGTCAGGCGGTTGATCAGCGCGGAGATGTCGGAATCGTCGTCGTCGGGTTCGGTGGTGGTCGGCTTGGTTTTCAGACCCAGCGCAGCAGACATCGGGGTAACTTCCCTTGGCAATGAGGCCTGATCTGCAACGAACCCGGAACAATCAAATCACAGATCGAATACGAGTCTTTTTCTAGGATTCAACCTAACGCCCGCTTAATTTGCTGTTCGGCGGAATGCCTAAATGGTAGTCAATTCTGCTGCCTCGGCAGCCATCCACCGCTTTATGCGGCCCGGCCGTTGCAAATCCCGAGGGATTGCCGGCCAATCCCTTTCAGCCCAGCGACCGGACATCCGTGGTTGCCCGGGGTCCCGAGTTCCAACAGTCAGCCTCTCGTCATGACGCCGCCCGCCACCGCCTTGCCCGTCGAAGCGCCCCAGGCCTTCCTGGGCGTGGCGCGCTCGCTCACCGACAAGCTCTGGCGCGACCGGCTGGACGCCCGCGGGGCGGCCAAGGCGCTTGCCATCGTGCAACAGCACCAATTGCCGGAACTGCTGGCGCGCGTGCTTGCGGGGCGCGGTGTCGACATCGACGCGGTGCCCGACTTCCTCGATCCGACGATCCGCAAGCTCATGCCCGATCCGTTCACCGTGACGGAGATGGAAGCCGCCTCGAAGCGGATTGCCGATGCGGCTGCTGGGGGCGAGATCGTCGCGATCTTCGGCGACTACGATGTCGACGGCGCGACCTCGGCGGCGCTGCTCGCCTGGCATCTGCGCCATTGCGGGCTTGATCCGCTGATCCACATTCCCGACCGCATCTTTGAAGGCTACGGCCCCAACGTCGAAGCCGTGCGCGGGCTGGCGGCCAAGGGCGCCACGCTGCTCGTCACCGTCGATTGCGGCACCACCAGCATCGAGCCGCTGGCCGAGGCAAAGCGCCTCGGCATGTCGGTCGTCGTGATCGACCACCATCAGGCCGGCACGGAGCTGCCGGAGGTCGATGCACTGGTCAATCCGAACCGGCTCGACGATCTCTCCGGCCTTGGCCATCTCGCCGCCGTCGGCCTCGTGCTGGTGACGCTGGTCGCCGTCAATCGCGAGCTGCGCCAGCGCGGCTTCTGGAATGCGGAGATGCCCGAGCCTGATCTCTTGGGCATGCTCCATCACGTCGCGCTCGGCACCGTCGCGGACGTCGCGCCGCTGATCGGCCTGAATCGCGCTTTCGTGGCAAAAGGTCTGATCGCGATGCGGCGGCGCGACCACGTCGGGCACACAGCGCTGATGGACGTGGCGCGGCTCAATGGCCCGCCGGAGGCCTGGCATCTCGGCTTCATGCTGGGACCGCGCATCAATGCCGGCGGCCGTATCGGCCGCGCCGATCTCGGCGTGCGGCTTTTGCTGGAAGGCGACAGCGTCGAGGCGGCGCGGATCGCGGCCGAGCTCGACCGTCTCAACAGCGAACGCCGCGTCATCGAGCAGGCCGCGGAAGCGCAGGCTGAAGGCGAGGCGCTCGCCTCGATCGGGTTCGAGGACAAGCTCAACGTGATCGTCACGGCGTCCGAAGGCTGGCATCCCGGCGTGGTCGGCCTCGTCGCCTCGCGCCTGAAAGAGAAGTTCTCGCGGCCCGCGTTTGCGATTGCACTTGAGCCCGGCGGCATCGGCACCGGCTCGGGCCGCTCGATCGCCGGCGTCGATCTCGGCAAGGCCGTGCGGCAGGCGGTCGCCGACGGCATACTGCTCAAGGGCGGCGGCCACGCGATGGCCGCGGGCGTCACGCTGCGCAAGGAAAAGCTCGCCGAATTCCGCGCCTATCTGGAGAACGCGCTGGCGCGGGACGTCGCCGAGGCACGTCACGTCAACGAACTCTATATCGACGGCGCGATCTCGGCGCGCGCGGTGACGACGGAGCTTGCGGCCACGCTCAATCGCGCCGGTCCCTTCGGCAGCGGCAATCCGGAAGCCGTGCTGGCGCTGCCGGCGCACCAGCTCGTCTATGCCGACGAGGTCGGGCAGGCGCATCTGCGTTTGCGGTTCAAGTCGGGCGACGGCGCCATCGTCAACGGCATCGCGTTCCGCTCGATCGGGCAAAAGCTCGGCAACGCGCTTCTCGCCAATCGCGGCCAGCAACTGCATGTCGCGGGCTCCTTGTCGGTCGATCGCTATCAGGGCGCCGAACGCGTGCAGTTTCGCGTCATCGATGTCGCACTACCGGACCAGGGGCCGTCCGTGATCAGGTAGCGCATGATCCGGAAAAGTGTGCAGCGGTTTTCCGACAAGATCATGTGCAAAAGATAATGGCCGCAAACAACAAAAAGAAAGGGAGTGAACATGGCAGGGCAGGTTGAGGGCAAGGTCGCGCTGGTGACAGGCGGCGCGTCCGGTATTGGCGAAGCCATCGCCGAGCTGTTCGCGCGCGAGGGCGCGACCGTCATTGCGACCGATATCGACGAGCTGCGTGGTCCCGATCTCGCCAAGCGCATCACCAGAGCCGGCGGCAAGGCGATCTTTCTGGAGCAGGACGTCACCAGCGAGGAGCGTTGGATCGAGATCACAGCCGAGATCGCGAAGCGCTACGGTCGGCTCGACATCATGGTCTCCAATGCCGGCATCGGCATTGCCGTGCCTTCGATCACCGACATGACGCTCTCCGACTGGCGCAAGCAGAATGCGATCAATCTCGACGGCGTCTTCCTCTCGGTCAAGCATTGCTTGCCCTTGATGCGCAAGACCGGCGGCGGCTCGATCGTCATGATGTCCTCGCTCGCGGGCCTGCGCGGCGCGCCCGGGCTGTCGGCCTACTCGGCGACCAAGGGCGGTGTGCGGCTGTTCGCCAAGTCGATCGCGATGGAGTGCGCGGCGGCCGGCGACGGCATCCGCGTCAACTCCGTGCATCCAGGCATCATCGACACGCCGATCTGGGGCAAGATCCCGACCGGGGCGACTGGCGCAGGCCAGAACGCGCCGATCGATCCGGAGGAGCGCGCCAAGGTCGCAACCCCGCTTGGCCGCGCAGGTCAGGCTGCGGAGATTGCCTCCGGCGTGCTGTATCTGGCCTCAGATGCCTCGCGTTACGTCACCGGCAGCGAGCTCGTCATCGATGGCGGCATGAATGCCGGCGGCGTGCCGCGGCGGGCGTGAGACGCGCAGGGCAGGGTGGCGGTCGCAGGGGCTGACGCGCAGGCGTCGGCCCTGTAAAACGCCGCTGTTTCCCTGCCCGAAAGAGGTCTCCTTCGCCATGGCGCACAGCCTACATGCCTCCTCACCCGAAGCCGTCCGCTCGAACCGGCCAGACCTCGCGACCGATGCGATCCGCACCGCGCGCGAGGATCTCGCCGCCTGCTTCCGGATGGCCGCGCGTAACGGTTTCGAGGAGGGCATCTGCAACCATTTCTCGGCCGTGGTGCCCGGCCATGATGATCTCTTCCTGGTCAACCCCTACGGCTACGCCTTCCGCGAGCTGACTGCTTCAAAACTTCTGATCTGCGATTTCCACGGCCACGTGCTTGACGGCGAAGGCGAGCCCGAGGCGACCGCGTTCTACATCCATGCCGAGATGCACAAGCGCCTGCCGCGCGCCAAGGTCGCCTTCCACACCCACATGCCCTACGCCACAGCGCTGTCGATGACCGAGGGCGATCCGCTGATCTGGGCTGGACAAACCGCGCTGAAATTCTATGGCCGCACCGCGGTCGACCGCGACTATAACGGCCTTGCGCTGGACAACCGCGAAGGCGCACGCATTGCATCAGCCGTGGGTGATGCCGACATCGTCTTCATGAAGCATCACGGCGTAATGGTGCTGGCGCCGACGATCGCGGAAGCCTGGGACGATCTCTACTACCTCGAACGCGCCGCCGAAGTGCAGGTGCTGGCGATGTCCACGGGCCGAAAGGTGCTGCCGGTCGACGCGGCGATCGCGGCCGAAACCTACAGGCAGATGCGCGAAGGCGATTCCGAATCCGCGCGTCTGCATCTCGCCGCGATCCGCCGCCAGCTCGATGCGGAAGAGCCACAGTACCGGCACTGAGGCCGACTACGATCCCTGCCGCAGCTTCGCCAGCACCTTCAGCCCGCCATAACCATCAGCGGGCGTGATTCCGGCGCGCTGCTGAAAATCCTTGATCGCCTTCATGGTGTCGTTGCCGACGCGGCCGTCGGTGCCGCCGGTATCAAAACCGGCCTTGGTCAGCCGCGTCTGCATCTCCTGCACCTCGGCGAGCGTGAGCACGCGCTCGGAGCCAGGGAAGGGCTGGATGAAGGCCGGCGCGCCCAGGCAGCGATCGCCGAGATGGCAGATCGCGAGCGCATAGTTCATCGAGGGATTATAGCTCTTCACCGCGTTGAAATTCGGCCCCAACAGGAACGTCGGTCCGCCTGCGACCGGCGTCCATATCTGGGCCGATGCGTTCGGTTGCGAAAATGGCTGGCCGTCGGCGCGGGTGACGCCAGCGGCCTGCCACGCCGCGTAGGTGCGGCTGCCGCTCATCTCGCCGGACGCGCGGACCTCGTAGCCCCAATGCTCGCCGCGATGCCATTTGCCGCGGTTGACGAGATATTTTGCGGTCGATCCCAGCGCGTCATCGGGCTTGCCGAAAGGCGAGACCTTGCCATCGCCGTCATAGTCGATGCCGACATTGAGCCAGACCTCCGGCATCCATTGCGAATGTCCCATCGCGCCGGCCCAGGATCCCTGCATTTCGTCCGGCGTGCTCCAGCCCTTGTCGACGATGCGGAGCGCATTGATCAGCTCGGTCTCCCAATAGGCCTTGCGGCGCGGCTCGTTCCAGGCGAGCGCGGCGAGCGAAGGAAACACCGGCGTCATGTGGTTCTGCTGCACCAGCGGATCGCCATAGGCGGACTCCACGCCCCACAGCGCCAGCAGCGTGCCGCGCTCGACGCCGAAATCGCGCTCGATGCGCGCAAGCAGCGCCTCGTTGTTCTTCAGTGCGATCTTGCCGTTGATGATGCGCCAGTCGGAGACGCGGCGGTTGATGTATTGCCAGACCTGCTCGTGGAATTCGGGCTGGTTGCGCATCTGCTTGAACACGCTCATGTCAGGCTCGACCCGCGCCATCGCGCGCTGCCAGGTCGCAGCCGAAATGCCTTTGGCCATTGCGCGTGCGCGAAAACCTTCGCGCCATTCGTCGAAGCCCGGAGGCGAAGCGATAACACGCGTTGGGAGTGCCAGCACGGCGGCCGCGCCCAGCGTGGATTGAAGCAGGGCGCGGCGGCTGTGATGGGCCGAGGAATCAGCTGGTTTCATGGGCGCATTGTAGCGGGAAACATGGCCGGTGTGAGTCGGTTCCTGGAACAGGAGAAACAGGCTTTAGACGTCACGTTCCCCGGAACAAAGTGTCGCACTCCCGCATTCCCTCGGCACCACATTGGAGGAGGATGAAATGAGGAAATATCTGTTTGCCGCTGCCATGGTTACGGCCATCGCGGCCCCTGCGTTCGCTGATGAAGTCGGGGTTCATGTTGGCCCGGTCGGCGCCGGCGTGACGGTCGGCGAGTCCCACGAGTATCGCGACCGCGATCGTGATCGCACCACGGTGATCAAGGAGCGCGCGCCCGCCGACCGCACCACGGTGATCAAGAAGGAAGATGAATACGGCAACCGCAGCAAGACCGTGATTCATCACGACAACGATTGACGGAGCAGGGCCTTGGCCGATCGCCAAGGCCCGCTTTCTTCAATGAGATTTTGGGGTGGAATGAAGATACGCGCGCATGCGGAAAGCCATGTCGTCGAGCTCGACGACGGATCGTGCTGGCAGATTTTCCCGGGCGATCTCGCTGCGACGCTGAGCTGGAAGCCCGAAACGGATTTGCATCTGGAGCCGAGCGGCGACCGGATCAGTTCGCATGTGCTGGTCAATGCCGCGGACCGAAGCCGCGTCCGGGTCATTGCGGCGGGCGAGGCGTGGCCGGACGGTGAGGTTAAGAAAGCGTTGAAGGGCGGGTAGGGTTGCCGCTCAATCCACAACTTTAAGCCTGTCCTTTTACGGTCGGTTCGCTTCCGTCTGCGCATCATGCGCACATGCGGGAACTGTTCGACATCATCCGTTCCAATCCCTGGCCCTTCGGCGCGGGGCTGTTGGTCGTGGTCATGATGATCATCGCGGAAAATTTCGGCCGCGGCATTCAGGGTGATGGCGACTTCGGCTTCGGCGATTTCGGAGATGGTGACGGCGGCGACGGAGGAGGCGACTAGGCCTCGTCCTGCAGATCGGCTGCGATGCCCGCTAGCCAACGGCGGACGGTGGCTTCAGCCTTGCCGTCGAGCCCTGTCACCAAGCGCTTCTCCAGTTCGAGCACACGGTTCCGGCACGCCGTGAGCAGCGTGGCGCCGCGCGGCGTCAGCGTCCATTGCTGGATGCGGCCGTGAACGGGGTGCGGCGTCATCAGGATCGCGCCGTCGCGCGCGAGGTTGCGGATGATGACGCCTACGGTCTGCGGCGTGAGGAAGGTGAGGCGGGCGACGTCGGCACCCGAGAGTCCCGGGTAGGCGTTCAGCATGGTCAGCACGGCGAATTGCGGCGAGGTCACCCCGAGATCAGCCAGCGTACGTTCCATCTTCAGCCGCACCGCGGCGTGGGCCTGGCGCAAGAGATAACCGAGATAGCCTTGCTCGCCGCGCTTGCCTTCGCCGGCGGCAGGCACGTGCACCGCGGCGGCCGCCTTGGGCGCCTTGTGCCCCGGTTGCGATTTCGTGAAGCCGGCCGGCTTGCGTGTCATGTAAGTCCTCTTATAAGATATCAGCACTCTTATAATAACACGAGGTGAGCGGCAATGTCACACGCCCGCAGGGAGTACGAGGATTTCAAGAAGATTGCGCCGGACGCCTATGATCTGGTGCTTGCACTGGGCCAGGTTGCTGCCAAGGCCGGCCTCGACAAGCAGCTTCTCGAGCTCGTCAAGCTGCGCGCTTCGCAGATCAACGGCTGCGCTTTTTGCGTGCAGCATCACATTCTGTTCTCGGAGCGCATCCATGTTCCCGTGGACAAGCTCAACCTGGTCGCGGTCTGGCGCGAGGCGCCGATCTTTTCGGCCCGCGAGCGCACCGCGCTGGCCTGGGCCGAGGCGCTGACCTTGCTGCCTGACGGCGTCAGCGAAGAGGTCTATGCTGAGACGTCCCGTGAATTCACCGAGACCGAGCTGATGTACCTGACGTCGGCAATCGCTTCGATCAACGTCTGGAACCGGTTTGGTGCGGCCTATCGCTGGACGCCGGCGAAGCGGCCAGTCGCGGCGAATGCCGCAGCGTCCTGATTGTAACGACGGGAGGTTGTCATGACTGCAATGAATTTGGTCACCATGCCGCGCCCGGTGCCATTGCGCCCGATGGCGCTGGCCGTCGTCGGCGGGCTCGTCTGCGCGCTTGCGGTCGGCAAGGTGCTGCCGGTGACGATGGACACCGTATCAGGCGCACTCGCGCCGCTCTGCGCCACCGCCGCGGAAAGCTCGCCGCTCGACAAGGTCGAGCCGATCGGTTCGTACGCATTGCCCAACGTACCAGGCAAGCGCGTCACCATCGTGCGCGTGTTCTACGGTCCCGGCGGGTTCTCGCGACCGCACCGGCACGCCGGCTCGGTGACGGCCTACATCACCAAGGGCGAGATCCGCTCCCAGCTCGGGGGCGGCCCGGTCGAGACGTTCGGTGTCGGCCAGTCCTTCTTCGAGCCGCCGGGGGCGACGCATCTGGTCTCTGCCAACGCCAGCACCACGGAGCCAGCTGAATTGATTGCCGTGTTCATTGCGGATGAGGGCGCGCAATTGACGACATTTCTGGACTAAAACCAGTAGCCCGGATGACACTTCGCCATCCGGGTTGCCCGCAAGCTGCCCTCATCCCCCGTAAGACGCAGGATCGGGGTTGTCCGACGGGTTCTCGAACGACTTCTTCAGCGAGGCCGGCATCGGGACGTGGAAGTTCAGGCCACGCGGCGGCACCGGCTCCATGAACCATTTGTTGTAGATCGTCCCGATTTCGGGGCTCTTGTAGAGCTTTGCAGTCGTCCGATCGACGACGGTCTTGAACGGTACATCGTCCTTGCGCAGCATGATGCCGTAGGGCTCTGGATCGGAGAATGCGCCGTTGCTGATGGCGTAGAGCGACGGATCCTTCGAGGATGCTATCATCGCCGCAAGCTGGATGTCGTCCATGACGAAGGCCTGCGCGCGGTCGGTCTCGACCATCAGGAACGCCTCGGGGACGTCCTTGGCATTCATCACGGTGATGCCGAGCGAGCGGGCCGCGTTGGCCTTGTTGAGCTGAGTGATGTTGGTCGTGCCCGCAACCGAGACGACAGCCTTGCCCTTGAGGTCATCGACCTGGTCGAGCTTCAGCGCCTTTTTGGACACGAATCGGCTCGCCGTGAGGAAATGCGTGTTGGTGAACCACACCTGCTTCTGGCGGTCGGCGTTGTTGGTGGTCGAGCCGCACTCGAGATCGATGGTGCCGTTCGCCATCAGCGGAATACGGGTGGATGAGGTGACGATGTTTTCATTGACTTCGAGCTTCTCCAGCTTGAGCTCGGTCTTGATCGCATCGACGATCTTCATGCAAATGTCGACGGCGTAGCCCACGATCTTCTGCTTGTCGTCGATGTAACTGAAGGGCACGGCACTGTCGCGTATCCCGAGCGTGATCGCGCCGGTGTCCTTGATCTTCTTCAGGGTGCCGCTCAATTCCTCCGCATGAGCCGGCACGGCAAATGCGACGGCGAGTATGGCCGCCGTGGTGAGATAACGCATGAACTTCCCCTTCATCCTGTTTGGCTGCCGGGAGCCAAGCAAGTCTGGGGCCAGAGATGGTCAGGACATACGGGGCGGGTCCGGAATCCATCCGGCTGGGCCTGTCGCGCTGTCATTGGCATGTCATCAAGGCACGTCTGCGGCACGAGCAGCGCCTCAGTTCTCTTCGTTGCTCGATCCCTCGCGCTGATCGGGTTTGACCACATCCTCGGGCAGCGCGTGCGCGACCGGCTGTGGGCTGCTCGCGATCTCCGGGCCGATTTCGCGGCCGCGGGCGCGGATCAGGCGCTCATACGCCGAGACCAGCGTAACGTAGGGGCTGACCCAGATCCAGCCGTCGCGGGTAAACACCTGGACGTCGAAATGCAGGTGCATCGAGGTACCCGCGGGATGGTCGAGATAGTTCGAGATGACGCCGATCTTCTCGCCTTCGGCGACGATGCGGCCATTGAGCACTCCGTCGGCGTTCAACGCCTGCGGATTCATGTGCATGTAGCGGAAGCGGATATGATCGGTGCGGCTGTTGACCTCGAGCGTCGCAGCCTGGTCCTTGGAGGCACGGATCACCATGGCGTCGCGCACTGCGACGACGCCGCGCTGCTTGGGATCGCAGGGTTCGCGACCGTCACCGGGCGAGGGGCAGTCGGCGGCGCGGATGTCCTCGCCCTGGTGGCCATAGCCGCCGCCGCACTGCCAGACCTCGAAGCTGCGTGACTCGCAGAAATTGTCGCGCCAGGGATAGGCGGTCGGGCCATCGTCCTTGTCGCGCTTGGCGTAGGATTGCGAATGCACGAAGGCGGGCGCCTTCTCGAGCGGAAAGCGGATCTGAGCATAGGCCATCGTATCGGGATGGCCGCCCTGCTTGCGATAGCCGGTGTTCGGGATGATGTCGCCGCTCGGCCGGTAGCTGAAATCCGCTGAACGTGCGGCCGGACGATCGATCAGATCGGAGGCAACGTCCATCAGCGGCCGCGTGCGCTGGCCGCCGGCGACATGCAACGCCTTCAGGAAGCGCTCGGCAACGGGGTAGGCTTCCTTGCAGGCGAGCCGCCGCGGCTTCGCGACGCTGTCCAGACACTGGATCGACACCACATAGGCGGCGCCGAAGCGCGTAAAGGCGTAGCGCACATAGCCTTCGCGGATGAACCTGCGCAGGTCCGGATAGATCGTCGCCAGCGGCTTCACCGGCTCGCCCTTGCCGCCAGCGGGATCGGCGATGTCGTAGACGAGCGCCGATCCGGTGATCTGCACCTCGACCGGCTTTGCGAAGGTGCGCGACGGCATGCCGTCGCCGGCACCGGGGTCGAGCGAGAACGTCGCGCTGTAGCCGGCGGGACCGGCGTCGAACATGTCGGCCGGATTGAAATCGGCCTGGTAGCGCGGCAGCGCCAGCGGGGCCTGTGCGCCGCTGCGTTGCGCGTCGAGATAGGCGGCGGCATCGAACGGCAGCAGCACGGGAACGGGGCTGCGGGCAATGCCGGTGAAGAATTGCGAGGAGACCGCGTTGAGCTGCACCAGCGCCGGCATTGCGCGCGGGTCGAAGCGGTGCACCGAACGGCGCGGCACGAAGATGAAATCGCCGGCGATTTGTGGACGGCTATTGATCTCGGTGCGGAGCTGGTCGAGCGCTGCGCGCCAATCGACGCGCAGGGCTGTGAGCGAGGGGCCGCGGAATTCGTCCGCAGCGAGTGGCGTTGCGAAGGAGAGCGAAAGCGACGCCAGAAAAAGCGAGACGAAGCGGAAACCGTTCCTACCCACTGTCTCGCCCCCCGGCGGCACCTGTTCCGATCCTCGATCCCTTGCCTAGTCCTTGGCGCGCTCGGAGTAGGAGCCGTCTTCGGTCATGACCACGATACGGGTGCCGACGGCGATGTGCGGCGGCACGGTGGTGCGCAGGCCGTTGGAGAGCACAGCCGGCTTGTAGGACGACGAGGCGGTCTGGCCCTTGGTCACGGGCTCGGTCTCGACAACTTCCAGCGTCACGCGCTGTGGCAACGCGATCGACACCACATTGACATCGTGCGTCGAGAGCTTGACCGTCATGCTCTCCTGGAGATAGGAGGCCGCGTCGCCGATCACGTCCTTGGATACCTGGACCTGATCATAGGTTTCCGGGTTCATGAAGTGGTAGCCGTCACCATCTTCATAGAGATAGGTGAAGTTGCGCTCTTCGATCGTGGCCTTTTCGACCTGATCGGTGGTCTTGTAGCGCTCGGAGATCTTTACCCCGTCCGAGATTCGGCGCATTTCGATCTGGCTGACCGGAGTGCCCTTGCCGGGATGGATGTTCTCGGCGGTCACGACGACATAGAGCTTGCCGTCTTGCTCGATCACGTTGCCCTTGCGAATAGAACTGGCGATGACTCTCAAAGCTATATTTCCTGCTTGCTTGGCCCGGCTCCGGCCAGGACGTGGTCAAATCGATGGGGGACTTTGGGCCTCAAATCAGACCTCGGCGCCCGTTTCGGGCCGCAACATACGCATTTTGTCGTTGAATGCCAGCATTTTGCTGGCCTGCAGGGCGGCCGGCTCATGACTGGGGACAAGCCGATTTCGCCGTTCTGGACGCCCAGCCGTCACCTCGACCGGCGGCCGTTCCTCCAGGCCAGGGGGGCCATTACCGGGTCTCTCAGGGGCTTTTTCGCCGAACAGGGCTTCGTCGAGGTCGAAACTTCCGTCCTCCAGGTCTCCCCGGGCAATGAGACCCATCTGCATGCCCCCCGGACCGAGCTCATCCGGCCCGATGGCAGCCGGGCCAGCCGTTACCTGCGAACCTCGCCCGAATTTGCCTGCAAGAAGCTGCTGGCGGCCGGCGAGGAGCGGATTTTCGAGTTCGCCCGGGTATTCCGCGACCGCGAGCGCGGCGACCTGCATCTGCCCGAATTCACTATGCTGGAATGGTACCGGGCGGGCGCCCCCTATGACGCCATCATGGCCGACACCGTGGTGGTCATCGCCCACGCCGCGCAGGCGACCGGAATCGGGACCTTCGCGTTCCGGGGCCGGACCGCTGACCCCTTCGTCGAGCCGGAGCTGCTGACTGTCGCGGGCGCCTTCGAGCGCTTCGCCGGCATCGACCTGCTGTCGACAATCTCGGGCAACGCGGGTAACCGTGCCGCGCTCGCTCAGGCGGCCGCCGGCAGGGTCCGCGTCACCGAAGACGATACCTGGTCGGACATCTTCAGCAAGGTCCTGGTCGAGCATGTCGAGCCGCATCTGGGGCAGGGGCGTTTGACCATTCTGTTCGAATACCCATCTCCAGAGGCGGCGCTGGCGCGGGTCAAGGCGAACGATCCCAGGGTCGCGGAGCGGTTCGAGGTCTATGCCTGCGGCGTCGAGCTCGCCAACGGCTTTGGCGAATTGACCGACGCCGAGGAACAGCGCAAGCGCTTCACGGAGTCCATGGCGGAGAAGCAGCGCCGCTACGGCGAGGCCTATCCGCTGGACGAGGATTTTCTGGCCGCGGTCGCCGCAATGCCGGAGGCGAGCGGTGTGGCGCTCGGCTTTGACCGGCTGGTGATGCTGGCAAGCGGCGCAACACGGATTGATCAGGTAGTGTGGACACCGCCTGCAAATGAAACGTTAAGTGGAAAATGACGAAGACCAATCTTGCACGGACATTGCGCGAGCCGGCCGAACTTGTGGCTGCCGACCTCGTGCCTGCCCCGGCGCTGCCGGCGCTCGAACGCGTCGCCGCGCGCTATGCAATGGCGATCACGCCGGCGCTGGTCGAGCTGATCGACAAATCGGATCCCGATGACCCGATCGCGCGGCAGTTCGTTCCGACCGCCGCGGAGCTGGAGATGCAACCGGGCGAGAGCGTCGATCCGATCGGCGACCATCCGCATTCGCCGGTATCAGGCATCGTGCATCGTTATCCCGATCGTGTGCTGTTCAAGCTGGTTCACGTCTGCGCGGTCTATTGCCGCTTCTGCTTCCGCCGCGAGATGGTCGGGCCCGGCAAGGAGAACGCGCTCTCGGATAGCGCCTATCGCGCCGCGATCGATTACATCCGCGCGCATAGCGAGATCTGGGAGGTGATCCTGACCGGTGGCGATCCGCTGATGCTGTCGTCGCGACGGCTGGGCGAGATCATGGCCGATCTCGCCGGCATCGATCACGTCAAGATCATCCGCCTTCATACCCGCGTGCCCGTGGCCGCCCCCGCGCGGATCAGCGACGACATGGTCGCGGCGCTGAAGGTCGAGGGCGCGACCACATGGGTAGCACTGCATGCCAACCATGCGCGCGAACTGGCGGGACCGGCCCGCGCCGCCTGCGCGCGGCTGGTCGATGCCGGCCTTCCGATGGTGAGCCAGTCCGTGCTGTTGCGCGGCGTCAATGACAACGTCACGGCTTTGTCGGATTTGATGCGAGCTTTCGTCGAATGCCGGATCAAGCCCTATTACCTGCATCACGGCGATCTCGCGCCAGGCACGGCACATCTGCGCACGACGCTGGCGCAGGGGCAGGATTTGATGCGGCAATTGCGTGGGCGGGTGTCAGGACTGTGTCAACCTGACTATGTCATCGACATCCCCGGCGGCGCCGGCAAGTCGCCGGTCGGGCCGAATTATGTGTTGGCGGAGCAAAATACCGCAGCCGATGTACGTGATGCAGCCTCGGAAACGCGCTATCGTATCGTCGACTATTGCGGCGACGTTCATCTCTATCCGCCCGAGACGTGAGCGGGGACAGAAGAGGACGCCGGCTTGAGGAATGGAGGAACGAAATGAAGAAGATGATTGTGGCCGCATCGCTCCTGGTTTTGCTTGGTGGCGCAGCGGTCGCGCAGACCGGCACCAAGGGATCGACGTCCACGGGTGGGGCCTCGTCCGGCGCGTTGCCGGCGGCGCCTGTGGGCCATCGCCAACCGCGTGTGGGCGACGTGCCCAGTGAGAAGAATTTGAGCGATCCGAACGATCCACTGAGCAAGGAAAACCAGGCGCTCGACAAAAAGATCAAGAGCATTTGCCGCGGCTGCTAACCGCGGCGGTGGGCGGGGCGCGAACAGCATCGCCCCGCCCACCTACCTGTTGCCCCGCTAAGCAGAGCGCTCGTGCAGCCCGGCGCGCTTGGTATTGCGCCGGATCTCGACGGCATCGGCGAGTTGCTCGAGCACCGTTGCCGTCGTCGCCCAGTCGATGCAGCCGTCGGTGATGCTCTGGCCGTAAGTCAGCGGCTTGCCCGGCACCACGTCCTGGCGACCGGCGACGAGATTGCTCTCGATCATCACGCCCATGATGCGGTCTTCGCCGCCCGAGATCTGGCCGGCGATATCGGCCGTGACCAGCGGCTGGTTTTCAGGCTTCTTGCTCGAATTGGCGTGGCTCGCATCCACCATCACCAGGGGCGCGACGCCGGATTTCGCCAGATCGTTGCAAGCCGCGGCGATGCTTGCGGCATCGTAGTTCGGCTTGGCCCCGCCGCGCAGTATGATGTGGCAGTCCTCGTTGCCCGCGGTCGAGGCGATCGCGGAGCGGCCGAGCTTGGTCACCGCCATGAAATGATGCGGATGCGAGGCGGACTTCACCGCGTCGGCTGCGATGCGCACGTTGCCGTCGGTGCCGTTCTTGAACCCCACCGGGCAGGACAGCCCCGAGGCCAGCTCGCGATGGATCTGGCTCTCGGTCGTGCGCGCACCGATCGCAGCCCAGGACACGAGGTCGGCGATGTATTGCGGCGTCGTCATGTCCAAAAATTCTGCGCCGGCCGGCAGGCCGAGATTGTTGATGGCCGAGAGCACGTTGCGTGCGAGCCGCAGGCCCTTGTTGATGTCGAAGCTGCCGTCGAGATCAGGATCGTTGATCAGGCCCTTCCAGCCGACCGTGGTGCGCGGCTTCTCGAAATAGACCCGCATCACGATCTCGAGCTGGTCGGAGAGCTCTTCGCGCAAGGTGGCGAGGCGCTCGGCATATTCGAGTGCGGCTTTGGGATCATGCACCGAGCAGGGCCCGACGACGACCAGAAGCCGGTCGTCCTGGCCGTTGAGGATGGCATGGATGGCGTTGCGCGCCGCCATCACCACACGGGTGGCCGTGAGGGTGCGCGGGACCTCCCGCATCACGTCCTCAGGCGTGCTCAGCTCTTTCAGTTCGCGGATACGAAGATCGTCGGTTGTGCTCAGCACGGCGGGCTCCTGTCATTTTGAGAACCTGCCGGCCAATAAAAAAGCCGCCAGGTCTGGCGGCTGTTCGGACGTTTGCTTCAATATTTCAGATTGAGCGCGATCCTCCTGCCGCCAGCGAGCTGTCGTAGCTAAAGTACCAATAGAAGCTGGTGGCGACGGTGATCATGGCCGGTCATATAGCGCGCCGTTGGCGGGTTGTCACCCCCAAAACGGCGCAGAGCGCGACGATGCGCCTCAACTGTTGCTCTTGCGCGCCGCCAGGGCCATGCCGATCAGGGTGGCGCCGCCGAACAACAGGTTGATGCCGACCAGCACGCCGATGGCCCATTCCGCTGTGCTCGGCAGCCCCGTGATCACCATGAACGAGATCGCGATGTCGACGAGGCCTGATATCAACAGCCACGACCAGCGGCCGCTCAGCTCGCGGCGGTGCTCCAGGGCATACATGATGGTGGTGACGCCCTCGGCGAGGAAGTAGGCGCCGAGCACGATGGTCAGCGTCAGCGCGGCTTGCATCGGGCGCGCCAACAGCAGCATGCCGGCGAGCACGGCGAGGGTCGCCGAGATCAGCGACCACCAGAAGCCCGGCGTGGCGCGCGCCCAATAGGTCACGATCAATCCGCCGATGCCGCTGACCAGGAACATCCAGCCGAGAAAGATCGTGATGGCGAGGCTTGCGAGCGGCGGCAGGATCAGCGCGGCGATGCCGAGAACGGCAAGCAAAATGCCTTCGAACAGAAAGGCCTTCCAATGCGACTTCACCGCTTGGCTCATCGCGGATTGCAGCCGTGAAAATTCCTCGGGCGATGTCATCGGCAAGCTCCGGATCGAAAGATTTGCGCTCAATCTAGTACGCACACACCACGCTTGCCATCCCGCGGATCAACCGCCGCCGTGCGCTGACGAAAAACCCTCGCCGCTGGTGCGGATGCGGTTGCGGCCGAGAACATAGATCGCGGTCGTGACGACCAGCAGCGCAAGGCCGAGCAGGATCGAGACGAAGCCGATCGGGATCAGGGCCAGCGTCAGGTTGCGCTCGGGGTTGATCAGCCAGTGGTGGATCGAGGTGAGCACGAAGGCGAGGCCGAGGAAGCCGACGCCGCCGCCGGCGAGCCACAGCGCCCACATCCGGCGCAGCTGGCTGAGCCGCTCCCGCGCGATCTCGGTTCGCGCTGCGTGGTGGCGCGCTACGCGCCGCACCAGGCGCATGGCAAAGGCGATCGAGCTGAAGCCGATCAGCAGGCTTGCGCCGCCCAGCCACATCCGGATTGTCGGATCGAGATCCGGCATGCGCTGGAGCGTGAGCAGCGGGAAGTCGAACGCCGAATGCAGGGCGAGCGGGCCTGCGAAAATCAGGAGCCGGCTGGAGAGACGGGCCCAGTCGCGGTGATGGCGGTTTGCGCCCAGCGCCGTGCCGGCGCGTGCGATCGTGAGATAGGCGCCTGCGATGATGCCGAGCGCGCCGTGGAACGGCACGGTGAGAATGCTGCGCAGCGCCGCCAGCGATCGCCACATCTCGGCGTGCTGGACCAGATAGGCGAGGTTTTCGTAAGCCGCGAAGCCGAGGCCGACGGCGGCGCCGTAGACCACGGTGTCCATGGGGTTGGCGAAGGTCCGCCGCTTGGTCGAAGAGATCAGCACGATGGCGACCACCTTCACCGCCTCCTCGGGTAGCGCGACGCCGAACACCGAATGCATGGCGAGCGCTGCCCAGGGATTGTCGGGCGCCGCGACCATCTTGGCGAAGGGAGCCCGGGCGAGACCCAGAAGCGAGATGCTGGCCGCGCCAAGCAGGAATGCGGTCCAGACCTGGGCCGGCGGCCCGGGGCGTTCCTCGGCGGCAATGACAAGCCACAGCATCAGCAGCGCCGGGGCGATGGCGGCCGTTCCGATGACGGTGGGTAACGCTTCAATCAGATACATCGGCGCCGAAAATAGGTTCCCTTGGTCCGCTTATCTACGTGTCCCGATGCGACCATCTGTCATGCGCCTGCTGTCCCGTTGCTTAACAAGCGCGGCAGCTGACGTTCATCAGGACCGCGACATGTAGAATACGAGCGCAATCAATTGCATGACAGCACCACCTCGTCGTCGACTGTAACGGCTGCGCGCTTGTCAGGGAATCGCGATTGATAAGTCAGATCAAGGCAATGTGCAGGCTTCTTCGATTCACGATGCACGTGCGCGGGCGGCAAGTCCAGAGCCGGAATGAGCCTCGTTCGGACAACGCGCGGGCCAGCTGGTCCGCCTAGTCACGCTTCGTTGTGCGTCCGCGGGGCGGTGATGCCATCCGGCGGGCTCGTGCCTGCTCGAACTCCCAGATGGCGCGTATGAGGCACGTGCCAAGGCAGGAGACGATGAGCAGCATCAGGAGCGCCTGATCGGCGGGAGGGATATGGATCATGGCGTTGTCTAAGCAACGCCCATGCCATGCCTTCCCCGGAAGGCCTGCGCGCTGCGCAACGGCGTCTCACGCCGAACCCTGCTTGCTCCGGTTCGAATCGGCGTTCCCGAAAGGCGGCCGTGGCCTGCGCTCGCCGCCTTCAATGGGTGGTGAACGGCAGTGGAGCGTCGGGCGTGAGGTCGAAGGCCCCAAGATGGAACTCCTCGCCGACGGCCTCGTCTGGTTCGGAATGGTGGGCGAGCAGCGTGAAGGCGGCTTGCGGGTACTGCTTCCAGATATCGAGATCGCCGGCCGTAATCGTGAGCCAGCCGAACGTGTACATGTAGCGCCCGGGCTCCGTGACCCGGCCCACCCTGTCCCAAGTGATCTTATCAACCTTGATCTTATCAACTGTGATCTTCTCGACTGCCATCCGGTCCCCCGATCGCAAGTCTGCAAATGAAAAGTCAGCAAATGAAGCCCGGCACGCGGACCTTCGAAAACTGATCCCGCATTGGGGCCGCGATAGGGCAGCAATACGGATTGGTTTGGCCGGCTAGGCCGGTTGCGGCACGGCCTGGCGCACGACCAGGCGGGCGAGGTCGTCCCGCTGCTGCTTGTCGGTGAACTTCACCGCAAAGCCATTGTCGAACTTGCGGATCACGCGTCCAACGCAGGCACCGACCGCAAGCGGGGTGCCGATCGGCGGGTCGTATTCGCAGGAGATCGCCACGCCGGCGGTGGAGACGTCGATGATGAAGCACGGATGGGTGCTGCCGTCGGCAACCGTCAGGAATGTGTGTGAGGCCTGCGGAACGAAGCGCGCGTCACGCCGCAGCTCCTCGATGCTGTCGTCCTTCTGCTTTTTCTCGAGCCACGTCAATTTTTCCGACATCCAGGCGCGGCGGGCCCGGGTCATGTCGAGCTCCATCAGGAAGCCCGATTTCAGCGTCGCGCTGATGGTGCACTGGAATTCGCCGAAATCCTGGAAGTAGGAGGTTACGCGCTCGCCGATCTTGCCGACCACCGGCACGTCCACGATCATGCGGAAGGGCGAGACGCGCTTGGTGCGGCAGGCGAAGTTTCGCAGCTTGCCTTCGCAATCGTACCAGCGATGCAGCGAATAGCTGCCGCTCACGGTCACTTCCACTGCACGCTGTCTGAGGAACTCTGCGACGGACATGGTGCCAGATCGTGTTTCTGATTATTTCCGTAATTCCACGGTAGCGATCAACTTCTAAGCAAATGATACCCGCGCTCAGGAGCAGGGGTAAATTTCCGGTAAACGGCCGGGTCGAGAGTGTGCCGGGGTAAGCGGCAAAACGTCCCGGTTATCGGGCGCGCGCATTCACAACCACGTTATTGCGACCGCGGTCGCTTCAACCGTTAGTATCAGCCGTTCCTGCACTTGGCGATGATGCCGTCTGCGAGGCGGATGTCATCGAGGGTCCAGTTGCCGAGCAGCGTGATGATCGCCTCGCGCCGGTACTGGTGCCGCGCTTGCCGGGAGGTCTGCCGATAGTCGATGCCGTCCTGTCGTGCCAGCGCGCGCGACACGATCGCGATCTGTCGCAGCTTCTCCTGCTCCAAGGAGCTCATGTCTCACCGCTTGGCGACGCCACCTGCCGTTGGAGGGCGGGGCCTGTGAATCGGGCGCTTTGAAACTAGCTCGACCGGCTTACTGAGACCTGACGTGGGCTTATTCGCCCGAGCCGAACGGCGGCTTCAGACGGGCCCGTGCAGCGCCAGCAAAACCAGCGCGCCAATGGCCAGGGCGAGCTTGATCACCTTCCATGCCAGGCTGTCCCACCTGAGCTCCAATCCGAGCCATGACGATCCGAGCCATGACAGTGCGCGCCGCATCGCGCGTGTCGCGAGCGCTTCGACGGTCACGACCGCAAGGGCAATGAAGGCGATGAGAGACCAGGACGGTTTGGCCGGAGGCATCCAGGCCGCGAGCCAGCCGGGGACCAAGTCCCGCAACGACACGAGCAGCGCGAACCATCCGAACAGGGAGGCGAAGCCCTTGACGATCTCGGGCCCGATCGCTCCCGGCTCGAACCGGATCCCGATCATTGCGAGTGCGCTTTCGATGCGCTCGCCGTCGGTCAGGAAGATGAACGCGACGAGGTAAAACGGCACGCGCGATTGCAAAATGAACGCGATGATGGCTGACAGGACAACGTAGCCATAGGCGTCGCGGAGAATGTCCCAGCCGTTCATGCGCGAGGGCTCCGTTGCCTTCGCGGCTTGGGGCCGCGGCACCGATCTGGCGCGCACCATGTGCTCCAGCATTTTGGCGCGTCGGTCCGCCGAATACAGCGCCGTGCGCTGCATCCAGGCCGGGGGCGTGGTTGTGGCCGACGGGGCGTGGCCGTCCGTTGTGGATTTGCTTTGCTCCATGGGCCGAACCCGGTCCTTCAAGACGTGACGGCATCGCAGCGGGCGAGGCGGTTCCTTCGGACATTGGTCGGAGGTGAGGGGCAGGGAGGTTCATGCCGGCGATACAATTCCCGTCGCCAGGTGAGGCGAGGCTGCTTGTCGACGTCGTCGGCCGGACCTGCATCATCCGCCCGATATCATATCCAGCAATCCTTGCGCACGATGTTCCGGTTGATCTCGTCCCCCAGTTGCGCTTGAGTGCCGACGGGTCTGGGGGACCATTTTGATGCTTGTTTTTGTGCCCGCGGCGCGTTGCGTTGCTGCGTTCGATGCCGCAGTCAATTTTCGTTCGAGCAGGCTCGATGAGGCCTGTGGCTTGTCATGGACATGACCGTGATATCTGGCTGCCTGTCTCCGCGAAAAGCAGGCATCCTCGATCACGCCGACCGTGTCGCCGCGGACCGCGTGGCGTGGCGTGAGAAGAACAGCTTTTTTCACGACGAGGACGAACGCTATCTCCGGTTCTTGATCCCGGCGGGAAGTCGCGTCCTCGAGATCGGATGCGGCGTTGGCGACACGCTCGCCAGCCTCGCGCCATCGCATGGCGTCGGAATAGATTTCTGCGGCAAGCAAATCGGGATCGCGCGGCAGCGCCACCCCGATCTCACCTTCGTCGAAGGCGATGCCGAAGACCCCGCGACGCTGGAAGCGCTGCAAGGTCCGTTCGACTATATCCTCGTCCTCGATACGATTGGTTCGCTGGAGGATTGTCAGAAGTTCATCGCGCAGCTGCATCCGCTGTGCACGCGGGATACGCGGCTGGTGATCGGTTACTTCTCGCATCTCTGGTACCCCTTGCTGAAATTCGCCGAGCTCATCGGCCTGCGGATGCCGCAGCCGGATCAGAACGTGCTGTCGCCGTCCGACTTGCGCAGCCTGGCGAAGCTTGCGGATTTCGATCCGGTGAAGTCCGAGCAGCGCGTGCTCTCGCCGGTCCGGATGTTCGGGCTCGGTCGCTTCCTCAATCGTTTCGTCAGCGTGCTGCCGGGGATCCGTCAGGCGGCGCTGCGGCACTACATGGTCGCGCGATCGAGCCGCAGGGCGAGGGAGGAGTTTGGCTCGGCCACCGTCGTGGTGCCGGCGCGTAACGAGCGTGGCAATATCGAGCCGGCTGTCGTGCGGATGCCCGATTTCTGCAGCGACATCGAGATCATCTTCATCGAAGGCCACAGCCAGGACGGCACCTTCGAGGAGATGGAGCGGGTCAAACAGGCGTATCCTTCAAGGGACATCAAGGTGATGCGCCAGCCGGGCAAGGGCAAAGCCGACGCCGTCTTCACCGCGTTCGACGCGGCGCGCGGTGACGTGCTGATCATTCTGGACGCCGATTTGACCATGCCGCCGGAGCAGATTCCGAAATTCGTCGAGGCGCTGCACTCGGGCAAGGGCGAGTTTGTCAACGGCTCGCGCCTGGTCTATCCCATGGACGAGGGCGCGATGCGCTTCCTCAACCTGATCGCCAACAAGATCTTCTCCTATCTGTTCTCCTGGCTGCTTAATCAGCGCTATACGGACACGCTCTGCGGCACCAAGGTTCTGCGCCGCAGCGACTATCAGCGCCTGAAAGCCGGCAAGGCCTATTTCGGTGATTTCGATCCGTTCGGCGATTTCGACCTAATCTTCGGCGCATCGAAGCTCAATCTGAAATCGGTGGATCTTCCGATCCGGTACGCTGCGCGCACCTATGGCGAGACCCAGATCTCCAGGTTTCGCCATGGCTGGATGCTGCTGAAGATGGTGGCTTTCGCCTTCCTCAAGATCAAGGCGATCTAGGCCGTGGCAGCCACGGTTCGATGATGATGATGTCAGACGATTGCTGTTTTCCCGACACGCGCGTGAACGGGAGAGTCAGAGCACTGCTGATCCTCATCGTGCCGGTACTGTATCTGGCGGCGACGTTGCTCTATTCGGCCTGGCAGGCGGTCTGGGGCGTCCAGGTCGATCCGGAATCGGCCTACACCATGAACGGGCTGGTGGCTGCGGCCGGATATGGCTCGCTGAAATTCGATCATCCGGGAACGACGACGACGCTGCTCGTCGAGCTGGTCATCCGTGGTTGGGCCCTGGTCGCCCGGCCAGATGATATCGTCGCGTTCGGGCTCAAGCACTACGATGCGATCACATACGCGGCGCGGACTTGCGAGGCGCTGGTTCTCTCGGGCGCGTTACTGGCAGGCGGGCTCATCGTCGGCCGGACGACGCGCAGCGCCATTGCCGCGATGCTGTTTGAGACCGGCGCGTTCGTTCATCCCGATGCGTTTCACTTTCAGGCGGTGCTTGCTCCGGAAAGCCTCATGGTCGCGATCGCGCTGTTCGGGATGGCGATCGTGCTCAAGGCTGCGCTCGACGAGCGGCCGCCGGCGACCAGCCTCGGCGTCGTGTCCGGATTGATTTTCGCGCTCGGGTTCTCGACCAAATATCTCTATCTGCCGCAGGCGCTGTTCGCCGTGTGCCTGCTTAGAAACCGGCGGGCGTTCGTCGCCGCGGGGATCACCGGGGCGATCGGCTTCGTTGGTTTCAGTCTGATCTTCAATCCCGGAACGATCACGCGCGGCTTCGGATGGCTGGTGCAAATCGCAATCCACAAGGGCCATTACGGCGAGGGCGAGACCGGATTCATCGACTTCGCGACGTTCTGGTCCAACATGCGCGAGATCATCGCGGCCGTGCCGCTCGCGGCGGGCGCTTACGTCGCAGCCGCGGCTGCGACTCTCGCCTGGTGCATCAAGACGCGCGACTGGCGCGATCCGGTCAGCCTCACGCTCAGCGCCGCCGTCCTGATCTTTGCGGCGCACCTCGTGGCGACGTCGAAGCATTTCGCGCTGCATTATATGATGGCATCGTGGGCCCTGACGGGCGGCGTCCTCGCGCTGGTCGTGGTGCAGATCAGGCGTCTGGTTCCGGCGATCCCGTCTGCGGCGGTGAGTCTGCTGGCAGGCGGTCTATGTGCCGTGACGGCCGCAGTGACGCTGATCGACGCCCGCGCTGTCGCGCTGCAAACCTCTGCCTCGAATGCGATCGGGGCCAGGCTCTCGAAGGCCGTGGTCGCCGCCGGTCCCGCCTGCGCAAACGTCTCCGGCATGTTCGTGGGCGCGCCGGAGAACGACATGAACCACGGCTGGGACATGACCTTGCAGCTCTGGGGCGACCAGGCGATGCGCGAGAGATTCTCGGTTGCCTATGAGCGCGCCTTCACGGCCGCGCTGCTGGACCACAACACCTACACGCACGTGCTGAAGAACAATTTCCGCGCCACCAGCTACGCCAGGCTCGCCGCCGACTACCCCTGCATCATCGTGCGCGCGCCGTGGGAGCTGACCGAGGAAACCTCGATCGGACTGCTGGCGCTCAATCCGGACCATTGCGTGATCGAGGGGATCCACGTCTATACCGTTGGGCTTGCCTGCGCGAAGGTGCAGGGCAGCTTCCTGGGCGAACGGTGAGGGGATGGGGGCTGCTTGGCGCTCCCTAGCGGAATCGAACCGCTCTCTCCACCGTGAAAGGGTGGCGTCCTAACCGATAGACGAAGGGAGCAAACGCAAGGCCAAGCCGCACGTGCGACAGGCCCGCTGGCCGTCCGAAAAGTGCCAGGCGGCTTGCAGCGGGCGAACGTATAGTGGCCTTTGGGCCGGTGGGCAAGCCGTTCCGGAACGCTCTTTTGGCCCCGGTGGATAGCCAAGCTCCGGGATCATTCGGGCGACGATTTCAACGGTTTCTTAGGGTTCCCTGGGCTAGCGCTGGAGCGGGAGAGATTTTTCGCCAATGCCACAGCCGAAGAAGCGCGCAGCCCGCAAGCAGCTGTCGCAGCACGCCTGGATCACGCTCGCGGGCGGATTCGCGGCGCGGCATTGCCTGGTCCAGGACATCTCGGCCTCCGGCGCCAAGATCACGATGGACGAGGATGCAAGCCAGCTGCCGGGCGTGATCCGGATGGCGTTTGCGCGCGATGCCCGGACCGGGCGGAGCTGCCAGGTGGTCTGGCGCCGCGGCAAGTCGGCCGGCATCAAGTTCCTCTGACGGCCACCGGATAGCGCCTGGCCCGGGGCCGGGCTACAAGGCGCGGATGCGTGCGACCGTCCTCCTCCTGATCTCTATCGCGACGACCTCCGCAGCAGGGGCCGAGACCTTGCGCCTGCCGCCGAGCGAGCAGCCGCAGTCGGGCAAGACCCTGCCGCTGAAGGGCACCGCCGGGGCTGCCAAGGGAGCTGCAAGGGCCAATGGCTGCGCGGCCTATGGCCGGGGCTTCACTTGGGTCGAGGCGACCGGGACCTGCGTGAAGATCGGCGGCTCGGTCAGGGTCGACACCGCGATCGAGCGCTAGGGCCCCCAAACACAAAACGCGAAAACAACCCCATGCACAGTAGACGCCAGGCGCGGGCGGTTTGCGCGCAAACAACGATTCGGCGCGATCTCACCGCAGCTTAAGCCGCGTCAACGGGTCACGACATCGGCGGGGCCACGTGCTTCGCAAATCCGGGTCGCTTGCCGAGCTCGGCGAGCCACCGCGTCAGGTGCGGCTGCACCGGGCGGGTGATCCCCTCGACGCCGAGCCAGCGCCGCGCATAGGCGCCAACAGCGATATCGGCGAGCGTGAACTCGTCGCCCTCCATGTAGGGCCGCGTCGAGAGCAGCCGATCGGCGATGGCCCAGACTTCGGCCGCCGCATCGGCATCCTGCTGAATTCTCACCATATCGCGCTCGGCCAGCGGCGTCCGCACGAGCGCCCAGAACACCGGGCGGTCGACCGGCTGCACCATCGACAGCGTCCAGTCGAGCCAGCGGTCGACGCCGGCGCGCAGCTTTGGCGCTTCCGGATAGATCGGCGTGCCGCGCCCGTGCGCCATGCAGAGATAGCGCATGATCGAATTGGATTCCCACAAGCTGAAGTCGCCTTCGACCAGCGTCGGGATCCGCGCATTGGGGTTCATCGCGAGATAGTCGGCCTCGCGGGTCTTGCCGTATTGCATGCCGGCGTCGACGCGCTCGCAGGGCAAAGCGAGCTCGGCGAGGCACCACAGCACCTTCTGCACGTTGACCGAATTGGCGCGGCCCCAGATCGTCAGTTTTTGCTCCGGCATGAATTCCTCCCGCAGCGTTTCTCGCTGTCGCGCGGGTGATAGCGGAATTTGCAGCCGTGAGCGATGCGCGATTGTCGCGCGCCCATCATGCAAAAAGCTCCGCCCGAGGCGGAGCTTTCATTGCGGGGTCGATCAGGCGATCAGCGGCCGAAGAACAGCCACAGCAGAATGATCACCGGAATCGGCACGCCCAGCATCCACAACAATAATCCGCGTCCCATCGTATCCTCCTCCAATTGCATTGTCGGGGAGTGAACGCGCGTGGTGAGGGCTGGTTCCTGCGGAAAACGCCTTACCAGTGGCCGATATTCGGCATGGACGCCCACGGCTCGGCCGGCGCTTTCGGATCGCCCTTCTGCAGGATCTCGATCGAGTGCAGATCGGGCGAGCGGACGAAGGCCATGTTGCCGTCGCGCGGCGGCCGGTTGATGGTGACGCCGGCCTTTTGCAGCTTCTCGCAGGTGGCATAGATGTCGTCGACCTCATAGGCGAGATGGCCGAAGAAGCGGTCCTCGCCATACTTCTCCTCGTCCCAATTCCAGGTGAGCTCGACCAGCGGCGCGCCGCGCGATTGCGGCTGCTTCTTCAGCGCCTCGAGATCGTCCGACGAACACAGGAAGACGAGCGTGAAGCGCCCCTTGTCGTTCTCGATCCGCCGCACCTCCTTCAGCCCGAACGCGTCAACGTAGAATTTCAGCGCGACATCGAGATTGCGCACGCGCAGCATGGTGTGGAGGTAACGCATTTTTCTTATCTCCTTGAGAACGTTTCGGGATTGTTTGCCCGTTTGCGTATGACGGGGCACTAAATAGCAGCAAATCGCAGAGAAGGGCAGGGATTGCGGGCGACTAAAAGCACTCATGTGCCCTTTGCGTTCTCAACAGTTTGCGAGCTTCATTGCTCCATGCAAATCGAATCCCTTTCCATCGAAGAACTCGCCGCACTGAGAGACAAGGTCACTCAGGCCCTCGCTGACAAGATTGCCGCGCGCCAGAAAGAGCTTTCCTGCGAAGCTGAGAGGTTGGGTGCGCTCGTCACCTCAAAGCCCTCCACAGCCCGTCCTAAGCGGGCCCCGAAGTATCAGAAGGGCGATGCGGTCTGGTCAGGCGTGGGGTCGCAGCCGACATGGGTTAAGCAGCACCTGGCTCTCGGCGGGACGCTGGACGATCTGAAGGTGTCCGCGTAAAAGTCTGGAATGGCAACCTACAAGCAGATATCCGAATTTGTTCGAAAGTCTGAAGGCTATACACCTCAGACCTGCTGGATTGCCGACGTGAAAGCCCTTCACAATCTGACGACGCGCGTAGCTCCAAATCGCCAATCGGTTCGGGTGAAGCCATGTCCCGAGTATGCCAAGGAGCCCATCGAGAGGGCGCTTAGGCATTTCGGCGATCTGAAGTAGTTTGCCGCTGTAAGGCGCGCGGCGCTCCATCCAATTAGGTGCAGGGTCGTTATTCCTAACGAACAAGCATGTACACGCTCACCCCTAAGGACCTGCACCGGAATCGTGCGCCGATGTCGGAATCTCGTCAACAGACCGGAGCAGTTATTTTGCCAGTTCGACCGGCGTCTTGGTCAAGTTGACGTATGCAGGGGGCTCGCCATTTCTGAGTTCGCGTGTCGAAGAATAGGCGATATCGTTTATGACGAAACCTCTGTTTTCACCTTGTCCTACGCAATTCTCCGCACTCGCAATTATTGGAATCCATCTGCCGCCTAGATAGGACTTCGCGTGAGCCTCAAGAATTGAGGAATTACGGTGACAGTGCATTAAATTGACACCGCGTCGCTTTGCGGTCATGATCCGGCATGGCTCGCCTTGCCCGTGTCGTCATTCCCGGTCATCCCCACCACGTCACCCAGCGGGGCAATGGCCGGTCGCGCACGTTCTTCGAGGACGGCGACTATGCGCTCTATCGCGACCTGCTCGCTGTAAATTGCAGGGAAGCCGGCGTCGAAGTGTGGGCCTGGTGCCTGATGCCGAACCACGTGCATCTCATCCTGGTGCCGTCCGATCCCGACGGCCTGCGCCGCGCGCTGGCCCGCGTGCATCGAAGCTATGCCGGGACGATCCAGGCGCGGCGCAAGCGTACCGGTCATTTCTGGCAGGGCCGGTTCGAATTACGGTGACAGTGCACTAAATTGACACCACGCGGTTTCGCGGGTATGATCTAGCATGGCCCGTCTTGCTCGTGTCGTCATTCCCGGTCATCCCCACCACGTCACCCAGCGGGGCAATGGCCGGTCACGCACGTTCTTCGAGGACGGCGACTATGCGCTCTATCGCGATTTACTCGCTGCAAATTGCAGGGAAGCCGGCGTTGAGGTGTGGGCCTGGTGCCTGATGCCGAACCACGTGCATCTCATCCTGGTGCCGTCCGATCCCGACGGTCTGCGCCGCGCGCTGGCCCGTGTGCATCGAAGCTATGCCGGGACGATCCAGGCGCGACGTAAGCGCACCGGTCATTTCTGGCAGGGCCGGTTCGGCGCCGTGGCCATGGATGAAGAGCATCTTGCGGCGGCGCTGCGCTATGTGTCGCTCAACCCCGTGCGGGCCCGGCTGGTGCAGCGGGCGCAGGATTGGCGCTGGTCGAGCACGCGTGCGCATCTGCGGGGCAAGGACGATGGGGTGACCCGGCTGGCGCCGATCCGGGAGCGCTTCCCGCGTTTCGCCGACCTGCTCGACAGCCCGCAGGAGGCCGACCTGTTCGCCCAGCTGCGCGCTGCGGAGAGCATTGGCCGGCCGCTCGGAGATGACCGTTTCCTCGCCCGCCTCGAGCGGCTGACCGGGCGGCCTTTGAGACCAGCCAAGCGTGGACCGAAGCCGCAGGACAGGCAGGGTGGCGACGACGAGAATTGAGTGCACTGTCACCGTAATTCGAGAAATGCTCGTCCGACAGCAGCGGCTTAACCTGCGGATGGTTCAGAAGCCTGGTCATGAACTTCGTGAACACATCGCCGTTCTGCAGCCGGTCGCGGTTCTTGGTGAAGGTGGTCGGGTTCCAGACCGCCTCGTCGGGCGAAAGCCCCACGAACCAGCGGTACAGAAGATTGTAATCCAGTTGCTCCATCAACTGGCGTTCCGACCGAATGCCGTAGAACACCTGCAGCAGCAAGGCGCTCAGCAATTGCTCGGGAGGGATCGAGGGACGTCCTTCGCCTGAGTAAAGCCTGCCAAGGCTGCGGTTCAGCTCGCCCAAGACATCGCGGACCAGCGCCCGAATTTTCCTCAGCGGATGGCCCGCCGGCACCCGCGCCTCCGGCGAGATGTACGAAAATAACCCGCCCTGATCCGAAAAAGCGCCCCGCATCCGAGCCCCCGACGATTCATGATATATAATTGAATCATCAACCGCGGACAGTTGCGAGGGCTTTTTCAGCAAACTGCTAGAGCCGTTTCGCCAAACTATTTCAGATAGAAAGTCCAAACGTGTACGAAATCAACGGAACGAACATGCCCAACAAAATCCCAAAAGAGAATACCTTTCTGACCGGCGTCTTCCAAGGCAAGAGTCTGATGGAGCCAAGGGTGTAGACAACAGCTGGTACGACAAATGCCAGCAAACTTTCTGACCGCCACAGCAATAGCTCGATCAAAGTTGCTGTTCCCGTGGAGACGACGAATACCAGAGATAGAAACGCTATCTTTCTTCCTGATGATGGCGTGGTCGCAGCGTTCATTGTTTCGGTCGATTTCCAGTGATGCCGGTCATTATAGCGTCGAAAGTATTGTGTTTGTTTTCAAGAGCGCGCGTAGCATCGCCGATGTTTGCCACTGGCGCAAGTTCCGTAAAGAAGCCGAACACCATACGACCCGCGAGGTGATATCGATTTAGCTCGTCATCCCAAAAATCACCCGCTTTGTACTTTGTAAGCCCCCAAGCAGCGTCTCTTGCTTCCGGGCTCTCGTACAGTATTTTTGCTCCCTCTTTGATTGTTGCAGTCGCCGCCCTAATTTCCTGATCAGAGCGCATGCTTTCGTCTTCACCATAGAAGCCAAGGCTTCTTCCTAAGAACGCTCAAAGCGTTTCCAATTACGGTGACAGTGCACTAAATTGACACCACGCGGTTTCGCGGGTATGATCTAGCATGGCCCGTCTTGCTCGTGTCGTCATTCCCGGTCATCCCCACCACGTCACCCAGCGGGGCAATGGCCGGTCACGCACGTTCTTCGAGGACGGCGACTATGCGCTCTATCGCGATTTACTCGCTGCAAATTGCAGGGAAGCCGGCGTTGATGTGTGGGCGTGGTGCCTGATGCCAAACCACGTGCACCTCATCCTGGTGCCGTCTGACCGTGACGGTCTGCGCCGCGCGCTGGCGCGTGTGCATCGAAGCTATGCCGGAACCATCCAGGCGCGACGCAAGCGCACCGGTCATTTCTGGCAGGGCCGGTTCGGCGCCGTGGCCATGGACGAAGAGCATCTTGCGGCGGCGCTGCGCTATGTGTCGCTCAATCCCGTGCGGGCCCGGCTGGTGCAGCGGGCGCAGGATTGGCGCTGGTCGAGCACGCGTGCGCATCTGCGGGGCAAGGACGATGGGGTGACCCGGCTGGCGCCGATCCGGGAGCGCTTCCCGCGTTTCGCCGACCTGCTCGACAACCCGCCGGAGGCTGACCTGTTCGCCCAGCTGCGTGCTGCGGAGAGCATTGGCCGGCCGCTCGGAGATGACCGTTTCCTCGCCCGTCTCGAGCGGCTGACCGGGCGGCCTCTAAAACCAGCCAAGCGCGGACCGAAGCCGCAGGACGAGCAGGGTGGCGACAACGAGAGTTGAGTGCACTGTCACCGTAATTCGCAGCCTCCGGCAGGAAGCCGAGCTTGCGCTGACTTCAGTGCTTTTTGGGATTCCAGGTGTCGAAGTTGCCATCCTTCTTGCCGATATCTCGCGCCTGCTTGATCGACACGCCGTCGCGGCAGGCGATGTAGGATTGCACTTGCGCATTGGTGCCGGCATGCTTCGCAACCCACATGTCATGTGTGAAGCCGTTCTTGGCCATACAGTCGAGCGCGTGCGGACTGCTGTTTGAGGCGGCGTAGGCGGGGACGCTGAGCAATGAGCAAAGTGCAGCAGAAGCAGTGAAGAACTTTTTCATGAAGTCTCCTGTTGAAGCGGCGGTACAATAATCAGCTTCAATAAAACCATAAGTGGCTGCTGCTGGAAGATTCAACGTTCTGGATAACGTCATAATGCACAACCTTCAGGTAGGACAGTGCGGCAAAATGAGTTCTGTGCACCGTGATCCGATCGCATTTGGCAATTTGCACGACCTGAGTGCGCGCCTCGTCCTTCGAGACGACCGCTTCGCGGTCTCCTCAGGGTGAGGCTGAGCGGCATCGGTGCTCGTCAAAACGACGGCCACATACTCGGTCCTCATCCTGAGGGCCCGCCAACGGCGGGCGTCTCGAAGGATGGCCACAGGGGAATCGCTCCCATGTGCGAGCATACCGGCTAGCTAGGGGGGACCGCTGGCCCGATGAACCAGCATAGCGTGTGACGCGACGAATGCCTGGAAACGAGGTCTTTCGCCGTGAACTGGTTCAAACGATATGTGGTCGGCTGCCTGATCGCGGTGCTCCTGTTCGCTGCCGTCGATAGCGACCACCACCCGGGCGAGGAGATGCGCACCGGCGCCATCCTGCTGGCGTCGGCCGGCTGGCCTGTCGTCGCCGCGATTGTCGTGGGCAGCACCATCGGTGATGTCGTGTATGACTTACGCCAAGGCAAGGCAGGATGAGCGACCATGCTTGACGCCTTGTTCGGCCTGGTGTTCGACATCGTGCTCAGTACGATCGGGACCGCCATCGTCAAATTGTTCGGTCTGGACAACGCCGCCGAAATCGCGGCTGTCATCATCGGCATTGGCTTGATCGCGATTGGCTTCTTGGTCTCCGTGTGGGGGCACTGACGGTGGACGTTTCGGCTGCGCCAATCACCGACACGAAAAAACCGCCCCCGGCATGGCCGGGAGCGGTTTTCGAAAAGCGGGCTTAGTGACCGGTGGTGCCGGGCTTCGTCGTCTTCGGCGCCTTGCCGTCCTCGACGCGGCCCTCGTTCCGGAGGTCACGACCTTCCTGGGCCTTCTTCTGGCTCTCGGCGGACTTGCCGTGCTCGTTCAGCTCTTCCTTGATGTAGCCTGCAGCTTCCTTCGCCTTGCCTTCAACGCTCATGATCATCTCCTCATTTGGAGATAAAACAACGTGCGTGAGAACTGACCGTTCCCATGTGTGCATCATCGTCAGGCTGCACTCAAATATAAGTGCATTCCGGGAACATGTTCGTTGTCAGCGCGTAGCGATGCTCTGATGCCGCGGGCGCACATGACAGCAGCTACGCTGCGATCCGTTCCACGACCGGCGTTGCCGTCGTCAGGAGTTTCAGCACTTCGGCATGCTCGAGGTCGGGAACCGCGATCGCCGTGTGGCTGTAGGCCGCGTGAGATCGTGATTTTGCGAGTCCGTCCAGGATCTCTTTGCCCTTGATGACGTGGAGGCCCATGCCGTCTCCGGACGGGAAGATCGCCAGCACCACGTCATAGGCGCCGATCACGGCCCTGAGCGCTTCGGCCTTGTCTTCGGCGACATCGACAAACACGCGAACATCGGCTGCGAGTTCACGCAGCTCGTCAAAATCCAGCACTTTGGGTACTCCAACGCAACGATACTGAATGGAGAGTGGATGCGTTGGGTTACCAGAGTCTGAACAATGTCTGTCGAGTCACAAGTTTCACGACGGGGGTGACGACGCGACCTCACGCGTTCGCTGGCTACCTCACTTGGGATAGCCTCATTTGGCATAGCCTTGAGAACGGAGCCACGCGATCTTGCGATCTCCGTTCATCCAGTCGTCGGCATCCGCCTTGCTGGTGAAGCCTGAGATTTCGCGCTGTTCGTGGTCGGGGTAATCCGCCAAGATTTTCCACTCGCCGTCTGCAATCCGGACGGCTCTAAAGGTCACTTTTGTTTTTGCCATGCAGTATTATGCAGGAACTGGTTCGAAAAGAGAACCCATTTTGCAGTCATTGCGCTAACTTGCCCCCCGCCAGCGTATCGGAAGCACGCCACCCTTCCTGAAACTTCCGAGGAAGCCGAATCGATCGGCGTACGGATTGCGGCGGGCTTCGATGGTGTTGCCGAGGATCTGCACGACATCGCTCTCATCATAGGCTGGCCACGGCGGCAGGCCGGGCCCGTTGGGGTCGCCGCGCGTCGCGAAGTTCACCCAATAGTCCATCATGGTCTGCGACAGAGCGCGGTCGGCTTGTGCCGGCGGCGTGGTGCTGCCGATCACCCGCTGCGGCGCCAGCGTGCCGAACACGAAGGGGATCTCGGTGACGTGCGAGGCAATCGGCGTGTAGGGCGAAGTGTAATTGAAGTGGTAGCCGTAGACGGGCGCGTGACTGCTTACCTGATGCAGCCGCAGCCACTGCCAGCATTGCTCGCCAACGACCATGTCGCCCGTGAGCGCGGCGGCAGACGCTTTTGCTCGTGCGTCGGTGTCGGAGGGATAGAGCCTTTCGAAATCCGAGAGACGCTCCTTGCCGAACATGTCTTTGGCGGCGGCACGAAAGGCTTGCGCCGATTGATGGGGGAGGGATTGCGACATGAAGGGGAAGCCTTCCGCGCTGTTCCAGCCGGCCAGCAGCGGGATGTGCATCTGTTCGCCGCGCAGGTGGCGGCGCGCGGGCACATCCGGCACCACGTGACGATCGATGCTCGGCGAGAATGCCTGGGTGACGTGGTCGCGCTCGAAACTCCAGGGCGCTGCCGCATTCAACTGCTCGGCCGGCATCGCACGCAAGGCTGCGATCGAGGCATTGTCTTGCCGGCGCGTAAAGGCGAGGCCGCGCGCGCGAGCCTCGTCGAAACTTTGCAGCGACCCGCGCCGGCCATCCCAGAAGGCGCCGCTCTCGCCGATGGCCTTGTGGAACAACCCGCGTGCCAGCGGCGACGCCATCAAGATGCCGACGGCCATGGCGCCGGCGGATTCGCCGAACAGGGTGACGTTGTCGGGGTCGCCGCCGAACGCGGCGATATTGGATTGCACCCAGCGCAGCGCGGCGAGCTGATCCTGCAAGCCGTAATTGCCCGATGGCGCTTCCGCATCGAGATCGGGATGGGCGAGAAAGCCGAAAATGCCGAGGCGATAGTTGAAGCTGACGACGACGACGCCCTTGGCCGCCAGCAGGCTTCCGTCGGTGGCGGGATTGGCCGACGAGCCGAATTGAAACCCACCGCCGTGAATCCACACCATCACGGGGCGCTTCTCGTCCGCCTCTTTCGCAGCGGTCCAGACGTTCAGCGTGAGGCAATCCTCAGCCCGCGGTCCCGGCCGAGGATCATTTTCGAGCGACGATAGAGACGCCGGGCCGAAGGCCAGCGCATCACGCACGCCAATCCACGGCGTCGGCGGCCGTGGCGCGTGCCAGCGGAGTGATCCGACTGGAGGTGCTGCGTAGGGGATGCCTTTGAACGCGAGCACGCCGCTCGTGTCTCGTGGCTCGCCGCGCACTTGGCCTGCTGGCGTGCGTATGGTTCGGCCCGGTTGGGCTGAGGTCGGGATGATCGCGCCATGCACGGTCGCGTCTCCTTATCTAAGGGCGACCTGAGATCTATCGACTTTGCGGGTGGATGAATTTATGCATAATTTCAACCGATCGCTAAAAGCCGTCAATGATCCGACAAAAGCTCCAATACCCTTGGGATGACCTCGACGTGGACGACCGCTCCGCGCCGGTCATCGCCGTACGGGTCGATGCCGACGGGACCAAAGGGGAGGTGCCTGACCACAGCCATCGCAAGGGACAGCTCGTGGTGTCGCTCGGCGGCGGCGTGACCTGCCGCGTTCCGAGCGGGCTGTGGATGGTGCCGCCGCATTGCGCGGTCTGGATTCCCAGCGACATGCCGCACAGCAATCGCGCGACTGCGAATGCAAATCTGTTCTTCGTCTACATCGAGGCTGAACTGGTCAATCTGCCGGATCGCTGCTGCACCATCTCGATCTCGCCATTGCTGCGCGAGCTGATCGTCGAACTGTCGGACGGTGCGCAGCATGACGAGGCGAGGCGGGAGCGCCTGATCGGCGTGCTGCTCGGCGAGTTGCCGCTTATGCCCGTGCAGCAATTGCATCTGCCGCTCTCGCGCGAGCCGCGGTTGAAGCGCATTGCGACAGCCTTGGCGGACAATCCCGCAGACCGTCGCACGCTGGCGCAATGGGCCGATCACGTTGCGCTCAGCGAGAGCAGTCTTGCACGTCTCGTCGCGAAGGAGACGGGGCTGACGTTTGGTCGCTGGCGTCAGCAGTTGCATCTGATCGTCGCGATCAGGCAGCTTGCTGCGGGTGCGAGCGTGCAGCAGGTCTCCGCCGATCTCGGCTATGAATCAGTCACGGCCTTCATCACGATGTTCAGGAAGGCACTTGGAAAGTCGCCAGCCAAATACCTCAGCAGTGTGTCTCAGGAGACCTAGTCGCACGCGAGCGCGGATGAGTCCGCAAGTTGGCAGAACTCACTAGGGATGCTGCGGAATTCGATTTGCCGGTGCCGCAGACGGCACACTCCGGCAGAAACATGACGGAACCTAGGGTCGAACTGCTGCTTGCGTTTTCGGCCTTAATGGGTTCTAAGCCCGGCTGCTTCGTGCCCGACAGGCATGAACAGACGCGCGGCCCGCGTAGTTTTACCGCTTCCCGGACAAAGCACCGTCGCCGCTCGCGCGCACCCAATTCAGAGGAAGTCCAGACATGGCAAAGATGACCAAGACCCAATTGATCGATGCAATTGCGGAAGGCACGCAGCTTGCGAAGAACGACGTGAAGTCGGTCATCGAATACATGGCGACCGTCGGCTACAAGGAGCTCAACGAGTCCGGTGAGTTCGTTATTCCCGGTTTCGTGAAGATGTCGGTCGTCAACAAGCCTGCGACCGAAGCCCGCATGGGCGTCAATCCCTTCACCAAGGAGCCGATGCAGTTTGCCGCGAAGCCGGCGAGCAAGTCGGTCAAGGCCTCGCCGCTGAAGGTGGCCAAGGACTCGGTCTGATCCCTGCGACAAAAAGGGGAAAACCCCGCCTGGGGGAAGCGGGGTTTTCTGATGGGGGTGAAGCCTGGGGGAAGCTTCATTTTATAAGACGCGCCAGCTTTGAAAAAGTTCATTGCGCAAAGACAAGATCGTGCGCGGCGATCCCCGCAAATCATCACCCGATCCTCAAAGAGAAAAACCCCGCGCTTGCGCACGGGGCTCTCTTGCTGACGGCGTTGGGATTTCAGCGCCTGGCCGTCAGCCATCTCAAACTCAAGATCGCCTCTAACTTAAAGTTGAAAATCCAAAAAGCAACAGCGCCGCGGTGACGGAATATGATCGTCAGGCGGCGCTGCCGTGTGACTGGGCGCTGAAATCCCCAGCCTCCATGGGTCCCGGGCGCGTTGAAAAGGTTCAACGCGACATTCGCAACGACCTGCACATGAAATGTCGCGCAAGGGCTGGACTTTTTGTTCTTATTTTGTTCTAGTGAGTCATCCGCTTTGGAGGTGACTCATGACCGTCGAGAAACAGCGCGAAGTGATCCGGCTCTGGAACCAGCTCAGGAAGGTCGAGGGCCCGGCCGCAGCAGAACTCCGCATCCAGATCCTGGAATGCTTTTCGGAGAACAGCGCGGAGAAGGGCCACGCGAAGCGCGCGGCTTGAGTGGTCTCGGCTTTGAGCGGATGACGATCTGGCGTGACTGCGCTTCACTTCATCGATCGTTAGGAAGCGCGTCGCGTTGAGTTGCGCTCCTCCGATTCGTTCTTCGAGAACGAAATGGAGTCGAAGCTGGAACAAAGAAGGTCATCGCAGGGCAACACACTGCGCGTCGCAAATCCCTAACGGAAGTTTGCCGCGATCGCGATAACCCTATTCGGTTAGGTTAAAAGCCCAATCGCGTTGCGCTTGCCGCGCGTTGGGATAGGTGTCTGGCAAAGACAACAAGAAAACCGATTTTGCCAATGACCCCATTTCTAGAACCGTCATTTTATCAGGGCGACCGCCAGACCTATCGCCGCGTCGCTGTCGTCGGCACGCTGTTCTGTCTCGCCTTCGTGGTGATCAGCTTTTCGCTGCGGCCTCAGGACGAGGACACCCGCGTCGCGGTCAAGGCCGACCGGCTGGTGCGCACCGCGGGCCAGCCGCCGCACGCGAACTAAATTCTCGTCACTGTAGATCGTCCGCACCCGTCTGCTGACACGAGGAACCGCGCGTTGCCAGCGCCACGAAGCCGGCATAGCCGGAGATATTGAGCAGGATATCGAGCCACACCGGCATGTTGAGCCTCTTGGATAATCCGAAGGCGAGATCAACACGCAGTCCGCGCGCCCGTTCCGCGCACGCTTATAATGTGCCGCTCAGAGCGACGAGGTCGGATCGAGCCGCCGGCCGAGCGTGGCGACCGAGTGCGCCGAGGGCGAGTCTTTGAGGAACTCGGCAATGGCGCGGGCGAGCTCGCCGTCGCTCATCGGCGTCGGCGGCGGACGCAGCGCGCCGACGCCGAAATTGCGGACGATCTCGTCGTAATGCTGCGCGTTGGATTTGGGAACGAGCCTGCGGATGCGGGCCAGCAAAGCGGATAGCGGCAATCTCTCCTCCTCGACCTCCGCCCCGTTGGCAGCGATTGAGGTCTGCTGCCATTTTTGTCGTTAGAAATTGAAAAACCCCGCCAGCACCGCGGAGATGCTGACGGGGTCTTCGTGCTGTTACCTCGACCCGGATGGCGGAGGCTCCCGCACTTGCATCTCCAATCCGCGTCGCCCGATATCGTTCCGTTCGCGACGAAATTTTTTTCGGGGTGCGCGGTTCCACGACCGGCGAACCATCCCGGGCGCTCCACGTTGTCTCCCCAGATATGAAGGAGGACATCATGAAGAAGACACTCGCAGTTCTTGCCACCGTTGCGGCGGTCGGCGTGACCGCGCTTGCGGCCCCTGCGCCTGCTGAGGCGCGCGGCATCGGCCCGGGCCTCGCGTTCGGTCTTGCCGCCGGTGCGATCACCGCGGGCGCGGTCGCTGCGTCCCATCCTTATGGATACGGCTACGGGCCGGGCTACGGCTATTATGGCGGCCCGGCCTATTACAGCCCGGGTCCCTACGCCTATTACGGCGGCGGGCCGTACTACCGGCATCGCCACTACTACCGTCACTGGTAACGGCTGAAGACTCGAAAAGCCCGGAGCGATGCTCCGGGCTTTTTTCGTGGGCGCAGGGCTTGCGCGATATCTTACGGCCAGAGCGAGGGCCGTTCCACCTTGCGGGCGTTCTCGAGCGTCGAGACGAAATACTCGTCGCGCTCGCGCTTGAATTTTTCCTGCGTGGCTCGGAAGGCGGCAACACGGGCGGCGATCTCTTCGCGTTCGCGGATCTTGCGTTGTTCGTCCTCGGTCATGTCAAATCCCCACTCTACTTGAGTATGTGTGCACTCCTGAACTCAAGCACTGCCGCCGCAATCACGTTGAGTCGCGTCAACACATGCATTGGCGCTTCTGATTGGGGCGTCAATGGGGAGGAGGCATTGCAGGATTGTGATAAGCGAAGGTCGGGAAAAAATTGCCGCCCCGTCGCTGCTCACGACTTGCGCGGCGGTGGATAACAGCGTCAACAATCTTGTCGCTTGCAGATTTTGCAACCAGCGCGACGGCAAATTAGGAGGCGGCGAGTGATTGCATCGGACCTTCAGAGCGGTGTCGAACGGCTCGGCGACATGATCGCGAGCGCCAAGATCATCGTGCCGTTCACCGGCGCCGGCATCTCGACCGAATGCGGCATCCCCGACTTCCGCTCGCCGGGTGGACTTTGGACCCGCAACCGTCCAATCCCCTTCGACGAGTTCGTTGCGAGCCAGCAGGCGCGCGATGAATCCTGGCGCCGACGCTTTGCGATGGAGGAGGTTTTCGCCGCAGCGAAACCCGGCCGCGGCCATCGCGCGCTCGCCTCGCTGCATCGTGCCGGCAAGATCCCCGCGGTCATCACCCAGAACATCGACAATCTGCATCAGGCCTCGGGCTTCGCCGCCGATCGCGTGATTGAACTTCACGGCAATACCACTTACGCGCGCTGCATCGGATGTGGGCAGGCCTATCAGCTCGACTGGGTCAAGCAGCGCTTCGACCGGGACGGCGCTGCGCCCAACTGCACCGCATGCGACGAGCCGGTCAAAACCGCAACGATCTCGTTCGGTCAGGCGATGCCCGAGGATGAAATGCAGCGCGCGACCGAGCTGTCGCAGGCCTGCGATCTCTTCATTGCGATCGGTTCCTCGCTCGTGGTGTGGCCGGCGGCGGGCTTTCCGATGATGGCGAAGAACGCCGGTGCACGTTTGGTAATCATCAACCGCGAGCCGACCGAGCAGGACGACATCGCCGACCTCGTCATCCGTCACGACATCGGCGAAGCACTCGGGCCCTTTGTCGGGAATTGAGGCATCAATTTGATTCGCGCCTGTGCAAGCTGTTCATAGGTTCCGGCGAATCTCTTTTTTGTCTATGCCTCGCAACCGGGAGTGTTATCTTTTGATTCGAAAGATTCGCGTCGCGTCGATTGAGAAGATTCTCTGAAGGTTCTCTAAAGACGCGTGATTCGACGCCGCCAGTGAGGCGGGTTGCATAGGATGTGTGGGGTCCGGGGTTATGGGGTCGTCGGACGGATTTGAGTCCAAGAAGCTGGGAGTTCCCGCAGCCGGCGAACTCGGCGGCGGTCGCGATAGCGCGCTCAGTCCCTTCACCGGTCTTGGTGAGGCCAGCGCCAATCTCGTCGAGGTCCATGGCGTCATCAAATGGTTCGACGCATCAAAGGGCTACGGTTTCATCGTTCCCGACAATGGATGGCCCGACGTGCTGCTGCACGTTACCGTGCTTAGGCGCGACGGCTTCCAGACCGCGTATGAGGGCGCCCGCATCGTCGTCGAGTGCATCCAGCGCGCCAAGGGCTACCAGGCCTTCCGCGTCGTCTCGATGGACGAGTCGACCGCGATCCATCCCGCCCAGATGTTGCCGCCGCGCACCCATGTCACGGTGACCGCGACCAGCGGGCTGGAACGGGCCCAGGTCAAATGGTTCAACCGGCTGCGCGGCTTCGGCTTCCTGACCTGCGGCGAGGGCACCCCCGACATCTTCGTGCACATGGAGACGCTGCGCCGCTTCGGCATGACCGAGCTGCGGCCGGGCCAGTATGTGCTGGTCCGCTTTGGGCCCGGCTCCAAGGGCATGATGGCCGCCGAGATCCATCCCGAGACCGGCTCGCCGGGTCTCCAGTCGCACTAGCGGACTCTCATTTACATATTCGTGAGCGGAAGCGCGCGGCCCCGGGGGGGGCGCGCTTCTGGCTTTTGTCATGAGCGCCGCGTATGGATTGTCGCAGTCCCACGCCTTAGCGCCGTCCCGAGTGCCATCCCATGAAGCTTGATCGAAACATTGTCTGGTCCCTTGCCAGGGGCTGGCTTGCCGCCATCCTTGTCGTTGTCGGCTTTGCCGTCGCGAGCGGGTCCGTTCGCGCGGCCAGCTTCAAGCCGCTCGAGATCGTCACCAAGAACGGGGTACAGGTGTTCTCGGTGGAGATGGCGACCACGGACGAGGAGAAGCAGACCGGGCTGATGTACCGCAAGGAATTGGCCGACGGCAAAGGCATGTTGTTCGACTTCAATCCGGAGCAGGAAGTCTCGATGTGGATGAAGAACACCTATGTCTCGCTCGACATGATCTTCATTCGTGCCGACGGGCGCATCCTGCGCATCGCCGAGAATACCGAGCCGCTCTCGACCAGGATCATTTCGTCGGGAGGTCCCGCCCGGGCCGTCCTCGAGGTGGTGGCGGGAACAGCACAGAAATACGGCATCCGTCCAGGCGACCGCGTCGGCCACCCCCTGTTCGGCAGCAAATAGGTCCGGAAATTGGAGCTGGCGGCGGGGCGATTGCCGCCTTGCTGGCGCCTCCCGAAGCGTGTATCGACGGGGCTCGCCGGACATTCGGGGTATAGCGCAGCCTGGTAGCGCGGCAGTTTTGGGTACTGCAGGTCGTTGGTTCGAATCCAGCTGCCCCGACCAGTCCCGGGCTTGGTGACCGCCTTAGGTCGTGCGATCAGGCCATCAGAACAGCGCCCAATCCGCCAAGCGCCAGGCCAGCCAGCCCAGTGCGCAGATCCAGCCCACCATCGCAATCGCCGCGATCCCGAGCCAGCAGATTGCAAACAGCGACGTGCGGGGCTCTTCTGCCTCGGACAGTTTTTCGGTCGTATCGACTTGGCTCACAGCTTCCCCTTGGCCAACGGCCTGCTGTTCATTGGTCTCCGCTCGCTCGCGAAAATTCACCGGCCGCGCTCCAACTCACACGGACGTGAGACGGGATGACTGTCCGTTCATAGCGAAGCGTCGGCGCTTTTTTCACGCGTGTTGCGCCTGCTTCGCGCATTCTCCGCGTTGAAGGGGAGAACGGGGCGCGCAATCGATTCCGTGCCCGCAGGTCCTTTCAGGCGAGGTTTTCATGTCGATCAGTGCAATCGCTTCGTCCGCCGCCGCGGTGACGACGACCCCGTCGAACGCCGCAACGTCGACGTCGTCCACTTCCGCAACATCATCGACGTCGTCGACATCAGGGACCTCGTCGACGTCCGCGACGTCGTCCTCGCAATCAGCCGGCGGAAGCTCGGGCTCCGGAGGCAGCGGCGGTTCGTCCAAGACCGTTGTCAGCGAGGTCTCGACCACCGTGAACGGGATGACGACGACGACGATCACCTATTCCGACGGCACGACCGAGGTGGAGACAACTCCTGCCAGCTCGCAGGCCAGCCAGGGCAACCAGCCGGGACAGACCTACAATTCGCAGGGTGCCCTGAGCTCCAGCGCCTCGGCCGCGAGCAGCGGGGTCTGAGCCGCGATCGACTGCGGGGCCAAAAGTACGGTCAAATGCGACACCGATCGCTTGGCGCTTGTTGTTCGCAGAACGCCATCTCTGCGCGATTTTTTCTGAAATTAAAACAGGTTAGTGGGCGCAGAATTACCAACGCTTCATCGAACCTTTGGCCGTCGCCACAGACATATCAGTGTTGGGGATTTCAGCGCCCAATGACTAAACGGACGCCGCCAAGCGATGATATTCCGCTTGTGCGGCGTTGCGCTTTTCAGGGCTCAGCCCGAGGCGTACCAGCCCGCCGGAAACGGGATCAGCGGCCAGACTGGATAATTGTCGTTGGCGGCCGTCGGCGACCTGCCATGGGGCGGCTGGGTAACAGGCGTCGGGCGTCGCGAAACCATCGCCAGATGCAAATGCGCAAATTGCAAATTCATGATCATCGACCTGCAGTCAGTCGTTTGAAAAATTCAGTTTTAGCTTGAAATCAACCAGGCGCGGGCTTCGGAAACGGCGCACTCATTCTCAAATCGCGCATGCATCTTAGGAAAGATAGGCAGGCGTTTCAACCGGCAAGGCGGCGGTCTTGCGGGCCAAGTAAGGTTGATCGGTTAGGTTAAGTATGGACCGTCGTTGCGGCCGTTTTGACGACTGGTATCAAACCGGTCCCGGCACGCGACGACGCCGCATCAGCGGCTCACACGAGGTCACATTCGTCGCGGCGTTTCGTTTCGCGCGAGTTGTCCGCCATGACTTTCGATCTCACCTCGAAAACACTCCGCCAGCGGTCCAACTGGACCGAGATCTGGCACCTCTGGACCGTGATCGTGCCGCGCCGCTCGATCAACGGGCAGCTCGTCTACGGCAAGGTCTGGCGCCGTCACGACGGCCGCGACTGGATCTACAAGAAGTTCACCGAATACGACGGCGAGGCGGCGGCCTGAAGCTTCCGCCGCTACGCGTCTCAGGCGGCCTTGTTCAAGCAGCTTTGGCCGCCGGGGTAGCCGCGGGCTTCGCCGGCGGCGGTTTCAGCGGCTTGTCCTGCCGCTTCGACCAGGAAATGTAGTAGGCCACCGTCGTCATGATCGCGATGCCGGCTATGCTAACGAAGAGCTGCGCGAACACCGAGCCCGAGCTCATCGACAGCTCGAAATGGCCGACGAAGGACAGGAACACGCCGACGCAGAACACGGCGAGCGACTGCTGGCCGCACACGATGACGGGATCGAACACTCTCCACTCAAGGCCCGGCCAGTCCTTCGGCAAGAAGCGGATCACCAGGATCACGATCACGACGAAGTGGAGGAAGCGGTAGGGCGCGAGGTTGGTCTTGTCGTTCGGGTTGAACGTCGAGAACAGCCATTCCGGGAACATGCCGCCGAGGGTGGGGAAGCGGCCGGCCATGGTCATGATCAGCGCGAACGCGAGATAGCCAAGACAGAGCCACAGCGTGATCGGCGAGTTGATCACCTTGCCCGATCGCCGCGCGCCGCCCATCGCGCACCAGGCGCCGAACACGAACAGCACCTGCCAGCAATAGGGGTTGAAATACCACTGGCCGGCTGGATAGGCGTTCAGGTTCAGGCTGAAATGACGCGCGGTCAGCCACAGGATGATGGAGAGCACCATCGTCAGGTCCGGCTTGCGCAGCATGAACCAGAGCACCGGCGGAAACAGGCCCATCAGCACGATGTAGAGCGGCAGCACGTCGAGATTGAGCGGCTTGAAGCGCAGGAACAGGCCCTGGCGCAGCGTCTCCGTGGCATTATCGACGAGGCCTGCGACGTTGAACTCGTTGATCATCTCGGAGTCGCCGAAGCGCAGCGCCAGGTAGCTGATCGAGGCGATGTAGATCACGAACAGGATGATGTGGGCGACGTAGAGCTGCCAGACCCGCTTGGTGAGGCGCGTGGCGCCGACGACGAAGCCGCGCTCCAGCATCATGCGGGCGTAGACGAACGAGGCCGTATAGCCGGAGATGAAGACGAACAGGTCGGCGGCGTCGGAAAAGCCGTAATTGCGCGTCGTGATCCAGTTCACGACGTTGTCGGGGATGTGGTCGAGGAATATCGCCCAGTTGGCGATGCCGCGAAACAGGTCGAGCCTGAGGTCGCGGCCCTTCTCGGGCAGCGTGGCGTTGATGTTCAGGAAGGCCATGCGACGGGAGCTTTCGAAGGGGACGGATACGCTGAAGACGGCGAGGCAAATGTTGGCAAGGTTTGGCCGCCGGGCGGGATTCCCGGGCGGACGGCGGGTACGCAATTGTCACAGTGCAGCATAATGACTATACCCGTCGGTGAGGGACCCGGGGGCCCGGAATCACCGATCAGTTCCCGAGAGGTGTCTCTATACTATGCCCGCGGTTTCGACCAATCGCTACCGTGACGCATTAAATTCGAACGAAAAGACCAAGAGGCCGGACCGCCAATGACCGCACGCATTTTCAAGCCCGCCAAGAACGCGATGCAATCCGGCCGGTCCAAGACCAAGGAATGGCAGCTCGATTACGAGCCGGAGCAGCCGCGAGCGGTCGAGCCGCTGATGGGCTGGACCTCTTCCGGCGACATGAAGCAGCAGATCACGCTGCACTTCCACACCAAGGACGAGGCGGTCGCCTATTGCGAGCGCAAGGGCATCGCCTACCAGGTGATCGAGCCGAAGGAATCGCTGCACCGCCAGGTCGCCTATTCCGACAACTTCTCCTTCCGCCGCGGCGAGCCCTGGACGCACTGAGGGGCTTCGCTTCGTCCGCTTCTCACGGGGAGCCCTTGGCACCGATTCCGCCGCGTGCTTCGCTGGCCTGCATGACGGGACCAAGACGAGGTGGGGGATGGCCGGGCGTGACCAGCTCGACGGCGTCGATCTGAAGATCTTATCCGAGCTGCAGCAGGACGGGCGGGTTCGCAACAACGAGCTGGCACTGCGCGTCGGCGTGTCCGCGCCGAACTGCCTGCGGCGGCTCAAATCGCTGTTCAGCCGCGGCGTGATCCGCGCGGTGCGCGCCGTCATCGACGAGCGGCTGCTCGGCTATGAGGTGGTGTCGTTCGTCTCGATCCAGCTCGGCAGCCAGGCCCAGCCGGTGCTGGAGGCGTTCGAGGGATCGATCGCCGCGATCCCGCGCATCCAGCAATGCTGGCGCATTTCGGGCGACACCGACTATCTGCTGAAGTGCGTCGCGCCGAGCGTCGAGAGCATGCGCCAGCAACTGCTGCATTTTGCCGCCATGCCGAACGTGAAGAACGTACGTAGCTTTCCGGTGCTGGGCGTGGCCAAGGACGTGCCGCTGCCGGTGCAGGAGATCGCGGCTGCGGCGCCGGCAGGATAGGGCGGCAATCGCTCCCTTCAGCGATACCGGCCGCGAAATTCGCGCGGCGAGGCGCCGGTCCAGCTGCGAAAAGCCCGCGAAAAACTCTTTTCGTTGCGGAAGCCAGCAATCTCCGCGATCCGCTTGATCGGGGTGCGGCCGCGCATCAGCTCCTGCTTGGCAAGCTCGAGCTTTGCTTCCTCCTTGAGGTCGCGCAGCGAGGTGGCTTCCTCGCGCAGGCGACGATGCATGGTGCGGGTGGAGAGCGCGAGCTCGCTTGCGACATCCTCGGCGCCGAGGATACGTCCGCGCCCCTCGCGCAGCACGCGCCTGACACGCTCGACCAGCAAGCGATCGCGGCGATAGGGCAGCACGGTCAGCCGCAGCGCGCCCTTGAGCATGCTGTCGAGGTCGGCGGCGTTACGCGTTAGCGGCAGCGAGAGATAATGTTTGTCGAAGACGATGCGAGCACCGTCTGCATCGAAGCGGAATTGTTTGCAGAAGATGGTCGGATAGACCGAGACGTGCCCGGGCTCGGCATAGGGAAACTCGGCGGCGCGGAGCGCGATCGCGGAATCCACCGCCCAACAGGAGAAGCCGAGCACATAGCGGAGCAGGGTGACGAGGCAGAATTCGCGCAGGGGTCCGAGGTCGCGCTGCTCGCGAATGGAAATGGTCGCGGTCTCGCCGCTGACCGCAAGCTCGAACAGCACGTCTTCTGTCAGCAGGCGATGATGCCGGCACCAGCGTTTCAGCGCGACCTCGAGGGTGGGTGCGGTGATGGAGGCACGACACAGCATGCCGTAAGTGCCCCAAGGCAGCTTTCGAGAAAACCAGCCGAGCGCCTCGTCGTCGAGCTCGCGCATGGCGTGGCCCGCCAGCGCCTCGAACTGCGCCGCCGTGACCCGTCCGTCGGTCGATCCGACAAGGTCGGGCAGAACCTGCCCCTTGCTCAAGGCCTCGGCCGGATCCCGCCCGTAGCGGGCATAGGCCGCGACCACACCGCGGACGAAGGCGGCGGGCGTCATGGCGCGACGGGGCGTGGCGGTTGCGGCCTGAAAGGTCATCGAAAATCCCTGGGAAAATCCTCGCCAAACTTGGCGGAAAATGCAACCTTTTCGACCGCCACGGCGCCCGCGCGGGAGTAGGTTCGGGGCCGATAAGAATACGGAGGAATCGCCTTGAACATCCCGAGCATCGATTTCGATCTGGGCGAGGACATCGGCATGCTGCGCGACACCGTGCGCGCCTTTGTGGAAGCAGAGGTCGCCCCGCGCGCTGCCGAGGTCGAAAAAGCAAACCTGTTCCCGGCCGATCTCTGGAAGCGCTTTGGCGACCTCGGCCTGCTCGGCATGACCGCGCCGGAGCAATATGGCGGCTCCAACATGGGCTATCTCGCCCATGTCGTCGCCATGGAGGAGATTTCGCGCGGCTCGGCCGCGGTCGGGCTGTCCTACGGCGCGCACTCCAACCTCTGCGTCAACCAGATCCGCCGCAACGGCAATGACGCGCAGCGCCAGCGCTATCTGCCGAAGCTGATCTCCGGTGAGTTCGTCGGCGCGCTCGCGATGTCCGAGCCCGGCGCCGGCTCCGACGTCGTCTCGATGAAGCTCCGCGCCGACAAGCGCGGCGACCGCTATGTGCTCAACGGCTCCAAGATGTGGATCACCAATGGCGGCGATGCCGACGTGCTGGTCGTCTACGCCAAGACGGATCCGGACGCCGGCCCGCGCGGCATGACCGCCTTCCTGATCGAGAAAGGCTTCAAGGGTTTCACCCACGGCCAGCATCTCGACAAGCTCGGCATGCGCGGCTCCAATACCTATCCGCTGTTCTTCGACGACTGCGAGGTGCCGGAGGAGAACGTGCTCGGCAAGGTGGGCGAGGGCACCAAGGTGCTGATGTCCGGCCTCGACTATGAGCGCGCGGTGCTCTCCGGCGGCCCGCTCGGCATCATGGCGGCCTGCATGGATTCTGTCGTGCCCTACATGCATGAACGCAAGCAATTCGGCCAGCCGATCGGTGATTTCCAGCTGATGCAGGGCAAGCTCGCCGACATGTATTCGACCTGGCAGGCCACACGCGCCTATGTCTACGCCGTGGGAAAGGCCTGCGATCGCGCCAACCACGCGCGCAGCTTGCGCAAGGACGCCGCGGCTGCAATCCTTTATTCCGCCGAGAAGGCGACATGGATGGCGGGTGAGGCGATCCAGGCGCTGGGCGGCGTCGGCTACACATCCGAGTTTCCGGTCGGCCGGCTCTGGCGCGATGCCAAGCTGTACGAGATCGGCGCCGGCACGTCCGAAGTGCGCCGCATGCTGATCGGCCGTGAGCTGATGGCGGAAACCGCTTAAACCTTCCACGCAATCACGTCACAAGAAACGCGGGACCACATGCCGCTCCATTCCAGTATCGATCCTTCGTCCTCAGATTTCGTCCGCAACACCGAGGCCATGCGCGGTCTCGTTGCTGATCTGCGCGAAAAACTCAGCCAGGTCGCCGGCGGTGGCGGCGAGACCTCGCGCAACCGCCACACCTCGCGCGGCAAGATGCTGGCGCGCGAGCGCGTCGATCTGCTGGTCGATCCCGGGACATCGTTCCTGGAACTGTCGCCGCTCGCGGCCTACGGCCTCTATGGCGGCGATGTGCATTCGGCGAGCATCGTCACCGGCGTCGGGCGCATCTCGGGCCGTGAATGCGTGATCGTCGCCAACGACGCCACCATCAAGGGCGGCACCTACTATCCCATGACAGTGAAGAAGCATCTGCGAGCGCAGGACATCGCGCGGCAGAACAATATGCCCTGCGTCTACATGGTCGATTCCGGCGGCGCCTTCCTGCCGCTGCAGGACGAGATCTTTCCGGACGAGCGCCATTTCGGCCGCATCTTCTACAACCAGGCGCAGATGTCCTCTCAAGGCATCCCGCAGATCGCGATCGTGATGGGCTCGTGCACGGCCGGCGGCGCCTACGTGCCGGCGATGTCGGACGAGAGCATCATTGTGCGCAATCAAGGCACCATCTTCCTCGGCGGCCCGCCGCTGGTGAAGGCCGCGACCGGCGAGGTCGTGACCGCGGAAGAACTCGGCGGCGCCGACGTGCATTCGCGCCAGTCGGGCGTGACCGATCACTACGCCCAGAACGATGCGCACGCGATCGGCATCGCCCGCCGCATCGTCGGCACGCTGAAGCCGTCTGCAAGGCCGAACCTCAACATGCATCCGCCGCGCGATCCGCTGTTCGCGGCGGAAGAGATTTACGGCGTGGTGCCGGTCGACGGCCGCAAACCGTTCGATGTGCGCGACATCATTGCGCGCGTGGTTGACGGCTCCGAGTTCGACGAATTCAAGAAACTCTACGGTACGACGCTGGTGTGCGGCTTCGCCCATATCTGGGGCTATCCGGTCGGCATCATCGCCAACAACGGCATTTTGTTCAGCGAGAGCTCGCTGAAGGGGGCGCATTTCATCGAGCTGTGCTGCCAGCGCGGCATTCCGCTGGTGTTCCTGCAGAACATCACCGGCTTCATGGTCGGCAAGAAATACGAAGCCGGCGGCATCGCGCGCGACGGCGCCAAGCTGGTGACGGCGGTTGCGACGGCGTCGGTGCCGAAATTCACCGTGGTGATCGGCGGCTCCTACGGCGCCGGCAATTACGGCATGTGCGGCCGCGCCTACTCACCGCGCTTCCTCTGGATGTGGCCGAATGCGCGCATTTCGGTGATGGGCGGCGAGCAGGCCTCGATGGTGCTGAGCCAGGTCCGGCGCGACAACATCGAGGCCAAGGGCGATAGCTGGTCGAAGGAGGCGGAAGATAAATTCCGTGAGCCCATCCGCGCGCAATATGAGAGCCAGGGCCATCCGTATTACGCGACCGCGCGTCTGTGGGACGACGGCGTGATCGACCCCGCCGACACGCGCCTCGTGCTCGGCCTCGGCCTCTCGGCGGCGTCGAATGCGCCGATCGAGCCGACGAAATTCGGCCTGTTCAGGATGTGATGCGATGGACCGTACAAAACTCTACCGCCGTTTTCGCACGCTCCTGGTTGCCAACCGCGGCGAAATCGCCTGCCGCGTCATCCGTACCGCGCGCGCCATGGGTCTGCGCACCGTCGCGGTCTATTCCGAGGCCGACCACGACGCGATGCATGTCGCGCTCGCCGACGAAGCCGTGCTGCTCGGGCCCGCACGTGCCCGCGACAGCTATCTCAATGTCGAGCGGCTGATCGAGGCCGCACGAAAGACTGGCGCCGAGGCCGTGCATCCCGGCTACGGATTCCTGTCGGAAAATGCCGAGTTCGCGCAGGCCTGCCTCGATGCCGGCCTCGTCTTCGTCGGCCCGACCGCCGGCATGATGACCGCGATGGGCTCGAAATCCGGCTCGAAAGCGCTGATGGAGAAGGCCGGCGTGCCGTTGGTGCCCGGCTATCACGGTGAGGCGCAGGATGATGCCACGCTGGCAAAGGCGGCTGAGAAGGTCGGCTTTCCGATCCTGGTGAAGGCCTCCGCCGGTGGCGGCGGTCGCGGCATGCGCATCGTCCGCTCGGCGGCCGAACTTGCGCCGGCGATCGTCAGCGCCAAGCGCGAGGCCAAGGCCGCGTTTGGCGACGATCGCATGCTGATCGAAAAATACGTCGACAATCCCCGCCATATCGAGGTGCAGATCATCGGCGACAGCCACGGCAATCTGCTGTCGCTGTTCGAGCGCGAATGCACCTTGCAGCGCCGCCACCAGAAGGTGATCGAGGAGGCGCCGTCGCCGACGCTCAATGCCGCCCAGCGCGAGACCGTCTGTGCCGCCGCGCGAAAAGCGGCGGGCGCGGTGAATTACGTGGGCGCGGGTACCATCGAGTTCGTCTCCGACGGCAAGGACGTGTTCTTCATCGAGATGAACACGCGTCTGCAGGTCGAGCATCCCGTGACCGAGCTGATCACCGGGATCGACCTCGTGGAGTGGCAGCTGGGCGTCGCCTTCGGCGAGGCGCTGCCGCTGAAGCAGGACGAGATCAAGCTCAACGGCCACGCTGTTGAAGCGCGTGTCTATGCCGAGAACCCGACCAAGAATTTCATGCCGTCAGTCGGCAAGATCTCGACCTGGCGGCTGCCTGCGGAGACCGGCGGCTTGCGCATCGACGCCGGTTATCGCGAGGGCGATACGGTCTCGCCGTATTACGACGCCATGCTGGCCAAAATGATCGCCTGGGCGCCGACGCGCGATGTTGCGATCGACCGGCTCAATCGCGGGCTGGAGGACTCCGACGTCCGCGGCATAGTCACCAACATCCCGTTCCTCTCGGCCCTGATCACGCACCAGAAGGTGCGGGCGAATGCGATCGATACGGGCTTTATCGAGCGTGAGCTGGCGGCCCTGACCTCGGGAGCGCCCGCGCCCGGTGAGCTCGAGTTCTGTGCCGCAGTCGCCGCGATCGTCAATGAGGAGCGACAGGCATCGCAAGGGGGCGCGAATTCGCCTTTGAATTCGCCTTTGAATTCACCTTGGCAGACCTTCGGCTGGATGCCGGTCGGCCGCCGCCAGCGCAGCTTTGCTCTCCGCGTCGGCCACGGGCCCGAGCAGAAGATCATTCTGAACTATGGCAGCGGGCCATCGACGCTGGCGATCGGCGAGCGCGAGCTGGCGTTCACGGTTGCGCCGAAGGATGGCGGCTTCGACCTGACGCTCGACGGTGTGAAATCCTCCGTCGCGGCCGTGATCGACGGCCATGAGCTGTACCTGCGCACGCGCAACGGCCGCTTCGACCTGCACTGGGTCGATCCGTTCGGCGGCGAGACCGAGGAGCAGGCCGGCGCGGACAAGATCGCGGCGCCCTTGCCGGGCACGGTGGTTGCCGTGCTGGCCGAGGAGGGCGCCAAGCTCGAGAAGGGCGCGCCGATCCTGACGCTGGAAGTGATGAAGATGGAGCAGACGCTGCGCGCGCCCTATGCCGGCGTGCTGAAATCCATCAAGTGCAAGGTCGGCGATATCGTCCAGGAAGGCGTCGAGCTCGCCGTGGTCGAGGCTTCCGGGGAGTGACATGAGCGATCCCGTCCGCATCATCGAGATGGGGCCGCGTGACGGTCTCCAGAACGAGAAGACGGCCGTCAGCGCCGAGGCCCGCATCGCCTTCATCGAGGCGCTGGTTGCCGCCGGCCTGAATACAGTCGAGGTTGGTGCCTTTGTCTCGCCCAAGGCGATCCCGCAGATGGCGAGCTCGGATGCCGTGCTGCGCGGTATTGCTCACGTGAAGGACGCCGAATTCCACGTGCTGGTACCGAATGAGAAGGGGTACGAAGCCGCGCGTTCCGCAGGGGCGCAGGTGGTCTCCGTGTTCGCGGCGGCCTCCGAGGGCTTTTCGCGCGCCAACATCAACTGCACGGTCGCGGAGTCCATCGAGCGCTTCAAGCCGGTGCTGGCGCGCGCCAAGGCCGATGGTGTGAAGGTGCGCGGCTATATCTCCTGCGTGCTTGGCTGTCCCTTTGACGGCGAGATCAAGCCGAAGGCGGTTGCCGATCTTGCGGGCACGCTGTGGGAGCTCGGATGCTACGAGATCTCGCTCGGCGATACCATCGGCGTCGGCACACCTGACAAGGCCAAGCAGATGTTGCGCGCGGTGGCCGCCAACATTCCTGCAGCCAGGCTCGCGATGCATTTCCACGACACCTACGGCCAGGCGCTGGCCAATCTCTATGCCGGCCTGGAGCAGGGCGTCCGTGTGATCGATGCCGCCGCTGGGGGATTGGGCGGCTGTCCCTATGCGCCGGGCGCGACCGGCAATGTCGCGACGGAGGATGTCGTCTACATGCTTGAGGGCATGGGCGTGAAGACCGGGATCGATATGGAGAAGCTGCTGGCGGTGACGAACGAGATGAGTAGCGTGTTAGGCAAGCCGCCCGTGAGCCGTGTGGCCTCGGCGCTTAATGCGAAGAAGAAGCGGGCAGTCTAATTCTCCGTCATTGCGAGAGCCTCTACCTGCTCCCGTCCGGCCCCATCACCAGGTCCGGCAGCGCGGTCGAGATTCCCGGCACGAGACAGAGCAGCAGTACGGCGCCCATCATCAAGAGCACAAACGGCAGCGTGCCCCAGATCACTTCGCTCAGCGGAATGTCCGGCGCCACGTTGCGGATGACGAAGATGTTGAGGCCCACAGGTGGATGGATCAGTCCCATCTCCATCACGATGGTCATGACCACGCCGAACCAGATGATGTCGAAATTGGCCGCACGTAACGGCGGCAGGATGATCGGCGCGGTCATGAGAATGATCGAGACCGGCGGCAGGAAGAAGCCGAGCACCACCACCATGACGAGGATCGCAAACAGCAGCCCCCAGCGCGGCAGATGCATCGCGACGACGGATTCGGCCGCCGATTGCGAGATGTGGAGATAGCTCATCACGTAGGAATAGAGCAGCGACATGCCGATGATCATCATCAGCATGGTCGATTCCCGAATCGTCGACTTCATGATCGGGCCGAGGTCGCTCGGCCGCCACACGCCGTAGATCGCGGCGATCAGCGCCAGCGCCAGCAGGCCGCCAAGGCCGGCGGTCTCCGACGGCGTGGCATAGCCGCCATAGAGCGCGGCCATGACGCCGGTGAGCAGCAGCACGAACGGGAGCACGCGCGGCAGCACGCTGAAGCGTTCGGCGAGCGTATATTCGTCACGGGCGAGGATGGCCGCTTCCGGGCCGCCGTTCTTGTAGGCAGCCTCGGCCGCGGCATATTCCTGGCGGAAGTGGATCACGGCATAGCCACCGAACAGCGAGACCAGCAGCAGGCCGGGGCCGATGCCGGCGAGGAATAGCCGTCCCAGCGACTTCTCCGCGGCGACCGCGAACAGGATCATGGTGATCGAGGGCGGCAGCAGAATGCCGAGCGTGCCGCCGGCGGCGATGATGCCTGCCGCGAAGCCGCCGGAATAGCCGCGCTTGCGCATCTCGGGGATGCCGGCCGAGCCGATCGCCGAGCAGGTCGCGGGCGAGGAGCCCGCCATCGCCGCAAACAGCGCGCAGGCGAACACGTTGGCAACGCCGAGGCCGCCGGGCACACGGTGCAGCCAGGCGTGCAGCGCCGAATAGAGATCCTGCCCGGCACGCGATTTGCCGATCGCCGCGCCCTTCAGGATGAAGAGCGGGATCGACAGCAGCGTGATCGAGGCCATCTCCTCGTAGACATTCTGCGTCACCGTATCCAGCGATGCCGCGGGCATGTAGACGCCCATGAACACGACCGCGACCGCGCCCAGCGCGAACGCAATCGGCATGCCCGAAAACATCACGAGCAGCGTCGCAACCCCATAAGCGATACCGATACCGAAAACGCTCATGGACGCTTGGCTCCCGCGAACGGCAGCGCCAGCTGCACGAAGATCTGGACACAGAGCAGGCTCATGCCAAACGCCATCAGTGAATAGGGAATCGCGAGCGGCGGCGACCACATCGAGTTCGAGACCTGGCCGTCGACGTAAGCCTCATGCGCCAGCGTCCACGATTTCCAGGCGAAGAAGGTGCAGAACAGGAACGTCACGGCGTCGACGATCCAGAGCCGGATCCGGTTCGCCAGTGGTGACAGCAGGCCGACGAAGGCCTCGATGCCGATATGGCCGCGATTCTGCTGCACATAGGCCGCCGTCATGAAGGTGGCGCCGACCAGCAGGAACACGGCGGCCTCGTCCTGCCAGTAATTGGCGGCCTTGAACAAAGCGCGGCTCAGCACGCTGTAGCTTAAGATGGCGCAGGCTGCGACCAGCGCCAGCGCGGCGAACACGACGATGATGCGATTGAGGATGGCGAGGCCGCGATCGAGTGCTGCCGCAAGGCCGGTCCTTGCAGCAGCATTCGCCGTGTCGTCACGATCCGGAAGCGGACCGTGGCTCATGCAGCGACGTCGGAGGCGAGCTTGAGCAGGTTCGCGGCGGTCGCGGTCTTGGCGCCGTAGTCCTTCCACGCGGTGTCGCGGGCAATGTCGCGCCACTTGCCGACCGTCGCGGCATCGAGTGCGGAGACCTTTGCGCCGGCCTTCTCGTAGACCTTGGCGACCTCGATGTCGTCGTCCTGCGCACCCTTGCGGCCGAAGGCTTCGAGTTCTTGACCGACGGCGACCAGGATGTCCTGCTGGTTCTTCGGCAGCTTGTCGAAGATCGCCTTCGACATCATCAGCGGCTCGAGCATGAACCAGTAGGACGCGCCCGCGCCCGAGGTCAGCGACTTCGCGACCTCTTCGAGACGGAACGAGATCAGGCTGGTGGAGGAGGTGATGCCGGCATCGCAGGCGCCGGTCTGCATCGCCGCGTAGATTTCGTTCGAGGGCACCGACAGCACCGAGGCGCCGGCGGTCTGCAGCACCATGTCCATCTCGCGCGAGCCGCCGCGCACCTTCATGCCCTTGGCGTCTTCCGGCGACACGATCGCCTTGGAGCGGCTGGCGACGCCGCCGGCCTGCCATACCCAGCTCAGGAGAATGATGCCCTTGTCGGCGAGGAAGTCGGTCAACGCCTTGCCGACCGGCTCCTTCTTCCAGCGCATGCCCTGGTCGTAGGTGGTGACCAGGCCGGGCATCAGGCCGATATTGGTCTCGGGCAATTCGCCGCCGGCATAGGGCATCGGATACAGCGAGATGTCGAGCGCGCCCTTGCGCATCGCGGAGAACTGCGCGTTGGTCTTGATCAGCGAGGAGTTCGGATAGATCTCGGCCGCGATGTCGCCGTTGCTGCGCTTACTGACTTCGGCGGCGAACATGCGACAGAGCCGGTCGCGGAAATCGCCCTTGTCGATGGTGCCGCCGGGGAATTGATGCGAGATCTTCAGCGTGGTCGCGGCATGCGCGGTGCCAATGCCGAAGCGGAGAATGGCGGGGGCGGCGACGGCGGTCGCGATCAGGTTTCGACGCGTGAACATGGAGTATCCCCTTGGACGGTTCTTTGAACGGTTATTGTTTGACGTGATCTGGTCGGGTCATGGGACCGGCGCGGAGGCCCATCCTAGCCGGTCTTTTACCCGAACTTCTCTCATCTGATAGTTCGAGACCGAATGCCGCGGCAAGTGTTGGCATTGCTGCACTGCACACGCCAGGCTGCACTGTTCCCGTCGTTAACGCTGTGCCTCGGGCAACAGTCGCCGGGGCCGCCAAACGGCACGAGAAAAAATCGCAACGTCGCGTAACAAGCATGCGCGTCGATCCGTCGAGATTGTGTAGCGGCACAAGTCGCTGACAAACACAATCTCGAAGGGATTATTTCTCATGACCATTCGCACCCGCATCGTGCTCGGCGTCTCGGCTGCCGTTCTCTCGCTTGGCCTTGCGCTGTCGCCGGCCGCTTTCGCCCAGGACAAGATGGGCAAGGACGACGGCATGATGAAGAAAGACACGATGTCCAAGGACGGCATGAAGAAAGACACCATGTCCAAGGACGACGGCATGAAGAAGGACACGATGTCGAAGGATGGGATGAAGAAAGACGACGGGATGATGAAGAAGAACTGATCTCGCACCATCATGCCGGGACGCCTCGATGAGGCGAGCCCGGCGTTTGGCGATTCCGGTTTGGTGGCCTGACATCGGGGCGCGTTTTGGCGCGTGCCCGGTAAGACCGTCATGGGGCCGCGTGTGAACTGAGGCGTGCCTCAGTTCAATTTCAATTCAACGTTACTTATGAACGCTACTTGCGAACGTTACTTGCGCTTGGCCTTGCGGGCGGCGTAGCGGGCGTCGCGCCTGGCCTTTTGCTCAGCCTCGGCTTCAGCCGCCTTTGCGGCCGTTTCTTCTGCTTCGCGGGCGATCCGCGCAGCTTCGAGCACCGCAGCCTCTTCGTCGCGGCGCTTTTGTTCGGCTTTTTCCGCCTCGCGCGCAGCCTTTGCCTCGGCGCGCTTGGTCGCGAGGGCCTCGCGCTCGGCACGCTTCGCTAGCACCGCGGGATCATCAGGCCCCGGCTGCGATTTGAATTTGTTCAAAAGATTCTTGCGTGCGTCCTGCGCCGCCTTTTGCCGGTCTGAAAACCCGGGTTCCCTAAATCCACTCACGGGCCTTGCCTTCCTCGCTTTCAATCCTACATCGGTAACTGTTGGTACGTCGGCTGGGCATAGCAGGCACCACGCGACGCAAATGCGTTTACATCCACGCGCGCCGCAACGCCACCCATAATCGCAGCCGATCAGGTCAACGAAAATCACTTATCCAGTCGATCCTTCGTAGCCCGGAAAAACTGCCGAATTGTGATGCCCTTCATAAAGGGCACCCAGCGGCGGCGCCTAGCGTCCGCCCAATGCGAGACGGAGCACGGGCATGATCTATTTCCGGCTGAGCCTGAAAGCCCTTGCAATCACAGTTGCGGCAGTGGCGGTCGCAGGCGCGGTGCTGTTGGCCGGCCGCCCGCAACCCATCGAGAGCACGGTTCTGGGGGCCGCCTGGGAGTGCACCCAGACCGCGTTCATCCTGACGAGCTGCGCGCCGCGCGCGCAGCAGGCCATCCCGGCCGCCGAGACCTCGCGCAAGGAGGCGTTGAGGCCGACCAGGGGCTGAGCGGCGAGGCGCTGAGCGGGATGTGACGCGACGTCGCAGAGGTGATAAAGGGCCCCACCGAGCGATAGGGTCCAAATGTCCGAGCCTGACTCCAAGCCAGATACCACCAAGGAGCCCACCGCGCCGGCAAAGCCACAATCGGGCGACAGCCGTCGCGGTGCAATCGCGGGGCTGATCATCGCTGCCGTCATTCTCGGTGTCGGCCTGTGGCTCGCCCGCGACCTCACCGCGGCCAGCAAGCTGCAGGATTGCCTGATGTCCGGGCGCAGCAATTGCAACGTGATCGAGCCGACCCGCTAGACACGTCTCGCAACGGGTCCGGACGAAAAATTGCCGTGATCTTAATCATTTGTAACGGGACATAGCGGACTGGTCGGGTCAGTTTGACAGGTCAGTTATGTCCGTCGGCATCACCCAGGCGCGATCCGAATCGTCTATCGCGCGTGGACCACGGTAATTGCGAACGTTGAGGGGTAAGCACGCATGAGTGCGTCCAGCCGCATGAAGATCATTATTTCCATGGTTTCGACCATGGCGTTGCTGGTAGTGTCCGCGCAAGCGCAGGATGCAGCGCCACCGAAGGGCGCCGGCCAGCCGCCGGGGCAGGGCGTCGGTAGCCCACCCCCGGCCAATCAGAACATGCGCAAGGGTCCTCCGCCGCAGCAGGCAGGACACCCCGGGCCTCCCGGCCCGCATGGTCCCGGACCGCGTAATGCCGGTGGCCCGCCGCCGGGACCCGGTCGCTACATGGCACGTGGCCCCGCGCCGGCGCGCGACTGGGGCGGACACGCCTATCGCGGCAACCTTGCCTGGGACGGCGGACGCTGGCGCCACGAGGTCCATAACGGCCGGCCCGGCTGGTGGTGGGATGTCGGCGGCGTCTGGTACTATTATCCGCAGCGGATGGATGGCCCGCCCGCCTACATCTCCGAAGACTATATCGACGATGTGCCGGTGGCCTACGCGCCGCCGGGCCCCCCGGTCGCCTATGAACCTCCGCCGCCTCCACCGCCGCCCGCCGATCCCGGCGCGAGCGCGCTCGGTGGTGCGATCGTCGGCGGCGTGCTTGGCGGCCTGATTTCCGGTAACGCCACGGGTGCGGCCGCAGGCGCCGTGATCGGCGGCGCGACCGGTGCAATCGCCGGCGCCACCGCCGCTTCGCGCCCCGGTTACTATTTCGCTCAGGGCAATTGCTATTATCGCTATCCGAGCGGCCAGTATGTGCAGGCCGATCCGCGCGCCTGTTACTGAATTTCACAAAGCGCAATCCAACATGAATGATGCGGGCCCGGTGCCCGCCTCATTTGCGATTGCTCCTGTGTGGACGTTGCGGCGATGCACAATAACTATTCCAATTTTTCTCTGGCACTCCCTGCCGCAACGCGGCTTGATCAAAGAAAAACGGAGACGTGAGTCGCGGGGATAGGAACATGCTGGATGCGATCCAGATCAGCCTGGCGCTATGGGCCATGATCGTTTGCGGAGGGGTCAAGGCGGTGCAACTGGTGCACTTCCTTTTCTAGCGCGCGCGATCGCGTTGCGCTCAGGAGACGAGCCAGGTCAGGAACGACATCGCGGCCCAGATCAGGCCGCCGATCCAGGCGGTCATTACCAGGACGATGGCGGCGAGAAGGGCGAGACCGAACGAGTCGGTCTTGCGCGACGATGCGTGAGCCCGTGCTGCGGCTTCGGCTTTTTGTGTCATGAGGCGAACAGCCATCCTTCCTGTGTCGCGTTCTTGCGGCGCGTAAGACGCTGTTTAGCGAACGCGCCGGAACTCGGCTGTGATGCAATTCACAGATCCGCCAGATTGAAAGAGACCTCACCGGTTTGTGCGCACGGCGTTCAGAACAATCGTCCGGCCAGGCGTTTACTCCCTCTGTCAGCAAACGGTCAGAAGGAGTGTTTCATGAAATTTGCCGCGATCACCTTGGGGCTGGCATTGGCCATCTCGTCGACGGCGGCGTTCGCGCAAGGCACCGGCAGCTCAGCCGGCGCCGGCGCATCGGCAGGCGCCTCCACGGGCGGCGTCGGGACTTCGAGCGGCGTGTCATCCGGCACAAGCGGAACCACGACCGGGACAGGGACGGGCGGCGCAACAGGTGCCACCGGCGGGATGAATACGACGATCAATCCGTCAGGCAACACGCTGTTGCCGAGCGGACGGAGCGCGTCGCAACCGGCCCCCGGTGCAACGGGCCGCTGAGGTCGTTCGCTCGCAGAATGAGGAAAATACGAAGACCGGCGCGCTCGGATTTCGCGCCGGTCTTCGCGCTTCTTTGGCGCGGTAACATCGTGCGGAAGCGCGCAGGCCGATGCGACTTTTGTCCACCGCAATTATACGGACGAAATTGCCACGCACTTGTCTAGATCGGCTGGCTAAACTTGGCCGCATGTGTACCAAGTACGATCCACAGCATGAAGCCGAGGCAGCGATGAAGCTCGCCGCGGCGTCCGAAGGCCCCGACCGGCAGCGACTCATCGAACTGGCACTGGCCTGGCATCAGCTCGCCCGCGATCGGCGCGACGACGAGCGAAGGGGCTGATTTTCGTCTGAAAGGCACGACCGCCCGGTTCGGGTCTTGGCACCGGTCATGAGAAAGCCCCGTGCTCGGGGGGACAAGCACGGGGCCCTTCAAAGCCGACCGGGGCTGGCAGGTCGGCACCACTCTATTTCATCGCAGACAACTTGCCGGTTGTGATCTCGTTCCACGACGCTTCTGCATTTTTGTCGTGCGGCCGCTTGTCTGCACTCACTGGATCCCGGAATTGGAACGTCTGTTTTCGGTCAACGTTGGCCGCCTATGACAGACCCCGAATTGCGTGCGCAGTCTTTCGAGATCGCCTGGAAATATCTCGATCAATCCGGTCTGCTCACGGGAGAGCACAAGGCTTCGGCCCGCTTCATCCTGAACAGGATCGATCGCATGATGCTGCGTGGCGAGCGGCGCAGGCTGCTGCTGTCGAACGCCGCAATCGATGCGTATCGCTTGAGGCCGTTGGTCGTTACCCTGAATGCTTGACTGATTCGAGTGGATGAAACGCGCCGTTAAGACATGCGCGACGCAGCTATTTGCGGTCGCGATTCGTGCTTTGGGAACGGAGCGGAGTCGGACCGTGAACAAACGGAATGACGGACCACTCAGGGCCTGAGTTAGATCACTCGATCGCCGACGACTGCTTCTGGTGGCCTCGACGCGCCCAGGCCTGAACGGCGGAGGCGAACTGATGCTGGCTTATGGCAGCATCCGCAATGGATGCCTGCGCCATCTCGATCCGTTTTGTGATCGCGCTGGAGTTGACGTCCACGACTGCGTCGAGCGCCAGAAGCGACATTGCAACGATCGCCACCGCACAGGCGATTCCCATTCTCGTCAATTCGGCTCGCGGCATCGACAGTCCTCAACCGGGCGAAGTTCGCCCGCCGCGGATAGATAGGGCGCGTTCGCACGGTTCAAAGACCGGGGGCAAGGTTACCCACGCGTTCGTGAAAGACGACAGATTTGAAATGGGGGGATGGTGGCGCGTTAATCATGAACGCTGGCGCCGGTCGACAAGACTGAGGCTGGCGATCCCGGCAGGAATCGAACCTGCAACCCTCAGAGTAGAAATCTGATGCTCTATCCAGTTGAGCTACGGGACCGTCCTGGGCCGTCCCGTTTTGGGGGCCGGCCGTTCATATAACATGCCAATATGAAAAATCTGGCCTTTCGCCAAGCCTGAACCGAACCGTTTTCGTCTGAGCCGCGACAAAGCGGAACGGCGGAGTGTCAGGGTGCCGGGTTGAGCGGCAGCGTACTGGACGATGGATCACATCGCCGGGGGCGCTGACCAGCTTCCGGGACACGGCTGCCGGACGACTGGTCCGATATTGCTGCGCCTCAGGACGGCGTGCGCGGCGATAACGCGATCGGTCTCCTCTGGGCGTGCCTTGCTATGGCGAATGCGACGTTTTGCACCTTTGGTTCCATCGCCTTGAGTCTGTCACCCTTTCCGCGCAGTTTAGCGCCGCCGCGGCGTTCGTCCGCGATTTCCGGGAGTCCCTTCATGATCGGTCTGGTTCGCGCCGTCACCATCTGCGCAACGCTGGCGTTTGGGCTTTGCGCCGCGCAAGCCGCGGACAAAGCGTTCAAGCGCGACGATCTCGCCGATTCCGCCATCAAGCTGGAGGCGCAGATCAAGAGCGAGGCCGGGCCGGTCGCTAAGACCGGGGCGACCTTGCGTACGGACGCGGACGCCGCTTTCAGGCGGAACGACTACCGCACCGGGCTCTCGGTGCTCGGCCAGATCGCCGCCGTCACGCCTGAGGATGCCGGCAACTGGCTGCGGCTCGCAAAAGTCATCTTCCAGATCACGCCGAAGAGCTCGAGTGAGCAGACCTTCCTGCTGGAGCGCGCCTCGACCGCTGCCTACATCGCCTATCAGCGCGCCGGCAATCCGGGCGAGGAGGCGGATGCGCTCGCCGTGCTCGGCAAGTCGCTCTCCGAACGCAAGCTGTGGCGGCCGGCGCTGGATACGCTGCGGCTGTCGCTCGACATGCGCGAGGTCGCCGACGTTCGTGGAAACTATGAGAAGCTGCGCGACGAGCACGGCTTCCGGCTGCTCGACTATACCGTGGACTCGGATTCGGCGAGCCCGCGCGCCTGCTTCCAGTTCTCGGAAGAGCTCGCCAAGCGCACCGACTTCGCGCCGTTCCTTGCGCTTGCCGGCCAGGACAAGCCGGCACTGTCGGCCGAGGGCAAGCAGCTGTGCGTCGACGGGCTGAAGCACGGCGAGCGCTACAACATCAATTTGCGCGCCGGCCTGCCGTCGACCGTCAAGGAAGGCCTGCCGAAATCGGCCGAGTTCAACATCTATGTGCGCGACCGCAAGCCGTTCGTGCGCTTCACCAGCCGCGCCTATGTGCTGCCGCGGACCGGCCAGCGCGGCATTCCCGTGGTCAGCGTCAACACGCCGGCGGTTACCGTCAACGTGTTCCGAATTGGCGACCGCAATCTGATCAACACGGTGGTCGACAGCGACTTCCAGAAGACGCTGTCGAAATACCAGCTCAGCGATCTCGGCGACCAGCGCGGTGTGAAGGTCTGGTCCGGCGAGCTCGCCACCGCGATGACACTGAACCAGGACGTCATCACCGCATTTCCGGTCGATCAAGCGCTGGGCGAGCTCCAGCCCGGCGTCTATGTGATGACGGCGGCGGCCAAGGGGCCGGGCAGCGACGACGACTCCCAGCTCGCCACCCAATGGTTCATCGTCTCCGACCTCGGCGTCGCGGCCTATTCCGGCAATGACGGCATCCATGTGTTTATCAATTCGCTGGCCTCGACCGACCCGGTAAGCAAAGCGGAGGTGCGGCTGGTCGCGCGCAACAACGAGATTTTGGCGACACGCAAGACCGACGATGCCGGCCACGTACTGTTCGAGGCGGGGCTGGCGCGCGGCGAGGGTGGCCTGTCGCCGGCGATGCTGACGGTCACAAGCGAGAAGGCCGACTACGCCTTCCTCAGCCTCAAGACGTCTGCCTTTGATCTGTCCGACCGCGGCGTCGCGGGCCGCGTGGCACCGGTGGGTGCCGACGCCTTCGTCTATGCGGAGCGTGGCGTCTATCGCTCGAGTGAGACCGTCTACCTCACCGCGCTGTTGCGTGACGGGCAGGGCAATGCCGTCACCGGTGGTCCGTTGACCCTGGTGATCGAGCGCCCCGACGGCGTCGAGTACCGCCGCGCCGTGTTGTCCGATCAGGGCGCCGGCGGTCGCTCGCTGTCGGTGCCGCTGAACTCGGCCGTTCCGACCGGCACTTGGCGGGTCCGCGCCTTCACTGATCCGAAGGGGTCTTCGGTCGGCGAGACCACCTTCATGGTCGAGGACTACGTTCCAGACCGGATCGAATTCGACTTGTCCGCCAAGGACAAGCTGATCAAAGCTAACGCTCCTGTGGAGCTTAAGGCCGACGGTCATTTCCTCTATGGCGCGCCCGCATCGGGCCTCCAGCTCGAAGGTGACATGCTGATCGCGCCCGCGACCGAGCGGCCGGGCTTTGCCGGCTACCAGTTTGGCGTCGATGACGAGCAAACCACCTCGAACGAGCGCACCCCGCTCGAGAGCCTGCCCGAGGCCGACGCCAATGGCGTTGCGACCTTCCCGGTGACGCTGGAGAAGCAGCCAGCCTCGACGCGACCGCAGGAGGCGCAGATCTTCGTCCGCATGGTCGAGACCGGCGGCCGCGCCGTCGAGCGCAAGCTCGTGCTCCCGGTCGCGCCCGCGACCGCCCTGATCGGCATCAAGCCGCTGTTCGGCGACAAGAACGTCGCGGAGGGCGACAAGGCCGAGTTCGACATCGTGTTCGTCTCGCCCGAGGGCAAGACCTTGCCGCGCGACGGCCTGCGCTACGAGCTCCTGAAGATGGAGTCGCGCTACCAATGGTATCGCCAGAACAATTACTGGGAGTACGAGCCGGTCAAGTCGACCTCGCGCGTCTCTGACGGCGACGTCACGATCGCTGCCGACAAGCCGTCGCGCGTTTCGCTTAACCCCCAGCCCGGCCGCTACCGGCTCGACGTGAAGTCGAACGATGCCGATGGCCCGGTAACCTCGGTGCAGTTCGATGTCGGCTGGTATTCCGACGGCAGCGCCGACACGCCGGACCTGCTGGAGACCTCGATCGACAAGCCGCAATATTCTTCCGGCGATATCATGACCGTCTCGGTCAATGTCCGCTCCGCCGGCAAGCTCACCGTCAACGTGCTCGGCGACCGCCTGCTGACGACGCAGACCATCGACGTCAAGGAAGGCACCGCGCAGGTAAAACTTCCGGTCGGCAAGGACTGGGGCACCGGCGCCTATGTGGTGGCGACGCTGCGACGTCCGCTCGATGCGGCAGCCCAGCGCATGCCGGGCCGCGCCATCGGCCTGAAATGGTTCGGCATCGACAAGCAGACGCGGACGCTCCAGGTGAAGCTGACGCCGCCTGCGCTGATCCGGCCGAATGCGACGTTGAAGATCCCGGTCAAGCTCGACGGGCTCAATCCGGGCGAGGACGCCAAGGTCGTGATCGCCGCCGTCGATGTCGGCATTCTCAACCTCACCAATTACAAGCCGCCGGCGCCGGATGATTATTATCTCGGCCAGCGTCGCCTGAGCGCGGAGATCCGCGATATCTATGGGCAACTGATTGACGGCATGTCGGGCACGCGCGGCCAGATCAAATCAGGCGGCGACGTCGGCGCGGCTGAGCTCCAGGGCTCGCCGCCCGCGCAGAAGCCGCTGGCGCTCTATTCGGGCATCGTCACCGTCGGCGCCGACGGCAGCGCGGAAGTCAGTTTCGACATTCCGGAGTTTGCTGGCACCGCGCGCGTGATGGCGGTGGCGTGGACCGCGACCAAGCTCGGCCGTGCCAACACCGACGTCGTGATCCGCGATCCCGTGGTGCTGACCACGACCCTGCCGCGCTTCCTGCTCAATGGCGACCACGGCACGGTCAATCTCGAGATCGACAATGTCGAGGGTCAGGCCGGCGACTACGTCATCAACGTCAAGACTGGCGGACCGGTGAAGATGACCGGCAATCCCGCGACCACCGTCAAGCTCGCCGCCAAGCAGCGCAATTCGTTCTCGCTGGCGATCGACGCGACTGCGGCGGGGCCGGCGACGCTCGACGTCGACATCACGGGCCCGAACGGCTTGGCGCTCGCGCGGCACTATGTGCTCGACGTTAAGGCGGCAACCCAGGTGCTGGCACGGCGCTCGATCCGGACGCTGGCGAAGGGCGAGAGCCTGACGCTGACCTCGGACATGTTCTCCGACCTCGTGCCGGGCACCGGCAGCGTCTCGGTCTCGGCGAGCCTGTCGACGGCGCTCGATGCGGCGACGATCCTCAAGGCGCTCGATCGTTACCCCTATGGCTGCTCGGAGCAGATCACGAGCCGGGCGATGCCGCTGCTCTACGTCAACGATCTCGCGGCCGGGGCCCATCTCGCCATGGACACCGAGGTCGATAGCCGCATCCGCGACGCCATCGAGCGGCTCCTGGCCCGTCAGGGATCCAATGGCTCGTTCGGCCTGTGGTCGGCGGGCGGCGACGATGCCTGGCTCGATGCGTACGTCACGGACTTCCTCACCCGCGCCCGTGAAAAGGGCTTTGTGGTGCCGGACGTGCTGTTCAAGAACGCGCTGGATCGTATCCGCAACTCCGTCGTCAACGGCAACGAGCCGGAGAAGGATGGCGGCCGCGATCTCGCCTACGGCCTCTACGTGCTCGCCCGCAATGGCGCTGCTCCGATCGGCGATCTCCGTTATCTCGCCGATACCAAGCTGAACAATCTGGCGACACCTATTGCCAAGTCTCAGCTCGCGGCGGCGCTGGCGCTGGTCGGCGATCGCAACCGCGCGGAGCGGGTCTATGGCGCAGCCCTCGACAGCCTCGCGCCAAAGCCGGTGCTGGAATTCGGCCGCACCGACTACGGCTCGCAGCTGCGCGATGCCGCTGCTCTCGTCTCGCTCGCCAGCGAAGGCAACGCGCCGAAGGCGACGCTGACGCAGGCGGTCTTGCGGGTCGAGACTGCACGCGGGCTCACGCCCTACACCTCCACGCAGGAGAATGCATGGCTGGTGCTGGCGGCCCGCGCACTGGCCAAGGAAAACCTCTCGATGGAGGTCGATGGGCAACCGGTCAAGACCGCGCTCTATCGCAGCTACAAGGCGGATACGCTGAGCGGCAAGCCGCTGAAGATCACCAACACCGGCGATGCGCCGGTACAGGCGGTGATCTCGGTGTCGGGCTCGCCGGTGACGCCAGAGCCGGCTGCGTCCAACGGCTTCAAGATCGAGCGCAATTACTTCACGCTCGACGGCAAGCCGGCGGATATCAGCAAGGTCAAGCAGAACGATCGCTTCGCGGTGGTGTTGAAGATCACCGAGGCCAAGCCGGAGTACGGCCACATCATGGTGTCCGACTATCTGCCGGCGGGGCTTGAGATCGACAACCCGAAGCTGGTGTCATCGGGCGATAGCGGCACGCTGGAGTGGATCGAAGACGGCCAGGAGCCTGAAGATACCGAGTTCCGTGACGACCGCTTCACGGCGGCCGTGGATCGCGCCTCGGACTCCAAGGCGGTCTTCACCGTCGCCTATGTCGTGCGTGTCGTCTCGCCCGGCAAATATGTGCTGCCGCAGGCCTATGTCGAGGACATGTACAACCCCTCGCGTTACGGCCGCACGGGTACGGGTAGTGTCGAGGTGCGGGCGGCGAAGTGATTGGTGAGATGAACGAGGCAGGCAAGAGCGGCTACGAAGCAGGGCGACGCGGTGTCATGCGTGCCCTCTCTGTCCTCGCGCTCGCGTTCATCCTCGCCATTATCGGTTTCGTCGGCTGGGTCTATTCCCTCGGTCCGCTGCCGCTCGACGAGGCGCGCCGCGTCTCCACCACCGTCGTCGATCGCAATGGAAAACTGCTGCGCGCCTATGCAATGGCGGACGGACGTTGGCGGCTGCCGGTCGATGCCAAGGCCAATGTCGATCCGACCTATCTCAAGCTGCTGTTCGCCTATGAAGACCAGCGCTTCTACGCTCATGACGGCATCGACCCGCTGGCGCTGGGCCGCGCCGCGGTACAGCTCACCACGCGTGGCCACATCGTGTCCGGCGGCTCGACCATCTCGATGCAGCTTGCCCGCCTGATGGAGCCGCGGCGACAGCGTTCGCTCTACGCAAAACTGCACCAGATCGTGCGCGCGATCGAGCTGGAACGGAGGCTGAGCAAGGACGAGATCCTCGACCTCTATCTCGCGCTCGCGCCGTACGGCGGCAATCTCGAAGGCATCCGCGCCGCCTCCATCGCCTATCTAGGCAAGGAGCCGAAGCGGCTGTCGCTGGCGGAAGCCGCGTTGCTGGTCGCGCTGCCGCAATCGCCGGAGACGCGCAGGCTCGACCGCTATCCCGAAGCGGCGCGTATCGCCCGCGACCGCGTGCTCGACCGCATGGTCGAGGAGCATGTAGTCAGCATCGACGACGCCAGGCAGGCCAAGGCCGTGCCCGTGCCGAAGCTGCGCAAGCCGATGCCGATTTTGGCGCCGCACGCGTCCGACAGCGCGCTGGCGACGGTCAAGGACGCGCCGGTCATCAAGCTGACGCTGGATTCCAATCTTCAGAAGGTGCTGGAGCCCTTGGCGCGCGACCGCGCGATTGCGCTGGGGCCGAACATCTCCGTCGGCATCATCGTGGTCGACAATGACAGCGGCGACGTGCTCGCGCGTGTCGGCTCGGCCGATTATTTCGACGAGAGCCGGGCAGGGCAGGTCGACATGACCCGCGCCATCCGCTCGCCGGGCTCGACGCTGAAGCCCTTCATCTATGGCCTCGCCTTTGAGGACGGTTTTGTTCATCCCGACAGTCTGATCGACGATCGCCCGGTCCGCTTCGGCTCCTACGCGCCGGAAAATTTCGACATGACATTCCAGGGTACGGTGCCGGTGAAGAAGGCGCTGCAGCTGTCGCTGAACGTGCCGGCGATCGTGCTGCTCGACCGCGTCGGCGCGAGCCGGCTGGCCTCGCGGCTGCGGCAGGCCGGCGGCAATCTCATTCTGCCGAAGGACGAGGCACCGGGACTCGCCATGGGCCTCGGCGGCGTCGGCGTGACGCTCCAGGACCTTGCCCAGCTCTATGCGGGCTTCGCCCGGCTCGGCACCACCAAGCCGCTGCGCGAGATCATGGCCGCGCAGGACGACCGCGAGCCGCTGCGGCTGCTGGACCCCGTCGCGGCCTGGCAGGTCGGCAATGTGCTGCTGGGAACCCCGCCGCCGGAGAATGCCGCCCACAACCGTATCGCCTTCAAGACCGGCACCTCCTACGGCTATCGCGACGCCTGGTCGGTCGGCTTCGACGGCCGCATGACCATCGGCGTCTGGGTCGGCCGGCCCGATGGCGCGCCGGTTCCCGGCCTGATCGGCCGCGTCGCCGCGGCGCCCATCCTGTTCGATGCCTTCGCGCGGACCGGCAAGACATTGACCCCGCTGCCGAAGCCGCCGAAGGGCACCCTGGTCGCCAACAACGCGAAGTTGCCGTTGCCGCTGAAGCGGTTCCGCCCCGTCGGGGAACTGATCCGGACCGGAGGCGAGCAGGCGCTCCACATCCAGTTCCCGCTCAACGGGTCCCGGATCGACGTGGATCGCTCGGGCGGGGCTGAGGCTGCCGCCATGCCCGTCAAGGTCGCCGGCGGGGTGCTGCCGATGACTGTCATGGTCAATGGTACCGCGCTCGGCGAGATCGATGGGCGGCGTCAGCGCTTGATCAATCCGCCCGGCCCGGGCTTTGCACGGCTGACCGTGATCGACGCCACTGGCGCCGCGGACACAGTTGTCATTCGAATTCAATGACTGTGGGCTTAAGCGGTTGTGGCGATGGCGGTTTCAGCGTAAGCGGAACCAATGGCCGAGACCTACCCAACGCCTCGTTTTGGAGCGCCCCGAGAGCCGAAAACGCCCGTGAATCCGGGCAGCCGGCTCGTGCTGATGCTCGACTTTGTCACCGCCAGCCACGCCCGCGCTGTGGCCTTCCTCGTGTTGTGCGCGCTGCTGCTGTTCCTGCCCGGCTTCTTCACCATTCCGCCTGTCGACCGCGACGAGGCGCGCTTTGCACAGGCCACCAAGCAGATGGTCGAGAGCGGCGACTATGTCGACATCCGCTTCCAGGAGGACGTGCGTTACAAGAAACCGGTAGGCATCTACTGGTTGCAATCCGCCGCGGTCGAAGCCGCGACTGCGCTGAAGCTGCCGAAGGCCGAACTCCGGATCTGGGTCTACCGGCTGCCGTCGCTGTTGGGGGCGATCGGCGCCGTGCTCATGACCTATTGGGCGGCGCTTGGCTTCGTCACGCGGCGCGCCGCGGTGCTTGCCGGGCTCCTGATGTGCTCCTCCGTGCTGCTCGGCGTCGAGGCGCGGCTCGCCAAGACCGACGCGATGCTGCTGTTCTGCGTGGTCGCTGCGATGGGCGCGATGGCACGCGCCTATCTGTCCTGGCAGCGCGCCGAGGACGAAACCCATCCGCCCTGGAGCTGGCCCGCGATCTTCTGGACCGCGCTCGCCGTCGGCATCCTGATCAAGGGCCCGCTGATCCTGATGTTCGCAGGCCTGACGATCGTTGCGCTCGCGATCCAGGATCGCGATTCCTCCTGGCTGTGGAAGCTGCGGCCGGTCTGGGGCCTGATGTGGATGCTGGTGCTGGTGCTGCCCTGGTTCGTCGCGATCTTCTTGCGCGCGGGCGATGCCTTCTTCGCCGATTCCGTCGGCGGCGACATGCTGAGCAAGATCGGCGCACAGGAATCCCACGGCGCGCCGCCCGGACTGTACCTGGTGCTGTTCTGGATCACCTTCTGGCCGGGCGCGCCGCTCGCGGCGATGGCGGCACCTGCGGTGTGGCGGGCGCGGCGCGAGCCCGGCGCGCAGTTCCTGCTGGCCTGGCTGATCCCGTCCTGGATCGTGTTCGAGGCGGTGCTGACCAAGCTGCCGCATTACGTGCTGCCGCTCTATCCCGCGATTGCGATCCTCACCGCCGGCGCGCTGGAGCGGAACGTGCTGTCGCGCTCCTGGCTGGCGCGCGGCTCGGCCTGGTGGTTCGCGATCCCCGCAGGCGGCTCGATCATCGCGGTCGTCGGCGCCGTCATGCTGACGCGGCAGCCGGCCTTCGTGGCCTGGCCGTTCATCGCGGCCTCGCTGATCTTTGGCCTGTTCGCCTGGTGGCTCTACGACAACAACCACGCCGAGCGCTCGGTGCTCAACGCGCTGGTCGCGGCGCTGATGCTGGGCGTGGTGGTCTACGGCATCGTGCTGCCGTCGCTGACGCCGCTGTTTCCGAGCATCGAGGTCGCGCGCGCGCTGCGCAACGTGACCTGCGTCGGACCGAAGGCGGCGGCGGCCGGCTATCACGAGCCGAGCCTTGTCTTCCTGACGGGCACCCAGACGCTGCTGACCGACGGATCGGGAGCCGCCGATTTCCTCAGGCAGGGAAGCTGCCGGTTTGCGCTGATAGAGCAGCGCTCGGAGCGCAGCTTCGTGCAGCGTGCCGAGGCGATCGGGTTGCGCTACAAGGTCGGCACGCGCATCGACGGCTATAATTTCTCGCAGGGACGCGCGATCTCGATCTCGATCTTCCGCTCGGAAGGCACCGAGTAAGATGTCGGCCTCGACCAACATCGCGCCGCGCGCGGGGTATCCCGTGCAGCTGTTCGGGGTCGCGGGACGCGCGCTGGCACAGCTCGTGCGCACGCCCTCGCATTCGCGCCGCGACGCGGCTGCGCGAAAACTGGCGCGGCATTCGCTGTGGCTCAGTGCAGCGGGTGCCGCCCTGATTATCGTCCTGATGGTCGCGTTCGATCGGACTGAGATCCAGCTGATGCCCGTGCGTGGCGCGCCGGCGCTCTGGCCGATCCGCATCCTCACCGATTTCGGCAAGGACGAGAATGTGCTCTCAGTGCTGGGTGTCGCGCTCATCGTCGTGGCGCTCGTTGCGGCCGCGATGCACGGCACACGCCGCGCGCTGCTGCTCGGCCTCGGCACGCGGCTGCAATATCTGTTTCTGTCTGTTGCGCTGTCGGTGTTCGTCACCGAGATCCTGAAATATCTCATTGGCCGCGGGCGTCCGTTCGTCGGCGGCAAGGCCGATCCGTTCAACTTCATACCGTTCGAGGGCTCGGGGGCTTATGCCAGCCTGCCGTCGGGGCATGCGGTGACGGCGTTCGCTTTGGCCTTTGCGGTTTCGGCGCTCTGGCCGCGCCTGCGTGTGTTTATGTTCACTTACGCAATCGTGATCGTGCTGACGCGCCTGGTGCTGCTCGCGCACCATCCGAGTGACGTCACGGCCGGTGCGCTGGTCGGCATGGTCGGCGCCATGGCCGTCCGCTACTGGTTTGCGGCGCGCCGGCTCGCTTTTGCCATCCGGGCCGACGGCACCATCGTGCCGCTGCCGGGACCGCTTCCCGGGCGCCTCAAAAGGGTTGCCCGCGGGGCATCTGCCCCATAAAAGCGGCTGCTTCCCGGGGCTGCCGGTTCCCCCAGGTTGCAGGCCAATTCCAACCACGAGCTTCGATTTTGTCGTCGTCCCAGCCTTCGGTTTCCATCGTCGTCCCCGTGCGCAACGAAGCCGACAACATTGCGCCCCTGATCGCGGAGATCACGGCCGCGCTCGATGGCCGCTGGGCCTATGAGATCATCTATGTCAACGATGGCTCGACCGATGCGACCGGCGAGCGGCTCGCGGCGATCATGGCGCAGCGGGACAATCTGCGGCAGTTGCGGCATGCCAAATCGGGCGGCCAGTCGGCGGCGGTGCGCAGCGGCGTGCGCGCGGCCCGCGGCGCGATCGTGGCGACGCTCGATGGCGACGGCCAGAACAATCCTGCCTTCCTGCCGGACCTGATCGCGGCGGTTGAGAAGGGCGCGAACGTCGGGCTCGCCGCGGGACAGCGCGTCGGGCGCAAGGACACCGGCTTCAAGAAATTCCAGTCGCGGGTGGCCAACAAGGTCCGTAACGCGATCCTGCAGGACGGCACGCGCGACACCGGCTGCGGGCTGAAGGCGTTCCGGCGCGAGGTCTTCCTGACCATGCCCTATTTCGACGGGCTGCATCGCTTCCTGCCGGCGCTGGTTCGCCGTGAAGGTTTTGACATTGCCTATGTCGACGTGATCGACCGGCCGCGCCATTCCGGCGTGTCCAATTACGGCTTCTTCGACCGGCTGTGGATCGGGATTATGGATCTCGCCGGTGTGTGGTGGCTGATCCGCCGCAAGAGGCCGACGCCAGAAGTGACTGAGGTGAAGGCATGATCATCCAATATGGCGAGGCGCTGAGCAACTATTTCTACGACGTCTTCGTAGCCAAGTTCGATTTCTGGCTCGCCTTCGGCCTGGTCGCGCAATTGTTCTTCACCGCGCGCTTCCTGGTGCAGTGGATCGCGAGCGAACGCGCTGGCAACAGCGTGGTGCCGATGGCGTTCTGGTTTTGCTCGATGGGCGGCGGACTGATGACGCTGGTCTACGGCGTCGTGAAGCGCGAGCCCGTCATCATCCTCGGACAGGCGCTGGCAACGATCATCTATGTCCGCAACATCATGCTGATCATCAAGAACCGCGGCCGGACGAAGACGCTGAATCGCTGATCCCGGACTAGGCCGCGAACTCCTCCCAAAACCGTCTTAAATGATCCCAAACGGCTCTTGCTATTTCAAGACCGATTGGTTCATATATCGACATGCGCCACCAACCCCCTGTGCAATTGCCCCGTGGCCGGCCCCGAGGCTTCGACGTCGAGGCCGCGGTCGAGCGTGCGATGGATGTGTTCTGGTCGCACGGCTATCACGGCACGGCGCTGCCGGATCTGCTGCGGGCAACAAAACTCTCGCGCGGCAGCCTTTACGCCGCCTTCGGCGACAAGCATTCGCTCTTCCTGCGCGCGCTCGATCGCTACATTGCCGATGCGCTGACGCGGATGGAGTTCGAGTTCGACCCGCGCAAGGATCCGATTGACGGCCTGCGGACTTACCTTGCCGGTTACGTCGTGCGCACCAGCGGGACCAATGGTCGCCGCGGCTGCTTGCTGGTGGCCACGGCCATGGAGCTGGCGGGCCAGGATGCCGAGGTTGGCCGTCGCGTCGCGGGCTTTTTCAAAGCGATGGAGGGCAGGGTGGCGGACGCACTCTCCCGCGCGAAGGCGGCGGGCCAACTGGCCTATGGTGTCGAGCCTCTGAGCGCGGCTCGAATTCTCGTCTGTTTCGTCGAGGGACTGCGCGTGACCGGCAAGACGGCGCCGGCCCGGGCCACGACGCAAGCCACCGCCGACGCTCTGCTCGACCGCTTCGTCAGATAGCAATCCCATGGACGTCTCCACTCATGGCCGCGCCAATATCTGGACCGATCGATCCTGAAAGGATCTACGCCATGCCTGCTATTCAGATCATCTGTGCGGTCGCCGTCCCGCTGCTCTGGGGCTACCAATTTGTCGCGATCAAGGTCGGCGTGAGCGAGTTTCCGCCGCTGTTCTTCCTCGCACTGCGTTTCCTGGTCATCGCGCTACTGCTGGTTCCGTTCGTCGCAAGGCCGACGCGTCAACAGCTCGGCCCGATCGCAGCGATCTCGCTCTTTCTCGGCGGACTGAATTTCGGGCTGTTCTATGTCGGCCTCGGGCTCGGTTCGGGCAGCATGTCAGCCGTCGCCTATCAACTCGCCACGCCCTTCACGGTGCTGCTGGCCTGGCCGCTGCTCGCGGAGAGGCCGTCTCTCATCACATCTGCCGGCGTGGTGCTGGCCTTCGCCGGCGTGGTCGTGCTCGCAGCGGGAACCGGACTTTCAGGAAACGCGTTGCCGCTGCTGCTTGTGATCGGAGCCGCTTTCGCGTTCGCCGTGTCCAACGTCCTCACAAAACGCTACGGCCCTTTTGATCCCCTGATGCTGATGGGCTGGTCGTCGCTGCTCACGGTGCCCCAGGTCTTGGTGATGTCGCTGCTGCTCGAATATGGACAAATGGCGAGCCTCGCCACGGCGGATGGACGCGGCTGGCTGGCGCTCGCTTACACGATCTTTATCGGCGGCATTGTCGGGTTCAGCCTGTGGTTCTGGCTGATCGGGCGGTGCTCGATGGGGCGCGTCGCGCCGTTCGGCCTGCTGCTGCCGGTGTTTGCGCTGATCTCGAGCGTGTTGTTCCTCGGCGAGCAGATGACGCCAAAGCTGATCGTCGGCGGGCTGCTCGCGATCTCCGGCGTTGCCATCACGCAAGTGAGGCCGCGCGCGCGACCAACCTGACCCTGGCCCTAGCGCGGGAGCGCCGTGGCACCCGAGGCAGGCAGGGCAGCTGTCTCCGCCTCGGTCCGGCGGTAGGGTTGGCCTGCCGCATCCAGCACGGGATAGGCGACCGAGCAGATATGCGAGTGGATACGGCGCAGATCGCGCAGCACGTCCAGATGCAGCGACGTGGTCTCGATGGTTTCCGGGCGGCCCTCGCGCAGGCGGTCGAGATGGCGCTCCACGGCAGCAAGCTCGGTGTTCTTCAGCGCGGTCTTTTCCACCAGCAGCTTGCGGGCCTCGTTGGCATCGCCCGACATGAACACGCCGAAGGCGATCCGCAACGAGTCCATCGTGCGCTTGTGGAAGGCGGCGAGCTCGTCTGCGCCTTCGGCCGAGAACTGGAAGCGGCGCTTGATCTTCTTGGTGGCGAGCTCGCTCAGATTCTTGTCGATGATGTCGCCGATATGCTCGAGATTGATGGCGAAGGAGATGATCTCCATCGCGCGCCTTCCCTCACTCTCGTCGAGGCTGCCGCGGGTCAGCTTGGTGACGTAGAGCTTGATGGCCTCGTCGAGACTGTCGACGATGTTGTCCGTCTTCGAGACCTGGTCGACCAGCGAGCGGTCGCCGGTCATCATCGCGGCCATCACCTTGCGCAGCATGACCTCGACCAGGTCGCCCATGCGCAGCGTCTCGCGGGCGGCGTCCGCGAGCGCGAGCGCGGGGCTCTCCAGCGCGGTCTCGTCGAGATAGCGCGGCCGGGCCGGGTCCGTTTCCTGCACACGATCCGGCAGGAGCTTCGTCAGCAGCCGCGACATGGTGTCGAGCAGGCCGATGAAGATGACGGCCGTGCCGACGTTGAAGGCGATGTGGAACGCCGCAATCATCCTGGCGAGATCGGGCTGCCAGGCGTGCATGTGGCTTGCGATCGTGCCCAGGAACGGCAGCACCAGCGTAATGCCGACGACGCGATTGACGAGATTGCCGACCGGCAGGCGATAGCTCGCGGGATCGTCGCGTTTTGCGCCCTCGAACACAGGATTGATGGCGCTGCCGAGATTGGCCCCGAGCACCAACGCCAGCGCCGCATCGGGCGTGATGAACTGCGAATAGGCCAGCGACATGATCAGCAGTACGCTGGCGACGCTCGAATGCACCGCCCAGGTGATGAGAGCGGCGACGATGATGCACAGGATAGGATCGCCTGTGATCGCCGACATCACGACGCGCACACCGGGCGCGTTCTCCGCCGGCGCCAGCGTGTCGAGCAGGATATGCAGCGACAGCAGCATCAAACCGAGGCCGATGAAAAGCCGGCCGACATCCTTGATCCGCGAGCGCGGGCCGGAGCGGAAGGCGACGAGGCCGAGGACGAACAGTACGGGAGCTACTGCTGCGATATTGAACGACAGTGCCTGCACGATCAGCGTCGTGCCGACATTGGCGCCCAGCATGATGGCGAGCGCGGCGACGAGGCTGAGCAGACCCTCGGCGGCGAACGAGCTGGTGAGGAGTGCGGTCGCCGTGCTGCTCTGAAGCAGGGCGGTGAGGCCCAGGCCTGCTCCAAAGGCGCTGAAGCGGTTGCCGAGTGCCTTGCCGAGCAGGCGTCGCAGGTCGGGGCCAAAGGCGCGCAGGATGCCGCTCTGGACCATATGCAGGCCCCACAGCAGCAGCGCTACGCCGCCCATCAGATCGAGCAGAACCAACGTTCCCATGCTCCGTGTCCGGATGAGAGTCGAGGGGATAAGGCTAGCGCCAAACGCCAGCGGATCAAACCCTTTGTTGGCGCGTCGGCGTTAACGTCCGTGCGAGTTGCTCGTTCCCGCGGCGAGATGCCTTGTGAGGAGGCTCACATTGCCGATTTGAGGGCAGCGAAACCGCGATCAAGGTCGGCCTTGAGGTCATCGGTGCTCTCGAGACCGATGTGAAGTCGAAGCGTCGGGCCGCCGGGCGCCCACTTCGTCGCCGTGCGATAGTCGTTGCAGTCGAAGGGAATCGCGAGGCTCTCGAAGCCGCCCCAGGAAAAACCCATGCCGAACAGTTTGAGCGTGTTGAGCATGGTGTCGACCGCCTTTTGCGGCGCCGGATTCAGCACGATGCTGAACAGGCCCGAAGCGCCGGTGAAGTCGCGCTTCCAGATGGCGTGGCCCGGATCGGTCTCGAGCCCCGGATGCAGAACGCGCGCGACCTCGGGCCGGCCAGCAAGCCAGTGCGCCATGTCGAGGCCGGAGCGATGATGCTGCGCTAGCCGCACCGACAGCGTGCGCAGGCCACGCAGCGCGAGGAAGACGTCGTCGGGGCCGGCGCAAACGCCGAGCAGGCGGATGCCTTCGTTAATCTGCGGCCAGGCCTTGGCGTTGGCCGAGATCGTGCCGAACATGATGTCGGAATGCCCGCCGATATATTTGGTGGCCGCCTGCATGCTGACGTCGACGCCCTGTTCGAGCGAGCGGTGATAGAGCGGCGTGGCCCAGGTGTTGTCGTCGATGACGAGCGCGTCGCGCGCATGCGCGACCTCCGCGATGGCGCGGATGTCAGGCATCTCGAACGATTGCGAGCCCGGCGCCTCGACCAGTACCGCACGGGTGTTGGGCTTGAACAGCTTCTCGATGCCGGCGCCGATCAGCGGATCGAAATAGCTGGTCTCGATGCCAAGGCGGGCGAGCATGCCGTTGCAGAAATTGCGCGTGGGACGATAGACGTTGTCGCAGACCAGAATGTGGTCGCCGGTCTTCAAGACCGCGAGCAGCGTGGTCGATATTGCTGACAGCCCCGACGGAACGATGCCGACGCCGGCGCATTGCGGCCCCTCCAGCGCCATCAGCGTGTCCTGGAACGCCCGGGTGGTCGGGCTGCCGTGACGGCCATAGGTGAACTCACCGCGATGGGCGTGCAGGTCCTCGGCGGTCGGATAGAGCACGGTCGAGCCGTGGAACACGGGTGGATTGACGAACCCCTTCTGCGCCTTGGTGTCGCGGCCGGAGGTGACCAGCCGGGTCTCGGCATGCTGCTGGGCGGGGTGCGAGGAATCCATGCGTCTGCTTTCAAAACAGCGTTTCCGCCGGGCGCGGATCGCGCAAGCGGGCCGGCCGGAGGCCGTAGACGTTAATAACAGAACACAGAAGAGTCCCGTCAACCCCTTGACCCGGCTCGCCAGTCGTTCTGTGATGCGGAGGTGCTATTCAGTCGCCGCATGTTGAGGGGCCTGCCGCGACCTTCGATCCATCGTCTGACCGGACCTTGCGTCACAGCCATAGCGGCGGGCGCCTGCGGCGGGGATTAAGGTTTGGCCTCTCGGGATGGGCGGGTGTTCGGCAAGGTTTCCAGCATGACTCTTGCAGGGATAGTCCCTGGCAGAGACGATCCTGAGACAACATTCCTGACCTTGAGATGACCTTGAAAGGCTTAAAGCCCATGAAACGCGTAACCCTGGCTCTCTCTCTTGCTCTCGCCGCCGGCCTCTCTGCCCAGGCCGCCGACGCGCAAACGCTCAAGACCGTGAAGGACCGGGGCATGCTGTCCTGCGGCGTCAGCCAGGGCCTGCCGGGCTTCTCCTCGCCCGACGACAAGGGCAACTGGACCGGCCTCGACGTCGACGTCTGCCGCGCCCTCGCGGCCGCGATCTTCAACGATCCGACCAAAGTCAAATTCGTGCCGACCTCGGCCAAGGACCGGTTTACCGCGCTGCAGTCCGGCGAGATCGACCTGCTCTCGCGCAACACCACCTGGACCATCTCGCGCGACACCTCGCTCGGCGCCAACTTCACCGGCGTGACCTATTATGACGGGCAGGGCTTCATGGTGAAGAAGTCGCTCAAGGTAAATTCGGCGCTGGAACTGAACAGCGCCTCGGTCTGCGTGCAGACCGGCACCACCACCGAGCAGAACCTCGCCGACTACTTCAAGGCCAACAACATGAAGTACGAGGTGATCGCGTTCGGTACCAACGACGAAACCGTCAAGGCCTATGAGGCCGGGCGCTGCGACGTCTTCACCACCGACCAGTCGGGCCTCTACGCCAACCGCCTGAAGCTCGCCAATCCCAACGACCATATGGTTCTTCCCGAGATCATCTCGAAGGAGCCACTGGGCCCGATGGTGCGCCACGGCGACGATCAGTGGTTCGACCTCGTGAAATGGACGCTCTATGCGATGATCACCGCCGAAGAGCTCGGCATCACCTCGAAGAACGTCGACGAGAAGGCCAAGATGGAAAATCCGGAGATGAAACGCGTCCTCGGCACCGACGGCAATTTCGGCGAACAGCTCGGCGTGACCAAGGACTGGGTGGTCCGGATCGTCAAGGCCGTCGGCAATTACGGCGAGATGTTTGACCGTAACGTTGGCGCCGGCTCGCCGCTCGCGATCAACCGCGGTCTCAACAATCTCTGGAACAAGGGTGGTCTTCAGTACGCGCCGCCGATCCGCTGATCCGCCCGCGAACGGCAATGAGCACCGAAGCTCGTAAACCGCCACTCCAGATCGCGCTGAAGATCAGGCGCCTCCTGGGTGGCAAGGCAGGCTGGAACGGCGTCGCCGTCCAGCTTGCCTTCGCGGCGGTACTGGGCTGGATCGCCTACGAGATCATCTCGAATGCCCGCGCCAACCTCGAAAACCAGCACATTGCCGCCGGATTCGGCTTCCTCAAGAACAACGCCGGCTTCGACGTCAATCAGACCCTGATCTCCTATACCGGCTCCGACACGTTCCTGCGGGTGTTCGTGGTCGGGCTCTTGAACACGCTCGTCGTCTCCGTGGTAGGCATCGTGTTCGCCACAGTGATCGGCTTCATCGTTGCGTTGTGCCGGCTGTCGCCGAACTGGCTGGTGTCGCGCGTCGGCGAGATCTATGTCGAACTCATCCGCAACCTGCCGCTGCTGTTCCAGATCCTGTTCTGGTACCTGGCGGTGCTCGCGGCACTGCCCAATCCGCGGCAGAGCATCTCGCTGTTCGGCATCGCCTTCGTCAGCAATCGCGGACTCGTGATTCCGCAGCCGATCGGCCTGGCCGGTCTGGAGCCGTTCCTGGCGGCGCTGGCGTTCGGCATCGTCGCGGCGCTGGCGTTGCGCATCTATGCGCGGCGGGCGCTGTTCCAGCGCGGGCAGATGATCCGAATCTGGCCCTTTGTGCTGGGTCTCGTCATCGGGCTGCCGCTCGTCACCATGCTGGTGTTCGGTCTGCCCTTCACCGTCGAGCTGCCGCAGCTCAAGGGGTTCAATTTCGCCGGCGGCTCGCGGGTCATTCCGGAGTTCGTGGCGCTGACGCTGGCGCTGTCGACCTATACCGCGGCCTTCATTGCAGAAATCGTGCGCGCCGGAATCCAGTCCGTCCACAAGGGGCAGATGGAGGCGGGTGCCTCGCTGGGCCTGAGCCGCGGCACCGCGCTGCGGTTGATTGTGGTGCCGCAGGCGATGCGCGTGATCGTACCGCCGCTGACCAACCAATACCTCAACCTCACCAAGAATTCCTCGCTTGCGGTCGCGATCGGCTATCCCGACCTGGTATCGGTATGGGCCGGCACGTCGCTGAGCCAGACCGGGCAGGCGATCGAGATCATCACCATGACGATGGGCGTCTACCTCCTGATCTCGCTCATCACCAGCGGGGTGATGAGCATCTACGGTTGGCGCCTGAACCGGAGTCTCGGCGCATGACCGATATCACCGCGTCAACCTTCGTCCGCGAGGACCTGGTCTCCGAGCGTCCCGCGCCGGTCAAGACCACCGGTTTTGTCGGATTGCTACGCACCCGCCTGTTCAACTCGCCGACCAACATTCTGCTCACGATTGTCGGCGCCCTGCTGCTCTGGTTCACGATCATTCCGGCCGTCAGGTTCCTGCTGGTCGATGCGGTCTGGACCGGCCAGGACCGCGGCGCCTGCCTCGCCGAGAACGCCGGATTTTCCGTCGGCGCCTGTTGGCCCTACATCCGGGCCAAGCTGCCGCAGCTGATCTACGGATTCTATCCGGAGGCCGAGCGCTGGCGGGTCAATCTTGCGCTGATCCTGGCGGCAGCGCTGCTGCTGCCGCTGCTGATCCCGCGCCTGCCGGCCAAGGGGCTCAACGCCAGCCTGTTCTTCTTTGCCTTTCCGGTCGTCGCGTTCTTCCTGTTGCACGGCGGCGGCATCAGCGGCTTCGGCTTGAGCTGGACCGCCGGCCTGCTGGAACTGTTCGACGACAGCATCGGCAGCGCCGGGCAGGTGCTGCTCAGCCTGAGCAAGACGTCGGCGATCGCGCCGCTGCTGTGGGTTGTCGGCAAATTCATCGTGCTGGTCGGCATAGCGATCCACTGGCTGATCTTCCCGCTGACGTGGCTGCGCGACCAGATCCAGGCGTCGGGGCAATCGGTCTGGGTCGATTTTGCCATCACGACTGCGGTCGTCTCGCTGATTGTCTTCGTTCTCGGCGGCGGTATGCGCAGCGGCGGGCGTGCTCTGGCGTCGAGCATCGTGACCTTTATTGCCATCGCGATCGTCGTGAAGCTGATGGGGCTCGACCACGGCGGCCTGCCGATCGTCGCCACCAATCTGTGGGGCGGCCTGCTGGTGACACTGGTGGTCTCCGTGACCGGCATCGTCACCTCGCTGCCGATCGGCATTGCGCTCGCGCTCGGCCGGCGTGCCTCGATCCCGCTGATCCGGATATTCTCGATCGCCTTCATCGAGTTCTGGCGGGGCGTGCCGCTGATCACCGTGCTGTTCTTCGCCTCCTACATGCTGCCGCTGTTCCTGCCGGGCAATTTCACCGTCGACGGCCTGGTGCGCGCGTTGATCGGCATTGCGCTGTTCACAGGCGCCTACCAGGCCGAGAACGTCCGCGGTGGTCTCGCCGCGATCCCGCGCGGGCAGAACGAGGCGGCGGCGGCGCTGGGGCTGTCCTGGTGGAAGACGACGTCGCTGATCGTGCTGCCGCAGGCGCTGCGGCACGTGATCCCGAACCTCGTCAACAGCTTCATCTCGCTGTTCAAGGACACCTCGCTGGTCTCGATCGTGGCGCTGTTCGACCTGCTGGGCTCGCTCCGGGCGTCGTTCTCGGATCCGAAATGGTCGACGCCGTCGACCGCGTTCACCGGCTTTGCCTTCGCCGGCATCATCTATTTCATCTTCTGCTTTGGAATGTCGCGCTACTCGCTGTTCGTCGAGCGCCGCCTCAACGCCCACCGCCGCAACTGATCGAGGCCACCATGTCCGCAGATACCATCGTCAACATTTCCGGCCTCAACAAATGGTACGGCGAGTTTCACGTGCTGCGCGACATCGACCTCGAGGTCAACAAGGGCGAGCGCATCGTGATCTGCGGGCCCTCGGGGTCGGGCAAATCGACGCTGATCCGTTGCATCAATGCGCTCGAGGAATTCCAGGAGGGCGAGATCGTCGTCGACGGCATCGAGCTCGGGCCCAACCTCAAGCATGTCGATGCGGTGCGCCGCGAAGTCGGCATGGTGTTCCAGAGTTTCAATCTGTTCCCGCATCTGACCGTGCTGGACAATTGCACGCTGGCGCCGATCTGGGTGCGCAACATCCCCAAGAAGGATGCCGAGGCGACCGCGATGAAGTTCCTGGAGCGGGTCAAGATCCCGCACCAGGCCAACAAATTCCCCGGCCAGATGTCCGGCGGCCAGCAGCAGCGGGTCGCGATCGCGCGCGCGCTGACCATGAACCCGAAGGTGATGCTGTTCGACGAGCCGACCTCGGCGCTCGACCCCGAAATGGTCAAGGAGGTCCTCGACACCATGGTCGACCTGGCCGAAGAGGGCATGACCATGCTGGTCGTGACCCACGAGATGGGCTTTGCCAAGGAAGTCGCCAACCGCGTGGTCTTCATGGACGCCGGCCAGATCATCGAGGCCAACACCCCGAGCGAGTTCTTTGCCACCCCGCAGCATGCCCGCACAAAACTGTTCCTGAGTCAGATTTTGCGCTGATTCCCGGGACATCCCGGAGGTGGCGCCGATCGGCCGGCGAGGGGGCCGAATCAGTTAGACTCTTCGTTGGCCATCTTCGGAGAGTGACCTTGCAGAGCAGCGCCGGCGCACGCGCGTTCCAGAACGCGCGATTGCAGAAGAAATTCAAGAAGCAGGCGGAGGCCAGCATCGCCGCGGCGAACGCGGCCTATGGCCAGGGCCGATATGCGGAGGCCGAGGCACTCTGCTGCCAGATCCTGAATGAGCTCCCGGAGCATTTCGGCGCGTTGCATCTGCTTGGATTGTGCGCGTTCGCGGGGCAGCACTTCGAGGCCGCGAAGCAGGCTCTCAAGCAGGCCGTGACCGTCGACCCGCGCTCGGCAGACGCCTTTTCGAGTTTGGGCGCTGCGCATTTCGCCCTTGGACAATACGAGGACGCCAGCACGTACCTTGAAAAGGCCATCGCGCTGAAACCGAACTTCCCGATTGCGCTGGCCAACCTCGGTAATGCCTTGCTGCATCTGAGCCGCGTCGAGCAGGCCATCGAACTGTACGATCGCGCTATCAGGCTGAAGCCCGATTATGCCGACGCACTGTGCAATCGCGGCTTGGCGGAACTGGCACTGCGCCAGTTCGACCACGCCAGGCAGAGTTTCGAGCGCGCGCTGTTGTTTCAGCCGCGAAACGTGGAGGCGCTCGTCGGCAAAGGCCTGGTCAATATTGAGCTCAAGAGCTACGACGAGGCGAAGGGGGCGCTCGAAACGGCGCTCGCGATCAGGCCGGGTTCGGCCAAGATCCTGTCGCACCGCGGACGGCTCAATTTTGAGCTGTCGCGGTTGGAACAGGCGGCTGCGGATTTTGACGCGGCGCTTGCGCTTTCGCCCAAGCTCGAGGTGGCCTTGCAGGGGAAGGCGATGGCATCGCTCAGCATGGGGAATACGGCGCAGGCAATCCTGGCCTGCACCACACTGCTGGAGGAAAATCCGCGCTCGGCTGTCGCGATGGCTCTGCTGAGCGCCTGTTTTGCAAACCAGGGAGAGATCGCATCGGCGATCGAACTTCTCGACGCTGCGTTGGCCATTGCGCCGGATGCGGACTTGATCGGGCGAAAGATATTCTTTCTGGACTTTCTCGCCGACGCCGATTTCGCGGTCCAGCAGGCCGCGAGAAAACATTGGTGGGACGCGATCGGCGCCAGATTGCCGCAAAGGACGCTCTCGCCCCGGCCGCTCGATCCCGACAGGCGGATCGTGGTCGGTTATGTCTCTGCCGAGTTCTGGTACCACTCGGCGGCGTTCGCGCTGTTACCGATCCTGCGCCATCACGATCGCACCAAATTCGAAATCGTCTGCTATGCGTGCTCGCCGACACAGGATGAGGTGACCGCCCGATTCAAGCGACTGGCGGACGTCTGGGTCGATTCCTGGCAGCTTTCGGACGACGAGCTCGCCGATCGTATTCAGGCCGACAAGGTCGATATCCTGATCGACGTGTCAGGGCATACCACCGGCAACAGGCTTCCTGTGTTCGCACGCAAGCCGGCCCCCATCCAGGTCTCCGCCTTCGGACATGCGTCCGGCACTGGCCTTCAGACCATGGACTACGTGCTTGCAGATCCCATCTTCATTCCGCAATCGGCGCGCCATCTTTTGGCCGAAAAGGTCTATGATTTGCCGTGCCTGAACACGATCGATCCGATCCTGGATGTGCCACGTTCGGAGCTTCCGATGCTCCGCAACGGCTACGTGACCTTCGGCGTCTTCAACCGCATCAACAAGATCTCCGACGACGCCATCCGCGTGTGGTCCAAAGTGATGCGGGAGGTGACGGGATCGAGGATCATCATCAAGCACACCCTGCTTGACGATCCCCTAGTGCGCGAGCGCCTCGTCGCGCGGTTCGTCACGCAGGGCATTGTCGAGGAGAATATCACCTGCCTGGGCTCGACCCCGCGCCACGAGCATCTGGCCGCGTTCGCGCAGGTCGATATTTCGCTTGATCCGTTCCCGCAGAATGGCGGCATCAGCACCTGGGAATCCCTCTATGCCGGCGTTCCCGTCGTTGCCAAGCTCGGCAACGCGTCCTCGTCGCGCGCCGGCGCCTCGATCGTGACGGCCGTCGGCCTGAATGACTGGGTCGCCGAGGACGACCATGGCTACGCCGCGATCGCCTGCAAATATGCAGCGCAGCCAGCTCATCTGGCGAAGCTGCGCGCCGAGTTGCCGGCTCAGCTCGCCGCCTCGCCCGCCGGTAATGCCGAGATCTACGCGGGGTGCGTCGAGGCCGGCTATCGCCAGTTCTGGCGCGATTATTGTGCGTCGATGATGCCCCCCGTACACGGTGCCGTAGGGTGGGAAAAGGCGCGTTAGCGCCGTGCCCACCATCTTCGGCGATTGCGGATAGAATGGTGGGCACGCTGCGCTTTACCCACGGCACGGTGCCAGACCGCGCCGAAGCGTAAAATTTTAAGCAACTCCATCGCCGGCCAAAAACCATGCTGCTGGCGACACCCCGGCGCTTCACGCGTCCGAAAGCTCTTTCTGCGCATCTGGCGTCAAACGGGGGTGCGTCAAATGCTCGGCTTCGTGTTCGGCCTCAATGCCCGCCTTGGGCGCCTGCATTTCTTTCTTGCCTCGATTGCGCTGGCGATCGTGATGACGGCGATCTGTTTTGCGATCGCGATGGCTGTGCTGCGCACGACATCGCCGAGCATGGTCCGTCCCGAAGATCTCACACATAACTGGGCCATCATTGCTGCGATGATCTTCTTCGGGCTTGTGACCTTCGCGCTGCAATCGATGCGCATCCGCGACATCGGCTGGGATCCGGTTTGCGTGATCCCGGCCTGGATCGCGCTCATGATCGTCGACCACGTGGCGGCCGGCCGGTTTCCGGCCTGGGCGATCGGCGGGGAGTATCAGGGCACGATGGTCGGCGGGCTGGTCAATCTTGCGCTGATGCTGGCGCTCACCTTCTGGCCGAGCGCCGTGACCGAGGCTTACACAAATCCCTTCGAACCGCCCGCGCGCACAATCAGCAAGGTCTCGACATCAGACGCACGCATTGCGCGCGTGTCGCAAGGCGCGCGTCCGACCTGGAGCTGAGAGCCTGGAGTTAGACGAACGGCAGCTTGATGTTGCTGCGCTTCTCCAGCCATTCCGGTACCGGCAGGTTCTTGGCGCGCATGAAGTCGGCGTTGAACAGCTTCGACTGATAGCGGCTGCCGGAATCGCAGAGAATGGTGACGATGGTCTTGCCGGGTCCGAGCTGCTTGGCGAGGCGCATCGCGCCCACGATGTTGATGCCGGTGGACCCGCCGAGGCACAGGCCTTCGTGCTGGAGCAGTTCGTAGATCACCGTGACGGCTTCCGCATCGGGAATGAGATAGGCGTCATCGACCTTGGCGCTCTCGACGATCGCGGTTTTCCGGCCGAGCCCGATGCCTTCCGTGATGGAGTCGCCGGGCGTTGCCTTGGCTTCGCCGGTCCTGAAATATTCAAACATTCCGGCGCCATGCGGATCGGCGCAGGCGATCCGGATATCCTTGTTCTTCTCTTTCAGATATCGGCTGATGCCGGCGAGCGTGCCGCCGCTGCCGACCGAGCAGACGAAACCGTCGACCTTGCCGCCGGTCTGCTCCCAGATCTCGGGGCCGGTCGAATCGTAATGCGCCTTGGCGTTGTCGAGGTTATTCCACTGGTCGGCGAACAGCACGCCGTTTGGCTCGGTCTTGCGCAGCTCGTCGGCGAGGCGGCGGCCGACATGCTGATAGTTATTCGGATTGGAATAGGGCAGTGCCGGCGATTCCAGGAGCTCGGCGCCGCAGAGCTTCAGAAAATCCTTCTTCTCCTGGCTCTGCGTCTCCGGAATCACGATCAGCGTGCGATAGCAGCGCGCGCTCGCGACCACCGCAAGTCCAATGCCGGTGTTGCCGGCGGTCGCTTCCACCACGAGGCCGCCCGGCTTCAGCTCGCCGCGCTTCTCGGCTTCCTGAATCATCCACTTGCCGGCGCGATCCTTGACCGACTGGCCGGGATTCATGAACTCGGCCTTGCCGAGAATGGTGCAGCCGGTCAGTTCGGAGGCGCGCTTGAGCTTGATGAGAGGGGTGTTGCCGATGGCTTCGACAACGTCATTTTTGATGGTCATGTCAGGCAATTACCGGCTGGATGCGTGAAGTCATCGAGACCCTAAAGTAGGGTCGCCGGCCTTACAAGCGACCCCTTGCAAGGCGAGGGCGCAAACTCTTATTGCTGCTTTGCGAAGATGACCTGCCGGACGTCGATATTGCCGGAGAGGAATCCGGCCTCGCAATAGGCGAGGTAGTACTCCCACAGCCGCCGGAACCGGTCGTCGAAGCCGAGCGGCACCAAGCCCGGCCATGCCGCGCGAAAATTATTTCGCCAGGTGACAAGCGTCTTGGCATAATCTTGCCCGAAGATACGCTCGCGGATGACGGGGACGCCGAACTTGTCCCCGAGCGACCTCAGCACCGCAGGCGAGGGCAGCATACCGCCGGGAAAGACATAGCGCTGGATGAAGTCGACCTCGCGCCGGTAGCCCTGGAAAAGCCGGTCCTGGATCGTGATGGCCTGGATGCCAGCGAGCCCGTCCGGCAGCAGCCGGTCGCGCAGCTGGGCGAAATAGCGCGGCCAGAACTGCTCGCCGACCGCCTCGATCATCTCGATCGACGCGATCCGGTCGTAGCGATCGCGCTCGTCGCGATAATCCTGCAGACGGATCTCAACCTTCTCGGCCAGGCCCGCCTCGTGGATGCGTTTGCGCGCGAAGTCGCGCTGCTCGGTCGAGATTGTGAGGCCAACGACGCGCGCGTCAAAAGTCTTGGCGGCGAATTCGGCGAAGCCGCCCCAGCCGCAGCCGATCTCGAGCACCTTCTGGCCCGGCTTCAGGTCGAGCGCCTCGGCGAGGCGGCGATATTTGTTGGTCTGCGCGGCCGTGAGATCCGTGGTGCTCTCGTCGTACAGGGCCGAGGAATAAGTCATGCTGGGATCGAGCCAGGCCGAGTAGAACGCATTGCCGATGTCGTAATGGGCGTGGATGTTGCGCCGGGCCTGGCGGCGGGTGTTGCGGTTGAACCAGTGCTGCACCATCTGGACGAACCGCATTAGCGGCTTGTCGCGCAACATGGCCTGGATCAGATCGTGGTTGACGCAGAACAGGTAGAGAAACTGCGTCAGGTCCGGCGTATCCCAATCGCCGGCGAGATAGCCTTCCGCGATGCCGATATCGCCGCCATTGATCAGCCGCGCGGCGACGCTGTAATTGTGGAGGCGCATCGCCGCCTTCGGGCCCGGCTCCTGTCCGCCCAGCCGGATCGCACGCCCGTCGGGCAGGGTGACATCGAGCGTTCCGCGCCTGAGCCGGGCGCCAAAGGCAACCGCGAGGCGGACGATGCGTGGCAGATCGGCGAGTGTTGTCTCCACATTCTCGGGTGTCACCGAGATGGCATTCGACATCGGAAAATCCATCAATTGAACGGATACTGTCCGACCGCGAGCCGGCCGCGCCCAACGCTCCATTTCGCCAGATCCGAGCGCGCCCTGCATGCGGTCAGCGACTGGTAGTATAGGTGTGCGATTTGCCGGTCGCCAAGGTGGTTTTGGCGCCAAGCGTCCCTGCGACATCAGGTCGTGGCACGAGCCGCGCCCCCTTCAGCCAAAGCCGCAGCGCTTCCCAATGGATCGCCACCATCACCTTGAGGCTCACGAGCGGCAGGCCGAAGAACGATCGCAGCAGGGCGTGCGAGGTCAGGGGGCGGCGGCGGCCGTTGAAGGTTGCCGCAAGCACCGGGCCGTCGCGGTCGGTCTCCAGGATGCGCAGCTTGACCGTGTCGGACGGCGGCAATACGCGAAAATGGTAGCGCATCGCCATCGCCATGAAGGGCGAGACGTAGAACAATTTTTCCTGCTGCTGCCGCAGGCCCGCCCCGTTCAGATCGCCCGGCTTGACCGGCAGGACGTACGGATGAATCTCGCCAAAGGTGTTGCGCACCTCGTAGATCATCAGCGCGAGTTGACCATCCGCGCGATAGCAGAAATAGACCGAGAGCGGACTGAAGCCGTAACCGAACAAACGGGGATAGCAGAGCAGCTCAACCCGGCCGCCGCCGAGATCGATACCGTGCGCCGCGGCGCAACGCTCTGCATAGGCACGCAAGGAAGAGCCGTCGCGCGCGCCGTGGTCCTTCTCGTGGAAACTGTAGAGCCCGGCGCGGTTGACGCCGAACAGCGCCGTCTGCCGGTCGGCCCCACCGAGCCTGTCGAGATCGATCAGCAGGCTCATGACACGGTAGCTGAAGCGATGGCCCATCGGCTTCAGCCGCGCATGCATGACGTCCCCGAAATAGAGCGAGGCGGCATCGGTCACGGGAGGGGTTCTCGTCTCCATCGCGCTACTCCGCGGCCTCCGCGAGCTCAACCGGTGCCGCGCGCCAGGGCGCGGTCGCCCCGAGCGCCTCGGCCACGCTAAGGCCCGAGCGCAGGCCATCCTCGTGAAAGCCATAACCGGTCCAGGCGCCGCAGAACCAGATGTGCCGCTGCCCCTGGATCTCGCCAAGCCGCTTCTGTGCCGCGAACGCCGCCGCATTATACTGCGGATGCTCGCAGAGGTAATGGCCGAAGGTGAGTTCTGGCGCAGGCTCGAACGGCGGGTTGAGGCTGACGAACAGCGGTTTGTCGGGGTCGATGCCCTGGAGCCGGTTCATCCAATAGGTCACCGCGACGTCGTTGACCGCATCTGCCTCGCGCTGCCAGCGCAGGAAATTCCAGGACGCCCAAGCGTGCCGCCGCTTCGGCATCAGCCTGGTGTCGCGATGCAGATAGACCTTGTTCGGGGAATAGTTGATGGCGCCGAGGATGTCGCGCTCGCGCGGGTCTGCGTCGCTGAGCATCGCGAGAGCCTGGTCGCTGTGGGCGGCGATCACCGCGTGATCGAATGTCTCGCGCCCGCCATGGCTGTCATGAACGAGGACGCCATGCGAGCTCCGCTCGATCGACGTGACGGCGCAACCGAGCCGGATGCTGTCCTTGAACGCGGTCTGGAGCCGCTCGACATAGCGCTGGCTGCCGCCCTTGACTGTGCGCCAGATCGGACGGTCGTAATGCAGCAGGCGATGATTGTCGAAGAAGGTGACAAAATTCTCGGCCGGAAAGTCGAGTATCTCGTTCGCGGGGGCGGACCAGATCGCCGCGCCCATCGGCGCGAGATAGTCGGTGAGCAGACGATGCGAAAACTTCCGCTCTCGAAAATAGTCACCGAGCGTCAGTCCCGCGAGACGACCGTTGCGCAGGTCGGCGACGCTGTCACGGCCGAAGCGGGGAATCTCCGTGAGCATCCGCAGATAGGATGGGGAGAGCAGGTTGCCGGCTTGCGCAAACAGGCCGACCGCTGTCTCCCGCCAGTCATTGCCGCCGCCGCGCCATTCGAACCGGCCGCGATCGGCTGAGACGGCGAAGCTCATGCAACTCGCCACGGTCTCGACGCCGAGATGGGCGAACATCGCCGTCAGGTCGGGATAATTGAGCTCGTTGTAAACGATGAAGCCGATGTCGACCGCGACCGGTGTGCCCTGATAGTCGATCGTGACGGTGTGGCTGTGGCCGCCGGGGCGCAGCTCGCGGTCATAGACCGTCACCGGATAGCGCTGCGAAAGCGTCCAGGCCGCCGCGTTGCCGGCGATGCCCGTTCCGATGACCGCGATGCGCATGTGTGAAAGTGTCCCTGCTTCGTATGAAACAAGCTACGGTGCGTTGCGGCGCAGGTTTCAGTGGAGCAAAGGCGGCCTTTGCTGGTCTGGCGATCAGTGTGGCCGCAATATCACATGAAATCTTGGTAAGCTTGAACGCGCTTCGGAATGGCGCGACAAATCAAAAAGCCCCTGCGAGACAGTGGTTTTTTGTATTTTCGTTGTCCAGAGCCGGGTGCGATCGGGTGTGCTTTTCGCAAGTGCGGGACTGTCCCGCAGTTCCGCGCCCGGCTAGGATGAAATTCAGGTTCCGCAGAAAGCATCACGCTGTGAACGAGTTACAGAAAGGCCTCCGGCCGTCCGCCCGCGAATCGGCTAAGCCGGCCGCGCGGTGGCGGCGTGATCTGCCCGGCAGGGGGTGGATGTGACACAGCGTGTTCCGGCCGTCGCGAAGCGGCAATTCCTGGGATCTGCGTCCCGGACGCTTCGTGCGGTCGCTGTGGTGTGCCTGGCGTCGAGCTCGGGCGCCTGCGTGCTGACCCAGGACCTTCCAGATCCCGCGCTCGATGTCCCCGCGCAGTACAAATACGCCGGGAAGGCGGACGCGCCGCCGACGCTGGATTGGTGGCGCGGCTTCCGCTCGTCGGAGCTGACGCAGTTGATGGAGGAGGCGCAGACCGTCAACCTCGACATCGCAGCTGCCGTCTCGCGGATCGTCGAAGCCGACGCCCAGGCGCGCCAGGCGGGCGCGGCGCTGTTGCCGAGCCTTTCGGGAAGCGGATCGGAGACGTATTCGCGCACATCCGGCTCGAGCGCGTCGGGCCTGACCAATGGCGGCCGTGAAGTCGTCAATTACTCGTCGTCGCTCAGCGCCAGCTACCAGCTCGATTTCTGGGGCCAGAACCGCGACGCGCTGCAGACGGCGGAGGAGACCGCCAAAGCCAACCGCTTCGACCGCGACACGGTCGCGCTGACGACGCTTGCAGCCGTTGCCAATGCCTATTTCCAGGTTCTGTCCTCGCAGGATCGCATCAGGACCTCACAGCGCAACATTGCCAGCGCGCAACGCATCCTCGATGCCGTCAGGGAGCGGCGCAAGGCCGGCACCGGTACCGATCTCGACGTCGCCCAGCAGGAGAGCGTGCTGGCCAACCAGAAGGCCTTGGTGCCGCCGCTCCGCCAGACCCTCGACCAGAACGTCAACGCGCTCGCGGTGCTGGTGTCGCGGCCGCCGGAGAGCGTGCGCGTCGCAGGCGGCTCGCTGGACCGGGTCGCGATCCCGCGCGTCACGCCCGGCCTGCCGTCGGAGCTCCTGACTCAACGGCCGGACATCCGTCGGCAGGAGGCGCAGCTCGCCTCGGCCACTGCCAATATCGGCAATGCCCGCGCGCAGTTCTTTCCGACCATCCAGCTCACCGGCAATGGTGGCTATCAGAGTTCTGCGCTGGTCTCGCTATTCCAGCCGCACGCGGCGTTCTTCCAGCTGGTCGGCAGTGCGACGCAGCCGATCTTCGACGGCGGCAAGATCCTCGGCAATTTCGAATATGCCAAGGCGCGGCAGGACGAATTGCTCCAGACCTACCGCAAGACCATCGTCCAGGCCTTCACCGACGTCGACAATGCGCTGTTCTCGATCAAGCAGACCACGATCAAGCTGCAATTGCAGCGCGATGTCGTCGACGCCTCGCGGCGCGCCTTCGACCTCGCCGAGCAGCAGCTGCGCGCCGGCACGGCCGATATCGTGACCGTGCTCAACACCCAGCTGACGCTGTTCCAGGCCGAAGACACGCAGGCGCAGGCGCAGCTCGCACGCCTTCTTGCCATTGTCAGCCTGTATCAGGCGCTTGGCGGCGGCTGGGAGCCGCGAATGGAGAAACCGGTCAATGCTCTTTAAGCCGGATACAAAGGACAACGCGAAAGAGGGGACGGCGAAAAAGTCGCGCGGCCGCGGTTTCGTCATGACCCTGATCACGCTCGCGATCCTCGGCGGCCTCGGCTATCTCGGCTGGACCGTGATGCACCAGCAGCCGCAGCAGCAGGGTAACGGTCGCAACCAGCAGCGGCCCGATCTGCCGGTGCCGGTGCTGGCGGCGACGCCCAAGGTCCAGGACGTGCCGGTCTATCTCGACGGCGTCGGCGCGATCCGTGCGCTGAACACGGTCACGGTGCGCTCGCAGGTCGACGGCAAGCTGATCGCGGTGAAGTTTACCGAAGGTCAGGACGTCAAGAAGGGCGACGTGCTCGGCGAGATCGACCCGGCGCTGTACCAGGCGACCTATGATCAGGCCGTCGCCAAGAAGGCTCAGGACGAAGCCCAGCTCGCCAACCAGCGCATCGACTTGACGCGCTACGAGCAACTCGCAGCCTCCAATGCCGGCTCGAAGCAGCAGGCCGATACCCAGCGCGCCGCGGTCGCGCAGACTGAGGCGCTGGTCAAGGCCGACCAGGCGTCGATCGACAATGCGGCGGCGACGCTGAGCTATACCAAGATCGTGGCGCCGCTGTCGGGCCGCGCCGGCCTGCGCCAGGTCGACCAGGGCAACATCATCCACGCCTCCGACACCACTGGCCTCGTCGTCATCACGCAATTGCAGCCAATCGCGGTGTGGTTCAGTCTGCCGCAGCAGCAGATCATGCGCGTCAATGCCGCCGCAGCCAAAGGCGCGCTGGCGGTCGATGTGTTCGGCAATGACGGCGTCACCGTGATCGACACGGGCAAGCTCACCGGCATCGACAACCAGGTCGACCAGACCACCGGCACGCTCAAGCTCAAGGCGGAATTCCCCAACGCCAATTACCAACTTTGGCCCGGCCAGTTCGTCAATGTCCGGCTCAAGGTCGAAACCTTGCCGCAGGCGCTGGTCGTGCCGACATCGGCGGTGCAGCGCGGACCGATCGGCACGTTCAGCTATGTCATCGGCGAGGACAATTTCGTCTCGGCCAAGGCGGTGACGGTGACCCAGCAGAACGAGCATGACGCGGTCATCGCGAGCGGATTGACGGCGCACGACAAGGTCGTCACCACGGGCTTCGCCAATCTGTCCGACGGCTCCAAGGTGATCATCGGCCGCGACGAGCAGACGCCGTCGGCCGACCTCGCCCCGCGCAAGCGCACGCGTGCGCCGGATGGCCAGAAGAAGGACGGTCAGGGCAAAGACGGCGAGCACCGCGCCAAGCGGAGCAGCAGTGAAGGCGACCAGAAGGGTCAGACCGGCCCGGCGCCGGGGCCTGGGGCTCAACCATCGGGACCTGGAGCCAAGCAGCCATGATCCCGGCAACAGCCGCCTGAGCGGCAGGCGCATCTCATGGGTGTCTCCGAACCCTTCATCCGACGTCCGATCGCGACCTCGCTGCTCGGCATCGCGCTGCTGATTGGTGGCGCGCTCGGCTATTTCGCGCTGCCGGTCTCCGCGCTACCGCAGGTCGACTTCCCCACCGTGCAGGTCTCGACGCAGCTGCCGGGTGCTAGCCCCGACGTGATCGCCTCGCTGATCACCGCGCCCCTGGAGCGGCAACTCGGGCAGATCCCGTCGCTGACGGCGATGAACTCGACGAGCTCGTTCGGCGTCAGCCAGATCTCGCTGCAGTTCGACCTCAACCGCGACATCGACGGCGCGACCCAGGACGTGCAGGCTGCGATCAATGCGGCCGCCGGCGTGTTGCCCAAGACGCTGCCTTATCCGCCGACCTACGCCAAGGTGAACCCCGCGGATGCGCCGGTCATGACGCTGGCGCTGCGCTCGGACACGATCTCGCTGCGCGCGATGAGCGACATCGCCGACACGCTGCTGGCGCAGCGGCTCAGCCAGATTTCCGGCGTCGGCCGCGTCTCGGTGCTCGGCGGGCTGAAGCCGGCCGTGCGCATCCAGGCGGATCTGGCGCGGTTGGCTGCCTATGGCATCGCCATGGAAGATCTGCGCGCCGCGATCGCGAACGCCAATGTTTCCGGGCCGAAGGGATCGCTCGATGGTGCACAGCAAGCCTACATTATCGCGGCCAACGACCAGATCGCTGCCGCTGACGCCTACAGGCCGATCATCATCGCCTATCGCAACGGCTCGCCGGTCACCATCGGCGACGTCGCGCAGATCGTCGACGGGCTCGAGAACGACCGCACCGGCGGCTGGTACCAGGGCACGCCGGCCGTCGTCATCGACATCCAGCGCCAGCCCGGCGCCAACGTCATCGACGTCGTCAGCCAGATCCGCGCCGAGATCCCAAAGGTCCAGCGTGCGATTCCGGCCGGTGTGCAGCTGACCATCGTCTCCGACCGCACCGTCACCATTCGCGCCTCGGTCCACGACGTGCAGTTCACCCTGATCCTCAGCGTGGTGCTGGTGACGCTGGTGGTGCTGCTGTTCTTGCGCTCGCTGCGCGCCACGCTGATCGCCGGCGTGGCGCTGCCGCTGTCGCTGATCACGAGCTTTGGCATCATGTATTTTGCCGGCTTCAGCCTCGACAATCTGTCGCTGATGGCGCTCACCATCGGCACCGGCTTCGTGGTCGACGACGCCATCGTCATGATCGAGAACATCGTTCGCCACATGGAGAATGGCGACAGCGCGATGCAGGCCTCGCTGAAAGGCGCCAGCGAAATCGGGTTCACCGTGATCTCGCTGACGGTGTCGCTGATCGCGGTGTTCATCCCGCTGCTGTTCATGTCGGGCCTGGTCGGCCGCATGTTCCGCGAATTTGCGCTGACCTTGACCATCGCCGTCGTGACCTCGGCCGTGGTGTCGCTGACGCTGACGCCGATGATGTGCTCGCGGCTACTCAAGCATGCCCACGAGGAGTTCGCGGTGCCGGGGCTGGCCGCTGTCAGCCGCTTCATCGACCGCACCGTCGAGTTCTACCACCGCACGCTGCTCGTGGTGTTGCGGCACCAGCGCACCACGCTGGTCGTGACGTTTGCGACGCTGGTCGCGACCCTGGTCCTCTACGTCGTCGCGCCCAAGGGTTTTCTGCCGCTCCAGGACACCGCCTCGATCACGGCGGTGACCGAAGCTGGGCCCGACGTGTCGTTCGGTGAGATGCAGAAACGGCAGGCCGAGGTCGCCGACGCCATCCAGGCCGATCCTGACGTGACCGGCGTGGTCTCGGTGATCGGCGCGGGCTCGGTCAACCCGACCACCAATGTCGGCCGCCTCGTCATGAGCTTGACGCCTCGCGGCGAGCGGCGCGACGATGTCAGCGTGGTCATTGCCCGGCTGAAAGAGAAGGTTTCCGGCATCCCCGGCATGACCGTCTACTTCCAACCGGTGCAGGACGTGCAGATCTCGACCCAGTCGAGCCGCTCGCAATACCAGTATACGCTGACCGGTACGGACGCGACCCTGGTGTCGGAATGGGCGAAGAAGCTCGTTGACGAGATGCGGCACGATCCCCTGTTCCGCGACGTCTCCTCGGAGGCGCAGGAAGGCGGGCTGCGCGCGCAGCTCGACGTCGACCGCACCCGCGCCGGCCAGCTCGGCGTCAGCTTGCAAGCCATCACCGACACGCTGAACGACGCCTTCGCCCAGAGACAGATCTCGACCATTTACGGGCAGGCCAACCAGTACCGCGTGGTGCTGGAGGCGCTGCCGATGTACCAGCGCGATCCATCGATCCTGTCAAAGCTCTATCTGCCAGGCGGCGCCAGCAGTTCCGTCGTCGGCGCGCCCAACGCGCAGGTGCCGCTGGATGCGGTGGCGACGCTGAAGCGCACCACGGCGCCGCTCGCGATCTCGCACCAGGCGCAATTCCCGGCGATCTCGCTCAGCTTCAACCTCGCGCCGGGCGCCGCGCTCGGCGACGCCGTCGAGGCGGTCAAGGCGATCGAGACCCGGATCGAAATGCCGAACAGCATCGTCGGCGTCTATGCCGGCGACGCCGCCGAGTTCGCCAAGGCGCTCGCCGGCCAGCCCTGGCTGCTGCTCGCCGCCGTGATCACGATCTACATCGTGCTGGGCGTGCTCTACGAGAGCTACATCCACCCGATCACGATCCTCTCGACGCTGCCCTCGGCCGGCGTCGGCGCCATCCTGGCGCTGATGCTGTGCGGGCAGGATCTCTCGGTGATCGGCCTGATCGGCATCATCCTGCTGATGGGCATCGTCAAGAAGAACGCGATCATGATGATCGACTTCGCGCTGGAGGCCGAGCGCGGGCAGGGCATGCAGGCGCATGAGGCGATCGTGCAGGCATGTCTGTTGCGCTTCCGCCCGATCATGATGACGACGCTGGCCGCGCTGTTCGGCGCGCTGCCGCTGGCGATCGAGAGTGGCACCGGCGCCGAGCTGCGCTTCCCGCTCGGCATCTCCATCATTGGCGGCCTGCTGCTGAGCCAACTGCTGACGCTCTACACCACACCCGTGATCTACCTCGCGCTTGACCGCATCAACCGCCGCCTCGAGCAGGCGCTGCCGCCGCCGGAACCCGACGCGCCGCCGACGGCCGGCGCGACCGAGGGGATGCAGTGATGGCATCGATCTCGGAGCCTTTCATCCGCCGCCCCGTAGCGACCACGCTGCTGTCGATCGGGCTGTTTTTGCTGGGGGGCGTCGCCTACAAGTTCCTGCCGGTTGCCTCCGTTCCGAATGTCGACTTCCCCGCTATCTTCGTCTCGGCAAGCCGTCCCGGTGCCGATCCGTCGGTGATGGCCGCAACCGTGGCAGCACCACTGGAACGTCGGCTCGGCGAAATCGCAGGCATCAACCAGATCACGTCGACGAGCTCGCTCGGCACGGCAAACATCCAGCTCCAGTTCGACATCGGCCGCAACATCGACAAAGCGGCGCGCGACGTGCAGGCCGCCATCAACGCCGCGCTGGTCGACCTGCCGAGCGATTTGCCGGCGCTGCCGCGCTTCCGCAAGGCGAACACGGCCGGCGCGCCCGTCTTCGTGCTGGCGCTGACCTCCAAGACGCTGTCCGCCAGCGCCATCTACGACGTCGCCGATACTGTGCTGGCGCAGCGCATCTCGCAGGTGCCGGGCGTGGGCGATGTGACCGTATCAGGCGCCGACCAGCCGGCGGTGCGGATCCAGCTCAATCCGGTCGCGCTGTCGAATGCGGGGATCGCGACCGACGACGTCCGGACCGCCATCGTCAACGCCAACCCGCTCGGCCCGGTCGGCATCTTCAACGGCGAGCGCCAGAGCGAGACGCTGTCGCTGAACAAGCAGATGCGCACGGCCGCGGAGTTCCGCGATATTGTCATCAAGAGCTCGAACGGCAATTTCGTGCGGCTCTCCGACGTCGCCGACATCGAGGACGGCGTCCGCAACGCGCGCTCGATCGCCTGGTTCAACAAGCAGCCGGCGGTGCTGATCCAGATCACCAAGCAGGGCGACGCCAACGTCATCGACACTGTCGACCGGGTCAAGGCGCTGATCCCCGAGCTGAAGCAGTGGATCCCGGCCGGTGTCGACGTCTCCACCCTGGTTGACCGCACCTCGACGATCCGCGCCAGCGTGATGGACATGCAGTGGACGCTGCTGGCCACCGCCGTGCTGGTGATGGTCGTGGTGTTCGTGTTCCTGCGCCGGTTAACCCCGACGATCGCGGCCGGCATCTCGGTGCCGCTGGCGCTGGCCGGCACCTGCGCCGGGATGTGGGTCGCGGGCTTCTCGATCGACAACCTGTCGCTGATGGCGCTGGCGATCTCGGTTGGTTTCGTGGTCGACGATGCTATCGTCATGATCGAGAACATGTTCCGCAATCTCGAACACGGCATGCGGCCGATGCAGGCGGCGCTGGAGGGCGCCAAGCAAATCGGCTTCACCGTGGTCTCGATCAGCCTGTCGCTGATCGCCGCGTTCACGCCGCTGATCTTCATGGACGGCATCGTTGGCCGCTTGCTGCGCGAATTCTCGCTGACGCTGACCTTCGCGATCGTGGTCTCGACGCTGGTGTCGCTGACGGTCACGCCGATGATCTGCGCCCATTACGTCCGCCAGACGACGTCAGGAACGGCCACGCTGTTCGACCGCCTGATCGAAGGCTCGCTGTCGCGCGTCGTCTCTTTCTACACCCGCACCCTGCGCGCGGTGCTGGAATTCCCGCTGCTGACGCTGCTGGTGTTCTTCGCCACCATTGGGCTAACGGTGCTGCTCTACGCCAAGGTGCCCAAGGGCTATTTCCCGACGGACGATTCCGGCTTCGTGATCGGCGCGACACGCGCCTCGGCCGACATCTCGTTCCAGTCGATGCTGACCTTGCAGCAGCGCCTGGCCGACATCGTGATGCAGGACCCGGCCGTGGCCGGCATCGGGTCGACCGTCGGCGGTGGAGGCGGGCCGGGGGGCGCAACGTCGAACCGCGGGGTCATGTACATCAGCCTGAAGCCGCCCGAAGAGCGCGATCACATCTCGACCCAGGTCGTGATCGACCGGTTGCGGAAGGCACTGTTCCCCGTGCCCGGCATTCGTCTCTTCATGTTTGCTGCCCAGGACGTTCGCGCCGGCGGCCGGCAGAGCGATTCCAACTATCAGTATACGCTCTCGAGTACCGACCTTGGCCTGCTCCAGAAGTGGGCGCCGATCGTGGCCAAGCGGATGGAGACGGTCGAGGGCATCACCGACATTTCCAGTGACCGCGATCCCGGCGGACTTCAGCTGACATTGAACATCGACCGCCAGAAGGCAGCCGCGCTGGGCGTCAAGGTTCAGGACATCGACAATGCCCTGAACAACGCCTTCTCGCAGCGCCAGATCTCGATCATCTACACCCAGCGCAACCAGTACATGACCGTGCTGGAAATCGATCCGAAATTCCAGGTTGATCCGTCCAATCTCGAGCGCATCTACGTCGCCGGCGCCAACGACGTGCAGGTACCACTGTCCGCTGTGGTGCACACGACGCGCGGGCTCGCTGCGCTTGCGGTCTATCATTCGCAGTCGGTGCCCTCGACCACGGTGTCGTTCAACACCTTGCCGGGCGTGGAGCTTCAGGCGGCCACCCAGAACATCCAGCGCGCGGTCGACGAGCTGCACATGCCGGAGGGTATCCGCGGCAGCTTTGACGGCAATGCCGGCGATTTCGCCAAGACCAGCGGGCGTCAACCACTCTTGATCCTCGGCGCTCTGGTCGCGATGTATATCGTGCTCGGCGTGCTCTATGAGAGCCTTGCGCACCCGTTGACGATCATCTCGACGCTGCCCTCGGCCGGCCTCGGCGCGCTGCTGGCGCTCCAGATCACCAACACGCCGCTGACGGTGATCGCCTTCGTCGGCATCATCCTGCTGATCGGCATCGTCAAGAAGAACGGCATCATGATGGTCGACTTCGCGCTCGATGCCGAACGCCAGCGCGGCCTGTCGTCAGCCGAGGCGATTTTCGAGGCCTGCCAGGCGCGCTTCCGTCCGATCCTGATGACGACCATGGCGGCGCTGTTCGCCGGCATTCCGCTCGTCGTCGCGACCGGTCCCGGCACGGAGCTGCGGCGGCCACTCGGCATCACCATCATCGGCGGCCTGTTCGTCTCGCAGATCCTGACGCTCTACACCACGCCCGTGATTTATCTGCTGATCGACCGCCTGCGCCGGCGGTCCGAGCCGCAGCCGCTCGCAGCCCCGGCGGAATAGGTTGTTGAACCGCCTTACGAAGCGTATAGCGGCGGCATGTCGAACTCAGCTGAAACCACGGCGGTCGTACCCGAGCCGATCCCCGAATGCCCGCACTGCCAGAAGCCGATGCCGCTCTGCATCTGCGACAGTGTCACGCCGATCAAGAGCCGGCTGGGACTCCTGATCCTCCAGCATCCGCAGGAGCAGGACAGAGCGCTCGGCACAGCGCGGCTGCTTGCCAAACATTTTGCGGGCGCGACCGTGCGGGTCGGCCTGTCCTGGCCCAGCCTCTCCAAGGCGCTCGCGCTGCCCGTTGAAAACGCATCGCGCTGGGCCGTGCTCTATCTCGGCTCGGCCCGCGCCGTCGACCTCGACGTGGAGGGCGAGATCGTCGCGCTCAACCGCAAGGGCGAGGTCGCGGAGAACCAGCGCGCCATCCTCGGCAAGCTCGAAGGCGTGGTGCTGCTCGACGGCACTTGGAGCCAGGCCAAGGCGCTATGGTGGCGCAATCCCTGGATGCTGAAATGCCAGCGCGTGATCCTCAACCCGGCGCACCCCTCGCGCTATGGGCGGCTGCGCAAGGAGCCGCGCAAGGACGGATTGTCGACCATCGAGGCAGCCGCGACGCTGCTGGCCGGCCTCGAGCGGCGCCCCGACATCGCCGAGACGCTCAACGCGAGCTTTGAACGGCTGTTGACGCGCTACCGCGAGGTTCAGGCCGAGATGCCGGAACTGGCGCCAAAGCCGGTGGCCAAAGACCGCCGGCGCGGTGTCCGGCGCGGCAAACGGCCTTCTTAAGCCTATCTCGTCCGTACGGTTGATTGCCCCGCCGGGAGCGGGCAGATACAGACCACCGGCGGGCTGGTCCGTGTCCTCGTGATCGCATTGCAGCGTCGGCAGGTCCGGAAAGCAGAAGGGGCAGCCGAATTCAGAGCGCAGCGAAGGAGATCCTGGCCCAGGCGGCGCAGTTCGATCGTTGGGGCACGCTCGCCCTGATGGACATTTCGCTGCGCTATCGACGAACCGTGATCGGGCCGCTGTGGATCACGCTGACGCTGGCAGCAACGATCGTCAGCGTCGGCACGGTCTATGCCGCGCTGTTCAAGCAGGACATCGCCGGCTTCCTGCCGCCTTTCGCGGTCGGCCTGATCGTCTGGACGCTGATCGCCACGACACTCCAGGAAGGCTCCAACATCTTCGTGGCCTCCGGTCATCTGATCAAGGCAGTGCCGGCACCGCTGATCGTGCACGTGCTGCAGATGATCGCGCGCAACGTGCTCATCTTCGCCCATCATCTCCTGATCGTCGTCATGCTCTATGTCGTGATGCCCTGGCCGCTGCACTGGACCATGCTGCTCGTGGTGCCCGGCTTTGCGATCCTGCTCGTCGTGCTGCTCGGCGGTTCGGTCGCGCTCGGCATGCTCTGCGCACGCTTTCGCGACATTGGATCTGCAATCGTCAGCGGCCTGCAATTCGTCTTCTTCCTCACGCCGGTGATCTGGACCGAGGACACCGTACGCGGCACCGCGTTCCATTGGCTGACGCGGGTCAATCCGTTCGCGACGCTGCTCGATCTCGTGCGCAGGCCGCTGTTGTCGCAGCCGATGGACGCGGAGCAGTGGCTGCTCGGCCTCACTTACGCGATCGTCGTCACCGCCATTGGGCTGGGGTGCTACGCAAAATACCGCCGCCGCGTGGCGTATTGGCTGTGAGGGGCGGGATGAGCACCACGGCCCATATCGTGCTGCGCAACGTCTCGGTGGCGTTTCCGGTGCTGTCGTTCCGCGACCGTTCGCTGCGCAGCCGCTTCGTTCGCGCCGTGACACTGCGCCGCGAGGCAGCGCGTCCGCACATCGTCACCGCGCTTGATGGCATCGACCTCGATATCCGTGCGGGTGATCGCGTCGCCATCGTCGGCGCCAACGGCGCCGGCAAGACCACGCTGCTGCGGGTGCTGGCCGGCATCTACCATCCCAGCGCTGGCACCATCGACGTGCTCGGCCGCTGCCTCTCGCTGTTCGACCTGTCGGCCGGCTTCGACGAGGAGGCGACCGGCTACGAGAACATCATGCGCCGCGGGCTCGTGATTGGCGCACGGCGAACCGAGATCGACGCGCGGCGCGCGGAGATTGCTGAATTCACCGAACTCGGCGATCGGCTCGACCTGCCGTTGCGCACCTATTCCAGCGGCATGATGCTGCGCCTGATCTTCGCGGTCGCCACCGCCGTCGAGGGCGAGATCGTGCTGCTCGACGAATGGATCGGCGTCGGCGACCAGCAGTTCCGGAAAAAAGCGAGGCGTCGGCTCGACGAGATCGTGGCCCGTGCGGGCATTTTGGTGATGGCCTCGCACGACATCGACCTGATCAAGAGCACCTGCAACCGCGCCATCCTGCTGGAGCAGGGGCGGATCATCGCGGCGGGCACGACCGAGGAGATTCTCGCCAGATACCTCGGGGCTGCCAAGGCGTAACTGCCCGGTCGGGGTTGCCTAAACTCATGATCCCCTATATTGCTCCGCCCTCGTTGGGGCCACGTGGCGGAGTGGTTACGCGCCGGTCTGCAAAACCGTTTACTCGGGTTCGAGTCCCGACGTGGCCTCCATCACAAGCCTCTGGTCTTCCAGCATAAATTGGAATTCGACGCGAGTTCCGCGGCTCACGTGGACGTCGCCGTCCGTCCCATGCCCACCGGGTTTGCCCGGGGTTTGCTGGAAACCCTCGATTCAGGCCCGATGGCATAGACTTCGCATCTGCGAAGGGATGCAGTTCCGACCATCGAGCGCTGGAGAACACGTGGGCGAGATCGTCCGATTTATCCCGAAATCCGAGCTGGAGCGGGCCCGCCTCATTGCCGAGGCGCGCGCGATCTATGACAGCATCTTCCCGCCGGCCGCACCCGATCGGGCGCAGCAGGATGACGAGGACAGCGTCAAGAATTGATCGCAGGGGCGGGGCCCGCCGCTATGTCGGGCCGAAGGTCTCAGCAGGCGGCGTACCAGCCGTCCGGAAAGGGCACGAGGGGCCAGGCACCCTCATTGTCATTCGCGGGCATTGGAGCTTTCTTGGGCGCCGCGTGAAAACTCCACGAGCGGGGCACGAATTCCTCCTCCGGCGCGGGCGCAAAATCGTCATTGATCATGGCGTCGCGGACGGCTTCCAGCATCAAGTTGAATTCGGCTTCGCTCATCACACCCTCCGGAACGCGGATGGCGTACTGTCGCAAAGCCGGCTTGTTTCCCGATTGAGCCAATTGTTCGCATTTTAGCGATCGGGCGATCGGGACCCGTTTGGTTAGCGATTCCTGAAAATCCCCGTTGGAACTTTAAGGGTCTGCGGGCAGCGGCTAGTGTGAAGGAGATCACATCCGGCGCGATTTATTCCTTCTACCTCTGTGTACACGTCGGCCAACGCAGGCCGGCCGAGCACGGCAGACAGGAGACAGGTCATGAAGGCGAGGTTCTTGCGGTTTGCGGGTGTGAGAAGCCGGGCGCGTCGCGCCTCGACGGTCGGGCTGTTCCTGACGCTGTTTGCCACCGTTGCCCAGGCAGAGCCGGGCACACCGGAGCAGCGGCGGGCCTGCAGCCCCGACGTCTACCGGCTCTGCGCCGGCGAAATCCCCAACGTCCGGGCGATCACGGCCTGTTTGCGCCGTAATCGATCAAGCTTGAGCGAGGCTTGCCGCACCGTGTTTGACCAGGCCGGCGGCTGAGATATCAGGTCTGTGGATTTGTGCGCAGCAAGTGGCCCTCGCGGGCTCGCGAATCCGGCATTGTCGCCTTGTGGATATGCTGCGGACAGGCTGTGGAAAGTTGTGACTTACCGCGGATTCCGAAAGCAGATGCGTCTTTCGAGCGTCATATCTCTGTGAAGGCACTTCACCAAATGATCCCCTAGCTGCGCAGATTGCGCTTGATCCGGTATCATTTGGTTCTCCGAATTCGGAATCCCGCATCGGCGGCGCTTCGTGCCGCGAACAGTTTTTGTGCAGCCGCCTGCCCAAATCGCAGGCCCCATTCATCCAATTTTTTGTACGCCCGCGGACAAGCTTTTCGGTCCGCTCCCCACCTAGGCTTGCTCCCGAGATCTGGAACATGGCCGATGCCATGACAATTCGAAGGAGCTGGAGATGGAGAGACGGGTATTACCCCAGACGCAGGGGATGTCGCGCGCGTTGCCATGGCGCAAGATCGCGCTCGGCGCCACCATCGCTGTCGGCATGGTCGCAGCAGCACCGCTGAGCGCGCAGGCCGCCGCGCCCGCCGCCTGCGCCGCGCTCCAGGCGAAATATCCGGACTGGAAGGGCAAGACGCTCGTCAACGCCATCAACCCCCACACGCCGGGCTACGAGACGATCGATCCGAAGGACCCCAACAATTATATCGGCTTCGACATCGATCTCGGCGAAGCCATCGGCGAATGCCTCGGCTTCAAGCTCACCTACAAGCCGGTGACGTTCGCGGCGCTCCTGACCACGCTCGCCGCCGGACAGGCCGACATCGTGATCTCCGACATCTACGCGACCAAGGAACGCGCTAAGGCAGCCGACTTCATCACCTACTCGAAGGTGTTCGACGGCGTGCTGGTCGCCAAGGGCAATCCGAAGGGCATCAACGGAATCAACATCTCAATGTGCGGCTCGGCCGCGGCCGAGAACACCGGCTATGTCGAGGTGCCCCTGATCCAGGCGCTGATCCCGGAATGCAAGAAGGCTGGCAAGGCCGAGCCGACCATCCAGCTCTATGACAACAACGCCAACTGCATCCAGGCGATCCTCGCCGGTCGCGCCGATACCTATGTCAACGACGTCAACACCGTCGACAGTGCGGTGAAGGCTTATCCGGACAAGCTGGAGAAGGCGATCGCGGTGACGATCCCGTATTCGGTTGGCATCGCCGTCCCGAAAGACAAGCCGAAATTCCGCGACGCCGTGCTCGCAGCCCTGATCGAGGTACAGAAGGCCGGCACTCACATGGAGCTCCTGAAGAAGTGGGAGCTCGACGTGAACAATTTCAAGGAGCCGGACATCCTCACGGCTGACTGATGTCGCTTTTCCTCCACTATCTGAGCATGCCGTATCTGCTCGAGGGCATCGAGCTCACCCTCGAGGTGACTGCCCTCGGGCTCGGCGGCGGATTGATCCTTGGATTGATCCTCGCCGGCATGCAGCTCTCCCGCTTCTGGGTCCTGGCAGCAATCGCCAGGGCCTACACCGTGATCTTCCGCGGCACGCCGCTGATCCTGCAGATGGTGTTCGCCTACGATGCGCTGCCGCATATCGGCATCAAGCTGCCGGCGGTGCTGGCCGCCGGCCTGGCGCTGGCCTGCAACGAGGCGCCGTTCATTGCCGAGATGCTGCGCGCCGGAGTGCTCGGCGTCGATCGCGGGCAGGTGACTGCCGGCCAGGCGCTCGGCATGACGCCGCGGGTCCTGATGTGGCGGGTCATCGCGCCGCAGGCAATCCGCACCATGATCCCGGCCTTCGGCAACGAAGCCGTGAGTGCGCTGAAGAACTCCTCGCTTGCCTCCGTCGTCGCGGTACAGGAGCTGACACTGCGTTCGACCCAGCTCGCATCTTCGACCTTCGACTTCTTCTCGATCTTCTTCGCCTCGGGCTTGCTGTACCTCGTACTGACCTTCGCCATCAGCGTCATCCAGTTGTTCGTCGAATGGCTGCTCGATCTCGATCGAGCCAAAAGTCTTACAAGGCGCCGCAAGCGCAAGTTCGCCGATTACCTGCCGTGGCGTCGTGTCGATCTCACGACCAAGCTCGAACTCACTGAGGCGACCGTCGCCGATCCCGAGCCCGTGCAGACCGAGCCTGCCGATACGCCGCCGCTGGCGCTGACGCGTGAAGAGCGTACCCGGCGTGCGGCAACGATCGCGCGCAACAACATCGCGGTCGAGACCAAGGACCTCACCAAGAGCTACGGCGCGCAGAAAGTGCTTGGCGGCCTCGATCTCACGGTGCGCGTGGGCGAGGTGGTGGCGCTGCTCGGGCCTAGTGGCTCCGGCAAGAGCACGCTGCTCCGCTGCATCAACCATCTCGAAAGCTGGGACGGAGGCACCGTGCGCGTCGGCGGCCGCCGCCTCGGTTTCGACGACGATGGCAAGCTGCTGTCGCCGCGCGCAATCGCCAACGAGCGGGCGACCGTCGGCGTCGGCATGGTGTTCCAGCAGTTCAATTTGTTCGCGCACCTGTCGGCGAAGGAGAACGTCGCCGGTCCGCTGCGCTGGGTCCACGGCATGACCCGCATCGATGCCGACCGCCGCGCCACCGAGTTGCTCGACCGCGTCGGTCTCTCCCATCGCGCCGACGCACTCCCGCGGCATCTGTCCGGCGGCCAGCAGCAGCGTGTTGCCATTGCGCGGGCACTGGCGCCGAACCCGAGCGTTCTGCTGCTGGACGAACCGACCTCTGCGCTCGACCCCGAGCTCGTCAACGAGGTGCTGGAGGTCATCCGCCGTCTCGCCATCGACGACGGTCTCACCATGATCATCTCGACCCACCAGATCCGCTTCGCCGACGAGGTCGCCGACCGCGTCGCTTTCCTGAGTGGCGGCGCGATCATCGAGGAGGGGCCCGCGCACGAGGTGCTGTCCAATCCCCGCAATCCGCTGACGGCGCGTTTCCTCAGCGTGATGGAAACCGACAAGACTCCGGAGGCGGTGCGGTGAGCGTCGCCTCCGCAAGGTTCAAGACTCCCGAAGAGGCCAAGTCAAAAGAGTAAAGTCATGAAGCATTTCACGCTGCCGGTTTCGCCCAAAACCGTTCACTGGGGCTATTTCTCCAAGGCCGTCGCGCCTGCCTTGACGCTGCGTTCCGGAGATCGCGCCACCATCGAAACGCTCACCCATCACGCCAATGACGATTACGAGCGCATGATCCAGGGCGATCCCGGCGCGGAGAGCGTGTTCCAGTGGACGCGCGAGCACAAAGCAGTGGCGCGCCGTGGCTCCGGTCCGGTCGAAGGTCCATTCATCCGCGGCGCAGGCGAGGGGATCGGCGTGCATCTCCTCACCGGCCCTGTTGCGATCGAAGGCGCCGAGCCCGGCGATATTCTTGAGGTGCGCATCCTCGACGTCCGGCCGCGGCCGAGCTGCAGCGCCTGCCATGCCGGCCGCTGTTTCGGCTCCAACGTCGCGGCGAACTGGGGCTTCCACTATCACGATTTGATCGAGGAGCCGAAGCCGCGCGAGGTCGTGACCATCTTCGAGCTCGATACGTCAGGCGAGCCCTACGCGAAGGCCGTCTACAACTACGTCTGGACGCCGCAGACCGATCCTGACGGCATCGTGCATCCGACCATCGATTATCCCGGGGTTCGCGTCGATCACGCCACCATCAGGAAACGCGAGAACATCCTCGCAAGCGTAAAGGTGCCGGCGCGATTGCACTTCGGCACCATGGGTCTCGCGCCGTCGGAGGCTGATTTCGTCAGCTCGATCCCGCCAAGCTACACCGGCGGCAACATCGACGACTGGCGCATCGGCAAAGGCGCGCGGATGTTCTATCCGGTTGCTGTCCCCGGAGCCTATTTCTCGGTCGGCGATCCCCATGCAGCCCAGGGCGACAGCGAGCTCGGCGGCACCGCGATCGAGACCTCGCTGACCGGAGACTTCGAATTCATCCTCCACAAGAAGGCCAACCTCGCCGGCACCAATCTCGAAGGCCTCGACCATCCCATGCTGGAGACCGATCAGGCCTGGTCGTTCTACGGCTTCACCTATCCGAATTATCTCGCGGCGCTCGGCGCCGACGCGCAAACCGAGATTGCCAATCACTCGAGCCTCGACCGTGCGATGCGCGATGCGTTCAGAAAACTGCGCCGGTTCCTGATGACCGTGCACGGCCTCAGCGAGGACGAGGCGATCTCGCTGCTGTCGGTCGGGGCTGATTTCGGCGTCACCCAAGTGGTCGACGCCAATTGGGGCGTCCACGGCACGATCCGCAAGAACATCTTCCGGTGCGACTAATGCGTTGAAGGACATTTCGTTTTTGAGATGAACAGGTGAAGAGCGGAGATCATTTGCGGCCCGTCGCTGCGACGGATGATCGCGTGCGTCTGGCACAGAGGTTGCTTCGATCGACTGCAATCTGGGTCGATCCGATGAGCTTCCGGCCGTTTACGAGCGAATCCTACGCGCAAGACGACCGCCCCGAAGCCTGGCGGGACGTGCTGGCCGCGGTCGGCCTGCAACCGGCGGCCGGTAATTCCTTCTTCGATGGTCACGCGACGGCTTCGCATCGTCATGCCGCCGGCGTCGCACTAACGCGCATGGCCGCGGGTTCGCAAAGTATTGTGCCTCTTTCGCAGGCGAACGAGGAACTGCCGATCGCCTTGATGCCGGTTGAGGACGGCATGGTGCTGAAAAGCGCGGGCGGCCATCGCATTGTTCCCGTCGGCCATCTCGTGCTGCTGCCGCGCGGTGGCGACTGGAGCATCGTATTCCAGCGCGACATGCGCGCCATCGTGCTGGCCGTGACCTCGGAGGCGCTGCATGGGCGCCTCTCGGGCAAACCTCGGCTCGGCGAGCCGCGCGTCGTTCCACCGGGCGGATTTGCCGACGTCTTCGCGCGCCTGCTGGATGCGACCGCCCGCACGCTCGATACTTTGAGCGATGTCGAATGGAATGCGGTTTCGCAGGCACTGGTCGATCTCCTCCTGACGCTCGCGCATCAACTGGCGACCTCGACGTCCGATGCCGGATCGAGCGCGACGCAGGCCGCGCTGCTACACCGGATCTGCCAGACCATCGAGCGCCGCCTCGACGATCCCGATCTGGTGCCAGCGCGCGTCGCACAAGCCGAGGGGATTTCCGAGCGTTATTTGCAGAAACTGTTCGAGACGGTCGGCGACAACTTTACTCATTACGTCCGCGAGCGGCGGCTCCAGCGCGCCTGGGCCGACCTGTCCAATCCGTCCGAAGCACATCGCTCGATCTCCGAAATTGCCTACGCCTATGGCTTTGGCGATTCCGCGCATTTCAGCCGCGCCTTCCGGCATCGCTTCGGCCTGCCGCCGCGCGAGTTTCGCCAACAGGAAGCCGAGCGCGCAACCTCGCAGCATGGCGCTGCCGGTCAGCGAGGCTGGCCGCAGGATGCGCTGGCGCAGCCCCGCGCGCACCAGGCCGGCGCGGAGGCGCGCAGCAATTTTTCCCATGCTGACTCCGATGAGCCGAGAACGGCCGGGCGCAAGCACCATCATCTTCCGATCGAGGCAAGCCGCGTCCACTGGGGCTATTTCAGCCGCTCGCTCTCGCCGCAACTCGAGATCGCCTCGGGCGACACCATCACCATCGAGACACTGACGCAGCATGCCTCCGACGATCCTGAATTGATGATCGCGAGCGATGCTGCCGCCGAAAGCGTGTTCGGCTGGACCAAGACCGGCAAGAACGTGGATCGCCGCGGCGCGGGACCGATGGACGCCAGCGTGTTTGGCCGCGGTGCCGGCGAGGGGTTTGGCGTGCACATCTGCACGGGGCCGGTGGCCGTGAAGGACGCCCAGCCCGGCGACGTGCTGGAGGTGCGCATCCTCGACATCGTGCCGCGCGCGAGCCGGCATCCGAAACATGCCGGCCGCGTCTTCGGCTCCTCGGTCGCGGCCTGGTGGGGCTACCATTACGACGAGTTCCTCTCAGGACCGAAGCCGCGCGAGGCGGTGACGATCTACGAGATCTTTGATGACGCGGATGTGCCGCACGCCCGCGCGCTCTACTCCTACCGCTGGGAGCCGCAGACCGATCCGTTCGGTGTCGTGCACGCGACCTACGACTATCCCGGAATTCCAGTCCTGCCCGGTACGGTTAAGCGCCGCCACGACGTGCTCGACGGCATCCGCATTCCCTTGCGGCCGCATTTCGGCGTGATCGCGGTGGCGCCGCGCGAGGTCGATTTCATCGACTCCGTGCCGCCGTCCTATTTCGGCGGCAATCTCGACAATTGGCGGCTGGGGAAGGGAGCGTCGGTCTATCTTCCGGTCTCCGTGCCCGGCGCACTGCTGTCGGTCGGCGATCCCCACGCAGCCCAAGGTGACGGCGAGTTGAGTGGTACAGCGATCGAATGCTCGATGACCGGCACGTTCGAGGTGATGCTGCACAAGAAGGCCGATCTGGCCGGCCAGCCCTTTGCCGATCTCTCCTATCCCCTGATCGAGACCGAGACCGACTGGGTGCTGACCGGCTTCAGCCATCCCAATTATCTCGCCGAGTTCGGCGCGCAGGGGCAGAGCGAGGTCTATGCCAAATCCTCGCTCGACCTCGCAATGAAGGACGCGTTCCGGAAGATGCGGCGCTTTCTGATGAACGTGAAGGGGCTCAGCGAGGATGAGGCGATCGCGCTGATGTCGGCCGCGGTCGATTTCGGCGTGACGCAGGTCGTCGACGGCAATTGGGGCGTGCACGCCATCATCAGCAAGCGTCTGTTTCAGGACGCGCCTTGACCCAAGAATAGCCCAAGGAAAGTTCAATTGAAATTCCACATGATCAACGGCGGACCGAAGCCGGTCGCGCCCTTCAGCCACGCCGTCGAGACCGACGGTTTTGTGTTCGTCACCGGCCAGATGCCGGACACACCTGAGACACCCGGCGTACTGCCAGAGGGGATCGTCGCGCAGACCCGCGCGGTGATGGAAAACCTGAAAGTGGTTCTCGCCGGTCTCGATCTCGGCCTCGAGCACGTCGTGATGGCGCGGATTTATCTGACGCGCTTCAAGGACGATTATGCGGCGATGAACGAGACCTATCGCACCTACTTCGCGCCCGGACGCCTTCCGGCCCGCACCTGTGTCGGGGTTACCGGGCTGGCTTATGATGCGCTGATCGAGATTGATCTGGTTTGTCGGCGGCCATGACGCTCCGCATCCATGATGCGTATCCGTGGCTGCGAAGTGAGATGCGAGTGGGTGGAGCACCGCGAATGCTTCTTGCTCCGTCATTGCGAGCGAAGCGGCGAAGCGAAACAATCCAGAATCTTTCCGTTTAGGCAGTCTGGATTGCTTTGTCGCGAAGGGCTCCTCTCATTTGACGGCGAGGAGAGGGCGGCGCGTCACCCCTCAGTCGCGTATCCGGTCGGCGTCTACTTTTGTCTAAAATTGCAACCCGTGCATGCAAGAAGTCTTGATCGGCGGTGATCTAGAGGTGATTGGCCGGCCTTGAACGCGGCCCCGGGCGACAGCGACTAACCTCAGAGTGCATCAGGATCAGTGGAACGTGATAGAGCTTCCCCCTTGTAAAGCACCAAAACGGTGCTTTAGTGCTTTCCATGAGCCAGTCGTCCCGACACGCGCCATCGGCGCTGCGTTACAGGCTAGCCCCTGATCCGGCCGCCAAGGCTGCGATGGAGGCGACGTTTAGGGCTTATGACCGCATGATGGAGATCCTCGACGAGGTCGCGCGGACCCATAATGTAGGCTCCAACGTCGTCCTGCTGCATGCCCATGCCTATGACCCCATCCGCAAGGAAACTGCGCTGCCGTCGCGGCTGGTGACGCTGGGACTGCGCGACCGCGCCGATTATCGCGCGGCGCAAGGCCGCCGCCTGCCGCTCGACGACAAGCTCGCCAAGATCAAGGGCCCGGCCACCATTTCGATTTCAACCGTGCAGGGACGCTTTAGCGTGCCCTTCGACTACGCCGGCTACGCGGAGGGCTGGGGCCAAAGCGTGCCCGCGCACCTGATCCGCACCGAGGACGGTTTCGAGGTTCACTACGGCGTCACGCCGAACAGTCTGCCAGAGGAGGAGAACGCCATGGATACCATCGCTGCCGCTCCCGAAAACTTCCTGTCCCGGGTTGGACGTCTGATCGCCGGCATCGCCTATGACGCGATTGAGCAGGCGGAAGGCAACAACAAGCTGAAAGTTGTCGGCCAGGCCATCCGAGAGATCGAGCGCGCCGAGAGCGAGGCGCGCGATGCGCTCGCGGCCGCGCGCGCCGAGGAGTACCGCCTCAACGCCCGCCGCACCGAGATCGAACGCGAGATGACTGATCTCGCCGCCAAGATCGAGGGCGCGATCGCGGATAGCCGCGACGATCTCGCCCGCGCCGGCATCGCGCGGCAGATGGATCTGGAAGCGCAATTCGAGGTGCTCTCCCGTGCCATCGACGAGAACAACGAGAAGATCGAGCAATGCGTCACGTCGCTGCGCGCGGTGCTGTCGGCGCTCCAGGATGCGGAGCAGCGCCGTATCGATTTAGAGAAGAGCGAGGCGGCTGCCAGCCACCAGGCCTCGACCTCACCCCGCAAGCATGGCGGTACGTCCGCGGCGGGGAAAGCGCTGCGCGCGGGCAGGGCGGTGGCGCGCGCCACCGGCGTGCCGCCGGGCATCGCGTATTCGAGCGACATCGACGAGCTGAGCACGTTGCATCGCGACAAGGAGATTGCAGCGAGGCTGGCGCGGTTGAAGTCGCGCTCCTGAGTAATGTGCCATGAGCGCATTGCTCGAACACGTCACGTCGCCCGAGGTCAGGCCGTTCGCGATCGCGGCGGCCATGATCCTCATCGTCGGCACGCTCGAAGTGGTCACGATGCTGGTCGGCGCCTCGCTGAGCGAGATGCTCGGCACCAGCATCGATTTCAGCCATCCCAGCGACAATGGCGTCATCAACGCCATTTCCTGGATCAATGTCGGCGGCGTGCCGCTGCTGATCTTCCTGCTGCTCGTGCTCGGCGCATTCTCGATCACCGGATTCCTGATCCAGGACGTCGCCCGAATGGTGGCCGGCCCTCTGCCGGCCTCGATCGCCTCGCTCGCGGCGGTCGTCGTCTCGGTGCCGCTGGTTCGCGCCGCCAGTGGCGCCATCGCGCGGATCATTCCCAAGGATGAAAGCTATGTGGTCGGCCTCGGCGATCTCGTCGGCCGCGTCGGTGAGGTCGTCGTCGGCCCGCTCGACCAGGGGCCGCCCGGCCGCGTCAGCGTCGCCGACATCCACGGTAACCGCCACTTCGTCTGGGCGGTTGCAGCGCCCGCATCGGGGCCACTGCCGCAGGGAACCCTGGTGCTCCTGGTCGATCGCGCCGGCACCCGCTTTGTGGCGGTCAAGGCCGACGATGAACTCAAACCGTCCAAGCCCACTCTAAGCAACTAGCAAATCATTATTGGAGCAAGTCATGTTCGACATCGCAGTCCCGGCCACGATCGGCGTCGCGCTGATCGTCGTCCTCGGGATCGTCTTCACCATTCTCTACAAGCGCGCCACCCGCGACGAGGCGTTCGTGCGCACCGGCCTCGGCGGCAAGAAGGTCGTGCTTGACGGCGGCGCCATGATCCTGCCGATCTTCCACTCCTATGCCAGCGTCAATTTGAAGACGCTGCGACTGACCGTCGAGCGCAAGGAGCGGGAATCACTGATCACCAAGGATCGGCTGCGCGTCGACATCGTCGCCGAATTCTACGTCCGCGTCCGCCCCGACGATGAGAGCATTGCGCTCGCGAGCCAGACGCTGGGCGCGCTGACCAATGACGCCGAAGCCCTGCGCAACCAGGTCGAAGCCAAATTCGTCGACGGCCTGCGTTCGGTGGCAGCCACCATGACGATCCTGGAATTGCAGGAGAAGCGCAGCGACTTCGTCAAGCATGTGCAGGCGACCGTGGAATCCGACGTCAAGTCGAACGGCCTCGAACTGGAGTCGGTGTCGCTCACCAAGCTCGACCAGACTGATGTAAAATTCTTCAATCCCGAGAATTTCTTCGACGCTGAAGGCCTGACCCAGTTGAAAACCGTCACCGAGACGCGCCGGCGTGACCGCAACTCGATCGTGCGAGACAACGAGGTCGCAATTGCGCAAAAGGACCTCGAGGCGCGGCAGCAGACGCTGACGATCGAGCGGACCAAGAAGGAAGCCGAGTTGTCGCAGGAGCGCGACATCGCCAACAAGACGGCGAGTACCCGCGCCGAAGTCGCAACCGCGACGCAGACCGCGCGCCTGACCGAGGAGAACGCCCGCATCGACACCGACCGTGCGGTCGCGGAGAAGGAAGCCGGCGCCAAGCAGGTGAAGGAGACCGCGGTCATCGAGTCTGATCTGGCGATCAACAAGCGCAAGACCGACGCGCAGCGTGAGATCCAGATCGCCACCCAGGAGAACGAGATCCAGATCGCCGCCAAGAGCAAGCAGACCTCGGAAGCCGTCGCCGAAGCCAAGACCGCCGAAGCGGTCGCTGTCTCCGCTGAGGAAAAAGTGGTCACCGCACGCGCCGTCGAGGTCGCCGACCGCGCCCGTCTCACCCAGGTACTCGCGGCGCGCACGGAAGCCGAGCGTAAATCGACCGAGCTGATCGTCGCCGCCGAAGCTGAGAAGAAGGCGTCGCTCGACCGCGCCGAGGCCGTCAAGACGCTGGCCACGGCCGAAGCCGAATCCAACAAGATCAAGGCGGTCGGCGTCAGGAATATCGGTGAGGCCGAGGCCGCAATCATTACGCTCAAGAACGAAGCGCAGAACAAGCTCGGCACCAACGTCATCGATTTCGAACTGGCCAAGAAGCGGATCGAGACGATGCCGTTGGCGCTGGCCGAGATGGTCAGGCCGATCGGCAACCTGAAGGACGTTCGCATCCTGCACACCGGCGGCGCATTCGGCGGCAATGGCGTCGGTGGTGGCAATGTCGGCTTCGGTGAGGGGCTCGCCGGCGAGCTGCTCAAGGTCCACGCGCTGCGTCCGATGATCGACGAGATCCTGCGCCAGAGCGGTTTTGCGCCGGGCGACGATCCCGTGAAGACGCTTGTCGGCGCCGTGACCGGCAAGGCCAATGGTGCCGCGGTAACGCCGCCGGCCGTACCTGCGCCGGAGAAAACAAACACCGCCGATCTATGAATGCCGGTTCATTGCTGCGGAGAATTCGAATCGATATGAAACAGCCGTGCGCGTCTCGCGTCGCGCACGGCTCCGGAGTGTAGATCGATCGCGTGTTGAACCTTTCGATCGCACCCCGGACGAATTTTTCGAGGCAACGTTGGTTGCCGCGGTGCCTGCGCTGATCGACGTCAGGCGCCGGAGGGCTGTATCGATCGGAGATTTCACATGAAGTATTTTCTGTCTGGACTGATTGCAGTGGGTCTTTCCCTGGCCGCCACGGCAGCTTTTGCCGCCGACGCCCGCAATGTCTCCGTCGTCAACGAGACCGGCTACGCCATCAAATTCCTGGGCTTCAACGCACCGGACGATGGCCTGGACGAATGGGACAACGAACTGGACAAGGTTTTGCAGAACCAGGCCTCGACCTATGTCGAGTTCGACGAGGGCGACGAGGGCTGTGTCTGGAACATCCGCGTCGACTGGCAGAACTACGACGAGTCCGTGCTCTGGAAGAACGTCAACCTCTGCAAGATGACCGCGCTTCGGCTGCGCTACGACCCCGGCACCAAGACCACGTCCTTCATCGCCGAGTAATATCGGTCCGGGTGGTCAGGAGGAAGGGCCGGCAAGAAACTTCAAAATGGCCCTTCCTCGATGCTTTGCGAATGATGGCGAATTGGTCCTTTGCAAGCGCAACCGGCTTTGTTATACGCAGCCGCGCGCGAACGACTGGTTCGCCTTTTCCTCGGTAGCTCAGCGGTAGAGCATCCGACTGTTAATCGGATGGTCGCTGGTTCGAATCCAGCCCGGGGAGCCAAATTCCGCTTCATTTTCAATTATTTGCCCTCGTTTGCTGATGCGGAGCACGATGTTGCTCGATCAGTCTCTCAGCGTCGTTGCGCTTGAGCCCTGCAGAATCGCGTTCAAGTGGATGTGTATGGCGGCCGCACCGCCGCCACGCAGCAAGGCACCAAATCGACTTAATTCAAATCGAGCGTGACATGGCCGGACTCTTACGGAGCTGATTCCCATGCCCGACATCCACATCGACCGCGCCCGCCTGGCCCCCTCGATTCTGCCGGCCGATATTCCAGAGCTGAGCGACGATGAATGCCTGGCCTGTCTCGCCCGCGCGGTCGAGACCCCCGATTCGGCGCGGCTGGACGAAGTGGCGGCCCTGATCGGCCGCCTTGCCGTCGCGATCGAATAGGGCCATTTCGCCTCCGATGCCTGCGTTGCGTGGCCGTTGGTTCACCGGCCAACGGACGTGTTGCGTTTTCGCAGAGCCTGCTCCAAATATGCCGCCAAGTTTCGTCCGCGGCATCGTCCGCCTTGCAGGGTCCGCAAATGTCCGGTTTCTCGACCGCGCGCCTAAAAATGGTCGATGGCCAGGTGCGCACCACTGATGTCACCGATCGCCGCACACTTGATGCCATGCTCACGGTTCCGCGCGAGGCATTCGTGCCGGCGACCAAACAGGCTTTGGCCTATCTCGACCTCGATCTCGACGTCAGCGAAGGGGCCGCCAAGCGGTACCTCATCAAGCCGGCGCTGACCGGCAAGCTGCTCCAGGCTGCCGAGATTGGCGAGGGCGACAACGTGCTCGTCGTCGGTTGTGCCACCGGCTACCTCGCCGCGCTGACCGCGAAGCTAGCGCGCCAGGTCACGGCAACGGAGAGCGATTCGGCTCTGGCTGCGAAAGCCAAGGACGCCTTGGCTGCAATCGGGCTCACCAACGTGACCTGCAAGGTCGCCGCCTGTGCCGAGGGCGATCCGGCCGCCGCGCCCTATGACGTGATCATCCTCAACGGTGCTACCGAAGTGACGCCGGACGGGCTGTTCGGCCAGCTCAGGGAAGGCGGACGCCTGGTGGGTGTCTCGGCCGAATCCCGGCCATCGCGGGCCATGATCGTGACCCGTACCCACGGCGAATTCGGCCATCGGCCGCTGTTCGACGCCGCCGCCCCGGTGCTTCCCGGGCTGGAACGGGCCGCCGCCTTCGTCTTCTAACGGCCAAAACCCTGTTAAAATCCCGTTCTGAATCAGAAGTGTGGCCGGGATGCTGCACGTGAAGAGTTTCCACTGAGAACTACCCAGAGGGTGTTCCGTCGCGCTTGACCGCGTCCTATGTTGCTGCGGGGCAACGACTCCAATCGGATACGGTAACCAGGCTCGCGGGCACGAGCCTGACGTGAGAATGAACGGATTTTCAGGGATGCATGGGGTGAAGTTCTTCACCGGAGCAGCGGTTTCGGTCCTCCTGGCGGCGCTTGCCGGGCCGACGCCTGCATTGGCGGATACCATCGAGGCTGCGCTGGTGCGCGCCTATCAGAACAATCCGCAGCTCAACGCGCAGCGTGCTCAGGTGCGCTCGACCGACGAGAACGTGCCGCAAGCGCTGTCGGGCTATCGTCCCAAGGTCGCGGTAACGGGCAGTGTCGGCTATCAATATACGGACACAAACACCACGTCGGGCGGCTCGCCGACCGCCATCGTGCGAACCGAGATTCACGGCGCCAATGCGCCGCGCAGCGCGGGCGTAACGGCGACGCAGAACCTTTACAACGGCAACCAGACCGCCAACCGGACGCGCGCTGCCGAGAGCCAGGTCTCTGGTGCACGCGAGGCGTTGCGCGTGCTCGAACAGACCGTTCTGCTCCAGGCCGCCACCGTCTACATGGATTATTTGCGCGACTCGGCGACGCTGGAAGTCCAACGCAGCAACGTGCGCGTGCTCGAGCAGACGCTCAAGCAGACACGCGATCGCTTCAACGTCGGTGAGGTGACCCGCACCGACGTCGCTCAATCGGAAGCGCAACTGGCGGCCGGCAACACGCAGGCGCTGACCGCCGAATCGAATCTGACCACGACCCGCTCCAACTTCCGCCGCATCATCGGCAATGAGCCGGCAAACCTTGCGCCGGGTTCGCCGGTCGATCGCTTCCTGCCGGGGACGCTCCCTTCGGCAGTCAGTCTCAGCCTGATCGAGAACCCCAACGTCACTGCGTCGATGTACGGCATCGACGTCAACTACCTTCAGGTCAAGATCAACGAGGGCGCGCTGCTGCCGACGATCAATTTCCAGGTCGCGGCGACCCAGTCCTACGAGCAGACCATGACGGTGTTCCGCTCGTTCGGCGCTTCGGCCGTGGCCTCGATCAACGCTCCAATTTATCAGGGTGGCGCTGAATATGCGCTGATCCGCCAGTCCAAGGAAAACCTGGCGCAGCAGCGCCTCAATCTCGAAACGACACGCGACCAGGCCCGCGCCACCGTCGTGACGGCGTGGGGGCAGTTGCAGGCCGGCAAGGCTCAAGTGCAGTCCGCGCAAGCCCAGGTCACCGCCTCCGAAATCGCGCTGAACGGCGTGCGCGAAGAGGCCAAGGCCGGTCAGCGCACCACGCTCGACGTGCTCAACGCGCAGCAGGCGCTGGTCAATGCACGCGTCGCGCTCGTCACCGCGCAACACGATCGCGTGGTCGCGTCCTACTCGGTGCTCAACGCGGTTGGCCGCCTTGCGCCGCAGGTGCTCGGCCTCAACACCACCGTCTATGATCCGAGCGTGCATTACGAGCAGGTCCGCGACAGCTGGGCCGGTGTGCGCACGCCTGACGGACGCTAAGTCCCGTAGTCCTCCGGTCGGCCTCGCAAATTGCCGAGGGCGACCGGTGCTTTGCTTGCAATCATCAAAATCCCTGACATAGCCTTGCCAAGAAGCTGCGGGTCGATTCGCCCCGCATCCAATGTTGCTTGAGTAGTGCTTGAGTGACGGGGCAGGGGGGCGCCGCCTCACTTTGAGCCGTGATCTGGGGACAAGTCTGGCTGCCGCGACGAAAATGTCGGGGTACACATCCGGAACCGGCCAATCCTGTCGTGCTTGGTGTAAAACAACGCATGCGAGGGCGTTGATGATGTGGAGTCGGAGATGACGCAGCCTGCAAAGGTCACAGAACCCTCCATGGAGGAGATTCTGGCCTCGATCCGGCGCATCATTGCCGACGATGAGGCCAAGCCGCCGCCGGCAGAGGCTGCCAAGCCCGCGCCGGTGCCTGCCGCGCCCGCACCAAAGCCGCAGGCGATGGCCGACATTCCACCATCCAAGGTCGCGCCTGCAAAGCCTGCCGCTGAAAGGCCTGCGCCACCGCCCGCCGCGAAGCCCGCGCCGCCGCCACCACCACCCGCACCTGCAGCGGATGTCGGCCCCAACAATCAGGACGACATCGACGCGCTGCTGTCAGGCCTCGACACGGCCACGGCTGCGCCCGAGATCCGTGCTCCGGAACCCGAGCCTGAGCCCGAACCCGACGTACTCGAATTGACCGACGAGATGGCGATGGATCCGGAGCCGACGCCCGCGCCACCGCCGCCGAGCTTCCGCAGGGTCGAGCCGCGCGACGATCTCGAATTCGCCGAAGCGCCGCCGCCTCGTCCGACACCCCCGCCGTCCTATGCGCCGCTGGACTTCGACGCGCCGCCGCTGCCGCCGCAGCAGCCGATCCTGGCCCAGTCGACCGTCTCGGCGGTCGAATCCGCCTTCAACTCGCTGGCCCACACGGTCCTCAGCAGCAATGCGCGGACGCTGGAGGATCTGGTCAAGGAAATGCTGCGTCCGATGCTGAAATCTTGGCTCGATGACAATCTGCCGGGCCTCGTCGAACGCATCGTGAAGGCCGAAATCGAGCGGGTTTCGCGCGGCGGCCGCTGAACCCGGCCGCTCGGCCCCGATAAAGCCCTGCTCCTGCGTCATAGTCGACCTGCCGGTCAGGCCGGAAAGCCCTTTTGCCGCTGAGCTTTCCGTTGACTTGAACCCCGCACGCGGCTTTCTAGCGCCCCATGATCGAGAAAAACTACCAGCCCGCCGATATCGAAGCCCGCATGTCCGTCGTGTGGGAGGACAGCCTCGCCTTCAAGGCCGGCCGGCCCGACCGACGCGACGCCGTGCCCTTCACCATCGTGATCCCGCCGCCGAACGTGACGGGCTCGCTGCACATGGGCCACGCCCTCAACAACACGCTCCAGGACATCCTGTGCCGGTTTGAGCGCATGCGGGGGCGCGACGTACTGTGGCAGCCCGGTACCGACCATGCCGGTATCGCCACCCAGATGGTGGTCGAGCGGCAGCTGATGGAACGCCAGCAGCCCGGTCGTCGCGAGATGGGCCGCGAGAAGTTTCTGGAGCGGGTCTGGCAGTGGAAGGCCGAGAGCGGCGACACCATCATCAACCAGCTCAAACGCCTCGGTGCCTCCTGCGACTGGTCGCGCGAGCGCTTCACCATGGACGAGGGCCTGTCGAAGGCCGTCATCAAGGTGTTCGTCGAGCTGCACCGCGACGGCCTGATCTACAAGGACAAGCGGCTGGTGAACTGGGACACCAAGCTCTTGACCGCGATCTCCGATCTCGAAGTGCAGCAGACCGAGGTGAAGGGCCACCTCTGGTATTTGCGCTATCCGATCGAGGGCAAGACCTTCAGCCCTGAGGATCCCTCGACCTTTATCGTTGTCGCCACGACGCGCCCGGAGACCATGCTCGGCGACACCGGCGTGGCCGTGCATCCTGATGACGAGCGCTATCAGAAGCTCGTCGGCAAGGACATCATCCTGCCGCTGGTCGGCCGCAAGGTGAAGATCGTCGCCGACGACTATTCCGATCCGGAAAAGGGCTCGGGCGCGGTGAAGGTGACGCCGGCGCACGATTTCAACGATTTCGAGGTCGGCAATCGCCACGGCCTGCGTCGCATCAGCGTGCTCGACAAGGAAGGCTGCCTCGATCTCCTCGACAACGAGGATTATCTGCGCGGCCTGCCCGAAGGCGCCTCGCAATTCGCCGAAGAGTTCCACGGCGTCGATCGCTTCGCAGCGCGCAAGCGCATCGTCGAGCGGCTGGAATCGTTCGGCTTCGTCGAGCGCATCGAGCCGCACACCCACATGGTGCCGCATGGCGACCGCTCCAACAGCGTGATCGAGCCGTATCTGACCGATCAGTGGTACGTTGACGCCAAGACGCTGGCGAAGCCGGCGATCGCGGCAGTGCGTTCGGGCGAGACGACGTTCGTCCCGAAGAACTGGGAAAAGACCTATTTCGATTGGATGGAGAACATTCAGCCCTGGTGCATCTCGCGCCAGCTCTGGTGGGGCCATCAGATTCCCGCCTGGTATGGTCCTGACGGCAAGGTGTTCGTCGCCGAGACCGAGGAGGAGGCTGTCAGCCACGCGCTCGGCTACTACGTCGAGCAGGAAGTGATCACGGCCGAGCAGGGCCGCGAGATGGCGCTCGACCGCAACAAGCGCGAGGGCTTCATCACCCGCGACGAGGACGTGCTCGACACCTGGTTCTCCTCGGCGCTGTGGCCGTTCTCGACGCTCGGCTGGCCGGAAGACGCGCCCGAAGTTAAGCGCTACTATCCGACCAATGTGCTGGTCACGGGCTGGGACATCATCTTCTTCTGGGTGGCCCGAATGATGATGATGGGCCTTCACTTCATGAAGGAGCCGCCGTTTTCGACCGTCTACATTCACCGTCTCGTTCGCGACGAGAAGGGCGCCAAGATGTCGAAGTCGAAAGGCAACGTCATCGATCCGCTCAACCTCATTGACGAGTACGGCGCCGACGCACTCCGCTTTGCGCTGGCACGCGAGGCGGCCCATACGCACGACATCAAGCTCTCGTCGCAACTCGTCGAGATCAATCGCAATTTTGCGACCAAGCTCTGGAACGCCTGTCGCTTCGCGGAGATGAACGATTGCATCTTGCCCGAAGGCTTTGAGCCGGCGAAGGCGAAGGAGCCCCTGAATCGCTGGATCGCGCACAAGACTGCGGAAGCTACGCGCGAGGTGACGGAGGCTCTCGAGGCCCACAGCTTCAACGACGCGGCGAGCGCAATGTACCGGTTCGTCTTGAACGTCTATTGCGACTGGTATGTCGAACTCGCAAAGCCTGCGCTGCTCGGCGCAGATGGCCCGCTCAGGGCCGAGACCCGCGCCATGGTTGCCTGGGCGCGCGACGAAGTCCTGAAGCTCCTGCATCCCTTCATGCCCTTCATCACCGAAGAACTGTGGGAAGTCACCGCCAGGCGCGACGGCCTGCTCGCACTGGCGCCATGGCCGCTGAAGCCGGATGTGCCGACGCCGGAGCAGCTTGCGATGCTTGCGGCTGCAGCCGGACCGACCGATCCGCTGATCTCGCCTGCGTTCGTCATGCCGCTATTCGATCATGCCGACTTCGCCGATCCCAAAGCTGAAGCCGAGATTGGCTGGGTGATCGACCTCGTCACGCAGATCCGCTCGGTGCGCGCCGAGATGAACATCCCGCCGGCTACGCTGACCACACTGGTGCTGGCCGGCGCATCCGCCGAGACGAAGGAGCGCGCCCCGCGCTGGACGGACGTCATCAAGCGCATGGCACGGCTGTCCGACATCTCCTTCGCCGATCGCGCGCCCGATGGTGCGGTTCAGCTTCTCGTGCGCGGCGAGGTAGCAGCGCTGCCCCTGAAGGGCGTTGTCGACGTTGCCGCCGAGCGTACGCGTCTCGACAAGGAGATCGGGAAGGCCGACGCCGACATCAAGCGTGCCGAGTCCAAGCTGGCGAACGAGAAATTCGTCGCCAACGCGGCGGAGGAGGTTGTCGAGGAAGAGCGCGAAAAGCGCGAGGCGGCACTGGCCCGCAAGGCCAAGCTGCTGGAGGCGCTGGAGCGGCTGAAGCAGGCGTCGTAGGTCTATTTCGGAAACGGCTTGCTTAGGAATTTCGAGCCCCTGACGCCATAGCGCCAGGGCAGTTCGACGGCCTTGGTGATGCCGATGCGGATGCCGGTCGCGACCGCCACATCCTCGGTCCGGGCGTGCAGCGCGATCGGCGGCCGGTCCAGGGGCAGGGTGTTGTGCGCGATGGTGATGCCGAGCGCTTCCGTCAGCTTGCCCGGGCCCGAGCACAACGCGTGGACATCGACCGCGTGGCGGCGACGACGCATTGTGGCCAGGCCGTGAGTCGGCTCCAGCGCGCGGATCAGCACTGCGGCGGCCGAACCTTCCTCCTCGCAGACGAAGTTGATGCACCAGTGGATGCCGTAGGAGCGGTAGACATAGACATAGCCGGGCGGGCCGAACATGATCTGGTTCCGCGGCGTCGGGCCGTTGTAGGAGTGCGCCGCCGGCTCGGTATGATGATAGGCCTCGACCTCGACGATGATCCCGCCGACGCCGTCGACCAGCATGGTCGCACCGATCAAGTCGCGGGCGACCTCGCGGACGCCACGGTCGAAGAAGCCGCGCTTCAGGACCTTGCCCAGCCGAGATGTGGAAGTCTTCGAGGTTGGAGCCATTCGAGGTGAGAATCGCCTGAGAACAGAGCAGGATATTGCCCATATCTGCCATGTTCCCTGAACCGGCGCGAGCCGGGTTGCGGCAGGCAACCAGACCGACTAGGTAGGACCTGAACAGACCGGACAGATCATGGTCGTTATTGTCGATACCATCACGAACCCGCTGCGCCCGCGCCACCCCGAAAAGGTGAACCGCCCCGACTCCGCTTCGCCGCCGAAGCCGGACTGGATCCGGGTGCGCGCCCCCAACACGCGCGGCTATGCCGACACCCGCAACATCGTGCGCGCCAATGGCCTGCACACGGTGTGCGAGGAGGCGGGCTGCCCGAATATCGGCGAGTGCTGGGACAAGAAGCACGCCACCTTCATGATCATGGGTGACACCTGCACCCGGGCCTGCGCCTTCTGCAACGTCAAGACCGGCATGCCCAACGCCCTGGATGCGGCCGAGCCGCAGAATGTCGCCGAGGCCGTCGCCAAGCTGGGCCTCGCCCATGTCGTCATCACCTCGGTCGACCGCGACGATCTCTCTGATGGCGGCGCCGAGCATTTCGCCCAGACTATCCGCGCAATCCGCGCTGCATGCCCCTCGACCACGATCGAGATCCTGACGCCTGATTTCCTGCGCAAGGAAGGCGCGCTCGAGGTGGTCGTCGCGGCGCGGCCCGACGTCTTCAACCACAATCTCGAGACCGTGCCGTCGCGCTATCTGACCGTGCGGCCGGGCGCGCGATATTTCCACTCGATCCGGCTGCTGCAGCGGGTCAAGGAGCTCGATCCCACCATCTTCACCAAGTCCGGCATCATGGTCGGCCTCGGCGAGGAGCGCCACGAGGTGCAGCAGGTGATGGACGATCTGCGCTCGGGCGACGTCGACTTCCTGACCATCGGGCAATATCTCCAGCCGACCCGCAAGCATCACGCCGTGATGCGCTACGTGCCGCCGGACGAGTTCAGCTCTTATGAAAAGGTTGCCTACACCAAGGGCTTCCTGATGGTGTCGGCGAGCCCGCTCACCCGTTCGTCGCATCATGCCGGCGAGGATTTTGCGAGATTGAAGGCCGCACGGGCCGCCACCGCGCGCTGAACCGCTATGCCCAAATTTTCGAGCAAGCGCCGTGTCCATCACAGTGCGCCCAAGATGTTTGATCTGGTCGCCGACGTCGAGCGCTACCCGGAATTCGTGCCGCTGTGCAGCGCGCTGAAAATCCGCCAGCGCATGGCCAAGCCCGACGGCACCGAGGTGCTGGTCGCTGACATGACGGTGTCGTTCAAGCTGGTCAAGGAATCCTTCACCAGCCGCGTGACGCTCGATCGCGCCAATTTGAAAATTCTGGTCGAATATCTGCAAGGTCCGTTCAGCAATCTCGAAAACCGCTGGTCGTTCGAGCCCAAGGGCGATGACATCTGCGATGTCGGTTTCTTCCTCGCCTATGAATTCAGGAGCCGTATGCTGGCGATACTGATGGGCTCGATGTTCGACGCTGCGTTCGCGCGGTTTTCCGCCGCGTTCGAGAAACGGGCCGACGCCATCTACGGCCGGCCGAAGCTCGCGTCGTCCTGATCAATCCACCGCCTTCACGACATCCGGCGGCTGCGAGGCGTAATACGCCGCGGCGGCCTCGACCTCCTGCGGCGTCATGGCGCGGGCGATGTTGCGCATCTGCTGGCTGATGTCGTTACGACGCTCGCCTGAGGCAAGCGCCTGGAGCTGCGCCTTCAGATAAGCCTCGGACTGTCCCTCCAGCCACGGGCTGCCGGTCTTGTTGTCGAGACTGCCATGGCAGGCGCCGCAGGGCGCGATGCCGCGCATCGGCGCGCCGTAGATGACGATGTTGGGTTTCGGCAGTTGCGGTGTCGGGTGATAGGCCGGAAGACGCGGCAGATAGGCGTAATAGTTCGAGATGTCTGCGATTTCCTCCTCCGTCAGGTTGACGGCGAACGGCGACATCACGGCATTGCTGCGCGCGCCGGAGCGGAAATCATGCAGCTCCTTGTAGATCACGGCGGCATACTGGCCGGCGAGGTTGGGTGAATCCGCGCGACTGACGCCGGTCGGGCCATGGCAGATTGCACAGCGCTGGGCGAGTGTGGCGCCGCGCCCGATTGCTTCCTGGTTCGGGCGTGCCAGCGTATGGGAGGTCAGCACGACCTCGGAGAGGCGTTTGGTCTGTTCGGGCGCTGTCACGCTGGCTGCACGCTGCGGCACGCCGGCAGCGCTGCAAATTGCATCCCAGACATTTGCGAACTGGACCCAGGGCTGCGCGAAGGGCAGCACGACGAAGCCGGCGATCGCGGTGACAATGAGCATTCCGAGGACAATGCCGACGCCAATCCGGAAATGGCGATTGCCGAAGGTGAAGAGGTCGCGCGTGCTCATCACTGCGCTCCCACATAAACGGCTGGCACCGAGGTGCCTCCGCCCAGCGCCAGATTCAGGATCGGATAGCCGTAATTGGTGAGGGTGAGCGCGATCATCAGCGCCACCCACAGCGCATGCGTGTTGAGCGCTACCGGCACGGTCGTCGGCTGGTGCACGGCCAGCGCAAAGCGGTAGGGACCGGCATCGACCTGCGGTGCGCGCATGCCGCGGGCCAGGATGACGATGAACATGATGCCTGAAGTCAGCAGGATGAAGCCGCCGATTACGGAGAAAGTCACCGAGAGCGCCTGCGGCGCGATGGCGGGATCGCCGAAGTCGAAATAGGCCATGCGGCGCGGCATGCCCAGAATGCCGACCCAGTGCCAGGGAAAGGTCGTCACGATCATGCCGATGAACCAGAGCCAGAGCTGGGTGCGGATCAGGCGGACGTCGACCAGCTCGCGGCCCGTGAGATGCGGCCACAGATCATAGGCGATCGCAAAATACATGATCACGATGGCGCCGCCGAAGATCAGGTGGAAATGGCCGGTGATCCATTGCGTGTTGTGGATGGAGGCATCGAGCTGATAGCTCATGTTGATGAGGCCGCCGGCGCCGCCGAAGCCGAGCATGACGAACGAGAACGCCAGCGCCAGCATCATCGGATTATCCCAGGGCAGGGCCCTGATCCAGCCGAACAGGCCACGGCCGCCGCGAAGGCGTGCCGCGATTTCGACCGAGGCGCAGATCGTGAACACCGTCAGCAGCGTCGGCAGCGCCACCAGTGCGGTGAAGGCCGAATGGATGAACTTGAAGCCGGCGCCGACCTGCGGATCGGCAAACGTATGGTGCATGCCGATCGGCATCGCCACCACCAGAAACAGGATGAACGAGATCCGCGCCATGCTGTCGGAATAGACCCGGCCGCCGATCGCGCGCGGCACGATGGTGTAATAGGCGATGTAGGTCGGCATCAGCCAGAAATAGACGATGGCGTGCAGCGTCCAGGAGAAGAAGATGCGGGCAAGGCCGGCGTCGATCGTGTTCTTCAGCCCGGCCGCGACGGGGATGATCTGCAGCAACAGCTCGAGCGCCGCGCCGACCGCGGTCCAGGCCCAGAGATACGAGCCCGCGACATTGGCGAACATCGCGAGCGGCACCGGCGCGTCGGGATGAGCCTTGCGCCAGACGCGCAGATTGATCGCCATCAGCGCGACCCAGATCCACGAGCCGACCACGACCAGCACGACGCCGAGATAGTAGAACAGATTGCCGATCAGCGGCGGATAAAACGTGTAGAGCACCGAGGCGCGGCCGAGCGCGATCGGGATCACAGCCATGATGCTGCCGAGGACGATCAGCCAGAACCCGGTCCAGGCCCAGCGCACGCCGACCAGGCGCTGCTCCAGCGCGGACTCGCTGATGGCATAGCCGAACCCCATTGCAACCAGGGTCGGGAACACATAGCCCATCACCGTGCCGTGCGCGGTCAGCGAGCGGTAATAGAGCTCGGGATTGGAGAGCCAGGTGCCGATCGGGCTGCGGATGAACATCTGCCATGCGCCGAGCGTGAGCGCCACGCCGAACACGGCGAAAGCAAACCAGAAATGGGCGAGAATGAGCTTCCTATTGACCAACACAGCTCAGCCTCCCGCCGGATTTCGCGCGATTGGCGAAGTCGGTCTTGTCGATCACCTTGACCTTGCCCCACATGCCCTCATGGCCGAAGGAGCAAAACTCCTGGCAGGGCATCAGATAGTCGCCGGTCCTGCCAAAGCGCATCAGCTGCTCTGAGATGTAGCCGGGCACCAGCATGGTGTTGACGTTGGTGCCCTGGATCAGGATGCCGTGCACGACGTCGGCGCTGGTGGCGCGCAGCGTAATCGGCGTATCGACGGGCACTACGATGCAGGCCGGCGTGAACGAATATTGCTGGCCGATTGCGCGTACCGTGACATTGCCGTTGGCCTCGAGCACGCTGCCGAGATTGCTCTCGACAAATTCGCCGGCGAGATGAATGCGCGACGGGTCGGTGGTCTCGACGCGCGGCTGCGGCATGGTCGCCTGGTGGATACCGGCGAAAGCCGCCAGCAGCGCCATGCCCACGATGATGATCACGGCAATGGTGGCCCAGCGTCGCTCGACGCGGGCCGCAACCGCGACGCTGCTGCCATGGGTGTCCTCCGCGCTCATTGCAGCGGTCCGCGCGGCAGGAAGACGAAGAGATAGAAGGCGAGCCACATCGCGACGACGCAGGCTGTGGCGATGCCGGCCAGCACGATTGCGCCCGACGGGCCCTGGGCAACGACTTCCTCGACGGCCTGGTCGGCGGCGGCCGGGCTGGTCGGCGGATCGGAATTGAACATGACGCCTCTCAGTTCAGCGGTGCGGAGCGGAGTTCGTTGGCCTCGCGCGCCGAAACCGGCGTGCCGCGATTGCCCCAGGCGGTGCGGATGTAGGAGACGACGGCGGCGACCTCGTTGTCGGAGAGCAGGCCGGCAAACGGCGGCATGCCGTATGGCATCGGATTGCCCTTGGTGCCCGGCGGATAGCCGCCATTGAGCACCATGCGGATCGGGTTGACCGCCGACTGCATCTCGATCGACTGGTTGTTGGCGAGCGGCGGCCAGTGCGGCGGCTTGCCTTCGCCCTGCGTGCCGTGACAGCTCGCGCAGTTCTTGTCGTAGACGGTCTTGCCGAGGCTGATCAGCAGGCTGCTCTCGGTGTTCGGCAATGCCGAGCTTGCCGGCGGCGGCGACGACGCTTCGGCGATGCCCTTCAGGTACAGCGCCATTGCCTTGGTGTCGGCGTCGTCGAGATATTGCAGGCTGTTGTGCACGACCTCGGCCATCGGGCCGTAGACCACGCCGCGCGCGGAAACGCCGGTCTGGAGCAGGTCGGTGATGTCCTTGATGCTCCAGTCGCCGAGGCCCGCCTCGCGGTTGGAGGTGAGCGAGGGCGCGTACCAGTTCTGCATCGGGATCAGGCCGCCCTTGAAGGCGTCGGACTGTGAGGTGCCGCCGAGCGCGTTGATCGGCGAATGGCACATGCCGCAATGGCCGAGGCCTTCGACCAGATAGGCGCCGCGATTCCATTCGGCCGATTTGCCCGGATCGGGCTTGAACTCGCCCTCGCTGAAGAACAGCGTGCGCCAGCCGAGGATGAGCTGGCGGTTGTCATAGGGGAAGCGCAGCTCGTGCGGCTTGTTCTTCTGGTTCACCGGCGGGATCGAGCGCAGATAGGCAAAGATCGCGTCGCTGTCGGCGCGCGTTACCTTTGTGTAGGACGCGAACGGCATCGCCGGATAGATCAGCCCGCCATCCGGGAAACGGCCATTGTGCATGGTCCGGTAGAAATCGTCCGCGCTCCATTTGCCGATGCCGGTCTCCGGATCCGGCGTGATGTTGGAGGTGTAGATCGTGCCGAACGGGGTCGGCATCGGTCGCGCGCCGGCAAACAGGCGGCCCTCCGCCGCGGTGTGGCAGGCGGTGCAATCGCCGGCGCGGGCGAGATATTCGCCCCGCGCGACGATGTCACTGGTCTTGTCACCTGTTTTTTCTTGCGCCCGCGCGGCCGTGGTGAACGCGACGAGAGCGAGCAGTGCGATCGACAGTTTCAAGCCCATCATCCGCCTCGTCAGTTGGGCTGGCTGCCGCAGCCGAAGGGCAGCGCGTAGGTGCCTTTCGGGACGGGAGCAGGATTAGCGGGGGCAGGGCGCGTCGCAAGCCAAGCCGCGACAGCAGTGACGTCGGCCTCGGTCAAATGGCCAGCGACGAGCTGCATGCAGTCGGGCGATTTCGCCGTGCGGGTGCCGTAGCGCCAGGCGCCGAGCTGGGCGCTGACATAGGCGGCGCGCAAGCCGAGCAGGCCGGGAATGCCGGGCTGCATGCCCGTGAGCCCCGGACCGTGGCAGCTCACACAGGCCGGAATACTGCGGTTCGCGTCACCACTGGTGGCGAGCAACTCACCTTGTGCGAGGACGTCCTTGCTGACTTCGCTCGGCGCAGGCTGCGGCAGTGGCGGGTGCTCGCTGGCAAAATACTCTGCCATCGCTTCCAGATACGGATCAGGCAAGAACTCCAGCAGGTAGTTCATCGGCGGATATTTGCGCCGGCCGCCGCGAAACGCGAGGAGCTGATTGTAGAGGTAGCCGGCCGGTTTGCCGGCGAGGCGCGGGAAATAGACGTCGCTGGTGCCTTCGCCCTTGTTGCCGTGACAGGGCGTGCAGGCCTCCACCCGCGCCGCCATGGTATCCGGCGGTTGGTTGGCCGTTTGTGCGGCCGCGCCATCAAAGGAGGCAAAGCAAACAAGTAAAGCGGCGAGGGCCGCATCGCGCGCGAACACGTCTTCGCCCTCCAGAGTGCTGGGCCGGGTTGATTCCTGGCCACAACGTAATGTGGCATTATTGCGCCAGTATAGGCGTGCACAAGCTCTGAAGGGAACAAAGACGTTTAGTCGCTCCGCGACCTCGCAGATCATGATCGATTTCGACAATCTGCGTGCGATTTGAAAATGCAAGCGCGACGTCACGGTCTCGCGGCGATTCTCATTTGGTGCAGCATAAGGAAACGTAGCGGGTGACGGCATCGCGAGGTCTGCGCAAAACCCTCCATGTACACTCGGTACTCTGGGAGGTGACAAGTGCAGTTTGTGCCAAAATGCGATTTGCTGACAGAACGCCCCTTATCGTGAGTGCAACACCCGTTTCGGCTGCATTTCGTCAGGGGCGCAATTACAGTCCGAGTCGGGCTCAGGGCTTGTGTAGCGGGACCAGGAGACATGGCGCGCTGGAAGCAATCGTGGAGCGACGACGACCTCAATCGGCTCAGGAAGCTTGCAGGGACCAAGCCAATCACGATGATCGCGAAGGAGCTCGGTCGGACCACGGGAACTGTGCTCGCGAAGGCGATCGAGCAGAAGCTTCCTGTCATCCATCGGATCGAGCGACCCTCGCAAGGATCGAACCTGTCTTGAATGTCGAATCCTGCCGCGGACACGGGGGTCCCGGTTGCGCTTCGCTCCATCCGAGTTACTGGGACATCAACCGCGCGGCGACCGCGGCGGCCGTCGCTTCGCAGCGTGGCGTCGCGGCGTTCGAGTCACGCGCGGACGCAGCCTCGTTGCGGCAGCGGCGCGGCGCGGCTTGGTCGCGGCTTGCGGACCGCGAGCGAGATCCATCAGCATGCGCAGCGCCTCAACCACGGAGCGGGCGCGCACGGCGGTGCGGCCGATCGCGCCAAAACGCTGCTCGCGATGGATGATGCGGCCGTCGCGCGCAGCAGCCGCAAAATGGACGAGACCGACCGGCTTGCCCGGGGTGGCGCCGCCGGGGCCGGCAATGCCGGTGATGGCAACTGCGAGATCGACGCCGGCTCGCTCCAGCGCGCCGACCGCCATCGCGATCGCGGTCTCCTTGCTGACGGCGCCGAAATTGGTGAGCGTGCTGGCCTCGACCCCCAGCATCGCGCGCTTGGCGTCGTTGGAATAGGTGACGAAGCCGCGATCGATGACGTCAGAGGAGCCGGGAATATCGGTCAGGGCGCCGGCGACGAGGCCGCCGGTGCAGGACTCGGCGGTCGCGATCGTCAGCTTGCGCATCCGGCACAAATCGAGCAGCGAGCGGGAGAGGGCGCGTGCGTCGCTGCTGCCCATGGCCTAGACGCTCCAGGTTTTCTCGTTAAATGTCTTCTCGTTAAATGGCAGGCGGATGGTGGCGCTCGCGGTGGCCGCGACGCCTTCCTCGCGGCCGGTGAAGCCGAGCCGCTCGCTGGTTGTCGCCTTCACGGCGACGCGGGAGATGTCGACGCCGGAGATCTCGGCGATGCGCGCGCGCATGGTGTCGCGCAACGGGCCGATCTTCGGCCGCTCGCAGATCATCGTCACTTCGAGATTGGCGATGCGGCCACCGCGCGCCGTGACGCGCTCGATGGCGTATTTCAGAAACTGGTCGGAGGAGGCGCCCTTCCACTTGGCATCGCTGGGCGGGAAGTGCGAGCCGATGTCGCCGTCGGCCAATGCGCCGAGGATGGCGTCGACCAGCGCATGCAGGCCGACATCGCCGTCGGAATGGGCAAGAAAACCCTTGGTGTGCGGCACGCGCACGCCGCACAGCATGAGGTGGTCGCCGTCGCCGAAGGCGTGCACGTCATAGCCCGTGCCGGTCCTGATGTCGCCGAGCAGGCTGGCCAGGCGAGCTTCCTCGCGCATGAAATCCTCGGGGGTGGTGAGCTTCATGTTGGCAACATCGCCTTCAAAGGTCGCGACCGTCAATCCCGCCCATTCGGCGATGGCGGCATCATCGGTGAAATCGTTTCGTCCGTCCTTTGCCGCGCGACGATGCGCTTCGAGGATGACGTCGAAACGAAAGGATTGCGGCGTCTGCGCGATTCGCAAGGAAGCCCGATCCGGCGTGTCCTCGACATTGCCGTCCGCGCTGGTGACCTTGATGGTGTCGGTAACGGGGACGACGGGGATCGCCGCGCCGGTGCGGCTTGCCGCTTCGATCGCACGCGAGATCACGCTGGCCGAGACGAAGGGACGCGCGGCGTCGTGGATCAGGACGATGTCGGGCTTGTGTTTGGCGAGCGCTTCGAGACCGGCGAGCACCGAGGCTTGGCGCGTCGCGCCGCCATTGGTCGGCGCTTCGTGCTTCAGTCCTGCGACCGCTGCCGTGAACATGGCGCTGTCGTCGGGATTCACCACCGGCTGCACCGCGAACAATTCGGCGTGGGTGCTGAACGCTTCCATGGCGCGGTAGATCACGGGCACGCCGCCGATCTCACGATATTGCTTCGGCCCACCCGCGCCCGCGCGCAGGCCACGTCCGGCCGCGACAAGAACGACTGCAGTGCGCTGTGATTTTGCCATTGGACTCAAATATTGAACTGTCAGGGGATGCGTCGGGGCGTGGGGTGATTGCCGGCATGCCTCTAGCACGGCAGGCCCGCAAAAAAAGGGGGTTTCCCCGGATTGTGGGATTCAGCATTTTGCTGCACTGCACTTGAAAGATTTGCAGAACTGTCTAAACTGTAGGCATGACGCTTGACTGCACAAGAATTGTGCGCAAGATAGGCCATGGCAGCGCGATGAGGCCCTGTCCACTCAACGAGACCCCTGTGACCGGCTCGGCAAGATCAGGCTCTAAGCCGTTGAAAATAGGCGATATTGAAATCGCTACCCCGGTCTTCCTGGCACCAATGTCGGGAGTGACGGATTCACCCGTCCGCCGGCTGGCTGCCGAGCTTGGGGCGGGTCTGGTCGTCTCCGAAATGACGGCCAGTGATGAGCTCGTCAACGGTCACCGCATGTCGCGGTTGCGTTGCGAAGCGACCGGGGTCGGGCCGCACGTGGTCCAGCTTGCCGGCTGCGAAGCGCATTGGATGGCCGAAGGCGCCCGGATCGCCGAGGCCGAGGGCGCCGACATCATCGACATCAACATGGGCTGTCCCGCCCGCCACGTCACCGGCGGCCAGTCGGGCTCGGCCCTGATGCGCGATCTCGATCATGCCGTCAGCCTGATCGAGGCGACGATTGCCGCCGTGAAGGTGCCGGTGACGCTGAAGATGCGGCTCGGGTGGGACGACCGCACCCGCAACGCGCCGGAGCTCGCGCGTCGCGCGGAGGCCGCTGGCATCAAGCTCGTCACCGTGCATGGCCGCACTCGCTGCCAGTTCTACAAGGGCGAGGCCGATTGGGACGCTATCCGCGCGGTGCGCGAGGCCATCTCGATTCCGCTCGTCGTCAACGGCGACATCACCAGTTTCGAGAAGGCGCTCGCGGCGCTCGAGGCCTCCGGCGCCGATGCCGTGATGATCGGCCGCGGCGCGCAGGGCCAGCCTTGGCTGCCCGGCGAGATCGGCCGGCGCCTGAACGGCGGGGCGGCGGAAGCCACACCGTCGCTCGAGACGCAACTCCATTATGTCCGCACGCTCTATGAGGGCGTCTGCGCGCTCTACGGCCTGCGCGTGGGCCTCAGGCATGCGCGCAAACATCTCGGCTGGGCGCTCGATGTCGCGGCGGACGCGAGCGGTGCGCCGGTCGAGACGCTGAAGGGCTGGCGCCAGAAGATTCTCACGTCCGAGGATCCGGGCCTCGTCCACCAGTCGCTGCAGGATGCCTTCGACGATTTTGCATGGAGCGCCGCTGCATGACCACAGCCGCTGACCATCGCCGACCGATCTCGTCCGACAGCGACGCGATCCTGGACGCCTTGCCCAATCCCGTGCTGATGATCGGGCCGGACGGCAAGATCGTCGCCGCCAATATCGCGACCGAAGCCTTCTTCGATATCTCGACGCAGTTCCTGAAGCGGCAGTCGCTGAAAGAGCTAGTGCCGTTCGGCAGTCCATTGCTGGCGCTGATCGACCAGGTGCGCTCGTCGAACTCGCCGGTCAACGAATACAAGGTCGATCTCGGCACGCCGCGCATGGGCGGCGACCGTCAGGTTGACCTCCACGTCGCGCCCCTGACCGAGCGGCCCGGCCACATCGTGGTGATGCTCCAGGAGCGCTCCATCGCCGACAAGATGGACCGGCAGCTGACTCATCGCAGCGCCGCCCGTTCAGTGATTGCGCTGGCCGCGATGCTGGCGCACGAGATCAAGAACCCGCTCTCCGGCATCCGCGGCGCGGCGCAATTGCTGGAACAGCAAGCGTCTTCCGAAGACCGCATGCTGACGCGGCTGATCTGCGACGAAGCCGACCGCATCGTGACGCTGGTCGACCGCATGGAGGTGTTCGGCGACGAGCGGCCCGTGGTGCGCGGCCCCGTCAACATCCATTCGGTGCTCGACCACGTGAAGCGGCTGGCCCAGTCCGGCTTTGCCCGCAACATCCGCTTCATCGAGGACTACGATCCTTCGCTGCCGCCAGTGCTGGCCAACCAGGACCAACTGATCCAGGTGTTCCTCAATCTGGTGAAGAATGCCGCCGAAGCCCTGATCGACGTCCCCGACGGCGAGATTCAGCTCACCACCGCATTCCGCCCCGGCGTGCGCCTGTCAGTCCCCGGTCAAAAATCCCGGGTATCCCTGCCGCTTGAGTTTTGCGTGAGGGACAATGGACCAGGCGTGCCGGACGATCTTCTGCCCAATCTGTTCGATCCCTTCGTGACGACCAAGCAGACCGGCTCTGGCCTCGGTCTCGCGCTGGTCGCCAAGATCGTCGGCGATCACGGGGGCATCATCGAATGCGAGTCTCAGCCGCGCAAGACCACCTTCCGCGTGCTGATGCCGATGTATTCTACATCGGTGAAACATGCCGATCACAGCAGTCGCGACGGCTCTGCCGGGAAGTCGTCGTCTGCATCACAGGGGGCAAGATGAGGATTAACGATGCCCGCAGGTAGCATTCTCGTAGCTGATGACGACACCGCCATCCGCACGGTTCTCAACCAGGCACTTTCCCGGGCCGGGTATGAAGTCAGGCTGACCGGCAATGCCGCGACGCTGTGGCGCTGGGTCAGCCAGGGGGAGGGCGATCTCGTCATCACCGACGTGGTGATGCCGGACGAAAACGCCTTCGACCTCTTGCCGCGGATCAAAAAGATGCGGCCGAATTTGCCGGTCATCGTCATGAGCGCGCAAAACACCTTCATGACGGCGATCCGCGCCTCCGAACGCGGCGCCTATGAATATCTGCCAAAGCCCTTCGACCTGAAGGAGCTGATCGCTATCGTCGGCCGCGCACTCGCTGAGCCGAAGGAGCGGGTCGCAGCACCGGACGACGACGCCGAGATGGAGGCGATCCCGCTGGTCGGCCGCTCGCCGGCGATGCAGGAAATCTACCGCGTGCTCGCACGCCTGATGCAAACCGATCTCACCGTGATGATCACGGGCGAGTCCGGTACCGGCAAGGAGCTGGTGGCGCGCGCGCTGCACGATTACGGCAAGCGCCGCAACGGCCCGTTCGTCGCGGTCAACATGGCGGCGATCCCGCGCGACCTCATCGAGTCCGAATTGTTCGGCCACGAGCGCGGCGCCTTCACCGGCGCCAATACGCGCGCGTCTGGCCGCTTCGAGCAGGCCGAGGGCGGCACGCTGTTCCTCGACGAAATCGGCGACATGCCGATGGAGGCGCAGACCCGCCTGCTGCGCGTGCTGCAGCAGGGCGAGTACACCACCGTCGGCGGCCGCACGCCGATCAAGACGGACGTACGGATCGTCGCGGCCTCCAACAAGGATCTGCGCGTGCTGATCCAGCAGGGTCTGTTCCGGGAAGATTTGTTCTTCCGCCTCAACGTCGTGCCGCTGCGGCTGCCGCCCTTGCGCGAACGTATCGAGGACTTGCCGGATCTCATCCGTCACTTCTTCGCGCTGGCCGAGAAGGACGGCCTGCCGCCGAAAAAGCTCGATTCGCTGGCGCTGGAGCGGCTGAAGCAGCACCGCTGGCCCGGCAACGTGCGCGAGCTGGAAAACCTCGCCCGGCGTCTCGCCGCGCTCTATCCGCAGGATGTGATCACGGCCTCCGTCATCGACGGCGAGCTGGCGCCGCCCTCGGTCAGCCCGGGTGCTGCGGTCCAGCAGGGCGTCGACAATCTCGGTGGCGCGGTAGAGGCCTATCTCTCCTCGCACTTCCAGGGCTTCCCGAACGGCGTGCCGCCGCCGGGCCTGTATCACCGCATCCTCAAGGAGATCGAGGTGCCGCTGCTCACGGCCGCGCTCGCCGCCACCCGCGGCAATCAGATCCGCGCGGCCGATCTCCTCGGCCTCAACCGCAACACGCTGCGGAAGAAGATCCGGGATCTCGATATCCAGGTGTATCGGAGCGGGGGCTAGTTTTTCGGAACGGACAGTGGCTCAGCCCCCCTACCAACGGTGAGCTGAGCCTGTCCGGATCGCGCTGGCCTGTGTGGCTGACGCGGTGAGCAGAAGTCCGAATCGGGCTGAAATGTTCCGCTGGAACGTTCGAATTCGTCATTCGGCCACAGAGCGCGGCGTTGCACCTATCTCATCAGCCGGGCCACGACCGGCTGGATATTGGCCATCTGCGCCGTCTGGTCCTGTCTGCTCGGGCCATTGACCAGCAGGTCCGAGGCCACGATCAGCAACAGCACCGCCGACACCATTATCGCGAGAAATATCCTGTCCATGCCGGTCAAGCCGCAATGACATGATTCTGTTCCGGGACATCGGCAAACTGTCCGCCATGCGCTGTGGATGCGCTGGTCCGCCGCGGCGGGGGTGCCGCGGAATTGTCGCAATTCGGCAACAATGTGGTACGAATACATCAGTACCCGCCGCGCATCGCGGACCCCTTTTCAGCACCCATTGCCGGAATGACCAGCGCAGATACCTCGGCCGCATCCTTTGACACGGCCCCAGCAGAAGAGCCCCGGCGTTGGTCGGTGCGGCGCTGGTTGGGTCCGTTCGCCGTTGCCCTGGCATTGCTGTCGGCGCTTCTGACCTTCCTGGTCCTGACCGGCCTGAGCAGCATCGAGCCCTCGCCGGAGGTGGTCAGGTCCTTCCTGCTGATCAATGCCGGCACCATCCTGCTGCTGGTCGGCATCATTGTCCGCGAGGTCTGGCAGATGGTCCAGGCCCGTCGGCGCGGCAGGGCCGCGGCGCGACTGCACGTCCAGGTCGTCAGCCTTTTCTCGATCGTCGCAGTGCTGCCGGCGGTGATGGTCGCGGTCGTCGCCAATGTCACGATCGAACGCGGCCTCGACCGCCTGTTCTCGGGACCGACCAAGGAGGTCATCCAGAATTCGCTGATCATTGCGCGCGCCTATGTGCAGGAGCACGCGCAAGTCATTCGCGGCGACATTCTCGGAATGGCCAACGACGTCTCGCGCGCTCCGCTGCTGTTTGACCAGGATCGGCAGTCGTTCCTAAAGCTTTTGACCTCGAGCGCAGCGGCACGAAACCTCCCGGGCGCGATGCTCATGGGCAAGGACGCCAATCCGATCCTGTCGGCAGAGACCGGCGGCGTCCCGCTCGCCTTCGCGCCGCCTGCGCCGGAATTTCTTCAGAACGTCAACGAGAATGAGCCCGAGATCGCGGTCTTGCCCGATCAAAATCTTGTGGCCGCCGTGATCAGGCTCAGGGGCTTTACCAATACCTTCCTCTACGTCGCTCGCCCTCTTGATCCAAGGGTCGTCGCCCAGCTCAGGCAGACCGAGCTGAGCGTTGCCGAATACGCGCAGATCGAGTCGCGCAAGCTCGGCATCCAGGTCGCGTTCGCGCTGATGTTCGCGGTGATCGCGTTGACGATCCTGATGGCCTCGGTGCTGATCGGCCTCAACTTCGCCAACTCGCTGGTGGCGCCGATCCGGCGGCTGATGAACGCGGCTCACACCGTCTCGACCGGTGACCTCAATGTGAAGGTGCCGGTGCATCAGTCGGAAGGCGATCTCGCCCAGCTCGGTGAGACCTTCAACAAGATGACGCAGGAGTTGCGCAGCCAGCGCGACGAGCTCGTCAACGCCAGCGACCTCATCGATAGCCGCCGCCGCTTCATCGAAGCCGTGCTGTCCTCTGCGAGCGCCGGCATCATCGGCGTCGACACCTCGGGCAGCGTCGGCATCCTCAACCGCTCCGCCGAGAAGCTGATCGGGCATTCCGAGGCCGAGACGCTCGGCCATCCGCTCTCCGACGTGCTGCCCGAGCTCGACGAGATGATGAAGACGTCGCGGGAAGGGACCCAGCGCCTGGTGCAGGGCCAGATCACGATCACGCGCGACGGCACCGAGCGAAATCTTTCGGTGCGCGTCAGCGCGGAAAAGAACCAGCCGCACGACAGCTACATCATCACGCTCGACGACATCACAGAGCTGGTGTCCGCGCAACGCACCTCGGCCTGGGGCGACGTCGCGCGCCGCATCGCCCACGAGATCAAGAACCCGCTGACGCCGATTCAGCTCTCCGCCGAACGCATCCGCCGCAAGTTCGGCAAGGACATCACCGAGGCCAAGGACAAGCAGATCTTCGAGCAGTGCACCGACACGATCGTGCGCCAGGTCGACGACATCAGGCGCATGGTCGACGAGTTCTCGCGCTTTGCGCGGATGCCCAAACCCGTGATGGAGGGCGAGGACGTCGCCGACGCTGTGCGGCAGGCGGTGTTCCTGATGAAGGTCGCCCATCCCGAGATCGATATCGAGGCCGAGTTCAGGGACGATCCGCTGCGCGCCCAGTTCGACCGGCGGCTGATCTCGCAGGCGGTCACCAACATCATCAAGAACGCCACCGAGGCGATCGAGCAGGTCCCGCCGGAGGAACTCGGAAAAGGCCGCATCGACGTCGTGGTGTCGCGCGAAGATGAGGACGTGCTGATCGACGTCATCGACAACGGCATCGGCCTGCCCAAGGTCGCGCGCTCGCGGCTGCTCGAGCCCTATGTGACGACGCGCGCCAAGGGCACCGGCCTTGGCCTCGCCATCGTCGGCCGCGTGCTGGAAGACCATGGCGGCCGCATCGAGCTGAAGGACGCCTCCGACTTCCGCGAAGGCCAGCGCGGCGCCTGGATGCGGATGCGCTTTGCGGTCTCCGGCGAGGCCAAGAGGGCCGAGGGAGCCGAGGTGGCGGCCAAGGAAGCCGTCAAGGAAGCAAACACTCCTGAGATCAAGGCAGCGGCTGCGGATTCCGTCACGGCGCAGGAAACAAAACATCCGCCGGGCGAAACCAAAGAGCCGTCTGAAAAGACTAATGATTCAACGAAAATCGAAGCCTCAACAGGCATCTGACAAGACAGGCGCGATCCATGGCAAGTGAAATTCTGATTGTCGATGATGAGGCCGATATTCGGGATCTCGTTGCGGGCATCCTCGAAGACGAGGGTTTTGTCACGCGAACGGCGCGCGACAGCGACTCGGCCTTGGCCGAAATCGCCAATCGCAGGCCGCATCTGGTGTTCCTCGACATCTGGCTGCAGGGCTCGAAGCTCGACGGCTTGCAGCTCCTGGAGCAGGTCAAGAAGGACAATGCCGATCTGCCTGTCGTGATGATCTCCGGCCACGGCAACATCGAGACCGCGGTCGCCGCGATCAAGCGCGGCGCCTATGATTTCATCGAGAAGCCGTTCAAGGCGGACCGCCTCATCCTGGTCGCCAACCGTGCGCTGGAAAACTCGCGGCTCAAGCGCGAGGTGAAGGAGCTGAAGCAGCTTGCGCCGAGCGCAAGCTCGCTCGTCGGCCGCTCGCCGAGCATGAACCAGCTGCGCCAGACCATCGAGCGCGCGGCGAAGGCCAACAGCCGCATTCTGATCGTCGGCCCCGCCGGCGCAGGCAAGGAATTGACCGCGCGCACGCTGCACACGGCCTCGGGCCGCGCCGATGGCCCCTTCGTCGTCATCAATGCCGCCGCGATCACGCCCGAGCGCATGGAGCACGAGATGTTCGGCGTCGAGCAGTCCAACGGCGAGCACCCGCGCAAGGCGGGCGCGCTCGAAGAAGCCCATGGCGGCACGCTGTTCATCGACGAGATCGCGGACATGCCGCGCGAGACCCAGAACAAGATCCTGCGCGTCCTGGTCGAGCAGTCGTTCCAGCGCGTCGGCGGCACCGCCAAGGTGCAAGTTGACGTCCGCATCATCTCCTCGACCGCGCGCAACCTCGAAGAGGAGATCGCGGCCGGGCATTTCCGCGAGGACCTCTATCACCGGCTCTCGGTGGTGCCGATCCGCGTACCCGCACTCTCCGAGCGTCGCGAGGACATTCCGGAGTTGATCGACTATTTCATGGAGCAGATCTCGGCGGGCAGCGGCCTGCCCAAGCGACAGATTGGCCAGGACGCGATGGCGGTGCTGCAATCGCACGTGTGGCCGGGCAATGTGCGCCAGCTCCGCAACAACGTTGAGAGAGTCATGATTCTGGCCGGCGGCGGTCCGGAAGTAATCATCACCGCCGACATGCTCCCACAGGATGTCGGCTCCATGGTGCCGGCGATGCCGACGAGCAACAATGGCGAGCACATCATGGGCCTGCCGCTGCGCGAGGCCCGCGAAGTGTTCGAGCGCGACTATTTGATTGCCCAGATCAGCCGTTTTTCAGGAAATATTTCTCGCACGGCCGAGTTTGTTGGCATGGAACGTTCGGCGCTGCACCGGAAGCTGAAGGCACTCGGCGTCGGCTGACACCCCGACGCCTTGGCCAGACCGCAGGGATAAGCGAGAAAAATCATCGATTTCCGTAGTTTTTCGGGGCAGTCGAGCAGGCCCTGCCGCGTCAAGCGGCTTGCCTAATAACCCGACCTGTCCTCTAATCCACCCGCTGTTCCTCCGAGGGGGATCTCATGAGGAACGGCAACCGGAAGAAGGGCTCAATTTTGAAAACAGGGTCACGACCGGCGCAATAAAAAGAAACTCAAAGCGAGAAAAAAACAATGGCGGCAGACCGCGCACAAAACCTGCAGGACACCTTCCTCAATCACGTTCGCAAAACCAAAACGCCACTGACGATCTTTCTGGTCAACGGAGTGAAGCTCCAGGGCATCGTGACCTGGTTCGACAATTTTTGTTTGCTGCTTCGGCGCGACGGTCATTCGCAACTCGTCTACAAGCATGCGATCTCGACCATCATGCCAGGCGCTCCGATCCAGCTGTTCGAAGGCGGCGAGGATCAGCCGGCTTGAGAGTGATCTGATTGGAATCCCGGAATTTCGACGGGGATGCCGACCGTCCGCGGCCGGCAGGGGCTAAGCAGACGGGGCGGGTGCTTGTCATCGGCCCCTATTTGCGCGTGCGTGCGGGCAATGCCGACGCGCAATCGGAGAGTTATGTCCAGCGCGACGCAGAGGCCCGGCTCGACGAAGCCGCCGGCCTCGCGCGCGCTATCGATCTCGTCGTTGCCGATGCCATCATCGCGCCGATCAGCCAGATCCGGCCCGCGACCTATATCGGCAAGGGCAAGGTCGAGGAGATCGCCGCGCTGGCCAAGAGCCTCGACGCCGAACTCGTGGTGATGGATTGCGCGCTGGCGCCGATCCAGCAGCGCAATCTCGAGAAGGAATTGAACGCCAAGGTGCTCGACCGCACCGGCTTGATCCTGGAAATCTTCGGCCGCCGCGCCAAGACCAAGGAAGGTTCGCTTCAGGTCGAGCTTGCGCATCTCAACTACCAGCGTTCGCGCCTGGTGCGGTCGTGGACCCATCTCGAACGCCAGCGCGGCGGCTTCGGCTTCATGGGCGGCCCCGGCGAGACGCAGATCGAGGCCGACCGCCGCCTGATCCAGGAGCGCATCTCCAAGCTCGAGGGCGAGCTGAAGAAGGTGCAGGCGACGCGGCGGCTGCATCGCGCTGGCCGCCAGCGCGTGCCGTATCGCGTGGTCGCGCTGGTCGGCTACACCAATGCCGGCAAGTCGACCCTGTTCAACCGCCTGACCCGCGCCGACGTGCAGGCCGCCGACATGCTGTTCGCCACGCTCGATCCCACCTTGCGCGCGCTGACGCTGCCGCATGGCGGCAAGGCGATGTTGTCGGACACCGTCGGCTTCATCTCCAATCTGCCGACGCAGCTCGTCGCCGCTTTCCGCGCCACGCTGGAGGAGGTGCTGGAGGCCGACGTCATCCTGCATGTCCGCGACATCTCACATGAAGATGCGGAGGCGCAGCAGAGCGACGTCGACGCCGTGCTGCGACAACTCGGTATCAATCCGGATGACTCGGGACGCATCATCGAGGTCTGGAACAAGATCGACCGCTACGATGCCGAACAGCGCGAAGAGCTCCTGAACATCGCAGCGCGCCGGCCGGAGGATCATCCGGCCATGCTGGTCTCCGCCGTGTCGGGTGAGGGGATTGACGCACTGCTCGCCACGATCGAGGAACGCCTGGCTGCCACGCGCATCACGCTCGATCTCTCGATCGACGCCGCCGACGGCGCCGGCATCTCGTGGCTGCACCGCAATTCCGAGGTGCTGGCGAAAGAGCTGCACGACGGCCGTTTTGATATGACCGTGCGGGTGGACGAGACCAAGCGGGATATCGTGGTGAACAGGTTTGATGCCGTGCCGCGTCTGTCGGCGTAAACTCTGGGCTATCCCCTCGACAGATCAAGGGTCATGAACTGGTTGTGCGGGCTGGCCTGATAGTCGGCGAACGGCGCACACGAGACGAAGCCGGCGCTGCGGTAGAGCGCGACGGCAGGCTCATGCAGCGGCGCCGTGCCGGTCTCCAGGCTAAGGCGCGCATATCCGCGCTTGCGGCCCTCGGCAATGATGTGGTTCAGAATCGTGCGACCGGCTCCGGTCCGCCGCGCGGTCGGCGCTGTGCGCATCGACTTCACTTCGCCATGTGTCGCATCCAGCTGCTTCAGGGCGCCAAAGCCAGCCAGTACATCGTTGTGCCAGGCGGTCCAGAACGTCACGGACGCCGCCGAAAGACCGCTCGCGTCGAGTGCCTGCGCGTGTTCACCCATGACGCTACGGAGCTCTGCCAGATGATGTGCCAACAGGTCGGCGACATGTGGCGCCCTTGGATCGTCCTGCCTGATTTCCACCATGCCCTCGAACTTGAGACTAGGTCAGCGTTTCCTTGGTTCGAATCATATCAGGCAGGCTCGGCGAGTTTGTAGGACCATGTGTGGATGACGGGATATCGATTGACGTCCTTGATGCCGAGCATGATGCGTTCCTTTAGTTCTTG
>JAUEPE010000031.1 GCA_030403585.1 Frankia sp. RB7
CGCCGCAATACCAGCCCGGGAAGGACCAGATTTTCCGCAATAGCGTGCGCGATCGGCAGGATCTCGAGGAGCTGAGAATTAAGGCTAAGCCCAAGACCCGGGCTGAGCTCAAGACGGAGGCGACAAAGCCGCTTGCGGCGGAGTGACCGCCCGTGCGACGTTAACGGCGTTGCCTGTGTATTGAGTGGAGTAGAGGGCGATGAAGGCGATTATCGTCGGCGGCGGTATCGGTGGTCTCACAACGGCGTTGATGCTGCGGGCCCGCGGCATCGGCTGCGAGATTTTCGAGCAGTCCGATACGATCCGCGAGCTCGGCGTCGGTATCAACACGCTGCCGCACGCCATGCGTGAGCTTGCCAGTCTTGGCCTGCTGCAGAAGCTCGACGACGTCGCGATCCGTACCGACCAGCTCTACTACCTCAATCGCCATGGCCAGGAGGTCTGGCGCGAAGCCCGGGGCGTGGACGCCGGCCACGACGTGCCGCAATTCTCGATCCATCGCGGCCGCCTCCAGGGTGTCATCCATCGCGCTGTCGAGGAGCGGCTTGGGGTGGAGGCGATCCATACCGGCTGCCGGCTTGGTGCGTTCACGCAGGACGAGGGCGGCGTCACGGCCTATTTCTTCGACCGTGCTGGCTCGCATATCCACACCGCCCGCGGCGATATCCTGATCGGTGCCGATGGTATCCATTCGCGCGTGCGCGACACGCTGTTTCCGAACGAAGGGCCGCCATGCTGGAACGGCCTGATGTTGTGGCGCGGTGCGCGCGACTGGCCGATGTTCCTCACCGGCAAATCGATGATCGTCGCCGGTGGTCTCAATGCCAAGGTGGTGATCTATCCGATCGCGGAGGGATCGAGCCCGGCGAGCCGTCTGACCAATTGGGCGGTGCTGGTGAAAGTGGGCGAGGGTAACGCGCCGCCGCCGCGGAAAGAAGACTGGTCGCGCCCGGGACGGCGCGAGGAGCTGATGCCGCATGTCGCGCGCTTCTCGGTGCCCTATATCGACGTGAAGAGCCTGATTTCGGCGACGCCCGAGTTCTATGAGTATCCGACCTGCGACCGCGATCCCTTGCCCTATTGGTCGTCCGGACGCGTCACCCTCCTCGGCGATGCCGCGCATCCGATGTACCCGGTTGGCTCCAATGGTGCCTCGCAGGCGATCCTCGACGCGCGCTGCCTTGCCGACGCGCTGATGCGCGCCGAGCATCCGCGTCAGGCCTTGATGGAATATGAGAAGAGGCGCCTGCCGATGACGGCGGACATCGTCCGCTCCAACCGCCGCGGAGGCCCCGAAGGGGTCATCGACGCCGTCGAGCAGCTTGCGCCCGACGGCTTCGATAATGTCGAAAACGTGCTGAGCTATTCCCAGCGCGAGGCGATCGTGCGTGGCTATGCTACTAAAGCTGGCTTCGCCGCAGTCCCGGGACTTGCGGCGGTGCGCGCTTGAGCCGCTAGCCGGCGCCGGGCGGCGGCGGCAGGAAGTGGATGTTGAACTCGGCGGCCATCGCCACCACGTCCTCCGGCTTCTGTTCCTTCATGTTGTGAAGGCCCCAGAACAGGTCGAACAGCCTTTTGGTCGGCGATACCCAGAACAGCACTTTTGCGGTCTGGTCCGACTTGTTGAAGATGCCGTGCGGCACGCCCATGCCGAGACGGATCAGGTCGCCGGGCGTTGCCTGTGCTTCCGAATTGCCGAGCATGAAGTCGAGCTTGCCCTCCAGCATGTAGAGATATTCGTCCTGGTCGGGATGAATGTGCGGCGGCACGAACGTGCCCGGCGGCAGCGTGGCGTGCCAAGAGAAGCTGTTCTCGGTGTTGCTCTTCGGCACATAGGTCTGGCCGAGGATGTTCCAGGAGATACCCTGGATTCCCTCATTGGCCCGCGTGATGCCGGTGATTTCACTCTTCATTGCAGTCCTCCCTTAACGCGACGTGCGGCCTTAGTTCGCCGCCTTGCAGTCCTTGGCATAGCGGTCGCCGTAGTTCTCGAAAACCTTTTGGACGATCTCGGTCTGGAATTTGCCGTCCGGACGCTTGGCGACCTTGGTCAGGTAAAAGTCCTGGATCGGATAGCCATTGGTGTTGAACTTGAACGAACCACGCAACGACGTGAAGTCCGCCTTCTTCAGGGCTGCCGCAACGGCTTCCTTGTTGGAGAGGTCGCCCTTCACACGCTTGACCGCGCTGTCGATCAGCATCGCGGCGTCGTAGGCCTGGAAGGCGTAGGTGCCGGGCACGCCGTTATAGGCGGCCTCATAGGCGGCAACGAATTTCTTGTTTTGGGGATTGTCGAGATTGGGCGCCCAGTTCGCGCCGCCGAACATGCCGACGGCCGCATCTTGCTGGGCCGGCAGGGTCGATTCATCCACTGTGAAGGCCGAGAGCACCGGAATGCTGTCGGCGAGGCCGGCTTGCTTGTACTGCTTGACGAGGTTGACGCCGAGACCGCCCGGCATGAACGTGAACAGCGCATCGGGCTTCTGCGAGGAAATCTTGGAAAGCTCCGGCTGGAAGTCCAGCGTGTTCAGCGGCATGTAGGACTCTTCGACGATCTCGCCCTTGTAGTCGAGCTTGAAGCCGGCGACCGAGTCCTTGCCAGCCTGATAGTTCGGCACCATGAGATACATGCGCTTGTAGCCGCGATCCTGCGCCACCTTGCCGAGGATCTCGTGAACCTGGTCGTTCTGATAGGACGTCACATAGAAGAACGGGTTGCAATCCTTGCCGGCAAATGTCGACGGGCCGGCATTGGGGCTGATCAGGAAGGTCTTCGATTCCGTGACCGGCCGGTGGATCGCCTGGAGGATGTTGGAGAAGATCGGCCCGACGACGAAGTCGACCTTGTCGCGTTCCAGAAGGCCCTTGACCTTGGTCACGGCTACGTCAGGCTTCAACTCGTCGTCGACCGCAACGACCTCGACGTCGCGGCCACCCATCTTGCCGCCGAGATCCTTCACCGCGAGGGCAAAGCCATCGCGAACCTGCTGGCCGAGCGCGGCGCCGGGGCCCGACAGCGTCACGATCACGCCCAGTTTGATTTTCTCTTGTGCGAGGGCAGAGCTCATCGCGGTGCCGAGCAGCAAGGCGGCCACGGCCAAAGTCATTTGCGTCTTCATGATCTGTCCCCCATTAACGTCGGGCTTGCGTCGCAAGCCGCGTACCTTAATCCAAGCTTATGCCGATGATGGCCGCCGCGGCAAGCCAAGCTCGAGGCGTCACCATCGCGCGCGTAGCGGCGCATGCAAGCAGCGCGCCAATTATTTGAAGCCTAAAGAAATTGGCGTGCGGTTGATTGTTGCAGCTTTGGGCTTGCAGCCGGCGTCGATTTATTTGAAGCTCAAAACGTTGGGAATCCGTGCCGGCGCCAATGCCGGGCGTGAGTGACTGCATCGAGATGCTCGATTCCGAGACCAAGGCCGCTGAAACGCCGGAGGACCATGCCGAAGAGCTTCGGCTGTGGTTGCGACTGCTCACCTGCACGACCCTGATCGAGGGAGAAGTCCGCGGCCGGCTGCGGCAACGTTTCGACGTCACGCTGCCCCGTTTCGATCTGATGGCGCAGCTCGACAAGGCGCCCGACGGCATGACGCTGTCGGATGTCTCCAAGCGCATGATGGTGTCCAACGGCAACGTCACCGGCCTCGTCGAGCGCCTCGTGGAATCCGGCCATCTCGACCGCCGCACCTCGGAGACCGACCGCCGCGTCCAGGTGATCCGGCTCACAAAGCTTGGCCGTGCCGAGTTTCGCAGGATGGCCTCGGAACACGAAACCTGGATCGCCGATCTCTTTGCCGATCTGACGCCGAAGGACGTGCGCGAGCTGATGCGATTGCTCGCCAAGACCAAGGCGTCGGCCCAGAAATCGGCCGCGCGTCGCCGGCCCTAAGCGGGCCGACGCACCCTTCTCATCCCCCTTTGCCGCACGAAAATGCATGGGATGCTCAAAATCCGCTATTGCGCCAAATTGTTTTAAGCCTAAAATGTTTCCTGAGTTAGTGCTGCCGGGTGCTTTCCATGCGCAAAGGAGCGTGCGATGGCCAACACCGCCAAGGTTCAAGTCTCGGGCTCGCATGACGCAAACGCTGCGACCGCCCATGTCGACACGTTCGCGCGGCAGCATCTGCCGCCGCCGGAGCTGTGGCCGGAGTTCATCTTCACGCGGCCGGAGCTGCGCTATCCGCCGCGTTTGAACTGTGTCAGCTATTTCCTCGACCGTTGGGTCGAGCAGGGGCAGGGCGATGCGCCTTGCGTCATCAGTCCCGCTGTCAGCTACACCTATCGCGAGCTGCAGGCGCTCGTGAATCGCATCGCCAATGTGCTGGTCGGCAAGCTCGGTCTTGTCACCGGCGGCCGTGTGATGCTGCGCTCCGCCAACAGCCCGATGATGGTCGCGACCTATCTTGCGGTGATCAAGGCCGGCGGCATCTGCGTGGCGACGATGCCATTGCTGCGCGCCAAGGAGCTGTCCTATCCGATCCAGAAGGCGGAGATCTCGCTCGCGCTCTGCGACGGAAAACTCTCCGATGAGATGGAGAAGGCGAAGCTGGCCGCGCCCGGTCTCAAGCATGTGGTCTATTGGGGCAATGGTGCGGCCGACTCGCTCGAGGCGCTGATCGCGGATGCGAGCGCCGAGTTCGCCGCGGTCGATACCGCCTCTGACGACATCTGCCTGATCGCCTTCACGTCGGGAACGACCGGCGATCCCAAAGGCACCATGCATTTCCACCGGGACATGCTGGCGGTGTGCGACGGCTACGCGCGCAACATCCTGCAGGCCGAACAGAAGGACCGTTTCGTCGGCTCGGCGCCGCTAGCCTTTACATTCGGCTTCGGCGGCGTGTTGTTCCCGATGCACATCGGCGCTTCCTTCGTCGTGATCGAGAAGACGACGCCCGACGACATCCTGACGGCGATCGAGCAGTACAAGACCACCGTCTGCTTCACGGCGCCGACCGCGTATCGCGCCATGATCAGCAAACTGCCGGGCCGTGATATCTCCTCGCTGCGGAAGTGCGTGTCCGCGGGCGAGACGTTGCCCAAGCCGACATTCGATGCGTGGCTGAAGGCCACCGGCATCAAGCTCATGGACGGGATTGGCTCGACTGAGCTGCTGCACATCTTCATCAGCGCGACCGTGGACGAGATACGTCCGGGCGCGACGGGCAAGCCCGTGCCCGGCTATGAGGCGAAGATCGTCGACGATGACGGCAATGATTTGCCACCGGGCACCATGGGGAAGCTCGCGGTGCGCGGACCGACCGGTTGTCGCTATCTTGCCGACGAGCGGCAGCGGAAGTATGTCCAGAACGGCTGGAACATCACCGGCGACACCTATCTGATGGATAACGACGGCTACTTCTGGTACCAGTCGCGTTCCGACGACATGATCGTGTCATCCGGGTACAATATCGCGGGGACCGATGTCGAAGTCGCGCTGCTCACGCATCCGTCGGTTGCCGAGTGTGGCGTCGTCGGTGCGCCGGACGAGGCGCGCGGGATGATTGTGAAGGCCTATGTCATAGCAGCACCCGGCGTGACGCCGGATGCAAAGCTGGCAGCCGAACTGCAGGAGCATGTCAAACGCGAGATCGCGCCGTATAAATATCCGCGTGCGATCGAGTTTGTGACGCAACTGCCGAAGACCGAGACCGGCAAATTAAAGCGCTTTGCCTTGCGGCAATTGGCGCAGGCGGCAGCGACGTCTTCGGGCGTCGCGGCAGAATGAGATGAGGATCAAGAATTGTCCGTGACGACGCCGAAAGGCCCACAGCTCGCGGTGTTGCCAAGTGCAACCGAGGATGACGCCGGCCCTAAGGCACAGGTGCTCCAACCGTCCGGCTGGCCGATGCCGAAGGGCTATGCCAACGGCATGGCGGCCGAAGGGCGCTTCGTCGTCACGGGAGGCGTGATCGGCTGGGATGCCGAGGAGCGTCTCGCCGACGGCTTTGTTGCGCAGGTGCGTCAGACCCTGAGCAATATCGCGGAAATCCTTGCCGAGGCCGGTGCGCGGCCCGAGCACCTCGTGCGCTTGACCTGGTATGTCGTCGACATGGACGAGTACCTCGCGAACCTGAAGGAGCTCGGCAAGATCTATCGCACGATCTTCGGTGCGCACTATCCCGCGATGGCACTGCTCCAGGTCGTGCGCCTAGTCGAGAAGGCAGCGCGCGTCGAGATCGAAGCCACTGCCGTCATTCCTCGCTGAACTACGCTCAGTTCGTCGTTTCAGCTCGCCTTGGAGAGGTTCTCGTCCTCGGGTGAGTTCAGGTAGACGCCGGACATGGTGTCGACCCAGCACAGATGGTCGTGCACTTTCTTGACGCCCGCGACATTCTCGGCGGCAACGACCGCTGCCTGCCGCGCGCGTTCCTCGGTGATGACGCCGCTCAAGTGAACGATGCCGTCGCGGACGATGACGTTCAGCCCGAACGGACACCAGTCGTTCTTCTCCATGGCATCGATGATGCGCCCGCGGATATGATCGTCGTCGGCGGTTGGATCCGGTACTTCGCGCGCGAGGGCTGCCACGGCCTGCAGCAGATTCGCGCGTGACACGATGCCGACGACCTTGTCGCCGCGAACCACCGGCAGCCGCTTCACGTTGTTCCGTTCCATGAGATCGACGATTTCCGCAAGCGCGGTATCTTCGGTGATGGTCACAGGCGAGGCGGTCATGACCTCCGATACCCTGCGGCCGTGCTCGTGGACAAAATCGCTGGCCGTCTTACCGGGACCGAAGATGAACCGCAGCCACCGGCCGCGCTTGCGCCCGGTGCCGATTTCGCTGCGGCGAATGAAGTCACCTTCCGAGACGACGCCGACCAGCTTACCGCTGTTGTCGACGACGGTGAGGCCGCTCACATGGCGCTTCAGCATGATGTTGGCGGCCTCGACGATGTTGGTGTCGGGCGTGACCGAGATAACCGACCTGGTCATGATCTGGTGGGCGCGCATGGGGGAGCTCCGCAAGTTCATACAAATATCGATGAGCGGAGCTTAGATCAGCGACAGAGGTTTGGTTTGACTCAGGTCAAGTCAGCGCTCGTGTAGAGCTAGTCCTCCGGCTCCGAATCCGGTATCAGGTCGGAGGAGCGGAAGGGTTTTGCCTTGTCCAGCTTGCGATAGGCCGTCGAAGCCGTTCGCAACAGCTTCTTTTCTCGCTTGCGGTCGAGAAAGCGAATGCCGGCCTCGGGAACGGCCTCGTTCAACGATGTGGCCAGCGTTTGACCGCGCGCATCGTCGTTCAGCTGTCCCACCGATTTTTGCGCCCTGCGCAATTGCTTGAGGATCGACTTTTGCTTAGTCAGCGATCCCTCGCCGAACAGGTCTTCCAGCGACTCGATCGAATAAGTCAGTCGCTTGTTGAGAATCCGCAACTTGTGCCGTTTCTCCACGTCGAGCTTGCGCAGCTTCTTGGCCTTCCTGAGCAGCGCCTTCTCCCATTCGGTCAGTTGCGCCGTCGCGTGGTCGGCGAGCGGGCAGCGGCGCAGCCTGATGGCCTCCTTGCTGCGCCTGGTCGACCAGGGGCCACTCTCGATCCAGCTCGATGTCTGTTCCACCAGGCGGCGATATCGTGGTGATTGCAGCGCGCGGGCCAGCAGGCGATGGCTTTCGGCCCGCTTCTCGTCCCAGTGCTGGAGCTCGGCGATTACCGCGAGCTCGTCGCCGGTCTCGGCCACGACGCGTTCGATGGCGACGTCGAGGTCCCGCACCATGCCGAGCTGGCTGTTTAGCCATTTCAACTCGGTCCAGACTTTGGGACGCAGCGCATCGTCGACCATGGGCGAAAAGAAGCGAATCGCGGTCCGCAGATGGGTCAGCGCGATTCGGATCTGATGCAGCGCCTCCGGATCACCCCGGCAGGTGCCCTCATGCTGGGCGAGGACGGCGGCGAGGTGACGGCGGGCGATGATCCGAAAGGCGGTGTCGCAGGCCATACCGGGGCTTAGGCGCCCGGGCAGCGTATTGCGGCCCGCCGCCGGCCTGGCGCGGGCGGTCGCCGTCGAACTCGTGGTGGGTCGCGCCATCCTAGCCCGCGCCAATCAGATTGCCTTACCTGCCCTCAGCGATCGCGTCCCGGCAGCTCTGGAGCGTCTGCGCTTGTGTCCCGGATGCATCGATGGTCGTCCAACCGATATGGCCGATATTATAGTGCTCTTGCAACGCGGCAACCTCTTGCGTCGCATCGGATGCGTCACTGCTGCGACCGCCGATTCGGGCCTGCCGGGTCGCCAGATCCGCGACCAGGAAGAGGCCGGTGAGAGGCACGTTACATTCCCGGGCCAGTGCGACGAAGGCGTCCCGCTCGAAATCGCGGGCGAACACGCCGTCGATGATCGCCGAATGGCCCTGGGCCAGCACACGGCGGGCGCGCTCGGCCAAGATCGCGTAGACCCGCTCTGCGAGCTCGGGCGTGTAGGCGGATGGCGGCAGCCGATCCGTGTCGGCGACACCGAACATCTGCTTCCGAATGATGTCGCTGCGCAACACGACGGCGCCTGGCTGCGGCGCGACGGTCGGCGCGAGCGCGCGCGCCAAAATCGTCTTCCCGGTGCCCGACAGTCCGCCTACCGCGATGAGGTGGGGAGCGGGAGGCTGGATCAGCGCCCGGGCAAGGTCAAAATAGCGGCGCGCCTCGTCGAGAATGCCGGCATCGCCGGAATGTGGCGGCTTCAGCCGTGCCAGCGCTACCTGCGCGCGGATCGCGGCGCGAATTGACATGAACAGCGGCAGCGCGCCGAGGGCGTCGAGGTTTTCCAGCGGTGTTGCGGCAAGATACCCGTTCAGGACGGTGTTGGCTGCCAACGACTGATCGTGACGCAGTAGATCCATCAGGGTGAAGGCGAGGTCGTAGAGCACGTCGACAGTTGCCATCTGAGCGTCGAACTCGATGGCGTCGAACAGTACGGGCTGCTGCCCGATCAGCACGATATTCGCGAGATGCAAATCGCCGTGGCAACGGCGGACGAAACCGCGGCGGCTGCGTTCTTCAAGCAAGCGGCGTGCGCGCAGGGATGCTGCGTGCGAGGCCTCTCCGAGTTGCTCGATCTCCGCGGTCGGGACATGATTGTCGTTCCGCAGGCCAGTGCTGTTGCCGTCGATCAGGGCGGGGATGGAGGACATCCAGGCCTTGCCGTCGGCGGGCATCGCCGCCGCATGCGAAGCCGCGATCGCGTCGGCGATGGCCGATGCAAAGTCCGCATCGAACCGTCCGGCCTTCGCCAGATGATCCAGCGTCCGGCTCTCGTCGAAACGTGACATGTCGACAGCATATTCGATCGGCCGGCCGCGGCCATCGACTTTCACCGATCCGTCCGGCTCTTCTGTGATTGCCACCACGCGATGATAAATCTGTGGCGCGTGCGGCCGGTTGATCCTGACCTCCTCGTCGCAGGCGATCCTACGTTTCTCGAGTGTCGAATAGTCGAGAAAGGGATATTTGACTGCCCGCTTGATCTTCAGCGCGCGCGCTCCATCGAGGAAGACCGATGCTGCGTGCGTGTCGATCCGCTTCACGCGGGGATGTGCGGTGAGTGCCGTGAAGATCCGCTCCTGGGTCGCAGAATTGTCTGTCATCCCTGCCGGCATATTGCAGATGAGGGCGGTCCGCCCGCAAACCAGGGTAACCCTTAAGGCGGGACCGCGACCAGTCCTTGACTTCCGTCAAGGCCTGTCGTCGGTTGGCGACGCGGAGTTTTCCCGGCTTGAGGAGGATCAAGCGCCCGGACCAAAAGCAGGCCTATTCTGGCCGGCAAGGAGAATCCGATGCCCATCAAGGACGTGTTTCTGCCGCTGTTTGGCGAGCCGCGTGCCGCCACGCTGGCCGCGATCGAGAAGTGCGTAGCTGTTGCCGCTGGCCTCGGCGCCAGGATGACCGGGCTGGCGCTCGAGGATAACGCGTTCGTTCGGCCGAAGGTGGTGTTCCCTGATGACCCGGAGTCGGCCGAACTCAGTGCTATGCGCGAGGCGGGTGACATGCAGCAGCTCCTGAACGCATTCACCAATGCGGCCTCCCGTATCGGCGTTCGCGCCCAAAGCCGATCGGGCAGGGTGCCGGCGGATCGGATCGCATCGACCCTGGCCGAGCATGCGCGCTTCAGCGACCTCACCCTGGTCCCCGTGAAGCCGCAGGACAGTCGCGCGGAGAATATCGTCGAGACCTTCCTGTTCGAATCCGGCCGGCCGCTGCTGCTATGTCCGGAGCAGCATGTAGAGCTGCTACGGCCGGAAATCGAGAACGTCATGATCGCCTGGGCGCCCTCGGCCCGCGCGGCACGTGCGATCGGCGACGCGCTGCCGATCCTTCAGGCCGCCAATTCGGTGCGCGTAGTCACCGCTACGGACGACAAGACTGACGAGGTCATGCAGTCCGGAACGAGCCTCGTCGATCATCTGAGGGAACACGGGGTCTACGCATCCTTCGAGACCGTGAAGGGCAGCGGCAGCTCGATCGGCAAGGTGCTGGGGAGCTGGGCGCAGTCCCACGCCATCGACGCCATCGTCATGGGCGCCTACCATCATTCGCGTCTGAACGAGATCGTTTGGGGCGGCGTGACCAAGACCGTCATCGGCCAGCCACCGTGCTGGGTGATGATGTCGCACTAGGGGCGTTTTGGCTCGTATCCGAGTTAGCTTCGCAGCTGTCGGACCCGTTGCCCGATCGGACGATTGTGATCATGTCGACCTACCGCCTGAAAAACCTGTTGTCGCCCCGATCGGTCGCGCTGGTTGGCGCAAGCTCCCGGCCGGTCTCCGTTGGACGCGCGGTCCTGGAGAATATTCGCAAAGCGGAATTCAAGGGGCTGTTCGGCTTGGTGAACCCGCGCCATGCCGAGATTGGCGGCGTCGCGGCGGTGAGCAGCCTTGAGCAGCTGCCGTTCGTGCCCGAACTCGTCGTCATCACCGCGCCGGCGCGCGAGGTCCCTGAGATTATCGACCAGGCCGGGCGTCGCGGCTCGGCCGGCGCCCTGATCGTCTCGGCGGGACTCGGTCACGGACCGGGATCGCTTCAGGAAGCGACCATCGCTGCCGCGCGCAAATATGGCATGCGGCTGATCGGCCCCAATTGCCTCGGCATCATGATGCCCGGCGCAAGCCTCAACGCGAGTTTCGCCGCGCACATGCCGGCGGCTGGAAACCTCGCGCTGATCTCGCAGTCGGGCGCGATCGCGGCCGGCATGGTGGATTGGGCCGCGCAGCGCGGCGTCGGCTTTTCCGGCGTTGTCACGATCGGCGATCAGATCGACGTCGACATCGCGGATTTGCTCGACCATTTCGCGATGGACCACAAGACCCGCGCGATCCTGCTCTATATCGAGGCCATCAAGGACGCGCGGAAGTTCATGTCGGCGTCGCGCGCCGCGGCGCGCGTGAAACCCGTCGTCGTGGTGAAGTCCGGCCGCATGGCGCAGGGCGCGAGGGCGGCCGCCACGCATACGGGCGCGCTTGCAGGCGCCGACGCCGTCTATGATGCGGCTTTCCGCCGGGCCGGCGTTCTCCGGGTGTCCGATCTGCGCGAGCTGTTCGATTGTGCCGAGACGCTCGGCCGGATCGGATCGCCGGCGGGAAAGCGCCTTGCTATTCTAACCAATGGTGGCGGCATCGGTGTCCTGGCGGTCGACCGGCTGGCAGACCTCGGCGGAATTCCCGCGCCCATGACACCCGATACGCGCGAGAAGCTCGACGCGGTGCTGCCGCCGACCTGGTCCGGCGCCAATCCCGTCGATATCGTCGGCGACGCCGATGCATCGCGCTATGCTGTGGCGCTGCAGGTGCTGCTCGACGATCCCGGCAATGACGCGGTTCTCGTGCTGAACGTGCAAACCGCGATCGCATCGGCCGCCGAGATCGCGACGACCGTGACGGAGCTTGTCGTCAAGCATCGCGAGAAGCACCGCAGTTGGGCCAAGCCCGTGCTTGCGGCCTGGGTCGGGGCCGATCAGGCGATCATTGCGACGCTGTCCGGCGCGGGCATTCCGAATTATCCGACCGAAGACGACGCGGTGCGCGGCTTCATGCATATGGTCCGGCATCGCGAGGTGGTCGACGAACTGAGCCAGGTTCCGCCGGCGATGCCGGACACCTTCGTGCCGGATGTCGCTGCTGCGAAGCAGATCGTCACGACGGCCATCGCCGACGGGCGCAAATGGCTCGAGCCCGTCGAGTTCAAGCATCTGCTTGGGTGCTATGACATCGCCATGGTGCCGACCTATGCGGCAGCGGATGTCGAGCAGTCGGTCGCCTATGCGGATGAGATATTCGCGCAAGGCGGCACAGTCGTGCTCAAGATCATGTCGCGCGACATCGTCCACAAGTCCGACGTCGGCGGCGTCGTGCTCAATTTGACCTCGCCGGCCGCGGTACGCGCGGCTGCTGTCGATATTCTCGCGCGGGCAAGGAAGCTGCGGCCCGACGCCCGCATTGACGGCGTCATCGTTCAGGCAATGGTCGTCAAGGCGAAGGCGCGCGAGCTGATCCTGGGCCTCGCTGACGATCCCACCTTTGGCACCGTTGTCGTGTTTGGCCGCGGCGGAACGGCGGTCGAGATCATCAACGACAAGGCTCTGGCGCTGCCGCCGCTCGATTTGCACCTCGCCCGCGACCTGATCGAGCGCACCCGTGTGTCGCGGTTGTTGCCCGCGTATCGGGACGTGCCGGCTGTCAAGCAGGACGCCGTCGCCATGGTGCTGGTCAAGCTGGCGCAGATGGCGGCAGACATCCCCGAAATCCGCGAGCTCGATATCAATCCGCTGCTCGCGGATGAAACCGGCGTGACTGCCGTCGATGCCCGCGTCGCGGTGGCGCCGCCGCAGCGGAAGTTTGCGGGCTCCGGTCCCGCCAATTTCGCCGTTCGCGCCTATCCCTCGCAATGGGAGCGCCGGCTCGCGCTCAAGGACGGCTGGCGCATCTTCGTGCGGCCGTTGCGCCCGGACGACGAGCCCACCATCCATGAGTTCCTGCGCCATGTGACGCCCCACGACCTTCGCCTGCGCTTCTTCGCGCCGATGAAGGAGTTTACCCACGAGTTCATCGCGCGCCTGACTCAGCTCGACTACGCGCGCGCCATGGCGTTCATTGCGTTCGATGAGAATAACGAGATGGTCGGCGTGGTGCGGCTTCACTCGGACTCGGTCTACGAGAGCGGCGAATACGCGATCCTGCTGCGATCCGACCTCAAGGGCAGGGGGCTCGGATGGGCCCTGATGCAGCTGATCATCGACTACGCCAGGTCGGAAGGGCTCAAGACCATCTCGGGCGACGTTCTCAAGGAAAACGTCACGATGCTCGAGATGTGCCGGCAGCTCGGCTTCGAGATCAAGGCGGATCCGACGGAACCTGATATCTGCGACGTCCGGCTGAAGCTCTGACGCGCGGACTGCTACGAGCGCGCTTCGGGCGCTGCGTCTGCGGCGGGCTCGCTGGCCGTCCTTCCCATGTTCCTAACGATGATTGCGATCAACGGCGCCAGCACGCCACGATCATGGTGAGCGGATGATGCTTATGGGTCTGTGTTGAGGCAGGTCAATCGGGTAACGTCATGCCGTCCTAGAACACAAACGACCGGGGACTGGTCGTCTTACGAGGATATGCGTGTGAATTCGGAACCTCTGCTGCTGGCAACGCCGTCTGGCGATGCGCTTGAATTGCGTCCCCAGGGGCCGTGGATCGCAGCCAATGTGTCGGCTCTGGAAGCGCTATCCCGATCGGTCGGGGTGGACGTCGATCGATCGAGAGCCGTGACACTGGACATGTCGGGCATCAGTGCGCTCGACACGCTCGGCGCCTGGATACTGGAGAAAATGTCGCGCAAGGCGGCCTTGTCGGGGAGATCGCCCGAGATCGTCGGCGTGGCCGATCATTTCAGCGGCTTGATGGACGAGGTGCATCAGGTCAATCGGCACACGCCGGCGCCGGCGGTCTTGCCCAATCCGGTCCTGCTCAGGCTGAATGATCTCGGCAAGGCCACGATCGAAGCCCGCGAAGACATCACAGTCTTTCTGCAAATGCTGGGCGCTTTGTTCATCGCGGTCATGGGCGTCGTGCGTAGGCCCCGCACGCTGCGGCTGACATCGCTGGTCTATCAGCTCAACCGGATCGGGTTTCAGGCGATTCCCATCGTCATATTGATCACATTCCTGATCGGCGCCATCATTGCCCAGCAAGGGTTCTTTCATTTCCGCAGGTTCGGCGCGGAGTCCTATACGGTCGACATGGTCGGCATCCTCGTCCTGCGCGAGCTCGGCGTGCTGATCGTCGCCATCATGGTCGCGGGACGTTCGGGAAGCGCCTACACCGCCGAGCTCGGCTCGATGAAGATGCGCGAGGAGATCGACGCGCTCTCGACCATGGGGCTCGATCCCGTCGAAATTCTGATCTTGCCGCGCGTTGCGGCCCTGGTCATCGCGCTGCCCATTCTCGCCTTCATCGGTTCGATTTCCGCGCTCTACGGCGGCGGCCTGGTGGCGCAGTTCTATGGCGGCATGGCGCCTGCGATCTATATCGCGCGGCTGCACGAGGCCATTTCCATCGCGCATTTCGAGGTCGGCATCCTGAAGGCGCCGTTCATGGCGCTGGTGATCGGGATCGTCGCCTGCAGCGAGGGATTGCGCGTAAAGGGCAGCGCGGAGTCATTGGGCAGGCAAACGACGACATCGGTGGTGAAGTCGATCTTTCTCGTCATCGTACTCGACGGACTGTTCGCGATCTTCTTCGCGTCGATCGGAATGTGACCATGCCCGAACGGCAGCAACAGTTCGCCATCCGCGTTCGCGACCTCGTGGTCGGATTCGGTCGCCAGATCGTGCTCGACCATCTGTCGCTCGACGTTCGCCGGGGCGAGATTCTTGGGCTCGTCGGTGCGTCGGGCGGCGGCAAGTCTGTGTTGATGCGCACCATCATCGGTTTGGTCCCGCGTCGGAGTGGGGCCATCGAGGTGATGGGACAGGAGATTGGCGAAACGTCCGATCGCGGCACGCAGGGCGCGGCCGGAAAGTGGGGGATCCTGTTCCAGCAGGGAGCGCTGTTCTCCTCGCTGACGGTCCGGCAGAACGTCCAATTTCCGCTTCGCGAAAATCTGGTGCTGTCGCAGGAGCTGATGGACGAGATCGCGATCGCCAAGCTCGAGATGGTCGGGCTGCGGGCGCAGGACGGCGACAAATATCCTTCGGAACTGTCCGGCGGCATGACCAAGCGCGTGGCGCTGGCGCGCGCGCTCGCGCTCGATCCCCCGATCGTATTTCTGGATGAGCCGACCTCTGGTCTCGATCCGATCGCTGCCGGCGATTTCGATGCGCTGATCGGCACGCTGCAAAAGACCCTGGGGCTCACCGTCTTCATGGTCACCCATGACCTCGCCAGCCTCACCACGGTCTGCGACCGCGTCGCCGCACTCGCGGACGGCAAGATCGTAGCGATCGGCCCGATGCGCGAATTACTGCAATCCGATCATCCCTGGGTGCGCGCCTATTTCCACGGCAAGCGCTCGCAGATGCTGCAACCACAGATGAGATGAGACATGGAAATCCGCGCTCCTTATGTGCTGATCGGCAGTTTCGTGCTGGCCGCGATCCTCGCGGTGTTCGGCTTCGTCTATTGGCTGAGCAACAGCGCCGGGATCGGGCCGCGCACGAATTACCATTTGCAGTTCCAGGGGCCGGTGCCGGGCCTTCTGGTCGGCGCCGGCGTGCTGTTCAACGGCATCCGCGTCGGTGAGGTGACGCAGCTCGGCCTCGCGCCTGACAATCCGCGCTTCGTCAATGCGACGATCTCGGTTGCCTTGACGACGCCTGTGCGTACCGACACCAAGGTCGGGCTCGATTTCCAGGGGCTGACTGGCGTGCCCGTGGTGACGCTGGAGGGTGGCATGATCGTCGCCAAATCCGGCGAGATGCTGACCCTGATCGCCGAGGCGGGCGCAGGCCAGAGCATGACGCAGGCGGCGCGCGATGCTCTGCGGCGCGTCGACACCGTGCTGGAGGACAATTCCGGTCCGGTCAAGGACACCATCGCGAATTTCAAGACATTCTCCGACGGCCTTGCGCGTAACACCGGCAAGCTCGACGGCATCTTGACAGGCCTCGAGAAGATGACTGGCGGCGGTACACCTGCGCAGAAAATCACCTTTGACCTCCGCACGCCGCAAAATCTCGGGCCGGTCGGTAAGACGCTCTCGGCGTCGCTGGCCATTCCCGAGCCGACCGCCGTCGCGATGCTCCAGACGCAGCGCATGCTGTTCGCGCCAGTTGGCGACAACCAGGGCTTTGCCAACTTCCTGTGGGCCGACAGCATTCCAAAGCTGGTGCAGGCGCGGCTGATCGACAGCTTTGAGAATTACGATATCGCGCACGCCCCGCTTCGGACGACCGACCTGGGGCAAGCCGACTACCAGCTCCTGATCGACATCAGGCGCTTCCGGATCGCCACGGAGGGCGAGACCCGGGTCGAGATCGGACTGTCGGCGCGGATCGTCGACAAGAATGGCAAGGTGATCGCATCACGTCTCGTCGAGACTAGCGAGAAGCTCGACAAGGTCGAGCCGGCTGCTGCGGTCGCGGCCTTCGACGCGGCCTTCGCCCGCATCGCCAGGGAGCTGATCGACTGGACGGTGCAGGCAGTGTGATGTCGCGGGCTATTCGAGTGTCTTAAGGTAGGACAGGAGGTCGTGGATCTGGTCCGGATCGAGCTCGAAGGCCGGCATGTCGGAGTGGCCGGTATAGATGCCTTCGGCGAGTGCCTCTTCGAGGGCATCGATCGGGTAGCGCTGGTGCAAGGTCCTGAACGGAGGCGCAATCTTGAGCCGACTTTCGGAACGACGGTCGATTGCATGGCAGCGCGCGCAATTGGCTTGCGCATAGGCCTTGCCGCGTTGTTCGGCGGTCGGCGCAGCGAGCGCGGGAGTGATCAGAAGCAGCCCAATCAGGCTGTAGCGTAGCGCGTTTTGCAGCATGGAAATTGGTCCCGTCGAACTCTCGTCGCAGAATAGGGCGGGGGTGGGTGTCAAATTTGATCTGAGTCAATCGACTTTGGCACGTTGCAGTAAAATGCACTCCGCGCAGTTGAATCCGTCAGGTGCGGAGATTCGGTGGCGCTTGGAGCGGTGGATGAGGGCTTCCGTGGTGACGATCGAGCCGAATGGTCATTTTTGCAGCGAGTGCGCGGTCCGCGGCTTGGCGGTTTGTTCGTCGCTCGACCCGGCCGAGCTCAGGGAGTTCGAGCATCTCGGGCGCCGCGTCCATTTCGCCACAGGAGAGACCGTGTTCTCCGAGGAGGACATCACGACCTCGTTCTACAATCTGCTCGAGGGCGTCATGCGGCTCTACAAGCTGCTGCCTGACGGCAGGCGGCAGATTGTGGGCTTTGCACTGCCCGGCGATTTCCTGGGGATGAATATTTCGGGCCGTCACAATTTCTCGGCCGATGCGATCGGCGCGGTGACCGCGTGCCAGTTCGCCAAGGCGCCGTTCGGTCGCTTCATCGAGGACCGGCCGCATCTGCTCAGGCGAATCAACGAACTGGCGATCCGTGAGTTGAGCCAGGCGCGCGACCACATGGTCCTGCTTGGCCGTCGCTCGGCGGATGAAAAGGTCGCGACGTTTCTGCTCGGCTGGCGCGAACGGCTGTTCTCGCTCAAGGGATCGTCGAACACGGTCCCCCTTCCGATGAGCCGTCAGGACATTGCGGATTATCTCGGCCTAACCATCGAAACCGTCAGCCGCACCTTCACCAAGCTGGAGCGGCACGGAGCGATCGCGATCGTCCACGGTGGAATCAGCCTGCGCGACCCGGCACGGATCGAGGCCCTGGCTGCGGCCTGAATCGTACCTGGCACGCGGACGCCGTCCCGGCGATTCTCGCTTGTTCCGAAGTGCCACCAGTCAGTTGAGACTTGCTATATCTGCAACTCTGCATGGTCTGAAATGCATCGGCGCACCCTGCGGATGCGCTGTCATGACGCGACCGCGGCATTTTAACGGCATCTGCCTAAAACTGTGACCGTGCTTTCCGGTTGAAAAGCCCGGCAACACTGACTACGCAGGAACTCCAGTGCCTCGCAGTCTTAGGAGTCCCGGCGTGCCTCAGGACAAGACCGGCGACCCCCGACAGTCGTCGGGCAACAAACTCTCAGTCCTGCGCAAGCACCCGATCTTCGCGGATCTGGAACCGGACGCGCTGGATCAGCTCTGCCGCTACGCCAAGCACACCGCGGTCAAGCGCGGTGCGACGATCGCCGCCAAGGGTGACCCCGGCAACAATTTGTTCGCGGTGATCTCCGGAACAGTGAAAATTTCCTCCTCGTCGCCCGACGGCCGGAATGCCATTCTCAATCTGATCGGTCCCGGCGAGATATTTGGCGAAATCGCCGTGCTCGATGGTGCACCGCGGTCGGCGGACGCGACCGCCAATACCAATTGCGAACTCTACATCATCGACCGCCGCGACTTCCTTCCGTTCGTGAAGAGTCAGCCGGCGCTGGCGATGAAATTCATCGAACTGCTCTGCGCACGACTGCGCTGGACCAGCCAACAGGTCGAGCAGGTAATCTTGCAGAATCTGCCGGGCCGGTTGGCGAGCGCGCTGCTCGGCCTCACCGAGGAGCGCAAGTTCGACTCCGGCAGCGGCACGCTCGCGATCACCCAGCAAGAGATCAGCGAAATGGTGGGGATGACGCGCGAGAGCATCAATAAGCAATTGCGCGCATGGGCCGGACGGAACTGGGTGCGCCTCGAGCATGGTGCCATCGTCGTGCTCGACATCGATGCGCTGCGCGACCTCGCCCAGAGCGGCCTCGACGGCGCATGATCTTGCCGGTCTAGCTGTCGATGATGGCGACCGCGCGGGTCCAGCCCGCCGATGCGCGTTCGATCTTCACCGGGAAGCATGAGATCGTGAACCCGGTCGAGGGCAATTGCTCGAGATTGTGCAGCTTCTCGAGATGGCAGTAGCCGATGTGCCGTCCGGCCTTGTGGCCTTCCCAGATCAGGCCGGCATCTTTTGTTTCTGCATATTTCTTCGCGGTGTAGATGAACGGAGCGTCCCAGCTCCAGCCATCAGTGCCGGTCAGCCGCACGCCGCGCTCGAGCAGGTACATGGTGGCATCATAGCCCATGCCGCAGCCGGAGTTGACGTAATCCGCCTGGCCGAATTTTGCACCCGCGCTGGTATTGACGACGACGATCTCCAGCGGCGAGAGCGTGTGGCCGATGCGCTTGAGCTCCTTATCGACGTCGTCGGCGGTTGCGACGTAGCCATCAGCGAGATGCCGGAAGTCGAGCTTCACACCGGGCTGCAAGCACCACTCCAGCGGAACCTCGTCGATGGTCCATGACCGCTCGCCGCGATTCATGGTCGGATGAAAGTGCCAGGGCGCGTCGAGATGCGTGCCGTTGTGCGTGGACAGCGAGACCTGCTCGACGGCCCAGCCCTGGCCATCCGGCAGGTCCTGGGCCTTGAGACCGTCGAAGAACTGCAGCATCCGCGGCAGACCCTGTTGGTGATCGATGTAATGGATCGTCGGGTGATTGCCCGGCGGATCGGCCGGCACGTCGTTCTGCAACGGCACGGAGATGTCGATCAGCTTCCGCGGCATGGGCATTTCCCTCGAGATGTCGTTGATCGACATCTTGAGGGCGGTGCGTCGGTGACGTCAAGAGACACACCTGCGACGTCAAGTGACGCGCCGGCACGATCAGCTCAATGCAGAATATGACGCGGCAGCCAGAGCGAGATCTCCGGCAGGTAGGTGACGAGCATCAGCACGAACAGCATGACGCCGTAGAACGGCCAGATCTTGCGCATGACCTCCTCGAGCGAGACCTTGCCCACGGCGCAGCCGACGAACAAGATCGCGCCGACCGGCGGATGGCACAGGCCGATGCCGAGGTTGAGCAGCATGATCATGCCGAAATGGACCGGATCAACGCCGAAGTTCTGCATCACCGGCAGCAGGATCGGCGTCGCAATCAGGATCGACGGCGCCATATCCAAGAGCGTGCCGAGCATCAGCAGCAGGACGTTGAGCAGCAGCAGGATGACGTATTTGTTGCTGGAGATCGACAGGAAGAACGCCGTCATCTTCGCCGGCATCTGTGTCAGCGCCATGATGTAGCCGACGGCGGAGGCACAGGCGATCAGTGTCATCACCATCGCGACCGTGCGCAAGGTCCGGTGCAGCAGCACCGGCAGATCGCGCCATTTGTAGTCGCGGTAGACGAACATGGTGACGAAGAACGCCCAGATGCAGGCGACCGCGCCGGCTTCGATCGCGGTGAAGATACCGCCCAGAATGCCGCCGAGGATGATGACCAGCGTGATGAGGCCCCAGGCTGCGTCGATCATGATCTTGATCGCATCCTTGGCCGGCACGACCCGGCCTTGCGGGTGGCCTTCGCGATAGGCGATTACAAGGCACAGCATGATCAGCGAGAATCCGATCAGCAGCCCGGGGAAAACACCGGCCATGAACAGCGCGCTGATCGAGATGGTGCCGCCGGTCGCGAGCGAGTAGAGCACGGCGTTGTGGCTCGGCGGTACCAGCAGCGCTTGCACCGAGGACGCGATGGTGAGGTTGGTCGCGAATACGCGCGGATAGCCGTTCTTCTCCATCTGCGGGATCATCACCGATCCGATCGCCGATGTGTCAGCCACGGCCGAGCCGGAGATGCCACTGAGGAATGTCGTCGCCAGCACGTTGACGATCGAAAGGCCGCCACGCAGCCGGGTCAAGCCGACCAGCACGTCGGCAAAGGCGACGAGCCGCCGCGCCATGCCGCCTTCGGCCATGATGGCACCGGCGAGCACGAAGAACGGGATCGTCAGCATCGCAACCTTGCTGACGCCGTCCGAGATCTTCAGCATCAAGGCTTCCAGGGGGATGCCGACCGACAGCGCGCCGGCGATCGCGGCCATCGCCAGCGAATAGGCGATCGGCATGCCGATCAGGAAGCACACGATCATCGTGCCGAGAAGGATAAAGATGTCCATTGTGATGACTCCCGGCTCACTCGAAAGGGGCGGTTTCGGAATGGTTGCCGAGCGGGTCGGGCGGCACCCCAAGGAACATCCGTTCGATTACGAACAGGAGCAGGCAGAGGCCGCCGATCGGAATCGGCAGATAAGTGACACCGACCGACAGCGAAGGGAAGTCGGCGATGGTGTTGTACCAGGTGACTTCGACGAGACGCTCACCCCAGACCACCATGAACAGCGCGATCATCGCCATCAGCAGCTGAACCAGGATCTCCGTCGCCCGTTGCAGCGGCGGAGGAAGTTTGTTGGCGAAATAGCCGACGCTCATGTGCAGGTTGAGCCGGTAGGCAGCGGCCGCGCCGATAAATGTCAACACGATCGTCAGCAGCACCGCCGTCGGCTCCGGCCAGGAAGCCGCACTGTTGAGCACATAGCGCGTAAACACCGCCCACGGGATCACCGCGGAGATCAAGACCAGTGCAATGCAACCGACGATCACGCACAACAGGTAGAGAAAGTCCATCGCTCGGTGAAACAATGCGGCCATCCGCGTTTCCTGCTCTGTCAGTGGTTCAGATTGTCGAGGCCAAAGCGCGACGAGTGATCCTCGCGCCTTGGCATTTGTTTAAGCAGGCTCAGAGCGCCTGGATGCGCTGGATCATGGCCTGATATTTCGGACCATATTTGTCCCACACTGGCTTGACCGCATCCTGGAATGGCTTCTTGTCGGCGATCTCCACGATCTCGCAGCCGGCGGCCTTGGCTTTCTCCATTGCCGTCGTTTCGTACTTCTTCCAGAGCTCGCGCTCCTCGAGCTGGGCCTCGCGCGCGAACTTCTTGACCAGCGCCTGGTCGTCGGCGGACAGCGCGGTCCACGACCGCTTGGAGAAGCAGAGGATCTCGGGAATGATCAGGTGCTCGGTCAGCGAGTAGTATTTCGCCGCAGTGTAGTGGTTGCTGAACACGTAGCTCGGCGGATTGTTCTCGGCGCCGTCGATCACGCCGGTCTGGAGCGAGGAGAACACCTGGTCGTAGCCCATGGCGATGCCGTTGCCGCCGAGCGCGTTGACCATGTCGATGAAGATCGGGTTGCCGATCACGCGAAGCTTCAGCCCCTTGACGTCGGCGATCGACTTGATCGGATGCTTGGTGTTGTAGAAGCTGCGCGCGCCGGAATCCATCCAGCACAGACCGACCAGATTGGCATTGGGGCTCGCTGTGATCTTGTCGAGGAGCTCCTGGCCGACGTTGCCGTCCATCATCTTCCAGGATTGTGCCACGTTCTTGAACAGGAACGGCATGTTGACGACGTTGATGTCGTCGACGATCGGACCGACGGCGCCGGCGCTGACGCGTAGCATCTGGATGGCGCCGATCTGGGTCTGCTCAATCGTCTCCTTCTCGGCGCCAAGCTGCGCGGAAGGATAGGTCTGGATCGAGAGGCGACCTTGCGTCGCCTCGGCGAGCTTCTTGCCCATGCTCTCCACGGCGGCAACCGTCGGATAGCCGACCGGCTGCACGTCGGCGGCCTTGAACACGGCCTTGGTTTGGGCGCGGCCCGACGAAATCGGAGCAATCGTGGCAGCTCCTAGTCCGGCGCTCAATTTGATGAAATCACGGCGTCTCATGGTAGTCCTCCCTCAGTCCTTGTTAGGTGGTGTCGTTGTTGACCGGAGATACGGTCATTCCGTGCTGGCGAAAAACTCCGGATTAGTATGCTGGGTCTCCGAGATGTCGCGGAGCAGCCGGTCGAGATGCCGCTCCATCGCAATCCCCGCACATTGTGGATCGTGCGCCTCGATCGCCGCGAGGATCGGTTCGTGCTCGGCGATCACCTGCGTCATGCGCCCGGCGACCGGCAGCGTCAGCTGGCGATAGCGGTCGACATGCACCTTCACATGCAGGATCAGCGTCCAGATTCCGGGATGTCTGGCGACATCGGCGACGGTGGCATGGAACAGCTCGTCGGCCTGGTGAAACGCGACGCGGTCACCGGCTTCATCGGCCTCGCGCTGGCGCTCCACGATCGACCGCAATTGCAGGATCTGGCTTGTGGTGGCGCGCTCGGCCGCGAGCCGCGCAGTGGTCTCTTCCAGCGCCTTGCGGATGATGATGGCCTCGGGCAGGGCGGCGAGCGGGATGCGGGAGACGAAGATTCCGGATTGCGGGAACACGTCGAGTAGGCCCTCGTCGGCGAGCTTGAGGATCGCTTCGCGCACCGGGGTCCGGCTCACGCCGTAATTGAGCGCGATATCAGCCTCCGAGATCACGTCGCCCGGACGGCGGCGCATCGACACCAGCTCGCCGCGCAATTCGCTATAGATGCGCGACGACGCTGTCGCCCGCTGCGGCGGCTTACCGCGGCGTGGGCTGAAGGCGGCCGGAGCGACCTGGGGTTTCCTCGTTGTGCGCGCAGGCATGTTTATGGTTATGGTTATGGTTGAAACTGATATATTAGTATACGGGAAAATCTGAGAGAAGATCAACTCAGTAGATCAGCTCGATGGTGCGCTGCGGTAGAACCAGCGAGGTCGCGACGAGCAATGAGACGCCAGCCTTCGTCGCGTTCAGCGGACAGCTCCGCGCTCATGCGTCCCTCCTTGAATTCGTTTCCCCAACGCCTTCCTAGGGTCGTGCGGAGCGGCGAGTCCAAGTTGAAGGGGGTATCGATTGATGCCGATTTTGGATTGATGCGGAGATCGTGAAGCCACCAACGCTCCGAATGCTGTGTCTTCGCAGGCAGGGACGAGTGCGCTACGACCCGACTTCGAAACATTGGAAGGATGTGACCGTGACGGACTATCGCAAGCTCTTCGACCTCACCGGCAAGACGGCCGTGGTGCTCGGCGCCGCATCGGGCATCGGCAAATCGTCGGCCGAGGCGCTCGCCGGACTCGGCGCCCGCGTCGTCTGCGCCGATCGCGCGCTTGATGCGGCAGAGGCGACGGCTGCGGGCATCCGCGACAAAGGCGGCTGGGCTGAAGCTGCCGCGTGCGACGCCGCGAGCGCTGCCGACGTCAACGCGCTCGCCAAAATCGTGATGCAGAAGTTTTCGCGGCTCGACATCGCCGTGACCACGCCCGGGCTGAACATCCGCAAGACCATCCTCGACTACACCGAGGAGGATCTCGACCGCGTCCTGAACCTCAACGTCAAGGGCACCATCTGGTTTTTCCAGGCTTTCGGCCGCATCATGGTCGCGCAAAAGGGCGGCAGCATCATCGCCTGTTCCTCGGTGCGTGCGGTGACCATCGAGCCGGGCCTCGGCGTCTACGGCTCGACCAAGGCTGCGATCGGTCTCCTGGTGAAGGGCTTTGCCTCCGAGGTCGGCCGTGCCGGGGTGCGCGTCAATGCGATCGCCCCGAGCATCGTGGAGACCGCGCTGACCAGCCCGTTCAAGCAGCGGCCCGACATCTACAATCTCTACGCCGGCCACACCGTGTTCAACCGCTGGAGCAGCGCCGACGAGGTCGCCACCGCCGTCGCCTATCTTGCCTCGGACGCCGCGAGCTATGTCAGCGGCAGCACGCTGTTCGTCGATGGCGGCTGGACCGGGGTCGACGGTCCGCCGACCGGTCTCACCCAGCTGCACAAATAGGGCTCGTACCTATCCGGCAAAGCCCACGCGCTGACGCAGCTCCCTGTGATCTGCGCCAGTCAGCAGTGCAATCAGCGCGGCCGCTTCGTTCGGATGCGCGGCCCGAGCGGTCACTCCGGCCGTGTACATCGTCACAAGCTCGTATCCCGGCGGCAGCGCCCCTGATAGCGCAATGCCGTCGGTCGCAATGATCTCGGTCGCCTGCGTGCATCCGATCGGCCGCGTCGCGGTGGACATCGCCAGCTCGCGCATCGCTGTCGCGCCATTCGGAAAGATCTTCAGGCGCGATGTGACCTCATAAGCGACGCCGAGCTGATCCAGCACTTTTGCGACGTGCTGGCCTGCGGTCGAGGCCTTGGTGTCGGGAACGTAGATGGCGTCCGCGGAGCGCAGGACCTCGCGCAGATCGGCTTCGGTCTTCACGGTCACCCTGGGATCGCCACTGCGAACCGCCAGCGCGGTCTCGACCCGGCCGACATCGGCGACCGAGGAGGGGACGACAAGCTTCTCCGCGGCAAGCTTTGCAACGAGGGCCTGCGTCAGAATCACGAGATCTGCCGGCGTGCTCGCGCGCAGCTTGTCCGCCATCACACCGACCGCGCCGAATTCGCCGTCGATGCCGAAGCCGGTCTTCGCCTTGAAGGCCTCGCCGAGGCCGCGCACCAGGCCTTGCGCCGCGCCGCCGCTCAAGATGTTCACTGTATCAACCATGCAGACTTCCGCTGGATTTCAGGATTTGTCGAACCGTTTCACGACGTCGGCCCATTTCGCGATGTCGCCGCGCAGGAATTTGTCGAACTCCTCCGGCGTCATCGACATGGGTACCGCACCCTGGTCGGTCCAGAGTTTGACGACGTCGGGCCGCCTCACCATCGCGTTCACGGCTGAATTGAGCTTGTCGATGACGGGCTTTGGCGTGCCCATTGGGGCCATCAGGCCGAGCCAGATCGTCGCCTCGTAGCCGGGAACGCCGGCCTCGCCGGCAGTCGGCACATTGGGCAGCACCGCGGATCTCTGCTGGCCGGTGGTCGCGAGCGCGCGGACCTGGTTCTCGCTGATGTTCGGCGCCATCGCCGGCACCGCGTCGATCATCATCTGCACCTGCCCACCGATCACGCCGCTGCGCGCCTCGCCGCTGTTGCGGTAGGGGACGTGGACGAGGTCGATGCCGGCCATCGCTTTGAACAGTTCGCCAGCCATATGGTAGGGCGTGCCCTGGCCGGAAGAAGCGTAGTTCAACTTGCCCGGCTGCGCCTTGGCGAACGCGATGAACTCCTGCAGCGTCTTCGCGGGAACTTGCGGGTTCACCACGATGACGAGATCGGAATAGTTCACCGGCGCGATCGGCGCGAGGTCGCGCATCAAATCGTATTTGCGCTGTTCCGGCGTCAACAGCGATTCATTCGCGGTCTGGGTGTTGGACATCATCAGCAGCGTGTAGCCGTCGGCCGGCGACTTCGCCGCTTCGATCGTGCCGATGACGCCGCCCGCGCCGGTGCGGTTCTCGACCACGAAGGGCTGGCCAAAGCGCTCCTGCAGCACCTGGCCGATCAGCCGGGCCGCGACGTCGGCCGGGCCGCCGGCGCCAAAGGGCACCACGATGCGGACCGCGTGCGCGGGATAGCCTTGTGCCAGGGACGAGGTTGCGGAGAATGCGGTGAGCAGGCCGGCGGCGAGCGCCAGCATCAATTGTCGAGCCGTCACGCCCACCTCCCTGAACTCGTTTTTGTTGACCGGCACTGTAGCGGCAGCGCGCGCGGGCTGTCGACGCCTCACAAAGTCGATTCTGGTCGGAATATCGGGCCGTTTTCGGTGTGGCCGCCGGGCATTTCGCGGTCGCGGGAGGAAGACGCCACGTGCACGGTTTGAGCATTTTGCATGGGCATTGCCGGATAAATGCCCTCGGCTGCCCGGTATTTTGGTGTTACGAAATTGGCCATGAACCAGCACGCCAAGATCGAGATCCGCCACTCCACCTGTCCGCATGATTGCCCGTCGGCCTGTGCGCTCGATATCGAGGTGATCGAAGGCCGCAGCATTGGCCGCGTCCGCGGTTCGAAAAAGCAGACCTACACGGCGGGTGTGGTCTGCGCCAAGGTCGCTCGCTACGCCGAGCGCATCCATCATCCGGAGCGGTTGACATTTCCGATGCGCCGAACGGGTGCGAAAGGCTCCGGCGAGTTTGCGCGGATTTCCTGGGACGAGGCGCTGGACGAGATCGCCGATCGCTTCAACCAGGCCGAGCGCGAGTTCGGCGCGGAATCGATCTGGCCGTACTACTACGCCGGCACGATGGGGCTGGTGATGCGCGACGGCCTCAACCGTCTGACGCATGTGAAAAAATATTCACGCTTCTACCAGACCATTTGCGCCAATGTCGGGCGCATCGGCTTTGCGATCGGGACCGGCAAGATCGCCGGCGCCGATCCGCGCGAGATGGCGCTGTCCGACCTCGTCGTGATCTGGGGCACCAACCCGGTCAACACGCAGGTCAACGTGATGACGCATGCCGCGCGAGCGCGGAAGGAGCGCGGCGCGAAAATCGCGGCGGTCGACATCTACGATAACGACACCATGAAGCAGGCTGATATCAAGATCCTGCTGCGGCCCGGCACCGACGGCGCGTTTGCCTGCGGCGTGATGCATGTTCTCTTTCGCGACGGCCACGCCGATCGCGTCTATATGGACAAATATACCGACTGCCCCGCCGAGCTCGAGGCGCATCTGCAGACACGCACGCCGGAATGGGCGTCTGCGATTTGCGGCGTGCCGGTGGCGGAGATCGAGGCCTTCGCCAAGGCGGTCGGCGAGATCAAGCGGACCTTCTTCCGGCTCGGCTACGGCTTTACGCGTTCGCGCAACGGCGCGACGCAGATGCATGCGGCGAACTGCATTCCCGCGGTGACCGGCGCCTGGCAGTACGAGGGCGGCGGCGCGTTCTTCAATAATTACGCGCTGTGGCACTTCAACGAAGCCATCATCGAAGGTCACGATGCACTCGACAAGTCGATCCGCGCGCTCGACCAGTCGCAGATCGGCCGTATCCTCACCGGCGATGCCGACGCTCTGCTTGGCAAGGGTCCGGTCAAGGCGATGCTGATCCAGAACACCAACCCGATGACGGTTGCGCCGGAGCAGGCGCTGGTGCGGCAAGGTTTTGCGCGCGAAGATCTGTTCGTCGCGGTGCACGAGCAGTTCATGACCGAGACGGCGCTTATGGCCGACATCGTGCTGCCGGCGACCATGTTCACGGAGCATGACGACCTCTATTACGGCGGCGGCCATCAGCACATCTCGGTCGGCCCCAAGCTGATCGACCCGCCCGGCGAATGCCGCTCGAACCACCAGGTGTTGCAGGCGCTGGCGCCGCGGCTCGGCGCGAAGCACCGCGGTTTCGACATGACGCCGCGTGAGTTGATCGACGCGACGCTGAAGCTCAGCGACCACGGCGACATCGCCGGCCTCGAAGCCGACATCTGGCGCGATCTGCAGCCGGACTTCCGCACCTCGCATTATCTCGATGGCTTCGCGCACGCCGACAAGAAGTTTCACTTCAAGGCCGACTGGGCGCATCCGCCGTTCGGTCAGATGATGGGCGAGTTCGACAAGATGCCGTCGCTGCCCGACCATTGGGCCGTGATCGAGCACACCGATCAGGCCCATCCGTTTCGGCTCGCGACCAGCCCGTCGCGCAGCTTCCTCAACACGACCTTCAACGAGACTCCGTCCTCGCAGGCGCGCGAGGGCAAGGCGAGCGTGATGATCCATCCGCTGGACGCGGCGTCCCTCGACATCGCCGACGGCGACGCCGTGACGCTCGGCAACACCCGCGGCGAGACCACGCTGATTGCCAAGCTGTTCGAGGGCGTGCGGCGCGGCGTGCTGATCGCGGAGTCCGTGCAGCCGAACAAGAATCATATCGGTGGCCGCGGCATCAACATGTTGACGGGAGCCGAAGCGGTCGCGCCGATCGGTGGCGCTGCGTTCCACGACAACAAGGTCTGGATCAGGAAAGCGGCCGCGGCCTGAGCCGCGCTCGCGCGCAAATTTGTGTCGAGGCGCTAATGCGGCGCCTCGTGACAGATTGCCCTTGCACCTCGCGCCCGGGCTGCCGCAAATGGCGGCAAACCGGGAGCAAGGATCAAGCGTCATGACCGACAGCACAGGCGTCATCACCGAGAAGCGCGGGCAGGCGTTCTGGATCACCATCAACCGGCCGGAGAAGCGCAACGCGCTGAACGGCGACGTCATCGCCGGCATCACACGCGGCTATCGCGACGCGCATGAGGACAAGGATGTCCGCGTCATCGTGCTGACCGGCGCGGGCGACAAGGCGTTTTGCGCCGGCGCGGATCTGCAGAATTCCGGTGCGGCTTTCGCGATGGATCATTCCAAACCGAATGTCGATTATGCCGATCTGCTGCGACTGTCGCAGAACGCCACCAAGCCCGCGATTGCGCGCGTCGGCGGCGTCTGCATGGCCGGCGGCATGGGGCTTCTTTGCATGACCGACATGGCGGTGGCGGCCGATCACGTCATCTTCGGCCTGCCGGAGGTGAAGGTCGGCGTGTTTCCGATGCAGGTGCTGAGCCTGTTGCAGGAGATCTCACCGCGACGCCTCGTCAACGAATGGGCGCTTACCGGCGAGCCGTTCGATGCGAAGGCGGCGCAAGCTGCGGGCCTGCTCAACTACGTCGTGCCCACGGCCGAGCTCGATGCCAAGGTCGACTGGCTGATCGGCCGCATCATCGACAAATCCCCGACCGCGATCCGCCGCGGCAAATACGCGATGCGCGCCATCGCCTCGATGTCGTTCGACGAGAGCATCGCCTACACCGAAAGCCAGATCGCGCTGCTCGCGATGACCGAGGACGCGAAGGAGGGACTGAAGGCGTTTGGCGAGAAGCGCAAGCCAGTCTGGACGGGCAGGTGAGTGGTTGGATTCGAGCCTCTATCTTGAAGGGCCCGCGGCTTAAACTGCTTCGTGTATTGTCATTCCGAGAGGTGACTATCGCCCACTCGGCCACGGATTGATCGCGAGGCCTCTTCGAGGCCCTGATCTGTTGCTTGCGCGTACGCTTGGCATAGGAGAGCAGTTGGCGAGCTGATCGATGGCGACCAGCGGTGCGCAAGTCCGCATCCGTTAGATCGCTGTCTGCGCCTTCGGTGATCGGTTCTTGCGGGCTTCGGCTTCGAGGCGGCAGCGGATCGATTGGTCAGAAGCAGATCCGCGTTCTGGCCGCGTCATGATGCATCGCCAATGTCGGGAATGTGTTGCTGCTCGGCCCGCCCTGGCGTTGGCAAGACGCTCTTGTCGATCGCGCTTGCGCGAGAAGCTGGCGGCATACATGGTGCAGTTCACCACGGAGACGACGCTGATTGCTGGTCTCGCTAAGGCCCATGTCGAGAAACTGCTCGCGCTTGCGAAGCCCAAGCTTCTTAGGTGGACGAGCTCGGCATTCTGCCAGCTCTAGCTAGACGCATCCGGAACCGGACGCCGCAAGAAACCAACCTTGTGGCATCCGGGTCGACGTTTGCGACCGGCAGTCATTTCGCATGTTGTCGATGAGGACCTCGGAAAACTCACATTTGCAGGACCGGTCGCAGCCGTCATTCCAGAGCTGGCTGCGAGTCGGATTTCGCAACGACCGATGATCCAGACGACCTATGGACGGACGAGTTCGAGGACTAGCTCGTCAAGGGTGCAGCCGAAGACTCCGCTGCTGGCGAGCAGGAGACCGCAAAACGGCCACGTCTTTTGCGCTACGCCATTTTGGCGTCGCGCTCCGGCAATTCAATCTATGAGCGGCTCGCTGCCGAGATCGAGACAGAGTCTCCGGGCATCGGCCTCACGCCGGCTTGGCTCGACAAGCCCGATGCGGTAGGCGGTATTGCGCTTGCAACCGAACTGGACAGACTGGCAGTCGCCGAGGACAGGTCCGAGTCCGAGGCCTCGCCGATTGCGCACGGCTGTTCTCACTCTCACTGCCACGCGACACTGCGCTCGAGGACGAGCACCTTCGCGTTGCACACGCGCTTCTCGCCGCGCTTCGCAATCTCCCGGAGGGCATCCCGGCTTCGCTTGCCGCCGAGGCCGAGACCTATGGCTGGGCGGCTCTTCCGATCTGCGGCAACGAGGTCATTGGAGCGTTGGAGACGCCGGCGATATTGGCCGCAGCAACGCTTGGAGCGCGAATGGCGGAGCTCCGGCTCGACGAGGCTACGGAGACTGCATTTGCGCGCGCGAGAGAACGTTCACGGAAATCCATCGAAGCCGAGGCTGCATCTCAACTCGGTCCGATCAGAGACCGCGCGGTGATACCTGCAGACCACGTGGTGGTGGTGGTGGTGGTGCGGACGGACCCGATCGCGACGGCCGGCCACAAGTTGAAAGACATCATCGCACCGTTGAAGAGCGTCATGGACGTCCCCTTGCCGCTCATCAGAACGCCGCCGCTCGCGGAGGTCGGCCGCCAGCTTCTTTCAGAGTTCCCCTATGCCGCCGGCGTGATCGATTTCGTGCTTTCGGATCTCATCGCCCGTCCGACAGTCGGCTTCCGCCCACTGCTGATGGTGGGCCGTGATCGCCGATATCCTGCGCGACAGGGGCATGGACAATCGCTGGATCGGCCACCTGACCCTGAATGAAACGGGCGCCATTGTGCATCACTGGCGCGGCGGATCGAGCAGAAAGCTTCGCCGCCTTGTTGAGGTCGTGTTGCATGAGCGCAACGTTCACGCAAGACGCCACTGACGGATGTCGACCAATCTGCGACGAGGACACTCACAGCGCTGGTCGACATCACGCGACCAGTGTTTCAGTGTGGCAGGCCGCCCCGCTTTCTTCGCCGCGGGCCGGCGCTCGTGCAAACAGCGGCGCGCGCTTGACGTTCGCTGGATCTCGACCCTCTACCTCCGTTAAAATTCCGAGGCCTTGCGCCGCATTCGGTTGGCGCACAGAATTAGCCCGGCCCAAAGCCAGCAGTAGGAGGGGAGTCGCGGTCCTCAGGCAGCTCGGCTTCGCTTTTGCACTCCTCGCTTTCGCTGTCGACCGGCGCTCCCGCGGGTTTGACGGAAGTCACAAATCGAACCAGGTCCTCGACAGGGCGCTCGACCCATCGGTCGTCTTCCCAAAGGAGCTTGACCGCGGTTTCGAGAACGCATTCCATGCGTGCGGAGCCGGCCAGCTCGGACGCGGTTGGAAGCTCGCCCGTCGTCGAGCCGGGACCGGTATTCTCTTCGTAGACGAGGCGCTGGCGCTGAATGCGGAGCGTCGCCAGGCCGTGTTCCAGATAATCGGTCTTGCGCTGACGGCGAAGAGTGAAGCTGCGGTCGTCTTGTGATGCTCGCGGCGGGTTCTTTCGAACCGAAGCTAGCGGATCCGTTTTCAGACGCAACAGCGCGGGTGCCCGATCCTCCAACTCCTTCCGAACGACGGCTGCATCTCTCCCTACGATCCTGTGCAAAGCACCGACGAATGTTTTTCCATGGTAGAACGCGGTAACGCCCTCCGCTGTTCCCGCCCGGACGTCTACACCGTTCTGCTCTAGAAAAGACGTTACCTCGGACTCGCCCGCGCCGCTCGACCACAACCGCTCCAGCCGGGCCTGAAACGAAGCGAGGTCGAAACCTGCGGATTGAGCCGACCTGCGCATGCTGTCCCGCATCCGGGCCGGTCTGCGGACCCGAGCATTTCCAGGTGCTTCCGAGAGCCATCTGGCCGCATGAGGAGATCCCTCCGCGGTGAGGGCTTCGACGATGGAATCGCGGTACGGAGTCAACGGAGCCACTGCCCCGATCTCGTAGGCCGCAAGCACCATAACCTTGTGGAGCCTGGGCAGGACCTGGCGCATATCGAGAGCGCGCAACGAGATCGGCGAAATATGGCCCAAGATTACGTGTAGGTGATTGCCGCCTCCGCCTGCCCGCGCACGGATCTTCTTGTTGTGCGAAAAAGCCATCAAAGGATTGTCGGCGGCGTTCAATTCTTGCACGATCAGATCGATGACCCGACGACGCTCGCTCAGGCGCAATGTTTTCGTCGGCGAGACGATGATCTGCCAATAGGCGATGCTCGCCTTGGGGCTCCCGGCTTTGAGAGCGGCCATAACCTCGAAGCCTTCCACGGAGTGATGAACATAGAGATTGCGAACCGCAAAGAATTCGGGTTGCTGACCTTCCTGCTTCCAGAGATGGCGATCCAAGCGCAAACTGGCGGCTCTGGATCCGCGATAGCTGTAGAGGCGTACAATCATTTGAGCCTAATTGCGCGTTCAAGCTGCAGCAGGCTGGTTGCGGCGTCTTTCAGCGCGCCGATGGGCTCGCTGTTCTCGGCGACATGATGCTGATCGGCCAACTGGTTTCCGGCCCGTATGATCGCCGCATGCAGCTTGGCCAGATCTTGGCGTACATCGTCCAAGGGCGAGCGGCGCCGCCGAACCGGGTTTCCGGTCAGCTCGGCCCGCACCGCGTCACAAATGTAACAACCCAACGAAATGCCCTTGGATAGCGCCCGCGAGGTGGCCTGCTCCTTGAGGTCCGGCGGCATTCTGACGGAAAATGGTCGGCTCATTGTACTACACCCCATCTCTGGATGCCCGGCGACGGCACGCCCGCTCTGCAGTCCGTGGTCAGCCGGCCGGCAGGCTCAACGGCGTCGTCCACGTGGTACGGCTGCTGCCGATTTTCGCGGCCGCACGATCGGCAAGGTGCCCCATGAACAAGCGAGCCGGCGGCCGCTCCTCGATGAAGGCGCGCAGGAGCAGGCAATGCTGGAGATCAAGTGCCTCGATGATGATTTCGGCCATCTGCTCGGAATGACCGGAAATCGATTCCTTGGCCGTGCTGGTGGTGCCACCGCCCCGACCGATCGCTTCCGTGACCCACTCGACCGTGACCCGCTCGCCGCGGCGCACGCGTGCGAGCACCTCGTGCACGATGGTCGGGTCCACCGACGAGGCCCCGAGATCTTCCGCCGCGGTCAGCGGTAACCGATACACGTCCTCCCCGTGAGACTGGAACAATCTTGCGGCATTCATATACCGCTGGGCGGTGCGCGGCTTGAACCCGAGGACCAGACGGCACCACCGCAAAAACAGGCCATTCCGTTCGTGAAGTTCCTTGGCTTCCAAAAGCGCAAAACCGTTCGACACCCCTGTCCTGGTCTTCGTGCCCTCACCGTTCGAGATCATCGCGGCCAGCTGCTCCAGCCTCTCCATCGCATGGAACGAGACCCCGCTATAGTCATAGCTTTCGCCCTTCATCATGATCGCGTTCTCCAACGGAAAGGCTGTTGAACCGGACTAAGAGTGGCCAGGATATCGCAGAAGCTGAAAATGTCAACAATTTCATAATGTTGGCAACTTCGTACACTGAACCCGGTATGGAATGCGAAAAGTTTTCGCGTGGCGCGCTCCCTCTTCTTTGCAGCGCAGCATCCGCTGACATACGCCGCCCACGCCCAGCACGGCCGGAGCAAGACCAAAGAATGCCTTTCCTTGATCTACCGATAGCCAACGCTCTCGGCGAGGTGGTGCTCGGCAGTGATCGGCGCCGTCGGGCGGTTCTTTTAAGATCCTTGGAGGGGCTCTCCCTTGATCTTGTCTCAAGATGTTGCTGGCTCTTTTGCGCGGTGAACGTGCCGGAAAGCTAGCCAGCATTGGCCTTCACCCCCGCGGCCTCGATGCCGGCGACGGCGCAGGCTTCGTCATTGTCGGAGGTGTCGCCCGAAATGCCGACGGCGCCGAGCAGCATTGTGCCGTCCATGATCAGCACGCCGCCGGGGACCGGCACCAGCGCGCCTTTTGCAATCGTGTTCACGGCGTCGATGAAATAGGGCTGCTCCTGCGCCCGCTGAAACAGCGCGCGCGAGCCCAGGCCCAGGGCGAGCGCGCCATAAGCCTTGCCGTGGGCGATCTCGGCGCGCATCAGGCTGGTGCCATCCTGCGCGGCTGCGATCTTGAGCACGCCGCGCGCGTCCAGGACGGTGACGACCAGCGGCTTGAGCTTCAATTCGGCCGCCTTCGCGAATGCGGCGTCGAGGATCTTTCGGGCGGTGTCGAGCGTGAGGTCAGCCATGGCTGGGTTCCTTTATAGCGGTTGAAGTGGGGTTGGTCTTGGCGCGGTCGAGGCTCATCGCCAGCACGCGGGCGACGTGAAGCGCTTCGCGCTGTGCGCCGTCGTGGATCTGGTGGCGGCAGGAGGTGCCGTCGGCGACGATCAGCGTCGCCTGACCAGCCTTCCGCACGGCGGGCAACAGCGACAGCTCGGCCATCTCGATCGAGGCATCGTAGGTGTCGGCGCCGTAGCCGAACGCGCCGGCCATGCCGCAGCAGCTGGACTCGATGGTCTTGACCTCAAGGCCGGGGACGAGCCGCAGCACCTGCTCGACCGGCTTGAAGGCGCCGAAGGATTTTTGATGGCAATGGCCGTGGACGACGGCTTTGTTGGCGACGGTGCCGAGCGGCAGTTGCAGCCGGCCGGCCTCGGCCTCGCGCACCAGGAATTCCTCAAAGGTCAGCGCGTGGGCGCCGACTGCCTTGGCGTCTTTGTCCTTGCGCAGCGAAGCGAGCTCGTCGCGGAGCGTCAAGAGGCAGCTCGGCTCGAGGCCTATGATCGGCACGCCACGCGCGGCAAACGGCGCGAAGGCGGCGACCAGCCGGTCGAGTTCGGACCTGGCTTCATCGACGAGGCCGGCGGACATGAACGTGCGGCCGCAGCAGAGCGGGCGGCTACCGCTCGCAGGCTTGGGCATATGGACGCGATAGCCGCCGGCCGCGAGCACACGTAGTGCGGCCTCGAGATTCTCGCGCTCGTAGATACGATTAAAAGTGTCGGCGAACAGAACGACCTCGCGGCCGGTCTCCGGACCGAGGCTATCAGCCGGCGGCACAAAGACATCGCTGCGGAAGGCGGGTAGCGCCCGGCGTGCGCTGATGCCGGCGATGCGCTCGAACAGTTTTCGCAGCAGCGGGCTGTGGTTGCGCAAATTCGCCAGCGGCGCGAAACGTGACGCGAGGCCGGCATAGCGCGGGAGGTAGCCGACCAGGCGATCGCGCAGCGTCAGGCCATGGCTCGCGACGCGCGCGGCCAGCACCTCGATCTTCATTTTGGCCATGTCGACGCCGGTCGGGCATTCGTGGCGGCAGGCCTTGCAGGAGACGCAGAGTTTGAGCGTCTCCATCATCTCGTCGGATGCGAGCGCATCAGGGCCGAGCTGGCCGGAGATCGCGAGCCGCAGCGTGTTGGCGCGCCCTCGCGTGACGTCCTTCTCGTTGCGCGTGGCGCGATAGGACGGGCACATCACGCCGCCCTCGAGCTTGCGGCAGGCGCCGTTGTTGTTGCACATCTCGACCGCGCCCTGAAAACCGCCGCCGGCGCCGGGATAAGCGGACCAGTCGAGCTTTGTCTTGATCTCAGCGACGCGATAGTCGGGCTTGAAGCGGAACAGCGAACGGTCGTCCATCCTGGGCGCGTCGACGATCTTGCCGGGATTGAGCGTGCCGTCGGGATCGAAGCGGTGCTTCACCTCCCTGAAGTCGGCGACGATGCGCTCGCCGAACATGGTCTCGTGGAACTCGGAGCGCACCAGGCCGTCGCCATGTTCGCCGGAATGCGAGCCCTTGTATTCGCGCACCAGCGCGAAGGCTTCCTCGGCGATGGCGCGCATCGCCTTGACGTCCTTTTCCAACTTCAAATTCAGCACGGGCCGCACATGCAGGCAGCCTTCGGAGGCGTGCGCGTACATCGTGCCGTTGGTGCCGTGCCTAGAAAATACCTCGTTTAGCCGCGCCGTGTAGTCGGCGAGATGCGGCAGCGGCACGGCGCAGTCCTCGACGAAGGAGACGGGCTTGCCCTCCTGCTTCATCGACATCATGACGTTGAGGCCCGCGGCACGGAAATCGGCGATGCCGCTCTGCAAGGCGGGCTCGGTGATCTCGACCACGCCACCCCATTTGCGTGTGTCGTTGGTCCATCCGAAGCCCAGATCGCCCATCAGCTCGCCAAGTCGCTTCAGGCGCAACAAATTGTCGGCATGGTCTTCCTCCGCGAACTCGACGACCAGCACGGCATCCGGATCGCCCTTGATCGCCGCATTGATGATCGGCTTGAACATCGCGATATCGCGGCCGAGTGCGAGCATGGTGCGGTCGACCAGCTCGACCGCGATCGGCTTCAGCTTGACCAGATGCTGGGCCGCGTCCATCGCCTCGTAGAAACTGCCGAAATGGCAGATTCCGAGCGCCTTGTTGCGGATCACAGGCCACAGCTTCAACTCGACCTTGGTGGTGAAGGCGAGCGTGCCTTCCGAACCGACGAGCAGATGCGCCATGTTGTTGCGCGCATTGCGAGGCACCAGCGCATCGAGATTGTAGCCACCGACGCGGCGTTGCACTTGTGGAAAGCGCGCCGCGATCTCGTCGGCCTCGCGCGCGCCGAGATCGAGCATGTCGCGGAACAGCGCGCGCATGCTGTCGCCGGCATCGAGATCGGAGAGATCGCGCGAGATTTCGCCAAAACGGCTCAGCGTGCCGTCGGCGAGGGAAGCCTCCATCGACAGCGTGTTGTCGCGCATCGTGCCGTAACGAAGCGAGCGGCCGCCGCAGGAATTGTTGCCGGCCATGCCGCCGATGGTGGCGCGAGACGCCGTGGAGACGTCGACCGGAAACCAGAGGCCGTGCTTTTTGAGCTGGCGGTTGAGGTCGTCCAGCACGATGCCAGGCTCGACCACGCAGGTCCGGCCCTCGACGTCGAGCGACAGGATGCGGTTGAGATGCTTTGAAAGATCGACGACGAGGCCGTCATTGACGGTCTGGCCGCATTGCGAGGTGCCGCCGCCGCGCGGGGTGACCTTCACGCCTTCGTCGCGGGCAATCGCCAGGGCCCGGAGCGCCTCGTCCATGGTTTTGGGCACGACCACGCCGGACGGCATGATCTGGTAGAACGAGGCATCCGTGGCGTAGCGGCCGCGGCTGAAGCCGTCGAACAGGACGTCGCCCGTAATCTCCCGGGACAAACGTGCCGCCAAGCCGTCCATTTTAGCCGATTCTTGTGATTTTCCGGCCACTTCAGCCGCCATGGTCTGCTCTCGCCTGTTCCCAGCCCCCGTCTTGCCTAGCGTCGCGCCTGTTGGCAAGGCGAGCCTTGCTTCTTGTGCATTGACGGACCCCACCGTGCGAGGGACAAGCCCGGTGAATAATGATATGCGAGCGGCTTGCCGCCGCCTCAAGCTGCAGGCCGACAGACGCAAAGCCAAGACAGGCTCAAAGACCGGGAAGGACGCCGATGACCGTGCATACTGGAAGGCATTTCTTACAGATTCCAGGACCGACCAACGTGCCCGACCGCGTGCTGCGGGCGATGGACATGCCGACGCTGGACCATCGCGGTGCGGAATTCGCGGAGCTCGGTTTCGCAGTCCTGGCTTCGATGCAGCGGGTGTTCCGCACCAAGCAGCCCGTGATCATCTTCCCCTCGTCCGGTACAGGCGCCTGGGAAGCGGCGATGGTCAACGTTTTCGCCCCCGGCGACAAGGTTTTGATGTGCGAGACCGGCCAGTTCGCCGTGCTGTGGCGCGGCATCGCCGAAAAATTCAAGATCGACGTCGACTTCATCCCGAGCGACTGGCGCCATGGCGCCGACCTTGCCGAGATCGAGAAGCGCCTTAGCGCCGACAAGCAGCATGCGATCAAGGCGGTCTGCGTGGTCCACAACGAGACCTCGACCGGCTGTGTCACACCGCCGCTCGACGTGCGCAAGCTGCTCGACCGCATCAAGCATCCGGCGCTGCTGATGGTCGACACCATTTCCGGCCTCGGTTCGATGGAATACGAGCATGACGCCTGGGGTATCGACGTCTCAGTCGCGGGTTCCCAGAAGGGCCTGATGCTGCCGCCGGGTCTCAGCTTCAATGCCGTCTCGGAGAAGGCGCTCGCGGTGGCGAAGGCCAACCCCAGCATGCGCTCTTATTGGGACTGGCAGGAGGTGATCAGCTTCAACAAGCTCGGAACTTTCCCTTATACGCCCGCCACCAATCTGCTCTACGGCCTGCGCGAAGCCGTCAAGATGCTGGAAGAGGAAGGGCTGGAGAACGTCTGGTCCCGCCACAAGCGCCACAGCGCGGCGACGCGCGCTGCAGCCAAGGTGTGGGGCCTGGAGACGCAGTGCGTCGATCCAGCCGCGCATTCGCCGGCGCTGACCGGTGTGCGGGTGCCTGACGGCCACGACGCCGATGCCTTCCGCAAGGTGGTGCTGGAGAACTTCGACATGTCGCTCGGCACCGGCCTCAACAAGGTCAAGGGCAAGGTGTTCCGCATCGGCCATATCGGTCATTTCAACGATCTGATGCTGATGGGCACGCTCGCCGGCGTCGAGATGGGTCTGGATCTTGCAAAGATTCCGCACCGGAGCGGCGGCGTGCTGGCGGCGATGGACGTCCTGAAGGGACGCGAAGTGGTGCCGATGGCCAAAGCCCAGGTCGCTTAGGGGCTCAGGTGGCTTGATCTAACTTGGAAAGTGAGCGCGTGATGAACGCACCGACGACGACCAACGAAGACCTGCTCTACTCCGTCACGGACGGCATCGCGCGGATCACCTTCAACCGCCCTCAGGCGCGCAACGCCATGACCTTCGCCATGTATGACCGCATGGCGGAGATCTGCCTGGAGATCAACGCCGACCGTTCGATCAAGGCACTGATCTTGACCGGCACTGGCGACAAGGCGTTTGCCTCGGGCACCGACATCTCGCAATTCCGCGCGTTCAAGACCCCGCAGGACGCGCTCGACTATGAATCTCGCATCGATCGCGTGCTGGGCACGCTCGAAATGGTCCGCGTGCCGGTGATCGCGGCCATCGCGGGCGCCTGCACCGGCGGTGGCGCCGGCATCGCCGCCTGCTGCGATCTCCGTATCGGTACCGAGACCACGCGTATGGGATTCCCGATCGCACGCACGCTCGGCAATTGCCTGTCGATGTCCAACATCAGCCGCATCGTCGCGCTGGTTGGACCTGCCCGCACCAAGGACATGATCTTTAGGGCGCGGCTGGTCGAGGCGCAGGAAGCGCTGTCGCTCGGCCTGCTCACCGAAATCGTGCCCGATGTCGAGACGCTGCAGCGTCGCGCCGATGAGATGGCAAAGCTGGTCGCAGGTCACGCGCCGCTCACGATGGAAACGGCCAAGGAGGCGGTACGACGAATCCGTCCAACGCTGTCGCGCGAGGAGGGCCAGGACCTGATCCTCAAGGCCTATATGAGCGAAGATTTTCGCGAGGGCATGGACGCATTCCTGAACAAGCGCACGCCGAACTGGAAGGGCAAGTAGCGCGCGCTTCGTCAGCCGAAAGTCATATGCGGCAGAATGTCCGCCTGCTTGAATTGGCGATTTTTAATCCGCACAATGCGTCGATCAATTTCCCGGCGTCACAAAGCCAATAAGAACCAGGGGACGAAACTCGTGCGAATTCCAGTGAAAGCCGTCGGGGCTACGATGGCCTTGTTGTTGAGCGCGCCAGCCTTTGCTGGCTGGGAGCCCGCCAAGCCGGTCGAGATCGTGGTGGCCGCGGGCGCGGGCGGCGCTTCCGACCAGATGGCGCGGATGATGCAGGCCGCGATCCAGAAGAACAATCTGATGAAGCAGCCGATAGTGGTCTCGCTCAAGGGCGGCGCGTCGGGTGCGGAAGCGCTGATGTACATGAAGTCCGGCGAGGGCGATCCGAACAAGGTGCTGATCGCCTATTCGCTGATCTACATGCTGCCGCTGTCGGCCAAGATCCCGTTCAACTGGCGCGAGCTGACGCCGGTCTCGGTGATCGCGCTCGACCAGTTCGTGCTGTGGGACAACAGCGCCGGCCCCAAGACGGTAAAGGAATTCGTCGCCGCCGCGAAGGCGGCGAGCGCCCCGTTCAAGATGGGCGGCACCGGCTCCAAGCGCGAGGATCACGTGCTGACCGTCTTCCTCGAGCAGAAGACCGGCGCGAAATTCTCCTATCTGCCCTACAAATCCGGCGGCGAGGCCGCGACCCAGCTCGTCGGCAACCACACCGAGTCCAACGTCAATAACCCGTCCGAAAATCTCGAAGTCTGGCGCGCCGGCCAGGTGCGTCCGCTCTGCGTGTTCGACAAGGAGCGCATTGCCTACACCAGCAAGGTGACCGACACGCAGTCCTGGGCCGACATCCCGACCTGCAAGGAGGAGGGCGTCGACGTCCAGTATTTGATGCTGCGCGCGATGTTCCTGCCCGGCAAGGTCACGCCGGAGCAGCAAGCATTCTATGTCGAGCTGTTCCACAAGGTGACGCAGACCGCCGAATACAAGGACTACATGGAAAAACAGGCCTTGAAGCCGATCTTCCTCACCGGCAAGGACATGGTGCAATTCCTCGAGGAGGACGATGCCACCAACAAATCGCTGATGACGGAAGCCGGATTCGTCGCGAAGTAACTGCTCTTCTCCCTCGCTCCGCTCTCGCGGGGAGTGGAAGAATTGACCGCACTCCGTCGTTTAAGAGAGCATGTCCCAAACCGATCTTGAAATCGTCGTCGACGATCCGACCGCGCCTGAGGAAAATTCTCCCTCCGTTACCAGTTCGGGCACGGTCGAAATCATCGTCTGCCTGCTGCTGCTCGCGCTGGCCGCAATCCTCGGCTACGACAATTGGCGCACCGGGGCCTCCTGGGATTCGACCGGGCCTGAGGCCGGCTATTTTCCGTTCTATCTCTCCATTGTTCTTGCCGGCGGCAGCCTCTACGGCCTGATCGCCGCACTCGTCGCGCGCCGCGGGGCCGCCGAGACCTTCGTCACGCGCGCGCAGGCGCGCCGGGTGATGGCGATGTTCGTGCCGACGCTTTTGTTTTGCCTGGCGACGCAGTTCCTCGGCCTCTATGTTGCGAGCTTCCTGCTGATCGCGGGCTTCATGCGGGCGATCGGCAAGATCGCGTTGTGGAAGTCGCTGCTCACGGCCTTCCTGTTCACGGCGATCATGTTCGTCACGTTCGACATCGCCTTCGACGTCATCATGCCGAAGGGGCCGCTTGAAGCGGCCTTCGGCTACTAGGCGGACCCGCGATGGAAGCTTTCGGTCTCCTGCTTCACGGCTTCGCCGTCCTGTTGACGTGGAAGACGCTCGCGTTGATGATGGTTGGGCTTGTGCTCGGCATCTTCGTCGGCGTGCTCCCCGGGCTCGGCGGCCCCAACGGCGTCGCGATCCTTTTGCCGCTCACCTTCACGATGGATCCGACCTCGGCGATCGTGATGCTGTCCTGCATTTACTGGGGCGCGCTGTTCGGCGGCGCGATCACCTCGATCCTGTTCAACATCCCCGGTGAAGCCTGGTCGGTCGCGACCACCTTTGACGGCTATCCGATGGCGCAGCAGGGCAAGGCGGCCGAGGCGCTGACAGCGGCGTTCACGTCGTCCTTCATCGGCTCGCTAGTCGCGGTGCTGCTCATCACCTTCCTGGCGCCGATGATTTCGTCCTTTGCGTTGAAGTTCGGCCCGCCCGAGTTCTTCGCTGTGTATCTGCTGACCTTCTGCTCATTCGTCGGTCTCGGGCGCGAGGCCAAGCACAAGACGGTCATCTCGATGTCGCTGGGGCTGTTGCTCGCCGGCGTCGGCATGGATACGGTGTCGGGCCAGCTGCGCATGACGTTCGGCTCGTCCGAGCTGTTGCGCGGCATCAACTTCCTCGTCGCGGTCATCGGCCTGTTCGGCATCAGCGAGATCCTGCTGACGATGGAGGAGCGGCTGGCGCTCCGCGGCCACGCGGCGAGCATTTCGCTGCGCGTGGTGCTGAGCGTGTGGAAGGACCTGCCGAAATACTGGGTGACGCTGCTGCGCTCCTCTTTCATCGGCTGCTGGCTCGGCATCACGCCGGGCGGCGCGATCGCGGCGTCCTTCATGGGCTACAATCTCGCCAAGCGCTTCTCCAAGGATCCGGAAAGTTTTGGCAAGGGTCGCATCGAGGGCGTGTTCGCGCCGGAAACTGCGGCGCATGCCTCCGGCACCGCGGCGTTGCTGCCGATGCTGGCGCTCGGCATTCCCGGCTCCGGCACGGCCGCGATCCTGCTCGGCGGGTTGATGGTGTGGGGACTCAATCCGGGACCGCTGCTGTTCGTCGAGCACAAGGATTTCGTCTGGGGCCTGATCGCCTCGATGTATCTCGGTAATGTCGTCGGCCTCGTGCTGGTGCTGACAACGGTGCCGATCTTCGCCTCGATTCTGCGCGTGCCGTTCGCGGCCGTTGCGCCGATGATCGTGGTATCCTGTGCGATCGGTGCCTATGCGATCCAGAATGCGATGTTCGACATCTGGCTGATGCTCGGCTTTGGTGTCGTCGGCTACGTCTTCAAGAAGATCGGCATTCCGCTGGCGCCGTTCACGCTGGCGCTTGTGCTTGGTAACCGCGCCGAGGACGCCTTCCGCCTGTCGATGATCGGATCCGGTGGCGACCTCAAAGTGTTCTGGTCGAACAGCCTGGTCGGGTCGATCACGACGTTGGCGATTGTCCTCTTATTTTGGCCGGCTATAGAAAAAGTCGCGCGAAGGATTTTGTGAACTTGGCAATCCTCTGGCCAAAATGCCAAATGCTTATGTTGTTTTCCAGCACGCTGGAAAGGCTTCATGGCCTGTGACGCCTATCTTGACACCTGAATCTAAGAAGTCTCCCAAGACTGCTGCTATATTCGGCTTCCTAGGTTTCAAGTGACTGGGGAAACTCGTTCGTTCTGCGTCTGAAAGGTCTTGAACTAAATCGTACATTGGAACGCGCTCAGTATGCCAATGGGCTAATACATTTCCGCAATGACACTGGAATTCTCCGGACTCTCTTGCCGGAGCTTTTTTCACTGAGCGGCGGTAGATGCTGAGACATTGTGGGCAGATAACACAGTCATGCATGTTGCTTATACCAGTAATGGTATGTTGGCGCTGACGTTGTCTCTACACTACGCCGTCTCTGGTCTCTACCAAAAATCGTCGCAAGCGCGGTGCCAATGGTTTGGAGACCGCACGCGCGGCGCTCATACCACTTTGGCGTCGCGTAGGTTTGCGATCTCGTCCGCGCCGAAGCCGAATTCTGTGAGTACCTCGTCCGTCTGCTCGCCGAATTCCGGCGGCCGCGCCACCATCTTGCTCGGCGTGCGCGACAGTGTGACGGGCTGTCCGACCAGGCGGATATGGCGGCCCTCGTCGTTCGCCACGTCTTGTGCGATGCCGAGATGCTTGACCTGCGCGTCCTCGAACATCTGGTCGATGGCGTAGATCGGTCCGCACGGCACGCCGGCCTCGTTGAACTCGTGCACCCAGGTCTCGGTCGACTTCGTCAGGGTGCGCTCCTCGATCTTGGCGTTGAGCGCATCGCGGTTCTTGGAGCGGGCAGGGGCCGTCGCGTAATCGGGATGGCTGTAGAGCTCGGGTGCTCCGATCGCCTGCGCGCAACGCTCCCAAATCCGCCCCCCGGTTGTGGCGATGTTGATATAGCCATCGGAGGTCTTGAAAACGCCGGTCGGGATGCTCGTCGGATGGTTGTTGCCGGCCTGCTTGGCGACCTCCTTTTCCATCAGCCAGCGCGCGGCCTGGAAGTCGAGCATGAAGATCTGCGCCTGGAGCAGCGAAGTCTGCACCCATTGGCCCTTGCCCGAGACCTCGCGCTCAAGCAGTGCGGTGAGGATACCCATAGCGCAGAACAATCCGGCGGTGAGGTCGGCGACGGGAATGCCGACCCGCATCGGGCCTTCGCCTGGCGCGCCAGTGATCGACATCAGCCCGCCCATGCCCTGCGCGATCTGATCGAAGCCTGGCCGCTTGTGATAGGGGCCGTCCTGGCCAAAGCCAGAGATGCTGCCATAGACGATGCGCGGGTTGATCTCGCGCAGGCTCTCATAGTCGATGCCAAGCTTGTTCTTCACGTCGGGCCGGAAGTTCTCGACGACGACGTCGGCCCTGGCGGCGAGGCGCTTGAACAGGGCCAGCCCGCGTTCGTCTTTCAGGTTCAGCGTCATCGCCCGCTTGTTGCGGTGCAAATTCTGGAAGTCGGATCCCCGCCGCGGTCCACCCGGCTGCTCGCCGCCGGCATCTTCCATCAGCGCGTCGATCTTAATGACAGTGGCACCCCAATCCGCGAGTTGGCGCACGCAGGTAGGCCCGGAGCGGACCCGGGTCAGATCGAGCACGGTGAAGCGTGACAGGGCTTCCGAGGCATGCGGAAAGGACATTTTTTGAGAGACTCCAAGAACAGCTTGCAACCTTACCATAGTGCCGAAAGATCATGCGACAAGCGTCGTGTGCAGCACCCACCCAGGCGCCATGTTTACGGCCAGAGGCACGTGGCTGCTTCGTTCACCTGCGATCACAGTTCATCATTGGCCCGCGTCCCCGTGCTTTCCACAAAGGATGGATGATCGGGTTCGCTCGACCGACTGCTCCCCGCCTCGGCCCGAGCAGCCGCTGCTTCTTGCTCAGCTGCCGTCTTGCGGTCTCAGCAATCCCGGACCCGCGAGCGACTGACTTACAATTTACCGTTCATTAAGAAGAATCGCGCCTTGCTTTATGAGATTCCCGCGTGCGGAACGAATGGCCCTGGATTCGTTGCGAGCGCCGAAAGAACGAAAATCCTGAGCTTGGAACCGAGCGCAACCTTAAAAGTTATCCGACGTTGACTACTGCTAGCTGGGGGCTGATGGAATGTCTGACAACCTTCGTACGAAGCTAGAAGAGCTTAAGCGGATAGAACGGATCTGCCTCCAGCAGGCAGAACTTGCTTCGATGGATATCGAACGATCTGGCCTCCTATTTGTCGCCCGCGATTGCCGCATTTCGATCCGAGGCATTGAGGCAGCGGGTCGTCTCGAGGTGACTGGGCGTGTAGGGCTTTCGGCTGAGTAGCTTCAATCTAATGGGCACTTGCTTGCAGCCGCTCCGCCGCCTGTCGATAATTCCCGGCCAATTCTTCAAGAGCCTCGCGACCTAGGTGAGGAAGGCATTGCCTTGCTTGCTCCAAACACAGCCGTTCCATCCGGCGATAGTACTTAATCTGTTTACGTACGCTCACGGGCTTACCTGCCTACAAAAGGTACCCCGTTGTAGTATGGAACCATAATTAGGTACATTAAAACCCAGTAATAATAATGGCGATCGTTCGCATAGACCGCATCTTTTGGTTGAATTTGTGAATAAACTAAAACCTCTAGTAGGAAGATCGAGCCCGGAGGTCTGGAATGTAACGTCAACCTCGGTCGTTCATGGATGAGGACAAGCGCCAAACGGTCGAACTCTTGGCGTCGAACGGTTGCGATGCGGCGGCGCCAGGACTGGCGCGTGACTTTGGGCGGGCTGACGGCGACCACGGGATTGCTGGTACCGCCGGTCTGTGAACCTGGTCCAAATTGGCTGGAGCTGATCCGCAGTGTGGTCCGACCGCAGCGGGCGAACGCTTGCCGGCCGACCATCTCCCATCGGGTGTAAAGTTCCGCGCTGCGAGCGGCTATCTCGGTGCAAATTCTGCAGCTTGGACCTCACCGCAACCTCGGGTTTGTCACAGCTGGCAGATATGAAATCAACGTGACAAGCGCTTCAGCTCCGCACGTGCCTTCTCGGCCAGCGGATCGTCGCCGTGGCGAGCGATAAAGAGCTCGAAGGCCTCCGCCGTGCCCCGCTGCCGGGCGAGCTCGTATTCCTCGGCGACCGCTGCCGAAGGGGCGCGGGCTGGCGGGACCGAGGGGGCACGCGCCTTTCCGCTGTCGTGCGCGTTGGCTTTTCCGACCATGGCAGGCAGTCCTCCAGAGGGCGGGTGATCAGGCGCTGAAAGCGCCGCGAGGGCGCCGATCAGGGCGGCTAGAAGCAGGCGTAGTTTCATGATTTCCTTTGCAAATCACGACGGGCCCGGTGGAAACAGTATCGCTATGCTGGCCCGTATGACTACTGGGTTTGATGCTTAACACGGCCTTGCGGAAGGAGTCGGGTCGCTTCGCCCAAGTTAAGCCAAACGTATATTTCTCAAGCTAGAAGCACCTGTCCGTCCCCCGAATCGCGCGGGGCTACTGCTCCGGAGTTTCCCTTGGCGACCGCTGTCAACGTTATTGCGACCAACGACGCAGACATCGACGGCTTGCTGGCGGGCACCAAATGGTCCGGCACGATCAGCTATAGCTTTCCCAATTCGTCCAGCACCTACGGCACTTCCTATTCCGGCGGCAACGGCGAACCAACCACGTCGGGCTTTTCGGCTGCGCCGACCCAGATGCAGGCAGCGATCAACTACGCCTTCGCACTGATTGAGAGCTACACCAACGCCACCATCACCTATAGCGGCACCAGCAGCGCCGATATCATGATCGCGCGGTCGCCGGCGGCCAATCCGACCTCTTACGCCTATTACCCCGGCAATTATGCGGCCGGCGGCGACGTCTGGTTCGGCACGCAGTACGACTACACGCAGGCGCAGCTCGGCAATTACTATTTCACGACCGCGCTGCACGAGCTCGGGCATGCTCTGGGCCTCAAGCACAGCCAGGAGACTGGCGGCGTCGCCAATGTCGCGGTCCCGAGCGCGCACGACGACAGCGAATACACCGTCATGAGCTATCGCAGCTATGTCGGCGCCTCGACGTCGACTGGCTACACCAACGAGGCCTACGGATATCCGCAGACCTACATGGCCAACGATATCCTCGCGCTTCAGACGCTGTACGGCGCGGACTACAACACCCAGAGCAGCAATACCGTTTACACCTGGAGCCCGACGACCGGTCAGGAGTTCATCAACGGCGTTGGACAGCTCGCGCCGGGCGGTGGTGTCGGCGGCTCGGCCAACCGCGTCTACGAGACGGTCTGGGATGGCGGCGGCGTCGATACCTACGACCTCTCGAACTACACGACGAACCTCACCATCAATCTCAGTCCCGGCGCCTCGTCGGTGCTCTCCACCACCCAGCTGGCCTATCTCGGCAACGGCCATTACGCGTCCGGCAACGTCTACAACGCCTATCTCTACAATGGGGACGCGCGCTCCTACATCGACAACGCCACCGGCGGTTCCGGCAACGACACCATCATCGGCAACGCCATAGCCAACGTGCTGAAAGGTGGCGCCGGCAACGATACGATCACCGGCGGCGGCGGAAACGACAGCATCGACGGCGGCGCTGGCACCGATACGGCGGTGTATTCAGGCAATAAGGCCAATTACGGGATAAGTTATAATACAGTCACGCAGACCTTGACCTTAGTCGATCAGCGCTCCGGTTCGCCCGACGGCACTGACACCGTCATCGGTGTCGAATATTTTCAGTTTGTCGACGGCACAGTTGCCAGTTCGATTCTAGGTACGCCGCCGGTCGTTATTGAATCATTTGGTACGACCGAGCTGATTCAGTCGGGCAACAACTATGTGTTGGAGCTGATTTCCAGTGGCAACGGGCCAACTCTGAAGTCCGGTGGCGTTGCCATCACGGTCGGACAATGCGCCCCCTATGTGCCGATCGGCGCCGAGCAGACGTCGTCCGGCTATGACGTTGTGTGGAAAGGCAGCGGTGTGGACCAGTACGTAGTGTGGAGTACCGACAGCAACGGAAATTACGTCTCCAGCCTTACGTCGGTGGTTTCGGGCACGAGCGCGACGCTAGAATCTTATGAGAACATTCTCCATCAGGACCTCAACGGGGATGGAACGACCGGTCAGGTTGTCACCACGACAGTGATTGAATCCTCGGGCTCGACGACGCTCGCTCAGGTCGGGTCCAATTATTACCTTTACACCGGGGGGGGCGGCCCTTGGCTGAAGTCCGGTGGCGTCGCCATCACGGTCGGACAATGCGCTCCCTATGCGCCGATCGGCGCCGAGCAGACGTCGTCCGGCTATGACATTGCGTGGAAAAGCAGCACCGCGGACCAATACGTGGTGTGGAGTACCGACAGCAACGGAAATTACGTCTCCAGCCTTACGTCGGTGGTTTCGGGCACGAGCGCGACGCTAGAATCTTATGAGAACATTCTCCATCAGGACCTCAACGGAGATGGAACGATTGGTCCGACTGTTAGTACGACGGTGATCGAATCCGCGGGTTCGACAACCCTCGCTCAGGTTGGGTCCAATTTCTACCTCTACACCGGGGGAACCGGTTCTTCGCTGAAGTCCGGTGGCGTCGCCATCACAGTCGGACAATGCGCTCCCTATGTACCGATCGGCGCCGAGCAGACGTCGTCCGGCTATGACATTGTGTGGAAAAGCAGCACCGCGGACCAATACGTGGTGTGGAGCACCGACAACAACGGCAACTACGTTTCAAGCTTGACGCCAGCGGTCTCGGGAACGAGTGCGACCCTGAAATTCTACGAAAGCATCTTCCATCAGGATCTGAACGGGGACGGGACGATTAGCGCAGCAGGCCAGGCGTCAGGTATTTCCTTCGTGTTTCGCCCAGTGCCACCTCAAGGCGGAGCCGCCTCCACCACAGTTGACGCGGCACTCGGGAATGTCGCGTCTGTGGCTGATGCCGGGCATGGTTCTGCGCTCAACGATGCTTTTCAGCTTCTTGTGCACCCCGTCAGCAGCGTCGAAACCGCGCACGTCGGCGCTCCCGACCAGGTTATCGACGCAACGGGACATTTCATTCTTCACTGAAACCGATTAGTGGCTTTAAGGTGGCGGAGCGGACTGAATGGCGCCCATTTCCACCTGGGTGGTCAGTTGGCTTCGCTCGAATTAAACAATTGAGACTTACTCCTCATCACAGACATTGTAGCGTAGGGATCTCATGAATGGGACTGGCCGCTTACGCCGGCTAATCCACGGATGGTCGGCAAATCTGATTCAGATGTTGCTCGCCCTCACTCAGCAGATGCTTCTGATTCCGGCGTTTCTGCATTACTGGACTAGCGACACTCTCGCGGCTTGGCTCGCCATCTACGCGACTGGCAACCTTGTTCTCGTCGCCGATGCTGGGCTGCAGCTCCGCGCGATCAATCGGTTTTTCGCCTTCAAGTCGTGCGTCGATTGCGACGGTCGTACCGCGAGCTTCTTCGCTGGCATGATGCACATTTATATTCTTGTCGTTGTGACGGTAGGCTTTGCGCTGGTTCTGACCTTTCAGCTTTTTCCGCCAGCCACGGTGCTTGGGTTCCAGGAGACGCCGACATTCGATGCCGCCACTCTGGTGATTACCCTAGGCATGGTCTTTACGTTGCCGGTCAACTTGGTCTCTGGCCTCTACCGTGCGTACGGGAGGTATGATCGCGCTGTTTGGACGCAGAACGTAACTCTAGTTTTCGGGCAGGTTGCGCAGTTGGTCGCGATCGCCTTGGTCGGCACTCTCGTCGCCGTTGCGTCGGCCTTTGTGTTTGCGCAGATCCTGTCTGCCCTCTTTTTGCTCGCCTACGACGCTCCTCGCCAGTTTAAGTTCCTGGTGCGCAAACGCGTTCGCCGGCTGGGGGGGCTGTCATGGCGATGGAGTCTGGGGCAATTCGTTCGCGCATTTCCATTTGCTTTGGCTAACGTCACTGAGCTTGCGCTCACGAATGCGCCCGTGCTGCTGATCAGCGTGCTCGTCACCGATCGCGTGGCGGTGGCACAATGGGGGTTGAACCGCGTGATTGCCAGCCTCGTAAGGGCGCTCTGTATTCAGGTGGCGCTGCCGCTGGCGCCCGAACTTGGCCACGACTACGCAATTGGTGACAAAGGGCGGCTGGGCCAGCTATACGCCCATGGATCGGTGTTTGTGACGGCGCTCGCCTGCCTGATCGTGGCGGGCTTGCTTCAGTTCTGGCCGGACTTCTTTGTGCTGTGGACGCATGGTGGCATCCCGTACGATGCGCCTTTAGCCGTCACGCTGCTGCTCGGCTCCGCTCTGGTTGCTCCTTCTCTCCTTGCACTTGTCTTCGCCAATCACAGCAATCGAGGGAACCTGTTGTTCCGAACCAAGGGCGTGCAACTGATCGCCTTCTTGGTTCTCTCGGTGTTGCTTATTCCCCGGCTCGGTCCGCTCGGTGCGGCGATCGCGATCGTGGCGAGCGACTTGCTGACTCAGTTCGGGATTTTGACGCTCGTGATTATGCGCCAGACGCTGGCCCATCCGCTCCGCCACATGCTGACCCTCATCGCGATCATGGTCACGATCATGCTCGGCGGGTGGGGCCTCGGGTTGGCGATCCACGCCATCGTGCCCGGAGCAGGGCTGCTCCGTTTCCTGGCGGAGTGTACGATCTGGCTCGTCGTCGTTGCCATCGCGGCGAGCCCGCTTCTGATGGAGCGGGTACGCGGACGGGTGCTCGCGGCGGTGCCGAACTGAGGACGTCAGTAGATCTGAGGGTAGCGGCGATATCGCAGCCGCATGATGTGCCGGGCGAGCTGCCGATGTCCGTTATCGATTCGCTCGGCGAAATAAGCCAGCCGTTGCTTGCCTGCAATCGTCAGCCGGGCGCGCTCCTCGGCCGAGCCGACCTTGACGATCGCCTTGGCGAGTGATGCCGGATCGTCGTAGTCGAACAGGACCGCGGCGTCGCCGGCCTGAGTCTTGAAAGCTTCGGGATAGATCACCGACGTGCCGACCGCCCAGGCCTCCAACGGCGGCAAATTGGTGGGACCGAAATAGGTGGCCATGACCAGCGCCTTGGCACCGCGATAGAGAGCGCCGAGCTCCGCGGAGGGAACGAAGCCGAGTATGCGCACGGAATCGCCGAGGCCGTGCTGCGCGACCAGCGCCTCGAATGCGCCGCGTGCACCGGGATCGGAGCCGCACAGGACGAGCGTGTGTAGCTCGCCCTGGTCTTTGAGCAGACGCATCGCGAGCAGGATGGTCGCGTGGTTCTTGTGCGTCCAGAATTGTGCCGGGTAGAAGAGATAGCCGGGTTCGACGTTATACTTCTTTAGGATCGCGTCGTCGTTGACCTCATTGGTCGTCCCTGGTCGCGACACATAGAGCGACGGGGAGAACGGGATGCAGACGGCGTGATCGCGCTCCATGGCGTAGCGCCGGCACAACATGTCGATCAGTTCGTCGGCGTTGGTGATGACCACCGCTGCCTTGGTTACTGCGCTGCGCCACACGATGTCACGCCGCTCGAACTGGGCGAACTCGCGTACCTCGTCGAACTCAGGGCTGTCGCGGAAGCAGCCGTCGAAAATCGTGATGATGAACGGCAGCTTGTAGAGCACCAGGTTCCAATTTGACGTGGTGGTGAAGTAGACGAGGTCGACGCCGGCGTTTCTCAGCTTAGTTTCGAACGGAGCGCAGACGCGCACGGTGTATTGCAGAAGATCGAACGGTCCCAGATATTTGAGGAACAGGAACAGGCGGTCGAGCCAGCCGAGCTTCAGATACACGCTGTTGATGCTGAGATCGGCCAGGATCGCGACGTTGTCGGGCAAGGTCGTGAATACGGTCACGTCCAGACCGGCGGTCTTGGCCCAGTCACGTATCCACATGATGTCAGTGAGTGATTGCTGGAAACCGCCGCCGACGTCGAGCGGCAGTTCGAGGAAAATGCCGACGTGATAACGCTTCACGGCTACGCGGCCTTTCTTGCGATCGAATAGGCAGCCCAGTCCTTCGTGTTCGGCACGGCATCGGACAGCCAGGCATGACTGCCTGCCGGTTCGAACCCGCTGTTCCTGAGTGAGGCTTCGATCTCGAACGGAAACCAGTAGCGCATGCGGTGGGTCTCATCGACACGACGGATCGTCGAGCGCTCCGTGTCTTCGCAGAACAGGGTGTAGTTCACGAGCACGGTTGCCTTGTGCTCGTCGTGCTCCGATTGCGCGATCCGAGTCAGGCGCAGCGGGGTCTGTTCGACGACCTTGACGCGCGTCCCGACGCCCTGGGCCAGCACGGCGTTCCCATACCAATAGTCGAAGAAGAACACGCCGCCGGGCTTCAATGCCGCGTGAGCAGTACGGAACAATGCCTCGAGCCGGTCGCGATCGTTCTGGTAGCTCGCAACGTGAAACAGCGACACGACAGCATCGCAGCCCCGCTCTGGACCGGCCTCGCAGGCATCACCCTGCCGGAATGAGATTTTGAACCCGGCTTGCGCGGCACGCGCGTGCGCCCTGGCGATCATGTCGGCGCTGAGATCGACGCCGGCGACATCCCAGCCGCGTCGCGCGAATTCGATCGCATGCACGCCCGTGCCGCAGCCGAGATCGAGGAGCTTGCCCGAGGCGACGCCGTAGTCGCGCAGCCGGGTTTCGACGAAGTCGACCTCCGCGGCGTAATCTTTGTCCCGGTACAGAAGATCGTACCATGGCGCGTAATCCGCGAACACGCTCACGCCAAAATCTCCTTCAGCGCTTGTGCGGACCTCGCGATTTCGTCTTCGGTCAAGGCGAGGCCGCTCGGCAGATAGAAGCCGCGGCGGGCGAGCCGCTCTGCGAACGGGTGCTGCTCTTTCAGCATGAATCCCATGCGCCGCAGCACCGGCTGCTCGTGCATGCACCAGAAGAACGGCCGCGTGCCGACGCCCTTGTCCGCGAGACGACGCATCGCCTCATTGGCATCGAAGGGGACATCGTCGTTCAGCACGACTCCGTAGACCCAATAGATGTTGTCGGCATAATTGGTGCGGGGAACGGGACGGCGGATGCGCTCGAAATTCTCGAGGTGGCTGTCGTAGAGTCGGCCGATGCGGCGCTTGATCTCGACGGTCTTCGGCAGACGCTCGACCTGGGCAACGCCTAGCGCGGCCTGAAGGTTGGTCATGCGCGCGTTCCAGCCGAGCTCCTCGTGGACGAACCGCTGTTGGGGCTGGAAGCAGAGGTTGCGGAGGCTGGCGAGGCGGCTGGCAAGTGCGTCGTCATCCGTCAGGATCATGCCGCCTTCGCCGGTCGTGACGTTCTTGTTGGGATAGAAGCTGAAGGTCGAGACGTCGCCGAAGCTGCCGCACGGCGCACCGCGATAGGTCTGGCCGTGCATTTCGGCGGCGTCTTCGATGATCTTGAAGCCGCGCTTGCGGGCAAGCTCGAGGATCGGGGCAAGATCGACCGGCAGGCCGTAGATGTGAACTAGCATGATCGCGCGCGTCCGCGGCGTAATCGCGGCCTCGACGCCTTCGATCGTCATGTTCCACGTAGCGGGATCGCAATCCACACCAATAGGGACAAGGCCTGCACGCACGACGGCGGCCGCGCAACTGATGATGGTGAAGGTCGGGATGATAACTTCGTCGCCGGGCTCAAGACCCAGCGCGTGAACGGCGATGTCGAGCGCGACGGAGCCGTTGGTCACCGAAATACCGTGCCGCCGTCCGGCCGCGCTCGCCATTGATTCTTCGAAGCGCTTTATGAACGGACCTTCCGAGGAGATCCATCCGGTGCGGACGCACTCGGCGAGGTACTCGGCCTCGTTGCCATCAAGGAGCGGCGAGTTGACGGGAATGAAGGTGGAAGTCACAGCGCAGGACCTTTGACCCGTATCGCGGAGGCCGACGCCTCGGGGAAGCGCGTCTTGTCGTTTTCGCCGGCATAGGGGCCTTGCTTGATCTCGAACATCTCGAGTGGCTCGATGACGTGGAAGCCATGCGCGCCGCTGCAAAGCAGGATGATGTCGCCGGCGCCGAGCATGCGGCTCTCCAAATACTCCTCGGCCTCGGTGTAGAAATCGACCTGCAGCTTGCCCTTCTGGATAAGAAGCACTTCCTGCGTGAAATGCACCTCTCGCGTCACCTTGTTATGACGATGGGGCGCAATGCTCTTGCCTTCCGGATGGCTCATGAAGGCGAGTTGTTGCGACAGCTCGGGCGAGGAGAAGAAGGTGATGCCCGGCTGGCGGAACGAGGCGCGAACGATTATCGCGTAGAGCTGTTCGCCGAATCTGACATGTTCGACGTGTTCCATCCGAGGCCTCAAGACAAACGCTGGAATTATAGCGACATAGCGTCCCTACGCGCGGCACTTTGGCCATTTTGACCTGCACCGTCAAGGTCGGATGGATACGCACATTTCAGCCCGCGAAGCGAAGGATATCGTCGATTCGCTGCCTGAACGTATGGGTCGAAAGCGTCCGCGCTTGTCCTGCGGCGGCAATTGCGCGGCGCTCGTCTTCATTCCTGAGATAGTGGTCGATCAATGCCAGGCAGTCGTCGACCGAACGCCAGACCGCAACTTCGCGACCTTCTTCAAACAGGGTGCGGAGGTTGTCCTTGAAATCGGTCAGGAGGAAGGTGCCAGCACCCGTTGCCTCGAACAGGCGCGCGTTGCCGGCTTCTCGACCCGCCATGTCGATATGCGAGTTGAGCGTCATGCGTGATGAACGGAGCGCCTGGTACATACCAACGCCCCAGGCCTCGCCTTGATAGCAGCGATGCAGCGGCGAGGAGGCGGGAAGGGTGTGCAGGCCGCTGCCATAAAGCTTCAGATCGTACTTGCGCGCCACCGCCTCGAGCTGTGCTACCCGCTGCTGGTGATCCGCCGAAACGACGCCGACGAACGAGACATCGATGTTGAGCTCAGGCGCCGGCGGGAGAATATCGAGAATACCAGGCTCGAACGCGAGATGAAGCAACTCGGCCCTGACCCCGGCATTGCGGAAAGACTGAACGACCTTTAAGAGCTGCGAGATCATCAGGTCGTAGGCCGACCAATCCTCGCCGCGCGAGGGGACGATGCCGACCTGCCCGATCAGGATGGGTCGCCCGATGCTCTTGATCCGCCGCGAGAGACGCGCATCGATGTAGAAGACGTCCTGGTTGAGGATAAGGTCCGGCTTGAACTCTTCGATCTGCGCCAGCAGGATCTCTTCTGCCGGTGCATCGAGCCGCGGGCTCAAGCCCATCTTGCGTGCCAGCGGCCTGAGGAAGGGCTTGAACGGCGCAACCATGCGCTGAAGTGAGCCGGGGATCGCCTGTCGTTGTGCCTCTTTACCAGGCTCCGGCGGCTGTTTACAGGGGAGCCCGTGCTCGAGCGCCCATGCTGTTCGCATCCAGGCATTGTTGACATGAATGTCGGCGGCGGTGTGCCCCGCAGCTGCGAAGTTGCGTGAATAGAAGTCGGCAACGCCAAATAGGCTGGCATTGCGCGCTGCCATTTGTGCGCTATAAGGCGCGCCTGCAAGATCGGGCGTGCGGCGATACAGCCAAGTCAGGAAACGCGGATAGTCAGCGTTGAGAATGAGAACGCGCATCTCTGTCAGTCCGCTTGTTCGCCTGTCTCGCGCGGCATGACGTACCACAGGAGAAACAGCAGTGCCGCTCCATGGGTCAGCATCACCGTCGTGAAGGGCACGTTCAGCAGCGTCTGCGGCAGCAGTGCTGCGGATACCAGGACGGTGCGTTGCGACACGCCGACGGACATCCCGTTGGCGATGGCTATGACGATGCCGCAGACAAGCGCCGAGATCGGCGCAAACAGCGGACCGACCGACGCAACGCCTTCCGTCGCGAACAGTGAGGCGTTCATGTAGCCGCCGATCCCAAACCAATTGTAGATGACGACTGCCAGTGGCTCCCGATAGGCGCAAGGCACGATCGGCTTCAAAAAGCCAATCTGACAGAAGTGCGTCAGGTCGTGGGTGAAAAAGAACTCGTTGTAGTAGTCCATCGCAAGCGACGGCATGGTCACCATGCGGAGGTTCACCAGTTGGAAGACCGCCATCGCGAGCCGCTCCGGGAACAGGCCGTACCTGTAAAGGCCGAAAAGAATCACGCCCGCCGCGGTCGGGAGCAGGAGTGACAGGATGGCTGCGAGCCGCAGACTGACAAACTGCGTGACGACGAGCATGAGGATGAGCCACGCCGGGGTGAAGAAGGCCTGCTTGCTCAGCGTGACCGGATAGAACAGCAGCAGCAGGGTTAGGATGGCGCAGGCCCGCCAGAGATTTCCACGCAGTGCGTAGCATGCGAATGCGAACGGCAGGAACGCCGTTGTCGAGATCCCGACCAGGTAGTTCACCCATGTCGGCGCGGTCAGAGTCTCGCGATAGGTGTAGATGTCGCCAAGCGAGACCAGCCTGAAATTGTAATATGCGCCAATCGCCAAGGTGGCGGCTCCGATCAGCACGATGCAGTTCAGTAGCCGCTCGAAAGCCTGCGGGGACAAGGTCAGCAATCGCGGCAGCGTTGGCCGGTACAGCGCAGGCAGCAGGAATGCCACTGCGGAGGCCGCAGCCGATAGGCCGCTCAGGCGATGGTTGTAGACGAAGTCGGAGAAGTTGTTCAGCCAGAGATAGCCGGCAATCATGATGAATAGGTAGTAGCCGGCAAAATAGCCGAAGCTGAACCGGGCGCGGGCGAACAAGACGGCCAGGACGGCGAATGTTGCAACCGTGGCAGTCGCGGCGGGCAGCATCTCCTTACTGAAGACAATGTGGTACGCGGGGTAGATGCGCGCGATGAAGATCAGCGAGATGCTGCCCAGGGCCAAATGGCCCAGGATGAGCAGCGCCACTCCGAGATCGTTGCCACGCAAACGAAATCGGTCCGCGGCCCTATGATCCGTGATGTCCGTGGGGGGGAGCATGTGGCAGTTCGGATATCTCATTCGAAGAATGCACGCAATGTCCCAGGGGTGGCCGCATGGGATTATTGTGCGATGTAAGACCTTGATTTATTCGAGCTTTTGTTAATATAGGTCAACCTGATTGGTGCGCTCAGAACCTTTCGTCACGAGCCCGCCTTCAGGAAAGATCGAGGTCCCATGATCAGGTTCGGCCTGCTCGGGTGCGGGCGGATTGCCAAGCGCCACTCCGAGCTCCTGGGCGTTGGCATTATCGACGGCGCATGCCTGGTCGCCGTGTGCGATTCCGATCGCGCGCGGGCGGACGCGATTGCGGCGAAATTCAAAGTTTCCGCGTATTCCGATCTCAATGAAATGCTTGCACGCGACGACATCGACGCCGTCGCGGTGCTGACGCCGAGCGGGATGCATCCGCAGCACGCGATCGCCTGCGCGCGCGCGGGCAAACACGTTGTCGTCGAGAAGCCGATGGCGCTGCGGTTGCAGGACGCCGACGACATGATCCGCGCCTGCGACGAGGCCGGCGTAAAGCTATTCGTCGTCAAGCAGAACCGCTTCAACGTGCCGATCGTCAAGGCGCGCGAGGCGCTCGATGCCGGCCGGTTCGGCAAGCTCGTGCTTGGCACAGTCCGCGTGCGCTGGTGCCGAGATCAGGCCTACTACAATCAAGACCCCTGGCGAGGGACCTGGGCGCAGGATGGCGGCGTGCTGACCAACCAGGCCAGCCATCACATCGATATGCTGGAGTGGTTCTTCGGTGACGTCGTCAGCGTTCATGCGCGCAGTAGCACCGCGCTAGTGAAGATCGAGACCGAGGACACGGCGGTTGCGACGCTGAAGTTCCGTAGCGGGGCGCTCGGGATCATCGAGGCCACGACCGCGGCGCGTCCGGCCGATCTCGAGGGCTCGCTCTCGATCCTGGGCGAGAAGGGAACGGTCGAGGTCGGCGGCTTCGCCATGAACCATATTCGCCACTGGCGTTTCGTCAACGAACTGCAATCGGACAAGGAAGTGATCGAAAAGTTTTCGGTCAACCCGCCGAACGTCTACGGCTTCGGCCACAAGGCTTACTATCAGCACGTCGTCGAATGTCTCGCTGATCGCGGCGCAGCTCTGGTCGATGGGCTACAGGGCCGCAAGAGCCTGGAGCTGATCTCGGCGCTCTACGAATCCATCGAAACCGGGCAGGAGGTGCCGCTGCATTTCGTGCCTCGCCGCAGCCGTCTTGGCATTGCGTCGTGAGCGGCCCCGAGCGCCGTCAGGTTGGGATACGGGACGTCATCTTCGGCACCGGCGTCAAGGTCGTCGAGCCCTGCAATCTCTACGGTTGCACGATCGGCGATGACTGCTTCATCGGGCCCTTCACCGAGATCCAGAAGGATGTCGTCGTCGGCGCCCGCACACGCGTGCAATCGCACAGTTTCGTCTGCGAGCTTGTCAGCATTGGTGAGGACTGCTTCATCGGCCACGGCGTCATGTTCATCAACGACACCTTTGCCGGCGGTGGGCCGGCGCGCGGTCGCAAGGAAATGTGGCGCGAGACCAGGATCGGCAGCCGCGTGTCGATCGGCTCGAATGCCACGATCATGCCGGTCACGATCGTGGACGACGTTGTGATCGGCGCGGGCTCGGTGGTGACCAAGGACATCACCGCGACCGGAACCTATGCTGGCAATCCGGCGCGGCTATTGACCTTGCGGAAGTGACTGATGGCAGTACCCTTCGCTGATCTCCAGCTCCAGTACCAAAGCATCAAGGCCGAGATCGACGCGGCGATTGCCGCAGTCATCCGAGAAAATGCCTTCATTCGCGGTCCCTTCGTCGATGCGTTCGAGCGCGACTTCGCCAAGGTTGCGTCCGTGAAGCATTGCGTTTCCTGTGCCAACGGTACGGATGCCCTCTACCTCGCTATGGCCGCGCTTAAGGTGAAGCCAGGCGACGAGGTCATCACGACCGCGCATTCCTGGATCTCGACCTCGGCCATGATCACTCATGCCGGCGCTACAGTGAGGTTCTGTGATACCGACGGCGCGACGTTCACGATCGATCCCGCGGCGATCGAGGCTGCGATCACGCCGCGCACTGTCGGAATCATCCCGGTTCACCTCTACGGTCAGCCCGCGCACATGGACGCGATCATGGCGATCGCGAACAAGCACGGCTTATGGGTGATCGAGGACTGCGCCCAAGCGCATCTGGCGCGCTACAAGGGGCAGATGGTCGGAACGTTTGGCGCGGCCGCAACTTATTCGTTCTATCCGGGCAAGAATCTCGGGGCGATGGGCGATGCAGGCGCCGTCGTCACCAATGACACGGCGCTTGCCGAACACATGACTAAGCTGGCGCGCCATGGCGGCCTGGTGAAGCACCGGCACGAGATCGAGGGCGTCAACAGCAGGCTCGACGGCATGCAGGCCGCCATCCTCTCGGCAAAGCTTCTGCATCTGGCCGACTGGACAAAAGCGCGACAACGCGCGGCGGCGATCTATGATGCCGGACTTAATCAAATCGAGGGCGTGAGCGTGCCGCAGGTCGCGTCCGGCCGCGATCACGTCTATCACCTCTACACGATCAGGCATCCGCGCCGCGACGCGCTGGCCGCTCACCTCAATGGCAACGGGGTCCAGACTGCGATCAACTATCCGACCGCGCTGCCGCTGCTTCAGGCCTATGCGCGATTCGGCCACACCGCGGCGCAGTTTCCACACGCCTATCGGGACCAAAACAGCGTCCTGTCGCTGCCGATCTTCGCCGAAATCACGCCGGCGCAGCAGGAGAGCGTGATTCAGCTTATGCGCGAATTTGCATAACGCCTGGGGAGCGCGGCCCCTCGGTCGAGATTGTTGATCCTTCTCAAAGACTTGTAAGAGTCGCGCTGTTGTATTTCAAGCCCGGGTTCCCGATCCGTCGACGGGATCGCAGCGCATTCAAAACTGGCCTCCTGCGGCGGGAATGTTTAGAAGCGGGCCGTCAGGTCGGCCTGGGAAAGGTCGGCCTTGAGGTCGGGCGGCCCGGCCAGAGGGGAACAGGAACTTTGCGAAAAGTACTTTTGACGGGTGCAGGCGGATTCATCGGGTCGCACCTCGCGGAAGAGCTGGTCCGGCGTAATGTCGCAGTGCGCACCTTCGTGCACTATAACAGCATGGGTTCGTGCGGCTGGCTCGATTCCTCTCCGCCCGACATCCGCAAGGAGTTCGACGTCTTCGCGGGCAATGTGTGCGACCCCAACGGTGTGCGCACAGCGATGAAGGGATGCGACGCAGTGCTGCATCTCGCCGCGCTGATCGCCATTCCGTATTCGTATCACTCGCCCGACACCTATGTGGAATCCAACATCCGCGGCACCCTCAACGTGCTTCAGGCGGCGCGCGATCTCGGCGTTGAAAAGCTGATCCATACGTCGACCAGCGAGGTCTACGGTACCGCGCAATTCGTTCCAATCACCGAGGAGCACCCGCTTCAGGGCCAGTCGCCATATTCTGCGACCAAGATTGGCGCCGACCAGCTCGCCTTGTCGTTCGAGCGATCATTCGGTACACCGGTGACCGTGATACGGCCCTTCAACACCTACGGTCCGCGGCAATCGGCCCGCGCGGTGATCCCGACCATCATCACACAGATCGCGGCAGGCGCGCGCAAAATCAAGCTCGGCAGCATCCATCCAACCCGCGACTTCAACTTCGTTGCCGACACCGTCGGCGGCTTCCTGGCGGCGCTCGACTCCAAGGCCGGCATTGGCGAGGTCATCAATATTGGCAGCGCGTTCGAGATCTCGGTCGGCGACACCGCGAACCTGATCGCCGAGCTGATGGAAGCCGAAATCGAGATCGAACATGACGACATTCGTGTGCGCCCCGGGCGCAGCGAGGTCGAGCGCCTGTTTGCCTCCAACGCCAAGGCGCAAAAGCTGCTCGGCTGGTCGCCGCGTTTCGGTGGCGTCGACGGCCTGCGCAAGGGGCTCGAACAGACCATTGCCTGGTTCACCAAGCAGGAGAGCCTGGCCCGCTATCGCGTCAATACCTACACGTTGTGAGCAACATGAGCATGTCCTCCGCGCAAGCGAGTCAGAACCGTCCCGCCGTGCTTGACCTCAAGCCGGTGCTGGACGCGGTCGATGTCGCGCTCGGCTCGGCGCCACGCCCGGTCGAACTGCACGAGCCGCGGTTCGGGAATCGCGAGCGCGAGCTGGTGCTCGACTGCATCGACACCAACTGGGTGTCGTCGGCCGGCAAATATGTCACCCGCTTCGAGGACATGGTGGCGGAGGCGACTGGCTCGCGCCATGCGGTTGCGACCGTCAATGGCACCGCCGCCCTGCACGCCGCCCTGGTGCTCGAAGGCGTCGAACCGAACGATGAGGTGCTGCTGCCCTCGATCACTTTCGTTGCCACCGCCAACGCTGTGAGCCACGCCGGCGCCGTGCCTCACTTTGTCGATTCGACCTGGGACACGCTTGGGCTCGATCCGCGCGTGCTCGAGGCTCATCTCGACGCGGTCGCTGTGCGGCAGAACGGCGCCTGGGTGAACAAGCACACCGGCCGCCGGCTTCGCGCCGTCGTTCCCGTGCACATTTTCGGACATCCAGTCGAGATGGCCGCGCTCGGCGCGGTTGCGGCCCGCTACGACCTCGTGATCATCGAGGATGCGACCGAGTCGCTCGGCTCGACCCTGAACGGCAAGGGTTGCGGTACGTTCGGCCATTCCGCCGTGCTCAGCTTCAACGGCAACAAGATCGTCACCACCGGCGGCGGTGGTATGATCGTGACCGACGACGAGGCGCATGCTCGCCATGCCCGTCACTTCACCTCGACGGCGAAGAAGGCGCACGCCTGGGCGTTCGAGCACGACGAGATCGCCTACAATTACCGTCTGCCCAACATCAACGCGGCGCTCGGCTGCGCACAGATGGAGCGGCTGGCCGGAATGGTCGAGGCGAAGCGTATGCTCGCCCGGCGCTATCTCGACGCCTTCAGCGATTTTCCCTGGGCGCGCATCTATCGCGAGCCGAAGGGGTCCGAGAGCAATTACTGGCTCAATACACTGGTGCTCGACCGCGAATTCGCTGCGGAACGCAACCGTCTGCTCGAGGCCCTGCATGGGCACGGCATTCGCGCGCGCCCGTTGTGGACGCCGATGCACCTGTTGCCGATGTACCGTGACTGCCCGCGCGCCTCGCTTCCGGTTGTCGAGGATATGAACACGCGCTGCATCAATCTTCCAAGCAGTCCGTTTCTGTCCGAAAGCGCGAACGAGCGCTGATGCCCCGGATCGTTTTCTTCACGATTCACAGCACGACGTCATGGTGGAAGTACTTGGCCTCGCGCATGGAGTTCGCCGACGCCGTCGTGCTCAGCGATCTACGCGACGACGGCGACTATTCGCTGGTCGATGATTTCTATCGCTTCGCCGACAAGGGTGATGCGACAGCCGTGGCGCTCGACCGGTTCGGCCAGGATGGATGCGCGGACATCATCCTGCGCTGCCGCGTGCTCAGGAGCATTGACCGCGATCTTGCGCTCAAGATGATCGGCGGCATGACGCAGGCGATCGAGCAGGCTTTTGACAAGCTTGCCCCCGCGCTGGTCTTGACCTTCACCATCGATCGCTACGTCATGGACGTGATGGAGCGCATCGCGCGGCGGCGTGGCATCGACTTCCTGGAGATGACCACCTCAATCATCCCCGATCAGGTCATGCTGATGCGCCGGGGAAAGCCGGTCTGGTTGCGCGAGCCCTCCACGGAGGACATCGACGCGGCCGTCAACCAGCTCTGTAGGGAGGACTTTGCCCCAGCCTATGTCCGCGACGCCAAGCGCTTCTCGCTCGCCAGTTTCTGGAAGATCTTCGGTTACTACGCCATGCGCGGGGCCTACTTCAACATCTGGCGGTTCCTTAAGCGTGACCGTTACAATTGCCATTATCTCGACGCGCTGAAGCGGCTGAAGCACAAGGTGCGCATGCGCGACGTGGCCGTCCTCGGGTTGCTCGATCAGGGCTGGGATAAACGCCTTGCAGAAGTGGAGCGCGAGCGACGGGTGTTCCTCGGTCTCCAGCTCTTCCCCGAAGCGTCGATGGACTACTGGCTCGAGTCACAAACCATGCTCGCACATGACGACGTGCTGGTGCGCTATTGTGAGGTGCTCGGTCAGGCTGGCTACCGCATCTTCGTCAAGGACCATCCGCTGCAATTCGGCTTCCGCCAACGCGAGCTGTTCGAGCGCCTGGCGAAGCTGCCGGCCGTGGTGCTGGTGCCGTACGATGTACCGGCAAATCTGCTGATCGGGAAATGTGCGGCGTCGGTCACATTCACAGGTACCATCGGCTTTCAGGCGGCGCTCGCCGGGCTGCGGTCGGTCGCGACAGAGCCATACTACGCAACCGAGCAGCACTTCCTGCGCATTCGCGACACAAGCGAGATTGACAGTCTCGTGGAGCGGTTGGCGCGATGGCAATCCCCTGACGATCTCGGCACGACCCGCCGTGCGATCATGCGACATCTGGTGTCGATCAGCGTCGAGGGCGACTATTTCGGCTGGCGCAAGTTCGATCCGGAGAATGAAGCTTTACGGACTTCAGTCGAGCCGCTGGCGCGTTCGTTGAATACGCACCTGCCACAGTTTCTGCAGTCCTGCGAAACCGCCGCCTGACGATCCCGTGAGGATGAACTTGCAGCCGACGTCGTCGTCCGGTGGAGATGGAAACAGCGCGATGCGATCTCGTCTGCTTGACCTCGTGACGCGCCCGGCGGTTGCCGGCACAGTCGCGGCGCTCGTGCTGCGCGCCCTGACCCTGGCGAGCCGCTTCCTGCTGTCGCTGCTTCTGGCGCGGATGCTGTCGCCGGCCGAGATGGGACAGTATGGTTTGCTCACCGCAGCGCTGGCTTTTGCACTGCTCGTGGTCGGTCTGGAGTTTTATTCCTACACTTTGCGTGAACTGGTACCGGCGGACCCGAAGCAACGCGCGCGCATCATTGCGGACCAGATGGCGCTTGGGTCGGTTGCGCTCGTTGCGACCGGCATCGTGGTGGCAGGCGCCATTGCCGCGGGTTCCTTTCCGGCGCGTCTTGCACCGTGGTTCATCCTGATCCTCATCACCGAGCATGTTTCGCTGGAGGCTACGCGAATCCTGATCATCACCTGGCGGCCGGTACGCGCTTATGTCGGTGTTTTCCTGCGGGGTGGGGTCTGGGTTTACGCGATCGCCGTGCTGATGTTCGCTGTACCGTCGACGCGAACGCTGGAGACCGTGCTCGTCTGGTGGGCGTTCGGCGGTGTGTTGTCGATCGCCTTCTCTGCGTTTTCGCTGTCCGAACTGCCCTGGCGAGAGCTCAGGGGCTACCGGCCGAATCTCAAGAATATCCGCACGGGCCTTTCTGTGGCGCGTCCCTTCATGCTGACGGCGGCGGGAGCGCTGGTCATCTCTTATGTCGACCGTTTTGTGATCGACGCCTTCGTGGGACGGGATGCGCTCGGAATCTATACATTCTATTCCACGATCCTGATCGGGCTGTTGTCGCTGGGCAGCTCGGTGTCGCATCAGTTTTTGCCGAAGGTCATCGCCGGCTATGCCGCGGGCCTCGATGCCTACCGTGCGGCGCTGCGCTCGTTCTTCTGGTCCATCCTCGCGCTGGTCTGCGCGACGATGGTTCTGTCCGGCATTGCCATGGGGCCGATGCTGACGCTGCTCGGGCTTTCCGCCTACGCGGCAAATGTTGGCGTGTTCTATGCCATGCTGCCGGGAATATTCCTGCGCATGCTGGCGGATGTTCCGTCCTATGCGCTCTACGCAGCCCGGTCGGATCAATGTCTCTTGATCTGCAATCTCGGTTCGGCGGTGGTCTCGACGATCTTGAACCTCGCACTGATTCCGGTACTCGGCATCTACGGAGCTGCGCTTGCCGGGGGCGTTGCCAGCGCCGTGCTGTTCATTTCGCTGGTGGGGTTCGCGGTCCACAGGTTGCGCAAAAGTTTCAGAGAACCGGGAGCGACCGAAACCGTCGGCCTTCCCACCGATCCGGACATGCTCTACCCCTGAGGGTGGGATCTGGATGACAGGGTAATCTCATTTTCTGGCCTGAGGGAAGCTATGGACGGCAATCTACAGCAGAAGCGCATTCCCTTGCTCGGCGTTCTCGCATCGCCCGCAATTCTGATGACCCTGATCTGGCTTGGGGCGCTCCTCGCGGTCGCCATCGGGCCAATCAATTATCCGGGGCAGCCGTCTTCGACTGTGCTGACTTTGGTTGCGATTGGGCTGACGATCTTTCTCTTGTCCTATCAGGGGGGCAAGCTTGTGTTCGATCGTTGGTTCGTGCGCCAGGAGAGTTCGCCGCTGCTCTCTGCCCGGACACTCAACAACGTCACCTCGGCCGTTTCGCTGTTCGGCCTTGTGGGTATTGCGCTGGTCGCACTCGACCGGACGATGCTCAGCGGCGTGAGCAACAGCAGCTATGCCGAGTTGCTGCGTTGCGCGCCAGGGCTCGTCGATACCATCGAAATCAGGCGCACGCCGCTGCTCTATGGTGGCTACGCGATGTTCTCCTTCGGCTTCGTCTCGGTGATCCTGTTCCTGCTGAAGGGCGAGGAGATCAAGGGATGGGCCGCAGCGCTGGCGCAACTTTCGATCGTTTGTCCGGTCAGTTATGCGCTTCTCTATTCAGGACGGATGCCGATCCTGTTCGTTCTCGTCCTCGTGGCGATGGCGATGCTGGTGCGACTCGCGCAGGGGCTATCGCTTCTGCCGCGCGGCCATTATCTTCTGCTCAAGACTGCGATCGCCGTCGGATTGTTTGCGGTCTATTCCAGCGCGATCTGGTCTACCAGACAGAGCTTTTGCATCCAGATGACGCCCCTGATCACCGAATTGCAGCAGGAGAAAAACCAGCGCGACGCGCCTGCGCCAGGTCCGACCGCATCGCAGGAGGCTGCGCCCCCAAAGCCCAGCAGCGTCATAACGGCAGCGGAGCTGAACAAGCGCGTCGCTGAAGTGCAAGCTCTGCCGCCGCCAGCGCCCAGTGCAAGTTCGGCAGACGTGGTCCTGGCCATGATGCTGGAGGCCTGGAATGTCAAGCCGCGCAGTTACGTGACCTCGGCGATCGAATCCAGCCACGTATCGGCGCACGAGGCCATGATCGGCCTCAGCACCTACTTCTATCTAACTCATGGTGTACGGACGGTCGATATCGTCTGGAAGGCGCGCGACAAGTTCACACCGCAATGGGGCGTCTACGAGGTCGGCGTGCTGTCGCCTCTGCTGCGGATCTTCTTCCCGGGGAGCGACCGGGTTGCGGTCCTGGAGTCCGAACAGCGGGCCGCCCTGATCTACGGCTTTTTTCCGAGCGCCTGGGCTGCGGCCTTCATCGACTTCGGTCTTGTCGGCGCAATCGTGTACGTCGTGATCTGGGGAGTGGCGGCCGGCTGGAGCGCGGCCGGAAGCAGGCATTCTGCTCTGATGACGCCCTCGCTGCTGCTCGTATTCGTGCTCGCGAGCATCCTTCTCAGCCCGGTCCAAGGCCCCCTCGGCATGGCCAATTCGGCACTTGTACTAGCGTCGATGCTGGCGACCGGACTACTGCTTGATTTGTTCAAACTGTCCGCGCGGGCACCACGGCGCGCCGCCAAGCTCGGGGACAACGAACCGGCAACCTGATCTCAACGCGCGGAGGCGTCTCGCAGCCAGGCGACAGTCGCCGCGACGCCTTCTTCCATGTTGCAGGGAAGCCCTCCGCAGACCGCCGCGGTCGGCCCGAGATCGAACTGATATTGCGTCAGCACGTTGTTGAGGCGGAATGAATTGAACGGAAACCGCTTCAATCCGATCGCGTTGATCGCATCGCCACAAAGCCCAAGCATACGCGCAACACTACGCGGCAAATGTGGAATCGCGCGCGCGCCGAAGGCGCGCTGGAATGCGTCGCTCCATGCGATCAGATCGATCGGCGTGTAGTCGGCGAGATAGAACGTCCTGCGGTGGATCTGCTCCGCGGGGGTGCTCAGGAGACGCCAATACTGGAAAGCGATGTTGTCGATATAGCTGTAGGATTTCCAGAGCGGACCATGTCCGACGTGGAAGTAGCGACCGCGTTCGATCATGTGCAGGAAGCGCTGGTAGTGGGCGCTCATGCCCGGTCCCCAGACGGTGGTTGGGCGCGCCAGGCACCATTCGCGGCCCGCTCCATCGGTGCTGCGGACGATCTCTTCGGTGCGCACTTTGCTCTTTCCGTACAGGGTGTCGGCCTTGTAATCGGTGTCGCTGGTCGGCACGTAGCCGACGCGGCAGACGAGCTGCGACGAAGTCCATATCGCGCGCCGGACGGACGGCGTCCGCCAAATCGCCTCAATCAGATTTTCCACACCCTCGATGTTGGCGGCATAGCCGGACAGGTCGGTCTTCTCGTCGAGATCGATGCGTGCGGCGAGGTGAACCACCGCGTCCGGTGCGGCGCCGGTCACTGCTCTTGTCAGGCCGTCGGCATCGAGGATGTCGCAGACGATGTCGGTGGTCTTGGCCGGAACCTTGTCGAGCCCCACGACGTCGCAATGTTCGGCGCGCAGCCGCCGCACCAGCGCCTGGCCGATGAAGCCGGAGCTTCCGGTCACGAGAACTTTCATGCTGATGTCGCTGTCTCTACCGACGGGGCGGTCGCTTGACCGGCTTGCCGGGCTGATCTACCAAACCGACCAGTCGATTGCAAACTGTGGCAAATCCATTGTGCGTCAGGGCATTTTGCGATCGCGATCCTCCATTTCAACTCAACCGGCGCCCGCTTCATGAAGGCATTCGTCTCTGCCGCGTTTCAGGCCATCAACAACGTCCTGGAACCTATTGGCCTGCGCCTGATGCGTACCAACGCGCCGGTCAGGAATTTCGGCCTGTTCTTCAAGCATCTGAAGTCGCTCGGCTTCGATGTGAAGACGGTGGTCGACGTCGGCATCGCCTTCGGCACGTCGCCGATCTATGACGCATTCCCGCGCGCCAAATATTTCCTGGTCGAGCCGGTGGAGGAATGCCGCCCATTGCTGGAGCAGCTCAAGCAGCGGCTCGATGCCGAATATTTCCTGGTCGCAGCCGGTGCCGAGAACGGCGAGATCACCTTCAACGTCCACGACGACATCTCGGGCTCGAGCATCTTCGCGCAGGTCGAGGGCAAGGCGCTCGACGGCGAGGCGCGCAAGACGCCAATGAGGCGGCTCGACTCACTGCTGCCTGAGGCGCTGGAGCATCCGGTGTTCCTGAAGATTGATACGCAAGGGGCCGAGATCGAGGTGCTGAAGGGCCTCGGCACGCGCATCAGCGAGATCGATCTCATGATCCTCGAGACCACGATGATGCCGATGCGGCACGGAATTCCGCAATTCGCCGACATCGTTCGCTTCTGCGACGAGGCCGGCTTTGCCGTCTATGACGTGCTGGAAGGGCACATGCGCTCGCTGGACGGCGCGCTGGCGCAGATCGATCTTGCCTTTATCCGCAAGGACAGCCCGCTGCGCAGCCAGGCGGCCTATTTCAGCCCCGACCAACTCTCCGAATATCTCAAGCGCCCAAGCAAGCTGCGTGGGACGTAGCCTGCCGTCGCGGGCTTCGCTTCAGATTTCCGCGAGCAGGATGAACAGGCAACGGCGCTCGCCCTTGTTGACCATGCCGCCGCGATGCATGCCATTGCCGTCGAACAGCACGCAATTGCCGTAGTTCGAGGTTGCTGCGAAGTGACCCTCGCGCAGGCGCGCCACCTCCGGCGAGTTGTCGGGCAGGTCGCCGCCAAAATCGGCCTTCTTGCGCAGGAACGCCGGCAGCGCCATGAACTTCTTGCGCGCATCGGGCCGGCGGCCGGAGAATCCGGAGAAGTCGTTGGTGCGGCGGGTCATGCCCTCGAACCAGCCGATCTTCGCATTCTGGCTGCCGCGGATGTAGCAGAACGGGCCGCCGTCCGGACCGATGTCATGGACGTAGATCGCACATTTCAGCATGCCATAGGTGGCATCGATGTGCAGATAGCTGCCCCAGGGGTCGGCAAGCTGCGTATCCGGGAACACCCGCTTCCAGAATGCGAGGTCCTGGTCGTTGATCTGCGCGTTGACGTGCTTCACGCCCGCTGGACGGCCGAGATAGGCACTCGCCGCTTCCATGATGCCGTAACGCTTGAAAATGGATTCGACTGTCGTAAACGCCTGCGGATCAGCCGAACGCGTGCACCAATAGACGTTGTCGTCGAATTTGCGCTTCTCCGGTGGAATGTTGGCGCGGCGCTCGTCGAGCTTGGCGAAGCCCGGATTGGTCACGCTGCGGATCTGTTCGATCTCGTCGGGCGTGAGGTTCAGGCAGACAATGCCGTCGGACTTGATCTTGTTGAGCAACGCCGGGTTCGCCGGCTGCGCAGGACGACGTGCGCCGGTCAGCCAGCCGATCGCGCGGTTCGCACGGATTCTCCCAAACATCGAGATGTAGCGCAGCGCTGTCCGCGCATTGAGGCCGCTGAAACCGGCCTCCTTGGTGAGAAGCGGCATGTTGTCGTAATCGACGATGCGACGAATGGTGACGAAGGCGAACGTGCGCGCAAAAATGTTCAGCGCATAGAGCCGCTCACGCAAGGTCGGCTTCAGGAACATGCCGCCATAGGCCGGGTGCGCATCATAATCGATCGCAGGAAGCGTGTTGCCGCGATAGGGCGGAATCGGAAGTTCACCAATCTCGACGGCGCGCATCACCGGCGTCACGTCGGAAAGTGATTCGATCGTCGTCATGTCGCGTTCTCCCGGAACGAGCGTTCGTTCGCCTCAAGCGCGCCCCGATCTATACAGCCAGCCAGGGGTGCTGCACAGGCAACATTTGACGGGAGTTATATGGCCACTCCGGAAGATTGCCGCGGGGGTGCCAAATCATGGAAATGCTTAGGGAAAGCGCGCCAAAGCTCGATCTTTCGAAGGGTTCCAGCAATGGCCTCCGAGGCCCCGCCGCGGCCGTAGGGCGGCTCGAGGCCCGGATCGGGCTGGAACCGGCCGTCGAAGACACGTTGGAGGCTTGCGAGGACGGCAGCGGAATCGGCCGGGCAGTCGATGATCGAGGCAGCGCGCAGCCGGCCCTTCTGGCGGTCCCCGATATTGATTGAGGGCACACCGACGGCCGGCGCCTCCAGGATACCGCTGGAGGAATTGCCGACCACGGCATCGGCGAGTCGCAGCGTAGCCCAGTAGCGTTCACTGCCGAGCGAAGCGAAAAGGTGAGCGCGCCCGGGTCGCGCTGCGACAAAAGCCGAGATCGCGTCATCGATTGCGCGATAGCCGGGATCGGCGTTGACGCCGGTGAAGATGATGCTGCGGTCCTCGACCTCGGCGAGCGCGCCGAGGGTCGCGGCGAGATTGGCTGCGTCGGCCCCGGGCTGCGCCGTGGTAGGATGCAGCGTCACCAGCAGGAAGCGCTCGGGTCCGCTGATGCCGAGGCTTGCGAACAGATCGGCACGGCTGAGCATGGGTGCAACGGCTGCGAGATCGAGTCCGGGCGCGCCGACGTTGAAGACGAGATCGGGCTGCTCACCCATCTGGATCACCCGCTGGCGATAGGGCTCGGCAGCGACGAAATGCACGCAGGCCATCTTCGTGATGGCGTGCCGGATCGCATCGTCGAATGCACCCGCGGTGATCTCGCCGCCATGAATATGGGCGATCGGGATATTGAGCAAAGTTGCCGCAACCGCGGCGGCCAGCACCTCGTAACGATCACCTAGCACGACAAGGATGTCGGGGGCGAGCTTCGGCAGCACCTCGGCAAATCTGGTAACGCCGATGCCGGTGCCGCGCGCCACGGTCTCGGCGCGGTCGTCGGCGAGCGCGAGATCGACTTTCGCAGCGATCTGAAAACCGTCAGCCTCGATCGCCCGCCAGGTGTCGCCGAAGCGCGGCACCAGATGCATCCCGCAGGCGATGACGCTCAGCGCGACGTCGTCGGCCGCCTTGAGCCGCGTCAGGATGCCCCGCAGCAATCCGTAATCGGCGCGCGAGCCCGTGACGACGGCAATGCGGCGGCTTGCGCTCATGTTCGCTGCCGCCACGGCGAAGCATCGAGCATCCCATGCTCGATGACGTAGGAGGCATAGGCGAGGTCGGCCGCACTCTCGATCTCGATGGAATGCATACGATCCATCATGATGCCGTAACTCGCGAACGGATCGGCGTAGATTTTGCGGTGCTTGCGCATCGCCTCCCAGCCGACAAGGTAGAGCGCGCCGTTCATGGTGACTTCGATGGCCTGGTCCTGCCGCCGCTGCGCGGTCGTCGTCAGCATCTTCTCGACAATGCCGCCGATGGAGCCGTCCTGGCCGAGCGTCCCGACAAAGATCGAGGAGACCTCGGTCTCGCGCATGCCGACGACGAGGCTCGCTTTGCGCGCGGCGAAAAGTTTGACGGCCTCGTCAAAATGCTTTGGCGTTGCGAAGGGCGAAGAGGGTTCGAGCAGCATGATCGCGTCGTAGCGCCGCTTCTCGTGCGTCTCGATCCAGTCCATCGCGTGCAGCACCACGTCGTTCGAGGAGGCGGTATCGGTCGCAAGTTCGGCCGGCCGCTCGAACAGCACTTCGGCGCCATGCCGCGCGGCTTCGGTCCTGATCTCGGCGCTGTCGCTGGAGACAATCAGGCGCGAGCAGTAGCGGGACTGCCGTGCGGAGATTGCCTTGTAACCGGTCAGGCTGAGGCCCCCGATCGCACGCAGATTCTTGCCGGGCAGACCCTTCGATCCACCGCGGCCGACCAGCAGGAACAATATCTCAGGCGATTGCGTCATTGGCTCTCGATGATCCGGCTTCCGGGTCCCTTGCGAATCGGCATGATTCGTCATCCAGCGGAACACCTGCGGGGTCCTGGGGCACGCCGCGAGCCGCCCGCCTGCGTTGCTTTTACCAGCGTGCTCGACTAAGACAACCGCTTGATTGGCGGGCGATTTCGCTGCGCCGAGCGACGAAACCCCATGCACCGCCGAACCCTGATCATTGCTGAAGCTGGCGTCAATCACAACGGCGACCGCGCGCGCGCGATTGCCCTCGCGGAGGCCGCGGCGCGGGCGGGGGCCGACATCGTCAAGTTTCAGTCGTTTCGCGCCGACAAGCTCGCGACCGCCGAGGCCGCGAAGGCGAGCTATCAGCAGGCGACCACCGGCAAGGCGCAGTCGCAGCTCGATATGCTGCGCGCGCTCGAGCTCAGCACTGACGACGAGATCCAGATCGCGGCGGCCTGCGCGGCCGTGGGGATCACCTACATGTCGACGCCATTCGACGCGGACAGCGCCACGCATCTGGTCCGCCACGTCGGGGTTTCAACGTTGAAGGTTGGTTCAGGCGACCTGACCAATGCGCCGTTGCTGCTGCATCTGGCGCGGTTCGGCCTGCCCATCATCCTGTCGACGGGGATGGGGACGCTCGCCGAAGTGGAGCAGGCGCTCGGCGTCATTGCCTTCGGCTATCTTCATGATGCGACGGCGCGGCCGACGCCCGTCGAGTTCGCAAATCTGCTGCTGGACCGCGCGACTTGGACGGAGCTGCGCGCCAAGGTCACGCTGCTGCATTGTACGACCGAATACCCGGCTGATCCGCACTCGATCAATCTGCGCGCGATGGCGACGCTACACGATGCGTTTGGCCTGCCTGTCGGCTTCTCCGACCACAGCCGCGGCATCCACATCGCGTCGGCTGCGGTGGCGCTCGGCGCCACCGTGATCGAAAAGCATCTGACGCTCGATCGCAATTTGCTGGGTCCAGATCACCGGGCCTCGATTGAACCTGACGAGATGACGGCGATGATCGCCGCGATCCGCGACGTCGAAGCCGCGCTCGGCGATGGCCGCAAGGTGCCGGCGCCGGAGGAGATTCCAAACCGCGCGGTGGCGCGCCGCAGCCTCATCGCGCTGCGCCCGGTGCGCGCCGGCGAGCGCTTTACGGAAGACAATCTCGGCGTCAAGCGCCCGGGCAGCGGCATTCCGCCGATCGAATATTGGAGCTATCTCGGCAAGACGGCCCAGCGCGATTATGCGGCCAACGAGGCGCTGGAGCCATGAGTCTGATCGTGCTTTGCGCCGGCGGTCACGCCCGTGTCGTCATCGAGGCGTTACTGAGCCGCGGCATACGTCCCATAGCCGTGGCCGACGCCGCGCGCATCGGCGAGGTGATTGGCGGCGTTCGGATCACGGTATCGGACGACGATGTCCTGAAAATGCCCGCTGATGAGATCGAGCTCGCCAATGGTCTCGGCAATCGCGCCTCGCGCCGCGATTCCGAATTGTCCAACCGGCGCGCGTTGTTCGAGCGGTTCGCCGCGCGGGGCTACAGATTTCCAGTGATCGCGCATGCTTCCGCCGTAATCGCCTCCGATGCACAACTTGACGAAGGCGCGCAAGTGATGGCCGGTGCAGTGCTCCAGCCCGCGGCCCGCATCGGGCGGAACGCCCTGATCAATACGCGCGCCGTGGTCGAACACGATTGCATCGTCGGCGATCACGCGCATGTTGCTCCGGGGGCGGTGCTGTGCGGGGCAGTGTCGGTTGGTGAGAGCGTTCATATCGGCGCCGGCGCCGTGGTGTTGGGCGGCATCAAGGTGGGTGCCGGAGCCGTCGTTGCCGCGGGCGCGGTGGTCACAAAGGATGTCGCGGCCGGCGGATTCGCCGGCAACGATTAGGATGAGTTTGTCATGAAGGGTGCATTCGTCGTCAGTGAAGATACGCCGCTGATCGAGACGCTGCGGCGGATCGATCAGGGCAATCTGCAACTCGCCATCGTCGAGCGCGAAGGCAGGATCGTCGGTACCGTCACGGACGGCGACGTGCGGCGCGCCCTGCTTGGCGGCGTCGGCCTCGACGCCTCGGTGAGCCTCGTCATGAACCGCACGCCGATCACGGCGTCGGTCGGTATCTCGAATCCGGCCGCGCTCAATCTGATGCGCAAGCATTCGATCCACCAGCTTCCGCTCGTCGATACCGAAGGCAGGGTGGTCGAGGTCAAGCTGATCGATGATCTCGCGCTCGCGCAGCAGTCCGATCATTGGGTGGTGCTGATGGCCGGCGGCCTCGGCTCCCGGCTGAAGCCGCTGACAGATGATATTCCCAAACCGCTGATACGCGTCGGCGACAAGCCGATCCTGGAGACCGTGCTCGGCGGCTTCGTGAAGGCCGGCTTCGGCAAATTCTTCATCTCGGTCAATTACAAGGCCGACATGATCCGCGACTATTTCGGCGACGGCTCAGCCTGGGGCGTGGAGATCAACTACCTCCGGGAGAACGAGCGGCTCGGCACTGCGGGAGCCCTGTCGCTGCTGCCGGAGCGGCCAACGCAGCCATTCTTCGTCATGAACGGAGATCTGCTGACGACGGTGAATTTCGAGCAGATGCTGAAATACCATCGCGAGCACCAGGCTTTCTCCACCATCTGCGTGCGTGAGCATTCGGTGACCGTGCCGTTCGGCGTGATCGATTTCGACGACCATCGGCTGCTCGGCATCCGCGAAAAGCCGACGCAGAAATTCTTCGTCAATGCCGGCGTCTATCTGCTCGATCCCGGTGTGCTGGATCATCTCGGTGCCAACGAGGCCGTCGACATGCCGACGCTGATCGAGCGGACCATCGCCAAAGACAAGCCTTCGGTCGTGTTTCCGCTGCGCGAGTACTGGATCGATGTCGGCCGCCTCGACGATCTGCAGCGTGCCTCCGACGAATTCCAGAGGATATTTGGATGAGCACCGAACGCTCGCTCCACGAGATGATGTCGCTCAATGGCCGTGTCGCTGTTGTGACCGGCGCCGCCGGTCACATCGGTCGCGCGATCGCGGCAGGTCTTGCAGAACTCGGTGCCACCATCGCGCTGGTCGATATCGCGGCGTCCGCGGGCACTGAGGCCGCGGCGAAGCTCGCCGCCGATCACTCCGTCAAGGCTGCGATGTTCGATTGTGATTTCGAGCAGGGCGACGCCGTGAAGGATCTGCCGCGCCGGGTGCGCGAGGCCTTCGGGGGCATCGACATCATCGTCAATTGCGCAGCCTTCGTCGGCACGAGCGGGCTTGAGGGCTGGGCGGTCCCGTTCGAACAGCAGTCGGATGCGACCTGGCGACGGGCGATCGAGGTCAACCTCACCGCGCCGTTCGTGTTGATCCAGGCTGCGGCCGAGGACCTCGCGAGGTCGGGCCATGGCAGTGTGATCAATATTTCGTCGATCTACGGCCTCGCCGGGCCCGACTGGCGGCTCTACGAAGGCACCGCGCTCGGGAACCCCGCCGCCTATGCCGCGAGCAAGGGGGGGCTGATCCAGATGACGCGCTGGCTGGCGACCACGATGGCGCCAAAGGTCCGCGTCAATGCGGTCGCGCCCGGAGGAGTCTTCAGGGCCACGCCGGAACCGTTTTTAAGCCGCTATGTGGCTCGGACGCCGCTTGCCCGCATGGCACGCGAGGACGATATGAAGGGCGCTGTGGCCTACCTCGCGAGCGACCTGGCGGCCTATGTGACGGGCCAGTGCATTGCGGTCGACGGGGGGTGGACGGCGTGGTAAGCCAACGGCAAATCATGCAATTGCGGGAATCTCCGAAATGTTGAGCTGTAGCAAGTGCTTATTGCCGGAAACGGCAGAGGCCACATCGTTCGACGACACAGGTTCGTGCAGCGTCTGCGCCCAGATCGAGGTGCGCGATACCCAGATCAATTGGGACGAGCGTCACGCCCAGATGATGGAACTGGTTGCGCAATACCGCGACAAGGGTCTGTACGACTGCATCGTGCCCTATTCGGGAGGCAAGGACAGCGTTTTCCAGCTCTGGTACGTCGTCAAGAAGCTCGGTCTCAAGCCGTTGGTGGTGCGCTTCGACCACTGGTTCTACCGTCCGCTGATCGAAGAGAACAACACCAGCGTCTTCAAGCAGCTTGGCGTCGACGTGCTGAACTTCACGCCGAACTGGCATGTAGTGCGTGAGCTGATGCTGGAATCGCTCAAGCGCCGCGGCGACTTCTGCTGGCACTGCCACACCGGCATCTATGCCCACACCATGCAGATCGCGATCCGCTACGAGACGCCGTTGCTGTTCTGGGGCGAGAGTCTGGCCGAATACCAGTCGTTCTATTCCTACGACGAAATGGAAGAGGTCGACGAGAAGCGCTTCAACCGCGCGATGAATCTCGGCATCACCGCGGACGACATGTACGAATTCCTCGGCGGTCGCGTCGCTAAGCGCGACCTCTATCCGTTCGTCTATCCGCCGCGCAAGGAATTGATGCGGATCAAGTGCCGCTCGATCTGCCTTGGCAGCTACATCAAGTGGGACACCAAGAAGCACGTCGAAATCATCAAGCGCGAGCTCGGCTGGAAAGGCCAGGAAGTCGAGGGCATTCCGCCGGAGTACGATTACGAGAAGATCGAGTGCTTCTTCCAGGGCGTGCGCGACTACCTGAAATACATCAAGCGCGGCATGGGCCGGACCAACCATCTGGCCAATATCGACATCCGCAACAAGCGCATGACCCGCGAGCAGGGCGAAGCGCTGGTGCGCGAGTTCGACGGCAAGCGGCCGCCGAGCCTCGATCTGTTCCTCGACTATCTCCAGCTCACGGAGGAGCAGTTCCTGGGCATCGCGATCAAGCATGAGGTCAGCCCGTGGCAATTCTCGCCGAATACGGTCGAGCCGGGCCGCCGCATGCCAGACATGGACAAGTGGAACAACACGCAAGTACCGTGGCCGAACCATCCCGGCGTCGAGATCGGCGGCGGCAAGGGATAGGCAAGCGATAGGCGAGAGTTGACGGGCGGCGCGGAGATCGCGCCCGGGGGAGCAGGCGATGTCAGGCGTAGCGATCGTCGATTACGGCATCAACAATGTACGCTCGGTGAAGAACGCCGTCGAATATTGCGGCTTCGATCCGGTCGTGACCCATGACGCCGACGCGATCGCGGATGCGTCCCACGTCATCCTCCCCGGTGTCGGCGCGTTCGGCGATGCGATGAGCAACATCCGCGCCCGTGGCATCGACGAGATGCTGGAGCGCCAGGTCCGCGAGAAGGGCAAGCCTTTCCTTGCGGTTTGCCTCGGGATGCAGTTGCTCGCCAACACGTCCGAGGAGCATGCCGACGACGGCGTGGCGCATCGCGGGCTTGGCTGGTTCGATGCCGACGTCCGGCGCCTGATGCCGAACGATCCCGCGCTGAAGATCCCGCATATGGGCTGGAACATGGTGGCAAAGGAGCGCGACCATCCGATTCTCGCCAATATCCGCGAGAGCAATCTGGCCTTCTATTTCGTTCACTCCTTCGCCATGAGCTGTAGGGATGCTGGCGACATGGTTGGCTTCGCTCAGTACGGCCAGCCGGTGACCGCAATCATCGCGCGGGACAATATCGCCGCGACGCAGTTCCATCCCGAGAAGAGCCAGGACACCGGGATCGAGCTGATGAGCAATTTTCTGCGCTGGAATCCCTGAAGTACTCGCGATGCTCAAGAAGCGCCTGATCCCGAAATTTCTGCTGCGCGACGGCAGACTCGTCAAATATATCCGTTTCTTCGAGAACGAGCGCGCCGCCGGCAATCCGGTGACGACGGCGAAGGTCTACAACGACTACGGGGTCGACGAATTGATTGTGCTCGACATCGTGCCGAGCGCGGCCTCGCGCGGCCGCGTGGTCGAC
>JAUEPE010000032.1 GCA_030403585.1 Frankia sp. RB7
TCCTCATCGGGGTCAAATACATCCGAACATGCCGGAAATACCAGCCTTTTACGGCTATCCGATGGACGCCTTGACGGAAAGGCCATTGCGGAATATGAGCATCACTTATCCCGTGGTGATTTGAGCCGGCCGGCTTGCAGCCACGTTAAATAAGTCGCTAAACAGGCCGGGGACCTCTGTGATCCCGGCCCGTGGAAGTTATCCAGGCCGGTTTTTTTGTGACCATTTTCGATGGTCACGCAGAGGAGATGCTATGTCGAAGTCCCCAGCGTCCACCACGCAGCAATACCGTCCCGAAACCCGCCTGGTCCATTCCGGCACCCTGCGCTCGCAATATGGCGAGACGTCGGAGGCGCTGTTCCTGACCCAGGGCTACGTCTACAACAGCGCTGAGGAGTGCGAGGCGCGGTTCAAGGGCGAGGACCCCGGCTTCATCTATTCGCGCTATTCGAACCCGACGATCTCGATGTTCGAACGGCGCATGATCGAGCTCGAAGGTGCAGAGGCCGCCCGCTCGGCCGCGACCGGCATGGCTGCGGTGACAACAGCGATCCTGGCGCCGCTGAAAGCCGGCGATCACGTGGTGGCTTCCCGTGCCTTGTTCGGCTCGTGCCTCTACGTCATTCAAGATCTCCTGCCGCGCTACGGCATCGAGACCACGCTGGTCGACGGAGCCGATCTCGACCAGTGGCAGCGTGCGCTCAAGCCGAACACCAAGACGTTCTTCCTGGAGAGCCCGACCAATCCGACGCTCGACGTGCTCGACATTCCCTCGATTGCCGAGATCGCACACGGCGGCGGCGCGCGGCTCGTCGTCGACAACGTGTTCGCGACGCCGATCTGGCAGAGCCCGCTCGCGCTCGGTGCCGACGTCGTCGTCTACTCCGCGACCAAGCATATCGACGGCCAGGGCCGCTGTCTCGGCGGCATCATCCTGTCGTCGGAAGCCTTCATCGCAGAGCACATCCACAATTTCATGCGCCAGACCGGCCCGTCGATCTCGCCGTTCAACGCCTGGGTCCTGCTCAAGGGCCTGGAGACTCTCGGCGTGCGCGTGCGTGCGCAGACCGAGACCGCGGCGCGCATCGCCGACGTGCTGGCGAGCCATCCGAAAATCTCACGGCTGGTCTATCCCGGCCGTGCCGATCATCCGCAGGCAGCGCTGGTGAAGAAGCAGATGCGCGGCGGCTCGACGCTGGTCGGCTTCGAGGTCAAGGGCGGCAAGCAGGGTGCGTTCCGCGTGCTCAACGAGCTCAAGCTTGCAAAGATCTCGAACAATCTTGGCGACGCGAAGAGCCTCGTCACGCACCCGGCCACCACAACGCATCAGCGGCTGAAGCCCGAGGATCGCGCCGCACTCGGCATCAGCGAAGGCTTTATCCGCTTCTCGGCCGGGCTCGAGCATGCGGATGATCTGATCGAGGATCTGACCGCGGCGCTGGAGAAGGCGTAACGGGCGACCGGCGAATAGTGTGTGGCGAATGGATCCCTATTCGCCACTCGCCATTCCCCATTCGCCTCTACATCGGCCGATAGGTCCGCACGTCAGCCGGCACGTTGACACCAAGCTTGATCTGGCCGACGGAGCGGATGATGTCGTCGCCGAGCAGCTGGGCAAAGCAGGCATAGCCCCAATCGTTCATGTGCAGGCCGTCGGCGATGACAAAGCTCTCGACCGGGAGCGCCTGCTTCTCGTGCCATTCGCGCATCACTTCGAAGCGCGGAAAGATGCCGACGTGACGAAGCTCGGCGACCTTGCCGAGCAGCTTGACTATCTTGTTTGCGCTTTCGGGACGCTCGGTGACGCGCGGTGAATATTGCGGGTCGACCAGCACGACGTCGGCGTCGCCCGCGGCCTGGATGCGGGCGATGCCGTCCTCGACGATCTTGGCGGTGTCGCCGGGATCGAGGTCGCGCAGCACGGCGTTGGTGCCGACCTGCCAGATCACGAGATCCGGATGCACGTCGATCACCTCCTTCTGGAGGCGCTTCATCATCTCGGGCGCATCCTCGCCGCCGACGCCGGCATTGACGACGGTGATGTCAGCGGTGGGATATTGCCGGCGCAGCTGCGCGGCGAGACGGTTCGGATAGTTGAAGTCCGGCGAGCTCGCGCCGTAGCCCGCGGTCGACGACGAGCCGAACGCAACGATCACAACAGGCTTGCCGGCGACGAGCTTGCTCGCGACATGCGGCAGCGAGCCCATCGTCTTCGAGCCGCCCTTTGGCGAGAGACACGGCACGCGGCTGAAAATGTCGCCGGCGGATTTCGCAACCTGCTTCACCTTGTCGATGGCGCGCGAGGTGAGACCGCGCTGCTCGGCGGGCGATGTCGCGGCGACGGTCGTCTGGGATGGTGATGCCGGTGCGGGCTTAGCGGCCTGCGTAGGTGCGGGCGATGCCTGCGCAGTTTGCGCGTAAGCAGGTACCTGCGAGACAGGCGTCAGCATCAGCAGCGCCGCCGCTGCAGGCGCGGCCAGCCATGTCGACAGGCCAAAAGGGCGGAGAGAACTCATTAACGCTAGACCTCAATTTTGCTGCTGGGCCGGCCCCAGATGGGCAGCGTCGATCACGAACTGTGCCAACGCCCGGCCGATGCAATCATGGACCTGCTTCGCGAGCTCGGGGCCGCGGGAGGGGCTGAACAGGTCGAACTGACCCTGGTCATTCCACTGCCGCATCATCGCGAAACGGTCGAACAGCGGAACATCATGCTCCTGCGCCACCACCCGCATATTATCGAGATAGGGCGGCGCCGAGATCATGGTTTCGGTACGCGGGCTGTACTGCAAATTCATCAAGACGACGTCAGCCCCTGCATTTTGCAACGCAGCGACCCCTTCGGTCACGGCGCCGCGGAAATCGTCGGGATCGATGGCGCGGATAGCATCCACGGTCCCGGTCTGCCAGATGACCAAAGTAGGTGTTTTTGCTTCCATCAGCTTAACGAAGGTTCCGGCAGCCTCCTCCGCCGTCTTCTTGCTCTGTATTTCTACGGATACGTGCACGGTCTCCGCAGGCGGCAGCTTGTCCTTCAAAATGGCCTGCATACGCGCCGGATAGGAGCTGTCCTCCGAGGATGGAATGGTGGTGGAGCGGCTGCCGATCACCAGGATCTCGAGCGGTTTGCCGGCCTTGACGGTCTCGGCGACCTTATGGAGCTGGCTTTCGGTGGTGAGCAGATAAGACGGCAATTCGCAGGCTGCGGGCGCGGCAGGCACAGCTTCGCCCGCGCGCGCCGAAGGCGCGACGAGACCAGCGCACAGCAGGATCAGGCTCAGGAGAACCTTCGCCTTCATCAGCCCCCTCCCGCCAGATCGGCGTTGCCGGCGGCGGCTTTGGTTTTGGTACCGCTCTTGTCGGCCACCTGTTTGTACCACGAAATCACCCAGGCAACGCCCCACATGACCAGGATTCCGGAGAGACTAATCAGCGCATGCATGGCTGGTCCCCCGGCGACCTCGGCCAGGATGAAATGGCCGGCAAAGGCCAAGAAGACGCCGAGGCAGAAGATCTCCAGCGAATGCTGGCCGCACAGGATCAGCGGCCGCAACCAGGGCGATTTCAGGCCCGGCCACTCCCGCGGCAGGAAGCGCACGGTGAGCGCGGCCAGCGCCAGGAAATGCGTGAAGCGCAGCACGTCGAGGTCGGTCTTGTCGATCGGATACATCCACTGCTCGAGTGGCTTCGGCATGAGGTGGCCGAGCTGTGGCACGTACCAGGTCAGCGTCACGTAGAACGCCGCGACGAGATAGGCGATCGAAATCCACATCGTCACGGGTGAGGCCAGAATGCGCGACATCCGTCGCGCACCTCCGAGCGCGCACCATGCCCCGAACACGAACAGCAACTGCCAGGCCAGCGGATTGAACGCCCAGAAGCCGTTCGGATAGGCCGAGAAGTAGAGGTCGAACTCCCATGTCGCCGCATAGAGCAGGGCCGAGAGCGCGAGCGTCACGTCGGGCCGCCATTTCATCGACCACAGGATCAGCGGCAGCGCCAGCATCAAGACGATATACAGCGGCAGCACGTCCATGTTGACGGGACGGAAGCGCAGCAGCAGCGCCTGCACGATGGTGACGTCGGGCTGCTTGAGGAAATCCATGATGCCCATCTCTTCGGTGTAGAGCGGGTTCTCGAAGCTGGTCGCGACGTAGGAGATCTCGGCGAGGAAGATCGTGAACAGGAAAACGTGGGCGACGTAGATCTGCCAGACCCGGCGCAGGATGCGCGCGGTGGCGATGACGAAACTGCTCTCCAGCATGGCGCGGCCATAGACGAAGGCGGCGGTGTAGCCGGAGATGAAGATGAAGATCTCGGTGGCGTCGCTGAAGCCGTAATTGCGGATCGTGAACCAGGTCAGCAAATTCGGCGGCAGATGGTCGATGAAGATCAGCCACAGCGCCAGCCCCCGGAACAGGTCGAGCCTGAGCTCGCGCTCGCCGATGGCGGGCAGCGTGATCGCCGGCGCGCGCGACTTCGCTGCCACGGGCTTGGCCTCCGCGGGTTTGGCACCGGCGGTTCCTGCGATCGTCGATCCCGTCACTTGATCGGCAATGGTCATCGGGGGTCAAAAACCCTTCCGCAAATCGCGACGTATGAGGAGTGTACCGGTCCCGTCGCCGCCTCGCAAAGCGGCCGGATCACATACGGGTGTACTTCCCTGTCAATTCTGGCGGGACGATGTCGCGAAAGCCGCCTGCGGCGTTTGGTTCCCGGCGGGGTTTTCGTTATGATGGCAATCATGTACCGCGCCGTGACCCGCCAGATTGAAGTGACCGTCGAGCCGAACTTTGTCCCGGAGCAGTCGGCGGCCGACCGCTCCCGCTATTTCTGGTCCTACACCATCGTCATCACCAATTCCGGCGACGAGACCGTGCAGCTCAAGTCGCGGCACTGGATCGTCACCGACGCCTCCGGCCGGCAGCAAGAGACGAAGGGTGAGGGCGTGGTCGGCGAGCAGCCGACCTTAGCCCCCGGCGAGCGCTTCGAATATACCTCCGGCGTGCCGCTCTCGACCGCCTCCGGCTTCATGACCGGCCGCTACCAGATGGTCAGTGCCAGCGGCGAACGCTTTGAGATCGACGTACCGACGTTTTCGCTGGATAGCCCGGATAATAAGCGGGTGTTGAATTAGGGCGCAGGTGACGGTGCCGGGTGGGCAAAGGCGCAAAGCGCCGTGCCCACCATTTCACTCGCGACACGCAGATGGTGGGCACGCTTCGCTTTGCCCACGATGCCGGGCCTACGCGTCTTCCACGCCCGCCTCATCCGGCGTGAACTGGTACACCGAGCTGCAGAACTCACAGGTCACCACGACCTTGTCGTCCTTGACCATGGCGCTGCGATCGTCCGACGAAAAGCTCTTCAGCATGGACGCGACCGCGTCGCGCGAGCAGGAGCATTGCGCTTTCAACACCAACGGATTGAACACGCGCACGCCGCGCTCGTGGAAGAGGCGATAGAGCAGCCGCTCGCCGGAGAGATCGGGATCGATCAGCTCGACATCCTCGACGGTTTCGATCAGCGAGCGCGCCTCGACCCAGGCGTCGTCCTCGGCAACGGCATGCACCTCGACGCCTTCAGGCGCATCGCCGGGGTGCAGATCCGCCTGCCGCGCGCGCTCCGGCGCCTTCGGCAAAAACTGCATCAGCATGCCGCCGGCGCGCCAGCGATGCTTGCCGCCGTCGCTCGAGCGCCACTCCTCGCCGACTGCGAGACGCACGCGCGTCGGGATCTGCTCGGAGCGCAGGAAATATTCGTGCGCGGCATCTTCCAAGCTGCCGCCGTCGAGCGCGACCAGACCCTGGTAGCGGCTCATGTCGGGGCCCTGGTCGATGGTCATCGCGAGATGGCCATGCCCGAGCAGCGTGCCAGAATCCTTGGTGTCACCGAGACGCTCGGCATCGAAGCGCGCATAGGCGCGCAGGCGATCCGGCGCCTGATAGTCCACCACCAGAAACGACACCGGCCCGTCGGTCTGGGCCTGCAGGATGAACCGGCCCTCGAATTTCAGCGCCGAGCCGAGCAGCGTCGTCAGCACGATGGCCTCGCCGAGCAGCTTGCCGACCGGTGCCGGATAATCATGCTTGGTGAGGATCTCGTCGAGCGCGGGGCCGAGCCGAACCAGGCGCCCGCGCACATCGAGCGCGTCGACCTCGTAGGGCAGCACGGCGTCATCAATGGGAACCGCGGATGGCGCGCGAACCGGGCCTTCGGGCCCGGCTTTGATGTCAGGGGATTGGGAAACCATGGCGCGTTATTTGGGGTCGGAGGTGGAAAATGGAAGAGGCACGCCCGCATTCCGGCGCCGGAACGACGGGCCGCCCGGATGGAGCCACCGGGTCGGCGCGGAGCGCCGCCCGATGACAGGCTCCGCGCAATCCGGGAAGGTTTTTCCGCGCGTTGAGAAACCCCGGATTTCGCTGCGCTCCATCCGGCTACAAGAAAACCTACTTCACCGCGTCAAAGCACCAGGCCAAAATGCCCTTCTGCGCATGCAGACGGTTTTCGGCCTCGTCGAACACGACCGATTGCGGGCCGTCGATCACCTCGTCGGTGACCTCCTCGCCGCGATGGGCGGGCAGGCAGTGCATGAACAGCGCATCGGGCTTGGCCAGCGACATCAGCTTGGAATTGACCTGGTATGGCTTGAGCACGTTGTGGCGGTGCTCGCCTTCCTTGTCGCCCATCGACACCCAGGTGTCGGTGACGACGCAATCGGCACCTTTCACGGCGGCTTCCGCATCGGTGCCGAGCACGATCGACGCGCCGGTAGCCTTGATGAAGTCGCGCATCACCTTCTTCGGGGCGAGTTCCGGCGGGGTTGCGACATTGAGGTTGAACTTGAAGCGCTCGGCCGCGTGCGCCCAGGACGCCAGCACGTTGTTGTCGTCGCCGGTCCAGGCCACGGTCTTGCCCTCGATCGGGCCGCGATGTTCCTCAAAGGTCATGAGGTCCGCCATTACCTGGCACGGGTGCGAGCGCCGCGTCAGGCCGTTGATGACGGGCACGGTGGCGTTCGCCGCGAGCTCCAGCAGCGCCTCGTGATTGAGGATGCGGATCATGATGGCATCGACATAGCGCGACAGCACGCGCGCTGTGTCGGCAATGGTCTCGCCGCGACCGAGCTGCATCTCCGCGCCGGTGAGCATGATCGGCTCGCCGCCGAGCTGGCGCATGGCGACGTCGAACGAGACGCGCGTACGGGTCGACGGGCGCTCGAAGATCATCGCCAGCGTCTTGCCTTCGAGCGGCCTGACCGGCTGATGCGCCTTCTGCTTCGCCTTCATGGCGGAGGAGGCCGCGAGCATGCTCTTGAGCTCCGACAGCGGCAGCTCGTTGATATCCAGGAAGTGCTTTGGCGTCTTGCTCATCAGCCTGCCGCCCGCTTGTTGCCGGACAGCGCAGTGCAGGCGCGTTCGAGCCGGGCGACACTGTCCTCGATCTCGGCTTCGGTCACGATCAACGGCGGCAGGAAGCGCACGACATTGTCGCCGGCGCCGACGGTGAGCAATTTTTCGTTACGCAGCGCTGCGACCAGGTCGCCGGAGGGTACCACGGCCTTGATGCCGATCAGCAGCCCCTCGCCGCGGATTTCCGTGACGATATCAGGATGACGGTCGATCACGGAGGCGAGCTTCTGCTTGAGCAGCAGCGACATCTTCTGCACGTGATCGAAGAAACCGGGCTTGAGCATGACGTCGAGCACGGCGTTCGCAGCCGAGATCGCCAGCGGATTGCCGCCGAAGGTCGAGCCGTGCGAGCCGGGCCCCATGCCGGAGGCCGCGTCCGCGGTCGCCAGCACCGCGCCGATCGGGAAGCCGCCGCCGAGCGCCTTGGCCAGCGACATCACATCAGGCGTGACGCCGGTGCGCCGATGCGCGAAGAGATCGCCGGTGCGGCCCATGCCGGTCTGCACCTCGTCGAAGGCGAGCAGCAAGCCTTTCTCGTCGCAGAGCTGGCGCAACGCTTTGAGGAATGAAGGTGTCGCCGAACGCACGCCGCCCTCGCCCTGGATCGGCTCGATCAGGATGCCGGCGGTCTCCGGGCCGATCGCCTTCTTCACCGCATCGATGTCGCCGTGCGGAATCTGGTCAAAGCCTTCCATCGGCGGGCCAAAGCCTTCGAGGTATTTTGCAGACCCGGTCGCCGCCAGCGTCGCCAGCGTACGGCCGTGGAAGGCGCCTTCGAAGGTGATGATGCGGTACCGCTCCGGATGCCCCTTGGAGAAGTGATGATGACGAACCAGCTTGATCACGCCCTCCAGCGCCTCGGCGCCGGAATTGCAGAAGAACACGAAGTCCGCAAAGCTCTCGTTGCAGAGCCGGTTCGCGAGCTTCTCGCCGTCCGGACTCTGGAACAGGTTCGACATGTGCCAGAGCTTGGTCGCCTGCTCCTGCAGCGCCTTGACCAGCGCTGGATGGGCATGGCCGAGCGCATTCACCGCCACGCCCGAGGTGAAATCAAGATAGCGATCGCCATTGGTCGCGATCAGCCAGCAGCCTTCGCCACGCTCAAAACCGATGTCGGCCCTGGCGAAAACGGGGAGCAAATGCGGCGCTGCGCTGTTGGTCATGATGGTCTCTTTGGATGTTTCGGACGGCCTGAACGTGCGTTGCGCAGCGCATCATTGGTCCGGAAAACGAAACGTGCCGCCTTTTAAGGGCGGCACGCACCACTATCTTATGCCTGGCATCATTGGTGTCAATGCCGCCCGGAAAGCCCCACGAAACGCTGATTCCGTAGTCTTGCGGTGCCAGATTTGCGGGTTTTTGGCCACGGAACATGTGGAAGCGAGTCGGCGGACTCTTGCGCGTGAGTCACGCCATATTGTAGCGTTTGGCTTGTCAGATACGACATCTCGTGCGGCAGTTCTGATCCCAAGAGTCCTTTGTACCGGCGTAAACGTTCGGGCGTCTCATTGCGCCCGGCGAGCCTTAAGGGATTCTGGCGGCACGGGTTTTTCGAAGCTTAGGCATTCGTCGTGCCGCCCCAGAATGGCAGGCGCGCGGCGAAGGAAAGGGTGCAATGACCGTTTTGACCTGGTCCGACGATCGCGTCGAACAGCTGAAAAAGCTCTGGGAGGCCGGACTTTCGGCCAGCCAGATCGCTGCTGAGCTTGGGAATGTCACCCGCAACGCCGTGATCGGCAAGGTGCACAGGCTCGGCCTGTCCGGCCGCGCCAAGAGCCCGTCTTCGGCAGCTCCGCGGCCGCGCAAGGCGCGTCCGGTGCAGCACATGATGCGGGTGAGCAGGCCCATCGCGCGCGGCAACACCGCGCTGGCGCAGGCCTTCGAGGTCGAGGTCGAGGCCGAACCAGTCACCTACGACAACGTGGTGCCGATGAGCCAGCGGCTGTCGCTGCTCGAACTGAACGAGGCCACCTGCCATTGGCCGGTCGGCGATCCCTCGAGCCCGGACTTCTTCTTCTGTGGCGGCAAGGCGCTCTCCGGCCTGCCCTACTGCGCCCAGCACTCGCGGGTTGCGTATCAGCCGGCGTCGGATCGCCGGCGCGCGCCGGTGAAGCCGCCGCGGTAGGTATTTTCAGAGTCAGGTTTGGGAGCCGTTGCAATGGCGGCTCAACAAACTCCGCTGTCGTCCCGGCCCCCCGTGCGCAATTGCGCACTAGGCCGGGACGACAGCTGTGATTGTTGACGCAGCTTTGGCTTACGCCTGCTCGGCCTTCGCGAACCGATCATCGAGCGCATAGCCCGCGCCGCGCACGGTGCGGATCGGGTCCTGCTCGCGGCCGAGATTGAGCAGCTTGCGCAGGCGGCCGATATGCACGTCGACGGTGCGCTCGTCGATATAGATGTCGCGGCCCCAGACGCTGTCGAGCAGTTGCTCGCGCGAGAACACGCGGCCGGGATGTTCGAGAAAGAACTCCAGCAGGCGATATTCGGTCGGGCCGAGATCGATCGGCCGGCCCGAGCGCGCCACGCGGCGCTTGTCGCGATCGAGCTCGATGTCGCCGAACGCCAGGACGGTTGCGAGCCGCTCCGGGCTTGCGCGCCGCAGCAGACCCTTCACGCGCGCGAGAAGCTCAGGCACCGAGAACGGCTTGACGATGTAGTCGTCGGCGCCAGTCGCCAGTCCCCGCACCCGCTCGCTCTCCTCGCCGCGCGCGGTAAGCATGATGATCGGCAGCTGCTTGGTGTCGGACCGCGCACGCAGCCTGCGGCACAGCTCGATGCCCGATAGCCCCGGCAGCATCCAGTCGAGCACGATCAGGTCGGGGATGTGCTCCTTGAGACGGGTGTCGGCGTCGTCGCCGCGCATCACCGTCTCGACGTCATAGCCGTCGCCCTCGAGGTTGTAGCGGAGGAGCTCGGTGAGAGCCTCCTCGTCTTCAACCACCATAATGCGTGCGCCCATAGGGTCGTCGCTCCTTAAGGATTCAAGTATTGGGGACCGTCGTGGCGAAGGTCGTCATATCGCCCTTCGGTCGCTTGTCGGTGATGGCCTGGCCTTCGATCATGTAGAACACGGTCTCGGCGATGTTGGTGGCATGGTCGCCGATCCGCTCGATGTTCTTGGCGCAGAACATCAGGTGGATGCAGAACGAGATGTTGCGCGGATCCTCCATCATGTAGGTGAGGAGCTCGCGGAACAGCGAGGTGCAGATGGCGTCGACTTCCTCGTCGCCCTTCCACACCGCCATCGCCGCCGGCAGGTCGTGCGCGGCATAGGCGTCCAGCACCGACTTGACCTGCTGCTGCACGAGGTCGGTCATGTGCTCGAGGCCGCGGAACAGCTTGAGCGGATGGAAATCCGTCTCCAGCGCCGCGACGCGCTTGCCCATGTTCTTGGCGAGGTCGCCGATCCGCTCGAGATCGGTGGCGACGCGCATGGCGCCGACGATCTCGCGCAGATCCACCGCCATCGGCTGACGGCGCGCGATGGTGAGCACGGCGCGTTCCTCGATCTTCTTCTGGAGCGCGTCGAGCTCGACGTCGATGGCGACGACGCGCTGGCCGAGCGCGACGTCGCGGCGGATCAGCGCGTCGACGGAATCGACGATCATGCGCTCGGCGATGCCGCCCATCTCGGCGACCAGGCGCGTGAGCTCCTGGAGGTCGGTGTCGAACGCTTTAGCGGTATGTTCAGAACCCATGTGCCGTCTCCTCAGCCGAACCGGCCGGTGATGTAATCCTGCGTGCGCCGGTCGGTCGGCGACGTGAAGATCTTGCTGGTGTCGTCGAACTCGATCAGCTCGCCGAGATACATGAACGCGGTCTTGTCGGAAACGCGCGCCGCCTGCTGCATGTTGTGGGTGACGATCGCGATCGTATAGTTCTCGGACAGCTCCTGGATCAGTTCCTCGACCTTGGCGGTCGAGATCGGATCGAGCGCCGAGCAGGGCTCGTCGAACAGGATCACCTCGGGCCGCACCGCGACCGTGCGGGCGATGCAGAGGCGCTGCTGCTGGCCGCCGGAGAGCGACAGGCCGGAAGCGTTGAGCTTGTCCTTGACCTCGTTCCACAAGGCGCCACCGCGCAGCGCCTTCTCGACGCGGTCGTCCATCTCGGACTTCGAGATCTTCTCGTAGAGACGGATGCCGAAAGCGATATTCTCGTAGATCGTCATCGGGAACGGCGTCGGCTTCTGGAACACCATGCCGACGCGGGCGCGCAGCAGATTGAGGTCGAGCTTGCCGTCGAGGATGTTGGTCTGATCGAGCATCAGCTGACCGGTGGCGCGTTGGCCCGGATAGAGGTCGTACATCCGGTTGAAGATGCGCAGCAGGGTCGACTTGCCGCAGCCCGACGGGCCGATGAACGCCGTGACGCGGTTGGCACCGAGCGTCAGGTTGATGTTCTTCAGCGCGTGGTGCTCGCCGTAATAGAAGTTCAGGTTGCGCACGGTCACCTTGGGGGGCGCCTCGGGCAGCACCGGCGCCTGCGGCAGTCCACCGGCCGCGCTCATCGATACGGAAAGATCACTCATTTTGCGGTCCTCTCGGCGCCAAGGATGCGCGCGCCAATATTCAGGGCAAGAACGGTCAGGGTGATGAGCAGAGCCCCGCTCCAGGCCAGTTGCTTCCAGTAGGCGTAAGGGCTCTGCACGAAATTGTTGATGGTGACCGGCAGGTTCGCCATCGTCTTGTTCAGGCCGAGGCTGAAGAACTGGTTCGACAGCGCCGTAAACAGCAGCGGCGCGGTCTCGCCGGCGACGCGGGCGGTGGCGAGCAGCACGCCGGTGATGAGGCCGGAACGGGCGGCGCGATAAGCGATCCGCTTGATCACCAGCGAGCGCGGCAGGCCGAGTGCGGAAGCCGCCTCACGCAGCGGGTTCGGAACCAGCAGCAGCATGTCCTCGGTGGTGCGCAGCACGACCGGGATCACGATGACCGCGAGCGCGAGCGAACCTGCGATCGCCGAGAAGCCGCGCATCGGCACTACCACCGCGCCGTAGATGAACAGCCCGATGATGATCGAGGGCGCCGACAGCAGGATGTCGTTGATGAAGCGGATCACCGAGGTCAGGCGGTCGTTGCGGCCGTACTCGGCCAGATAGGTGCCGGCGAACAGGCCGAGCGGCGCGCCGATGCCGACGCCGATCACGGTCATGATCACCGAACCGACGATGGCATTGAGCAAGCCGCCTTCGTTCGATCCGGGCGGCGGCGTGTTCTCGGTGAAGAGCTGGAAGTTGAGTCCGGCGAGGCCGTTGTAGAGCAGCGTGATCAGAATCAGCGCAAGCCAGGTGACACCGAAGGCGGTTGCAGCGATGCAGAGACCGCGGATGACGATGTCCTTGCGGCGGCGGCGTGAATAAATCGGGTTCATGGCTTCAGTTCCCCGCCTTCTTTTCCAGCCGCATCAGCATCAGCCGGGCGCCGGCCAGCACGAAGAACGTCAGCACGAACAGCAGCAGGCCGAGCAGGATCAGGCCGGACTGGTGCAGGCCGTCGCTTTCGGCGAATTCGGATGCGATCGCCGCCGAGATCGTGGTGCCCGGCGCGAAGATCGATGACGAGATGCGGAACGAGTTTCCGATGATGAAGGTCACCGCCATGGTCTCGCCGAGCGCACGGCCCAGCGCCAGCATAACGCCGCCGATGACGCCGACGCGGGTATAGGGGATCACCACGCTGCGCACGACTTCCCAGGTGGTGCAGCCGACGCCGTAGGCAGCCTCCTTCAGCACCGGCGGCACCGTCTTGAACACGTCGACCGAGATCGAGGTGATGAAAGGCAGCACCATGATGGCGAGGATCAGCGCCGCGTTGAACAGGCTGAGATAGGACGGCGGACCTGCGAAGATCGCGCCCAGCACGGGGACGCCGTCAAAGATCTTGATCATGAAGGGCTGGAAGGTGTTGGCCAGGAACGGGCCCAGCACGAAGAAGCCCCACATGCCGTAGATGATCGAGGGAATACCGGCGAGCAGTTCGATCGCCATGCCGATCGGGCGGCGCAGCCATTGCGGGCAGAGCTCGGTCAGGAAGATCGCAATGCCGAGACCGACCGGAATGGCGATCAGCATCGCGATGAAGGAGGTGACGAGCGTGCCGTACATCGGTCCGAGCGCGCCGAGCACGGGCGGATCGGCCGAGGGCGCCCAGCGCTGCGTCCACAGGAACGCGAAGCCGAATTCCTTCATCGCCGGGAAGGCACCGACGATCAGCGACAGGATGATGCCGCCGAGAATGAGGAGCACCGAGATCGCGCTGAGCCGCGTGATCCAGTAGAAAGTGACGTCGCCGAACCTGAACGCGCTCAAGGCCTTGGCGCGATCATATGGTCCGGCGTCGTCGACGATATCGCTCTGAACGGCCATTTCTGCCACGCCGATCCCCTGTTTTACCTTACGCCATCTGCATGCCGCCAGTGATGGCGATCTTGTCGACGATTTGTCCCGCGCCTTTCGAGATGCGCCGCCTGAGGCACAGCCGGAACCCGTCGTGACGGATTCCGGATATCACGCGTGTCACCCGCGCCCCGGCAGACCGGAGCGCGGGTATCAAGCCAGATCAGCTCTTGATGTCAGCAGCCCAGGTCTTCTCGATCAACCCGACGACGTTGGCGGGCATCGGGATGTAGTCGAGCTCCTCAGCCATCTTGCTGCCGTTCTTGAAGGCCCAGCGGAAGAACTTGATGGCTTCCTGCGAGGACGCCTTGTCGGTCGCATCCTTGTGCATCAGGATGAAGGTCGAGGCGGTGATCGGCCAGGACTTGTCGCCGGGCTGGTCGGTCAAGATGACGTAGTAGCCGGGAGCATGGGTCCAGTCGGCGTTGGAAGCAGCCGCCTGGAAGGTCTCGGTCGTCGGCTGCACCGTCTTGCCGGCGTGGTTCACCATATTGGTGTAGGTCAGCTTGTTCTGCTTGGCATAGGCGTACTCGACATAGCCGATCGAGTTCTTGGTCTGGCCGATGTTGCCAGAGACGCCCTCATTGCCCTTGGCGCCGACGCCGACCGGCCACTCGACCGCCGTACCCTCGCCGACCTTGCTCTTCCAATCAGCACTGACCTTCGAGAGGTAGTTGGTGAAGTTGAAGGTGGTGCCCGAACCGTCCGAGCGGCGCACGACCGTGATGGCGTCCGAGGGCAGCTTCAGGTTCGGATTGAGCTTCTTGATGGCCGGATCATCCCACTTGGTGATCTTGCCGAGATAGACGTTGGCGAGCGTCTCGCCATCGAACACCATCTCGCCGGGCTTCACGCCCTCAATGTTGACGACCGGAACGATCGCGCCCATCACCATCGGCCACTGCGCCAAGCCGTCCTTCTCAAGCTGCTCGGCCTTGAGCGGCATGTCGGTCGCACCGAAGGTCACGGTCTTGGCCTGGATCTGCTTGATGCCGCCGCCGGAACCGATCGACTGGTAGTTCAGACCGTTGCCGGTCTCTTTCTTGTAGGCGTCAGCCCACTTGGAATAAATCGGGAACGGGAACGTTGCACCGGCACCCGTAATGTCGGCGGCGAAAGCCGACGTCGATGCGGCGACCAAGCCAGCAGCGACGATAGTTTTGAGGAAATTCATGCTGGTCTCCATACAGGGGAGCGAAGCGCCATCCGCGCCCGATCGCGCTCCCCGTGCCGCCCCTTTAGGAGCGATCGGCTGTGCTTTTACGAAGGTTTCGTGACAGTCGGATGACGGCCTTAAGCCACTGAAATAAATTGCATTTCAGATCAAAGGCGCGGGCTTGGCCTGGGGGAAACAGGCGATGAAAGTGGCACCCTGCTTGGGAACACTTTCGATCAAAAGACGGCCGCGGTGACGGTTAAGAATATGTTTCACCAGCGATAATCCCAGTCCCGTCCCGCCCTGGGAGCGGCTATCGCCGACGTCCACCCGGTAGAACCGCTCGGTCAGCCGCGGCAAGTGCTCAGGCGCGATGCCGGGGCCGAAGTCGCGCACCATGACCCGGATTTCCTGAGTTCCATCAGTGGCCGGGGTCGCGGTCAGCGACACGATGACGCGTCCGCCGGAGGCGCCGTATTTGAGTGCGTTCTCGATCAGATTCTCGAACAGACGCAGCAGCTCCTCGCGGTCGCCCGCGATCATGACCGGCGCTTCCGGCAGATGGGTCTCGACCTCGACCTAGCGTTCCCGGGCCAGCGGCTCGAGCCCGTCGGCAACCTGGAAGATGATCGGCAGCAGGTCGACCAGGGTGTCCGGCCGGACATGGGCCGACAGTTCCACCCGCGACAGCGACAGCAGATCGTCGATCAGGCGCGCCATGCGGGTGGCCTGGTTGTGCATGATGCCGAGGAAGCGCTCGCGCGCCTTGGGATCTTCCTTGGCCTGCCCCTGGAGCGTGTCGATGAACCCGGACAGCGCGGCCAGCGGCGTGCGCAATTCATGGCTGGCATTGGCGACGAAGTCGGCGCGCATCTCCTCGACCCGGCGCAACGGCGTCTGGTCGTGGAAAGTCATCAGCATGCACTTGTCGGCGCCACCGAAATTGGTCGGTACCGGCACCGGTGTAATGGTCAGCTCCATCCAGCGATCGACCGGCACGTGGTCGAGATAGGTCGTGCGCCGCGCTTCGGAGGTCGCGATCGACTCGCGCAGGGCCGTGATGATCTCGGGCGAGCGCAACGCGAACTGGGCGAGCTCGTTCTTGCGCAGCGCCGGCGCAAGCTGGGCGGCGGCGGCATTTAGGTGGATGACGCGGCCGGCGCGGTCGAGCAGCACGGCCGGATCCGGCATGCCGGCGACCACCGCAGCCACCGCAGCGCTCTCGACCGGATTGACGCGGCGGGTGTCCTCGCGCGAGGCAGCGGTATCATGCAGCCGCCAGGGGATCAGAGCGGCGGCTGCGATGCACAGGAATACCGTCGCCGCCCGCATCACCGACAATTCGCCGAGCGAGACCACGACCGACAGCGCCAGCGCGGCGGCGATCAGGATGATGGTCGAGTGCCGCAGCCGGTCGGACCAGGGCTGCACCGTGGGAGACGAGGGAGCGTCGATCGCCATCGGGGCGGGCTTCTCCTTGTTGCCTTTTGCGCCGGTCAGGCGCCGCTGTCGCTGCGCTTTCTCACATAAGCGGCTTCAGGCGGTGGGCCTGGATCGAGCTTGAGCGCGGCCTGTTGCAGCCGTTTCGATCGGGCGCCGATGATAACCTCGCGAAACGTCAGCAAGATTACAGAGATGACGAAGGGCGACAGATAATAGAGGACCCGGAACAGCAGCATGCCGCCGAGCAGCTCCTCGCGGTCCATCTGCCAGAGGCCGACCAGCATGGCGGCGTCGAACACCCCGAGCCCGCCGGGCGAATGGCTGGCGAAGCCGAGCAGCGTCGCCGAGACGAAGATGACCGCGACCACGACGAAGCCGAGATTGGGCTCGTCGGGGACCAGCACGTACATCGCGAGCGCGCAGAAGCCGAGATCGATGATGCCGATGGCGATCTGCAGCAGCGTCAGCGGACCGCCCGGCAGCACCACGGTCCAGGGGCCGCGTCCGACCACCCGCGGCTGGGTCCAGACCCAGACCACATAGCCGACCAGCGCTGCGAGGATCATCATCGCAACCGTCCGGTTCAGCCAAGGCGGAAGCATGTCGATCGAGGCGGCCGCCTCCGGATGGTAGGAGATGCCGAGGCCGAGCACGGCGGCATTGCCGAGCCAGAAGGTGAGGCCGGCGAGGAAGCAGATTTTTGCGACGTCGATCGCGTTCAGCCCATAGGCCGAATAGATGCGATAGCGCACCGCGCCGCCGGTGAAGACGCTGGCGCCGACATTGTGGCCGATCGAATAGCTGGTGAAGGCCGCGAGCGCGTTGATGCGATAGGGCACCTGGGCATGGCCGATCGCGCGCACGGCGAACAGGTCGTAGAAGGTCAGCGTGAAATAGCCGGCGCCGACGAACAGTGCGGCCATCGCAATCTGGCGCGGCTCGGTGCTCTTGATCGCCTCGATCACCTCGTTGGTGTCGATGCCGCGCAGCATGTGGTAGAGCACATAGCAAGCGATGCCGATGACCGCGACGCTGATCACAACTCCAAGCTTATGCAGGATTTGCTTCTGGCGCAGAAACGTCATCGCCCTGCGTATGGCTTCCAGCATCTAGACCTCGAACAACGCTTCAACGGCCAGGGTGGCCGGCGAACAGGCGGACGACGCACAGGCACTCAACGAACAAGCACTCAACGAACCCTTGCCGCCGGCTCCGGCACCGCGCATGCCCCCCGACCCTCCACTAGCGCGTTTTTTGGCGGAGTGGAATTCGCCAATGTGAACAAAATCACGTGCCTTCAATATTTTAGGCAGGTTTGCGGGCTCAAGGTGCACGGTTTGGCGCTTTCGGCGGCAGGGCTGACGCGAATCTCCATGGCAATCCTGCTTAGGGGCCATGAAGTTTTGATGATTCCGACCGGACAATGTTCCGTCACGCCTTAAGTCGAAATCAATCTATGGGCGCCGCCGGCCTGTTGAAAGGGGGCGATCCGCGCATCGCTCGGGGATTTTCCGATCTGCCGAAGGCCCTGCCGGCAAGCCACTGATCCCGATGATCAGGGTGCAGGGCAACATCACTGAGCGGCCGCAGGCTGGCTCCGCGAGACCACCCAATAGCGCAGCCATGCACCGATGGTGCAGCCGACCAGATAGCAGGCGAACAGGACCAGGCCGAGGTCGAGCCAGTAGCCGAAGCGGCCCGGGATCACGTGCGCGAACGAGGCCGCGACCAGGCCCGCGACGAGTACGGCGAGCCAGCACGCCGTCACCTTCGAGGTGCCGTTGCCGCGCTGGACCACCGAGATCCAGCCCATGCAGAAGCCCAGCAGCACCGAGCCGATCAGCCAGCCCATATGGAACGAGACGAGATAGGGCATCGTCACCTCACCAGAAATTCGATGCGGCGGTTTTGCGCCTTGCCGTCGTCGGTGTCGTTGCCGGCGACGGGCTGCGTGCTGCCGTAACCGACCGCGGTGAAGCGGTCCGCCGGCAGGCCCGCCTTGACCAGATAGTCGATCACCGCCTGCGCGCGCTTCTCGGAGAGCGCCTGATTGAAGGCATCCTCGCCGTCGGAATCGGTATGGCCTGCGACCTCGATATTGGTGGTCGGACAACGCAGCGCCGTCTCGATCAGATGATCGAGAATGCCGCCGGAGTCAGGATCGATGTCGGCGCGTTTGGTTGCGAAGCGGATCTTGCCCTTGGCCAAAAGCTCCGAGAACAATTGCTGGCAGACGGTGCCGTCGACCGGCCCCGCCGCGGGCTTCACCGTGATTTCGGGCTTGTACTGCCAGTTCTTCGGAAAGTCCTTGCCGAGGCCGGCGCGGATGTCGTTGGCCGCACCTTCGTACAGCGCATCGCCCGACAGCTTCACCTCGCGATCCGACACCACGAGCGTGCCGGTCGACAGCCGCGACAGCGCGCCGAGCGCTGCGATCACCGCGGTGTTGAAGGAGCCGGGCGCACCGACGCTGGCCTTGAGATTGTCGACGACCTTCTCCGTGAAGAATTTTCGCGACGCGCTGGTCGCGATCGCGGCATGCACGTTGTTGTCGGGCACGTAGCCGGTCAGCGTCACGGTGGCCGCGACCGGATCCTTATAGGCCTGGAAGATGTAAGGCGGTGCCTTGATCTCGTTGGCGGCGATCGAGAAGCCTTCGGGCAGGTTCTTCAGCGCAGCCGCAACCGCTTCGCGGCCGCCGAGGTCGCGCGCCATGCCTGACAGATTGACCTTGGTATCTGTTATCGTGATCTTGCCGTCCTTCAACTTGTCGATCTGGTCGAGCAGCAGCATCGCGGCCGCCTCGAAACGCGCCGGCGCGCCGCGGGCCAGGCCCATCTGATCGGCGACCTCGGACCCGTTGACCTCCTTGCGGGCGGCTTCGGTCAGGCGCGCCTTCATCGATGGCAGCGGCGCGGAACCCGACAGCGTCACCCGGACCACGTCGCGCTCGGCGCTCCAGACGAAGGGCTTTGCTTCGGGAGCAAGGCGGGTCTGGTCATCGACCAGTCGCACGCCGGGAACCATTTCGACCGTGGTCACGGCATCGCGGCGCCCCTCCTCGGAGAAGGCATCCGCGGCCAGGCTGACGTCACGGCCGTCCACCGCGATCCGGGTCTTGTCCAGGACGGTGTCCTTGAGCGCGGCCGAGCTGCGGGCCGACAGGTCGGCCTCGACCGGCAAGGTGTTATTCCAGGCCGCAAATCCCCACATGACGGCCAGGGGAATCAACCCTGGCCACCATTTGCCGGCCCACCTGAAAAGCATCTGCATTCGACGACCCGAACTCTGGAACCGGAGACAAAACAAACCCTTGGCGGGCTGTCAAACCGGAAATGGGGCCCATTCGGGGGCCGAGCGTGGACAATTGGAATAACTTTTTCTTCAAGGGTCACACCCTAAGTTGAGGGCGGAATGCCCAGGGGCGGCCAGCCGGTCATGAAACAACTCCGTAACAACGTCATTCGCGCCGGGCTGGGAGCACTCTATTTCAGCGGGGCGCACCATCTGTTGCGCCCGCTGCTGTCGGGTGTCGGCGCCATTTTCATGCTGCACCATGTGCGGCCGGCCCGTCAGGGCGCATTCCAGCCGAACCGGCATCTCGAGGTTACCCCCGATTTCCTGCGTGCGACGCTGTGCCATTTGCGCTCGCGCGAGATCGACATCGTCAGCATGGACGAGCTGCACGAACGGCTGGTGCAGGGCCGCTTCGACCGTCGCATCGCCGCCTTCACCCTCGACGACGGCTACCGCGACAATTGGGAGCACGCCCTGCCGGTGCTGCGCGAATTTGACGCGCCCGCGACCATCTATGTTGCCAGCGACTTTGCCGAGGGCACCGGACGGCTGTGGTGGGCCGCGCTCGAGTCCGTCATCGCCAGGGCCGAGCAGGTCGACGTGCAGATCGGCCATTCCGCGCTGCGGCTGGATGCGAGCACGCCAGCGGCGAAGCAGGCGACGTTCGACCGCCTGCACGACTGGCTCCGCGCCCTTCCGGGCGAGCACGATCTGAAGCGCGAGATCGAAGCGCTGTGCGCCGCGCACGGTGTCGATATCGAAGCGCTGTGCCGCAGCCTCTGCCTGTCCTGGGACGAGGTGAAACGGCTCGCGGCCGACCCGCTGGTCACGATCGGCGCCCACACCATCAGCCATTGCAATCTCGCCAAGCAGAGCGAGGAGATCGCCGCACAGGAGATGGCCGTGAGCCGGGTGCGGATCGAGAACATGCTGGAGCGTCCGGTGCTGCATCTCGCCTATCCCTATGGCGACCGCGAAGCTGCAGGTGAGCGCGAGTTCACCCTGGCCGCATCCGCCGGCTTCAAGACCGCGGTGACGACACGGCCCGGCATGCTGTTCGCCGAGAACGCCGGCCACATGACCGCGCTGCCGCGCGTCTCGCTCAACGGCAATTACCAGGATGCGCGCATCCTGCCGGTGCTGACCTCGGGCGCCGCGACCGCGATGTGGAACGGCTTTCGCCGGTTTGCGGCGGCTTGACTGTTGTCCCGACCTTCGCCGCGACAACACCGAGTTGACTCCCCTCCCCGCGGCGCTCAAAACGTCGCAAACCTAAGGGAGGCACCATGTCCAACGATCTGTTTTCGCTCAAAGGCCGCGTCGCTCTCGTGACCGGCGGCTCGCGCGGCATCGGCAAGATGATCGCGGCCGGATACCTCGGCGCAGGCGCTGCGAAGGTCTACATCACCGCGCGCAAGGCCGGTCCCTGCGAAGCGACGGCGAAAGAGCTCTCGTCGCAATATGACGGCGAATGCATCGCCCTGCCGATCGACATCTCGACCGTCGAAGGTTGCGACAAGCTCGCTTCCGAAATCATCAAGCTCGAGCCGAAGCTCGACATCCTCGTCAACAATGCAGGTGCGGCCTGGGGCGCGGAGTTCGACGAATTCCCCGAAAGCGGCTGGGACAAGGTGATGGACCTCAACGTCAAGTCGCTGTTCTTCCTGACCAAGGCGCTGGCGAAACCGCTGCGCGCCGCGGCGTCGCACGAGCGGCCGGCCAAGGTCATCAACATCGCCTCGGTCGACGGCATCTTCGTCAACCCGGGCGAGACCTATTCCTACGCCGCGAGCAAGGCCGCGGTGATCCATCTGACGCGGCGCATGGCGACCAAGCTGATCAAGGACAACATCAACGTCACCGCGATCGCGCCGGGTGCGTTCAAGTCCGACATGAACCGCGCCGCCCGCGACCATTCGGACGACGTCGCCAAGCGCATTCCGGCGCGGCGCATCGGCACCGACGAGGACATGGCGGGCGTCGCGATCTACCTCGCCTCGCGTGCGGGCGACTACGTCGTCGGCAACACCATCGCGGTCGATGGCGGTGTGGTGTATGCGAATGCGGGATTGGAGATTGCGGGGTAAACGCTTGCTGCATGGTCGCGCTGTACGCGACGCGAACAGTGCACTCCCTCGCCCCGTTCTTACGGGGAGAGGGTTGGAGTGAGGGGCCTCTCTCCGCGGGAGAGATAGCGGCTGTACCTGTACCCTCTCACCCGCCGCGCTACGCGCGTCGACCTCTCCCCGCAAGCGGGGAGAGGTTAAGAAAATTCCCTACGACTCGATCTTCACGTACTCGAAATCACCCGGCTTGTTGTCGATGCCGACCTTCGGCGGCGAGATCCACGACGCGAACACGCCGGTCTCGGTGACGGGCTGCATCAGCGAGGTGATGAAATCGCCGTCGGCGGTCGAGGGCAGCCAATCGTCCTTGCGCTTGGCCCAAATGGCGTCGTCGATCAGGAGACCATCCGGCGTCGCGTGGATGCCCTTGAACTCGCCGATGTGGCGATGGAAGGCAACGTTCGGCAGCTTGAGCTGGAAGTCATAGCCTGCGGTCGAGATCACCTTGTTCCAGCGCAGCATGCCCTTGACGCAATCCTGGCTGTAATCGTCGCGCAGGCGCATGTTGAGCGCGGTCAGCGCCGGCTCGTCGACCAGCTTGATTTCGCCGTCGACGAATTTGAGCACCGGATAGGTCGCGTTCTTGAGCTGGTGATCGTCGTCGATCTGCGTCTCGTGATAGCGGCCCTTGATGCCGGTATTGAAGGCGTTGGCCGCGTTGGTCGAGACTTCCGAGCCGAACAGATCGAGCGACAGCGTGTAGTGCAGGTTCAGCTTCTTCTGGATGGTCGGAAGGTCAATGACGCCGAGCGCGCGGACCTTGGCGATATCGGTCGGATCAGTGATTCCAGCCTCCTTCATCGCATCGCAAGTGCGCTGCACGACGCGGGTGATACCGGTCTCGCCGACGAACATGTGGTGTGCTTCTTCGGTCAGCATGAAGCGGCAGGTGCGCGACAGCGGATCGAAACCGGACTGCGCCAGCGAGTGCAGCTGCATCTTGCCGTCGCGGTCGGTGAAATAAGTGAACATGAAGAAGGACAGCCAGTCCGGCGTCGCCTCGTTGAAGGCGCCCAGCATGCGCGGCGCATCCGCATCACCGGAGCGGCGGCGAAGCAAATCATCGGCCTCTTCGCGGCCGTCGCGACCGAAATATTTCTGCAGCAAATAGACCATCGCCCAGAGGTGACGGCCTTCCTCGACATTGACCTGAAACAGGTTGCGCATGTCGTAGAGCGAGGGCGCGGTCTTGCCGAGATGGCGCTGCTGCTCGACCGAGGCGGGCTCGGTGTCGCCCTGGATCACGATCAGGCGGCGCAGCATGGCTCGATATTCGCCGGGGACTTCCTGCCAGGCGGGCTCACCAAAGTGCTCGCCGAAGGGAACGACGCGGTTCTCTTCCTGCGGCGCAAGCAGAATGCCCCAACGATAATCGGGCATGCGGACATAGTCGAACTTGGCCCAACCGCGCGGATCGACCGAATACGCAGTGCGCAGATAAACCAGCGATTCCTGGAAGCCTTCCGGCCCCATGTCGCTCCACCAATCCATGTAACCGGGATGCCAGCCTTCGAGCGCCTTCAGCACCTGGCGGTCTTCGGCGAGATTCACGTTGTTCGGAATCTTGGTCGAGTAGTCGACGTTCATGATGTTCATGGCGCATCTCCCATGTGGGACTAGATTACTAGATCGCTGTCATCGAAGGCTGAGTTCGCGAATAGCGAATGGTAAGTAGCGAATGAAATTCCCTATTCGCCACGCCCCACCCGCTATACTCTTGTCATATCGAATTTCGGCTTCTGTCCGCTGCCGTAGCGGCGCAGCGCGCCTTCCTCGCCGACGGCGTTGGGGCGCTGGAAGATCCAGTTCTGCCACGCGGTCAGGCGCGAGAAGATTTTTGATTCCATCGTCTCTGGGCCGACGAAGCGCAGGCTCGCTTCCATGCCGGTGAGACTGTCGGGCGAGAAACTGGCGCGCTCCTCGAGGAACACGCGGACCTCGTCGTCCCAATCGATGTCGTCGAGCGCGAAGGTGACGAGGCCGAGCTCTTCCGCCTGCTCAGCGTCGAGGCTGGTGCCGCGCGTAGCTTCTGCGCGTTCCACGTCCGCCGGATCGGCCTGGAAGCGCGACTCCAGCCGCGTCAGGCCGTGGCTCATCGGATACGGACCGAAATTCATCGCCGACAATTCGATCGACGGCGGCGGCTGGTTGTCACCCTGGCGTGCGCCGATCAGCATGTAGGAGCGGTCGGCGGCGAAGACGAGTTCGGCCAAGGTGCCGGCAAAGCAGGAGCCGGGCTCGACCAGCGTCACCAGCGTGCGCGAGGTGACGTCGATGCGCTTGAGCACACGCTTCCAGTAGTGGCGAATCTCGTTGACCAGCCAGTGCGCCTTGTTGGCTTCGAGGAAGGCATCGCTGGCGAGCACATGGGCGCGCTCGCCATGGCTCTTGAACACCAGCATCGCGATCTCGAGCTCGTTGATGCGCAAGTGAAGGATGGCGTCGTCGAGCTCGCGCGCGACTTGCAGCGGCCAGAACGAAGCACCCCGCGCCATCATGCCGTCGATATCGGCAGGCGGCGCTGCCTCCGGCGCCTTGATCGAGATGGTGACGATGCGCGCCGCGCGGTCGATGTCGACGGTGACGAACTCGTAGCGCACGCTGGTCTCGTCGATGACGCGCTTGAGCGGCGTCAATGCGACGCCCTTGCCACTGCCGGCGCGCTTCGAGGCGCCCGCGAATTCCTTGGCGCGCTCGGCGACCTTGGCCTCGAGCTTCGAGTTCGGCGCGATCTCGTCGACAAGGCGCCACTGCACGGCGCGCTTGCCCTTTACTCCTTCCTCGATAGTGCAGAAGAAATCAGCATGGTCGCGGCGCACCTTGCGCTTATCGACGACGCGGGTGAGACCGCCCGTCCCCGGCAGCACCGCGAGCAGCGGCACTTCGGGCAGCGCGACGGCGGATGCGCCGTCGTCGGCGAGGATGATGTGGTCGGTCGCGAGCGCCAGCTCATAGCCGCCGCCGGCGGCCGAGCCGTTCACGACGGTGATGAAACGCTGGCCGGAATTCTCCGAAGAATCTTCCATGCCGTTGCGGGTCTCGTTGGTGAATTTGCAGAAGTTCACCTTGTGGGCGTGGGTCGAGCCGGCGAGCATGCGGATGTTGGCACCGGCGCAGAACACGCGGTTCTTGGCCGAGCGCATCACCACGACCTTCACCTCAGGGTGCTCGAAGCGCAGCCGCTGGACTACGTCGGCGAGTTCGATGTCGACGCCGAGATCATAGGAGTTGAGCTTGAGCAGATAACCCTCGAACAGGCCGCCATTCTCGTCGACGTCCATGGTCAGCGTCGCCACGTCACCGTCGACCGCGAGCTTCCAGTGCTTGTAGCGGGACGGTTCGGTCTGGAAATCGATGAATGTCGCGCCGCCTGCGAGGCGCCGATCTTCCCCGGCCATGGGCCACCCTTGGGTTCGTCTTGATTTTACCGTTAGATGCACAATAATGCATGTTGAACAGCGCGTCTAGTCTCTAATCGCCGATACATGCACTTTGTTTCATGATGGCACTCAGGACCGGACGATGGCGCTGAGCCCGATCCAGTCGGCCTTGGTGAGTTGGGAACGGCCGAGCTTGGCCTGCAGCAAGGCCGTCAGCGCCGGCACCGGAAAGCTCTCGACAAAGCCGTCGCCGGCAGGGGCCGCCTTGCGGGAGGTCAGCGCGCGCAGCTCGGTGAGCGCATCTCCAAACAGGCGCGCGGCCGAATGCGCCTTCTGCATCCGCAGCCGCAGATTGGCGTTGGCGACAAGGATGCAGGCCCGCAGCAAAATGCGCTCGCGGCCGCCTTGCGGCGCTGCAGCCCACAACGCCTCCAGCACCTCCTGCGATTCCCAGAAATAGCCACGGTCGTTCAGCGCGAGCCCATAGCGCAACGCCGGATGGCGCGCCGGCACGTAGCCGCGGAAGGCTGAGGGCACCAGCGCCTTGGCGATGTCGAGCGTCTCGTAATCAGCATCCAGCTCGGTCGTCTCGCCCGGCACATAGGCCCATTGCGGCCATGGCAAAGCGCCGCTCGCATGTGAAGGCACATTCATAGATGCGCCTCCGCATGATCATGCGGCGCGCCCCTGGAGTCCCTGATCGTCGCGCAGGGCCGCTTTTGCAAATTGCTCAATCGCGTCAAGCGTCGCTCCGGGCGCTTCACGATGCGGGGAATGGCCCGCGTCTGAAATAATTTTCAAATCTACCGGACAATAGCACTCTTCCTGCGCAATTTCGACCTGACGCAGTGTCCCATATTGGTCATCCCTTCCTTGCACGACCAGGACAGGAACGCGGATATAAGCCAGATATTCCGAAATGTCCCACTCACGGAATTTCGGATCGAGCCAGGCGCCATTCCAGCCGTAGAAGGCATCGTCGACGTCCTTGTGCCAGCGCGCGAGTTTTGCCTTGAGATCGGTGGTCTCAAAGGCCGTCTTGATCGCGGCGATGGACTTCGCCGAGATGTCCTCGACGATGAAGTGCGGCGCGATCAGCGCTATGCCTTGCAGGCGGTGATCCTGATGCGCGCCGGCATAGATCGCCGCGATAGAGGCGCCGTCTGAATGGCCGAGCAGGAGGCCGCGCTTGAAGGGGATGGCGTCCAGCACTTTCGGCAGCACGTCGAGCGCCTCGCGCTGCATGTAGTCGAGCGGCCGCGGCAGCGCGACAGGGCTCGACTGGCCGTAGCCCGCGCGCGAATAAACGAAGATGCCGGCGCCGGTCGCTTGCTGGAGCTTTTCCGGAAAATCGTTCCATAGGCCGACGGAGCCGAGGCCCTCGTGCAGCATGACAATGGTCGGCGCGTCGGCTGATTGCGGCGCGAGCCATTTGTATTCGAGGCGGGCCGCGCCGATGCTGAGGAAGCCGGTGGGGGTGAGGGTGGTCATGCTGACACTCAATTCGCGCCCTCGCGCAGCTTGAACCGCTGGATCTTCCCCGTCGCCGTTTTCGGCAGAGAATCCACCACGTCGATCCAGCGCGGATATTTCCACGGGCCGATCTTCTGCTTGACGTGATCCTTCAGCATCTCCTGCAGATCCGTCGTCTTCACGCCCGGACGCAGCACGACGAAAGCCTTCGGCTTCAACAGCCCCTCCGGATCAGCTTCGGGTACGACGGCGGCTTCCAGCACCGCCGGATGCGTGATCAGCGCGCTTTCGACCTCAAAGGGCGAAACCCAGATGCCGGAGACCTTGAACATGTCGTCGGCACGGCCGCAGAAGGTATAGCGGCCCTCGGCGTCCCTCACATATTTGTCGCCGGTGCGGGTCCACGGGCCTTCAAAAGTGCGGCGGCTCTTGTGGCGCTGGTTCCAGTAACCCTCGCCGGCCGAGGGCGCATCGACCAGGAGCTCGCCGACCTCGCCGTCGGCAACGTCCTGGCCGGCCTCGTTGACGAGCCGCACCGCGTAGCCCGGCACCGGCTTGCCGGACGAGCCGTATTTGATGTCGCCCGGCGCGTTCGAGAGGAAGATGTGCAGCAGCTCAGTCGAGCCGACACCGTCGAGAATATCGACGCTGAAGCGCGATTTCCAGCTGTTGCCGACGGATTCCGGCAGAGCCTCACCCGCGGAGGTGCAGATGCGCAGCGACTTGCCGCCGCGCTCGGCCTTCATCGTCTCGTCGTTGAGCATCGCCGCGAACAGCGTCGGCACGCCGTAGAAGATCGACGGATTGTAGCGGTTCATCAGATCGAACATCCGCGCCGGCGTCGGACGCTCGCTGTTCAGAATCGTGGTGGCGCCGACCGACATCGGAAAGGTCAGCGCGTTGCCGAGGCCATAGGCAAAGAACAGTTTTGCAGCGGAGAGACCGACATCGCTTTCGCGAATGCCGAGCACTTGGTTCGCATAGGTGTCGGCGGTCGCCTGCAAATTCGAATGGATGTGGCGCACGCCCTTGGGCATGCCGGTCGAACCGGACGAATAGAGCCAGAACGCCGGCTCATCCGGATGCGTCGCGGCGGTGGTGAATTGATCGCTCTCATCAGCGATCTCCTCGGCGAGCTGCATGTGGCCATTCTGCTTGGCGCCGGAGACAACGACATGCTCGAGGTCCGGCATGCGGCCGACGACGTCCTTGATGACGGGGTAGAGCGCTTCGGACACGAACAGCACGCGGGCACGACAGTCGGCGAGGATGTAGGCGTATTGATCCGCAGTCAGCAGCGTGTTGAGCGGCACCGGCACGATGCCGGCGCGGATCGCGCCCAAGAACACGATCGGGAAGTCGACCGTATCCAGCATGATCATCGCCACGCGCTCCTCGCGGCGGACGCCGAGACGGCGCAGCATGTTGGCGGCGCGGCGCGTCTCGCGCTGGAGTTCGCCATAAGTGAGCCGGGAAACAGTGTCGTCGAAGACGAGCTTGTCGCCCCGGCCCTCCTCGACGTTACGGTCGAGCAGCCAGGTCACCGCGTTGTAGGATCCCTCGCTCACGGTCGTCTCCCCCGAATTTAGAATTATAATTCATAGAAAGACACTGCGACAGCTTGCTGTCAATGCCAGCAGGCATTATGTTTCACTAAAGCGCGCCGCAGGACGTCTTTTAAGGAAGGCATTCGCTAAAGAAGGCTCATGACCGACAGTCCCGACGCCGAATCCCGCTTTCTCGAACAGCTCGGCCAACGCGTCCGCACCATGCGCGCGCTGCGCGGCATGTCGCGCAAGGTGCTCGCCAAGGTATCAGGAATTTCCGAGCGCTACATCGCGCAGCTCGAGAGCGGCAAGGGTAACGTCTCGATCGTACTGCTCCGCCGCGTGTCCGACGCGATGGGTGCGCACCTCGAAGACCTGCTGCCTAGCGCCGATCCGACGCCGGACTGGCAGATGTTTCGCGATCTGCTGCGCAAGGCGACACCGGCGCAGATCGCGCAAGCCAAGGACCTGCTCGTCGGCGGCAGTGCCTCCGCGCCCCGACGCGCGCCGTTCTGCGGCATCGCGCTGATCGGCCTGCGCGGCGCCGGCAAATCGACGCTGGGGCGGATGCTGGCGAAAAAGATCGGCTGGAGCTTTGTCGAGCTCAACAAGGAGGTCGAGCAGCAGAACGGCCTCTCGGTCGCCGAGATCATCGCGCTCTACGGCCAGGAAGGCTTTCGCCGCATGGAGCAGGCCGCGCTGCAGCAGCTGCTCGCGCGCAACGAGCTGATGGTGCTGGCAACCGGCGGCGGCATCGTCTCGGAGCCTTTGACCTTCGACCAGATCCTGTCGTCGTTCTACACGATCTGGCTGAAGGCCGAGCCCGAGGAGCACATGGCCCGCGTCCGCCGCCAGGGCGATCTGCGCCCGATGGCGGATGACCGCTCCGCCATGGCCGAGCTGCGCAACATCTTACTCAGCCGCGAGCCGCTCTATGCGCGCGCGACGGCGGTGGTGGATACGGCGGGGCTGTCGGTCGATGCGGCGGCTGCAAGGTTGATCGATGCGGTGCGGCCGGTGCTGCAGAACGAAGCGCGCAGCTTCGGGCTGCGGAGCGTGGCGCTGTAGACGGGTCAGTCCCTCGCTACGTCCAAGCGCTCCGCTGTCGTCCCTGCGAACCAGGCGGTGTGAAAAGTCGATCGCGGCAAGACTCCATAGAATAAGACTCTATGCCGCATCGTTTATCAGCGTCTCGCGAGAAGACTCCTTTCTCTGAAGCGTCCGCGAAAGAATTTGATTCTAGCTCAAGATGACAGCGCCGACTTTTCACACAGCCTGGAACGCAGGGACCCATATCGCGTGATCCATCGATTGTGGTCGCTGGTAATCCCGAATGACCAATCTTCGCAAAACTTCTCCCTGTGGTTATGGGTCCCGGATCGGCGCGCCTAAGGGCGCGCTTGTCCGGGACGACAGCGGGGCTTTTGCGCGACCTCCAACAACATATATCAAAGCCCAATAGCAATTTTGGGACCAACGATGACCGACAGCGACGTCACCACCTCCATGTTCGAGCGGGTCGGCGGCAGGGCCACGATCGACCTTCTGGTCGACCGCTTCTACGACCGCATGGACACGCTGCCGGAAGCAAAAGTCATCCGCGCGATGCATGCGGACGATCTTGGCCTGATCAGGGACGTGCTGAAGCGCTATCTCACCGAATGGACGGGCGGCCCAAAGCTCTACTCTCCGGAGAAAGGCCATCCGCGACTGCGGCAACGGCATATCGGCTTTGCCATCGGCGACGCCGAGCGCGATGCTTGGCTGCTGTGCATGCGCGGCGCGATGGAGGAGACGGTGACAGATAGCGCCGCACGGCAGGACCTCGACCGCGCGATATCCGGGCTTGCCGACTGGATGCGCAACCGGCAGTGAGCGGATTTAGTCGAGGCCGAGCGCGCTGATATCGGGCGCGAGCGTCACGCCCGGGATCGGCGGCACCCGGCCGGTTTTAACGGCATAGCCGCCGAGCACGATGTTGGGACGGTGAGGCGCGGGCAGCGCCTGCACGCGTTCGACGAGCGCGGTGACGGCATCGCCCTGTTCGGGCAGCGCGATCGAGACCAGCAGCGTCCTGGATTCGCCCGCAAGCGAAGGTTCGGACAAGGCATCAAGGACCGTGCGATCGTCGACGTGGCGCGTGCGCCATCCCTGGTCCTGCAGCCAGAGGCCGAGGATGCGAATGCCGACAGAATGAGTATTGCCCGGCGCGTTCATCAGGAAATAGCAGCCGTCGCCAACAGACCGCTCCGGTTGCGACCACGCCCGCTTGATTCTGGCCTCGACGAGATCAATCACCCGTTCGGCGAAGGTGGTGAATTCGTGCTCGCCTTCGACAGTGAGCGTACCTTGCTCCCAGGCGTTGCCGATCTCGTAGAGCATCGGCGCGATCATGCCGACGAGAATGTCGACCGGCCGGCAATGCGCGGCGATGGCGTCGTCGACCAACGGCCCGGCCGCGTCGAAATCGCTCCTGCGCCCGGCGGAAAACAGCGACTGAAAAATGTCCCTCAGTGCGACCGCATGGGCATATTCGTCGCCGCTGAGCAGATCCGGCTTCTCCCCCGCGCATTTCCGGCACAGCCCATGCGTGATGCCGAGATCCGCATGCGGCGGCATCTCGCCAATGAACTGCTGGCAATGGGCACACCATTTCAGCACGCAGCCACTCCCCGCCTCGGTTCGACCCAGCCTAGCGCAGCATCGCCGCTTGCAAAAGCGATAGCGGCTCGACGCAAGCGGTGACGGGGTGGTGTCGCGCAGCGCGTCCGGGCTACAACAACTGCGAACGTACCGACTCCGCCCCCTCGCGCAGCAGCGGCAAAAACCGCTCGATCAGTTCCTGCGTCGGCACGCGATCGACATGGGCGCCCATGTTGATGGCGGCGACAATCACATTGTCGTAACGACGCACCGGCACCGAGATCGAGCGGAAATGCGGCTCGGCCTCGCGATCGACCAGTGAATAGCCCTGCGCGCGATCAGCAGCGATGCTTGCGAGTAGCGTCTTGGAATCGGTTACCGTCTCCGGCGTCAGAGCCTCGCGCTTCATTTTTTTCAGGCGCGCGAGCAGATCGGCATCGTCGAGCTGGCCGAGCATGGCACGGCCGACCGAGGTGCAGAACGCCGGCAACCGATAGCCGATCTCCAATCCGCCGGAGAACATCCGTGCCGGGCTGCTGCGGGCGATGAACACGACATCGTCGCCGTCGAGCACCGCGAGCGAGGAGATTTCGTTGGCCGCGGTCGCGACGCGATCGAGCACAGGCTGCAAGACCGTGACGAGCTGGTTGGAGCGCAGATAGGAGGCCGCCAGCGTCAGCACATGCGGCGTTAGCGAGAACAGTTTTCCGTCGCCACTGACAAAGCCGCCGCGCTGGAGCGTGAACAGCATGCGCCGCGCCGTGGCGCGCGGCAATTCGGCGGCGCGAGCGAGATCGCTCAGCGTCATCGGGCCTGAGTTGGTGCCGAAGCATTGCAAGAGGCGCAGGCCGCGATCGAGGGCTTCGACGAAATCCGTCGCGCGCTCGTCAGTCTCGCTCCGCTTTGGCTTGGGCATGGGGTCGGGATAGTCCTGCAAAATAGTGCTTGCTGCCTTTCCTAGGCATGTCATAATTCGCCCATTCGTTCAATAGGCGAACAAAACGCCCCTTGCGAAAAAGGACGCGACCGCCATGATGAGCCAGGAGCAGAACGACCTGATCACCCGCACCGGGCCGAAAGACCCGTGCGGCAGACTGATGCGGAGCTACTGGCAGCCGGCGGCCCTGGTCGACGAGTTGGAAGGCGAACGGCCGATCCGTCCCGTCAAGCTGCTCGGCGAGAACCTGGTGCTGTTTCGCGACGAGACCGGGCGCTACGGACTGATCGATCGTCATTGCGCCCATCGCGGCGCCGACCTCGCCTTCGGACGGCTCGAACATGGCGGCCTGCGCTGCGCCTTCCATGGCTGGCTGTTCGACGCGACCGGCCAGTGTATCGAGACGCCGGCCGAGCCGAAGGATTCAAAACTCTGCCAGAACATTCGCCAGCGCTCCTATCCCGTGGTGGAGAAGAGCGGCATCCTCTGGGCTTATCTGGGCGAGGGTGAACCGCCGGCATTTCCTGAGATCGACTGTTTCGTCGCACCTGGCACGCATACTTTCGCGTTCAAGGGCCACATGGCCTGCAACTGGCTGCAGGCGCTGGAGGTCGGCATCGATCCCGCGCACGCCTCCTATCTGCATCGCTTCTTCGAGGACGAGGACACCTCCACCGCCTACGGCAAGCAGTTCCGCGGCGCTTCGGCCGGCAGTGATCTGCCGATGACAAAGATCCTGCGCGAATACGACCGCCCGATCATCAATGTCGAGCACACCGAATACGGTCTGCGGCTGATCACGCTGCGCGAGATCGACGAGGAGCGCACCCATGTGCGCGTCACCAACCAGCTGTTCCCGCATGGCTTCGTCATCCCCATGAGCACGGAGATGACGATCACGCAGTGGCACGTGCCGATCGACGACGAGAACTGCTACTGGTACGCGATCTTCACCAGCTATTCGAACCCGGTCGACAAGAAGAAGATGCGCGAGCAGCGGCTCGAGCTCTACGAGCTGCCCGACTACGTCTCGCGGAAGAACCGCGGCAACGATTACGGCTTCGATCCGCACGAGCAGCAGATCGCGACCTACACCGGCATGGGCAATGACATCAACGTCCACGACCAGTGGGCGGTGGAATCGATGGGCGCGATCCAGGACCGTACCAAGGAGCATCTCGGCTCGAGCGACAAGGCGATCGTGCAATATCGCCGCCTGCTGCGGCAGGAGATCGAGAAGGTCGGCGTCGGCGAGAAGCCGATGCTGTTCCTGGATGAGACCAATGCGCGCAGCATCCAGGGACCGGCCACGATGGACGGCATCGGGCCGACGCGGGGCTGGGAGACCTACTGGATGGAAGTCGACGTCAAGCGCCGCCGCGGCGCGCCGTGGACCGCGCCGGTGCCGAAGGAGATTGCCGACAACGTGCATCGGCTGACGGCGGCGGAGTGAGGTTCGTGCACGGCCTCCCCTTCGTCATTGCGAGCGCAGCGAAGCAATCCAGACTGCCTCCGCGGAAAGACTCTGGATTGCTTCGTCGCAAGAGCTCCTCGCAATGACGGGGCATGTGGCAGGCGTCTTGCACCCGTCGAGCATCATGACCGAGGAGCAATCACAGTGACTTTCGTCGCGCGTCATGCGCTGTGGTCGGATGAGCAGAACGACGCCGCAGCGCGCATGCGCCGCGTCGTCGAGGAAAAGAATCTCGAGGTCATCCGCCTCGCCTTCCCCGACCAGCACGGCATTTTGCGCGGCAAGACCATCATCGCCTCCGAGGCGATCGCCTCGCTGGAAAGCGGTTGCTCCATCACCACCACCATGCTCGCCAAGGACACGTCGCATCGCACGGTGTTTCCGGTGTTCACCGCGGGCGGCGGGTTCGGTGTGAAGGAGATGGAGGGCGCGGCCGACGTACTGATGGTCGCCGATCCCACCACGTTTCGCGTGCTGCCGTGGGCGCCGGCCACGGGCTGGGTTCTCTGCGATCTCTATTTCAACAACGGCCGCCCGGTGCCGTTCGCGACCCGCGGGCTTTATCGCAAGGTGCTCGACGAGCTCGGCAGCCGCGGCCACGATTTCGTCGCCGGCCTCGAGGTCGAATTCCATATCTTCAAGCTCGATGATCCGCATATGCGGCCCGAGGATGCCGGGCAGCCCGGCACACCTCCATCAGTGAGCCTACTCTCTCACGGCTATCAATACCTCACCGAGCAGCGTTTTGATCAGATGGAGCCGGTGCTCGAGACTTTACGACGCGACATTGTCGCGCTCGGGCTCCCCTTACGCTCCGTCGAGGTCGAGTTCGGGCCGAGCCAGTGCGAATTCACCTTCGCTCCGAAAAAGGGGCTGGAGCCCGCAGACAACATGGTGCTGTTTCGCAGCGCCGTGAAGCAGATCGCGCGCCGCCACGGCTATCACGCCACGTTCATGTGCCGGCCGAAACTGCCGAACCTGGTCGCGAGCGGCTGGCATTTGCATCAGTCGGTCGTCTCGCGCGCGAGCGGCGAGAACCAGTTCACGGCGAAGGAAGGTGCCGCGCCGCTGAGTGAATTCGGCCGCGCCTGGCTCGCCGGCCTGCTCGATCACGCCCGTGCGGCCACCGTGTTCACCACGCCGACCATCAACGGTTACAAGCGCTACCGCTCCTATTCGCTGGCGCCGGACCGCGCGATCTGGGGCCGCGACAATCGCGGCGTGATGATCCGCGTGCTCGGTGGCGCGGGCGATGCCGCCACGCGCCTGGAAAACCGCGTCGGCGAGCCCGCCGCCAATCCCTATCTCTACATGGCCGCCCAGATCCTCTCAGGCCTCGACGGTGTCGACCGCGAGCTCGATCCCGGCCCCTCGGCCGACACGCCCTACGAGACCGAGGCGCCGCTATTGCCGAAGTCGCTGCGCGATGCGGTCTCCGCGGTGAAGGAGGATCCGTTCTTCCGCGAAAAATTCGGCGCGGAGTTCATCGACTATTACACCCACATCAAAAACGCCGAGATCGACCGCTTCCTCGCGGAGGTGACCGATTGGGAACATCGCGAGTATTTCGAGATGTTCTGACCGCTCGGTTACGGCGCCTTCGGCTTCTGCCTGAGGTAGAGATAGGTCGGCACAAGGCCGAGCGTGACGATCGCGACCATCACCCACCAGCCGCGCTGGAACGCCACGAGGCGCTCCGGCAAGGATGAAGGCGAGCCGATGATGGCGACGAAGATCGCGACGCCGACCGCGAGCGAGGCCTGGCGGATCATGTTGATCACGCCGGAGCCGGTCGCGAAGGACGACGGCGGCAGGCCTGCGGCGCTGACGCCCATCAGGGTCGGGAAGGTCAAGCCGACACCAATGCCGGTCGGGATCATGCCCATGATCACGAACGCCATGTTCGGCTCCGGACCGATCAGAGTCGCCCAGGCGATGAGGCCTGCCGCGAACACCGCAATGCCGGCGGTGACGACGGGCGCGGCGCCGAAACGCGCAATCAGGCGACCGGCAAACAGCAGCGAGGTGATCGGCACCATCAGCGGCCCCGGCGCGATCGCAAGCCCGGTCTGCAACGCCGACCATCCCCATGCCGTCTGCTCCCACAGAGCCACGGAGAGCAACATGGCGCCGAAGGCCGCCGAATAAGGCGCCATCACCAGGGCAGCCCCGGTGAAGGGACGGATGCGAAACAGCGCCGGATCGACAAAGGGATTTTCAGTGCGCAGGCAGCGCCAGACGAACAGCGCCAACAGGACGGCAGCGGCCGCAAAGCTGTAACCGATGGCCGGCGCGCGAAAGCCCCAGTCGCTGACCTTGACGATGGCGAAGACGAGCGCGCCGATGCCGCCCGTCACCAACGCCGCATCGAAGAATTTGGGCCGGGGCGCGTCATGACCTTCGATCTCCGGCAGCTTCCACCAGCCGATCACCATGGCGACGAGGCCGATCGGGACGTTGACGAAGAAGATCCAGCGCCAGTTGACCGCAACGAGGACGCCGCCGACGACAGGTCCGAGTGCTGCGGCGAGGCCTCCGATCGCGGTCCAGGTTCGCACCGCGCCGCCGCGTTTCTCCGGCGCGAACACCGCCAGCAGCAGGCCGAGCGAGGTCGGCGTCATCAGCGCGGCGCCTGCGGCCTGCACGATGCGAAACGCGGTGAGCATGCCGACATTGTTGGCGGCGGCGCAGGCGGCGGACGCCACCGTAAAGAGGCCGACGCCGAGCAGGAAGCTGAGGTTTCTGCGATGACGCTCGGCCAGCCGCCCGAAGAACACCAGCAGGGCTGCATAGGCGATGGCGTAGCCGTTCAGCACCCACGACATGTCGTCGAGCGAGGCGCCCTTGAAGTCCTGCCCAATGCTGGGGAGCGCGACGTTGACGATGAAGAGGTCGAGATTGGCAAGGCAGATGCCGACGCAGACGATCGCCAGCACCAAGTTTGGCGACGTCGACGGACGGGCAGGCTTGGGCCGCAGCGAGAGATCGTCGAGCGGCACCGCACGGGCGAAGTTGCCGCGTTCAATATTGTTCATGGCTTATGCCTTTTGTTTCTGCAACTCAGCCCGCTCGGGGACCAGCGACGGATCCCCGGCAATGCCCACCAACTGGTTGCGCAGCTCGGCGGCGGCACGCTTGCCAAAACCGTCTTCGAATTTCTCCTGCGCCGCGAGCCAGAGCGGCCGTGCATCGGCCAGACGCGAACGTCCCGCCCGCGTCAGCTTGACCAGGCGGCTACGTCGATCGGCCTCATCGCGCTCCAGGGTGACGAGGCCGTCGCGCTGAAGCGGGCGCAAATTCTGGCCGATGGTGGACTGGTCCATGACCAGCGCCTCGGCGAGATCGCCGATCGCGGGCGCGGCGTCACCGCGTCGATGAATCTCGGTCAGCATCGCGAATTGCGTCGAACGAAGGCCCGAGGGCTCCAGCGCGGCGTCGTAGAACAGCGTCATGTGGCGTGACGCCTTGCGCAGCGCCGCGCAATTGCAGCGATTCCGCTCCATGACAGGAAGCTCTTGCTCGGCCATCTCACCCCCAATACCGGGATATCCCACTATATCCAAATAGAGGGGTATCCCGATATTTTCCCGGCGTCAACCCGAGAGGTCTCTCGGGCTTCGGCGGGGACACGCCTCACACCCCTGTGAGACGACTTCGTCAGCGCAGTTCCGACGACATCACGCCGGTCCCGAACGAAGCCGTTTTCCTGAAGCCGCGAAAACGGCCGGAAGGACGCGAGGGCTATCGTTGCGCCGGATGATCAACAATGGAGTTCGATCATGTTGGGTCAATTGTTCAGCCTGATCTACCGCCTGTCCTGCCGGACCACTCTGGTCGAGATCGGGCTGCATCGCCTCACCCGCTGACGGCAAGTCAGGTCAGATGGATTGACCAAACAGAAGGAGGTTTCGATGCGCAAGCTGATCCTGATCGCGGCGATATCATTGCTGGCGGGCCAGGCTTATGCCGGCGGTTCGCGCAGCTTGAGCCTCGCTGGGACCAATGCGAGCCAGGCGACCGAGCAGCCGGCAACCACGGCTCCGCCGCAAGCCACACAGGCTCCGACCGCAACGTCGCCGGCGAATGTGCAGACGGCGACCACGACGCAGGCTTCAACGCCGCCGGCGGCACAAGCGCAAACCGCGATAGCGCCGGCGGCAACGCCCGCGCGGCCGACCGCGGAAACGGCCAAGCCGAAGCACCGCGAATCGTCCACCGAAGCGCGCGTGATCCGCGAACTGCATCGGCACGGGATTTATTGGTGAGAGGCTCCGGCTCTCTCTCCGTCAATGCGAGGAGCCCGCGACAAAATTGCAAAGCAATTTTGCGCTGGTGCGACGAAGCAATCCAGACAGCCTCCGCTGAGGGATTCTGGATTGCTTTGCTTTGCTCGTAATGACGAGGCGAGAGCGGGAACTCAAATCCCCAAATACTTATGCTGCAGATCCGGCTCGGCCATCAGCTCATCCGACGTGCCGCTCCACACGGTCTTGCCGCGCTCGATGATGAAGTGGCGGTCGCAGATGCGGGCGAGGTGGTCGACGTTCTTGTCGACGACCAGGATCGACTGTCCGCGGCTCTTCAGGAGCGACAGGCAGTTCCAGATCTCCTCACGAATCAGCGGCGCCAGCCCCTCGGTCGCTTCATCCAGGATTAGGAGCTTTGGATTGGTCATCAGCGCGCGGCCGATGGCGAGCATCTGCTGCTCGCCGCCGGAGAGCTGGTTGCCCATGTTGGCGGCGCGCTCGGCAAGGCGCGGGAACAGCACGTAGATCGCAGCGAGCGTCCAGGGATTGGCGCTGTTGAAGCGATCGGCCGCGGCCGCGACCAGATTTTCGCGCACGGTGAGGTTCGGAAAAATCTGGCGGCCTTCGGGCACGAGACCAATCCCGAGCTTGGCGATCCGGTACGACGGAAGCTGCCGCACTTCTGTATCCGCAAAGCGGATGCTGCCGGCGCGCGCCGGCGTCAGGCCCATGATCGTGCGGATCGTGGTGGTCTTGCCCATGCCGTTGCGGCCCATCAGCGAGACCATCTCGCCGGGCTTGATCGATAGCGACAGGCCGAACAGCACCTGGCTGAGGCCGTAGCAGGTCTCGATGCCGTCGACGTCGAGCAGCGTATCAGACATGGTGCGTCACCACGTGCTGGTCGCCGAGATAGGCGCGCTTGACGTCATCGTTGGCGCGGATCGCGGCGGGATCGCCGGAGGCGATGACGCGGCCATAGACCAGCACCGAGATGCGGTCGGCGAGCGCGAACACCGCCGGCATGTCGTGCTCGACCAGCACGATCGAGACCTCTTTGCGCAGCTCCTGGAGCAGCTTCACCATGCGTTGGGACTCGGTGACGCCGAGGCCTGCCATCGGTTCATCGAGCAGCAAAAGTTTCGGTTTACTCGCGAGTGCGACTGCAAGCTCGAGCTCACGCCGTTCGCCATGGCTGAGCCTGTTCACCACGACGTCGGCACGATGCAACAGGCCGACGCGGTCGAGCGCGGCATGCGCGGTGTCGCGCAGGCCTTTTTCTTTCCGCGCATTGGCGAAGAAGCGGAACGAGTGGCCCGCATGCGCCTGCGCCGCCAGCGCGACATTGTCCGCGGCGGTGAAGTCGAACAGCAGCGAGGTGATCTGGAACGAACGTGCAAGACCCAGCGCGCAGCGGCGATAGGCCGGCAGATAGGTGATGTCGCGCCCACCCAGCGAGACGCTGCCGGAATGCGGCTCGAGATGCCCCGTGAGCTGGCTGATGAGCGTGGTCTTGCCGGCGCCGTTCGGGCCGATGATGGCGTGCAGCTCGCCCGCGGCAACGTCCAACGAGACGTTATCCGTCGCGGTGATGCCGCCGAAACGGCGCACCAGATTTTCGACGCGGAGCAGCGGTTCAGCCACGATTGAGCCTCCCCAGCAGGCCCATGATGCCGCCACGACCGAACAGCACGATCAGCAGCAGCAGCGGGCCCATGATCAGCGCCCAATATTCGGTGATCTGCGACAGAAACTCCTCCAGCAGCAGATAGACCACTGCGCCCATGACAGGGCCGAACAGCGTGCCCATGCCGCCCAGGATCACCATCACCATGAGGTCGCCGGAGCGGGTCCAGTACATCACGGCCGGGCTGACGAAATCGGTGTTGTTGGCGAGCAGCGCGCCGGCAAGGCCGCACATCATGCCGGAAATGACGAAGCAGACCAGCTGGTAGCGTTTTGCCGGGAAGCCGATCGCCTGCATGCGCTGCTCGTTGGAACGCAGGCCCTGCACGACCAGGCCGAAGCGGGAATTGACGATGCGCCAGATCAGGAAGATCACCGCGAACAGGCAGGTCAGGCAGAGATAATAGAACTGCGTGCGGTTCGACAGGTTGATCAGGCCGGAGAAGTCGCTGCGCTTGTAGACGGTCAAGCCGTCATCGCCGCCATAACGTGCGAGGCCCGAGGCGACGTAATAGGCCATCTGCGCGAAGGCGAGCGTGATCATGATGAAATAGACGCCGCGGGTGCGCAGAGAGAGCGCGCCGATCACCAGCGCATAGATCGCAGATGCCGCGATCGCGACGGGAAACTGGATGAAGCCGGAGCCCACGCCTTCCTGCGCCAGCATGCCGACGGCGTAACCGCCGATGCCGAGATAGGCGGCGTGGCCAAAACTCATCATGCCGCCAAACCCCATGATGAGGTTGAGGCTCGCCGCCGCCAGCGCCAGGATGACGATGCGGGTGAACAGCGTCATGATGAAGATGTTGCCGGACAGGTACGAATAGAGCGGCAGCAGCACGAGGCCCACCAGCATCAGGGCCGTGACGGCCTTGCTCACCGAGAAAGCTTTCATCGACGGTTGGCCGGAAACAGCCCCTCCGGCCGCACCACCAGCACGATCGCCATCAGCAGGTAGATCAGCATGGACGAGAGCGCGGGTGCGGCGGTGGAGGCAGCGGCGCCACTCAACACCTGCCGCAGCAGATTGGGCAGGAAGGCGCGGCCGAGCGTGTCGATCATGCCGACGAAGATCGCAGCGAGGAACGCGCCGCGGATCGAGCCGATGCCGCCGATCACGATGATGACGAAGGCAAGGATGAGGATGTTCTCACCCATGCCGATCTGCACGGTGAGGATCGGCGCCTGCATCATGCCGGCCAGCCCTGCGAGCGCCGCGCCGAGCCCGAACACCAGCGTGTAGAGCAGCTTGATGTTGATGCCGAGCGCACCGATCATCTCGCGGTTGGAGGCGCCGGCGCGGATCAGCATGCCGATGCGGGTGCGCATCACGCCGAGATAGAGCAACAGCGCCACCAGCAGCGCGACGACGATGATGGCGAGGCGGTACGCCGGATAGTGAATGCCCGGCAGGATCGGCACCGGCACCGTGAGCCAGGCCGGCAGCGGCAGCGCCAGGCCCGCCGGGCCCCAGATCAGCCGCACGGCTTCATTGAAGAACAGGATCAGGCCGAAGGTCGCGAGCACGTGGTCGAGATGGTCGCGCCCATAGAGATGCCGCAGCGCCGACATTTCGAGCACGATGCCGAGCACGAGAGTAGCACCCAACGCCAGCAGCGCGCCGAGCAGGAAGCTGCCGGTCCACGCCGCGAAGGTCGCGGCGAAATAGGCGCCCATCATGTAGAGCGAGCCGTGCGCGAGGTTGACGAGATCCATGATCCCGAACACCAGCGTCAGGCCGGCGGCGAGCAGGAACAGCAGCATGCCGAACTGCAATCCGTTCAAGAACTGTTCGACGACGAGCAGCATCAAAACTCTTTCAGGCGCATACGGACGCGCGCCGATGTTCGAACACAGTCGCCATCAGTGAAAGAGCTCCCCCTGCCTCTACAAGGCGGAAAAATGGGTAATGGCAGTATCGTTCCGAGGCAAGAGCGATTCCGCGCCAGACATGCACTTTGTTGCATGCCGGTGCATGCGATCAAAATCAGGCCAACCCGGCCTTGCAAGAAGACTGCCGCGCAGGGTGGGTCAGCCTGCCGCACCCAAACGATCACCCTCCCCCGGTTGCCGGGGAGGGGGTGCGCGGCTTGTCGGAATGAAGATATTTCTAGTGCGACGTGATCTGGCGGGGGAGATCATCCGGCTCGCTGAGTTCGTTGTTGGCCGTCGAGGCCTCCAGCGCCGCCATCCGGAACAGGTAGGCGAGCGTCGCCAACCCGGTGTCTTCGGCCATCTGCGCCAGCTCGAGCGCCATGTCGGACATGTAGCCGAGATTCTCGTCCTTGGTTTGCGCCATGATCTGGCTGTCTCGCATCAGGTTCGACATCTCAGGCGCTCTTTCGTTGGGCGGCGGTGCGGCCGCAGAGGTTGGCACGGGCGATGCAGTCGAGACGCGGTCCGTCCTGCTGGACGAGGCTCTTCACCCCGATCCGGTCGCGCACGACGTTGAGTGATTCCTGGCGGATCTCGATGGTCGCGGCCATGGTCCAGGAGTCCTCGACCAGCGCCGGCAATCCGAGCGGCGTGACGACGAAGCCGATGTCGTGGAAGCGAGGCAGCCACCACGTCTCCATGACGAGGCACAACCGCTCGATGCCCTGGTCGAGGCAGAACTCCTGCGCCGCCGCCATCAGTTGCAGATTGAACGCGCCGTCGCGACGCTCGCGCGTCACGAAGAAGCGCGACCATTCCCAGATCTGCGGATCGACCGGGCAGCCTCGCACCGCGGCGAGATGGGGGAAGACCTCGCTCATCATGGTCGGCTTGGTGGTCGGATACAGGCGGGAGCCGCCGAGCACGCGGCGGTTCTCGAGAGCCAGCAAATAGATCGCGTCCTCGTTGTCATAGACGTCGATCTCGCGGCTGTCGGGCTTGCGCAGCCCCTCCCATTTCCGTTCTTCGACGAAAATCTCGTGGCGTACCCGGAAATGCTGCTCGAGGACGTCTTCGTAGAGGTGCCGGTTCTCGGCAGAAATGACATGAATCATGAATTCCCCCATGGCTTGAAATGGGGGCAGCGTCAGCGAAAACGGCCAGACCTACCATTGGGAAATTTCCCAGTAGGCGAAGGTTTCAGGGATTGATGATTCTTTGGCGGATCGCGATCGCGACCGCATGCGTCCGGTTGACGGCGCCGAGCTTGCGCGCAGCGGTTGCAAGATGCTCTTCCGCGGTGCGCTGTGTAATGTTCAGGATCTCGCCGATCTCCCAGGCGGACTTGCCCTGCGACGCCCAGGCGATCACTTCCCGCTCGCGCGGGGTCAGGCGCGCCGACGGATGCGGCGACGGCGCGAGCAGACGGCGAATGTGGTCGAAGCCGTACATCGCGATCAAATGCAGGGCCGGCTTGCTGCGGGCATTGAGATCGAGATGAACCCCGCCGAGCGAGACGCCGGCCTCATAACCGGTCAAGCCGTGGATCGGCACGACGAAACCGCGCGACATGCGGAAATCGGCGGCGCGCCGCATCACCTCCACCGCGCCCGGCTCCTGCTCCGCATCATAAGGCGCTTCCGACCATTCGAACGGGTTGACCGTCTGGCGGCACTTCCTGATCACGGGATCGACGCGGTCGTAGCTCTTTTCGGTGTAGAGGCTGAACCACTCCGCCGGCCACTTCTTGGCCAGCACCATCTGGGAAAAGCGCTGATCGGGATTCGGCAATCCGGTGACGATGATGTGCTCGAAGCCATAGCGGCCGAACGCGAGCGCGAGGGCGTCCATGGCGTCAGGAACCTTGCGATAGGCTCCCAGCCCTTCGATGAAGTCCAGCGCTTCCCGGCCATAATCCACGGCGGACATCGGTGCGTTCCCTGACCCTCGCCGTTCCGTATAGCACGTCTTTGGGGACCGCCTCAATTCACCGCGCCCGTAATTTCCCGGCGTGGCACCGGCACCGAAGATTTAATCTACTTGTGGAGGAAGTGACGTCAAGTTACACCTATGGCGTCTAGAGCGGGAAAGCCACGATGGAAGATGAGAACATCGCGCTCAACAGCGTGCTCGGCCTGGAATTGAACCGCGTGTTTTTCGCCGTGCGCGACACGGCCAACAAGCAGAAGATCATCGAGTTCGCGCGCGACGTGCTGCAAAGCGAGCGCCCCAAGCTCGTCGACAGTGCCTCACCGGAAAATCCTGCGAGATAGCACGCAGGTGCAGCAGACGGCGCCGATGCAACCCGATCGCGCGAAGATGCCTTTCGATTTGAGCGCACTGCTTTTGGTCAAAACACCCTGACTGCTAATTTACCTGCCCTCCTCCATCTCCCACTAAAGTCACACTTGCCGCTGGATGACATCACGGCTGTCGTGAGATGATCGCCGCCAGGATCTCTTTCGGATGCCAGGACCATGATGACGCTGCGCCAGGTTGAAGTGATCCGTGCCGTGATGGTGACGGGCACCATTGGCGGCGCGGCGAAGCTGTTGAACGTGTCGGCACCGGGGATCAGCCGGCTGGTCAAATACACCGAGCGCTCGCTCGGCATCCGCTTCTTCCAGCGCCAGAACGGCCGCTATTTCCCGACGCCGGAAGCCGAGAACATTTTCGAGCAGATCAACGGCGTCTACAAGAAGGTCGACGACCTCTCCGAGATCATCTCCAAGATCGGCCGCGGCGGATTGTCGGAACTGCGCATCGGCTCGGTGCCGAGCATCTCGCAGGTGATGGTACCCCGCGCAATCGAGCGCGTCCGCCGCCGCTATCCCGATCTCGGCATCGACATCAACATCCTCAAACTCGAGGAAGCGATCGACTATCTCCTGCTCGGCCGCGGCGAGTGCGTGGCGATGAGCTACCGGTTGGAGCATTCCGGGCTCGACTTCATGCCGCTCGCCTCGGGCGAACTCTATTGCATCGTGCCGCCCGGCCACGAGCTTGCCGGCCGCAAGCAGGTCTCCGCCGCCGAGATCACCCGCTATCCGCTGATCGGCATCGATCCGAACGATCCTTACGGCCGGATCATGGCCGAGATTTTTGCGCGCAACCGGCTGGCGTACAACATCACCATCCGCGCGCGGTTCGGCACCACGGTCTGCGCGTTGGTGAAGGCGGGGCTCGGCATTGCCATCATCGACCAGTTCACGGTGGCCCATGGCGGCTACCCCGGCATCGAGCTGATCAAGATCACCGAGCCGACCCGGTTCGACACCTATATTGCGGTCAAGCGCGGCGCGCCGCTCTCGCTCCATGTCGAGTATTTCATCGAGTCCTTGCGCGCCGAGATGCGCGCGGTCGAGCCTTCCCGCGGCAACGGCAGGGCCGCCTCGGGGCGCGGGCGGAAGAAATAACATTATGTTAGGTTTGCTGGATAAAAGGGTAATTGTGTTAGGCAGGGGAAAGACTATCGTCCCCCTTGGAATGGCGCGGATTTCCCCGCTAATGGCCGGACTTCAACGCGCTCCTCAAGAGACGATAGTGGATCATGTCTAGCCGCGGACCCATCGCCCCCAAAAAACTTCTGACCGGCCTGATCGGCGCGCCGATCGCCCATTCCGCCTCCCCCGCCATGCATGAGCGCGCCGCCGAGGCGCTCGGCCTGCGCGGCCATTACCAGCTCATCGAGATCGCCGGCGCCGATGCGAACGGGCTCCGCATGATGCTCGAGGGCGTGCGGCGGCTCGGCTTTGCCGGCGTCAACGTCACGTTCCCCTACAAGGAGGCGGTGGTCCCGCTGCTCGACGAGCTGGCCACGACTGCGGCCACCATGGCCGCGGTCAACACCGTCGTCGTCAAGGATGGCCGCCTGATCGGCCACAATACCGACACCACCGGCTTTGCGCGCGCGGTCAAGCCGCTGCTGGCGCCGTCCGGAAATGCAGTGGCCGTGATCGGCACCGGCGGCGTCGGCAAGGCGATCGCCTTTGCGCTGGCGAGCCTGAAGGTGGCTGACCTCCGCATCTTCGACAGCGAGCCGGCGCGGGCCGAAAAACTCGCCGCGCTGCTGAGCAAGCATGGCGGCGCGCGGGTCGCCTCAAGCGTCGAGGACGCGCTCGACGGCGCAACCGGCCTGGTCAACGGCACGCCGGTCGGCATGCTGCCGAACCGGGACACCCCGGTCCCGCCCGCGCTGCTGCGCGAAAACCTGTGGGTCGCCGACGCCGTCTATTCGCCGCTGATCACGCCGCTCCTTGGCGCAGCGCAGGAGACGGGCGCGCGGATCATGACCGGGCGCGAGCTTGCGATCTACCAGGCTGCCGACGCCTTCGAACTGTTCACAGGCATTGCTCCATCGACCGAAGTCATGGGAGAGGCTTTTGACGCCGTGATGGCCGCGCGCAGCGCCGCCTACCTGGCAGCTTGAGGCGAGGCGGCCGGACACAAGGCCGCTTGCAAAATTGGGACGGGAGGAGAGGACGATGAAATCAACGCTACTGGTGGGCGCACTGCTCACCGCAATCACGACCACGGGTGCCTTTGCACAGGCGATCAAGCTTGCCGACGTCGCCGAACTCTCGGGTGGCGGCGCCACCGTCGGCACCAACTGGAAGAACGGCATCGACCTCGCGATCGAGGAGATCAATGCCAAGGGAGGCGTGCTCGGCCGCAAGCTTGAAGTCACCCATGCCGACTCGCAGTCCAACCCTGGCGTGGCGCGCGCGCAGGTGCAGAAGGCGCTCGACGCCGAGCCCTATGTGCTGCTCGGACCCGGCTATTCCGGCTCGGTGAAAGTCACTGCCCCGCTCGCAGCCGAAGCCGGCATTACGCAGATCATGGGCGGCGAAGCCGCCGAGCTGACCCAGGCCGGCAACAAGTTCCTGTTCCGCACCTCGTTCGGCCAGCAGTCCTCGATGCCGAAGGTCGCAAAATACATCCACGACGACATGAAGGCGAAGTCGGTCGCGGTGGTCTGGGTCAACAATGACTTTGGCCGCGGCGGGCGCGACGTCGTGATCAAGGAACTGGAGCGGCTCGGCTCCAAGGTCGTCGCCGATCTCTCGACCGAAGCGGGACAAGCCGATTTCGCCGCCGACGTCGGCAAGATCAAGGCCGCCAATCCCGACGCCGTGTTCGTCTATCTGAACGAAGAAGAGAGTGCGCGCATTCTCAAGGAGCTGAAGCGTCAGGGCGTCACCGCGCCGCTGATGGGCGAGACCACGCTGATCGGCCAGAAGGTGATCGAGCTCGCCGGCGACGCCGCCAACGGCGCGCGTGGCCATGTCGGCCTCACCACGGATGCCCCGGTCGATCTGATCAAGGGTTTCCGAGATCGCTTCTCGAAGAAGTACAATTACGTTCCTGATCACAACGGCCTGAAGGGCTACCTCGCCGTCTACATGGTGAAGGCCACCACCGAGAAGATGGGCAAGGTTGATTCCAAGGCCTTCGCCGACACGCTGCATGGCCTGACGATCAAAGCCGCGGACGAGCCGGGCATTTTGATGGACGTTACCTTCGATGCGAATGGCGACATCGATCGCCAGAGTTTTCTGGTCGAAGTGGTCGAAGGCAAGCAGGTCGTGAAGCAGGTGCTGCCGAAGATGAAGTGAGGCGTTCTGCCCTTCTCCATCGCCCCGATCTTCGCGGGGCGATGGACGAAGACAGAGCGGCGAGAGGGGAAAATGTCCAATCTGTTCGATCTTCTGGTCGCGGGACTGGCCACTGGCGCGATCTATGCGCTGGTTGCAGTCGGCTTCACGCTGCTGTGGCAGACCTCGCAGACCATCAATTTCGCACAGGGCGAGTTCGTGATGCTGCCGGCGTTTCTGATGCTGGCGGCGATGCATGCCGGCGCGCCGTTCTGGCTCGCGATCATCCTTGGTATCCTCTTGTCGATGATCCTGCTTGGGCTGGCCTTCAAGATGCTGCTGGTCGATCCGATGATGCGCCATGGCGTGCTGCCGCTCGCAATCGCCACCATGGCGCTGGCAATCGGCATCAAGGAGGCCGTCAAGCAGTTCTTCAGCGCGGAGGCTTCGCCCTTTCCGTCGATCGTGCCGACCGGCGACATCTCCATCCTCGGCCACGCCGTCTCGCTGCAAAGCATCGGCGTGCTCGTCGTCGCCATCCTTGCCGTGTTCGGCCTGACGACGCTGCTCAACCGCACCTCGCTCGGCCACCAGATGCAGGCGGCAGCGCAAAACCCGACGGTTGCGCGCATCATCGGCGTCCCCGTCGAGCGCATGATCCTGCTGACCTTCCTGATCAACGCCTTCCTGGTCGCGCTGGCCTCGCTGCTGATCACGCCGATCTATCTGGCAAAGTTTTCGAGCGGTGAAGTGCTGGGCCAGGCCGCCTTCATCGCCGCGATCGTCGGCGGCTTCAACCAGGTACGCGGCGCGATCGCCGGCGGCCTGCTGATCGGCGTGCTCGACAATCTCGCGGCCGCCTACATCTCGACGCAGTACCGCGCCGCCGTGCCGATGATCTTCCTGATCGCAGTCATCCTGCTCCGGCCGCAAGGCCTGCTCGGCCGCGCCGAGGAGCGCACGGTATGAGCCGTTTTGCCAAACCCGTAAAGATCGCGCTCAGCCTCATCATCATCGCGGGCCTGATCGTCATTCCCATGAACTTCAACCGCTACGGCCTGTTCATCCTGAGCCAGTGGGCGGTGATGACGATCGCCGCGATAGGCCTCAACCTCACGCTGGGCTATGCCGGCCAGGTCTCGCTGGCGCAGGGCGCTTTTGTCGGCATCGGCGCCTATGCTTCAGCGATCATGACAACCCATGGCTGGCCGCTGCCGGCCGCGATCCCGGTTGCGATCGTGCTGAGCTTCTGCGTCGGCTGGGTGCTCGGCTATCCCGCACTGCGCGTACAGCACCACTACCTTGCCTTCGTCACGCTCGCCTTCTCGACCCTGGCCTTCCTGGTGTTCCGCAACGAGAGCTGGCTCACCGGCGGCATCTACGGCATCTCCAACATTCCGCGGCCGCATCTCTTCGGCATCGCGACCAACAAGCCGCTGCCATTCTACTATGTCTGCCTCGGCTCGCTCGCGATCGTGTCGCTGGCGGTATGGTGGCTGATTCGCTCGCCTTGGGGCCGAGCCTTCATGGCCCTGCGGGAAAATCCGCTGCGGGCGCAATCGCTCGGCATCGACACCCGCCGCTACACGCTGATGGCCTTTGCGATCGGCTCGGCACTCGGCGGCGTCGCGGGCGCGCTCTATGCGCCGCTGACGCAATATATCGACCCGGTGCCGTTCAACCTGTCGCTCTCGCTCGATCTCCTGATGATGGTGATCGTCGGCGGCGCCGGCTTTTACTTCGGTCCTTTCCTGGGGGCGATGATCGCGGTGCTGCTGCCGGAATGGCTGCGCTTCACGGAGGGCTATTATCTGATGCTCTATGCGATCGCGGTGATGGGGCTTCTGATCTGGTCGCCAACGGGCATCCTGGGAATCCTCGACCGCTACCTCGCCGAGCGCCGCACCAAGGCGGCCTCCGCGCTGCGCGCCGTCGCGAAGTCTCGCCTGGAGACGGCGCAATGAGTGCGGTCCTCGAAGTCACCGACATCAAGAAGAGCTTTGGCGGCATCACTGCGGTCGACGGCGTCTCGTTCGACGTGCGCGAGGGCGAGATCCTCGGCCTGATCGGCCCGAACGGCTGCGGCAAGTCGACCTTGTTCAACTGCATCCTCGGCCAGCTCACGCCGACGGGTGGCGAGGTCAAGCTCGACGGCAAGGTCGTCACCGGCCTGCGCCCCTCCGAGCTGAACAAACTCGGCGTCAGCCGTACCTTCCAGCTCCTGCAGGTGTTTCCAAAACTCTCGGTGCGCGAGAATCTGATCCTCGCAGGCCAAGAGCATCAGGGCAACATGGCCTCGCGCCTCGTCGGCCGCTCCGACGCCGGGCTGACGGAGGTCGCCAACCAGATGATCGGCTTCTTCAAGCTCGATCATCTCGCGTCCGAGCCTGCCGGCGGCCTCTCCTACGGCCAGCAGAAGCTGCTCGATGCGGCCATGGCCTTCATGGGCGGCCCGCGCCTGGTGCTGCTCGACGAGCCCGCCGGCGGCGTCAACCCATCGATGCTGACGGATCTGAAGGAACGACTGGTTGCGATCAACCGTGAGAAGAACGCCACCTTCGTCGTGATCGAGCACAACATGGAGTTCGTGATGTCGCTGTGCTCGCGCGTGATGGTGATGGCGGAAGGCAAAGTGCTGGCGATGGGGCGACCGGACGAGGTCCGGAAAAACCCCGCCGTAATCGAAGCCTATCTCGGACATTAGGGAAAGCGAGCCATGAGCGATCCGATCCTCTCGGTTCACAACCTCGTCGGCGGCTACGGCAAGATGACGATCCTGAACGGCACTACATTTTCGGTGCCGCCGGCGACCATCACCACGATCATCGGCCCCAACGGCGCCGGCAAATCGACCGTGTTCAAGGCGATCTTCGGCCTCTTGAAGCTGCGCGAGGGCAAGATCAATTTTGCCGGCCGCGACGTCACCAATTTGAGCCAGCGCGCGCTGCTCACCGCCAGCATCTGCTACGTACCGCAAGGCCGCAACATTTTCCCGGAGCTCTCGGTCCGCAGCAACATCGAGCTTGGCGGGGTCTCGGCCGGGAAAGGCATCGACCTGCCGATGCGCATCGAGGCCGCGCTCGACCTGTTCCCGGCGCTGCGGCGCAAATCGACGCAGCAGGCCTCGACGCTCTCCGGCGGCGAGCAGAAGCAACTCGAGATCGCCCGTTCGCTGCTGCTCGAGCCAAAGTTGGTGCTGATCGACGAACCTTCGATCGGCCTGTCGCCGCTGATGGTGCAACAGACCTTCGATATTCTGAAGAGCCTGCGTGACCGCGGCGTCACTATCCTGATGATCGAGCAGAACGCGCGTTCGGCGCTGGAGATATCGGACATCGGCATCGTGCTCGAGCTCGGCCAGACCCGCATGATCGACAAGGCGGAGCGTATTTTGAACGATCCAAGGATCGGCCAGCTCTTCCTCGGGGGAGCCATGGAGGAGAGTGCGGCATGAGCGCGCCAATGCGCATCGCAATAGCCGGCGCCGGCCTGATCGGCCGTCGCCATATCGAACTGATCGACGCTTCGCCGGATTGCGTGCTGGCCGGCATTGCTGACCCCTCGCCTACCGCGAAAGAGTTCGCGCAGGCGCGTAACACGCCCTGGCACGCGGATCACCGCACGCTATTGGCGGACGAGAAGCCGGATGGCCTGATCATTGCCTCGCCGAACGCGCTGCATTTCCAGATGGCACTCGACTGTGCGCAGGCTGGCGTGTCCTCGCTGATCGAGAAGCCGGTGACCGACACGGTCGCTGCCGCGCAGCGCCCGTGCGCGGCGGTCAGACGAACCGGTGTGCCGATGCTCGTCGGTCATCACCGTCGGCACAATCCGATCATAAAGGCCGCGCGCGAAACGGTGACGACCGGCAAGCTCGGTCAGCTCACAGCCGTGGTCGGCCTGTGGCTCCTGAAGAAGCCCGACGACTACTTTGATGTAGCGTGGCGGCGTGAACACGGGGGCGGCCCGCTGCTGATCAACCTCATCCACGACATCGACAATCTCCGCTTCATCTGCGGCGAGATCACCGAGGTGCAGGCGCTGACCTCGAACAGGGTTCGCGGCTTCGCTACCGAGGACACCGCCGCATTGTTGCTGCGCTTCGCCAACGGCGCGCTGGGAACGGTGACCGTGTCGGACGCAACGCCGGCGCCGTGGAGCTGGGAGTTGACCTCGGGCGAGAACGCTGCGTACCCGAAGCAGGATCAGCCCTGTTACATCTTCTCCGGCACCGCGGGCTCGCTGGCCGTGCCGAATATGGAGCTGTGGTCCTATGCGCGAGAGCCGGGCTGGTATGCGCAGCTGTCGCGCGAGACCATCGCGCCGCCGGCATTCGATCCATTGGCCGAGCAGCTCCGGCATTTCTGCGCGGTCATCAAACGCCACGAACAACCGCTGATCCCGATCGAAGATGCGATGGGAACGCTCGCGGTCGTCGAAGCCGTCAGCCAGGCCGCACGCACGGGCCAAAAAATATCGCCGGGCCAAATCATGGAGCAGGCAGCATGACCAAGCGTTCGATCGCAACAGTTTCCCTCTCGGGGGCGCTGGACGAAAAACTTCGCGCGATCGCATCCGCCGGCTTCGAGGCGGTCGAGATCTTCGAGAACGACCTGTTGTCGTTCGGATCAGGCCCGCGCGACATCGCAAATCTCTGCAAGGACCTCAACATCGAGATCTGCGCATTTCAACCGTTCCGCGATTTCGAGGGCATGCCGGAGCCGCAGCGCTCGCGCAATTTCGCCCGGGCCGAGCGTAAATTCGATCTGATGCAGGAGCTCGGCACCGATTTGCTGCTGATCTGCTCCAACGTCTCTCCTCACTCGCTCGGCGGCATCGACCGCGCCGCCGATGATTTTCGCGAGCTCGGCGATCGCGCCGCCAAGCGGTCTTTGCGCGTCGGCTACGAGGCGCTGGCCTGGGGCCGGCATGTCAACGATTATCGCGACGCCTGGGAGATCGTACGACGCGCCGATCATCCCGCGATCGGCGTCATCCTCGACAGCTTTCACGCACTGGCGCCGGGCTTCCCGGTGCGGGCGATGGCCTCGATCCCCGGCGACAAGATCTTTCTGGTGCAGCTGGCCGACGCGCCAAGGCTCGAGCTCGACATCCTGTCATGGAGCCGGCACTTCCGCTCCTTCCCCGGCCAGGGCGATCTGCCGGTCGGCGAGTTCATGCAGGCGATCGCGGCGACCGGTTATTCCGGTCCGTGGTCGCTGGAGATCTTCAACGACCAGTTCCGCGCCGGCTCGGCGGCGCAGACTGCGGTGGACGGCCTGCGCTCGCTGATCCTGTTGCAGGACCAGCTCGCCCCGGATTGGCCAAAGCTGGTCGGCGAACCCTTGGCGCCGAAGGCCAAGAGCAGCGGCACGGGCTTCATCGAGTTCGCAGTCAACGAGACCAAGGCTAGCGAGCTCGCGCATCTGTTCTCGCAGCTCGGCTTCCGCGAGACCGGCAAACATCGCAGCAAGGCGGTGGAGCGCTGGTCGCAGGGCAAGGTCGAGCTCGTCATCAATTCCGAGACCGACGGTTTTGCGCATTCGCATTACGTCACGCATGGCCCCGGCGTTTGCGCCATCGCACTCGACGTCGATAATGCCGGCCTTGCGATGCAGCGGGCCGAAACGCTGAAGGCGCGCACCTTCTACCAGCCGGTCGGGCCGGGCGAACTGGAGATCCCCGCGATCCACGGCGTCGGCGGTAGCCTGCTTTATTTCCTCGACCAGGCCGGCAAGAACTGGGACACGGATTTTGCGCCGATTGCGAGCGATGCAAGCGCGGATGCGCTGCTCGCCATCGACCACATCGCGCAGTCGATGCCTTATGACGAGATGCTCTCCTGGTTGCTGTTCTACACCGGCATCCTCGACCTCAAGCGCCTGCCGCAGATGGAGATCGCCGACCCCAGAGGCCTGGTGCAGAGCCAGGCCGTCATCAATGCCGACCAGAGCCTGCGCTTCGTGCTCAACGGCTCTTCCGCCAACCGCACGCTGCCGGCGCGCTTCATCTCGGAGTTTTTCGGCTCGGGCGTACAGCACATCGCATTCTCGTGCACGGACATCTTTGCCACCGTCGCCGCGATGCGCGCCCGCGGTGCGGACTTCCTCGACATCCCCGACAATTACTACGACGACATCGAAGCCAAATACGACCTCGCCCCCGACGTCATGGCCAGGCTCCGCGCCAACCACATCCTCTACGACCGCGAGGGCGATGGTGAATTCTTCCAGGTTTACACGCACATTTTCGACGAGCGGTTCTTCTTCGAGATCGTGGAGCGACGGAATTACCAGGGATTTGGCGCGGCGAATGCGGGGATCAGGCTCGCGGCGCAGTCTCGCGAGGTGCGGCCTGTGAGCATGCCGCGGGTGTAGGCTCGATCTTCCCCTCCCCCCTTGTGCGAGACGGTGGCTCGCCGAGAAGCGGCGAGACGGGTGAGGGGTACCTCTCCACAAACTCGATGGAATTTACTTCGCGGAGAGATACCCCTCATCCGGCGCTTCGCGCCACCTTCTCCCGCAGGGGGAGAAGGGGCAACGTCGCTTGTGTCTACTTCATCGGGCACTTGTCGTGGAAGCGATCCTGGTCGTTCTCGACGATGGTCGCCACCGTCTTCAGCGAGAGCTGGCCTTCGCCGTCCTTGACCACGTCCTGCAGGTAGAAGTTCTGCACCGGGATGTGGTTGTTGCCGAACTTGAAGGGGCCGCGCAGCGACTTGATGTTGGCCTTCTCCATCTCGGCCTTCATCGCGTCCTTCTTGCTGGTGTCGCCCTTGACCGCGACCACCGCGCTGTTGATGAGCTGGGCCGCATCATAGGCTTGCGCGCCGTAATAGGTCGGGCGCAGGCCGGTGTACTTCTTGCGGTAGTCGGCGACGAAGCGCTTGTTCTGCTCGTTGGGGAGGTCGTTGACCCATTCCTGTGCGCCGGGCACGCCGAGCGCGTTCTCCTTCTGCAGCGGCAGCGACAGCTCGTCGACGGTGAACGCCGTGTAGAGCGGCATCGTGCTCTTCAAGCCGGCCTGCGCATATTGATTGAGGAACTGCACACCGGCCGCACCGGGATAGAACACGAAGATCGACTCGGCACCCGAGGCACGTGCCTTGGAGAGCTCGGCAGAGAAGTCGAGCTGGCTCGGCCAGACCGTATACTCCTCGCCCTTGACCTCACCCTTGAACGTGCTCTTCAGGCCCGCGAGCATGTCCTTGCCGGCCGCATAGTTCGGGCCGATCAGGAACACGCTCTTGACGCCCTTCTGGTTCATGTAGAGGCCCATGGCGGCGGGGGTCTGATCGTTCTGCCACGAGGTGGAGAACACGTAGGGCGAACAGAGGTCGCCCGCGACCTGCGACGGGCCGGCGTTAGCCGAGATCATAAAGGTCTGCGAGTCCACTGCGGTCTTGAGCGAGGCGAGAAAAACGTTGGACCAGATGTAGCCGACGATGAAATCGACCTTGTCGGACTGCACCAGTTTTTCGGTCTTCTGCTTGCCGACATCAGGCTTCTGCCCGTCGTCCTCGTAGATCACCTCGACCGGCTTGCCGTCCATCTTGCGGCCCATGTGATCGAGCGCAAGCTCGAAGGAGTTGCGCATGTCGTTGCCGATCACGGCGGTCGGGCCGCTGAAGGTCGAGACGAAACCGATCTTGATGGTGTCGCCGGCGAATGCCGGATTTGCCAGAACCAGCGCCGCTGCGCCCGCCAGCCAGAATGCCGTCCTCATAACCACTCCCCTCCTTATTATTGATCCCGGAAACGGGGTGATCGCCGCCCCCAGGTCTGTCTCACTAGAACGCAAAATCTGTCGCGCCGCCAATGGCTCAGCGCCAGCCCCTGCACCATATTTCGCTCCAATCGCCGATAGCAAGAAATATAATTCTACTTACTTAGACGGATGCTGCGGCGCTTTTTCGCGGAGAATATCGATACACGCTGCCTATTCCACGATTGATGGGGGCTATTGGACCGCGGCGCCCAATTCGACCTTAAATGAGTGAGAGCAGCAGCGAGATTCGAGGGTACATCATGACCACGACACCGCATCGCGTCGTCATCGTCGGCGCCGGCTTCGGCGGGCTGGAGACGACCCACCGGCTGGCGGGCGCACCGGTCGAGATCACGCTGATCGACCGCCGCAACCATCACCTGTTTCAGCCACTGCTCTATCAGGTGGCCACCGCCTCGCTCGCAACCAACGAGATCGCGTGGCCGGTCCGCCATCTCATGCGCGACCGGCGCGAGGTGACGACGCTGTTTGCGACCGTCAGCGGCGTCGATGCCAACAGGCGCAGCGTACTGATCGACGACGGCAGCGAGGTGCCCTACGACACGCTGGTGCTCGCCACCGGCGCGCGCCACGCCTATTTCGGCCACGACGAGTGGGAGACGTGGGCGCCAGGGCTGAAGACGCTGGAAGACGCGACCACGCTGCGCCGGCATATCCTGGTCGCGTTCGAGCGCGCCGAGCGCGAGACCGACCCGGCCAAGCGCGCGGCGCGGTTGACCTTTGTCATCGTCGGCGCCGGCCCGACCGGCGTCGAGCTTGCCGGCACCATTGCCGAGATGGCGCATCACACGCTGCCCGCAGATTTCCGCAACATCGACACGACGAAGGCGCGCGTCGTGCTGATCGAAGCCGGACCGCGCGTCCTGGCGGGTTTTCCCGACGACCTCTCGGCCTATGCGCAGGCCTCGCTGGAAAAGATCGGCGTCGAGGTCGTGCTGGGGCAAGCCGTCACCGAGATCAATCGTGAGGGCGTCGTGTTCGGCGGCAGGCTGCTCGAGGCCAAGACACGAATCTGGGCCGCCGGCGTGCGGGCCTCTCCGGCCGCCGAATGGCTGGGCGCACCGGCCGATCGCGCCGGGCGCGTGCAGGTCGAAGACGATCTCACCATCCCCGGCCATCCCGAGATTTTTGCGATCGGCGACACCATCAACATCAACGCCTGGGAAGGCAAGCCGGTGCCCGGCATCGCGCCGGCCGCGAAGCAGCAGGGACGTCACGTCGCCGAAACCATCAAGGCGCGGCTGCGCGGCGAGAACAAGGGAGCGTTCCGCTACAAGCACTCGGGCAGCCTCGCGCAGATCGGCAAACGGCTCGCCGTGATCGATTTCGGTCACATCAAACTGCGCGGTACCATCGCGTGGTGGATATGGGGCATCGCCCACATCTACTTCCTGATCGGCTTGCGCCACCGCCTCAGCGTCGCGCTGAGCTGGCTCTGGATCTACGCCCGCGACCAGCGCGCGGCTCGGTTGATTACGCAGGGGAGTAGTAAGGTGGTGGGGTGATGCTTCTTCTCCCTCTCCCCGTTCTTACGGGGAGAGGGGCGGGGTGAGGGGCCTCTTTCCGCAGATGAGATATTCGCGAGACCTGTACCCCCTCACCCGGATCGCAAGAGCGATCCGACCTCTCCCCGCAAGCGGGGAGAGGTGAAAAACAGCGCTCGCGGCACCTACTTCATCAACTCACACCCACCCTCCGCCATCGGGCGAAACGCCTGTTCCGCCGGAATCGTCGAGACCAGCTTGTAATAGTCGTACGGATATTTCGACTCCTCCGGCTTCTTCACCTCGAACAGATACATCGGATGCACGACGCGACCGTCCTGGCGGATCGCTGTGTCGCCGAACAGTCTGTCTTTGCCTTTGAATTTCTTCATCTCGGGCACGACGTCCTTGGCATTGTCGCTACCGGTCGCCGCGACTGCGTTGAGAAAAGCGAGCGTGGACGCATAGACGCCGGCCTGGTTGCCGCTCGGCATCTTGCCGTTCATGCCGGGGCGCGCTGCGAACCGTTTTGCAAAGGCGCGGGTGTCGTCGTTCATGTCCCAGTAAAAGGCCTCCATGAGCTGAAGGCCCTGCGCGACCTTGAGGCCCATGCCGTGAACGTCGTTGATGAAGAGCAGGAAGGCGACGAGCTTCTGGCCGCCCTGCTGAATACCAAATTCGGCGGCCTGCTTCACGGCGTTGATGGTGTCGCCGCCGGCATTCGCGAGCCCGATCACTTGCGCTTTCGAGCCCTGTGCTTGCAGCAGGAAGGACGCGAAGTCGGAGGTGCCGAGCGGATGTTTTGAGGAGCCGAGCACCTTGCCGCCGTGGCCCTCGATGTATTTTTGCGCCTCCGCCTCGATGCCCTTGCCGAGCGCGTAGTCGACCGTCAGGAAATACCAGTCCTTGCCGCCGCGCGACATCATCGCCGCGGCCGTGGTGTTGCCGGTCGCCCAGGTGTCGTTGACCCATTGGATGGTATTCGGCGAGCAGGCCTTGCCGGTGAGATCGGCGCTCGCGGTCGACGACGCCAGGTACGTCATGCGGCTGTCGCGCAGCAGCGTGTTGATGGAGAGGCCGACCGCCGAATTCGGCACGTCGACGATGGCGTCGACGCCCTCGACGTCGAGCCATTTGCGCGCGATGGCGTTGCCGACATCGGCCTTGTTCTGGTGATCGGCATAGACGATCTCGACCTTGATGTTCTTGCCGCCGCCATTGAAATCCTCGGCCGCCATGCGTGCGGCTTCGACCGAGCCCATCCCATTGGTGTCCTGAAATATGCCGGAGATGTCGTTGAGCACGCCGACGCGAACGACATTGTCGGATATCTCGGCGCTCGCGGCGCCGCCGATCAGGCTCGCAGCGAGCGCGAGCGTCCACTTCAGGTTCTTCATTGGTCCCTCCCCTTTGTTGTTTTCGCCACCGACAGCATCAAATCGGCGTGATCGTCACCGGCAGGCTGTCGAGCCCGCGCAGCGTATTGTTGAAGCGGCGCTTCGGTTCGCCCGTGATCTCGATGCTGGCAATGCGGCGGGCCAAGGCTGAGAGCATCGTCTCGCCTTCGAGCCGCGCCACGAGTTGACCGACGCACATGTGGATGCCCGAGCCGTAGCCGACATGGCCGGAGGTCCGGCGCGTGATGTCATAACTGTCGGGCTTGTCCCAGCGCCGCGGATCACGGTTGGCGGCGGCGAGGAACATCAGCACCTTCTCGCCTTCTCCGATGGTCGCGCCTGACAGCTCGACCTCGCGCGTCGTGGTGCGGAAGAAAGTCTGCACCGGGCTCTCGAAGCGCACGGCCTCTTCGAAAGCGTTGCGCGCGAGCGTGAGATCGCTGCGCAGGCGCTGCCACTGATCGGGGAAGCGAGCCAGGCAATAGACGGCGGCACCGATGCCATTGACGGTGGTGTCGAGGCCGGCAGAAAGCAATGAGCGCACCAAGAGCGGTGCCTCAGTCGCTGTGATCGCGCCTTCGTCGACATGGGCATGGATGCAGGCGCCGATGCCGCCGGGTGTGAGATTATCGCGCTGGCACTGCGCAGTGACATAGGCCTGGTGCGGCGCCGAGCGCGCGATCGCGTCCTGGCGCAGCTGGTTCGGGGGGCCGAAGGCGTTGAACACCAGGCTCGCATAGGGAATGAGATGATCGCGGCCTTCGGGCTTCAACCCAAGCGCATCCGGGAAGATGGAGAGCGGGTAGGCTTCGGCGAGATCGGCAATCGCATCGAAGCTGCGCTTCTCGAGCAGCACATCGACCCGCTTCTCGGCTGCCGCGGCAAAGCGGTCGCGCAGCCCTTTCATCACAGTCGGCGACAGCACCTTTGACAGCACGGCGCGGGTGCGGGTGTGCTCGGGTGGATCGGCCTCGAGGATCAGGCTCGGCGGCCGCCACGGCGTCTCCTTCTTGAAGTCGGACAGGCCAACCCCGCGGCTGGAGCAGAACGTCGCGGGATCGTTCAGGACCGCATGAACCTCGGCATAGCGCGCCACGCCATAGAGCTTCCACCTGTCGAGATAGACGACCGGCCCTGTCTCGCGCAGCAGCTCATGCGTGGGATAGGGGTCGGCAAAAAAATTCATGTCGAAGGGATCGACGTCGAGATGCTGGACGCCGGTTGTGGTCGAGCCGAGTGCGCTCATGAAGGTCCTCCCTCATTTTGATCTTGTGAAAGGGCGGCGCTTGCCCTTAGGTCTTTGGGCACGCCGCGAGACAGATTCCCGATATGCCGCCTTCGACCAGATCCCGCCAAAAGCCTGCGCCCGCTGATGTCGGGCCGACGCTCGATCTCGATCGTTACGTCCCGGCGTTCATCACCTTCATCGCCAACAAGCTCTCTAACAGCGCGACCGCGTTCTATCAGCGACAGTTCGGCGTCAACGTCACGGAGTGGCGGATCATGTCGCTGCTGGCGATCGAGCCCGGCATTCCCGCCTCGCGCATCTGCCACGTCATCGGCTTCGACAAGGGTCCGGTGAGCCGCACGCTTGCCGGCCTGGAGAAGCGCGGGCATGTGTCGATCCGCACCGATCCGAACGACGGCCGCACCCATTCGATCTCGCTGACCGCGAAGGGCCGCACCACCCATGACAAGGTGATCGTCGCGGCGTTCGAACGGGAGCGGCGGCTTTTGTCTTGTTTGTCGAGGGACGAGCGCGAGGTGCTGATCGATCTGCTGCGCCGCTTGCACGAAAATCTCGGCGCAGTGACCGGCGGCAGCGAGGCCTGACCGACCACGCGCCGGGCGCAATCCGGTATCACCTCCAGGCATGCACGGGCGCTTGCCCGCGGCCCCCTCTCTGCCGAGCATCGTTTCCTCCGATCCGACGCAGCGGTTCCTCCGCCGTCATCCTTGTCTGGAACGGTTCGCACAAATTAGTTGCTTCGGCAACAAAAATCCCAAGACTATATCACGGCAGGGATATTGTCATATTGCACGCGGGCCCCGCATCCGCCGTCGCTCAAGCCTCGCCGGACATGAGCGGAGAGAGGCGAAGATTGCTACGGCGCCTTGCAGACGAAGTTCGCGGCGTCCTCGCTGTCGCCCTGACCCGAGTAGGCTGCGTAGGTCGGATATGGGCACAGCGGCCGTGTACGGCCCGGGCTCCACGACGCCGGAACTTCCTTATTGGCGGGATTGGCGGAAGCTGTGATCCGCTCGGGCGCCTTGCCCTTCTCCACCCAATCGGTCAGCGCGGTCAACGCGTCGAACTTGTCCAGCGTCACGCCGCCGCCGCAGTGGGTGCCGCCGGGAATCGTGAACAGGCGCGCAACGCCGTCGGCGTGGCCCTGCATGTTCTTGTTCAGCCGGTCGTACCAGCGGATGGTGTCATTCACCGAAAACACCGGATCGGCCTGGCCGTGATAGATCACCATCTTGCCGCCGGCTTTCTGCAAGCCGGCGAGCCGGGGATCATCGACGTCAGGCGGCGTCATGAAATCCATCGCCGATTCCGTGAACTTTTCGTCCTTGGCGAAGATCTTTGGCGCGTCCTTGTCGAAATCATAGGCCTTGAGCGCATCGACCAGCCTGTCGTTGCTGCCTTCAACTGCGACCGGCGGCGTCGAGAAGATGTAGTTCAGCGACGCCGCCCCCATGGTGGCGATGATCGGGTAATTATTCCAGGGCGCGACCGGGCTCTCGACCTTCCAGGCGCGCCAATTACCGGTGCCGATGCCGCCGTCGAGCGGCCAGTCGGAATAAAGCGCCTCACCTTTCGAATTCTTCGGCCCGGCAAGGCTGATCTTCAAGGCATCGACCTTGGCTTCCGACAGACAGGCATTGCTCTGCCCCGGCGCGCAAACGAGGCTCTTGAGATCGAAGGCCTTCTGACAGGCGGCGAGATTGGCCGTCAGTCCATCCTTAACGCCGTCGAGCGTATCGCAGGCCTCGGTGATGCGGGAGGCGACGAGTTGCGCATCCTCCTTCGTGATCGATTTGCGCAGGTCGGGATCCGCGTTCAGGAAGGCCTGCACGTCCCAGGCATGCTGGATCGCGGCGCGCGGCAGGTCAAAGCCGGGATCGCCGACGAGGAAGCCGTCATAGTTCTCAGGCATGCGCGAGGCCGCGACCATGGCGTGACGTCCGCCGTTCGAGCAGCCCGCCATATAGGAGCGATCCGGCTTGCGGCCGTAGTGCAGGGCAATGATTGCCTTGCCGACCGGCGACAGCGTCATGTCGGCAGCGTAGCCATAATCACGCCGCGCCTGCGGATCGAGACCGAAGGCTGCGCCCGCGGTGAGGCCCAACGGCTTGTTCGCGGGATCGGAGCCGGAATGCCCGCTGTCCGACGACAACACGGCAAAGCCTCGCGCCAGCGGCACCGTGCCGCCGGAGGAAAAGCCGTCTGGCTTGTCGCCGAGCGCCGGCACGACCACACCGTCATTGCCGCCGTTGACCTGGTGCAGGAAGCGCCCGTTCCACTCGGCCGGCAGCCGCAGCTCAAACTGGATGGCGTAGTTTTTTCCATCCGCACCGGTGCGCTGGTTGGCGAGTCCCGTCACGATGCAATGCTTGGGCAGGCCGTTGGCGGCGTCCTGGGTCTTTGATCCCGTAATCTCGACGCCGGAGATGGCGAGCGCGGCTGACGTGACCGGCGAGCAAGCCTCGCCGTCCGCGCGGGCAAATGCAGTTGATCCCAAAACAGCAGCAAGCATGACTGCCGATACCAAGCCCGACCTCACGGCGGCCTCCCTCATTTGATTATATTTTATAACTATTACGCTTGCCCGGCATGCTTGGCAACCTATGCCCTCACCATGGAAGGTGCGGACCAAAGGCACCCGTCGGCATCATGGAGAGGGACCGATCCATTCGGTCGAGGCATCGTCATTCAGCGTCGCCACCGCATCCACACGCAGCGTCAACACCGCGCGCTGGTTGATGTAGCCCTTGTCAGTGATCTCGCCGCCATCGACCGACGGCGGCTCGGCGAGCAGCAATGCGCGCGTGGCGTGACTGGAGGAGTTGCTGCCTTGCGCTTTCAACTTTGCGAGGCCCAGCGCGATTGCGCTTCTCACCCTGTCATCTCCGATCACCTCGCTCACTGCGGCGCTCTCGCCAAGGCCGGCTTGCGCGCGACAGGCGACGATGTTCGGGATCACCAGGAACCGCACCTCGTCGCCACCATGGCCGGTCACGACGATGTCCTGCGCCAACGGCGCAAGTGCGGCGATGCCGGCGACGCGCAGCGTGCCGACGCTGACCCAGGTGCCGGAATTGAGCTTGAAATCTTCCGCGACACGACCATCAAAGAACAAACCGCGTTCCGGCCGGCCGAACTCCGCAAGCTTCACGGCGTCGCCGATGAGATAAAACCCTTCCTCGTCAAATGCCCGCCTGGTCAGCTCGGGCGCCTTCCAGTAGCCCGGTGTGACGTTGGGGCCGCGCACGCGCACCTCCAGCTTGTCGCCGGAATTGACGAGCTTCAATTCGGTGCCTGGAATCGGCACGCCGATATTGCCGGAACGCTCGGCAAGGAAATGGCAGTCGGTCGCCAGCGGCGACGTCTCGGTCGAGCCCCAGGCCGAGACCATCGGCATCGCACGACCAACAGTTTTGATCGAAAGCTCTTCGAGCGCGTCCCACAGATTTTGTGGCAATGCTGCGCCGGCATAGAAGGCGAACTTCACCTCGTTGAAGAAGCGGCGGCGCAGGTCGTCGTCGCCGCGCAGCGCCGCGATCAGCATATCGAAGCCGCGCGGCACGTTGAAATAGACCGTTGGCATCACGTTCTTCAGATTCGCCAGCGACGTCGCAAACAATCCGGGCGCGGGTTTGCCGCCGTCGATATAGAGCGAGCCGCCATTGCGCAGCACCAGATTGAAATTGTGGTTGGCGCCGAAGGTGTGGCTCCAGGGCAGCCAGTCGAGAATGACGAGATCGTCGGACTGTTCGAGAAAGGTCCAGGTCTGCGCCTTGGCCTGCTGGCTCGAGGTCAGCATGCGCTGGGTGTTGATGACCGCCTTGGGCGTGCCGGTCGATCCCGAGGTGAACAGGAATTTTGCGATCGCGTCCGGGGTCACTGCGGCAAAGGCTTTTGCAACGTCGGGCGTCTCGGCTGTTGCCGCGATGGCGCGAAAGGCAAGCGCGTCGGCGTCGCCGGCATTGCCGCTGATGATCCGTGCCTTGTGCAGCGGCTTGATCGCGGCGAGCGCCGCCGCAAACGGCTTTGTTGCGGAGACATAGATCGCACCCGGCTCCAGCAGCGCGATCATGCTCTTGAGCTTGTCAAAATCCCTGGACATCAGCGAGTAGGCCGGCGATATCGCGGCCGAGGGCACGCCGACATGCTGGGCGGCCAGCGCTAGCAACGCATGGTCGATGCTGTTGTCGGAGAGAATGACAATAGGGCGCTCCGCGCCGAGCCCCTGCGCCAGGATCCAGGACGCCGCGGCGCGTACACGCCGCAGAGCACCCGCGTAAGTCACGGTGGCCCAGGGTGTATCGGCGCTGTCACGCTCGGCGAGGAAGATCGCATCAGGCGTCTGCCGCGCAAAATGCTCCAGCCAGTCGCCGATGCAGCGCGCGCAGTCGCGTAAGGGCTCGCCCGAGCGCAACACGATGCTGCCGTCGGCGCGATGCTCGGCGACGGTCTTCGGCGTTGCGAACAGGCTCGAAGCGTCACCGCGCGTGGCTGACGTCATGGTTTCCTCCTTGCCCGGGACGTCCGGGATCGACCGCAGCCTCGTTCCGGGCTGCTTTGACCATACTGTTGAGCATGGCAATTGTTGTCGTCAACAACAATCTTCCGTTGCGATCGTCGAGGCGCTAAGGTCGTGCGGCAGGAGACGCGATGTGACAGCCAGCGCAGCACAAACTTCCCCCCGCAAACGCACCGGCAATGGCGCGGCGCGGCGGATCGACGCGGACGAGATCCGGCTGGACGCGCTGGTTGGCCACGCCGGTTACGCGGTGCGGCGCTTCCAGATCTGGATTTTTCAGGATTTCATCAAGACGCTCGGCGACGTCGACATCCGGCCGACACAATATTCGGTACTGACGGTGATCGGCGCCAATCCCGGGCTTTCGCAGATGGCGGTCGCAAAACGCCTCGGCATCGAACGGGCCCGGCTGGTGCATCTGCTCGACAGCCTCGAGCAGCGCAAGCTGGTAAAGCGGATCAAGTCGAAGACGGACCGCCGCTCCCACGCCCTCCACCTCACCGCCCAGGGCGAGACGGCACTGGCCAAGTTCAAGCGGCTCGCCGTCGAGCACGAGCGACATGTCGAGGAGAAGATCGGCAAGGCCAACCGGGAGCGGCTGCTTCAGATCCTCGGTGGCTTCACCTGATCCGGACTGCTCATGATTTGGGCAGATGCCCGCAGCGGGGCCTTGGCGCGGCCGCTCAATCGATCATCGAGGAATCCCACAAGCTGCTGATCTTTCGATAATATCCGGAGCGGCCACGCTGCCCGGATAATGTACACAATGGCACATCGCTTGCTTCAATCCGGGTGAAGACAAGTTGCCGGAGTTTTCTCGCCATGAAGGCTGAAATGGGGGCTGAGCAGCCTGAAACGATCGCCGCGATCACGGCCGCGCATCGCGCGGGAACAATGACGCCGGCGCAGACGGTTGCGCGGACCTATCAGCGCATTCGCGACTACAACGATCCCGCGATCTTCATCAGCCTGCGCAACGAGAAGGACGCGATCGCGGACGCCGAGAAGTTGACCGCGAAGGACGCCGCCAGCCTGCCGCTTTATGGCGTGCCGGTCGCCGTGAAGGACAATATCGACGCGCTCGGATTTCCGACCACGGCCGCCTGCCCGGCTTTCTCCTATACGCCGACGCACGACTCGACTGCGGTCGAGCGGCTGCGCGCGGCGGGCGCGATCATCATCGGCAAGACCAATCTCGACCAGTTCGCAACCGGCCTTGTCGGCGTGCGTTCGCCCTACGGCATTCCCAGGAATTCGATCCGTGAGGATCTCATTCCGGGCGGATCGAGCTCGGGCTCAGCTGTGGCGGTCGGCGCCGGGCTGGTGCCGCTGTCACTCGGCACGGACACCGCCGGCAGCGGCCGCGTGCCTGCTATGCTCAACAACATTGTCGGGCTGAAGCCGAGCCTCGGCATGATCTCGACCGCAGGCCTCGTGCCGGCCTGCCGCACGCTCGATTGCATCTCGGTGTTTGCGTTGACCGTGGACGACGCCGCGCTCGCGCTCTCCGTGATGGCCGGCCCCGATCAGGCCGATCCGTTTTCGCGCGACCGGCCGCTGGGCGCGATCACGTCCCTCCCGGCAAATCTGCGCCTGGGCGTGCCGCGCAACGGGCAGCTGATCTTCTTCGGCGACAAGAAGGCGGAAGCCGCTTACGGCGAAGCCTTGAAGCGCTGGACCGCGCTCGGCGCCGAGCTGGTCGAGTTCGACCTCGAGCCGTTTTACGAGACGGCGCGGCTGCTCTATGAAGGCCCCTGGGTTGCCGAGCGCTATCTCGTCATCAAGAATCTGCTCGCCTCGGCCCCGGACTCAATCCATCCGGTGACGCGCGAGATCACCGCGGCCGGTGCACGGATCACGGCAGCCGAAACTTTCTCGGCGCTCTACCGCTTGCAGGGCCTGCGCAAGATCGCTGAGCGCAACTTTATCAATATCGACGCGCTGGTGCTGCCGACGGCGCCGACCGCCTATACGACCGCGCAGGTGCTCGCCAATCCGATCGAGCTCAACAGCCGGCTCGGCACCTACACCAATTTCGTCAATCTGCTCGACCTCTGCGGTCTCGCCGTGCCGGCAGCCATGCGCGCGGACGGCATTCCGTTCGGCATCACGCTGCTGGCATCAGCCGGCCGCGATGCGATGCTTGCGAGCATCGGGCGCGTGTTTCATGCCGATACGAAGTTGACGGTTGGTGCGAAGGGCAGTGCACAGGCGCCGCTCGCACCGCTTCCGGCGAGCAACAGCGATGAGATTCCGATCGCCGTGGTCGGCGCGCATCTCTCCGGCATGGCGCTGAACGGCGAGTTAAAGGCGCTGAACGGGAAGCTGATCGAAGCGACGAAGACAGCGCCGGACTACAAGCTCTATGCACTCCAGACCACGCCGCCGAAGCCGGGCCTGCTGCGCGTCGAAGCCGGCAAGGGCGCGTCGATCGAGCTGGAGATCTGGTCGCTGTCGTCGTCGGCCTTCGGAAAATTCGTCAACGCGATCCCTGCGCCGATGGCCATCGGTACGATCCGACTTGCCGATGGCCGAAGCTTGAAGGGATTTCTCGTCGAGCCGGAGGTGTTGGGCGAGGCGCGGGATATCACGGCGTTTGGCGGCTGGCGGAAGTTCATGGCGGAAGCGGCTACAACATAGGTCTCGGTGGGCAAAGCGCAGCGTGCCCACCAATGCCAACGTCATCGCGGATAGATGGTGGGCACGGCGCTTTGCGCCTTTGCCCACCCTACGGCACCTACGAAATCACACCGACACCGCGTAGATCTCATACTCCCCGCGCACCAACTCGATATGCGCGCGCATCGCCGCCGCAGCACCCTGCTTGTCGCCGCGCATGATAGCGACGACGACACGGTCGTGCTCCGCTTGCGACTTTGCGAGACGGCCGAGATTGCGGAATTGGGCGCGCCGAAACGGCTGCACCCGGACCCGCGTCGCCAGCGTGATCTCGGCGATGTAGCCGTTCTGCGAGCCCGCATAGATCGCGTTGTGGAAACGCTCGTTGACCTCGTGGAAGCGATCGGGATTGCCGGCGTAGCTCAGGACGCGCAGCTCTTCGTGGATGGCCTCCAGGCCGTGACGCTCGGCAGCCGACATGCGCTCAGCGGCAAGACCAGCGCACAGCGCCTCGAGCTCGGCCATCGCCTCGAACATGCTTGTCAGCCGCTCGACCGAGGGCTGCGCCACGACGGCACCTCGATGGGCGCGCGATTCGACCAGGCCGCTCGCGACCAGTTGCCGCAGCGCTTCGCGCACCGGCGTGCGCGAGACACTGAACCGCCTTGCGATGTCGGTCTCGTCCAGCGGCGCGCCGGGCGCCAGGGTTCCACGCACGATCTCGTCGGCAAGCTGGAGACGCAGCTCCTCGGCGCGCGTGACCTTCTGTACCGATGGCGAGGCACGGTCGACGCGCGGCACCACCGGTTCGGCCGGCAGCGTCCCGGGCGGAAAATCGTCAAGCGTCATACGGTCAGGTCTCTTTCGACTCGTCGATGATGCTGACATGGGCAGCGACGACGCGCCAGCCCTCCGGGAAGCGAATCCAGGTCTGCATCTGCCGGCCGACCTTGCCGGAAGCCGTGTCGCGATAGAACAAGGTGGAGGCGACGGCTGCGTCACGGCCATAGCTGCTGATGACGGTCTTCGCGGTGCGGCGATTGAGGCCAACCGGCGAGCGGCCGGCGCGGAAGCCGGAGATCGCCTCATAGCCGTAGAGGTTCTCGCCGATGCCGTAGCGCAGCGTGCGGGGATCGTTGCGGAACAGCTCGCCGAGCACGGCGACGTCGTTGGTGACGAGGGCCTGCTCATAGCGGTCGAACGCGGCTTTGACTTCCGCGATCACGTCGGGGAGATCGATCTCCATCTCAGAATCCTTTTGGTGACGGCGCGGCGACCACGCCCATCTTCTCCAATGCGTGCGCGACGCGCAACGCGATGTCCTCGCGCCAGGGCGCGGCGATGATCTGCACGCCGATCGGCAGCGGCTCGAGTGGTACCGGCACCGCAACCACCGGCAAGCCGATGAACGAGATCGGCTGGGTGTGGATGCCGATATTGGCGCGCACCGGCAGCTCGACGCCGTCGAGATTGAAATTGACCTGGCCGAGCTTTGGCGCGGTGCAGGGCGTAGCCGGGGCGATCAGCACGTCGACCGACTTGAATATCTCGGCGAATTGCGCGCGATACCAACGGCGGAACTTTTGCGCGCGGTCGACCAGCGGCGCCGGCACCATGGCGCCAGCGATCAGCCGGTCGCGCACGGCGGGATCGAAATCGTTCGGGCGTTTGCGCAGGCGATCGAGATGCAGCGAGGCGCCTTCGGTGGTGGTGATGACATAGGCCGCCGCGCGGGCGCGTGAGGCTTCGGGCACATCGACCACTCGCGTTGCACCAAGCGCCTTGGCTACACGGCTGACGGCTTCGACCGCTTCCGGAAACACGTTCTTCTGAAAGTGGCCTCCCGCGATCGCGATCCGCAAATCCGAAACTGGATTGGCGAGCAACGGCAGCGTCGGTTCTAACCCGCGCGTCGTGCAGGCACCGTCGTCGGCATCTGGCCCCTGCATCGCGTCATAGGCGAGCGCGAGATCGGTGACGGAGCGTGCGAACGGACCGAGATGATCGAGGCTCGCGACGAACGGGAACGTGCGCGCCCGTGACAGCCGGCCATAGGTCGGCTTCAAACCAAAAATACCGCAGAACGAGGACGGCACGCGGATCGAACCGTTGGTGTCCGAGCCGAGCGCGATCGGAACCAGCGCGCCGCCGACGGCGCTGCCGGAGCCGCCGGAGGAGCCGCCGGCCATCCGCGTCGTGTCATGCGGATTGCGCGAGGGACCGTCATGGACGTTCTCGCCGGTGAAGTCGTAGGCGTATTCGCCCATGTTGAGCGCGCCGACCAGCACGGCGCCGGCCGCTTCCATCCGCTCGATCAGGGTCGCGTCACGCTTGGACGGTGCGAGGTCGCGGTTGATCTTCGAGCCGGCCCGCGTCGGCAGGCCCGCGACATCGAACAGGTTCTTCACCGCGAAGGGCACGCCGGCGAGCGGGCCGACCGTCTTGCCGGCAGCGATGTCGGCATCGACGGCGCGTGCTTTCGCACGCGCACGATCGTCGGTGAGGTCGGTGAAGGAATTGAAAACACCGTCGTGCTGCTTGATGCGCGCGAGCGCCGCTTCGGTGGCATCGAGCGCGGACATCTTGCCCCGCGCGACCGCACTCGCGATCTCGGAGGCCGTCATCTCTGGCTTGGCGGTCATGGCAGCATCAGGCGGTGAAGATCGGCGCCGGCTCGGTCTCGTCCGGCAGCGCGAATTCGTCGACCAGGCGGCCAAGCCGCAGCGACACTTCGAGGTTGGCGCGCACCGCGGGCCGCCAGGCCTCCTCGACCGGCAGCGTCAGCGCCTTCGATACGGCGTCGATATAATCGTCCAGCGGCTCGGCCATCACGCTCCCAAACAATCAGTGCACTCTCAGTGTACCGGCAACGGCGGATGCGGGATCGCCGTCAGCAGCTCCTTGGTGTAATCGTCCTGCGGATCGCTCAGGACCCTCTCGGAAGAGCCTTCCTCGACGATCCGCCCCGTCCGCATCACAATGACACGATCGCACAACAAGCGCACTACATTCAAATCATGGGAGACGAACAGATAGCTCATACCTAGCCGCGCTTTCAGGTCCTGAAGCAGGTTCAGCACCACCGCCTGCACCGAGACGTCCAGCGCCGCCGTCGGCTCGTCCAGGATGACGAGCTTCGGGTGCAGGGCAATGGCGCGGGCGATGCCGACGCGGGCCTTCTGGCCGCCGGAGAGCTGGTGCGGGAAGCGATCGAGCAGATTGTGCGGCAGGCCGACCATGGTGGCCAGCTCCTCGCAGCGGGCGCGGAGCGCGTCACACCCCCTGACGTCGCCGAGTTGCATGATGGGGTCGGCGATGGCGCGCACGGCGGTGAAGCGCGGGTTGAGGCTGTCGGTCGGATCCTGGAACACCATCTGGATACGGCTCCGCTGCGGCAGCCGGGCGAAGGAGGCAGGCGCGATGGCGCCGATGTCCTCGCCGTCGAACTGGATCAGGCCGGAGGTCTGGTCGAGCAGCCGCATCACCATCATCGACGTGGTCGATTTGCCGCAGCCGGATTCACCGACCAGGCCGACGCTCTCGCCGTGGCCGATCGAGAAGCTGATGCCGTCGACGGCGCGGAACACATCCGGCTCCACGGACGGCTTGCGGCCGAGCAGCTTTCCGAGCGTGGCGGTGGCGCCCTGCCGGGGATATTCCTTGACGAGTTTTTCGATGAGCAGGAGAGGCTTCTGGCTCTCTCCGACAGCGGCCGAGGTGGACTCCACGGGTGCGGCGGGTGCCGCTCCCTCTTCCTCCGGCAACAGATCTCGCAACGACACCCCGAGCCGCGGCGTCGCGCGCATCAGCTTCTTGGTGTAGGGGTGCTGCGGGTTGGCGAAGATGTCGGCGGCCTTGGCGGTCTCGACCACGCGGCCCTTTTCCATCACCACGACGCGGTCGCAATAGGCAGCCGCCAGACCGAGATCGTGGGTGATGAGAATGGTCGACATCGCCTTGCGCTTGGTCAACTCGACGATCAGGTCCATCACCGCCTTCTGGGTGGTGACGTCCAATCCAGTCGTCGGCTCGTCCGCGATCAGCAGCTGCGGATTGCAGGCGAGTGCCAGCGCGATGACCACGCGCTGGCACATGCCGCCCGACAGCTCGAACGGATAGGCGTGATAGCGCTCGCGCGGACGGGCGATCTTGACCTGCTCGAGCGCCTCGATGGCCCTCTCACCTCGATCGGCGACCGGCGCCTGCTGCACATGGGTGCGCAGCACGTCCTCGATCTGGTCGCCGACTTTCCGGATCGGGTTCAGCGCCGCGCGCGGGTTCTGGAAGATCATCGAGACTTCGCGGCCGCGCAAATCGCGCATCTGGCCTTCGGTGGCGGCCTTGACGTCGATGCCGGAGAACATCACCGAGCCCTCGGCAATCTTGCCGGCGCGGTCGAGGATGCGCATCACCGCATATGACGTCACCGACTTGCCGGAGCCGGACTCGCCGACGATGGCGAGCGTCTCGCCCTTGGCCACGGAGATGTTGACGTGCTGCACGGCCTTGACGATGCCGCGGCGGGTGCTGAATTCGACGGTGAGGTCCTGGACGTCGAGCAGCGGCTGGGCGGTCATGCGGACCTCTCGTCACTCAAAGAGCTCGAAAACAACCCCATGCACAGTAGAACGACATTGGAATCATTGGAGAATTTTCGCGGAAAATGGGCCATCACGTCCTCCGCTGGGGATCGACGATGTCGCGCAGGCCGTCGCCGAGGAGGTTGAAGCAGAACACGGCGATCATCAGCGCGAGGCCGGGGAACAGCGCGATCCACCATTCGCCCGAGACCATGAAGCCCGCGCCCTCGGCGACCATGATGCCCCACTCCGCGGTCGGCGGCCGGACGCCGAGGCCGATGAAGGACAGGCCTGCTGCATTGAGGATGGCGTAGCCCATGGTCAGCGACATCTGCACGATCATGATCGGCATGATGTTCGGCAGGATGTGCACCAGCAGGATGCGGAATTCGCCGTTGCCGGAGAGACGGGCTGCCTGCACGAAGCCGGCATTGCGACGAACGTTGGCCTCGGCGCGCGCGACGCGGGCATAGAGCGGGAAGTTGACGATGGCGGTCGCCAGAATGATGTTCTGCACGGTATTGCCCAGCGCGGCGACAATGCCCATCGCCAGCACGAACAGCGGAAACGCCATGATGGTGTCGGCGATGCGGCCGACGATGCGATCGGTCCAGCCGCCGAAATAGCCCGCTGCGATGCCGGCAAGACCACCCATCAAAAACACCAGCACCACGGACGCGACCGCGATGAAGGTATCGAGCCGCGTCGCCACTACGACCCGGCTGAAGATGTCGCGGCCGAGCTGGTCGGTGCCAAACCAGTGCGCGGCCGACGGTGCCTTCAACGCCGCCGCGGTGTCGGAGGCCAGCGGATCATACGGCACCACATAGGGACCGAAGATCGCGGCCAGAAGGATGACGACCAACAGGGCGAAGGAAAAGCCCGTGACCTTGTTCTCGCCGAGAACGTAGCGGGTCTGTTCCAGGATTGCGACGAGTCCCGAGGTGCGGGCGGGCCCGGCGGGTTCAACGGCTGGCGCGACACTGCTCATGGTTTAGCCCTCAAGCCTGACGCGTGGATCGATCACGCCATAGAGAATGTCGATCACCAGATTCAAAAGCACGTACATCACCGCCATGGTCAGGACGAAGCCCTGCACCGGCGCGAAGTCCGACGAGATCAGCGCTTCCACCGCGTAGGAGCCGATGCCGGGCCAGGCGAACACTTTTTCCACCAGCACATTGGCGCCGAGCAGGAACGAGAACACCATGCTGAGCGTGGTGATGACAGGCAGCATCGCGTTGCGGAACGCATAGGTGACGATCACGGTCGCCGGCGGCAGTCCGCTGGCGCGCGCGGTCCGCACGAACTCCGACGACAGCACCGCCAGCATCGAGGCGCGCGTCATGCGCGCGATCGGCGCCAGCGAAAAGATCGCGAGCGTGGTCGCGGGTAGAATGAGCTGGCTCAGCGCCGAACGGAAAGCTTCGAAATCACGCGCGATCAGCGTGTCGATCAGGTAGAAGCCGGTCACCGTCGGCGGCGCGCTGTAGAACACATCGAGCCGCCCGAGCGGCGCCGGTGACCAGCCGAGCCTGAAGTAGAAGAAATAGACCAGCACCAGGCCGGTGAAGAACACCGGCAGCGAGACGCCGGCCGTCGTTGTTATTCGGCAGACATGATCGATCCATGATCCCGGCCGTGTCGCCGCCAGCACGCCGAGCGGAATGGCGATGACGATCGAGACGATCAGGCCGAGCAGCGTCAGCTCGGCTGAAGCCGGCAGGCGATTGCGGATTTCGGCCGCTACCGGCTGGCCTGTCGTGAGCGAGTTGCCGAAATCTCCATGCGCGAGATCGTTGGTGTAGCGGAAGAACTGCTCGATCAGCGGCTTGTCGAGGCCGAGCTTCTTGCGGATCTGCTCGACCGCCTCCTTGGTCGCGGCGGGGCCGGCGAAGTAGGCCGCGGGGTCACCCGGCAGCGCGCGCGTGAGCAGGAAGGTGACGATGACGACCCCGATCAGCGAGGGAATCGCGAACATCAGGCGCTTGCCGATCATGGTCAGCATGGGGTGCGCTCCGCGCTGGTGAGTGGCGAATAGCGAATGGCGAATGGCTGCTCGCTGCCGTGTGTATCCATCGTTACCCCCTATTCGCTACTCGCCATTCGCCACTCGCCCTCTCACCCCTTCGCCATCGCGCGATAATCGAGCCTCCGGTGGAACCAGTATTGGTAGCCCGAGATATTCTTCTGCATCGCGACGTTGACGAAGGGCTGGTACAGCGGGATGCGCGGGATGTCGGTGTAGGCGAGATCGACGAAGCCTTTCACGTCGGTGTCGTAGGTCGCCATGTCGCCAGTCGCGGCCGCGGTGCGCGCGCCGTCGATCAGCTTGTCCATCTCCGCCGACTTGTAGCTCATGGTGTTGAAGACGGAATTGTTGCCGTGATAACACCAGTAGAAGAAGTATTCGGGGTAATCGAGCCAGCCCGAGAACACGTTGGTGAAGAGCGGCATCTCCTTCTTGTTCAACTCGGTGCGCCAGTTGGCGCCGGGCACCTTGTTGATGGTGGTCTTGATGCCGATCTGGGCGAGGCTCTCCTGCACCAGCACGCAGAGCGGCTCGTTGACGCCGGCGAAGTTGAGATCGAACGAGATCGTGGTCTCGAAACCGCCCGCTTGGCCCGCCTCCGCCATCAGCGCCTTCGCCTTGTCCATGTCGGTGTTGTATTTGTGCGGCTGCGGCCAGGCGACTTCGGTCGGCTTGTCCTTTGCCGCGCCGAACATCGGGTTCGCCAGCCCGAACATCACCGCGTCCATGATCTTCTGGTAGGGCAGCGCGTAGGCAACCGCCTGACGGACCTTTGGATTGTCGAACGGCGGCTTGGTGACGTTCATGCCGATATACTGGATGCCGTTGGAGAACGGCAGCGACACCACGTTGAGCTTGCCGCTGGCCTTCATCTCCTGGAAATCCTTGTTCGGAAGTTCGTAGGAGATGTCGGCGTCGCCGCGCTCCAGCAGCGCGCGGCGGTTGCCGGCCTGCGGCACCATGCGCCAGATCACGCGCTTGATCTTCGGCAAGGGACCACCGACCCAATCCTCGTTGCGCTCCATGATCACTTCGGTGCCGGCGGTCCACTTCGTCACCTTGTAGGCGCCCGAGCCCGCAGTCTGCTGCTTGGTGAATTCGAGACCCCAGGGGTCCTTCTCGTTGGCGTTCTTCTTCACCAGCTCGGAATTGACGATGCAGGGCACGATCACCGCGAGATCGGGGACCGTCAGCCGGTCCTTCTTCAGGAAGTCGACGCGCACGGTGTGGTCGTCGATGACGACGAACTGCTCCGGTTTGGTCAGCGAGCCTGCGCTCATCTGGAAGGTCGGGAAGCCACCGACGCTGACGGCACGATCGAGCGACCACTTCACGTCCTTGGCGGTGACGGGCGTGCCGTCGTGAAATTTGGCGTTCTTCTTCAGCTTGAAGGTGACCGACATGTCGTCGATCTTGAATTCCTCGGCGAGCTCGGGCTTGAACTTGTCGCGGTCGTAATAGGGCACCCCGCCGGGACCGGTCTTCATCTCGTGGCTGATCAGCCGGTCGTAGCAATTCCAGGACACTTCATAGCCGGGCACGTTGGTGCCGACGCCGTGGATGTCGAGATTGTTGGGGCCGCCTTCCGAGACGATCAGCAGCGTCTCCGACCGCGCGTCGGCATAGGCGGAGGAGATGACTTGTGGCGCGGCCGGAAGCGCCGCGCCAGCGGCCAACCCGGACACGGACTTGAGAAAATCGCGGCGCTTCATGGGAATGCTCCAACTCAAAAGTTTCTGGTTGGAACTGGATTCGCAAGGTTCGTGCCAAAGCTTAATGAGAGGTTAGCGGAGCCTTAATGCGCTGATATCGCAAACAAATCCCAAAAATCGGCGATGGAGCGCCCACGCTCAGATCTTATGCGTTGCATACAAAGCGGAGCATTTGCTCATCAAATAGACTGACTCTCGCTGCAGCCTATTAAGTGTGCGAATCGTTCCCCAGCCGTCATTGCTAGCGATCACTCCGCCCAGATCAACTCCTGCAGCGCGACCAGATCGTCCGCCTGCTCCTGCCAGCCCTCGATGCAGATGTGACTGTTGAGGTCACTGGCCTGATGCAACAACATCAAGGCCATCAGGCGCCGCTTCAGCGCGTAGTCCGGCTTCTCGTAGCCAAAACCTTCGAGCAGGTTGCGCACCCTCCCCGGCCGGCCCGCCGACATGAAGGCACTCGGGCCGAGCAGATCGTAGTCGCGCCATCCCGCGCGCACGTCGCCGAAGTCGAACAGGCCGGCGAGCGACCAGTCGCCGTCGTGGCAGGCGAGCAGGAAGTTTTCTGGAATGTATTCGCCGATCAGGATCACCGGCGGCGCGTCCATCGGAATCAGCGTTGCCGCGTCGCGCAGGAGATCGTCGAGGCCGGCCAGGAATTTCGGGGCAAGGCCGAGACGGGTGTGCCGCGCACGGCAACCCTGCATCTGCGTGCGCATGAACGCATCCCAGCGCGGCTCGATTTGCGCGAGCGGACCGAGCGGCGCGCGCTGCACGGCGGCAATGGTCTCGCCGATCTGGCGCAGCACGCGCTCTTTCTGCGCTTCCGGCAATGACGGCCACACTTCCGAGCCAAGCGTGCCGGCGAGGCGCGTGATGACGAGATAAAGCCAGCCGTCGCGCTCGCCCTCCGCGACGATCTCGGGGATCGGGAGATGAAGCCGGCCCTTGAGCTGCATCAGCGAGCCACGCTCGGAGATGAATTGCGCGCGCAGCAGCGGCGGGAAGATTTTCAGGATCAGCTTCTCGCCGAGCCCGACCACGAGGTTGGTGCCGGTCGAAAACACATGCGGCGAGCTGATGTCGATGCCGTGGCCGCGCGCGATGTCGAGCGCGATCGGCAGCCATTGCGGCGGATCGGAACGCCAGGCGCGAAAGGCTTTGGCATCGGTGAATGCCGGCAACTGTTGCGATGGAGCGACGGTCATCCGCGTTCGCTCGTGCGAGGCGGCTTCGGTGCAAGCCGAGAAGGCGGTGCACCTCTCCCGCTTGCGGGGGAGGTCGGCGCGAAGCGCCGGGTGGGGGCTCTCTCCTCTGGGGGACAGTCCCGTTGCGGAGATACCCTCTCCCCAGCCCTCCCCCGCAAGCGGGGGAGGGAGCGCACCTCCCACGCCGTGGCTGCAAGATCTAATCGCATTCTACCTATCCGGGCTG
>JAUEPE010000096.1 GCA_030403585.1 Frankia sp. RB7
CCCCGCTCGCAGACAAGGCCGCACGGATCACGCGCTGCTGGCTCGGACCGTTGGGCGCCGTCAGACCCTGGCTGCGTCCGTCCTGGTTCACCGCAGAGCCCCGGATCAGCGCCAGAATCTCGTCGCCGTCACGTTCCGCATCCGACTGACGCTTCAGCACCAGCACGCCACAGCCTTCGCTCCAGCCCGCGCCGTCAGCGCCTTCAGAGAAACTCTTGCTCCGGCCGTCGGGTGCGACCGCACCCGCGCCCATGCTGACCAAAGCGATTGGGGTACACATCACGTGCACACCGCCCGCCAGCGCGAGATCGCACTCGCCCTGCCGCAGCGCCGTGCACGCCAGATGCATTGCGGACAGCGACGACGAGCACGCCGTATCGATCGTCATCGCCGGGCCCTCGAGGCCCAGCACATAGGAGACACGACCCGCCAGAACGCTCGAGAGCTTGCCTGTCGTCGTCCACATCGTCGTCTCCTCGAGCGAGCGGTGCATGCCATAGTCGCTGCCCATCGAGCCCAAATACACGCCGGTCCGGCTTTCTTTCAGACCTTCGGGTTGCAAGCCCGCGCGTTCCAGCGCCTCCCACACCGCTTCCAGCGTCAGCCGCTGCTGCGGATCCATCTCCACCGCCTCGCGCGGCGAGATGCCGAAGAAGCCCGCGTCGAAATCCTCCACCGCGTCGACGTAACCGCCCTCCTGCGTCAGCCATCCCGTCACCGCTTCCAGACGACGCAACAGGTCCCGACTCCAGCGGCCTGGCAGCGGACCCACGCCGTCACCACCGCGCTCCAGCAGTGACCAATAGCTCTCGGGACTCACTGGGCCTCCGGGCGTCCGGCAGCTCATCCCAACAATCGCGATCGACTCCGACGCCGATGCGGTGGCCGCTCGCCGCGGCTCCTGTCGAACAGGTGCACGAGCGAGTTCGAGCTTCTCAAGCAGCAGGCGCGACATCGCGCGTGCGGTCGGATAGTCGAAGGCCAGCGTGGTCGGCAGCTTGGTCCCGACCCGCTTCGACAGGCGGGTGCGAATTTCAGCCGCCATCAGCGAGTCGAGCCCAAGATCCTTCAGCGGCGCATCCGCCGGCACCGACGAGGCACCCGGGAGCGCCAGCACTGCCGCGATCTCCTCCTGCGCCAGCTCCACCAGCGCCTGCTGCCGCTCCGCATCGCTCGCAAGCGCGACCAGCCGAACCCGCAAGGCGTTCGTATCGCCACTCGATGTCGAGGCACGCCGCAAGCTGCCGCGCACCAAAGCGCGGTACAGCGCCGGCACGTCTTCGCTGAACTGGCGCTGCACCACACCGATATCCAGATGGATCGGGATGAGCGCTGCTTCAGGCAGCGCCTGCGCCGCATCCAGCAGCGCCAGCCCGAGCTTCAACGACAGCGCCTGCACGCCTTGCCTGCGCATCCGCATCAGCTCGGCACGGCCCAGATGTGCCGTCATGCCGACGCCGCGCTGCTCCCACAGGCCCCACATCAGGCTCTGCCCGGCAAGACCACGATGCCGCCGCTCCGCCGCAAGCGCATCCAGGAACACGTTCGCTGCTGCGTAGTTCGCCTGCCCCGGGCTGCCGAGGGCTGCCACCGACGAGAACAGCACGAACGCGGCGAGATCCTTGTCCGCCGTCAGCTCGTGCAAATGCCAGGCGCCATCGAGTTTTGGTCGCAGCACCCGCTCAAGCCGCTCGACGGTGAGCGCCGGCACGATGCCGTCGTCCAGCAAAGCTGCAAGATGGAACACACCCGTCAACGGACGATCCGGCGAGATGCTGCGCAACACCGCGCCAACTGCGGCACGGTCCGAGACGTCGCAACTTGCAATCTCGACCGTCTGCGCACCCAGCGCCTTGAGCTCCGCTACCAGTTCACTCGCTCCGGGCGTCGCCATGCCGCGGCGCGACGTCAGCAGCAGATGACGCAATCCGTGGCGAGCAACCAGGTGCCGCGCGACCTCACTGCCAAGCTCGCCAACACCGCCCGTAATCAACACCGTCCCGCTGGCCGCAAGACGTCGCGGCTCGCCTGCACCGGCTCCGGCGTGAACCAGCCGTGGCGCCACCACCGCACCACGCCGCAGCGCCAGCTCCGGCTCTGACGTCGTCGACGTGAGCTTCGACAGCAATGCCGCGTCCGCAAGCGACACATCCACGTCCACAAGCTGCAGCCGGCGATCGGGATGTTCCGCCCGCGCGCTCCGGACCAATCCCCACAACGGCGCCCGTGACAGTCCGCCTGCGCCTTCGTCGGGACCTGTCGCTACCGCGCCCTTGGTCAGCCACGTCACCGACGTCTCGTTCAGACGCACTTCGCTCAAAATCCCCTGCAGTTCGGCAAGACCGCGTGCGGCCGTCGCATGCGTTGCCGCAAGTACGCTGCCTGTTGGTTCAGACAGATGATCGAACACGATTTGAGCGGGGGTCGCTCCGCCTTCGTCGAGGCGCGCGACAACAGCGGCAATGTTGTCAACATGATCAAGACCGAGACGCTTCGCCAGCGCGCCGTCGCCGCCGACGATCAGCGGCAGGGCAAGCGCTTCGGCTCCGCCCTCGCTCAAGGCGACCGGACGCCACTCCAGGCGATACAGATGTTGCGCCTCGCTGCGCGCAGCCTCACGGATCTGCGCATCGCTCGCTTCCCTCAGCCGCAGCCCGCCAAGGCGCACCACCGCGCGCCCATTGCCATCGGTCACTTGCAGCACCGCCAGGGCTTCGCCCTCGCCGCTGCGCGCCACCGACGCACGGATGCGCAATTCCTGCGCACCGGTCGCAACCAGGGACACCTCGGACCACTCGAACGGCAGCAGCACCGCCCCGTCGCCGAGGCCCTCGACCTGCGCAAGGGTCAGCACATGCAGCGCGCTGTCCAGCAGCGCCGGATGCAGGCCGTACTCGTCCGCCGACGGCCACAGCGCTTCCGCAAGCACGGCGCGTCCGTATACGACATCGCCAACGCGCCAGGCTTCCACCAGCCCCTGGAACATCGGCCCGTAGCCGTAGCCTCGCGCTTGCAACCGCGCATAGTGACCGGTCAGATCGATCGGCTCGCCACCAACGGGCGGCCACACCTCAAGTGCACTTGCCTCATCACTGTCTTGCGCTGCGTCTGGGATGGGCTCGCCCAGCACGCCCTGCGCATGCAGCGTCCATGACGCACCCTCGGCCGCATCTTCCGCGCGGCTATAGATGCTCAGGCCACGGCCTCCGGCATCTGCCTCCGCGCCATCAACTTGAACCTGAAGCCGGACACCACCCTCCGCCGGCAGCACCAGCGGCGACAGCAGCGTCAGCTGCGACACATTTGTTGCACCCACCGCACGCGCCGCCGCAAAGCCCAGCTCCAAGAGCCCCGTCCCCGGCAGCAGCACTGTCCCGAACACCGCATGGTCGCCGAGCCAGCCCGCGTCCGACAACGATAACCGCCCCGTCAGCAGGAACCCGTCGCTCTCCGCCAGCGGCGTCGCCGCACCCAGCAGCGGATGCGACGCATCCGACAGCCCCATCGTCGCCGCGTCACCGTTCGCCTTCTCAGCCTCGAGCCAGTAACGCTGACGCTGGAACGCATAGGTCGGCAACGAGGCAACAGGATGCTTGCCGAGATCGCCAACGGCCTTCCAGTCAACCGCAACGCCGTGAACATGCAGTGCGCCGAGTGCGGCCAGCAGCACCTCGCTGCCATCGCGCCCACGGCGTTGCGAAGCGATCACCTGCATCGGTGATGCTTCCGACAGGCATCCCGCCGCAAGCCCGGTCAAGATCCCGTCCGGACCAAGCTCGAGGCTCGTCCGTACGCCTTCGGCTTCCAGCACATGCACGCCGTCGAGGAACCGCACGGCCTTGCGCACCTGACGCACCCAGTACTCCGCGCTGCACAGCTCTTCCTTTGTCGCCAGACTTCCCGTCACATTGCTCACGATCGGCAGACGCGGCGTGCCGAAGGAGACGGACGACAGC
>JAUEPE010000097.1 GCA_030403585.1 Frankia sp. RB7
CTCTCCTGGGGGCCGCAGGGCAGCGAGATCTGGCTCGACGGTGGGCACAATGCCGAAGGCGGCCGCGTCGCAGCCGCCGCGCTCGGCGACCTCGAAGAGCGGGTGTCGCGGCCGCTGGTCGTCATCGCCGGCATGATGGCCAACAAGGATGCGAAAGGGTTTCTCGCCAATTTCGCCGGCCTCACCCGTCACATCATTGCGGTGCCGATTCCGGACACTGAACACGCGATGCCGGTCGATCGCCTTGCGGACGCGGTCCGCAGCCTCGGCATGCGCGTCGAAATCGCGCCCGGCATCGAAGCCGCCCTGCGCGCTTTGTCGAAGCTCTCCTACGAGGTGCCGCCGCGCATCCTGATCACCGGCTCGCTCTATCTTGCTGGCCATGTGCTCGGCCTCAACGGCACGCCTCCTGCATGAACTCTCGTGTCCCGGACAAGCGCAGCGAAGCGGAGCGCCGATCCGGGACCCAGAATGCCGCAACATGGGCCCCGGCTCTGCAGCGGACCCCTGAAGAAGCGCTGCGCTGCGTCCGGGGCAAGAGAGAGATGCCAATGCGTTTTGCCGCGATTGCCGACGTCCACGGAAACTACCTCGCACTGGAGGCGGTGCTCGCCGACATCCGCGCCCAGGGCATCACCGACATCGTCAATCTCGGCGACATGCTGAGCGGCCCGCTCGACGCGCGGCGCACCATCGAAATCCTGATGCAGCTCGATGCCGTGCACGTGCTCGGCAATCACGACCGCTATCTGCTCGACCGCCCCCCGGAGAAGATGGGTTCGTGGGACCGCCCCGCCCACGCGCAGCTTGACGCAGCGCAGCTCGACTGGCTGCGCGCGCAGCCGATGATTCGCGTGTTCCGCGATCAAGTCTTGCTCTGCCATGCGACGCCGGAGGATGACGAAGTCTATTGGCTCGACACCGTGCATCCCGACGGCACGGTCGCGCTATCGCCGCTCGACCGCATCGAGCAGTTTGCGCAAGGCATCACGCAATCCCTGATCCTCTGCGCCCATACCCATCTTGCCCGTGCCGTGCGGCTTCGCGACGGCCGCCTGATCGTCAATCCCGGCAGCGTCGGCAGCCCCGGCTATCGCGACGTGCATCCGTTCCCGCATCTGGTCGAAGCCGGCACGCCGCACGCGCGCTACGCGGTCCTCGAACTGGCTGACGGTGTTTGGCAGGTGACGTTCCGCCAGATCGCCTACGACCATGAAGCGATGGCTACGCTCGCCCGCCGCAACAATCAGCCGGAGCTCGCGAACGCGCTGGCGACGGGATGGATCAAATAGCGGCGTCCAAGCGCCCATTAAACGGGGAGGCGTGTCATGAGCGACGAAAATACCTGGCGGGGCGAATACGCGGTCGAGACGTCTGCAACTGCAGAGACAATCTGGAGCATCTTTCGCGATGTGCCCGGCTGGAAGAATTGGAATGCGGGCATCGAGCAGATCGAGATTGACGGACCGTTCACGGTCGGCACTTGGTTCACGATGAAGCCGCCCGGCGAGGAGGCACTGCGCTCGCAACTGATCGACGTTCGCGAGAACGCGTCCTTCATCGACGAAACATGGGTCGGCGATCTCGTCATCAAGGTCGCCCATCGCATCGAAACCATTGGACCCGCGCGTACGCGCATCGTTTACGGCGTCGACGCAAGAGGACCGCAGGCGTCCGAGATCGGTCCGGCCGTTGCGTCAGATTTTCCCGATGTTCTCGCCAGTCTTGCCAAACTCGCCGAAACGAGATCGGCATGAAACAAAACGGCCGGCGAAGCGCCGGCCGTTGCAGAACTTTCAGGCTACGCGTCGTGGATCAAACCGCGGAGGTGATCCACTGCTGGAGCTTCGCCTTCGGCGCCGCGCCGACCTGGCGGGAGGCCATCTCGCCGCCCTTGAAGATCATCAGGGTCGGGATCGACATCACGCCGTACTTGGACGCGGTCTTCGGGCTCTCGTCGACGTTGAGCTTGACGATCTTGACCTTGTCGCCCATCGCGCCGGCGATCTCATCGAGGGCGGGTGCGATCATGCGGCAGGGGCCGCACCATTCGGCCCAGAAATCGACGACGACCGGACCGTTCGCCTTGAGCACTTCGGCTTCGAAATCGGTATCGGAAACCTTGCCAACGGCCATTGGAGTACCTCACTCGGTTGAAAGAGAATCGGCGCGACATGGAATCGCGCCCGGGATCATGGCTCCAACCTATGAACGGCCCCTTGCCGGGTCAAGGACGCTCACGCCGACATGAAGGGATGCCAGCGCCGCGTCCAGCGCGGGGGCTGAAATCTCCATATATTCAAGGGCCTCGGTCCAGAGCAGGACGGCGCGAATGGGCGTTTGGGGATAAAGCCGCGACAGCACCGCCCGGTACAGCGCAAGCTGTCTGACATAGGCGGCAGGGGCTTCCGCGGCGCTTTTGGGGGCGGTCTGGTTGGTCTTGAAATCGACGATCAAGACCTCGTCCGGACGAACGACCAGCCGGTCGATCTGCCCCGACACCAGCGCCGGCGGGCGGCCCGGCCGGTCGAGCTTCCCGACGATGGCGACTTCCGCCCGGCTGCCGGCAGCAAACACCGGCGCAAAGCGTGGTTCGGCGATCAAGGCGAGCACCTTGTCGGCCAGCGTGACGCGATCGGCATCCAGCCAGTCGCCGGCATTGCGGGTCATGAAGCCAAGCGCGGCCTCGCGCCGGCGGTCGGTGGCGATGTTCGGGAGCGATTGCAGCAACCGGTGCACCAGCGTGCCGCGCTGCAGCGCCAGGGCGCGCGACTGGACTGATTCGCCGGTCCGTACACTGCGGCCCTCTTCGGCCGACTGGCCGGAGGGGCGCACCGGATCGTCGTCGATGGTCTCACGCGGCGCCGGCGTCCGCAGCCAGTCCGGCAGGATGATCGTCTGGTCTACGCTTGTCGCCGGGGTGCCCAGCGCTGTGACATCCCCGGCAACGGTGAATCGGGTCACCTTGCCGAGCGGCGTTTCCATCGTTTGCTTGTCCAGGCCGGAGCCGGTGAGGCCGGTGTCGATGAGGTCGTACCAGCTCAGCTTGCGGACGGTTCTCATGTTGCCGGGCAGGCAGCCGCCGACGATCAGTCGATCGGCCGCGCGCGTCATCGCGACATAGAGCAGGCGGCGATATTCGTCCTCGGTCTCCTCAAGCATCGCCTTGCGCGCGTCGGCGACAGGCTTGGGGTCGTCCGCCTTGCGCCCGGCCCAGACCACGACCTCGCCGCCATTGCCGCGCGGCACGTGGATCAGCCGCACCCGCTGCGAGTCCGCGGGCGATGACGTCGTGTCGACCATGAACACGACCGAAGCCTCTAAACCCTTGGCGCCATGCACTGTCATCACCCGCACCTCGTCGCGGGTGATTTCCATGTCGCGCTTCACTTCGGTGTCAGCCGAGCGCAGCCAGGCCATGAAGCCCTGCAGCGAAGCCGGTGCCTTGCGCTCGCAGTTCAGCGCCAGCTCCAGAAATTCGTCGAGCGCGTCATTGGCCTCGTGGCCGAGCCGGCGCAAAATGCGCGCGCGGCCGCCGTCACCGCCGAGCAGCCAGGCATAGAAGGCGAACGGTGTCTCCTCGCGCGCACGGATCTCGCAGGCCTCGAGGCGTCGCAGCACGGCCGCGAATTTCTCGCTTCCGGCCGCATGCTCGCCGAGCGCGCGGCGCAGCGATCCCTTGCGGTCATGGGCAAGCCCAAACAAATCGTCCTCGGAGAGACCGAACAGCGGGCTCTTCAGCGCGACCGCAAGCGCAAGATCGTCCTGCGGCAGCAGCAGCGCGTCCGCAAGGTTCATCAGGTCGATGATCGCGATGTGCTCGGTCAGCTTGAGCCGGTCGGCGCCGGCGACGGGAACGTTGGCGTGCTTCAGCGCCTGGATCACCGCGTCGAACGCGTTGCCGCGCCGGCGCACCAGGATC
>JAUEPE010000033.1 GCA_030403585.1 Frankia sp. RB7
ATCCCGAACTCGATCGCAACCATGCGCGCCCACTTGATCCGCGCACTCATCAAAACCTTGCCGCGATGTCCGTGCTGTGGCGCCAGCGCAGCATCAAATCGACGTCGATGCCCATGACGCAGTAAGACTAACCCACCCTACGAACTCGAACTAGCCCGCAGGGCCGGAGTCCTCGATGATCGGGCCGAACAGCTCCCAGCGTTCGCCGTTGAACTTCATTAACTGCATCTGCTTGTTGACGCGGAAGTCGCTCGGGCTCGTGTTGACCTTGATGCCAGGCAGCCCCAGGCTCGGCACGAAGTCTTTCACACTGGCGGCCTGCTTCATGAGATTCTCGCGGCTGAGATCGTCGCCGCATTGGCGTAGGATCTGTGTCATGAGCTCAGCCACCGAGTAGCCATAGGTGTTGATGGTGTTGAGCTTGTCGCCTTCCGGGAAATATTTGTCCATGAACGCGAAATAGGCCTTGATGCCGGCATCGTCCTTCCACTGCGGGTCGCCCGGATCCTTGCCGTAGGCTGTCGAGATGATGTCCTTGGAGATATCGAGGCCAGCAGGCTTCAGCGTTGCCGACATAGGGCTCGCATTGATGTCGAGGATGTGGACCGGCTTCCATCCGAGGTCGGCCAGCTTCTTGATGGCTTGTGCTGCGAATTTCGGCGTCGAGGCGTCGAACAGCAGGTCGGTCCCCATCGATTTCAGCTTCACGATCTGCGAATCGACGGTCGGATCGGTCACCTCATAGGGCACTTCGCCGACGATCATGCTGGCTGCTTTTTCTCCGAGGCCGCTTTTGAGCCCGGCTGCATAGTCGCGCCCCATGTCGTCGTTCTGGTAGAGGATGCCAATCTTCGCGTTGGGATGATTGGCCAGGATATACTTTGCATAGATGCGGGCCTCGGACTGGTAGTTCGGATTGAAGGCCATGGTCCAAGGATAGTTCTGCGGGTCGGTGAAGCGTGACGCTCCGGTCGACGCGAGGAGCTGCGGGACCTTCTTGCCGTTGAGATATTTCTGCACGGCTGCGTTAGCGGCGGTCCCGATCACCTGGAAGGTGAATAGCACCTCGTCGCCCTCGACGAGCTTGCGCACCTGCTCGACCGTCTTGGGCGGCGAATAGGCGTCGTCATACTGGATCAGCGTCAGCTTGCGGCCGTTGATGCCGCCCTTGTCGTTGATCATGTTGAAATAGGCGAGCTCCGACTTGCCGATATTGGCGTAGGCGGAGTAGGGGCCCGAGAACGGCACAGTCTGGCCGAACTTGATCTCGGTGTCGGTCGCGCCGGTGTCGTATTTCTTCTGGGCGAGGGCTTGGCTGGCGGAGAACGCGAAGGCGAGCGCCGCCGTGGCAGCTATGAAGGCTCTGCGATTGCTCATGTTGGGTTGTTCCTCCTGACGGAATTTTCCGGTCGACGGTCTTTTCCCGTTGGTTGCAACGGTCGCCATCGCTGCCGAAGAGTGTGGAGGAAGGCGAGGTGCCGCGCAAGGATCGCGGCGCTGCGCCTTAGCGTCTCAGGCCAGGAACAAGACAATCAGTGCGATTGCCGCCGGCAGCGCCTGCACGATCAGGATGCGCGTGCTGACGGTCGCCGCGCCATAGGCGCCGGCCACGATCACGCAGAGCAGGAAGAACACCTTGATCTGGAACGCGAAGGCGGGATTGCCGTGGACAAGGCCCCAGATCAGGCCGGCGGCGAGGAAGCCGTTATAGAGGCCCTGATTGGCGGCCAGCACTTTCGTGACCTCGGCTTTCTCAGGCGTGTTGCGGAATGTCTTCAAGCCGAGCGGCTTGTCCCAAAGGAACATCTCCAGGATCAGGAAATAGGCGTGCAGTGCGGCGACCAGCGCCACCAGGATATTGGCGATGAGAATCAAGTTGAGCTCCCCCAAAAGCGTCAGCTTTCGGGTGGACGCTAGCATGGCCGGCATGGAAAGTGCGAAGTGTGTTTCGATGCAAGGTGTCGCAATGGCCGCTCGATCAACCAGGACTCCAGAACGCTTCGGCCTCGATCGGCTGGCGACGCCGATCGGGATCGCGTTGCTCGTCACCGGTGACGACGGCGCGTTGCGCGCGCTCGACTGGGACGACTACGAGCATCGCATGCGCGAGCTCCTGCGCCTGCATCATGGCGCAGTGGATCTGGTTGATCAGTCTGCGCCATCGGCGATGAAGACCGCGCTGTCGGCTTATTTCGATGGCGATCTCGGTCAACTCTCACGCATCGAATGGCGCATCGCCGGCACGCCATTCCAGCAAAAGGTCTGGACCGCGCTGGCAAAAATCCCAGCGGGCACGACGATGAGCTACGGCGCGCTCGCCGCAAAGATCGAGATGCCCAAGGCCATTCGCGCCGTCGGCCACGCCAACGGCTCCAACCCGATCAGCGTGGTGCTGCCGTGCCATCGGCTGATCGGTGCCGATGGTTCGCTGGTGAAGTACGGTGGCGGCCTCGAGCGGAAGAGGTGGCTGCTGCGGCATGAGGGCGTGGAGGTCTGAAGGGATAGTGCGTCAATCTCCGAGAGAGGCGCGAACGCCTCACGCCGCCGGCTGAACCGCCTTGTCGCCGGCCATCACGTGGGTCAGCGCGCTCTTGATCGCGGATTGTCGCGTCGGCGCGTTGATCTGCGCGCCCAAGAGGTCGGTGACGTAGAACACGTCGCGGGCGCGTTCGCCGAAGGTCGCGACGTGCGCCGAGGCGATGTTGAGGTTGAGCTTCGAGATTGCGGTGGTCAGCTCGTAGAGCAGGCCGGGGCGGTCGAGGCCGGAGACTTCGATTACGGTATAGCGGTCGGACCACTGATTGTTGATGGTCACTTCCGGCTCGATCACGAAAGGTCGCGCCTTGCTGCGTACGGTGCGCCGCGCCACCACTTCGGGCAGGCGCAGCTTGCCTTCCAGCACGTCCTCGATCATCTCGCCGATGCGCGTGGCGCGCCGGCCCTCGTCCTCATCGCGGTCGTATTCCCGGGAGATCGAGATCGTGTCCAGCGCGCGGCCGTCGGTCGTGGTGTAGATCTGGGCGTCGACGATGTTGGCGCCGGCCGAGGCGCAGGCGCCCGCGATGATCGACAGCAGCCAGGGATGGTCGGCGGCGAAGATGGTCAGCTCGGTGACGCCGCGCACCTCGTCGAAGCCGACATTGATCGCGAGCTTGTGGCCGGCCTGTTCGCTCGACCGCACGAAGCGGGCGTGGCGAATTTTGCGCGGCAGCTCGACCTTGAGCCAATAGGCCGGATAGTGCCGGCCGATATAGGCATCGAGTTCGTCCGCCGGCCATTCGGCGAAGGCGTAGCGGAATTCGGCGTAGGCGGCCGTGAGGCGCTTGCCGCGGTCGACCTCCGAGAAGCCGCCGGTCAGCACCGGTTCGGTCTCGTAATAAAGCGAGCGCAGCAGCTGCGCCTTCCAACCGTTCCACACGCCCGGACCGACGCCGCGGATGTCGGCGGTGGTCAGGATCGTGAGCAGCTTCATCTGCTCGACCGACTGCACCACGGCGGCGAAATTCTCGATGGTCTTGCGGTCGGAAAGATCGCGCGACTGCGCGACCGTGGACATCGTGAGATGCTCCTCGATCAGCCAGGCCACGAGCTCGGTGTCGGCGGCGCTGAAGCCGAGCCGCGGGCAGAGCCGGCGCGCGACCTTGGCGCCCGCGATCGAATGATCCTCGGGCCGGCCCTTGGCGATGTCGTGCAGCAGCGTCGTGATGTAGATCACCGAACGATGCTCGGGGCGAATCTTGCGCATCAGGTCGCTGGCGAGCGTAAATTCCTCGGCGCCGCCGCGCTCGATGTCCTGGAGGAATCCGACGCAGCGGATCAGGTGCTCGTCGACGGTGTAGTGATGATACATGTTGAACTGCATCATCGAGACGATCTTGCCGAAGGCGCGGATGAAATGGCCGAGCACGCCGGTCTCGTTCATCCGCCGCAGCACGATCTCGGCGTTGTCGGAGGTCAGGATCTCCATGAACAACCGATTCGCCTCGGGATTCTCGCGCATCTGCGCGTTGATCAGGCCGAGCGAGCGTGTCACGTCGCGCATCGCGTCCGGGTGGAAGGCGAGGTTGTTCTTCTGCGCCAGGCGGAAGATGCGGATCAGATTGACCGGATCGTGCTTGAAGATGTCGGGCGCGGCGACGTTGATGCGGTTGTTGTCGACGATGAAGTCATCGCTGTCGGGCACGCGCCGCTTCACGGGCGTGGGGCGCAGCCGCGCCATCATCCGGCTCAGCACCGGCGCGGGCTTGGCCTGCTGGTCCTCGAGCTTGGCACAGAGGATGGCAGTGAGATTGCCGACTTCCTTGGCGACCAGGAAGTAGTGCTTCATGAAGCGCTCGACGTCCTGCATGCCGGGATGCGAGGTGTAGCCGAGCCGGACCGCGATCTCGCGCTGGAGGTCGAAGGAGAGGCGCTCTTCGGCGCGGCCGGAGTAGAAATGCAGATTGCAGCGCACCGACCAGAGGAAGTCGGCGCAGCGGCGGAAGGTGCGGTATTCCTGCGCGTCGAACACGCCGCGTTCGGCCAGTTCGTCGGTGTCGCGTACGCGGTAGACGTATTTGGCGATCCAGAACAGCGTGTGCAGGTCGCGTAGCGCGCCCTTGCCGTCCTTGACGTTGGGCTCGACCAGATAGCGCGACTGGCCGCCGCGGCGGTGCCGTTCCTCGCGCTCGGCGAGTTTTGCGGTGACGAATTCGGATGCGGTGCCCTGCACCACTTCCTTGTCAAAGCGCTCGACCAACTCGTCGTAGAGGGGCTTGTCGCCGGTGAGGAAGCGCGTCTCCAGGATCGCGGTGCGGATGGTCATGTCGCCGCGCGCCTGCCGGATCGATTCATCGACCGAGCGCGTGGCGTGGCCGACCTTCAGCCCCATGTCCCAGAGGCAATAGAGGATGGCTTCGGCGACCTGCTCGCCCCAGGCGGTCTGCTTGTAGGGCAGGATGAACAGGAGATCGATGTCGGATTCGGGGGCCATCAGGCCGCGGCCATAACCGCCGGTCGCGACCACCGCCATGCGCTCCGCGCCGCTCGGGATCGGCGAGCGGTAGAGATGACGGGTCGCAGCTGAATAGAGGATGCGGATGATCTCATCCTGCACGTGGCACAGCCGCTCGGCGCAGCGGCGCCCATGGCGGTCTTTCAGCAGGATCGCCTGCGCCGCGTCGCGCGACGCGAGCAGTTCGGCCTTGAGCAATTGTGCGGTGGCGGTGCGGAACGCGTCCTCGCGCCCCTGATGCTTTTCGGCAAGCGCATCGACCGCGGCGGTGATCCGCGCAGTGTCGAAGCGATCATCCGCCTGTGGCTTGTGCTCGGTCGCAACGCTGTCCATGTCTCACCGGATATAAGAGGTGACAGGCGCTGTCACCCGCCATTCTCTGGCAATAGTCGTTCCGTGCTGGAAAAGGCCGGCATCGAGCAAAATTGTTCTCAGACCATGCGCTTTCAAGGGTGGGATTTTCTCATTGACCTCTAGATATAACTCATTGAAAAATAATGAAGTTTTGGAGGATTCTGGGCATGACTGATATTACACGACGCATTCTCTTGGCGGGAGCCGTTGCGCTCGCCGTGACCCCCGCGGCATGGGCTGCCGATCCGCTCAAGGAAATCCGCATCGACTGGGCGACATACAATCCAGTGTCGATGGTCCTGAAGCAGAAGGGGCTGCTGGAGAAGGAGTTCGCCAAGGACGGCATCACCATCACCTGGGTGCAGTCGGCCGGCTCCAACAAGGCGCTCGAGTTCCTCAATGCCGGCTCGATCGATTTCGGCTCGACCGCGGGTTCGGCAGCTCTGGTCGCGCGCATCAACGGCAACCCGATCAAGTCGATCTATGTCTATTCGCGCCCCGAATGGACCGCGCTGGTCACGGGCAAGGATTCCAAGATCGCAAGCGTTGCCGACCTCAAGGGCAAGCGCGTCGCGGTGACGCGCGGCACCGATCCGCACATCTTCCTGGTGCGCGCGCTGCTCGGCGCTGGCCTGACGGAGAAAGATATCACTCCGGTGCTGCTCCAGCATGCCGACGGCAAGACCGCGCTGATCCGCGGCGACGTCGATGCCTGGGCCGGTCTCGATCCGATGATGGCGCAGGCCGAGGTCGAGGAGGGCGCAAAGCTGTTCTACCGCAAGGCGGACGCCAACACCTGGGGCATCCTCAATGTGCGCGAGCAGTTCCTGAAGGACTATCCGGATGCCGCCCGCCGCGTGCTCGCGGTGTACGAAGAGGCGCGGAAATACTCGCTGGCAAATTACGACGAGCTGAAGAAGACGTTCATCGCGGTCACAAAGCTTCCCGACGCCGTCGTCGACAAGCAGCTCAAGGAGCGCACCGAGCTCACCCACAGCCGCATCGGCGCACCCCAGCGTGAGTCGATCCTCGCCGCAGGCCTTGCGCTGCAACAGGCCGGCGTTGTCGACGCCAAGGTCGATGTGAAGGCGACGTTGGATGCGTTGATTGACGACCAGGTCCCGCTGCCGACGAATTAGTGCGGCGAGCACGCGCAACAAACTCCGCCGTCGTCCCGGATCGGCGCTCGCTTTGCTCGCTTGTCCGGGACGACGGCTGAGGGCGTGGCAACACTGTTGCATTCCGGCGTGAGACGCGCTTCCTACCGGCCATGATCTCCGACGCGCCAGTTTTGCAGCAATCTTCGGAACCGGCCGAGAGCGCGGCCGCACCCTCGCGGGTGTCGCGCTATGCGCGGCCGATGCTGTCATTGCTGCTGCCGCTGATCCTCGCGCTCGGCTGGGAGTTCATGGTCTGGTCCGGCTGGTCCAACGGCCGGCTGGTGCCGCCGCCCTCGCGGGTGTTCGCCACCATCGCCGATCTCGCCCGCTCCGGCGAACTCATCCGCCACATCGCCGCGACGCTGTGGCGTGTCGGTCTCGGCTTCGCGTTCGGCGTCATCGCGGGCACGCTGCTCGGCGCAGTCTCCGGCTATTGGTCGCTGGCGCGGCGGCTGCTCGATCCGACCGTGCAGGCACTGCGCGCCATCCCGTCGCTGGCGTGGGTGCCGCTGTTCATCCTCTGGCTCGGCATTTTCGAGACCTCCAAGATCGCACTGATCGCGGTCGGCGTGTTCTTCCCGGTCTATCTCGGCGTGATGGGCGCGATCCTGTCGGTTGACCGCAAGATCGTCGAGGTCGGCCGCACCTTCCGCCTCTCCGGGTTTGCGATGATCCGTCGCATCCTGCTGCCCGCGGTGCTGCCGGCCTACGTCGTGTCTTTGCGTGTTGGCCTCGGTCTCGGCTGGATGTTCGTGGTGGCGGCCGAGCTGATCGGCGCCTCCGAAGGCCTCGGCTACCTCCTGCTCGACGGCCAGCAGCTCGGCAAGCCCGCGCAGATCCTCGCCGCCATCGTGATCTTCGCCATTCTCGGCAAGTTGACCGACTGGCTGATCGAGACTGCAGCCGCGCCATTCCTGCGCTGGCAGGACGCCTTCGGGCGTGTGAGGGGAGCGTAACGCGATGCTGGCGCTCGACCGGGTCAGCAAGACCTATCCCAACGGCGTGCAGGCGCTGGCACGCTTCTCCGCCGAGATCAGGCAGGGCGAAATCCTCGCCATCATCGGCGGCTCCGGCTGCGGCAAATCAACCTTGCTCCGCGCCATCGCCGGCCTCGACCGCGCCAGCTCCGGCAGGGTGACGCTCGACAGCGAAGCGATCGCCTCGCCGCATGCCAAGATCGGCATCATCTTCCAGGAGCCGCGGTTGCTGCCCTGGCTCAGCGTCGCCGACAACATCGGCTTTGGTCTTGCCGATCTGCCTGCGGCTGAGCGACGCGAGAAGGTGGCGCGTGCGCTCGCCCGCGTCGGGCTCGCCGACAAGGCACAGGCCTGGCCGCGCGAGCTCTCCGGCGGGCAGGCGCAGCGCGTTGCGATTGCCCGCGCGCTGGTGCCGCAGCCCGAGGTTCTCCTGCTCGATGAGCCGTTCTCCGCGCTCGATGCCTTCACCCGCCGCGACCTGCAGGATCATCTGCTCGACCTCTGGGCCGATACGCGCCCGACCCTGATCCTCGTCACACATGATGTCGACGAGGCCGTGGTGCTGGCCGATCGCGTGCTGGTGATGCGGCCGCGGCCGGGCCGGCTGTTCGACCAGATCGAGATCAATCTGGGCCGGCCGCGCGACCGTAATTCGCCGCTGTTCGAGAATTTCAAGCGAAGTGTGCTGACGTCACTCGACCGTTCGCTCGACCGCAACGTGCCCGACCGTGACGCAACCCAGGGTCCCGGTCAGGCCATGTGGTGGTGACATTTTCTCTCTGAACCGGTACATCGCAAGCCGGTACTTCGTAGAGACGATTTTTCCGGGAGAGAACAAGATGGACGCCGCAGAACTGCGCCAGATGCAGGCCCCGATCAAGGACCGCTACAAGACCGATCCCAAGAGCGCGATGATCACGCTGAAGGCCAAGGGCTCGACCGACAGCGAAGGCATCGCCTGCAAGGTCGAGACCGGCCGCACCATCTCGATGGCTGGCCTGCATCCGGCCACCGGCGGCTCCGGCCTCGAGCTCTGCTCCGGCGACATGTTGCTGGAAGCGCTGGTGGCCTGCGCCGGCGTCACCCTGAAGTCGGTCGCGACCGCGATCGAGGTGCCGCTCAAGACCGGTAACGTCTACGCCGAGGGCGATCTCGATTTTCGCGGCACGCTCGGCGTCGACAAGGAGACCCCGGTCGGCTTCGCCGAGATCCGCCTGCGCTTCGAGGTCGATACCGACGCCCCCCAGGACAAGCTCGATCTCCTGCTCAAACTCACCGAGCGCTATTGCGTGGTCTATCAGACCATCAAGAACGGCCCGAAGGTTTCGGTGTCGATGCAGCGCGTTTAGGTGTCGTCCCGGCGAAAGCCGGGATCCATACGCCGTGTCCCATCGATTGAAGCATTGCTGCCCGACGACTTTCGCTCCCAACGAATAGTCGTGGTCATGGATCCCAGCCTGCGCCGGGACGACGGATTGGATGCCTGCCGATCTCTCTTACATCCTCTTCCTCCTGCTGCGCATGGCGATCGCGGCGGCGTTCGTGGTGTCGGCTTCTGTTATCACCGAGCGCTCGGGGCCGGTGATTGGCGCGCTGGTCGCAACTCTGCCGGTCTCGGCCGGTCCCTCCTATGTCTTCCTCGCAATCGATCATGACGCCGCCTTCATCGCGCAGGGTGCGCTGTCGAGTCTCCCGGTCAACGCCGCGACGATCTTCATGGGTCTCACCTATGTCGCGCTGGCGCAGCGGCACAGCATGGCGGTGAGTTGTGGCATCGCGTTCGCGGTCTGGATCGCGATTGCCTCGGTCATCCGCATGTTCGACTGGACGCTCACCGCCGGCCTCGCCGTGAACTTCATCGCGTTCGGCATCTGCATTCCGCTGCTTGCGGGCTATCGCCACGTGAAGATGCCGCTGGTGACGCGCCGCTGGTACGACATTCCGATGCGGGCCGCGCTGGTCGCGACCCTCGTCGCGATCGTGGTCTCGACCTCTGGCTGGGTTGGCCCTCGCGTCTCCGGCGTGATCGCGCTCTATCCGATCGTCTTCACCAGCATGATGGTGATCCTGCATCCCCGCATCGGCGGCCCGCCGACCGCGGCCGTGCTTGCGAACTCCGCCTGGGGCCTGCTCGGTTTCGGCATGGCGATTGCGGTGCTGCATGTGGGGGCCGCGAACTTCGGCTCCGCCATCGGGCTCAGCCTCGCGCTCACGACCTGCATCGTGTGGAACTTGGCGCTGTGGTGGAACGGGCGACGGAAGCGGCTGGCGGCCGTTTCGTAGGTGGGCAAAGGCGCGCACTTTGCGCGCCGTGCCCACCATCTCCCCGCGATTTCGTTGCTGCATGGTGGGCACGCTACGCTTTGCCCACCCGGCACTGTCACTGCTTCGGAAGCTTGGCCTTCAACGCATACAGCGCATCCAGCGCCTCGCGCGGGGACATCTCGTCCGGGTGGAGCGCCTTCACGGCGTCCACCAGTAGCTCGGCCTCGGTCGGCGGCGCGGCTTCGGCGGCGGCGCGCGAGGGCACCGCGAACAGCGGGAGGTCGTCGGCGAGCGCGCGGGCGGTCTGGCCGCGGTCCTGGGCTTCGAGTTTTGCCAGCACGGATTTCGCGCGATTGATCACGGCGGGCGGCAGGCCGGCGAGCTTGGCGACCTGGATGCCGTAGGAGCGGTCGGCCGAGCCCGGCAGCACCTCGTGCAGGAACACGACGTTGCCCTGCCACTCCTTCACCCGCACGGTCGCGTTGAACATGCGCGGCAGCTTGGCCGAAAGCGCGGTCAGCTCGTGATAGTGCGTCGCGAACAGCGTGCGGCAGCGGTTGCTTTCATGAAGATGCTCGATCGCGGCCCATGCAATGGAGAGGCCGTCGAAGGTCGCGGTGCCGCGGCCGATCTCGTCGAGGATCACCAGCGCGCGCTCGCCGGCCTGATTGAGGATTGCAGCCGTCTCGACCATCTCGACCATGAAGGTGGAGCGACCGCGGGCGAGATCGTCGGCGGCGCCGACGCGCGAGAACAGGCGGTCGATGATGCCGATCCGCGCGCGCGTGGCCGGCACGAAGCTCCCGATCTGCGCCAGCAGCGCAATCAGCGCGTTCTGACGCAGGAAAGTCGACTTACCCGCCATGTTCGGGCCAGTGAGCAGCCAGAGCTGGCCAGATTTTTGCGCCGGGCCAGGTGAGAGATCGCAGGCATTGGCGATGAACGGCTCGCCATTGCGCTTCAGGGCCTGCTCGACCACGGGATGGCGGCCGGCCTCGATGGCAAAGCCGAGGGAGCCATCGACCTCGGGCCGCACGTAATTGTCATCAACCGCGAGCTTGGCCAGCGAGGTCGCAACATCGAGCAGCGCAAAGCCTTGCGCCGCAGCGCGCAGATCGTCGCTGATCTCCAGCGCCTTGGCGCAGAGCCGCTCAAAAATCTCGAGCTCGAGCCCGAGCGCCCGGTCGCCGGCGTTGGCGATCTTGGCTTCGATCTCGCCAAGCTCGGACGTCGTGAAGCGCACCTGGCCTGCCAGCGTCTGGCGATGGATGAAGGTCGCGTTCAGCGGCGCCGACATCAGCTTGTCGCCGTGCTGCGCGGTGACCTCGACGAAATAGCCGAGCACGTTGTTGTGCCGGATTTTCAGGCCCTTCACGCCCGTGTTGTCGGCGTAGCGTGCCTGCATCGAGGCGACCACCAGGCGGGAAGCATCGCGCAGGCTTCGCGTCTCGTCGAGCGCCGGCTCGTAACCGGCGCGAACGAAGCCGCCATCGCGCTTGATCAACGGCAATTGCTCGTCGAGCGCGCCGGCAAATTCGGCCGCGAGCTCGCGCGAGGGGCGCTGCAACGCCGCCATGACGGCGGCGATCTCCTGTGGCGGCTGGTCGAGCTCGCCGAGCCGCGCCAGCACCTGGTCGGCGGCGACGATGCCATCGCGAAGACCAGCAAGGTCGCGTGGTCCGCCGCGGCCGACCGAGAGACGGGCGAGCGCGCGCGACATATCCGGCGCGCCGCGCAGGATGCTGCGGATGTCCTCGCGCGTGGCTGAATCGGCGACGAAGGCGCTGACGGCATCGAGCCGCCGCGCGATCGCGGGCGCATCGGTCAAGGGGGCTGCGAGCCGTTGCGCCAGCAGGCGCGAGCCGGCCGAGGTCACCGTGCAATCGATGGCATCGAGCAGCGAGCCACGGCGTTCGCCCGCAAGCGTCCGGGTCAGTTCGAGATTGGCTCGCGTCGCGGGATCGATCGCCATGGTCGCGCCCGAGGCTTCGCGCGCCGGCGGCGACAGCGGCGGGTGCTTGCCGACTTGGGTGCGGTCGACATAGGTGACGGCGGCGGCAGCAGCCGTGGCCTCCAGCCGCGAAAGCTGCGCCAACCCGTCCATGGTCGCGACAGCAAAGTAGTCGCACAGCCGCTTCTCGGCGGTCGCGCCATCGAAGACGTCGCGGGTCACCGGCGTCACCGCCGGCAGCTCGCGCAAGGTCTGTCCGAGCTCGTTGTCGCTATAAAGCGCGTCGGTGACGATCGCTTCATTCGGATTGATGCGCGCCAGCGTCGCGGCGAGCTCACCGCTGGAGCATTCCGTCACCGTGAATTCGGCGGTCGAGATATCGATCCAGGCAAGGCCAAAGCGGTCGCCGCCGGCCGACGAGCGCGCTCGCGCGATCGCCAGCAGGTAGTTGTTGGCGCGCGCATCGAGCAGTGTGTCCTCGGTCAGCGTGCCCGGCGTGACCAGTCGGACCACGCCGCGGCGCACGACGCTCTTGTTGCCGCGTGCTTTCGCAGCGGCGGGATCCTCGGTCTGCTCGCACACGGCGACCCGGTGGCCGGCGCTGATCAGGCGATGCAGATAATCCTCGGAGCGCTCGACCGGCACGCCGCACATCGGGATGTCGTTGCCCTGATGCTTGCCGCGCTTGGTCAGCACGATGCCGAGCGTCTTCGAGGCGATCTCGGCGTCCTCGAAGAACAGCTCGTAGAAATCGCCCATCCGGTAGAACAGCAGCAGGCCCTGATGCGCCGCCTTGATCTCCAGGTACTGTTCCATCATCGGCGTGACGCGCGCGGCGGCGTCAGCCTGCGGCGCGGGCACGTCTTCGGGGGGCGATACAGGGATGGGCTGTTGCATGGTCATGGGCGGCGCAACCTACAAAATTTCGCCCTCTGCTCCTATTGCTTTGGCCGGGGACGGGAGGTTTTCCACGTTGTCCGCAGCGCGGCATGCGTTGACGGCGTGTGCGCCCCAGGGAATACGCGCGAAACCGTCAATTGACCTGCCGCGGGCGCCCTCCTAAAACTCCGCCGGAATTGAAGAATTTTGGCCGGACCGCGGCATTCAGGGAGAACAACGATGCGTGACGTCTTTATCTGCGATGCCGTGCGGACCCCGATCGGCCGTTTCGGCGGCTCGCTTGCCAAGGTGCGCGCCGACGACCTCGCGGCTGCCCCGATCAAGGCGCTGATGGCAAAGCACCCCAATCTCGACTGGGCGCAGGTCGATGAAGTCTTCTTCGGTTGCGCCAACCAGGCCGGCGAGGACAACCGCAACGTCGCGCGCATGGCGCTGCTGCTCGCGGGGCTGCCGGACTCGGTTCCCGGCCAGACCCTGAACCGGCTTTGCGCCTCCGGCCTGGATGCGGTCGGTGCGGCCGGCCGCGCCATTCGCTCCGGCGAGATCGAGCTTGCGATCGCCGGCGGTGTGGAATCCATGACCCGCGCGCCGTTCGTGATGGGCAAGGCGCAGGAGGCCTTCTCGCGCTCGGCCGAGATCTTCGACACCACGATCGGCTGGCGCTTTATCAATCCGCTGCTCAAGGCGCAGTATGGCGTCGATGCGATGCCGGAGACCGGCGAAAACGTCGCCGAGGAATTCCAGGTCTCGCGCGCCGACCAGGATGCCTTCGCCATCCGCTCGCAGCAGCGCGCGGGCGCGGCGATCGCAGCCGGCTATTTCGCCGAAGAGATCACTCCGATCACTATTCCGGGCGGCAAGGCCGGCCCGATCACGATCGACAAGGACGAGCATCCGCGCCCCGAGACCACGCTCGAAGCCCTGACAAAGCTGAAGCCGATCGTGCGCAATCCCGGCACGGTGACCGCTGGCAACGCGTCGGGCGTCAATGACGGCGCGGCCGCGATGATCCTGGCCTCGGAAGCCGCCGTGAAGAAGCATGGCCTCACGCCGCGCGCCCGCATCCTCGGCCTCGCCTCGGCCGGCGTGCCGCCGCGCATCATGGGAATCGGTCCCGTGCCGGCGACCCGCAAGCTGATGGAACGTCTCGGCAAGAAGATCAGTGATTTCGACCTGATCGAGCTCAACGAAGCTTTCGCCTCGCAGGGCATCGCCTGCATGCGCCAGCTCGGCGTCGCCGATGATGCCGATTTCGTCAATCCGCATGGCGGCGCCATCGCGCTCGGCCATCCCCTCGGCATGAGCGGCGCCCGCCTCGCGCTCACCGCCGTCCACGGCATGGAGAAGCGCGGCGGCAAGCTCGCGCTGGCCACGATGTGCGTCGGCGTCGGCCAAGGCGTTGCCGTTGCAATCGAGAAGCTGAACTGAGCTTTCTCTTCTCTCTCCCTTTTTTGTGGGGAGAGAGCCTTCAGGGGCCGTGCCATGATCATCGCGCGCGAGCAGGACGTCACGGCCGCCGCTCTGGCGGTGATGGAGCGGACGTCCGATCCGCGAATGCGGCAGATCATGGTCTCGCTGGTCAAGCATCTGCACGGCTTCGTCCGTGATGTGCGCCTGACCGAGAAGGAATTCCGCGACGCTACCGCTGTGATCGCCGAACTCGGCAAGCTGACCACCGACACGCACAACGAAGTCGTGCTGATGGCGGGCTCGCTCGGCGTCTCGCCGCTGGTTTGTCTGCTCAACAACGGCGATCAGGGCAACACCGAAACCGATCAGTCGCTGCTCGGGCCGTTCTGGCGGCTGAACTCGCCGCGGATGGAGAATAGCGGATCGATCGTCCGCTCGCAGACGCCGGGTGCGCCGCTGTTCGTCAACGGCCACGTCGTCGACAAGGACGGCCGTCCCGTCGCCGGTGCGGAGGTCGACGTCTGGCACGCCTCGCCGATAGGGCTCTATGAGAACCAGGACCCCGAGCAGGCCGACATGAATTTGCGCGGCAAGTTCACGACCGATGCCGACGGGCGCTTCGCCTTCCGCTCGGTGATGATGGTCGGCTATCCGATTCCGACCAATGGCGTGGTCGGCCGCCTTTTGGAGGCGCAGAGCCGCCATCCCTATCGCCCCGCGCATCTGCACGCCCTGATCTTCAAGCCCGGATTCAAGGTGCTGATCTCGCAGGTCTACGATCCCAACGACCCCCATATCGACAGCGACGTGCAGTTCGGCGTGACACAAGCACTGATCGGCAAGTTCGTGCGCCACGAGACGCCGCATCCGACCGCGCCCGACGTTTCGACGCCATGGTATTCGCTCGACCACACCTACCGGCTCGAGGCCGGGGATGCCGTGCTGCCGCGTGCGCCGATCAAGTAAGGCTTCGTGACGGATGATGTCGGGTTCGCGGGAGGCCGCTAAACCCGCTTCCCTAGATTAGTTATATTCTATAATGATTGGCAGAAGCGTTGACCGGCTGGACCAGAATGGCCGGGGAGGAGTTCGCCCATGACATTCATCTATCCCACGGACAGCAACAAGGCGCATCCGCTGCCGCTGTCGCCCGAATACAAGAGCTCGATCAAGCGCGCGCCGAACAAGCCCTTGATCCCGATGCGCCACACGCTGTCGGAACTGACCGGCCCGGTCTACGGCCACGAGACCGTGCGCGACGGCGACAACGATCTCACCACCCAGCACAAGGGCGAGCCGCTCGGCGAGCGCATCATCGTGCACGGCCATGTCCGTGACGAGGACGGCCGCGGCGTGCCGAACTCGCTGGTCGAGATCTGGCAGGCCAATGCCTGCGGCCGCTACGTCCATGTCCGCGATCAGCATCCCGCGCCGCTCGATCCAAACTTCACCGGAGCGGGCCGCACCCAGAGTGATGCCTCGGGCTATTATCGTTTCGTCACCATCAAGCCCGGCGCCTATCCCTGGGGCAATCACCACAATGCCTGGCGCCCCGCCCATATCCATCTCTCGGTCTTCGGCCATTCCTTCGTCACCCGCCTCGTGACCCAGATGTATTTCCCGGGCGACCCGCTGTTCCCGTTCGATCCGATCTTCAACTCGGTGCCGGACGAGAAGGCGCGGATGCGCATGGTGTCGTCGTTCGACCTGGAGAACACCAAGCCGGAATGGGCGCTGTGCTACCGCTTCGACATCGTGCTGCGCGGCAAGGATGCCACCCCCATGGAGAACCACTAACGTGCAGGATTCTGTGAAGCCGAACGGGATCACCCCATCGCAGACCGTCGGTCCGTTCTTCAAATACGGCCTGACGCCAACCGGCGATTACGCCTGGAACGACGCGTTCACCAACTCGACGCTGACGCCCGATGTCAGCGGCGATCGTGTCCGCATCGAGGGCCGTGTGTTCGACGGAGACGGTGCCGTCGTGCCTGACGCCATGCTGGAGATCTGGCAGGCCGATGCACAGGGCCGCTTTGCCGATCCGCAGGACCAGCGCGCGCTGCCGAATGCCAAATTCCGCGGCTTTGCCCGCTGCGGCACCGACAAGGACGGCAATTATTCCTTCGACACCATCAAGCCGGGCGTTGTGCCCGATCCCGATGGCAAGCCGCAGGCGCCGCACATCGTTCTGGCGGTGTTCGCGCGCGGCATGCTGCGGCATCTCTATACCCGCATCTATTTCAGCGACGAGGCCGGCAATGCCGCCGATCCCGTGCTGGGACTGGTGCCGGCCGCCCGCCGCGCCACGCTGATCGCGGTGCGCGAGGCCGGCAAGCCGGTCTATCGCCTCGACCTGCGTTTGCAGGGCGGTGACGAGACGGTTTTCTTCGACGTGTGAGGCCTGCTGGGCCGCCTTCCCAGGCGGCCGGGCACGGCTGGCGCTTCCCGGTGTGATCATGCAGTATGGTTGCAGCACCGGGGGGCGCTTCATGACATCCTCGCAACTGCCGGCGGTCGCTGAGCCGGCGAAACTGACGGCTGCATTGCGCAAGGCCGGCGTGCTCGACGCCGGCGCCGTGCGCGAGGTGAAGGTGCTGCATGAGCGCGACACCGTCGTGTCGCACATCGCCCGGCTTGGCCTGCGCTACGTCGGCGAATCAGCCGGCGCGCCGCAATCGCTGATCCTCAAGACACCGCATGCCGATTTTGCCGAGACGCTCGCCGATGGCGGTCGGCACGAGGTGGCCTTCTATACGAAGCTGGCGCCGAACACGCCGCCGGGATTGGTGCCGCGCTGTTTCGACGGTCGTTTCGACGAGGAGGGCCGGACCTGGCATCTCCTGCTCGAAGATCTCGCCGACAGCCATGAGATCGCAACCCAATGGCCGTTGCCGCCGTCGCGTGAGCAGACATTCGCGATCGTCGCCACGCTCGCGCGTTGGCATGCGGCTTGGTGGGACCATCCGAGCCTCGGTGACACCGTCGGCACCTGGGCGAGCACCGACGACAGCGCACAGCACTTGGAGACTTTTGCCGGCCATTACGACCGTTTCGCCGATCTGCTCGGTGATCGCCTCAGTGAAGAACGGCGCCTTCTCTATCGCCGCCTGATCGACCAGTCGGCCCGGCTATCCGAGCGCTACCATTCACGCCGTCATCTCAGCATCACCCATGGCGATGCCCATACCTGGAATTTCTTCCTGCCGCGCACTGGCGTTGCCGATACCGTGCGCATCTTCGATTTCGACCTGTGGGGGATCGACGTGCCGACCAACGACCTCGCTTACATGATGGCGATTCATTGGTATCCGGAACGCCGGCAGGCGCTCGAACGCTCACTGCTCAATCACTATCACGAGACATTGCTCGCAAGCGGCATCACGGGATACACGCGCGGCGCGCTCGATCGTGACTACCGCTTGTCGGTGCTCTGGCACATCACCAAGCCGGTCTGGCAATGGGCCATCAACATCCCGCCGGTGATCTGGTGGAACAATCTGGAGCGGGTCATGATGGCGGTCGAGGATTTGGGGTGTGAGGAGTTATTGTAGGGCTCGCGCTGCGAGCCGTCATTGCGAGGAGCACTTGCGACGAAGCAATCCAGACTGCCTCCGCGGATGCGGTCTGGATTGCTTCGCTGCGCTAGGAAGAAACGTCAAGCTAACTTATTGATTCCATTTGTGTCGCCAAACGTCGTTTCATTCAGCGCGCGTCGGCCCCTCAAGGCCGGTCTAAACTCGCAATGACGATGAGGCGCCAGTATCCGAACAACTACTCCATCACCGCATGTTCCGGCGCCGCCGTCTGCTTGCGCAGCATGGCCTTGGTCGAGCCGATCATCAGCGCCAGCGGGATGGTGCAGAGGATGAAGAACATCACGAGCTGGTAGTCGCGCGCAAAGGCGATGATCTGCGACTGGAGGCCCACGATCCTGTCGGCCATGGCGCGGCCGGCGTCGGTCGAGAGGTTGATCATGCCGCTCACATCGGGCATCTGCAGCGCGTGGTTGAACGGGTTGATGTGCTCGGACAGGATCGCGTAGGTCTTGCGCGTGCCCTGGGTCAGCTGGGCGATAACGATGGAGATGCCCACCGAGCTCGCGACGTTGCGCAGCAGCGTCAGCATCGAGGTGCCGTCAGTCCGCAAATGGTTCGGCAGCGTCATGAACGCCACGGTCGAGAGCGGCACGAAGACGAGGCCGAAGCCGAATCCCTGGATCACGCTGACGATGATGATTTCCGGCACCTGGGTCTGGTCGGTCCAGCCGGTCATCTGGAACAGCGATGCCGCCGTCAGCGTCAGGCCGGAGATGATCAGCGTGCGCGCTTCAATGTAGCGCATGATGCGGCCGACCAGCATCATGGCGAAGAAGGTGCCGAAGCCGCGGCTCGCGAGCAGGCCGCCCGCGGTCATGATGGGATAGCCGATGACGTTCTGCAGGTAGGGCGAGGCCAGCGCCATGGTGGAGTACAGCACCAGCCCCATCACCGTCATGAAGATGCAGCCGGTGAGGAAGTTGCGGTCTTTGAACAGCGCGAACTGGATAAACGGCCGCGAGGTCGTGAAGGAGTGCGCGAAGAAATAGTAGAAGGCGACGGCGGAGACGGCAAATTCGGTCAGGATTTCGACCGATTCGAACCAGTCGAGCTGCTCGCCGCGGTCGAGCGCAAGCTGCAGCGCGCCAATCCCGACCGCCAGCGCCGCGAAGCCGAACCAGTCGAATTTGAGACTGGTGTCCTGCTTGGTTTCGTCCATGAAGATGCCGAGTCCAAGCACGGTGATCGCGCCGAACGGCAGATTGACGAAGAACACCCAGTGCCAGGAATAGGTCTCGGTCAGCCAGGCGCCAAGCGAGGGGCCCATGATCGGGCCCATCATCACGCCCATGCCCCAGATCGACATCGCCTTGGCGCGTTCCTGCAGCGTGTAATAATCGAGCATCACCGATTGCGACAGCGGCACCAGGGCTGCACCGAACACGCCTTGCAGCAGGCGGAACAGCACCATCTGGTTGATGTCCTGCGCGAGCCCGCACAGCACGGAGGCGAAGGTGAAGCCGGCGGCGCAGATGATGAAGATGCGCTTGCGGCCGAAGCGGTTGGAGATCCAGCCGACCGGCGCTGTCATGATGGCGGCGGCGACGATGTAGGAGGTCAAGACCCAGTTGATCTGGTCCTGCGAGGCCGACAGCGTGCCCTGCATGTAGGGCAGGGCGACGTTGGCGATGGTGGTGTCCAGTGCCTGCATGATGGTCGCCGTCATGGCGCAGATCGTCACCATGTTCCGGCGCAGGCCGGGGACCATCAAAGCGGGGTTGGACTCCGCCATCGGATCAGTCCTTGTCCTGATCTTTGTCTTGATCTTTGTCTTGGCCAGCCGTCGCCGACAGGCCGAACAGGCCGGCGAGCGAGCGCTGATGGCCGGTGTCGATGGTGGCATAGACGCTCATGCCGGCCTTCAATTTCTTCACGTATTTGTCGGTCTCGTCGAAATAGATCCGGATCGGCACGCGCTGCACCACCTTGACGAAGTTGCCGGTGGCGTTCTGCGGCGGCAGGATCGCGAACTGGGCGCCGGTGCCGGGCGAAAGCGAGCCGATCTTGCCCTTGAAGACGTGGTTCGGGAACGCATCGACCTCGAGCGTGACGGCCTGTCCCTCGGTGACGTGGGTGAGGTCGCTCTCCTTCGGATTGGCGTCGACCCAGGGATGGGCGACGTCGATGATGGAGAACACCGCCATGCCGGCGGTGACATAGCGGCCGAGCTGGATCTGCTCGACCTGCGTCGCCACGCCGCCCATCGGCGCCCGCACCACGGCGTGGTCGAGATTACGCTCGGCGTTCTCGAGTTTGGACTTGGCTTGCGCGTAAGGCGGGAATTTCTCCAAGGGTAGATCAGTGTCACCGAGCAACTGGGTCTTGGCGGTCGAGATCTGCTGCTTGACGTATTGCGCGATTGAGCCCGACGTGACCAGCGCGTTCGAAGCGTTGTCGAGATCGAGCTGCGAGCCAAAACTGTTCTTGACCAGCGCCTGCTTGCGCTCGACGTCGCGCTGCTTCAGGTCGACGCCTTTCTGGGCGAGATCGAGCATGTCGCCGTAGATCTTGATGTTGGCGCGCAGATTGTCATAGGTCGACTGCGCCTGCATCAGCTGCGCCTTGGCCTCGTCCACCGCGAGGTGGAACGGCACGGGATCGATCTCGAACAGCTCGTCGCCCTGCTTGACGAGCTGGCCCTCCTTGACGACGACCTTCTGGATCTTGCCGGAGATATCGGGCGTCACCAGCACCTTCTGCGCACCGACATAGGCGTCGTCGGTGCCGACATAGCGGCCGCCATTGAGATAGAAGGTGAAGCCGGTGATCGCGATGACGAGCGGCAGCACCACCATCAGCAGGAAGCGGCGATAGCGGCGCAGGCCGGCGATGAAACGGCGACGCGGATCGGTGCCGGCCTTCTTGGTCGGCTTGCCGCTGTCGATCTTCTGCTCGGGCTGGAATTTGAGAACCTGATCAGCCATAGCGCTGCTCCTTACGTGCTTGTTCCGCGCCAGACACCTGGATCGCGGTACGCACGTTTTCCTTGATGGTTTCGAGTTGAGTGAGGAGACGGTGGGCGTCCGCCGGGCTGATGCCGTCGAGCGCGTTCGCCGTGAGTTCCGACTTCAAGCCACTCATCTTACCGAGCAGCGCACGGCCGGCCTTCTTCAGATAGAGGCGCTTGACGCGGCGGTCCGAGGCATCGTTGCGGCGCTCGATCCAGTCGCTGTCGCAGAGCTTGTCGATCAGCCGCGTCAGCGTGATCGGCTGCATCTCCAGCAACTCGGCGAGTTCCGACTGCTTCATGCCCTCGCTGCGCTCGACCTTGGCCAGCACCGCCCATTGCGCGCGGGTGATGCCGAAGCGTGACGCCTCCTTGTCGGCATAGACGCGCAGCAGGCGGTAGAGCTCGCCGAGCGTGAACAGGAAGTTCTGGTCGACAGACCCGCGGGTCATGAAACTTGTCTCCAATGAGCTTGACTATAATAAGCAAGCTTATGATTATTTCATGGCGGGTTAATGCGATGCTGTCCCGCAGCAAAAGCATGGCTGGCAGCCGTTCGCCGGTCGCGCTTTGGGTTCCCCGGCCGAAATGCTAGAAGGCGCCGAATGACCCTCGCGAAGCCGGCATTTCCGACGCCCGACCATGATCACGGCCGCTGCACCGCGGACGCGCTGGCGCATGCCGAAGCGGTTTGCGCGCAGCGGGCACAGAAATTCACGCCGATCCGCCGCCAGGTGCTGGGCGCGCTGCTTTCCAGCCATCGTCCGCTGGGCGCTTACGAGGTGATCGACGAACTTGCAAAATCGATGGCGCGACCAGCGCCGATCACGGTCTACCGTGCTCTCGATTTTTTGATTGCGAATGGCCTCGTGCACCGCATCGAAAGCCGCAACGCTTATCTCGCCTGCGCCGCCCACGACCATGATGCGACCTCGGCGGTCGCGTTCCTGATCTGCGAGCGCTGCGGTCTTGTCGGCGAGATCCCCTCAGGGTCCTTTGCCAAGGAACTCAACGCCGCGGCGCGCGCGTCGGGCTTCGCGCCAAAGCTGTCCGTGGTCGAGATCACGGGCATCTGCACCCATTGTCAGAAAAAATCTTGAAGCAACAACGGCGCAAAGCCGGATCCCGGGAAGACATGTCCGCACCTCAAGCCAACCCATCTGCCGGCCGCCCCCTCAGTGCCGGCGCCATCGCGCTGATGCTCATGCTGTGCCTGACCTGGGGGTTCAACCAGATCGCGGTAAAGCTGGTGCTGCCGGACATTCCGCCGATGCTGCAGGCCATGATCCGTTCGATCGGCGCGCTGCCGGTGCTGTTCATCATCGGCACCGTGCGCGGCGTCAAATTCTTCGAGCGCGACGGCACCTGGAAGGCTGGCCTGATCGCCGGGCTGATGTTCGGCATCGAGTTCGTGCTGATTTTTCAGGGCCTGCGCCTGACCTCGGCCTCCCGCGCGGTGGTGTTTCTCTACACCGCGCCGTTCTTCGTCGCGCTCGGCTCCTATCAGGTGCTCGGCGAGCGCCTTGGCAGCACGCAATGGCTGGGGCTGGCGATCAGCTTTGCCGGCGTGGCGCTCGCAATCGGCGTGCCGCAGGCCAATGTCGATTCGCATGTCCTGCTCGGGGATCTCATGATCGTCGCCGGCGCTTCACTTTGGGCCGCGACCACGCTGGTCGCCAAGGGCACGCGGCTGCGCTTCGCCGCGCCTGAAAAGGCGCTCGGCTATCAGGTCGCGACCTCGATCCCGATCCTCGGCACGGCCGCCCTGCTGTCCGGGGAATCCATCACCCACACCCCGTCGCCGCTGTCGTTCGCGTTGATGGCCTTCCAGGCCGTCTGGGTGGTCGGAACCACGTTCACGCTTTGGTTCGCGCTGGTGAAGGCCTATTCGGCCAGCAAATTGTCGGCTTTTACCTTCATCACCCCTTTGTTTGGCGTGGTGGGTAGCTATTTCATCATGCACGATCACCTGAGCCTGGCCTTCGGGGCGGCAGCCGTCCTTGTAATTGCTGGGCTTTTTCTGGTTAACCGTCCCAGCCAAACGGCCGCGACGCCGCGTGATGCATTGCTGAACGTCACCAAAACCTGATATTTGGACCCCATGAACAAGCTCGAAAACCCGCTTCAATCCGACATCGCAGGCCCGGCGCCGAGGCATCGGACCACCCAGGTCAAGGTCGGCGACGTCGCCGTCGGCGGCGGCGCGCCGATCGTCGTGCAGTCGATGACCAACACCGACACCGCCGACATCGACGGCACCATCGCGCAGGTCGCAGCGCTCGCGCGCGCCGGCTCCGAAATGGTCCGCATCACCGTGGACCGCGAGGAAGCCGCTGCCGCCGTCCCGTACATCCGCGATGGCCTAGCCAAGCTTGGCGTTACCACGCCGTTGATCGGCGACTTCCATTATATCGGCCACAAGCTGCTTGCGGCCTATCCGGCCTGCGCCGAGGCACTCGCCAAGTACCGCATCAATCCCGGCAATGTCGGCTTCAAGGACAAGCGCGACACCCAGTTCGCCGACATCATCGAGATCGCCAACAAGAACAGCAAGCCGGTGCGCATCGGCGCCAATTGGGGTTCGCTCGACCAGGAGCTGCTGACCAGGCTGATGGACGAGAACGCCGCGTCCGCCAATCCGCGCGACGTGCGCGCGGTGACGCGCGAGGCGATGGTGCAGTCCGCGCTGCTCTCGGCCGCGCGCGCCGAAGAGCTCGGCATGCCCAAGGATCGCATCATCCTCTCCGCAAAGGTTTCGGCGGTGCAGGACCTCATCGCGGTCTATCAGGATCTCGCGTCGCGTTCCGACTATGCCATCCATCTCGGCTTGACCGAAGCCGGCATGGGCACAAAGGGCATCGTCGCGTCCTCGGCGGCGCTCGGCATCCTGCTGCAGCAAGGCATCGGCGACACCATCCGCATCTCGCTGACGCCGGAGCCCGGCGGCGACCGCACCCGTGAGGTGCAGGTCGGCCAGGAGCTCCTGCAGACCATGGGCTTCCGCACCTTCGTGCCGCTGGTTGCAGCGTGTCCCGGCTGCGGCCGCACCACCTCGACCACGTTCCAGGAACTGGCAAGCTCGATCCAGGGTTTCATCCGCGACGAGATGCCGGGCTGGAAGACGAAATATCCGGGCGTCGAAGAGCTCAACGTCGCGGTGATGGGCTGCATCGTCAACGGCCCCGGCGAATCCAAGCACGCCAATATCGGCATCTCGCTGCCCGGCACCGGCGAAGCGCCGGCCGCGCCGGTGTTCGTCGACGGCAAGAAATTCCGCACGCTGCGCGGGCCCACCATCTCTGCCGACTTCAAGGCGCTGGTGATCGACTACATCGACCAGCGTTACGGCCAGGGCGCCAAGGCGCCCGCGCCCGCGGCGCAGTAGGCTTTTCAGGTCAGCATGGAATCGTGCTGACCTGACCTGTCTCGCCATATCTCAGTACGAGGCCATCCCGCGTGATAACGCTCGCGCCAAGGTCGCGAGCGGTAGCAATGATGATTCGATCGGCGGGATCGCGTGGTGGCTGGCCCGGCAAGAACGACGACGCGATCAAGATATCGGGCGTGAGTTCGGCGAGCCGTATTCCCTCGATGGCAAGCAGCCGCTGAAACCAGCGCTCTGGCTTTGTGGAGAGGCCCAACCGGTTGCGTGCAACGAGCAAGCCGATTTCCCATGCCGTGATTGCGGACACGAAGATTGCGGTTCCCGCGCGATAGGCCGCCTCAATGGCCTCCCTCGCCTCCGAGGCGATGGGTTTGTCCTCAACGGTCCAAATCGCTGCATGCGTATCGAGTAGAAGAGGCGAAGGTTCACTCATAAACTTTGCCCCAATCGGGATCTGCCGGCTCCGTCAAATCTACTCCCGGCGGGATATGTACCAATCCTTTGAGTGCGCCGAACAGGGGATGGCGGCCAACCTTCTTGGCTCGCGAGGGTCGAAGCTCTGCCGAACTCGGCTCAACCCGCCGAAACACGACCTTGCGAGCTTTGGTATCTACCTGTTCGGTGCGAAATCCGGCGGTCAGCCATACCTTGGTCATGACGTTGTTCGTCGGGTTGTTGCTCCACCAAGCCGGGTATTGAGGCGAGTTAGGGGGGAGCTTGCTTCCGATGACCCGTTCGATTTCGGCGAAGGTCATGAGGATTTCTTTGGTCTGTTGGGACTTCAGAAATTCACCAAGTCGCTCGTATTTACCCATAGTGGGGCCTCCATACATATAAACACTACTAAAGTTTACTAAGTGTATCAAGGAGTGTTGCTGGCTCGCGACCTTTGCGTCCGCGTTGGCAAGGCTTACGATGGCAGCCAATAAAAAATGTATAGGGAGACACATCATGAGCTCGCTATCCGGCAAGCAGGGTCCGCGCTACCGCCACATGGCCGACGACGGCGCGCCTTTCGAGACCATCGCGGTCGAAAAGCTCACCCCCATCATCGGCGCGGAAATATCGGGCGTCGACATCGGCAAGCTGGTCTCCGACGATGCCCGTTCCAACCAGCAGATGGACGAGATTCACCGCGCGCTCGCCGAAAACCTCGTGATCTTCTTCCGCGACCAGACCATCACGCCACAGCAGCATCTCGCCTTCGGCCGCAAGTTCGGCGAGCTGCATTTTCATCCTGCCGCGCGGCATCAGGACGAAGACCCCGCGCTGATGAAGATCTATGCGGATGCGAACTCGCCCCGCGCCAATGGCGAAGGCTGGCATTCCGACGTCTCCTGCGATCTCGAACCGCCGATGGGCTCGATCCTCTACATCAAGCAATGCCCGCCGCGCGGCGGCGACACGCTGTTCGCCAACATGTACGCGGCCTATGAGGCGCTGTCGGATCGCATGAAGGCCTATCTCGACGGTCTGACCGCGCTGCATGACGGCGAGCCGATCTATCGCGGGCTCTATGCGAACTATGGCGTCGCCGACCGTCCGTCCTATCCGAACGCCGAGCATCCGGTGGTACGCACCCATCCGGTGACGGGCAAGAAGGCACTCTACGTCAATCGCGGCTTCACCCGCCATATCAACGGCATCCCGCGCGACGAGAGTGACGCAATGCTCACCTATCTCTACCAGCACGCCGAGAACCCGCTGTTCCAGTGCCGCTTCCGCTGGACCGAGAATGCCATCGCGTTCTGGGACAACCGCTGCGTCCAGCACCGCGCGATGTGGGATTACTGGCCGCACACGCGCTCGGGCACGCGGGTGACGGTGAAGGGGGAACGGCCGGTGTGAACATATCGTGGCGCATCACCGCCGCTATCGCTGTTTCGCTGATCCCGCTTTTGGTGTTGCCAGCTGAACAGGGCGAGGCAACCGGAGCGCGGAGAGCGGCGAAGGCACGACCAAAGCCGCCTGCGCCGGAGCCATGCGAGCCGCGCAAATTCAAGATCATCCTCGATGTCGGACACACCTCGGAATCGCAAGGCGCGACCAGCGCGCGCAACGATGTCGAATTCGGCTTCAACCTGCATTTGGCGCGGCTGATCGGAGAGCGCTTGAAGTCGGCAGGCTTTGCCGCGACCCGCGTGCTGGTGACCGAAGGCAAGGCGCGGGCAAGCCTGCTCAAGCGTGTCGGAACCGCCAACGCCGCGCATGCCGATTTTTTCCTGTCGATCCACCACGATTCCGTGCCCGACAAAATGCTCGAGGCGTGGGAGTTCGAGGGCGCCAGGAGCTATTTCAGCGACCGCTTCAGCGGCCATTCACTGTTCGTGTCCGAGCGCAATCCGCGCTTCACGGCCAGCCTCGCCTTCGCGCGGCTGCTGGGCCGCGAGCTGAAGGAGAAGGGCCTGCAATACGCGACCCAATACAGCCTGCCGCTGATGGGCCGTTACCGGCATCCTTTGCTCGACAAGGATGTCGGCGTCTACCGCTATGACGGGCTCGTCGTGCTCTCGCAGACCGCAAGCGCCGCAGTGCTGCTGGAAGCGGGCTCCATCATCAACCGCGACGAGGAGATGGCAGTGAATTCGCCGGAGCGGCAGGAGCTGGTTGCGACGGCCGTGGTGACGGCGATGCGGGCGTATTGCGAGAAGCGGTAGGTTGCTGCGTTCGAGAAGCTACAGCGGCGCCCCGCTGTATTCCCGGTTCGCCAAACTCGCCTCTTCCAAATCCAGGTCGCGCTCGATCCGGCGTCGCGTCTCGTCGGTGATCTGCCCGTCGCGCAGGAGGTCGTGGATGAACTTGCGCTCGGCGCCGATCAATTCGCGGGTCAATGCGGTGCCGGCGGCGGAAACGTCGTGGTGGGCGGGATCGAGTGAATCAGGCAGCTGGTTGACGCGGATCTCGTGGCGCGCGCGCAGCAGCCGCATCACCTCGTCCGAGACGTCCTTCTCTTCGGTCAATGCATCCAGTGATTTCAGCGCGGCGTCGAGCGCCTGCCGTCGTGCCGCGATCTCGGCCTCGTGCTCGGCGACATGCTCGTTGCGACCGGCCTCCGCGATGCCGAGCCAGCGCACCACCGGCGGCAGCGTCAGGCCGACGCCGATCAGCGTGATGAAGATGACGCCGAAGGCGACGAACAGGATCAGGTCACGATACGGGAAGGCGTCGCTATCGGGCAGCGTGAACGGCAGTGCCAGCGCGGCGGCCAGCGACACCGAGCCGCGCACGCCGGTGAACGCGAGCGCGAACGGCCATTGCCAGGGCGGCGACGGATCGCGCGCGCGCAGCGACTTGCTGAGCATCCGCGGCAGATAGGTCGCGGGGTAGAGCCAGGCGAAGCGCGCCACAACGATGATGACCATGACCACGGCGGTCGCGATCATGATGTCGTCGAGCGGGAACGCCTTCGATTTCTCGTAGAGCGCGCGCATCTGGAAGCCGGTGAGCAGAAACAGCAAGCCCTCGATCAGATAGATGATGAGGTCCCAGAAGAAGATGCCTTGCAGGCGCGTCGACGCCGAAATCAGCAGCGGCCCGTTCCAGCTCACATAGAGGCCGCAGGCGACGGTGGCGATCACGCCGGAGCCGCCGACATGCTCGGGCAGCCAGTAGGACACATAGGGCGTGATCAGCGACAGCGTCAGCTCGACGCGCGGCTCGCAGGACCATTTGCGCAAGCGCAGGGAGAGCCAGCCGACGCCGATGCCAAAGGCGATTTCGCCGGCGACGATGAGGGCAAATTCGCCGGCCGCCAGCGGCAGCGAGAAATGCCCGACCACGATCGCGGCGAGCGCGAAGCGGTACAGGATCAGCGCGGTGGCGTCGTTGGCGAGCCCTTCGCCCTCGAGGATGACCAGGAGCCGGCGCGGCATGTTCAGCCGGCGCGCAATCGCGAGCGGCGCCACCACGTCGGGCGGTGCGACGATGGCCCCCAGCAGGAAGCCGATGCTCCAGGGCAGACCGATCACGTAATGGGTGGCCGCCGCAACAAGCGCCGCGGTGAAGATCACCGCGCCGACCGCGAGCAGCACGATCGGACGCAGATTGTTCCTGAACTCGCGCCAGCTCATCGCGACGCTCGCCGAATAAATCAGCGGCGGCAGCACCATCAGCAGCACCAGTTCCGGCGGCAGTTCCACCGGCGGCATGCCCGGCACGAAAGCGAGACCGACGCCCGACAGCATCAACAAAATGGCGGGCGCCAGGTTGAGGCGGCGAGCGACGAGCGCGGTGCCTGCCAGGACAGTGAGCAGGATAAGGAAGGTCTGGAATTTCGCTGCGATCATCGCCTGTCTTGGCCCGGAAGCGGCCAAGAGGTCAATGCGAAGCGGCCTACACCAGTCGTTCGGCCACCATGCGCCCGATGCGGGCGAACACCGCCTCGATCTGTGTTGGGTTCGGCGTGCCGCCCTGGGTATAGGCCGCGATCAGGATCGGCGCATCCGGTTTGGCCCAGGCGACAGCGATATCACCCGATGCATCCTTGCCGTTGTTGCCGGTCTTGTCGCCGATCTTCCAGGCTGCCGGCAGGCCGCCGCGCAGCCGGTTCGCGCCGGTCTTGCAACCCACCATCCAGTCGGAGAGCTGGGCCCGTGAAGCGGGCGACAGCGCTTCGCCTGTCACCAGCCGCTTCAGATTGCCGGCCATCGCCACCGGCGTCGTGGTGTCATGGGGATCGCCGGGTGGCGAGCGGTTCAGCTCGGGCTCGTTGTGGTCGAGCCGCGAAATGGTGTCGCCGATCGATCGCCAGAATGCCGTGAGTGCGGCGGGGCCGCCGATGCGCGCGAGCAGCAGATTGGCGCAGGTGTTGTCGCTGAGCTCGACGCTCGCCTTGCACATGTCCGCGACCGACATCGCGCCGGCCGGCAGGTTTTGCTTCGCGACCGGCGCATATTCCAGCAGGTCGGCCTTGCCGTAAGGGATCATCGCGGCCAGTTGTTCCTCGCCGCGATCGACCCGCGCCAGCACGCAAGCCGCGAGCGAGGCCTTGAACGTCGAGCACATCACGAAGCGCTCGTCGGCCCGCCAGGTGAGCTTTGCGCCAGTGGCGAGATTCTCCGCGTAGACCCCGATCCGTCCGCCGCTCTCGCGCTCATAGGATTCGAGCTCAGGCGGTGCATCCGCGGCGAGAGCCGGAGCAGCGGCCATCCAGCAGAGAGAGGCGAGCAGGGAACGGCGGTCGAGCAGCATGGGGGACCTTTGAGGGAACACGCGGTGAGGGATACAATGGAGGCGCTATCCGCGCCGTCATTGCGAGCGAAGCGAAGCAATCCAGAATCTCTCCGCGGAGGAATTCTGGATTGCTTCGTCGCAAGAGCTCCTCGCAATGACGTGTGGCGAGAGTTGGGCTCGCAATGATGGAGGATGGGCATGGAGCGCGGCAGATATTGGGCAGCGGAAGATCGAGCGACTCTTAATCTCTCAGATCATACCGATACGATTTCGACACGATCTGCCAGCCGTCGGCGAGCTTCATGGCCACCAGATAATCCGTGAAAAAACGCGGAGGCAGCTGGCATTTGACCTTGATGAAGGCGGTCTTGTCGTCCGAGCGGTCGATCGTGACGATGAAATCCTCGCGCGGTTTGCCCTCTGCCTTGGCGGAGGCGCGCTTGCGCACGCGGTCGAGCCAGTCGGGCATGGTGAGCACCTGCAGTTCGCCCTTTTCGACCCAGCGCAGATCGGCTGAGGGGTGGAAGATCGCACCGAGCTTTTCGGCGTCGCCCTCGTAAAGCCCGTCGAAATAGCATTGCACGACGGCTTCGACGCTCGAACGATTGTGGCTCATTGGTCATCCCTTTGAATGATGGCGCGCCGCGAACTTAGTGGTACGCGCCGAATTGCGCTATGGGTGTCCCCGCCATTTGTGCGAGGGCATCGTCATGACCGGATCAGAAAAATCGAACGCTCGCATCCTTGCCGGCGAATGCTATTGCCGCGCCGTCCGCTACGAGGTGGCGGATGCGTTCTCCTATGCGTTGAACTGCCACTGCTCGAATTGCCGCCGGACCACCGGTTCCGCCTTCAAGCCGTTCGCCGGCATCGAGCACAGCCGGCTCCGCCTCGTCGGCGGCGAGGACCAGCGGATAATCTACGGGGACGACACCACCCATGACGCGCACTGCGCCCGCTGCGGCTCGCTGTTGTATTCCCGGGTCCGCGAAGGAAAATGGGTCCATGTCGCCATGGGAACCCTGGTCGATGCCCCCTCGATCCGCCCCAGCGCCCATATTTTCGTCGGCTCGAAGGCGCCCTGGCACGAAATCACGGATGATCTGCCGCAGCACCGGGGGCATATCGGGGGTGGCTAGGGGCAACCCGGCTCGCCCGCGTTTGGCGGCGAACCGCCAACGCACTGGGGCGACTAACAAAAGGGGGCCTCGCAACTCGTGGCTCCGTCTGCGTGACCTCCGTCACAAGCGCAGGCGGCGGATCTTGCTAAGGCTATCCCTGAGGGTGTGAACTACCCCGAACATTTGGATGTCGTGTCATGCGCAATCTGTTCAGACTTTGCCTGCTTCTCCTCGCTGTCGTGCTGTTGTTCGGCGCGGGCCCTGCCTTCGCCGGAAAGCGTGTCGCGCTGGTGCTCGCCAATTCCGCCTATCAGAACGCGCCGCAGCTCACCAACCCCGTCAACGACGGCGCGGTGATGGCGAAGACGCTGAAGGATGCCGGCTTCGATGTCGTCGATTCCCGCCACGACCTGACCGCGCTCGATACGCGGCGCGTGCTGCGCGAGTTCGCCGATGCGACCCGCGATGCCGACATTGCTGTCGTCTACTATGCCGGCCACGGCATCGAGGTCGAAGGCTCCAACTACCTGATCCCGGTCGATGCCAAGCTCGAGCGCGACACCGACGTCTATGACGAGGCGCTCTCGCTTGATCGCGTCCTGGTCTCGGTCGAGCCGGCGAAGCAGCTTCGCCTGGTGATCCTCGACGCCTGCCGTGACAATCCGTTCGGCAGGACCATGAAGCGCACGCTCGCTTCGCGAGGCATCGGTCGTGGTCTGGCCCAGGTCGAGCCGGCCAGCTCAAACACGCTGATCGCCTATTCGGCCAAGGCCGGCTTCACGGCGCAGGACGGCGATGGTGCCAACAGCCCGTTCACGATCGCGCTGTCGAAGCATCTGACGACGCCGGGCCTCGACATTCGCCGCGCCTTCGGCTTCGTGCGCGACGACGTGCTCAGGTCGACCGGCAACAAGCAGGAGCCGTTCGTCTACGGTTCGCTCGGCGGCGAAGACGTGCCGCTGGTGCCGGTGAAGGCAACGCCCGTGACCGCAGCGGCGCCCGCGTCCGCGGTGAATCCGCAGGCCGATATGCGCCGCGACTATGAACTCGCGCTCCAGGTCGGCAACAAGCCGGCGTGGGAAGCTTTCCTGGCCCAGCATCCGGACGGCTTCTATGCGAACCTTGCCAAGCTTCAGCTCGACAAGTTCCAGGCCGAGCAGGTTCATGCGGCAGCGATCGAGAAGGCGAAGCAGGCCGACGCCGAGCGCGACCGTCTTGCTGCGGCTGGCGCGCAGAAGGACGCCCAGGCCAAGGCTGCGGCAGACGCGAAAGCAGCCGAGCAGGCCCAGCTTGCCGCGCAGAAGGCCAAGGAGCAGGCGCAGCAGCAGGCTGCGGCTGCCGAGCAGCAGCGCGTCAATCTCGCCGCCACGGCACCGAGCGCCGCGCCGGCCAGCACGGCGAGCCCTGCCGGCACCAATGTCGCTTCGCTGACGCCGGCAACCACGCCGGCGGATCTCAGCCGCTCGGTGCAGACCGAGCTCGGCCGCGTCGGCTGTTTCTCCGGACAGGCTGACGGCAACTGGAACAATTCCGCGCAGCGGTCGCTGTCGCAGTTCAACCGCTATGCCGGCACCAAGCTCGACGTGAAGGTCGCAAGCTCGGATGCGCTCGACACGGTCAAGTCCAGACAGTCGCGCGTCTGCCCGCTGGTCTGCGATCACGGCTTCAAGGCGGACGGTGACAAATGCACCAAGATCGTCTGCGGCGACGGCTATGCGCTGAACGACGACAATGAATGCGAGAAGCAGCGTGCCGGCAAGGCGACCAAGCCTGCAACCGCCAAGCGCGACGACAGCGATGACCGTCCCGCGCGGCAGCGTCGTCAGTCCGGTGGCGCGGCCGCTGGAGCGGCGGGCGGCATCGCGGCGGCCGGGGGTGGTCGCGCCTCGGGCGGCAGTGGTCAGATTTTCTGCAACGATCTGCTCTGCCGTCCCGTCCAGAAAGGCTGCCATCTCGCCTTTCGCGGTGGCGGCGGCCCGCACAATGATGCCAATTACGAGGTCTGCAACTGAGGGGGCTGCTTCTCCTGACATTGTTCCGGCGAAGCCGGGACAATGTTGCGGGGATCATGTCGCGATCGCGCTCGCTGCGATGTTCACCGTCAACGCCAGCAGCGCCGTGTTGTAGATGAAGGACACGATGCCGTGCGCGGTGGCGGTGCGGCGGATGGTCTTGTCAGTGATGCCGACGTCGGAGACCTGTGCAGTCATGCCGATCACGAACGAGAAATAGACGAAGTCCCAATAGTCGGCGTGATCTTCCTTGTCGCCGCTCGGGAACTGCAATCCACCCGGCGGGTGGCGGTAATAGTCATGCGCGTAGTGCAGCGCGAACGTCGTGTGCACGGCGGCCCAGGACAGCGCGATCGTCGTAATGGCGATGGTCAGCTCCGCAGCACCGCGATGAGCGCCGAGCTCCGCGACGATCGCCGCAATACTCGCAAACGCGCCAATCGCCGTCACCAGCAGGATCACGAAGCGGCCGTCGTCCTGCATCGCGGCGCTACGGCGGATGTGCTGGTGGTCGTTGCACAGCATCATGCTGTAGACCAGCACGAGATACACTGCGATCAGCGCATCCCAGCCGAGCACAAGCCGCGTCGTCAGTCGGAGCGACCCCGGCAGAAGCAGGCAGACGAGGATGCCGATACCAAGCGAGATGAACGTCCGCGGCCGCGCATAGATCAGCCGCATCGGCCGCGACATCTGGCGGAAGCGGGCGAGGACGGGATCTTCTTTGCCCTCGGCCGCCATCGATGTGCGTCAGTTCTTGCGTTCGGCGACGAAGCGCGCGGCGGCCTGCAGCACGGCGGCGCGATCACCGAAGATCGACACCGCGCTGTCGGCGCGCGCGAGCAGGTCGCGCACGCGCTGCTTGGCGCCTTCGATGCCGAGCTGGGTGACGAAGGTGGTCTTGCCGAGCGCGGCATCGGCGCCGGCCGGCTTGCCGAGCGCTGCCGCATCGCCTTCGACGTCGAGCAGATCGTCGGCGATCTGGAAGGCTTCACCGAGCGCGCGGCCGTAATCGTCGAGCGCCTGATATTCTTTCTGCGAGGCCTGGCCGAGGATCGCGCCGGCGATGCAGCCGTAGCGCAGCAGCGCGCCGGTCTTCATCTGCTGAATACGAGCGACGTCGATCGGTTCGTTGCCGCCAAAGCGGCCTTCACCGGCGAGATCGAGGATCTGGCCGCCGACCATGCCGCCAATACCGGCGCACCGCGCCAGCGCGCGCGTCAGCAACAGCCGTACATTGGCGTCGCGATGGATCTCGTCGCGGGTGACGACGTCGAAGGCGAGCGTCAGCAGGCCGTCGCCGGCGAGGATCGCGGTCGCGTCATCGGTCTGCTTGTGCAGGGTGGGACGGCCGCGGCGCAGGTCCGAATTGTCCATCGCCGGCAGATCGTCATGGATCAGCGAATAGCAGTGGATGCATTCGAGCGCGGCGCCCACGAGCAGTGCCGCTTCGCGGGGAACACCGAACACGGCCGCGCTCTCGACCGCCAGGAACGGGCGCAGGCGCTTGCCGCCATTCAGGCTCGAATAGCGCATTGCGTCCATCAGTCGCTTGGGACGGGCGATCTCATCGTGCAGGATGTCGTCCGACAGGAGGCGCCCGAGCAAGGTTTCGGTGTCATCAGCGGTCTTGTCCAGACGTTTGGCGAAATCGGACGGGGACGTGCCGGTCATCAAGAAAGGCTCCAGAACCAAAATTCGGCGGGACAATCCTTTATGAGCCGGCCTCAGTCAATCGTTTGGAAGGCCTAAAAAGTGCTGGAAAAGGCCCGAATTATCACAGACTTAATGCCGAGGCGGTGAGCCGCGGTTCATTTTGCGCCGGAAAGGTCGATTTGCGCATCGTCAAAATCCTGCTGCTGGCGCTCGCGGTCGTGGCTCTCGTGCCCTATGTGGTCGCGCCGTTCTACCGTGCCGGTCATCCGGTTTCGACGCTGATGGCCTGGCGCTCGCTGACGGGCGCGCCGATGCATCGGGAATGGATTGATCTGGCGGCGATGTCGCCGTACCTGCCGCGCTCGGTGGTGGCGGCCGAGGACGCCCATTTCTGCAAGCACCACGGCATCGATTGGGGCGCGCTGCGCGAGGCGATCGACGATGCCAAGGAGGACGGTACGCCGTTCCGTGGCGCCTCCACCATCACCCAGCAGGTCGCGAAAAACCTGTTCCTCTGGCAGGGGCGGGATTTTATCCGCAAGGCGCTGGAATTCCCGCTGGCGCTCTGGATCGATTTGGTCCTGCCCAAGCACCGGATCCTGGAAATCTACCTCAACATCGCCGAGCTCGGCCCGCAGGGCCAGTTTGGGGCCGAGACGGGCAGCGCCTATGCCTTCGGCAAGTCGGCTGCCAACCTCTCCCCCCGGGAAGCGGCCCTTTTGGCCTCGATCCTGCCGAATCCGGTCAAACGCAGCGCCAGGACCCCGGGACCGGGCGTCCGGCGGCTGGCCGGGACCTATGTGGCAAGGGCGCAGGCCTCCTCGCTTTTGACCTGCTGGCGGGAAAATCGCTGATTTCGGGTCTTTTCCGGTCGTATTTTCCGTCCCAGAACCCTAGCTTTGCGGCCAGCCTTCCTCTATAAGCCCGGCCTTGATCGGCATTTCGCTCGCCCCGTTTGGGTGCTGAGCCGTCCCGCGGACGATGCCCGGACAACACCAATCCCTAGAGGATATTGAAATGGCCGTTCCGAGAAGAAAAACCTCGCCGTCGCGTCGTGGCATGCGCCGCTCGGCAGACGCCATCAAGAAGCCGACCTATGTGGAAGACAAGGACTCCGGCGAGCTCCGTCGTCCGCACCACCTCGACCTCAAGACCGGCATGTACAAGGGCCGTCAGGTCCTGAAGAAGAAAGAGTCCTGAGCCAGGACTCTTCGTCGGGCAGGCTTATCCTCAATCAGGATGACGTGACCTGCCTGATTTCGGCCAATCCATGAGATATGAGGGTATCGGCGGCGGAGCGAATGCTTCGCCGTCGCATTGTCTTGCCCGGACATCTTGATCGAGAAGGCGCTTTGCCGATGGTCGGTTTCCCGCTGCTTCTGATTCCGCTCGCGGTCTACAACATCATCGCCTTCCTGATGCCCAGCGTGTCCTTCTCGGACGTGCTGTTCAAGGTGCCGATGATCACCGGCGAGACCTGGCCGGTCACGCTCGCCGACCTCCTGCTCGCGCTCGGCGTGCTGCTGCTGCTGCTCGAAGTGGTCAAGGGCGCGCGGCCCGGCGCGAAATTCCTGATGGATCATCTGCTGTCGCTGATCCTGTTCGGCGCGGCCGCGGCCGAATTCGTGATGTGGCCCAAATTCGGCAATTCCACTTATTTCCTGCTGGTGCTGCTGGCGATGGCCGACTTCCTCGGTGGCATTGCCCAACGAGCGCGCCGCCGCATCGCCTATGTTGCCGCCGAGACGGTCGCGGTGCCACGCAAGGCGAAGCGCCAGGCCGAAGCGCCACCACCGGCAGCAATGTTCGAGCCGAAGCTCGATCCCGTGCCCGCACCGCAGCCTGAGCCGCCCGCGCCCACGGCGCAATCGGTTGCCGAATCCGTTTTGATGGATCATCCCGCGCCGAAGCCCGGCATCGTACCATCGCCGGAAATTCCCTCGCCGCATTTGCAGCCGGGCAACGGCACGCCGTCCTCGCCCGAAGAGCCGCGCTGATTTCTCTGGATTCGCTCGCATCTCACCGCAGCGGCAGTGTGCTCCCTCGCCCCGTTCTTACGGGGAGAGGGTTGGGGTGAGGGGCCTCTCTCCACGGATGAGATCGCCGTGGGACCTGTACCCCCTCACCCGGATCGCACCGGACGATGCTTCGCATCGCCGAGGCGATCCGACCTCTCCCCGCAAGCGGGGAGAGGTAAGAAGGCCGTCTCACTTCAAATCGATCTCAAGCCACCTGACGCGTGCGTGAGGTGACGCTCGGCAGCGGGTGCTTGCCGCCATAGGCCATGCGCGCGTCCTCGGACGAGCCGCGGCGCAGCCGGCTTGCCTGGGGCAGGTGCTCGGCATTGGCGATCAGCTGGGTGACGAAGCTCGGGTCGGGGCGCGTCAGGGGCACCTTGCGGACCAACTGCAAAACCGGCGTCAAAGGGACCAGCGCGGTACTCGCTTCCCGCGTTGTCTCTTCGAACTGGTCCACATTCACCATCGCAACACCGCTGATCCGATTGAACTGGCGCGTTTTGGGACGCTGGCGCCGGTGCATTCGATGGTCTCGCAAGGCCTATGCCGGCCGAGCCTATTCCGTTCCAGGGCGCCCGGAAACGTGGTTTCCAAATTGTTTATGAACTTTGCCTAGAGTCGGAGGCGAATCTGGCCGTATTCTGTCCCGGCTCAGGACTCCCCGCTGTCCCGAAACGAGGCCCTTTTGACCCCCGCATTGCCGCAAGCCTCCGAAATCCTGGCCGCTCTCGGTCAGGCCGTGTTCGTCTGGGATATCGCGAGCGACGCCATCGTCTGGGGCGAGCAGGCCGGTGCCATCTTCCCCGGCATTCCGGCCGAGCGCCTCGCGACCGGCGCCGAGTTCGCCAAGCTGATCGAGCCCGCGCAGACGCTGCGAAGCGCGGCACTGGCGCAGACATCCGCCGTGCACGGCACCGACGGCACGCCTTACCGGGTCGAATATGGCGTGCGCATGAGCGCCTCCGATCCCGTGGTCTGGATCGAGGAGACCGGCCGCTGGTTCGCCGGTGCCGACGGCCGCCCGATGCGCGCGATAGGCTCCGTCCGCATCAACAACGAGCAGCGCGCCCGTGACGAGGAGCTGACCAAGCTTGCCCGGCTTGATCCCCTGACCGGCGAGCTCAACCGCTCTCACCTGATCGCGGCGCTGGCCGAAGCGATCGAGGAGACGAGCCGCTTCCGCTCGACCGCAGCCTTCATGCTGGTCGGCATCGATCATCTTGCCCGCGTCAACGACGCCTTCGGCTTCGACGTTGCCGATGCCGTGATCCTCGACGTCGCCAAGCGCATCCGCGCGCGCCTGCGCGGTGGTGACGTGCTCGGCCGCTTCTCCGGCAACAAGTTCGGCCTCATCCTGAAGAACTGCACCGTCGACGACATGAACGTTGCCGCGGAGCGCTTCCTTGCCGGCGTCCGTGATGAGGTGGTGCCGACCAAATCCGGCCCGGTCTCGGTCACCGTCTCGATCGGCGCGGTCAGCCTGCCGCGCTACGCCCGCAATGCCGACGAGGCCATCAACCGCGCCCACGAAACGCTGGATGCCGCCAAGCGCCGCCGCGCCGGCTCGTTCGCCGCCTGGCGTCCGAACGCCGAGCGCGACGCGCAGCGCCGCGTCAACATTCGCGTCACCGACGAGATCGTCACCGCGCTGAACGAGCGCCGCATCAAGCTCGCGTATGAGCCGGTGGTGTCGGCTGCCACGCGCGAGGGCGCGTTCCACGAATGCCTGGTGCGGATGGATCAGGGCGGCGGCCAGGTGCTGCTCGCGCCCGACATCGTTCCGGTCGCCGAGCGGCTCGGCCTCATCCGCCTGGTCGATCACCGCGTGCTCGAGCTCGTGGTCGCCGAGCTCGCGGCCGCGCCCGACATCCGCCTCAGCCTCAACATCTCGCCTGATACCACGATGGATCCGGACTGGTGGGCCGGGATCGAATCGCTGATGCGCGCGCATCCTGGTGTCGCCGAGCGGCTGATCGTGGAGATCACCGAGACGGTGGCGATCCAGGACATCGACGATGTCCGCGGCTTCGTCACGCGGCTGAAGAATTTCGGCAGCCGCATCGCCATCGACGATTTCGGCGCCGGCTACACCTCGTTCCGCAATCTGCGCAAGCTCGGCGTGGACATCGTCAAGATCGACGGCGCCTTCGTGCAAAACATCACGCATTCCGCCGACGACCGCGCCTTTGTGCAGACCTTGATCGACCTCGCCCGCCGCCTCGAGATCAAGACCGTCGCCGAATGGGTGCAGGACGATGAAGCCGCCAGCATGCTGCGCGACTGGGGCTGCGACTACATCCAGGGGCGGTTGATCGGGTTGGCGTCATCCGATCGCCCGTGGAGCGCGCCGCCGGATAGCGCGCTGCCCGCGGCGGGGTAGGTGCCGGGGTGGGCAAAGGCGCAAAACGCCGTGCCCACCATTTCGCGCCGAATGCGACGAATTTCTCCTTTGAAATCAACGCCGCTTCTACTGTGCATGGGGTTGTTTTCGCGGACATTCACGAGGAGAAGGGCGAGGCTCACGCCACGCGGCGGACCGTGTTCAACCGCTCGATGGTGTGGCCGACCTCGGCCGCCGGACACGGCCTGCCGAAATAATATCCCTGCACCGCGGTGCAGCCGCATTCGCGGACGAATTCGAGCTGCTCCACCGTCTCGACGCCTTCCGCCGTGGTCTCGACGCCAAGCACGGAGCCGAGGCTGGCAATGGTGCGGACGATGGCGACGCTCTCCGGGCTTTCGCCGAGCGTGCCGACGAAGGAGCGGTCGATCTTGATGCGGTCGAACGGGAATTTGCGCAAGTAACTCAGCGAAGAATAGCCGACGCCGAAATCGTCGAGGCTGACGCGCACGCCGAGGGCGCGGAGCTGATGCAGGATCCCGATCGTCGCTTCGCTGTCGTCGAGCAGCGCCGTCTCGGTGACCTCGAGCTCGAGCCGCTGCGGCGGCAGACCGGCCTCCGCAAGCGCGCTCGTCACCATCGCAACCAGTCCGGGCGAGTGGAACTGCACGGGCGACAAATTGACCGCGATCGTCAGGTCCGGCCACGAGGCCGCCGTCGCGCACGCCGTCCGCAAGACCCATTCGCCGATCGGAACGATCAGGCCGGTTTCTTCGGCGATCGGAATGAACTCGGCCGGCGAAACCAGGCCGCGCGACGGATGCTTCCAGCGCAGCAGCGCCTCGAAGCCGGTGAGCTCGGTCGCGTCGAGCCGCACTTGTGGCTGGAACACCAGATGGAATTCGTTGGCTCCCAGCGCGCTGCGCAGGTCATGCTCGAGCGCGTGCCGGCTGCGTGCCTCTTCTTCCATCTCGGGCTCGAACAGCTGATAGGCGCCGCGGCCCTTGGCCTTGGCCTGGTACAGCGCGAGGTCGGCGCATTTCATCAGCTCGTCGGCGTCGAGCCCGTGATCGGGCGCGATCGCGATGCCGACGGAGACGCCGACATGAATCGACTGGTTCTCCAGCGGCGGCGGATGGCCGATGATCTCGACCAGCCGTCGCGCCAGCCGCTCCGCCGATTGCGGCTGCGGTCCGCGCTGCAGCACGGCGAACTCGTCGCCGCCGAGGCGGGCGACGGTGTCGTGCTCGCCGACATTCTCCTTCAGCCGGGCCGCGACCCAGCGCAGCAAGCGGTCGCCGGCGGCGTGGCCGAGCCGGTCGTTGACGGTCTTGAAATTGTCGAGGTCGAAGCACAGCACCCCCATCGCCCCGCCGGCGATCGCGACCTGGTTCAGCCCCTCGCCCATCTTCTCGCGGAACAGCGTGCGGTTGGGCAGGTCAGTCAGGGAGTCGTGCCGCGCCATGTGGGCGACCCGGGCCTGGGCCTTGTGACGCTCGGTAACGTCCTCATAGGTGACGACCCAGCCGCCATGCTCCATCCGCTTGTGGTTGAGCTTGATGATGCGGCCGTCGCTCAAATGGCGGTGCAGCGTGTGCTCGCCTTCGCGCAGCCGCTCGACATAGTCGGCATAGAGTTTTGCGGCGGTGGTGTTCGGATGGATGCCGAGATCGCAGCTGTGCTCCATGATCTCGCGCATCGAGACGCCGGGTTTCACAATGTCGGGCGACAGGCCGTACATCTCGATGTAACGGCGGTTGCAGACGATCACGTGCAGGCTCGCATCGAGCATGCACAGACCCTGGCTCATGTTGTTCAGCGCCGCGTCGAAGCGGCGATACTGCTCGCTCAGCTCCTCGACCGCGTGCTCACGCTCGGTGATGTCCTCATAGGTGGCGACGAAGCCGCCTTCGGGCAGCGCGCAGTAGCGCACCGAGATCACCGTGCCGTTGGTCATGCTCCGACGCATCGTCGAGGAGTCGCGGTTTGCGATCCGGATGCGGGCGGATTCGAGGATCTGCCGCGGGCTGTATTCGGAGGAGAAGGCGCCGTTCGCCATCGAGCGCTCGATCAGCTCGGCGAGATGCGTGCCGGGCTTGCTCTCCTCCGGCGACAGCCGGTAGATCTCCTGGTAGGTGGAGTTGCAGATGCGCAGGCGCATGTCGCTGTCGTAGAACGCGAGGCCATGCGCCATGTTTTCGAGCGCGGCGTCCAGCATCAGGTTCTGCTGATTCAGCGTCTCCTCGTGCTGCAGCCGCTCGGTGACGTCCTCATGCACGGTGACCCAGCCGCCGTCGGGCATGAACCGGGAGACGGCCTGCACCCTGCGGCCGTCGTAGCGCGTCACCAGAACGGTCTTCGGGCTCCTGGTCTGGACGTCGTTGATCCGGGCATCGCGGAACTCGTCTCCGGACATGTCCGCTCTGTTGCCGCGCGACAGCCAATGGTCGATGGCCACGCTGTGCGCGACACCCGGTTTCACGACGTTGGGGTCGAGGTTGTAGAATTGCAGGAAGCGCTCGTTGCAGACGACGACGCGGCCGTCGGCGTCATACATGATGAGGCCGTGCGACATGTGGGCGAGTGCGTGCTGGCTGCGCTCGGTCTGGAGTTGCAGCTCGGTCTCTAATCGGGCGAGGCGACTGACATCGTCGCAGATCGTCATCCAGCCGCCATCAGGAAGCGGCTTCAGCTCAAGCGTGATGACAAGGCCGCTTGCGAGTGTCTGTCGGGTGCGGAATGGCTTGCCGGTGGCGATCAATGCGATCCGGGAAGCGTAGAGCGCGTCAACCTCTCCTGCCGGGATGTTGCCGAGCGCCACGCTGTGGCCGAGCACGTCGCGGTAGCGCGCTCCGATCCTGACGACGTCGGCCGACATTTCGAACAGTTCGATATACCGACGGTTGACCAGCACGATCCGGTTATCGGCGTCGTAGACGCAGACGCCCTGTTCCATGCCGTCGAGCGCAAGCTGGTTCAGCGCGAGCAGGCCGTCCTGGCCTTGCTCGCGGCGTGCACCGAGCTCGTTGTCGCGGGTCGACGTCATGGGATCAGTGGGTCTCGGTGGCAATAGACTTAACGCAACGTAATTCAGCCACTGAGCGTAGCGAAGAGGCGGGAAAATTCCCTTAAGCGCCGTAGTTTACGGAGGGTGACTGATGACGGAGTCGGAGAGCAACCTGCGAGCCTACGCTACGGCCCGTACAGCACGAGTTCCGTATCCGTGAGGTCGGCCAGCCGCGGGCGGTGCGGGCCCTTGAAATATTTGCGGCCGCGACGTTCGGTATAAATACCGACAAGGCCGGGGATGGGCTCGTTCGAATCGACGATCACCGAGATCTTGCCCAGCCGCAACAGCAGTCGGCCGATGCGGCCGGCGCAGGCGGTGTATTCGGCGGCACTGCGGCAGTAGATCAGCTGCATTGCCGGCGGTGCGATGAAACCGCGGCGGATCCGCACCGGTTGCAGGATAAAGGGGAAGACGCCCTTCGGCGTGCGGCAGACGAGGCTCAGGCAATTATAGCGCGCATGCCGGGTCAGTAGCTCGGTCTCTTCGTCGGAGAGCCCTTCGATCTGCTTGGTATGCTGCGAGATGACCTCGATCTTGCTCCAGCGCGGCGCGCGCGATAGCGCCGGCACCGAGAAGAACAGGCCGCGGCAATAGGCGCGAAAGCCCTGCGTCTCGATGATCGGCCAGGTCCACACGGCCGGGCTGATGTTGAGATAGGTCACGTGCTTGTGCCGCTGCGCGATCTTGGTCAGCAGCGGCGCGTAGTTGCGGTACGCCGGCTCGACATACCAGCTCGACAGATTGCACTGAATGGCGGTCGCCTCGCCATCCTTGCGCGTCGTGTAGATCAGCAGCAGCACGCCGACCGGCGTGCCGTCATCGTCGAGCATGTAGCCGAAGCGCGGATAGCCGTCCGGCACCGGCCGGAAGGCCTGCCGGCGCAGGCCCTGGATCCAGTAGTTGCGCGAGCGGCCGACGAAGCCGTGCGTCAACAGATCCGCGACCGCATCGACGTCGGCTTCGGTGATCTCGCGACATCGTACCTTGGTGTGGATCACGCTCGTCTTACCCGTGGAAATGATCGGCCTCTTACCTTAGCGCCAGCCTTCGCCGTGGGCGTCAGCCGCGACTTGCGGCTGCATGCCCAGGAGATCCCGCACCTTGGCGGGCCAAGCGGAAAGATCGGTGCCGTGGGTGTGGAACATCGCGACGGCCAGGCGATCCATGCCGAAGGCAACGCAGCCGGTGTGCGCGGGTTCGCCATTGGCGTCCTGGATGCCCCAGGTCGTGCCGAAATGTTCGCGGTGATAGTTGAAGCTCATGCAGGCGGTCGGCTGCTCTTCCGAACGCAGCGGGATCAGCAGCTCGAACTTGAGCTGCTGCTGCTTCTGGCTCACCGCCTTCATCTGGCCGACGCGGCCGAAGAAGGGGTCGCTGGCATAGTCGACGCGAAAGGTCAGGCCGAGATCGGTTGCGATCGCCTGCGCGCGCACCATCCAGCGTTCGCGGAAATCGGCGACGTCATCGGGCGTGCCGATGCAGACATATTCGCGCATCCGGAACGATTGCAGCCGGTCGAGATGCTTTGACGGCTCGCGACGGAAGCAGTCGGCAGCGACGTCGAAGCGCAGGCCGCCCTTCGGCAGCTGGCCGCGGCTCGCCGCGATCGGATAGACGGGGTAGCAGGCGGCCGGCGATAGCACGAGATCGGCCGGCGACAGCGACGAAGTCCAGTCGCCGCCGGCGTCGAAGCGGCTCACCGCGGCGTTGATCTCGCGCTCGGTGCCGTGCAGGCCGCAGACGCAGCCGAGCAGGTTCGGAAAGCTCTTGAGGTAACCGGACTTTTCCAGCTGGCTGCGGCTCATCACCGGCGGGAAGCGCATCACCTCGGTGCCGGCCTCGCGATTGCTGGTGATCAGCGCGGCGAGCCTCTCGACGATGCCCTCGTAGAGCGCGGTGCGGGCATAGACGCCGTCCGAACCCATCGGGTGGAACAGCTTGTCGGCGAGATGATCGAGCGGATCGGCCGCCTGCGGGGCGGTCTCGGGCGAATCGGGGAGAACAGCAATGTTCATGTTCGACTTCCTGTTATCGGCAATTATTCTTGTTGGTCTCGAAAGCACGTCAGTCGCGAAGGCTTGTTAGTCCCGAAGGCTTGCTAGTCCCGAAGGCTTGCCGGAATGCCGCTCATCAGGGTCGAGGTGGCGGCGTTGGCCAGAATACGATCGTTGTTGATCATGATCGGCGACGAGAGCACGTCGCGCAGGTGGCGGCCCATCGTGAACTCGCCATCGTTACGGTAGCCGGACAGGCCCGCGGTGCGCATCGCATGCATCACGGTCTCGACCGCGAGCTCGGAGGCCTGCACCTTCAACAGCGTGATCGAGGATTGGAAATCGAGCGAGCCGAGCGCGCGCTCGTCATGCTCGGCGCGGGCGAAGGCGTCGAGATTGGCTAATATCAATGCGCGCAGTTTGGCCAGCGACATCTTCGCGGCGGTGAAGTGCGCGGCCGCCGGTGGCATCTGACCGCCGGAGGTGCGGGCCGCCTTGCGGACGAAAGCCTGCGCACGCATGACAGAGGCAGCGGCAATGCCGGCCCAGGCCGACGACCAGCACAGATGCGCGAACGGCGTCATGGTCTGGGCGTGAATTTTGTCATAGGCTTCCGGGAACACACGGTCGGTGGGGCAGTCGACCTTCAGCTCGAAACCGGTTGAACAGGTGCCGCGCATGCCGAGCGTTTCCCAGCCTTGCGTCTGCTTCAGCGAATAATCGTCCTTGGCGAGCGCCAGCAGCACCTGATCGGAAGCCGCGGCCTCGGTGGCGCGGCGGGCGATGGTGACGAGGCCGTCAGCCTCGGCGCCGTAGGAGATCACGGTGGCGTCGCGCACCAGCGAGACGGTGTCGCCGGCGTGGTCGACCGCGGCCGCGCTGGCGCGGATGTTGCCGCCGTTTTGGCCTTCGGTGGTGGAAGAAGCGAGCAGCCACTGGTCGCGGGCGACCCGACGCATCATGGTCTCCATCCAGGGAATGCCGTGGCCGTGGCGGATCACGCAGGCGACCTTGGTCGTATGCATCGCGTAGATCATCGCGGTCGAGGCGCAGGCGCGTCCCAGCGTGTAGCAGATGTCCGTGACGTCGTGGATCGAGGCGCCGAAGCCGCCGAACTCGACCGGGATCATCACGCCGAGCAGCTTCTGCTCGCGCGCGGTGTCGAAGGCCTTGTGGGGGAAGCGGGCGTCGCGATCGACGGCGTCGGCGTCGGCCGCCGCCACGGTGGCGGTGCGAGCCGCACGCTCGATCAAGGAGGGGCCTTCGAGAAGGCTCGCTTGCGTCTCGTCGACAGTCAGGACTGCTTCACGCACGTTCATGCTCGTCCGCCTCCGTTTCGTCGTTCGAGACCGCAGGCATCATTTGCGATGCCGTTCGCGATCATCCGACCATCTTTGCTTGTGATTGGAGGCTACGGATTTAATTCAAATTCGTCGATGAAATAGAGGGTAAACGAACTGCAATTCCCAACGAACAGTTAAGGTCCGGTTGTTCGCATGGTGCGAATTTCCACTGTCGCGTTAGGGTTCTGGAAGAAGCCCGAATTCCAGACAATCTGAGTCATCGTTTACTAAGAAACGCGAAGTAATGGTGGCGCCCATTGCGGGATCGGCCTGCCGTGCCCATCGTACCCGGCAACCGGCCGACCTTTTATGGACAGATGGGAATTTGCCGATGCAGGCCTTCGATACCGATTTGCGCAATCGCATCACCAAGCTCGTGAAGAACATCCTCGCGCAGAACTCGCTCACCGCCGATGTCATGCCGTCGACGAAACTCGTCGATGCCGGCCTGACCTCGATGGACATGGTCAATCTGATGCTGGGCGTCGAAGCCGAGTTCGACTTCACCATTCCGCAAACCGAGATCACGCCGGAGAATTTCCAGTCCGTCGAGACGCTGGAACGGATGGTTGCGACCCAGCTCCAGCCCGCGACCGCGGCTTAGGTCAAGTATACCGCCGCCTCCCGCGAGGCCCCACCACCCGGTTTCAAAACCGCCGCAAAACTGGCATAGCTTAACCGTGTCGCACGTAGCTGACAGGGTGGAGCAGGCATGACGCAGGCGGTATTGGGTATCATCGGCGGCTCCGGCATCTACGATTTGCCGGGACTCGAGGGCGCGCACGAAGAGGTGATCAAGAGCCCCTGGGGCGAGCCGTCGGCGCCCGTGCGGCGCGGCACCATCGCAGGCCTGCCGATCGTGTTCCTGCCGCGCCATGACAAGGGACATCGGCTGTCGCCCTCCGACATCAACTATCGCGCCAATATCGACGTGCTGAAGCGCGCCGGCGTCACTGACCTGATCTCGCTGTCGGCCTGCGGTTCCTTCAAGGAAGAGATGCCGCCCGGCACCTTCGTTCTCGTCGACCAGTTCGTCGACCGCACGCACAAGCGCGAGGGCTCGTTCTTTGGCAAGGGCTGCGTTGCGCATGTCTCGATGGCGCATCCCGTCTCGCCGGGGCTGCGCATCCATCTGGCTGCGGCGGCCGGGGCCGAGGGTATCGCGATCGCGCGCGGCGGCACCTATGTCTGCATGGAGGGGCCGCAATTCTCCACCTATGCGGAAAGCATGACCTACAAGACGCTGGGCTACTCCGTGATCGGCATGACCAATATGCCCGAAGCAAAACTCGCCCGTGAGGCCGAGATCTGCTACGCGACGGTTGCGATGGTGACGGATTTCGATTGCTGGCATCCCGATCACGACGCCGTCACCGTGCAGGACATCATCCGCGTGCTGACCACAAACGCCGACAAGGCGAAGTCGCTGGTGGCCCGGCTGGCAAATGATTTCCCGCGCGAGCACGAGCCATGCCCGATCGGTTCGGACCGTGCGCTCGACACCGCACTGATCACGGCGCCCGAGGCGCGCGATCCCGAGCTTCTGAAGAAGCTCGATGCGGTGGCCGGGCGCATCCTGCGCGGTTGAGACGAAAGGCAGAATGCCATGAAGGTCGACGGCAAACATTTCCGCAGCATCTGGCGCGAGCGCGACGGCTGGTCGATCGGCGCGATCGACCAGCGCAGGCTGCCGCATGAATTCATCGTTGCAAAGCTGACCTCGTGCGAAGACGCGGCAGTTGCGATCCGCGACATGCTGGTGCGTGGCGCGCCGCTGATCGGCGCGACGGCGGCTTACGGCATGGCACTCGCAATGCGCGAGGATGCGTCCGACACGGGCCTGAAGCGCGCCTATCAGACGCTCGTCGTGGCGCGGCCGACCGCGATCAATCTGAAATGGGCGCTGGACGAGATGCGCGCGACGCTCGCGCCGATCGATCCGGTTGAACGTGCGGAAGCAGCCTATGCCCGCGCGGACGAGATCGTCGAGCAGGACGTCGAGATCAACCGCGGCATCGCTGCCAACGGTCTTGCGCTGATCGAGGCGATTGTCGCGAAGAAGAAGCCGGGAGAGACGGTCAACGTGCTGACCCATTGCAACGCCGGCTGGCTCGCCACCGTCGACTGGGGTACCGCGACCGCGCCGATCTATCTCGCGCATGAGCGCGGTATCAAGATTCATGTCTGGGTCGACGAGACCCGGCCGCGCAATCAAGGCGCTTCGCTCACCGCCTGGGAGCTCGGTCATCACGGCGTCCGGCACACCGTCATTCCCGACAACACCGGGGGGCATCTGATGCAGCATGGCATGGTCGATCTCGCCATCGTTGGCACCGACCGCGTCGCTGCCAATGGCGATGTCTGCAACAAGATCGGTACCTATCTGAAGGCGCTCGCCGCGCATGACAACAACGTGCCGTTCTACGTCGCGCTGCCGTCGCCGACGATCGATTTCGCCGTCGACGACGGCATCCGCGACATTCCGATCGAGCAGCGCAGCGGCACGGAGGTCACTGACATGACCGGCCGCACGGCTGATGGAAGGCTCGAAACCGTGCGCATCGTGCCGGAGGGTTCGCCGGTCGCAAACTACGCCTTCGACGTGACGCCGGCGCGCCTCGTGACCGGCCTCATCACCGAGCGCGGCGTACTGAAGCCGGACCGCGCCTCGCTCGCGGCTGCGTTTCCGGAACGGATGGCGGCTGCAGCGGAGTAGGAGGCTAGGTGAGATCGCTCCCACGCCGTCATTGCGAGCGTAGCGAAGCAATCCAGACTCCTTCCGTGGAAAGATTCTGGATTGCTTCGTCGCTGCGCTCCTCGCAATGACGAATTGACTATCCCAGCTTCAAACCCGTCGCCGCCTCAAGCTCGGCGATTGCCTGCGCGCCGCTGGCGACCTTGATCGTGGTCATGCCCATCTCGCGCGCGGGCTTCAAATTGACGCCGAGGTCGTCGAGATAAACGCAGTTCTTCGGATCGACCTTCAGCGTCTCGACCATCAACTTGTAAATGCGCGGGTCCGGCTTGCGCAGGCCGATCTTGGCGGATTCGATGACGTGGTCGAACAGCACCATGACCTCGGCGACATAGAGCGAGCGCCCGGTCATGCTACCGATGGCGTTGGCCGGCAGGTTATTGGTGATGCAACCGGTCTTGAATTGTGCCTTGATGCGCTTCAGGGCCTCGACCATCTCGGGGCGCAGATCGCCCTGAAGCAGCGGCAGCACCTCGCGGCCGCGCACTTCGGCGCCGAGCGCGCGCGATTCCTCCGCGAACAAATGATCGAACGTGTCGACATCGACCTCGGCGCGCTCGAACTTGGCCCAGGCGTTTTCCAAATGATTGGCGGCGTTGGTGCGCCGGATGATGTCGACGGGCAGGCCGCGCTCGGTCTCGAATCGCGAAAACGCCTCGAACGGCGAGCTCGTCAACACGCCGCCAAAATCAAAGATCACAGCCTCGATCGCCACTATCCTGCCCTCGTCAATTCCTTTCGAAGAGGGCTAGCATGCGCTATCGGCAAGGACCAGTCCTGCCGACGCCAGAGCGTATTCCATGAAGAAGCTTGCCACTCTCACCGTAGCCGCGCTGCTGCTCGCGACGCCCGCTGATGCCATCGTCGGCGGCAGCACGCCGCAGACCGATGGCGTCGCGCGCACGGTCGTCACCATCGTGGGCTCGCGCGGCAATTTCTGCACGGGTAGTCTGATTGCGCCGAAGCTAGTGCTCACAGTCGCGCACTGCGTACAGCCCGGCGCCGACTACAAGATCGTCGATCGTGGCCCCGACGGCGCGCCGCAGTTGCTGAATGTGCGCACTATCGCGATCCATCCCAGCTTCAACATGCAGGCGATGCAGGCGCATCGCGCCACTGCTGACGTGGCATTGCTGCAACTGGAAATTCCACTCAAGGGAAAATCGACGGTGCCGGTCGGTATGCCCAATATTCCAATCCGGGTTGGCAGCCGCTTCACCATTGCCGGTATCGGGGTCACCGTGCGCGGCGATGGCAAGAGCGGTGGTACGACGCGCGTTGCCAGTCTCGCTGCCACCGGCCAGCCCGGCACGTTCCAAATCCGCCTGGTCGATCCCGTAACCAACGGTGTTCGCGACGGAATCGGCGCCTGCACAGGCGATTCCGGCGGCCCCGTGTTCGAGGACAAGCCCAATGGCGCGGTGCTCGTCGGCGTCATCAGCTGGTCGACGGGGCCAAATGGTGCCGCCGGCTGCGGCGGATTGACGGGGGTCACGCCGCTGACGCTCTATCGCGACTGGATCTTGCAGACCGCGCGGAGCTGGGGCGCGGCGTTGTAGTTTGATCGCGACTTGATCTATGTCATTTTGCAGAGGAAGCGCGGTTGGCAACCATGCCCATCGCGGAGGAAACGCGTCGCCCACCAAGGGTGGCCTGAAAAGACAAGGCATAGAAGCAACAATGAATGTCGCTGTTCGCAGTCACGCCACGGCCAAGCAGGCTTCGGAACATTTCGACGTGTTGATCGTCGGCGCCGGCATCTCCGGCATCGGCAGCGCCTATCACGTCACCAAGCAGCTTCCGGGTACGAGCTATGTCATCCTGGAGACGCAGGCGACGTTCGGCGGCACCTGGACCACGCATCGCTATCCCGGCATACGTTCGGACAGCGATCTCCACACCTTCGGCTATAGCTTCAAGCCCTGGGTCGGGCCGCCGATCGCGTCCGCCGAGGAAATTCTCGCCTACATGAAAGAGGTGATCGACGACAACGATATCGCCCGCCACATCCGCTACAAGCACAAGATCAATTCGGCCAACTGGTCGAGCGAGCGGAATCTCTGGACCATCGAGGCGGTCACGACCGATACCGGCGAGGCCAAGACCTTCACCGCGAACTTCCTCTGGATGTGCCAGGGCTATTATCGCCATTCGGAAGGCTACACACCGGAATGGAAGGGCACCGATCGCTTCAAGGGCCGCATCGTTCATCCTCAGACCTGGCCGGATGACATCGATCTCAGGGACAAGAAGGTCGTCGTGATCGGCTCGGGTGCGACGGCGGCGACGCTGGTGCCGAACATCGCGGATACATGCGCGCATGTCACCATGCTGCAGCGCTCGCCGACCTATTTTCGCCTCGGCCGCAATGCCATCGAGATCGCGGAGGAATTGCGTCGGCTCCAGGTCGACGAAGCGTGGATCCACGAGATCGTTCGCCGCAAGATTCTGTTCGAGCAGGATGCGTTCACAAAGCTCTGCCTGTCAAAGCCGGAGCAGGTGAAGAAGGAACTGATCGGCCAGATCAGCGCGGTGCTCGGCGCGGACTACGACGTCGAAACGCATTTCACGCCGAGCTATCGCCCGTGGCGGCAGCGTATCGCTTTCGTGCCAGATGCCGATCTGTTCAAGGGCATCGCCAGCGGCAAGGCCTCGGTCGTCACCGACGAGATCGAATGCTTCGTCGAGAACGGCATCCAGCTCAAATCCGGCAAGCTTTTAGAGGCCGACGTCATCGTCACCGCGACCGGCTTCAATCTAGCCGCGCTCGGCGACATCGCCTTCGAGATCGACGGCAAGCCGCTCGCCTTCGGTGACACTGTGACCTATCGCGGCATGATGTTCACCGGCGTGCCGAACATGGTCTGGGTGTTCGGCTATTTCCGTGCGAGCTGGACGTTGCGCGTGGATCTCGTTGCGGACTTTGTCTGCCGGCTGCTCGGACACATGAAGGCGAAGGGCAACAAGAAGGTCGAGGTGAACTTGCGCGCCGAAGACCACAACATGCCGATCCTGCCCTGGATCGATCCGGAGAATTTCAATCCCGGCTACATCATGCGCGACATGAACCTGCTGCCCAAGCGCGGCGACAAGCCGGAATGGCAGCACAGCCAGGATTACTGGACCGAGAAGGATGAGATCCCGAAGACGGATCTGGATGACAAGGCGTTTGTGTACGGGTGAGGGGACGTCTCGTATGGGGCGATTGCGCTTTCTACGCGCTCCACTGTCGTCCCGGGGCGCGTAGCGAACCCGGGACTCATACTCCCAGGCAGTGGTTATAGGGCGAGCCGATAACTCGCTTCGCCAAATTACTTCCTGTGGTCCCGGATCGGCGCTTCGCTTGTCCGGGACGACACTGTTTGTTGGGCGGGTGGGCGTCTCAAATCATCCGCAGTGCGCTCACGAATTCCTTCGCGTCGCATTCGTGGCAATCGCCGCCGCGGCCGTCCGGTTCTCCACACCTAGCTTGGCGTAGATCTGCTCCAGATGCTTGTCGACGGTGCGCGGGCTCAACCCCAGAATCTGTGCGATGTCGCGATTGGTCTTGCCCTTGCTGAGCCAGGCCAGCACCTCGCCCTCGCGGATGGTGAGGCCGAGTTCGCTGGTGAACTCCGGCGGCAGCGCGGTGCCGGATTCCTTGGAGAGCCGCAGCAGGAACTCGTTGGGCGCGGTTTCGCCCATGTAATAGAAGCGAAGCTGCGGATTGTCGGGTAGGGAAGCGGCCTGTGACTTCGCGCTGCCCTTGCTCTTCGTTTGCTCCAGCCATTGCAGCAGCGATGGCGGCAGGACGAAGTCGTCAGCCTGTGGGCCATGATGATCGGCCAACAGCTTCTGCGCCTGCGGCGTTGCCCAGAGGATGTGACCCTGGCGGTTGACCGCGAACAGGAAGCGTCCCGACACGTCGAGCGCGGTGCGCGCGCTCTGGGTCAGCCGCGCGTTGCCGAGATGGACGCGGATGCGCGCCAGCATCTCCTCGATCACAATCGGTTTTGTCACATAGTCGACGCCGCCGGCTTCCAGCCCGCGCACGATGTGCTCGGTTTCGGCGAGGCCTGTCATGAAGATGACGGGGACATTGGCCAGGCCCGCGTCGCGCTTGAGCCGCCGGCAGGTCTCGAAGCCGTCGATGCCGGGCATCACGGCATCGAGCAGCACGATGTCGGGTGTGATCTGATCGACGATGCGCATCGCGGCCGCGCCGTCCATCGCCACCATCACGGTCATGCCTGCGCCGTCGAGCGCGTCGGTGAGCAGCCGCAGCGTTTCAGGGGAGTCGTCGACCACGAGCACGACGTCGCGTTTTTTCGTCTCAATGCTCATAAGCATGCAGTGTTTTCAATGTTGTCATGTACTGGTCGAGATCGAAGCGATCGACCAGAGATCGCATCTCGGCGACGAAGTCGGCATGCTCCGGATGCTCGCTGCCGATCTCTTCGAGCTTTAGCTGGATGGCCTTGACGTAGCCGATCTGGCCGAGCCCGATCAGCGCCTCGATGTGCCTGACCGGCGGCCGCGAGCCGCTGTCCGGCCGCCACAGCGGCACGACGATTTCGTCGGAGCCGTACTGCCATTCGATCTTGAGCAGCTGGCGAATGGTTTCGAGCAGCCGGGGGATGTCGATCGGCTTCATCAGATAGCCGTCGTGGAAGGGCTGTGCGAGCGGTGCGCCGTGCGCCTCGAGCGCGCTCGCCGACACCATCAGGATGCGGGCCTGGTGATGGCCGTCGGCGCGCAGCTGTTCCGCCACGGTCCAGCCGTCCATGCCCGGCATCGAGATGTCGAGCAGGAACAGATCGGGCCGGCAATGCTGTGCCAGCGCAAGACAGCCAGGGCCATCGGCGGCACTGAGCAGGATAAAGCCGAGCGGCGTCAGCACTTCGCGCAAGAGGTCGCGATGCACGGGATCGTCGTCGGTGATGAGAATGGTCTTGCGCGCGCCGTGATAGCCGGAGACCGGTGCCTCCACCGGCGCGATGCGCCTGGGGTTGCTGACCTCCGATAGCAGCATCTTCACCTTGAAGGTGCTACCGCGTCCAACGGTGCTGGCAACCTTGATATCGCCGCCCATCACGCCGGCCAGCAACCGGCTGATGGTGAGCCCCAGTCCAGTGCCCGTCTGCGGTTGCGAAACTCCAAGCGCCCCGCGCTCGAACGGTGCAAAAATGCGTTCCAGATCGCTGCCCTGGATGCCGGGGCCGGTATCGGTCACCTCGAACTCGGCGACGGGACTGCGGTAGTGCACGATGAACTGCACGCTGCCGGTCTGGGTGAATTTGATGGCGTTGGAGAGGAGGTTGATCAGCACCTGGCGCAGCCGCTTCTCATCGGCATAGACAACCGTCGGCAATGTCGCCGGTCGCCTGAACACGAAGTCGATGCCCTTGGCGCCGGCCTGCAGGCGAAACATGCCGACGAGTTGCTCGAGGAACTCGCTCAGATGGACCTCGTCGCGGGAGAGGTAAAGCCGCCCCGCCTCGATCTTGGAAATGTCCAAAATGCCGTCGATCAGGCCGGAGAGATGATCGGCGCTGCGGCGGACGACGCGGACCTGGTCGCGCGGCTTGGTGTTGAGTGTCGAATCCTGCTCCAGCAGCTGCGCGTAGCCGCTGATCGCGTTCAGCGGCGAGCGCAGCTCATGGCTCAGCCCCACCACGTAGCGGCTCTTGGCGAGGTTCGCGGACTCGGCGACCTCCTTGGCACGCTGCAACTCGGCATCGGTGCGCTTGTGCGCATCGATCTCCTGGATCAGCAGCGTGGTCTGCCGCCGCGTCTCGGCCTCCGCGGCGCGGCGGCTCTGCTGCGCCAGCACGAACAGCCATGCGACCACGCCGATGATGATACTGAGCGAGAAGAACACCTTCCACAGCACATTGGAGACGAGCGAGTTCTCGCCATGCACGCTCGCCGAGGTCTGCAGAAAGATCAGCCCGAGCACCAATGCGACAAGGCCGGCGGAGACCACGAAAACGCCGATATAGTGGCCGAACTGGGAGTTGATGCGCTGATAGATCGGCTGCGGCAGGATCCTGCCGAGTGTCTCCGAGAATTGCGTTTGGATCCGCGCGTGCGGCTTGCAGAGATCGTGACAGCGGGCGTCCAGCGAGCAGCACAGGGAGCAGATCGGCCCCGCATAAGCGGGGCAGGAGGCCATGTCCTCTGGTTCGAACGAGTGCTCGCAGATGCAGCACTGGATCGCTTCGATGTTCTGCCAGCTCCGCTTCGGCTTGCGTGCGATGTAGTATTTGCCGTCGGTGGCCCAGGCAATCAGCGGGGCCACGATGAAGGCAACCGCCAGCGCAATGAAGGCCGACAATGCCTTCGCGGTCGGCCCGAACAGGCCGTAAAAGGCACTGATCGACACGATGATCGCGAGCGTCATGGCGCCGACGCCAACCGGGTTGATGTCGTAGAGATGTGCGCGCTTGAACTCCATCTGCGGCGGACGGAGTCCGAGTGGCTTGTTGATGACCAGATCGGATACCAGCGCGCCGACCCAGGCGATCGCGACGTTGGAGTAGAGCGCGAGCGTCTGCTCCAGCGCCTTGTAGACGCCGATCTCCATCAGCAGCAGCGCCACCATCACGTTGAACACCAGCCAGACCACGCGTCCGGGATGGCTGTGCGTCAGGCGCGAGAAGAAATTCGACCAGGCGATCGAGCCGGCATAGGCGTTGGTGACGTTGATCTTGATCTGCGACAGCACCACGAAGAAGCCGGTTAGCGCCAACGCGAGGTCCGGGTCCGACAGCACGTAGCGAAAGGCCACGAGATACATATGTGCCGGCTCGGCCGCCTCTTCGGGCGGCACGCCGTGGCTCAACGCGAAGAAGGCGAGGAACGAGCCGGCCAGCAGTTTCAGTGCGCCGAGCACGATCCAGCCCGGCCCCGCGCTCATCAGCGCAATCCACCACGACCTCCTGGAGGTGCGGCGGTCGCGCGGTAGAAATCGCAGGAAGTCGACCTGCTCGCCGATCTGCGCCACCAGCGAGAACACCACGGAGGATGCGACGCCGAACAGCAACAGATCGAAATGGCCGCCAAGGTCGCCGTGCTCGCCGGCGAATTTGTGCCATTCCGTGAAGGAGTGCGGGCTGGCCCACGCGATCGCGGCAAAGGGCAGGATGTGCAGAACGACCCAGAGCGGCTGTGTCCAGAGCTGGAAGCGGCTGATCAGCGTGATGCCGTAGGTCACCAGAGGGATGATTGCGACCGCGCTGATGAGGTAGCCGATCGGGCGGGGGATGCCGAGGCACATCTCCAGCGCGGTCGCCAGGATGACCGCCTCGATCGCGAAGAAGATGAACGTGAAGGAGGCGTAGATCAGTGAGGTGATTGTCGAGCCGATATAGCCAAAGCCGGCGCCGCGCGTGAGCAGGTCAATGTCGATGCCACATTTGGCTGCATAATAGGCAATCGGCACGCCGCAGAAGAAGATGATGGTGGAGACGACCAGGATCGCGGCCGTGGCGTTGGTGACGCCGTAATTGAGGGTGATGGTGCCGCCGATTGCCTCCAGCACCAGGAAGGAGATCGCACCGATTGCGGTGTTGGCGACGCGGGCGGCGGACCAGCGTCGCGCGCTTTTGGCGGTGAAGCGCAGCGCGTAGTCTTCCAGCGTCTGGTTGGCGACCCATTGATTGTACTGGCGCCTGACGCGGTCTATTCGCTGCCGCCCTGCCACTTACACCCCACTCCCGAACTCGTCCGAACCTCTCGTGAACTCGCAAATCCCGTACCAAAAGCCTACGTCGGTATTTTGCGGTGCAGTATACGCGATCTTGCGTATGCTTGCGGTGCACAAATTCGAGCCATCCTCACGGCACCAATCGCGTGTCCTCGAACAAACAGTGGGGTGCTCATGTCAGACGAAGAAACCAAGGGCCTTTTGTCGCCGCTCCGGCGCAAACTATTGATGGGAATCGCTGCCGTCCCGGCCATCACGATGCTGCCGCGGGCGTCCTTTGCGCAGTCACCGGCGACCTCGGCGATCAACACCACCGGCCTCGCGGTCACTGACACCGAGGTAACGGTCGGCATCCTGCATTCGGCGACCGGCACCATGGCCATCTCCGAGACAGGCTCGATCGAAGCCGAAAAGCTCGCCATCGAGCAGATCAACGCCGCCGGCGGCGTGCTCGGCCGCAAGATCAAGTTCATCCAGGAAGACGGCGCCAGCGACTGGCCAACCTTTGCCGAAAAGGCCAAGAAGCTGCTCGTCAACGACAAGGTCGCGGCGATCATGGGTTGCTGGACCTCGGCCTCGCGCAAGGCGGTGCTGCCGGTCGTCGAGCAGTACAACGGCATGCTCTATTACCCGACCTTCTACGAAGGCCTCGAGCAGTCCAAGAACGTGATCTACACCGGCCAGGAGGCGACCCAGCAGATTCTCGCCGGCCTGAACTGGATCGCCAAGGAGAAGGGCGCGAAGTCGTTCTTCTTCGTCGGCTCCGACTACATCTGGCCGCGCACGTCGAACAAGATCGCGCGCAAGCATGTCGAGAACGTGCTGAAGGGCAAGGTCGTCGGCGAGGAATATTATCCGCTCGGCAACACCCAGTTCAACTCGGTCATCAACAAGATCAAGCTGACCAAGCCCGACGTCATCTTCACCGACGTCGTCGGCGGCTCCAACGTCGCCTTCTACAAGCAGCTCAAGGCCGCCGGCATCGATCTCTCCAAGCAGGCGCTGCTGACGATCTCGGTCACCGAGGACGAAATCGACGGCATCGGCGGTGAGAACATCGCGGGCGCCTATGCCTGCATGAAGTACTTCCAGTCGCTCGACAACGCCAACAACAAGGCCTTCGTGCCGGCGTTCAAGAAGATGTGGGGCGAAAAGACCGTCATCGGAGACGTCACCCAGGCTGCCTATCTCGGCCCGTGGCTGTGGAAGTTGACGGTCGAGAAGGCCGGCTCCTTCGACGTCGACAAGATCGCGGCGGCTTCGCCGGGTGTCGAGTTCAAGGGCGCGCCCGAAGGTTATGTGCGCATCCATGAAAACCATCATCTCTGGTCGAAGACCCGGGTGGGACGCGCCAAGCTCGATGGCCAGTTCGAGTTGATCTACGAGACCGCCGATCTCGTCGAGCCGAATCCGTTCCCCAAGGGCTACCAGTAATAGACGCGGCGTCGATCGCCGTTTCTCTCAAGGACAAAACCTCTCCCTGGCGTGGACAGCAAATCCACGCCCAAGACCCCCGCGTCGCGAATTTGCTCGCGACGCGGGACCTTATCCCCGACGGAGGACATCGATGTTCGGCGACTATTCGCTTGGTGACCTTGGCTCCATCTTCGTCATGCAGGGTTTTGCAGGACTGATCCTGTTCTCTGTCTATGTGCTGATGGCGCTCGGTCTTGCGATCATCTTCGGCCAGATGGGCGTCATCAACATGGCCCATGGCGAGTTCATGATCCTCGGTGCCTACGTCACCTGGATGACCTCGAATTTCTTCCAGACCTATTTGCCCAGCCTGTTCAGCGGTTACTTCTTTCTCGCGATGATTCTGGCCTTTGTCGCGTCAGGTGCGCTGGGAATGCTCGTGGAATGGGTGCTGATACGGCATCTCTACAAGCGTCCGCTCGATACGCTGCTCGCGACTTGGGGACTCAGCCTGATCTTGCAGCAGGCCTTTCGCTCCGTGTTCGGCGCGCGTGAGGTCGGCGTCGACCTGCCGCAGTGGATGCTTGGGTCGCTGCACGTGTCCGAGAGCATCGAAGTGCCGATCAACGGCGTCTTCGTGATGTGCCTGACCGTGCTGATCACCGTTGGCGTCGCCTATGTGATGTACAAGTCGCGCTGGGGTCGCCAGGTGCGCGCCGTCGTGCAGAACCGCATTATGGCCGGCGCGGTCGGCATCAACACCGAAAAGGTCGATCGCTACACCTACGGCCTCGGCTGCGGCATCGCGGGTATCGCCGGCAGCGCCTTCACGATGATCGGCTCGACCGGGCCGACCTCCGGACAGCTCTACATCGTCGATACATTCCTGGTGGTCGTGTTCGGCGGCGCCGCGAGCCTGCTCGGCACCATCGCCTCGGCCTTCTCGATCTCGCAGACGCAGTCCACCCTCGAGTTCTTCATGTCGGGCTCGATGGCCAAGGTGCTGACGCTGCTCGCCGTTGTCGGAATCCTGATGCTGCGGCCGCAAGGGCTGTTCGCCCTCAAGGTCCGCAAGTGAGAAACGGAAGGCTGATGCAATGACCGACAATCGCTTCTTCAATCGATCGGAGTTGATCGGAATTCTGTTGCTCGCGGTCTTCCTGGTGGTGGTGCTGCCGCTCACGCTCGACGTCTTCAGGCTCAACCTGGTCGCGAAATATCTGACCTATGCCTTCGTCGCGCTTGGGCTGGTGGTTTGCTGGGGGTATGGCGGCATTCTCAGCCTCGGCCAGGGCGTGTTCTTCGGGCTCGGCGGTTACTGCATGGCGATGTTCCTCAAGCTGGAAGCATCGAGCGTTGAGAACACAAAGATCCAGTCGACCCCCGGCATTCCTGATTTCATGGACTGGAATCAGATCACCTCGCTGCCGCTGTTCTGGAAGCCGTTTCACAGCCTGACCTTCACCATCGCCGCCATCATTCTGGTGCCCGGCATCTTCGCCCTGATCATCGGCACGGCAATGTTCAAGCGCCGGGTCGGCGGCACCTATTTCGCCATCATCACCCAGGCGGTCGCGGCCATCCTCACCATCCTGATCGTGGGCCAACAAGGCTACACCGGCGGCATCAACGGGATGACCGATCTGCGAACGCTGAAGGGATGGGACATCCGTCCCGATCACGCCAAGGTCGTGCTGTACTTCTTCGAAGTCGGATGCCTGTTCGTTTGCATCATGATCGCTCAGTTCATCCGGCACTCCAAGCTCGGACGCATCCTGGTCGCGATGCGCGAGAAGGAGGACCGGGTCCGGTTCTCCGGCTATAGCGTCGCGAACTTCAAGATCTTCGCCTTTTGCATCGCCGCCGTGTATGCTGCGATCGGTGGCGCGATGTTCGCGCTCAATGTCGGCTTCATGTCACCGTCCTTTGTCGGCATCGTGCCGTCGATCGAGATGGTGATCTACACCGCGGTCGGCGGCCGGTTGTCGATCCTCGGCGCCGTCTACGGCACGCTGCTGGTCAATTTCGCCAAGACCAGCCTGTCCGAAACATTTCCCGAATTGTGGCTATTTGGCCTCGGCGGCTTGTTCATCGCCGTGGTGTTGGCCTTCCCGAACGGCCTTGCCGGGATCTGGGGTGACTATGTGCAGCCGCGCATCGATCGCCTGATCTCGTTGCGCAAACCCAAACCCGAGGGCTGGACCGACAGCTCGGTCGCCGACGGCGCCCCGGCCGAGTGAGGAGATCATCATGCTCGTAGGTCATCACGATGCCGATGCCACGCTGGCAGTGAGGAGATAGATCATGCTCGTCGGTCATCAGCCCAAGGAATTCCTGCTCGCTGTCGAAGGCCTGACCGTCTCGTTCGACGGGTTCAAGGCGGTCAACGATCTTTCCTTTTACGTCGACGAAAACGAGATCCGCGTCATTATCGGCCCGAATGGCGCCGGCAAGACCACGGTGCTCGACCTGATCTGCGGCAAGACCAAAGCGACGTCAGGCTCGATCCAGTTCCGCGGCAAGGAGCTGACGCGGATGAAGGAGAACGAGATCGTCAAGACCGGCGTCGGTCGCAAATTCCAGAACCCTTCGATCTACGACGATCTCACGGTGTTCGAGAATCTGGAGATTTCCTATCCGCGCGGACGCTCGGTGTTCGGTGCGCTGACCTTCACCCGCGATGCTGCCGTGCGTGACCGGGTGCACGAAGTCGCCGAAATGATCTTCCTGAAGGATCGGCTGAACATGAGCGCCGATCTGCTCAGCCACGGCCAGAAGCAATGGCTCGAGATCGGTATGCTTCTGATCCAGGACCCGGACCTCCTGATGCTCGACGAGCCCGTTGCCGGCATGAGCGTGTCGGAGCGCGCCAAGACCGCGGAGCTCCTCAACCGCATCATCAAGAACCGGTCGGTGCTGGTGATCGAGCACGACATGAAGTTCGTCGAGGACATCGCGCACAAGGTCACGGTGCTCCACCAGGGCCAGATCCTCTCCGAGGGGACCATGGACAAGGTGCAGAACGATCCCAAGGTCATTGAAGTCTATCTGGGCCATTAAGGAGCGCGCGATGCTGGCTATTTCGGATCTCCACGTTGCCTACGGCCAGAGCGAGGTGCTGCACGGGCTCAACGTCAAGGTCGCGCCCAACGAGATCGTTGCGATCATGGGGCGCAACGGCATGGGCAAGACCACGCTGATGAAATCGCTGATGGGCATCCTCCCGGCGAAAAGCGGATCGGTCACGATGGACGGTGCAGAACTCGGCGGACTGCCGAGCTATGAACGCGTCGCCAAGGGCCTCGCCTATGTGCCGCAGGGCCGCATGATCTTCTCCACCATGACGGTGAAGGAGAACATCGAGACGGGTCTCGTCGTCTCCGGCGGGACCGAGGTGCCGGCGGACATTTACGAGTTGTTCCCCGTGCTGCTGGAGATGAAGGGCCGCCGCGGCGGCAATCTCTCCGGCGGGCAGCAGCAGCAATTGGCAATCGCCCGCGCGCTCGCGACCAAGCCGAAGGTGTTGCTGCTCGACGAGCCGACCGAAGGCATTCAGCCGTCGATCATCAAGGACATGGCGCGGACGCTCAAGCGCATCCGCGACGAAAAGGGCCTCTCGATCGTCGTGTCCGAGCAGGTCCTGAGCTTTGCGCTCGATATCGCCGACCGTGTGCTGGTCATCGAGAACGGCGCCATCGTGCGCGACGACCCGCGCGACAGCGTCGATGCCGCGCAGGTCTCGAAATATCTGTCCGTCTAACCAACCGTGTAAAAGGGGAGCTTCTCGATGCCAGAGACACTGATCAAGGTCGATCTCACCAAGTCGGCTTACGAAAATGACATGGTGCACAACCGCTGGCACCCCGACATTCCGATGGTGTCCTGGGTCAATCCCGGCGACGATTTCATCATCGAGACTTATGACTGGACCGGCGGCTTCATCAAGAACAACGATTCTGCCGAAGACGTGCGCGATATCGATCTCTCGATCGTGCACTTCCTCTCCGGCCCGATCGGCGTCAAGGGCGCCGAGCCCGGCGATCTCCTCGTCGTCGATCTCCTCGACGTCGGTCCGATGAAGGAGAGCCTCTGGGGTTTCAACGGCTTCTTCTCCAAGCAGAACGGCGGCGGATTCCTGACCGATCACTTCCCGCTGGCGCAGAAGTCGATCTGGGACATCAAGGGTCTCTACACCTCGTCGCGCCACATCCCCGGCGTCAACTTTGCCGGCCTGATCCATCCCGGCCTGATCGGCTGTCTGCCAGATCCCAAAATGCTGGAGACCTGGAACAAGCGCGAGGCCGAGCTGATCTCGACCGATCCGACCCGTGTGCCTGGCCTTGCCAACCCGCCGTTTGCTGCGACCGCCCATGGCGGCCGCGCCAAGGGCGACGTCAAGGACAAGATTGGCGCTGAAGGTGCGCGCACCGTGCCGCCGCGCGAGCACGGCGGAAATTGCGACATCAAGGATCTCTCGCGCGGCTCGAAAATCTACTTCCCGGTCTATGTGCCCGGCGCCGGTCTCTCGATGGGCGATCTGCACTTCAGCCAGGGCGACGGCGAGATCACCTTCTGCGGCGCGATCGAAATGGCCGGCTGGCTGCATCTCAAGGTCGAGGTGATCAAGGACGGCATGTCGAAATACGGCATCAAGAATCCGATCTTCAAGCCGTCGCCGATCACGCCGAACTACAAGGACTATCTGATCTTCGAGGGCATCTCGGTCGACGAGCAAGGCAAGCAGCATTATCTCGACGTCACCATCGCCTATCGCCAGGCCTGCTTGAATGCGATCGAGTACCTGAAGAAGTTCGGCTACTCCGGCGCCCAGGCCTATTCGATCCTCGGCACCGCACCGGTTCAGGGCCACATCTCCGGCGTGGTCGACGTGCCCAATGCCTGCGCCACGCTATGGCTGCCGACGGAGATATTCGACTTCGACGTGATGCCGTCGGCGGCGGGTCCGATCAAGCACATCACCGGCGATATCCAGATGCCGATCTCGCCGGACAAATGATCCCTGCGCGACGGGATGCGGGACGGCGCCTATTTGCCGACCCGCATCCGCCGCGAAGTGTGTTGAACGGACCATAGCGTAGGGATGATGCGATGCCGGTCTATGAATATCTCTGTGATGATTGCGGTCCGTTCAAGGACCTGCGTCCGATGGCGGAATGCGACGATCCGCAAAACTGTCCGCACTGCGAGACGATGGCGCCGCGCGTCATCCTGACCGCCCCGAACTTCTTCTGCATGCCGGCGGAAAAGCGAAAAGCCCATGCTGTCAATGAGCGCAGCACGCACGAACCGCAGACGCTCGCGCAATACAAGGCCTCGCACGGCCCCGGCTGTGGCTGCTGTTCGTCGGGCAAGACCGTCAATGACAAGAGCGGGTCCGACAAGAAGAAGCCGGCGCGGCTGGTGACCAAGACGAAGAGCGGCGCCAAGGGCTTTCCCACCGCGCGGCCCTGGATGATCAGTCACTAACGCCACGCGCCCAACATCAAACGAACAAAAGAACAGGAGCGGCCCAAATGCTTCACGGCGATATCTCCAGCAGCAACGACACCGTCGGCGTCGCGGTAGTGAACTACAAGATGCCGCGCCTGCACACCAAGGCCGAGGTGCTCGACAACGCCCGCAAGATCGCCGACATGCTGGTGGGCATGAAGGCCGGCCTGCCCGGCATGGATCTGGTGATCTTCCCGGAATACTCCACGCAAGGCATCATGTACGACTCCAAGGAGATGTACGAGACTGCCTGTGCTGTGCCAGGTGAAGAGACCGCGATCTTTGCGGAGGCGTGCCGCAAGGCGAAAGTGTGGGGCGTGTTCTCGCTGACCGGCGAGCGTCACGAGGAGCATCCGCACAAGGCGCCCTACAACACCCTGATCCTGATGAACGACAAGGGTGAGATCGTGCAGAAATATCGCAAGATCATGCCGTGGGTGCCGATCGAGGGCTGGTATCCCGGCAATTGCACCTATGTTTCCGAAGGCCCGAAGGGCATGAAGGTCAGCCTGATCATCTGCGACGACGGCAATTTCCCGGAGATCTGGCGCGACTGCGCCATGAAGGGCGCCGAGCTGATTGTGCGTTGCCAAGGCTACATGTATCCGGCCAAGGAACAGCAGATCATGATTTCCAAGGCGATGGCGTGGGCCAACAACGTCTATGTCGCGGTCGCCAATGCCGCCGGCTTCGACGGCGTCTATTCCTATTTCGGTCACTCCGCGATCATAGGCTTCGACGGCCGCACGCTCGGCGAGTGCGGCGAGGAGGATTACGGCATTCAATACGCGCAGTTGTCGAAACATCTGATCCGTGATGCGCGCCGCAATGGCCAGTCGCAGAACCATCTCTACAAGCTGGTCCACCGCGGCTACACCGGCATGATCAATTCGGGCGAGAGCCCGCGCGGCGTCGCGGCCTGCCCCTATGATTTCTACAAAAACTGGATCGCCGATCCCGAAGGCACACGTGATATGGTCGAGGCTATGACGCGCTCGACACCGGGCACGGCCGAATGCCCGATCGACGGCATCCCGAACGAGGCCGCGCCGAGCAATTACTAGGTCACGACGATACGGCAGGCGCGCAGCGGGGCTTGGAATCCCACTTAGTGCTGTGAATGGTCGTACACATGACCGGGCATCCCTGACGCAGCTTCGCGTGCGCGGATTGGGAGCTGATCGTGTCTGACCGTGGCGCGGCTGCAACAACACGTGTCGAATCTGCCTGAGTTGCAGCGCCAGAGGCGGATTCTGACCCGCCCGTAGTTCTACCGGCTATCCCCATGTCCTAGGTTCCCCACGGCGCCGCTGAGAGCGCCGTGAATAAGGGGCCGAATGTGGGGGCTGGGTTGCCATCGAGCGGGCGGGGCGGACTGCGTCTTGGCGCGGCCGTATCGTCTGTCGTGGCATTTGTTTTCAGCCTCGGCCTGTCGGCGACATCGGCGCGAGCGGACTGCCAGCCCGACGCGGCGGTGAGCGGCCAGACCGTCACCTGTAGCGGCACCGACACGGATGGCTTTGCGGCCGGCGGCGGCGTCACCAATCTGACCGTGAATGTGCTGGCGAGCGCGACCGTCAACGACAACGGTACGGCGTCGATCAACGTCAACGATGCCAATGTGGTCGTCAACAACGGTACGGTCTCGGCGGGCTCCGGCCTCGTCGGCATCAATGGCGGAAATTTCAACACCGTGACCAACAACGGCAGCATCACGGTGCTCGACAACGGCCTCGGCATCTCAATGCTGAGCAACAATAATATCGCCAACAACGGCACGATCACCACCGGTGATGGTAGCTCCGCGATCTCGATCCAGGATAACAACGTCGTCACCAACACCGGCGCGTTGTCGGTCGGAGCGTCCGGGGCGGGCATCTTCGCGGGCGCTAACAACACGATCACCAATACGGCCAGCGGCACGATCACTGGTCTCGATGGCGCGATCGGCATTTACGTCTTCGGCAACACGACCGTGACCAATGCCGGCGCAGTCACAGTCGGCGCCTCGCTCGGATTTTCTGGCGGCATTTTTGCGATCAACGACGGCAGCACCGTCATCAATACGGCCACCGGCAGTATCTCCGTCGGTCAGAGTGCCGTCGGCATCTTCATGCAGGGCGCCTCCGAGACCGTTAGCAATGCGGGCAGCATCACCGCCGCGCGGTTTGGCATTGGCATCACTGTGATCGGCGACGACGCGAAGGTAACCAACACCGGATTGATCAAGGCCATCAGTTCCTCCTCTGCTGGCATCCAGGTGCAAGGCGACCGTGCCGTCATCACCCAGAACGGGACGATTAATGTTGGCGCGGGAGGCCTGGGTGTCGGTATTTCCGGTTCGTCCGGAGCGATCACCAACAACGGCCAGATCACGGGGACCGGTAATGCCCAGGCCATCGTGTTCGTCGGTGACGACAATGTCGTCACGAATAACGGCACGATCTCCATTGGCGCGTCCGGTACAGCCATCTCGGTAGCGGCGGTATCGACGCGCAACGAGGTCGTCAATACGGGCACCATCAACGTCGGCGCCAATGGTGTCGGCATCAGCACCATCAATGGTGGCGACGTCTTCAATTCCGGCACCATCAACGCCGCGACCGGTTTCGCCGCGATCGATCTTTGCGGCTGTGGCAGCAACTCGCTGACCCTAGGTCCCGGCAGTGTCATCAACGGCCAGGTATTCGCCTCCGGCACCGACACGTTTCAGCTCGGCGGCACCGGCAAGGATACGTTCAACCTCGACCTGATCGGCACCGGCCTCCAGTACGACGGCTTCTCGACTTTCAACAAGGTCGATAGCTCGACCTGGACGGTGACGGGCACCGGCAATCAGGACTGGAACGTGCTCAGCGGCACGCTGATGCTCGCCGGCACCATCAACGGCAATGTGAGTGTCGCGGCCGGCGGCACGTTTGGCGGCGTCGGCACGGTCGGAAGCTCCATCTCCGTCAATGGCGGCACGCTGGCGCCGGGTAATCCGACCGGGACGCTGAATGCGTCGGGCAATCTCACTTTCACGGCCGCATCGACCTACATGGTGCAGGTCTCGGGTGCGAGCAACGGCATTGCCGTTATCACGGGGACATCCACGCTCAATGGTGCAACTGTCACGGTCGTGCCGATCGGCACAATCGCAAATCACTACAAGGTTCTGACCGCGGGAACGCTGCCCGACGCCTTCAACCCGGTCGTCGCGGGCCTGTCGCCGAACCTGCATGCGACACTGAGCTACGATCCCCACAACGTCTTCCTCGATCTCTCGCTTAGCTACGGCCGCGGCCTCAATATCAATCAGCAGAACGTAGCCAACGCTTTGACACGCTACTTCAACACCGCTGGTAGCCTTCCCGTGGCTCTGGCAAACCTTTCGCCCGCCGGCCTCACGCAGGCCTCCGGCGAATCCGCAACGGGGTCGCAGCAGACGACGTTCAATGCGATGAACCTGTTCATCGGCCTGTTGACCGACGCGTTCGGCTCGGGGCGCAGCGGTGCGTCCGGCGCGACGCCTTATGCCGACGCGACCAGTGCGACTGCCTACGCCGCATCAGGCAAACGCCCCAGTGAGGCCTTTGCCTCGATCCAGCGTAAGGCGCCATCGCCGACATTCGAGCAGCGCTGGGATGTCTGGGCGGCTGGCTACGGCGGCTCGCAGACCACTAACGGCAATGCGGCACTCGGTTTGAACAACATCACCAGTAGCGTCTACGGGACCGCGGTCGGTGTCGACTATCGCTTCTCGCCCTCGACGGTCGCAGGCTTCGCGCTCGCCGGCGGCGGCACCGGCTTCGGCGTCAATGGATTGGGCTGGGGCCACTCGGATCTGTTCCAGGCCGGCGCGTTCGTTCGCCACAATGCCGGGCCCGCCTATGTCACGGCCGCGCTGGCCTATGGCTGGCAGGATGTCACCACCAACCGCATCGTCACCGCTGCAGGCGCCGACCAACTGCGCGCGCAGTTCAATGCCAACGCCGTTTCAGGCCGTATCGAGGGCGGCTATCGCCAGGCGACGCCGTGGATCGGCCTGACGCCCTATGCCGCGCTCCAGGCCACAATGTTCAGCCTGCCGAGCTATTCGGAATTCGCAGTGGTCGGCAACAACGCCTTCGCGCTCAACTATGCCGCCAAGGACGTGACCAGCACGCGCACCGAGCTCGGCCTGCGCGCCGACAGATCGTTTGCCGCCGCCGGCGGCGTGCTGACGCTGCGCGGCCGCGCCGCCTGGGTGCATGATTTCAATCCGGATCGCACAGTCGGCGCGGTGTTCCAGACGCTGCCGGGATCGGCCTTTGTCGTGAACGGTGCCGCGCTGGCGCGCGATTCAGCGCTGACCACGGCGTCGGTGCAGATGAACTGGTTGAACGGCTGGTCCGCGTCGGCGACCTTCGAGGGCGAGTTCTCGAACGTCACGCGCTCCTACGCCGGCAAGGGCGTCGTGCGCTACAGCTGGTAGGCTCTACCGCTTTGGCTGCGCTGGCTTGCGCGGCGGACGCGGGGCGGCGGTGGGACCGGGCGTCCCGCTCATCTTGTTGGCGGCTTCACTGACATCGAGCAGTGAGCGTCGCGTGTCCTCGAGGAAGCTTGCCGATTTCTTTTTCATGGTGTCGGCGAGCTCATGCAGCCCCTTGATCTTTTCGAACAGCTCGTCGGCCTTGCCGTCGACGAAGCCCGGTACAACGCCCTCGATCTTGGTAACCGCCTTGTCGAATCCGGCAAATGCATTGTCGACCTTGAGCATCACCGCATCGATCTGGTCACCCTTGCCTTTGAGACCGGCGGTATAGTCTTCGAACGTGCGCAGGCCGTCCTTGATCGCCGGCGCGTTGCTGACGATGGTGCGATCAACGCTGTGGAGCGTGTCGACGATGGATTCAGCATCGCTGAGATCGGCGGTCAGCACGGGGATGCCGTCCGAGTCCAGCGGCACCGGCGGCGCGGATGGGGCGCCGCCGATCAGCGAGACCGCCGCGACACCGGTAAGGCCCTGGAACTCGATGCCGGCGACCGTGTCCTTGCGGATCGGCGCGGTGTTGTCGAGCGAGACCAGCGCCACGACCTTGCGCGGACTGTCCAGCTTGATCGACAGGATCTGGCCGGCGGGCACGCCGTCGAAATTAACCGGGCCGCCGCGGCGCAGGCCGCTCGCGGAACCGCCTTCGAACACGACGCGCAACTGGCTGCGGCTCTGGCTGGTGCGCCATTTCTGCACGCCGAGCAGGCCGCCGAACGCCAAGGCGATCACCGCCAGCGTCGTCGTCCCGATCACCAGATTGCTCGCGCGTGCCATGAAGTCGAGTCTACGGCCAAAGCAGGAAAGTTGGAAGAAGGCCGCAATATTAAGTAGGGTGGGTTAGCGAAGCGTAACCCGCCATTTCTTCCTATTGTCCCAATCGGCGGATTACGCTGCGCTAATCCGCCCTACGCGACAATTAGTGCCCGGCAGCGCGCTTTGCGGCCGCATTGTTCAACACGATGAGCGCATCGACGGCCACGCCGGTCCTTGCATTGATCAGGAACGGATTGACGTCGATCGAGGCGATCCGGTCGCCGGCATCCGCGATCAGATTGGACAGGCCGACCAGTGCCTTCACGGCGGAGGCCTCGTGCAATGCCGGCTTGCCGCGATAGCCGCGGATCTTGATGCCGGCCTTGGTGCGGCCGATCAGGAGCCGCGCCTCGGCCTCGTCCAGCGGCGCGCCGGCCAGGGCCACGTCCTTCATCAGCTCGATATCGATGCCGCCGGTGCCGAACAGCACCACCGGCCCCATCTCGGCGTCGAGCGACGCGCCGACCACGAGCTCGAGGTCAGCCTTGACCTGCTGCGCGATCAGAATGCCGTCGAGTTTTGGCTTGCCCTTCAGCTTCGTCACCCGCGCGGTGATGTCGGAAAAGGCTTTCTTCACTTCAGTCGCGCTGTTGAGGTTCAGCACCACGCCGCCGATATCGGATTTGTGCAGGATCTCGGCGCTGACGACTTTGGCTACGACCGGAAAGCCGATCTGCTTGGCGATCTTCACGGCTTCCGCCGCCGTCTGCGCAATTCCCTCCTTCGAGACCGGAATGCCATAGGCCTTCAGCAGCTTCTTCGAGGCGATCTCGTCGAGCGCAGCACCGCTCGCCGATGCCAGCGCCTTCTCCAGCACGGCGCGGGCGGCGGGCTTGGAGCTCGAGACGATGTCGGGAACTTCCTTGCGCAGTCGCGCATAGGCGAGCAGCGATTTGATCGCGGTCACCGCGCGGTCCATGCCCTGCATCACCGCGAGATGCGGCAGCGACTTGCGCAAGCTCTTGGTGAACTCGGTGAAGCCGATCGACATTGCGCTGATATAGATCACGGGCTTTGCGGCCCGGCTCGCCATTTCGTCGACGATACGCAGATTGCGTTCGCGCTGCTCGTGCGGCGCTTTTGGAAACTCGGCGTCGACGATGACGATGTCGATATCGGGGTCGTCGATCATCAGCTTGATCGACTTCATGTAGACGGAGGGATCGACCACTGCGGCAAAGCCGGCATCGAGCGGATTGCCGACGATCGAGCCCGGGCCGAGCATCTTCGCCAGTTCGCTGCTGACATGGGGACTGAGCGACGCGAAATTCAGGCCTTGTGCATAGAAGGCGTCGATCAACATGCCGCGCTTGCCGCCGGATAGCGTGACTGCGGCGAGCCGGTCGCCACTGGGCACGGCGGCGTGGACGAAGCATTCGGTGGTCTCGATCAACTCGTCGAGCCCACCCACGCGGATCATGCCTTCGCGGGTTGCAATCGCGTCGAACGTCTCGATCGAGCCCGCCAGCGCGCCGGTGTGCGCCATCGCGGCGGCGCGGCCGCCTTCCGATGACCCGAGCTTGAGCGCGATCACCGGCTTGCTCGCGGCACGCGCGGCCTTGCACGCGTCGCGAAACGCCTTGGTGTTACGCACGCCTTCGAGATAGACCACGATCACCTTGACGCTCGGATCTTCGGCGAAATAGCGCATCAGGTCGGGTGTCTCGAGCCCGGTCTCGTTGCCTGTCGTCACCATGTAGCCGACACCGACGCCGCGGTCCTCCAGCGCCTGCCGGATTGCCATGACGATGGCGCCGGATTGGCCGGCGATCGCCACCGCGCCCTGCTCCATGGTGACGATGCGGTCGTCGATATTGGTGAAGAGCTTCTCGCCGGCGCTCAAATTGCCGAGGCAGTTGGGGCCGGTGACGGCGAGCCCGGTCTCACGCACGGCCTGTTGCAGCTCCGTGGCGAGCTTCTGGCTCACTTCATCTTGCAATTCGCTGAAACCCGAGGTGACGATGGTAGCCGACCGCGCGCCGGCAGCGGCAGCGTCGCGGATCACCTGCACGGCAAAGCGCGCAGGCACCAGCACCAGAACGTGATCAGGCTTCTCGGGGAGGCTCGCAAGATCCTTGTAGCAGGGCACGCCCCAGATGGTTTCACGCTTGGCGTTGACAGGATAGAGCCCGCCCTCGAAGCCGTATCTGACCAGATTGTTCCAGATGCGCTCGGCGTAATTGCCCGGCTTGTCGGTCGCGCCCACCAGCACGATGTTGTGCGGATGCAGCATGGCATGGATGCCCTTGACGATGTCACTGGCATCGGGCGGCGGCGACCATGAGCGAGCAGGAACCGACGCAGCAGAGGCCTGCGCTTGAGCGACCCGGGCTTCCATGGCGTGACCTCACCTTTTGTTCTTCTTGGCGGCGCGTCACGTTGTTGTATGGCGAGTTGGGTGGAGTGGCAACCGGCAGGGCTGCATACCGCAAGGCGGAATGCACTGCGGATCGCAAGCGACGACTTCAACCGCAGGCCTGCGTCTCTTCCGCATCAGTGCCGCAAGACACCCAGCTTGTAGCCATAGTGATAGGCCAGCTGCCGGACGAGATAAGGCGCGATGGCGCGCCGGATCTGCATCTGCGTCGGATCGAATCCGAGAACGCGGCGCCGCAAGATGCCCATTTCCCTGACGCCGATCGCGTAAGTGGCTGCCGTCTTCTGCGCGTCGTGGATGCGGAAGCAGGACAGAAATCGCGGCAGCCGGACGAACTTGAATCCGGCGGCCTGCGCCCGCAGGATGAAGTCCCAGTCCATGGCGTAGTGAAAGCTTTCGTCGATCGGACCGATCTTGTCCCATACGCGCTTGCGCCAGAACATCGTCTCCTGCGGAATGTAGTCGGCGTATTGCAGCGCCTTGCCGTTGTGGCGGGGCAGCACTGCGCGGCCGACCTCGAGCCCCTCGCGATCGATGAAGATGCGGTTGCCGTAGACGATGTCGACATCGGGATGCGACATGAAATAGCTGACGACGTGAGCGAGCGTTCCGGGCAGCAGCATGTCGTCGCTGTTGAGGTAGGCCATGATGTCGCAGTCGACGCCGACAAAGCCGAGATTGATGGCGTTGGACTGGCCCTTGTCCGGTTCACTCTTCCAGCTGACGCTGTCGCTGCGGCTCTTCAGGAGATCAACCGTACCGTCGATCGAGGAGCCATCCTGCACGTGATAATAGAGGTTCGGATAAGCCTGGCTCAGAATGCTGTCGATCGTGGCGCCGAGATATTGCGCCTGGTTGTAGCTCGGCGTGACCATCGCGATCCGCGGCGCGTTCGCAGGGATCGCGGGTGCGGAGTTGAACGCGTTCAGGTTGAGCAATCGCGCCGGATATTGCTCGAAGGTCCACATCGGCGGACGCCGCCAGAGGCTGCGAAGGGAGGAGCGTCTCTGACCGGACGCGACGAGATCCAGATTCCGTTCCAGTAGCGCGACGCGGTTTTCGAGCTGCTCCAATCGCTGGTCGAGACGCTGCCTGAACTCTTCGTCCATTTACCCTTCTTCCCCGCCCAGCTCCGTTGCAGAAATCGCTGGCCTTCTTATAGGTCTACGGTCGGCAGCGCCAGTTCAGCGGTTCCAGTGGCGCGATTGTCGCGCGCGCCAAGCATGGTTTGCGAGAGCTCGATCGATCCCGAACGGGTCGATTGCGAACGGCTATTCACCATCTCCGAGCAAGGTGGCATGCAGGAGGTAACGTTCGGGGCCGGACGTAACGGCATCGAACGGCCAGCAGGTCGCAAGGACAAGCTCGAAATCCTGCGTCGCGGGATCGATGCCAGATGCGTCGAACCGGACAATCGCGGAGGAATCCGCGCGATAGCGAAAGCGTTTACCGTCACTGCGTGTGACATCGATCACGTCACCAATCGCAACATCCCGCAGGAAGCGGAAGTGTGTATCGCGATGAGCAGCATATATAGCAACGCCGCGCTCGCCGGCATCAGCCGATTGGTGGAGATGACCGGGTCCGAAAGCGAGCGCCTGGCCGCTCGTGCCTTCCAGCACGACGGCGCTGGCGCCGATCCGTTTCACCTCGATCCGCGCCACCGGCCAGGTATCGGCCCAGGACCATGGCTTGACCGGCTGGCCGGTCGCAACGCTTCGGTCGAACGCACGCTCCAGCAGCACCTGCGCGAGCCACGCCTTGGCGTGGATGTAGGCGCCGTCGCCGAACAAGATCGTTCCGACAAGCGCTAGGACTAAAGGCGAGATGAGGCGGGGCATGATATTCCCTCTCTCGTCATTGCGAGCAAGGCGAAGCAATCCAGACTGTCTCCTTGGCGGCAGTCTGGATTGCTTCGTCGCTTCGTTCCTCGCAATGACAGAAAAAATGGCGCGCGCGACCGTTGGTATCGGGACGGGCAGCCGCGCGCGCCAAGCAAGAGGAGTTCGGGGTGCTCCTCTCTCAAGCGGCGTCAGTGAGCAAGTGCTGACGCCGGTTGAACACGAACAGGATCAGGGCGAGAACGATGATGATCAGGCCCGCGATCATCTTCAGTTCGGCCGAGGTCGCGGTCTTGGGCAGGCGAATCACATCGGGTGTGACAGGAGCCGGTCGCCTTGCCGCAGGCTGGCCTGCATCGGCGCGGCGCTCGCGCGACTGTGTCGGCGTCAGCTGCGGCCGTTCGCCGAACACCTTCGCGAAATCCCAACCCGCCGGCAGGTTGATCGGAAGCTCGCTGAGCTTGAGCGGCTGGCCTTCGGGACGGCTCGGTGTCTTGTCGACCGCGACGAGACTGGTCAATCGCGTGACGATCTGATGGTCGAGCGCCAGCGCAAGGATCGTCTTGTCCGTGTCCTCGGGCGTCATCTCGCGCAGCGTCCGCGCCACCTCGGCATCGCCGATCTTGCGCCTCGCCCAGAGTTTCGACAGGCCCTTGCCCTCGGCGGCATTTTGCAGCGGCAGTGTCACCGACCACGGCCGGTCGCCGACGCGGCCCTTGATTTCCAGCGAACCTGCAAGCCTGTCGAGCTTGGCTGCGAGCACCAGCGGCTCGTCGCGATAGATGTCGGGAATGATCGCGGGGGTGACGTCGGCCTTGGCGTCCGAGAATCTTGCGGTGAGGCCGGTCACGGCCGGGTTCTCGAGCTTGGCGAACAGGCCGCGCATGCGCTCCTCGACCTGCTCGACGGAGCCGATATGGGTGAAGGCGCCGCGGCCGAGCTCGGAAGCGCGCGTCATCAGATAGGTGTTGGGCGCGGAGCCGATGCCGACCATGAAGATGCGCGAGCGCCCGCGCATCGCGGTGATGGTCTCGAACAATTGCTGCTCGTTGCCGATCGCGCCGTCGGTGAGGAACACGATTTGGCGTACCATGTTGGTATCGCCGATCTTGTCGGTCAGTGCCGCGCGCATTGCCGGCACCATCTCGGTGCCGCCGCGCGCCTGCAATGCGCCGACGAATGACGTCGCTTCTCTGACATGCGCGGTATCGGCTGGCACCGAGGTCGGAAACAACACGTCCATGGTGTCGTCGAAGCGGATCACGTTGAAGCGATCGTTCGGCTGGAGCCGGCCGAGCGCATAGAGCAGGCTCGCCTTGGCCTGCTCGATCGAGGTGCCGCCCATCGAACCGGAATTGTCGATCACGAACACCACTTCGCGCGGTAGCGGCTTCTGCGTTGCTTGCTCGGCGGCCGGCGGCGTGACGAAGGCGAGCAGATAGTCGGCATCGCCGACGTGCTCGCGGAAGAGCCCGACCGACGGCGCCTTCTCCGCGGCCGGCTTCCAGGTCAGCTCGAAGTCGCGGTCAGCCGGCACGGTGCCGTTGGCGAGCGTCACGACGCGCGTCGTGTTGTCCGGGCTCTCGATCTTGACGTTGTGATGGTGGCTCTTCACCTCGCCAAGCGCAAAGCCGGCTTTCAGGTGCACCGTGATGCTGGTCGGATTGACCGGCGCGTTGTTGGCGGGATCGAGAACCGGCGGCGAGATGCGGTCACGGTCGGGCACCGGGTCTGAATTGGTCGCGCCCCAGCCCGAGCCGTCCTTGCGGAAGTCGACGCTCTGCACGATCGGCGCCGGATTGTAGCGCGGCCCGACCACGAGCGGCACGCGCAGCGAATATTCGTTGCCGGACTGATGCACCGGCTCCTGATATTCGATCTGCACCAGCACGGTTTCGCCGGGACCGATATTGGCGACCGAGTTGGTGAAGATGTTGGGCCGCTCCTGCTCGGTGAGCGCGGCCTTCTGTCCGTTGCGGCGCGCCTGCTCGTAGATTGCGCGTGCCTGCTGACGCTCCTTGATGTCGCCGACGATGACGCGGTCGCCGACCACCATCTTGAGCGTGTCGACGGCGCCGTCGGTGGCCAACGGATAGACGTAAGTCGCCTCGACCCAGTCCTTGGTCGGGTTGCGGAAGACCTGCGTGACGCGGGTGCGCAGCGTCGGGCCTGATACCGTGATATCGACATCGATCCCGAGGCGGATGGCTTCCGTGTAGGCGCCGTCCTGCTTCAGGAGCAGGCTGCCGGACTTGGCATCGCCGGGCTGAAGCAGGCTTGCCTGCTCGGTCGTCGCCGACCAGCCCGGCGCGAAGCTCACCAGCAGGGCCACAAAGCTGACCAGGAGCACGGCAATGCCCTGCGCCAGGAGGAACAGTCCGACCTTGACCAGCCTGCCGAACCAGGGGTGCTCGTTGCTGTCGACCGTGTCGTAATTGCTCATTTGGCCTGCTCCCGAAAGGTGTTTGACGACGCCGAGCATCGGTCGGGAGGGGCCGATTTCGCGAGCAGAATGATCGGCAATGTTCCGCCGCGGCTGGCCCGGGCGGGTCGCCGCTGCGGCGGCGATGTCCGGTTTTGTGCTGATTCGTCCGCCCTGCTAGACTGGCGCCTCTGGAGCAGGGCTAACGATGCAGACGCCGGATAAACTCAACGACGGGCAGCTTTCGGACGAGCAAAGCCGGGAGGTCGCGGAGACGATCCGCGAGGAAATCGCCAGACGCCGGATTTCGCGGCAGGCGCTGGCCGAGCAGGCCAAGCTCAGCCTGTCGACGCTGGAGAAGGCGCTCGGCGGCCGCCGCCCGTTCACGCTGGCGACCACGGTCCGGCTCGAGCAGGCGCTGGGCGTGTCCCTGCGCAAGAGCATGGTTGTGCCGTCGCCCGCGGCCGGCAACGATGTCGCGCCTGACAGCCTCGGCTCCTATTCGCATCGCGCGGTGACCTGGATCGAGGACGTCTACATCACGCTGCGGCCGTCCTTTGGCGACAAGGATGCGATCTTCGCCTATCGCACCGAGATCGCCTGGGAGCCGAAGGTCTCCTCGCTGGTCTTCCGCGAGGGCGAGCGGACCGATGCGGCCTATGAGCACACCGGCGAAGTCGCGGTGCCGCATCAGTCGGGGTTCATCTATCTTGTCATCAACAAGCATGGCCAGCATCGCGTGATCACGGTGTCGCGCCCGACGGTGAACGGCGAGATGTATGGCATCATCTCGTCGCTGCGCGCCGGCCCCGGCTCACAATTGACGCCGATCGCCGCGCCCATCGCCTATGTCCCACTGAAGAACGTCCGAGAGCCGACGCTGGGGCGGATCGCACCGGATAACCCCAATCATGCGTTGTATCGCAGTCACCTGCGTCGCACGGTGGAAGAGCCGTTTGCCCTGTTTCTGCCGGGGTAGTTAAGCGTTCCAACAAAATAGTCAGGCATCCGTCGCATATACGTCTATAAGACGGTCATGCTGCATGCGCCTGCAAAATCCTGCGGCGACTTCCCGCTGTTCTCCGTCATCATCCCGCTCGAATATCACCGCGGGCAGTGGGAGCAATCCTGGCTCGGCTGGACATCGCAGACGGCGGACCGGTCTCTTTACGAGATCATTCTGGTCGTGCCGCCCGATTTCACCGCGCTCGCGGAGCTGAAGGCGCTCGCTGGCGACAGAGCGCACCTCGAATTCGCCGACTCCGTTCACGATATCGGGCTCAGCGCAATCGGCGCCGCCAGGGCGCGTGGCCGCTATCTGTTCTTCACGGAATCGCATTGCCGGCCCGAGCCCGACGTGATCGCGCTCTGCATCCGCGCGATCGGCGAGCACCCCGATTGGGCCGGGTTTTCCTGCCGCTCGATTCCGATCTGCCACAACCGGCTGTCGGAGGCGGAGGCCGCGATGTACCAGGCCGACATCGAGTTCGG
>JAUEPE010000098.1 GCA_030403585.1 Frankia sp. RB7
CGGACGCGCCGCTGCTGCTGCCGTTCGAATGGTCCGAGGTATCGCTGGCCGCCCAGGGCGCGCGTGAGCTGCGGATCCGGGCCTCGGTGGAGCGCAGCGGCGAGGGCGAGGCGCTGGCGCATCTGCAACTTGCGGATGGGCACGGCCGTGTGGTCGCGCATGTCGGCGGTCTGCGGCTGAAGCAGGCGAGCGAAGCGCAGATCCGTGAGGCCTCACGCGGCGAGACGCAGCATCTGTACAGGCTGGAGTGGCGCGCGGTGGCTTTAAGCGATGCCGGGGCTGAAGCAGCGCCGGTGATCGTGGGCGGTGACGGCAAGCTTGCGGCGGCTCTGGGGCTTGATCATTTTGAGAGCGTATCGGCACTCGTGGCGCGGCTCGACGAAGGCTGGACCATCCCGTCGCAAATCGTGTTCGACCATCTGTCCGAACCAGCAGGCCCCGTGCTTGCGGCGACGCATGCGACGGCGGAACGTGGTCTTGCCGAACTGCAGGGGCTTCTTGGCGAAGCGCGGCTGAACGAGACGGCGGTGACATGGCTGACGCGGGGCGCGGTCGCAACAGGTCTCTACGAAGGCGCGAGCGGACTGTCGCGGGCGCCGCTGTGGGGCCTGGTGCGGAGCGCACGGGCGGAACATCCCGATCGCCGGCTGCAGCTCGTGGATGTGGATGTTGCACTCTCAGATGTGGCGTTGCTGTCGAAGCTAACGTCGACGATGGCGGAGCCTGAGCTTGCGCTGCGGCACGGTGCGGTGCTGGCGCCGCGGCTGGCGCGCGCCGCAGCCGGTACGACCGAGCCGCGACGTCTTGCTGCTGGTGAAACGGTGTTGATCACGGGCGGCGTCGGCGAACTTGGACGTGAGGTCGCGCGGCACCTGGTTGATCGTCACGGAGTGCAACATCTGTTGCTGACGTCGCGTCGCGGAATGGCGACGCCAGGAGCGACTGAGTTGGTCGCCGAGCTGCAGGCGCTTGGTGCGCAGACGGTTGAAGTGGCGAGTTGTGATGTCGGGGATCGTGATGCAGTCCGCGCGGTGTTGAGCGCCATCGCGCCGGAACGTCCGTTGACGGGTGTATTCCACCTTGCGGCAACGCTGGATGACGGGATCGTGCCGTCACTCAACGTAGAGCGGCTGGAACGTGTACTGCGGCCAAAGCTCGACGGCGCCTGGCACCTGCACGAGCTGACGGCGGATCTGGATCTCGCGGCGTTCGTGCTGTTCTCGTCGGCGGGTGGGCTTGGCAGTCCGGGACAGGCGAACTACGCGGCGGCGAACGTGTTCCTTGATGCGCTCGCGGCGGAGCGGCGGCATCGTGGTCTTGCCGGGCAGAGCCTGTTGTGGGGCCTCTGGGAACAGCGCGGCGTTGGCATGACGGCGCATCTGGGCCGTGCCGAGCTGATGCGGATGCGGCGGCAAGGCGTGCAGGCGCTGTCGCTGGAGCTTGGGCTCGAATTGCTGGATGCGGCGCAGGCGCTGCCCGAAGCGATGGTGATTCCGATCCATCTGGATCTCAACGCGATGCAGCGCCAGTTCGCCGACGACGTTCCGCCACTGTACCGTGGCCTGCTACGCACTGGCTTGCGACGCGTGTCTGCGGGAAGCGGCGACACCAACGCTCTGCGGTCGCGGCTGGCGTCGCTTGCGAGCGATGCCGAGCGGTTGCAGGCGCTGGTGGAGCTGGCCCAGGCGGAGATTGCCGCGGTGCTGGCGCTGCCCGGAGCTTCGTCGGTGCCTGCGGACCAATCGCTCAAGGATCTCGGCCTGGACTCGCTGATGGCGGTCGCGCTCCGCAACCGGCTGTCGGGGCAAATTGGCGCCAAGCTGCCGACCACGCTCGCCTTCGATCATCCGACGGCGCGAGCGATCGCGCAGCTGCTACAGGAGAAGATCGCGTCCAGCGAACGCGCGTCGCAGCGGCAAGGCGCGGGAGGCAAGGGTAAGGCTCGATCGAAACTCGAAGGGCTCACGTCACTCGCGGCGTTGCTCGAAAGCGCAGATCCCGAATTTCTGCGCCAGCTCGATCTGGAGCGTCGGCTTTCAGGGCTTGCGGAAATGAGCGCCCTGCTTGAGAAGGGAAGCTCCTCTTGCATCGTCCCGATACGCCCCGGATTTGGCGATCGGGTGCTGATTTACATTCCGGGTCTCGGCCATGGCTCGACCCGCGAGAATACGCCCCAAGCCATTAAGGAGCTTGCGGGCGACTATCCGATCGCGGGTCTCAATCCATACCCGCTCGCAGAGCAAGGGCTTCTGAATGGAACTGTCGAAGATTTGGCTTTGAACTATGTGCCACATGTGGAGTCCTGGATCGGTGACCGCTCCGTGTTCTTCGTCGGAGGCTCTTTCGGCGGCGTTGTCGCCATTGCACTGGCTGCTGAATTGGAACGCCGGGGCCATCACGTGACGGGAATTGCCTTGCTTGACACGCAGTCGCCGCCTGACCTCACCTCCGTGCCGACATCGATGATGCAGGTCGTGGATGGAATCGGGTGGCAACACTTGATGAGAACGTACGGCCTTACCGAGGACGATTCCGAAAGGCTGGCCGAACTCACCGGCGCTCCATCAACCGAGGCCCTGCGCGAGATGATATCCGACAACGTCAAGGGTCAGATCGGCTACGCCTTGCCGGACGTGGTCGCACCCATCTACATGCTCCACGCCAGGGACCACGATCCGGGCCTTCGGAGCCTCGAAGACCATTTGGTCCCGGATCTGGGCTGGAGCCGGTTTGGGCTGGAGATGACCTCCATCATCATGGTGGGGGGCACTCATAGCTCCATGTACGCCCACCCGGACATGCCCGGGCACATCGATGCGCTGTTCGAGAAGGGAATCATGACCGCGGGAGGAGAGAAGCTGCGGATCCTGTCACCCCCCGTAACCCCTTGATCCCTCAGCACCGGCCTACTGTGCATGGGGTTGTTTTCGAGTTTTGTGCCGGCGGTCAGCCGCTGCGCCGCGCGGCGCAGGCGTCTACGACGGTTTCCTCTGCCTCGTGCCAGGACAGAATCTCCATCGCCAGCACCGGGTG
>JAUEPE010000034.1 GCA_030403585.1 Frankia sp. RB7
GCCGCGAGACCACGTCGTGGAGGAACGCCACATCGACACTGCGCTGATCGCGCGAAGGAGCCGCGCCGCCATCGAGGAGCACGCCGATCCTGAGCTTCGACATGAAGTTTCGGGACGTTTCGCTAACCACCAAGGCGTCCGGATCACCCTCGGACCGCTCAAGGAGATCCTCGTAGATACGACTTAGCTTCGGCCGATCACGATGGCGAACGAGCACGTTGCAGTGCATCTCGTCCTCATCGTGGACGGAGCCAAGAGCATTGACGGTCGCGAGCGGCAGCCCCGCGGCGTCGCAGTTGTAGAGCATGATGCTGAGGTTCGACCGCTCGTGTGGCTGCAGCTCAAGATAGCGCTCAAGAAGGTCGCGAATTTGCTTTGCGGCCTCGGCAGGGTCGACGTCCGTGACGGCCTCCGCCGGATCGCGAACGGGCCGTTCCATAAGGCTGTATTCGTTGACGGTGCTTGTCTCCGCAACGAGCATGGGCTCCGCTCCCTGATAGGCAACGGCCACCTCGGGATAGTAGGGATGTGCAAGCTCTTCGCGAAGGTCTGCGAAGAACAGCCGCGGATCTCCGAAATTGATCTCCGTAGTTCCGAGCACGTGATTGGCGAGCCCGGCTACGCTGCGCGCCTTGACGACCGACGCCGCCAGACGAAGCGGATGCCAGGGCGTTATGATCGCGCTTGGCCCGCCGCCCGCAATGGCGACACAACCGAGGGCAAGAACGGGCTGCCAGAGCTCAAGGCGATTAAGATCGCCCGTTGCGTGCTGAGCAAGCACCTTCAACAGATTGCCGTAGGCGTTTGCTTGTTCGAGAAGGGACTTCTCGGCGATGCCTTCCGTAAGCCAGGCGTTGATCGCCTTCCCGTAGAGTTCGCTAAAAGCCGTCCAAGCCGTTGAAATGGCCGCTTGTGCGTCAGGGCTCAAACGGCCGGCCGCGGCAGCCGTTTTCACAGCGCGCGGAAATGTCTTGGCGAGGTCTTCGCCGGCGTCCGAGCGCGGCACGAGCGAGCCCGAGTCCTGCCGGAAAGCCGGCTGAAGCGTTGCGACATCGTTGAGCGAAACCGATTGCAGCGAACCCTTTCGGCTGACCGGTTGACGAGACACCGAAGAGGTCGTTAGCGGTCGCTTCGCGAGCCGTTCGAGATCATCGGGGAGAGCAAGACCGATACTATCGGGCCGGCCGTTCCAGATAAGTTGCACGGTCGTTCGTTCGGCGAGCGAACTGTCACCCGCCTTCAAGGTGATATCGAACTTGATCTGGAGGCTCGTTCGCGAAACGGAGACGTTCTTTCGATACTTCTTGCTCTTCGCGGCTGCTTCCAGCAGCGCTTCGTATTCGAAGAGGTGCGGCGTATCCCATTTGACGCAACCGCCCATCAGCGCGGGCAGTCCCCGGTAGCGTACGGCAAACGCCGTGACGACGTCGGCGTTGAGCTCGAGCCACTGCTTCTTGTTTCGGCGCGTTGTGCGGATTTCAAGCGAACGCGTTGCACCCATTGGCTGCGCTTGGCCATAGAGCCGTTCCAGCGTACGAAGCAGACCTTCGAGAAAATCGCTACATTCGATGGGACGCCCAAAAATGAAGCGTTCCCACTTGCCGCGAAGCGATTTGTCTTGAGCCAAATCCTCGCGGTGGCTCTCGAAGAAGTCGCGGTCGTCGTCGCGCGGTTCCTTGTGCGACTTGGCTTCCTTGAACTGCTGCAAATACTCGCGATCGCCGGCGCTAAGGCGATCGGGCATCTCAAAATCGAAGAACTGTATCGTCTCTTCGGGAAGGCTCGTCTTCTTCTGCCGCAAACCCGAGAAGACCTGCAGGACGCCGTCGGCCTCCCATTCAAGAAGCGAGAGCGCCTCGGCTTCCGGCTGCCAGTTGGGCGGCGAATTGATGAAGGCCTCGATCACCGGATGGGCGCGCGGAGGGATGTCATCCTTCACCGAATTGAACTGGGTACGAAGCTCCTCCGCCTCAATGATCTGGCGGGGCGGTCGCTGCTTGACCAGAAGCGGTTTCCGCTCGGTGATCAGCTTGTTGAACAGCTTCCTCCAGCGCGCGGCCGAGTCCTGATCTTTAGGCCGGATGGTAAGGAAATAGCCGGAATCGCGCGGAAGGTGGAGCGCGGGCAACGCCCAGCCAAGTGCTTCCAACAGCGGCTTGGATTCTTCCTCGATGCATTTGCGCGTTAGTTCGACGTAATTCGATATTTGAAAGAGCGTCCAGTCCTCGGTAGCGGCCAAGCCCCGCAAGGCGGCCTCCCAGACCAGAAGTTGGCCCTCAGGAAGGCCGAGTCCTGCGCTAGCCGCCTGAACCCATAGCTGCGGTTCGTCACTAAGCTGCTTCGCGCCGATGAGCGTCACATCCTGGAGCGAGGCCCCCTGATCATCGTCCGTATTCGCCAGAAGCAGTGCCGGCCGCTGATTGTCGGCATGGCGCAATGCGACAGTGCGCTCGTCCGTCATGACGGCGTCAGGCAAACCCATGCCTGCGACAAGGTTGCGCGGAACGGCGACAAAGACTTTAGCTGCGGTGGGCGCATCCAAGAGGAGCGCCTTCACGATCGCACTGACCTGCGGGCCCGTGAGGCGGTCAAGCATAAAACGCGCGGTGCCGTCTGCATCCGAGAGACTGCTGAGGCGGTTACGGAGCGATGCTGCGCCGACGGCTCCTAGAATATCGAGAGCATTCACGGTTACGCGGTCCTCTGGAAGGGGTTTTCGACGTACGCACAGGAGTCCGAGAGGCGCTTCAAAAGCCCAAGACTGGCCAGACGCTCTTCGAGCCGCCGCGCGTTGTCAGAAAAGTCTTCCTGATCCGCGGTGCCCGCGTCGATGAAACTGCGCGCTTGCTGGTCGCCAATGATGAAGCCATAGCGCTGGTAGATCAACGCAAGGAACTCCTTGAACTCTAGCCGCCGGTCCACGCAGCAAACGACGAGCGTCTTCAAGAGACGGTCCGTCGGGGCGTAGCGGACCCGCCTGCTAGCGCGCCGTGACGAGAGACCAATCAACCGGGCCCAGGTGCTATGAACCTTGCCGACGTGTTGCTTGTGGCGAACGGTCGCGCGCTGAACGAGTCGCTCAATGAGCGCCGCGGGCGTTCCTTGCATGTCATCCGGATCGTCGAGATCGGGCCAATCAAAGGTCATTGCAAGAAGCTCGGCTGCTTTCTCCCCCGGTTCATCCGAGACGAGGGCAGCTTGCCATTCGGGGCTCGCCGTTATCTTGCCGATGTATGACTCCAGCGCCTGCTGCGGCAGCGCATTATTGGCCTGGAATGAGTCTGCTGAGAGATCACGCACCACGGAGCGCTTGGGCGAAACAATCTCGGAGACGAGGGTGATTGGCCCCTGTGCACCCATCGCTTCGGCAGAACGCTGGAGTTGGTACAGGATCAAATGCAGGCCCGTCATCGTCACGATGTGGGGAAGCGTGTCGTAAACGGGAATCTTGAGGTCGAGCAGCGCAATCCAGTCCTCAGCGAGACGATCGAAGGTAGGATAGGTTTTGCAGGGAAGATACGCGCCAGCGCGCTCTCGTCCCGCAAACTGTGTTTCACCCTGAAGCGCTTTTACGAGCCCATCGTAAGGGGCATCCGCCGTGATCAAGCGCTCGATCAGGCGCTCGCGAAGATCGCCCACGCGGGCACTACGGCAAAGCATGAGATAGAGAACCTCGCCGGTGCGCGCGAAAAACCGCCGATCCGTCGAGACGCCGCCCGCCGCGCTTACACTGACGTCCTCATAGAGCGCACTGGTTCCGAACGGGAAGACGAACTTCGAGCTCCAACGCTTATTGCTGCCGCCTTCGATGGCGGAACTTTGAAGGAAGGAGACGACCGAAGCAAAGTCACGGAAGGTGTCAAACCGATCGCGCAGATAGCCGAAGGTCGGTCGTTCGAGGCCGCCCGCATTCTCCTCCATGCGCGGCAGCCACGATTGCCACATGGCATCGTCAGACAGATCGGTGGCGAGAATGGTCGCAAGATGCGGATTGTTGAAGAGGAGATTGCGTAATCGCAGTTGCGTTTGCGGCAGGTAGCTCAGGGTGTTGAATCCGTTCTCGGTCAAGGTCCTGCCTTGCGCATGCTCGGCGCACATGACGCATAAAAACTCAAGCACTGTAAGCCAGGGCGACTGCTCATCGTGAAGACGATGGCCCCAGATCGCTTCGTCGATCCACATTTCGGGACCGGTGCGATCCTCGTGCTCAGCCGGGCGTGTGAGAACTTCCATGATCTTAAGTCCTTACCGTCACGCGCCGTGGCGCCGCGCGACCATCCGTCCCGAGGTCGATAAATCGAAGAACGAGTTCACCGTCGGCGCTAAGCTCATCTTCATCAAGGACGCGGCGGCGCTCGGTAGCGCTCAGCAACTTGGCTTTGAAGGCCAAGAGATCCTCATGGCATTCGAGCGAGAAACTCGAAGGGAGAGCGCCCTCGGCAACGCGCCCGAGAAATTCGAAGCGGGTCGGCGTCAGTTCGAGCCGGATGACGCCTGGATCGTCACCGCGTGAAAGACGGACAGCAAGGGCGGCACCGCCCTTCGCCGTGCGAACGATAGAAACCTCCTCACCGCCCTGGCGCGGAACGGAAACGAGTTCGTCGAGAAGGGGGCTTGTCTTTGATTGCGAATGGCTTCCCGACGTCGCAAGGACGAGTTCGTCCTGGTTTTGAATGAGCATGCCGGTAAATACGCGATTCAGGCCGCGCATCAACATTGGCATGACGCGACGCGGCAGCGCTTTGCCTGCACCTACGCAATCGAGCACTTCAAGGTAAAGGCCCCCGTAGCGAAATACCGTGAGATCCCACAGGTCGTAATCGTTCTCACGTGATTGCGGCATGGTAAAGAAGAGCCGCTGCCGCTGGCTCCGAAGCATGGACAGAAACGCGCCGGCGGAATCCGCATCGCGCCCCTCAAGATAGGCGCGCTGCGCCTGCGTAAAAGCGGGTGTGCCGCCATAGGTCGGGTCGTTGAGGACGAATTCGCGATAGGCGTCGCTGAGCCCTGGATCATCGGCTCCATAGACGAGAAGGCTGTCCACACGGTTGCTGGTCTCACCTCCAATGCCAAAGGCATTGAGCTTCCGGAAGAGGTCCGATTTCTCCGCGCGGCGGGCCGAGAGGTTCTCGCCAAAGGCGTTACGGTAGACGCTTGCGCGGTCGAGCGTGGCTTGTTCGACGATCTTGGGGACATCGTTACAGGACATCAAGCCGTCGGGGGCATTGGGATGGCCAAGCAGCATGTTTGTGACGAGCGCCAACAGCTGCCGCACCGGAAAGTGGACGCCGTTCTGTTCGCTCAGTTCAACGAGCGCGGTAAGCCGACCTCGCAGGGTCCCACCATCGGCAACGCTCTGCAAACGGCTACGGTTTTCGAGAATGGGACACATATTGCCCGATGCTTGATTGGGGCAGGTATCACACTGTCCCCAACCCGGGTGGTCCATCATGGCGCTGATGACCGGTGCAAGCATGACCGAAGCCGGGGCTTGGCTAAGGTCCCTGACATTGAGACGGACGACCGCATTCGGGTTCGCCCCTGTTACCAACAACTCCTCGACCGTTTCGATCACGGCCTTAAGCGCCGGCGAAGACGGCGCGGCCTTCAGCTTCTCGAGGAGCTGCCCGTGATTGGCAGCGATAAGGTAGACGCGTTCAGGATTTGGTACGGCAACATCGGCTGCCATCTGCTGGAGAAGCTCTGGGGATTCGTCGTCCTTCAACTCACTTAGATCTTTGACGACCACAAGTTCGCGCGACCCAAGGGGCATCCGTTGCACCTTGCGCCCGGTACTCCAATCGGACTCGGCACCGCCGAGCTGCAACCAGACCTCACGGCAATGGTAGGTCTTTCCGTCTCCTGCCGTGCCGGTCAGGATTTCGGATGCTGGTATCTCCGCTCGGAAGTTAGCGAGAAGCGGATCGAGAAATTGCGCGGGTAAAACCAGGGGCGCGATCCGGTGCCGACGCAAGGCACGCTGGATCGTCTCGTCATACATGTTGTCGTTGGTAGGAATGGGGCCGTAGTTCCGAAGGAAGCGGATCCAACGATTGACTTCTGTCGACGACATTTACTCTCCCTGCCGCGATGCTTCAGAAGCATCGGCCGATGTGCCCGGTTTTCCGGCTTTTGACGTTGCGGCCCTGCCATCGAATTATTCGACGCATGCTGCAGAGCCGACAAGCTGCAACCAGGAATATATCCAGAAATCCTGATTCGTTTGCAATGACTTAAGTCGGCACCATGGGCGGCGGGCGGCCCGCACGCTAGGGCTCCAAGCAAGGTTCCTCGTTTGTTCATTGCACGAATTGCTAAGGCACGACGAATTGTCCACCGGCTCCCAAGCGCCCGGAAACACAGCAAAATTTGCGGCAGCCGCGACAGGGATCACAATTTTCCGGCGAACGCCGGATCGTCAGAAACTGGCTTGGCTTCGTTGGCTCAGAAGCTAGGCGCACGACACCGCTGACTAGCGCGAGAGCTCATGTTTCAGCGAACGCATAGTCTCGGGCGCCATCGTCGACAATCAGTGTCATCCACGAGTTGGAGAGAATGACGTGGCGAAAAAGGGACATGCACGCAAGCGCAAACCGCTGCCGGAGCCCGAGCACACGCTGCTCGCGACCGTGAAATCGGTCACGCTAAGCTACTACGTGGGGAATCACGGCGATGGTGTCTCGGACGAGGCGATCACCGATGTGCTTTGCGACATCGTTGCGATGGCGCCTAACATGCCCGAGCACCTCGGCAGAGAAGTGACCTGCTTGCTCATGTGCTCGCGCGAATATAGCCGCGTCGACGATCCTGACGAGGAGCGTTGGCCGCGCATTGGCAAAGGTCAGCCCGTTCCGGAAAGGCCCTTCTTACTCAACATGCGACTGGGCAAGAATGGAGGATTGTTCTCCGCCTACCTGCCAGAGGCCGCATACTGGGCGTTGCAAGCCGACCTGAAGAGCGGGCGGCTGAAGTACATCCAGGCGCGGTTCACGAAGCCGCGCCATGGCCATAGTAATCTTACTAGCATCTACTTCTCGGAAACCCCACCGGCGGAACCGTGAACGGCGTCCGCGTCAGGCCAAGAGATGCGGACCCTGTAGAAGCAAGTCGCTAAATCGATTGGATTAGCTCTCTAGCTCGGTCCGCAAAATCCTTACTGGCTAACAGGGCGTATTGTATGCGCTCAAGCTCACGACGGCGAAGGCTCTGAACATGCCTTCGTGTCTGTATGCTGTAAACAAAGCCAGTGATCGCATCGAGCTTGAGCGGCCTCTCATTGTGGTGACCGTGCAATCGGGAAGGCCATGGATCGGCGTCGTTCTTATGGAAAATCCAACATGGCCAGACAGCGAGCGCCGCGCTGCCCCGCATGATACGATCTCGCTCGGCTTGTTGCTCTGCCGAAAGCGGCGGTGGGGGTGTCGGTGGCCAGTACTCCGGAGCGTCCCATTCATAGTCGGATGGTTCGGTCGAAGCCGAGATTTCTAGCGGACGATAGAATTCGGACCCAGTGGTCCACCGAGCTTGATCGTAAGCAAGCTCTCGCTCCCGATGCGCGTAACCGGTGAGATAAAAGCGCCTCAAAGCCCAAAACGGAGGCTTTTGCGGCTTGGCCTCCCGTTCATCCTGCAAGCCGCGTTGCCACGACTTTTCGCGATACCAAAACTTCAACCAGAAGAGAGCTTCAGAGGGGCGCATGTCGTGCATCTTATCAAACCAAACGCTCGTGGCTATCTGGTGGGTGCAAACCGGCCCACCATTGATACACAAACAAGGCGCCGTCGATCCGCGGGCATGGACGAGCACAGAATTCCAGTGCAGCGCTTCATGCGCTAAGCCGCTCCGTCCAGAACAGCACCATGGGTAGGTTGAGGGTCTTAGAGATATCGAGAAGCGTGCTCACGGCGATGCGGTTAGTCGCATTCTCGTATTTCTGAATCTGATGAGCGCTTTTGCCGATGGCGTTGCCCAGGGCTTCTTGTGACATTTCGCGCATGAGCCGATAGGCACGAAGGTTCGCGCCGATGATCCTGTCGATTTTGTTAGCGCGCCTTTTCATCTGGCCTCCGATCTAAATCAGAGTCTCGCCAGAACCGCCGCATGAATTCAATGTCTTCTGGGCCACAGGCGGCGGTGTAGATCGCCGTCGTGCTTATACGCGAGTGGCCGAGCCAGCTTTGGACCCTATTTAACGGCACGCCTGCTTGTAGCGTGCCGACGCCGAAGGAATGGCGAAGGCCGCGCGGACACGCTGCGCGTCCAACAATCTGAGAATACATCATGACCTGCTTGATCGTGCGCCAGCCCGTAACGCGGTGTTGCGGCCATAGGCGTTGGCGCGAACGTACTGGATCACGCTGCGCATCCGCGATGCCAAAATGCGAATCGAGCTCCGCCATAAGCCAGGACGGAATAGGGATCTCGCGCCAAACAACAGAACGACGCTTCAAGGTCAGAACAGCGACGATGCAAGCCTCGATCTGAAACGAGAGGGGCACGATGCTCAGAACTTCGCTGATGCGCATACCCGTGCATGCGAGGGTCAGGGCGAGAAGTCGATCGGCCGGTTCAAGAGCGTCCATGGCCGTAAGGCTGCGCCGTCGCTCCTCGCGATTGAGATATTTCCGTCCGCCTTCGGGGCCGTAGAGGCTGAAGCTGTATCTCCCGCCGCTCTGGCCCTGAGCCGCAACCGTCCTGCGCATATTGTTGCAAGCGGATTTTGCCAATTGATTCAAATAACTCGCTCCCCCGCTCCGCTTGGTTAAGAGCGGCGCCTTAGAAATATAAGGTAAAGGCTACAAGTAGTTATAGGTCAAAGCAACAATATGCGCAGTAGTGTAGTCATGAAAGTAAAGTAACTATAAGCACTTAGCCGATGTCTGTGCTACATTATACACGGACTAAATCATGCTTTACCGGCCCTCAAGAACTTTCCGCAACACCGCCTTTGCCGTGACAGCCGTCGCTGCGATTGCTGGCGCTTCGGTTATGACCAGTTTCCCCGCCAATGCGCAGCAAGCAACTGCCGCAAATTTTAGTCCAGCTTGCGCACCGTTTGCCGGTACGGAGCGCGGCGTTCGCTGCGAGATCGAGCAATCACAACTACGCACGAAAGCTAACGAAGTGCGTGCTGCGAAAACAGAAGAAGTAATCGCTTGCATGAAAGACCTCGGGAAATTCAAAGAGAGAAATCCCGAAGGGTTCGCGAAGCTTGGCGCCATTACGCGTGACAATGCTTGCGCCGCAGCCGCCAAGATCCCGCCGCGCCCCACTGCTTCACTGAACTAATTTATTTCGGCCCGCCTGGTGGTGCGGCCTTAGGGGGTTTTGCCTTATCCGGCTTTGCTTGACCCGCAGCAGTCGATGCAGGTGTTTCGGGCTTTGCCTGACTTGAACTTGACGATTCCGGCTTTTGACTATTTGAACCGGATGGCTTGGAGCCTCCATTAAGTGCGGCTAACATAGCATCGGCTTCTGCATCTGTGGCTTTCACTTTTGCGTCCGATTTATTCTCCAGCTTCTTCTGCGTTCCCATGGCTTCTTCGAGCTTGCGGCCTTCTTCCTGCTTCTTCGGATCGTTACCCGCCGCCTTCGCTACAGCCGCTGTCATGCCTTCTTTCGCGGCCAGGCTTTCGGGATTGGCCATGTAGGTCATTTCCGCATCGCGCAGGTCTTTCAAGACCTGCGTGTTGACCTTGCCGGTCTCATCGGTTGCCAGGGCCTTATTTCCATGCGCCACGCGATCGGCGAGATCGTTTGCGTCACGGTTGGTCTTCTTCGCAAAGCGGGCAAGGGTCACCACGTCGCTCGCTGCGAATTCAACACCCTTCAGCTTGTTGAAGCTCTCTGCCTTGAAATGCACATCCGCCAAAGCCTGAATGGCAGAAGGTCCAAGGCTCAGGAGCTCAGTGTTGCCCTTGACCCATCCCAACTCCGGATACTTGCCGACGATGTCCAACGCCGCTTTTTGCGTTGAGGTAAGGGTACCAGGCAAACTGCCATACCCTGCCTCGGCTTTGCCACCTTCACTGACGAGGACACCATTGACCATGAAGCGGTGCCCTTGCCCGAGGGCGAAGTTGTTGCCCGGCGTGCCTACGCCACTTGCCTGTTGATCCTTGCGAATTTGGTTCGCCTGATCGCGATTCAACTCACGCGCAATTTCCGGCGTAAGGTTGCTGATGACAAGTGTGCGAAAGTTCGAGCCATCGAGGCCAGACGTGCGAAACGCCTGATCGGTGTTCACAAAACTATGCAGCTTTCCGGCGAGGCCAGCCACCGCCGAAGAATCAGGCATGAGGCCAAGCTGCCGCGAGACGGCCGACCCGACATCGAGCAGTGTAAACTCGCCGTGCAAAACGCCGGGCGGTGGTCCATTGCCGGAGTATGAGGTGGTAACGGTTGCCATCAAAATCACTTCAAAAATCAGTCGTTCAAACAACAGTGCGCGCCTGCAAAATGCAGGGGCCAAGCATGCCAAGAATACCGGAGCGACGCTTAATTTTGATGAATTAACGAATATTAGCCATTTAACGGGTTGAATTCGGACGCTATCAGCGCGACCGCTTCCGACGCTTTTTGATCGGCTTCGCAGCCCGCGGCGTTTTGGCGATGGCAAGTGGCCTTTCTATCTGTTCGCCTTCCACCCAAAACTCTTCCCGGACGATGGTTCCTGCGGCATCCCGCTCGATCACGGCAGGCCCGTCCGCCAGTTCGCGATGACGCTCACCGTTGAAGTAGAACTCGGTTCGTGAGGCTTCGGTCCATTCGACCCGGCAGTCGACAAGCTCCTCTCTGGTTTCGCCGGTTGCATCGGTCAGCGTTTCATAGCGATCATGGTACGTCGCCTGAAGGGAGTATTCCGCCGGCCCATCCTTGGGATCGCGATGTGGCTTGCCGTTCACATACCAGTATTCGAGCGTGATGCGTCCATCCTCGTTCCGAGAGAGGCTCGCCGGGCCGCCCACTCGGTGCAGTTCGCCATTGCGGTAGTAGCATTCCGTCAACACTTCGCCCGTGACGGCATCGCGCGTGATGTATGACGGCCCGTCGTCCCGATGCGCCACGCCTTCCGCCTGATATTCCTCTCGAACGATGATCCCACTGAACTTGTCGCGCTCAACGCGCGCGGGACCACCGATGCGGTGCGTCTTCCCGTGCTGAAAGTAGTGTTCAGTCACAACGGTGAAGGCTTCGCTGTCGCGTTCGGTCACCGCCGGGCCATCCTGCTCGTCCCGATGCAGCTCTCCATCCATATGCCACTCTTCATGTGTCACATGCCCTGCCGCATCCCGCACGATGAAAGCCGGTCCATCGAGGCGGTGCAGTCTGTCCTCCTGTTTGTACTGCTCGCGCAGGATAACTCCCGTGGCCTGGTCGCGCCTGAACATGGCCGGGCCATCGGCTTCGTCACGATGAATCTTGCCGCGCACCACGTAGTCAAACTTTTCGCATCCATCCTGCCGTGCCCACCATGCGGGTCCTTTGGCCGGATTGCGATGCCGCTCGCCGTGCTCGACATAGATTTCAAGGATTGGATCGCCATGGGAATCGATTTCCACCACGGCGGGGCCATCCTCCGATGGGCGATGCCACATACCTTGCCAGCAATATTCTTCGTTGCGAACATCACGCCCTTCAAAGCGCGTGTCGACGTGTGCGGGACCGTCTTGTGGGTCTCGGTGGAGTACCCCGTTCTCGAAATAGGCGGTAGACAACACACGCCCGGCCCTGTCCGTCACCGTGATGGCAGGCCCAAGACGAGAGGGGCGATGCAGGATGCCGTGTTCAAAATACTGTTCGATGCTTTCACCCGTTCTGCCATCCAGGCAGCGAGACGCGGGCCCGTCTCTGGCGTCGCGGTGTGGCTTGCCTTCGACAAGGTACTTTATGACTTCGGAATCAGGTGTCTTGCCGTAGAGCGCCGGGCCCTCCGTGGGGTCACGGTGCAATTGGCCGCGCACGCAATAATGGCGTTGTTCCTCCTGTTCACTGACCTCGACGTAGGCGGGGCCTTGCTTTGGGTCGCGGTGCAGTTGGCCCTCTTCGTAATAACCCTCGATCACGACGCGGCCGTCGGGCGTGGTGCGGGTGGTGGCAGGTCCTTCCGATGATGGCCGGTGAAGCTTGCCGTGTTGGTAGTATGATTTGATGACCGGCTCGCCGGGCTTGGAGCTTGCGCTATGGACGGCAGGTCCGTCCCGGTGATCGCGATGAAACTCGCCCTGAACGAGATATTGCCAATCCTCGCCATAGGCCGCCTTGTGATGCCATGCCGGGCCTTGCTTCGGATCACGGTGGAGCTTGCCATCGACAAGATAGGCGGTGATGACCGCGCCGTCGGGCATCAACCGAACAAGTGGACCAGGCGGGTTGGTGGTATAGTGTTGGATGATGGCATCCAGCGTGCCTGGCCAGCGCGCCTGTTGCCGGGTGGTGGCGTTCGGCGCGTGCCGTCTGATGATATCGGCGCTGATCGCCGTGACGTGCGGATGCTGAGGATCCGTGACGTTCTCCAGTTTTGCGACCGCCGCGCTGATCTGCGCCACGGCGAGTTGGTCGAGAACCGTGTTAATCGCGTTCGAAGCGGCTGCGAGCCCATCGCGCTCCCGCTCGGCAAGAGCGGTGATTTCCAGAGAGTTCATGACAGTGAGCGCAATATCGGCAAGTTCGCCAAGCGTGCCGGGCGGCACCTGCACATTCTTCAAGGTCGCCATCGCAGGGATGGTCTGGACCAGCAACTTTCGCGCGCTTTGGCGGATGTCACTTTCCCAATCAAGCGTGGCAGTCGTCATAAAGAAGTGTCGAAGAAAGACTTTCGGCCCACAAGCGCGGCCGATCAGCCACACTTTAGCGCGACGGCGCTTAGGAAGCCTTAATGGCGGCTAGTGCGTTGAATTCGCTCACAAAGGGAAGCGGCTTCCGTTGCACCCTGCTCGCCGCCTAATCGTAAGCGTTGCGATAGTCCCGGAGGACCGGGTTCGCCCCGGTCCGCGCGAGACCTTTCTCGGGGATCGGCAGCTCGAGCGCGGTCAGCAGGTAGCAAAGCGACTCCATCGCGCGCGTCGATTTTGAGAACTGCCGGAATTGCGCGTCGCTCTCCGGGTTGAAGTGACCATGCGCGCTCTTGCCGCGGAAAGTGATGGCGCGCTTGAGATGCTCGACGGCCTCCTCCGGCATGACGCCCTTGCCGAACCTCGCTTGGACAGTGCCGATAAGGCGCCTGAATTGCTGGTCGGCCGTCTCCGCCCTGATCCAGCGGATCGCGCCCGCAACCCGCTCGCCGATGGCAGCTTCATGCCCGAGTTCTTGCGCTTTCGCGGCCGCGACGGCGGCGATCGCGTCGACATCCGAGGCCGAGAGCACCGGCTGCGCTTTCCCGATCGGGATATCCTCGAACCAGCGGCATGCGTTCAAGAGCCGCTCCGAGGAGACCACGTTCTTCAAATCGAAGGCGGTCCTCATCAACGCGTTGGGCCGCCGCCAGGTCGATGCCCGGTTCATCCATGCGACGAGGCATGCGCGGAAGGCGTCCAGTTCCTCATCGTCCCAACAGCGTACCGGCGATCCGCCGACCCAGAGATCGCGATTATCGACTTCGGCCTCCGGCCAGATGTAGTGGACCTTGTGGTCGCCGGGATATTCGTGCTTTTCGATGGCTTCCATCATCCCCGCGAAGGAAAGCCGGTCGATCCGGATCGAAGACGGCGTGAGCGGCACGCCGAAGCAGAACGACAGGAAGTTCACGTAGTCCGACACGTAGCCGATATAGTCCCGGATGTTCTGCGGCTGATCGAATTCAATCCCGAATGTCGGCCAAATCTCCTTGGGCCCCTCCAGCTCCATGCCGTAGGTCGCGCCGTACCACGCCCGGAGCGTCATGCCTTCAGCCGCCGCGTCGAAGATCGTCAGTTCATCCTCTCCCGGAAACCGCGTGCGGCCGATCGCCTTGACCTTGTCCCCGTGGCGCATCAACTGGTTGGTGTGCTTTACGTTAAAGGAGACTTGCTTGACGCCGTCTTCCGCCGTCCAGGCATCGTGGCCCACGACCGCAACGTTCGAGAGGATCTCCTGATGGCGTGTCGTCCGCTGCGGCGGCACATTGCGCGACGCGGTCCCCGCGATCGTCGTGACGTTCGAATGCAACGAGACGATTTCGTTGGTCGCGGTTTGCAGGAATATCGGCACTTCGCCTTCGATATGGAAGTGACCGTCGTAGCTATAGATATCGGCGCGGAGCTCGTTCTCCGAGATCAGAACCGTTCCCGTGAGGTTCTTCCCCGTGACGAGCTCGACGCAGTGGAGCGGTTTTGTGCTTTCGCTCTTCGGCATGCGGCACCTTCGGGTGTTTTACCTATTTGGCCTTTGGCTATGGCTAGAAACGCCAAGCCGCCAGAGCCGCAAAAAAGATCAACACAGCGGCGCAAACCGCCAGCGCGCCGACCGCACTAATCCTGAACCCCCACAGACTGACTTCGAGCCTTGGCTCTCGCATGGCGCAATTCTCCATTAAGAATTCCGAGAATGGCCGTGCGGGGGATTTCTGTTTGTCGCCGTTTTTCAGACGGCCGTCAACCACGCGCCGAATTCCTGTCACGGATGTCTTTGAAAGGCTTTTGAAACGCCTTTCAAGGCGGCTTGAACATAACGAAGTCCAGGACCGACAAAAGCCGCAACGATGACAGCCCATCGGGTAAAGTGATTCGCTCATGCCAGAAACAGCCATGACCAAAGACGGCTTGGGCGCATGCGGCGTTGCCGCGCTGCATAACTCTCGTTGAACATAGCTTACGCGGTTCGCCTCACGCCCGTGCCGGAAAGAGCACCGCGTGATGGGTGCATTGCTCGGTTTGCATTGAAGGTCACTTTTCGGCTTGAAACCTCCAAAGCCATGCAGGTCAGAACCTTGGCCAAGTGGTGCTCCGAGGGCACCACGTGGTGCAAACTAACGAACTACCCACCAGTCTCCCAATGCCTATAGTCGCCGTCGGTCCGCAGGCGCCCGGAATGGAGCGACGCCATGGAGAAACGGCAACGCGATGCCGACGTGAACGATACGGCCCCGGAGGACGAGGCGCTCACTATCTATGATGAGCAGCACATGATCACCTATCTGCGGCTGCTTCATGCCCACGCCGAAGGAGCGAATTGGGAGGAAGTCGCAAAACTCGTGTTGCATATCGATCCGGAACGTGAACCGGACCGGGCGCGGCGCGCATGGGAGACGCATCTAGCTCGCGCACAATGGATAACGGAGTCCGGCTATCGGCATTTGCTGCGGGGCAGCGCAACGCTGTGACGGCGCACTAGGATCTTCCGCCCGTCCGCCACTCTTCTCCGGTGAGCGGAGTGTAGGAGGCCGGTTACATATCGGGGTATGCGTCCACGCGGTGTGCGCGCCGCCGATTGCCTCATTCCCGCTGGTTAAAATCCCTGAATTTCGAGTTCATTCACCGTGTCTCGCTAGAATTCCCGCCAACGATTTCAACCGAGACGAATGCGACTGACGGACCATCCTGAAGAACTCACCTTGAGACCTCGCGTTCGATTGGGTCGCAGCCACACCCTGCCTCAGATATTGCGCTCTCGGTCACCGCCGGTCTGACCGCACACTGACAACTCGTCATCACTGAATTTTCAAGAATCGTTTTTCTTTCAAGAGCGAACGTTGGAGCACGCGTGCTCGAACAACTTTGCACGTCTCGATCTAGTTCTCTTTGAAGAGGGAATAAAATTGAAGAGGAGCTGCACGCGGCTATATCAATGACAACAACGAACAATATTTTTGGGAGGTATAGGTATGAGACATATTGCAGAGCAAGGTTCTAGTGCAGCCGTAGACGTTCCCGAAAGGGTGGGAGGCGATAAACATCGAAGAGACACGCTCACGCGTCATGGCTCAGCGGCCTTGGCGCGAAAGCTCGAAAAGTATTGGCATGATCGCGGCTACTTCTCGGCGCGGTTCTGGCCCGAGCTGATTTCGGAACGCTTCGATAAGATCGGTACACGCGAGCTTTATCGCGTGTCCTGTAACCTTGTGAACGGCTTTCCGCCAGTCCATCCCGATAACATCGCATAGTACCCCAGAACCCAAGAGACGCCCGCAAGGGGCACGACACCGGCCGGGAAGCATCCGCGGCAACGCGAGGGGCTTGCTGCGAAGGAGAGAAACGCGTTTCGCCTTCACGATCGTTCAAGAGCGCCCGGCCGGACCATGGGAGCCGATCGCATCGCGATGCGTACACCACCGGTAAGGCGCAGAAACACTCTTTCAAGAGAGCATTATGTTGCGAAGACGCATTCGAATTTGATCTCCTAGAAACTCAACTTATCAAAGGGAGATTTCATGAACAATGTAATGACCATTGGACGCCGTCTTGTCGCCATCGAGCAGATCGCCTTTATCGAACCGTTCGATGCAAGCTCGGCCTCCGGCATCGAAACCACCAAGTCGTTTCAGGCGCGCATAAAGCTCGTAAACCGGGATAGCTGCCTCGCCGAAGCCTCCGTCGAGGACCTCGCGATCGAGTATAATTTTCGGCTCTTGAAGGAGGACCGTGTCGGAATCAACCCGCTCGTCGACTACCGCGTCGAAACGTTCGAGCCCACCGAGGATTTCACGCCCGCCAAGCCCTTCAAAACCCGGCTGCTGTGGGACGACCCGCGTGGAAACGAGTGCAGTAAGCTGCTGGTGACAGCACCCGAAGACGTGCTTGCCGTTGTAACGGCCAACGACAATTCGGCCGCCGTGATCGAAAAGGGGAGCGGGCCGCCGAACCGTACTAAACGTCAACGCTCAACCAAACGCCCCTCGCGTCAGCCGGCATGACGAGACGCTTCCACATTTCGAAGGCGCTAAAAGGCCGTTTGCTTGGGCGTACCACAAGCTTACGCCCTGGGAAGGAGGACCATGCGGCTTCGCCGCATGGTTTTTCATTTGGCAATCCGGATGCATCCCCGCGCAACACCGCCATGGAGCGTGCATCATCGGCTCTCGACCGCATGCGCTTGAGCCGCGTAATGGCGTCAACACCGCAAGCACCGCGGCCGCGGGCAACAGGCTAACCACCTGAAGGCTCTTTCGAGTACGCGTCAATCAGCCTATGCATCTTCGCCGTCGGACTCTTCAAAGCCCTTTGTCTTGCTTGCAGTCCGCTTCTCTTGATCCTCAATAAATTTTTTGAGAACCGACTTTCGCGCAACCAAGGTTGAGCCGAGACGGAAGACCGGCAGCCGCGATGTTTCGACGAGGTGATAGACCTTGCGCCTCGCTTGTTCGATAAACTTCTTCCGTTCGTCGTCGGTTGCGGCCATTGCGATGTCCTTCGCGAAAAGATATTTGCCGATGTTCACCGCTCGGTGAATCGTGTCGTCGAATGGGTTCTTGTCGTCGTGGGAAATATCGGTCATGGCTAATCTCCCCTCCCCGCAAGAAGGTCTGCAATCCGAATGATCGTCCGGGCGGTCACGCTTCGGGATTGAGCCAGATCGGCGTCGTCATTATCGGGGCTCGGGCCACTCTCGATCTGGGAGCCGGGCGTCGTGTAGCGAACCTGTGCCGTAATCCCTTCGAGAATACCGGCAAGCCGGATGTCTCCGACCGCGCCCGGCATGGACGCGGCAACCTCGAATAGGGGCATTGGCTTGCGGCCCCGCTTGCCGCGGGAGTGCTCAGCTATCCAGGTTGCGAGATCACCCTCGATGCCAGACAGAAGGAGCGCTTCCAGCGCATCGATGAAGCTATGATCGGAAGGCAGCTTGGCCGTCTCGCCAAGCCCTGCCCCTGCAAAGGCCTTCTTGGACGATTGGGCGCGGTCTGGCCGCGTCGCCGCGTAGAGCTTGACCGTGTCGACGGCTTCCTTCGGCTGCTTGCTCGCGAGAAGGGCCGTAAGGAGGTTCGCCGCATCACGCGCCGTCAAACGCGCTGCGCCCGAACCGCGCCCGCTCTTCGACCGGAGGCCCGCTTCCTGAAGCATGCGATCATACCACGCTACGCTTGCGGACGGCATGCCGAGCACTTCCGCAACCGTGCGCACCAAATCACCGGGACTTGCCATATTCATGCTCCTCGACCTCCTCTCCTTATAGCGTCCATTTGAGTATCGCACAAATGGCATTGACTGTCGAGAGCCATTTGTGTATTACTCAAATGGTGAGAAGCGGAAACTCCGGTAGATCGGGCCTTGCGGAAGGGAGCGGGTAGTCGACTCGATACAAGGAAACGCCGTGATCACAGACCTTCAACCGCCGCGTGGCGCGAGCTGCGCGGCTTTCGATTCACCGGATCATGGCTACTGTACGCAAACGATCATGGAAGACAGCAAAGGGAGAGACCCGGACCGCGTGGGCCGTTGACTACCCGGATGTCGGCGGAAAGTGGCAACGCCAGCAATTCGCGAGCAAGCGCGAGGCGGATGATTTCCGCGTCAAGATTGAGGGCGAGGTTCGCTCCGGCACGTTCCGGCCGGAAGCGAGCAAGATCACGGTCAAGGAAGTTTGCGAGTTGTTCCTGGAGGACTGCGAAGAGCGGCTTGCGCGGCGCGAGCGCATGACGCGCGCATCGCTCGAATGGTATCAAGGACAGGTTTACAACTACATCTGCCCGGACAAGAAGCGCTTCGAAAAGAATTACAAATTCGGCCCTCGCGCCTTTTTTGAGGACGGCATCGGCCATCACAAGCTCGCGCAACTCTCCGCCCGCATCGTTAGCGATTTCCGGGATCGCGTCCGCAAATCGGACCTTTCCGTATCGAGCACGCGCAAGCTCCTTACCACGCTTCGGACCATTCTCAACTTCGCGATCAGCAAGGACCTCTTGGGAACGAACGTTGCCGCCAAAGTAAAAGTGGTTGCGCCACGGCATGAACGCAAGAACCGCAAGCGCGTAACCCCGCCAACGCCCGAAGCCATGCGCCGGATCATGAGCGTGACCGACCAGGATACGCATGTGAAGCTCGTCGTTGCCGCCACAACCGGCGTTCGCGCTGGCGAATTCCATGCTCTTCGCTGGAAGCATTTCGACTTCAGGAAGATGGAAGTACTGGTCGAAACGCGCGTCGACCGGTACGGCGAGGAAGATGTAACAAAAACCGAAGCCGGCGACCGCGAAATCCCTCTGTCGCAGACGGCGGTTGACGAACTCAAGGCATGGCGCAATCGCACGAAATACTCGAAACCGGGCGATCTGGTATTCCCCAATTTGGAAGGCAAGTACGAAGCGCACGACAACATGGTGAAGCGGGAGTTTGACCCGCTCTTTAAGAAGCTCGCGAAGCTTCATTCGGAAGACCCCGACAAGCATGCTCCCGCGCCTAAGCGTTTCAACTGGCATGCGCTTCGGCACTTCGCGGTCTCTTGCTGGATCGATGCCGATCTGCCGCCGAAGACAATCCAGACCTTCGCAGGGCACAGCACGCTTGCGGTGACGATGGATATCTACGGCCATCTTTTCAAGAAGGCCGCGCATAATGATGCGATGGATGCGATTGCCAAGACCTTCGTCGCGGAAGGGCCAAAGCGGCCTGCGCAACGGCGCGCGCGGCGCCATCCCGCTGCCGAGCCGCGGAGCCATTGACGGTCACGGCAGAACAAACTGGGATTTTTCACTTCGTTGAGGTAAACTACCCGTATGACTGAGCGTACACAAAAAGAAGAAGAACTCGAACGCCGCCTTGCCCAAGCCGAACTGAAATTCGAGCGCCGGTTTCGACATCTTCAACGAGCTTTTGATAGCCGGCTGGAGGCTATCGAAGCCGAAGTTATCTCCGCGCACGCGAAGATCGAATTCTTGCGTGACGACGTGACGACAGCCCTGATCGAAAACTTCGAATTCTTCAACGCAGCCGACGCGGAGCTTCGCAATCTCGCCAACACGCTGGTCTTCAACATGCAGGAAATGGAGGACCGCTTGGGCCCGACCTTTGACAAGGTGTTTCCCGATCACGGCCGCTACGCCCAGGCCATGCTCGACATCATCGACAAGAAGCCGTCCGGCGAGCCGTAACTACCGTTCCACGCCGTCACCACCATCTTTCTCGGTCGCGGCCTTTTCCTGAGCCGCTCTTGGTTTCTCGGCTTTCTTCTCGAACAGCCTTTCTGCCGCCTCCCGTAGCGGGCTTGTTTGACGCGCCGATCCAGTCGGCCCGTTTGCGGTACTAGAAGGCTCACTCTGAACGCGTACGGCTCGCATTCGCCCCGAGACGGTATGAGTCACGGTACCGCCCGGTCCCAGCCCATGCAGGGCGTAAGAGGGACGTGGCATGGGCCGCTCTCTCTGGGGCTGCTTCTGAGGTTGGTCTTGCGAGGCCGTGGTCTCCGACCGCTGGCGATCCTTCGTGCTGAGGAGCTTCATCCCATGTGACTTGTCGGCGACCTCCAACGCGGCGCTTGAGAACTCCCGTCTCGCCGCCGCGTGCCGCTGCTTCACGACCGCATCCTTCTGCTCGATCGCTTCGGCTTTGATACGGTCGTGTGCATCTTTGAGTGGCGAAAAACGCCCCGTGCCTGTACCCGTCGAGGATTTCATCGCTGTGACGCCCTCAGTTGTGGATGAAAGTAACGCTGAGCAGATAGCCGCCGGCCACAATCAAACCACCGCCCTTTATGAAGTTTCCGATCCGGCCGGAGAAGATTCCGGCGGCCACGAACAGGCATCCAACAATGAGAAGCACAGACCCTCCGATATGGGCAGCTTCGCGGACCAGGCCGAACAGAGCATTGAGCATTTCAACGTCCTTGTTTTAGGGAAGCATCCAGGCAAACCATGGAAGAACAGGGCGCATCAGGATCGTGATGGCGTCCACAGCAGCGGCAGCGAGGCAAATCACCACCGTAGCGATGATCATCATCAAGAGCGGGCGCCTGCTCATGGCTTCAACTCGTGCACTGGCCAATTGAGCTCGAGCGGGAGCGACGTATCACGTGAGCCCAAACGAACGATTGACTCCGCATGTTGGTAGCGGCTGTTGCCTTTCTGCGGGATAGCAAGTCGGGTAAAGCGACCTAGCGGAACTACGCGTGTCGACCGGATAGAACGACTGTAGTTCGTTTGATTGCGAGCTAGGCCCCCGACGCCTTTCGCGCTTTCGCTCATCGATACACAGACTTCGTTACGTTCGTTAAAGAGGTCCGATGCAAAGCGGTTCGTATCTAGCTCATCATTCCGAAGAAAGATCTTCACGGCGCAAAGGCCGACGAAATTGGTCACTTCCGCCTTATTCTCGGTTTTCTTGAAAAACGAGGACAGGTTCTGCGCCGCAACGATGTTGGCGTGGCGACTTTCACGAGACCGCTCGAAGAATCCACTATCGCCTTGACTTTTCTTCTGCCCGCCCACCCAGATCGACTGAAACTCATCAGCAATCATGAACGAGGGGCGCTCCTTGTCGACGCGCCGGAGTATCTCGCGCTGATAATCGAGCTTGATCATGGACGAGAGAAGAGGAGACAAGCGCTCTCGATGTGCCACCGGAAGATGGACGTAAAGTATTTTTCCGCTGTCGATCATCTCACCAAGGCGCATCGTCGATCGACCCGAAATCATCTCGGCAAAGGGCATCGATGAGAAGTCGTCGATCAACTGCGTAACAGTTCCGACGACCCCCGCACGCTGGCGGTCCGGCATCGGGAGCCACTCGCGTTCGAAATAGGCGAACGCGTTCTCAACGTCGGCCGGGACATCGCCCTCGCCATACCTTCGCAAAAGCCCTTCCACCAACCAGCGGTAGGTCTCTTGATCCTCAGCGCTCTCTCTACAGAGGCGATGGATGTCCGTGAACGATACCGGCTCGGGATCGAGTGCCGCGCGCCACAACGCAAAGTTATGGCGGATATGAATGCGTGACGAATCAGAGAAGAAGCTCTGTTGTTCGACTACGCCTCCAGCCAAATGCTGGGCCGTAACAACAATGGACGCGACATCCGCCGGCTCAGCGTCCGAATCTAGCAAATTCCATGCTGGCGACCGGTTCGTTCGTGAATCCGTGGGCCACGTATCCGGCGAGAAGATCATGAGATCCTCTGCCCGGCCGAGCCGCTCACAAAGCGGCGTGATATGATCTACCCCCCGGCCGGGATCGAAAAGACTTCCTTTCGGATCGAATATTATTCCTGCCGTTTTCAACCCGTTAGCTTTGGCCGCAATTAGGCCTTCCGTAAGCGCATTGAGAACAGTCACCGTCTTGCCGGCGCCCGACATGCCGAGGACCAGCGCGTTCTTATAGAAATCGTCGAGTTCCCACGTGAAGTCGCCAGCCTCAAATCGGCTCTCTTTCGCCGAAGTAAGCTGCCGCGCTGCCGCGGCCTTCCGTTCCTTGAGAGACGCAAAACCGACATGGCACGCCTGCTGGCGAAGGTAGCGCCAGAGATAGCGGCCGTTGACGATATTCGCACGGACGTACAGAGGCTGAAGCGCGAGTAACGTGAGCGCCAGCCCGCTCGCGAATTCAAACGTTCCGCCGAACGTGGCGAGAGGCTGTAACTGTGGCCATCGTGACAGGATGGAGCCAGCCATGCACGACCACGCCGTTGACGCCAAAGCCACACGCCAGCGACGGGCCAATCTCCGTTCATGCAGGATGAACTTGACGGTATCCTGCATGGCCTCCGTTCCAGTAGAATACCGGTGGAGGAGAAACGCATCGCGGTATCGGCGAAAGGCAAATGCGCCACCGGCTAATGCCGCAAGGCCAATTCCGAGCACGCTGCATGTGAGCGCAAAGCGGTCAGTTGCAGCGAATTGCGAGCTTTTTGGAGCCAGCAGGATCGCCACAAGAACGAGACCTGTAGTTGCGGTGGCTCCCGCAAAGATGCGCCGCGCGGCGCGAAATACGATCAACGTCTCTGACATCACTTGCCTCCCGAGCGCCAATAGTTGCGAACCGTGTGGCGCCGCCGATAGGAGAGCGAAGCCGAGGGTTCACTTCCGCCACGCGCCCTATCCGGATGCCGCGTGTAGGCCGTTACATCGATGTACCGAGGGGCAATCTTCTCCTGCCGCCCGCGGTTGAGATGGCGAACGATCGCTTTGATGAGTGCGAATATGCCTCGAAAGGCGACCGGCAGGAGGACAGCCAGCATCCGGCCTAGCAAGAAGGCCAGAGTCAAAGTGAGGCGCATGATGCCGAGCAGGATCGAGACAATGAGCTGAACGAGCATGATGAGGAGCGATTCCATCATGAGCCTCCACAATTGCAGGAGTTTCGAAACTGGTGACGCGGTGCGAGCGCCGGACGAGGAGGTTTCGGCGCCGGCTCAGCAGGGAGCGCGGGAGGCGCCTCTTGCACGCCGATGAACTCGACGTGCGATGCTCCGGCCGTGGTCAAATACCAGTTCCAGAAGCTGCGATGTGCGGGAACCTGAGCCCGCATGAACGCAGGTTCGTTCCGCGATATGTAGACTACAGTTACGGGGACGCTCTTTAGATCAGGCCACGTTTGCGAGAGCGACGAACGGCGGAACATGGCCATTATATCGCCGCGCTGGAGCTGGCTGTAGCCGCCCCTGTTGAACTCCAGAAGGTCGCTGAATAGGACCAATTGACGGTCTTTGACCTTCCCGCTGAAATCGGGGCGTTGGGTCAACGCGGCGATAGTCGCGATGATGGGCGAACGCGCAGCCTTAAGGGTACTGCTGGTGGTCTGGTCGAGCGCCTCCAGCATCGGCGCTTCAAACTTTTTCTTCCACGCGGTGCGGAGATACTGAGTACCACCCCTCAGGATTGAGGTTCGCACCGGCGAGAGAGGGGTGCAGCGCCGAAACGCGATTTCGGGTGACGCCGCATCGTCTGGATTGAGTACGGCAATAACGAATAGAGCGTAATCCGGCATCGCGAGAGCAGCGGAAAGAGCTGCCTCGCGGAGCCGAAGTATGTCGGCCTTGCTGGGAGGGTCGGTCACGTCGACGAGGAGATAAGTGGCAGAGACGGTCGGCTTGTCGCGCGGGCATAGCGTCTGATGGTCGAGGATGGGCTCGGGAGCGAGCACGCCGGCAGAATAGAGGTAGTACCCAGCACCACAGATGACAACGAAGGTCAGAACGAGCAGCGCGTACAGCTTACGCATTGAATACCCGACGGCGGGATGAAATGACGAAGCTGGGCGGTCGGTTACTCTGCGGTTCATAGCCGTTCTCCTTTCGCCTCGATTGTACGGTTGCGGCTGCGGGTGGTTTCTTCGCGACGACCGGCCTTGGCCAAGAACCGCGCAAAGTCATCGCGAGCCTTCGCGATGAGATCGCCCAGCGCGACTTCCAAGGCAGCTATTTGGCCTGCACGGCGAGCAAGCCCCGCTTCGGCCCTTGCGATGCCAGCGTCGATTTCCGCGACGTCTGGAAAGAATTCGGCTGGCCGCAGAGACACTGGCGGGAAATCCGCGGGGTCAAGATCGGGACGAGCAGCATGAAAGCCAGCATCAACCATCGCCAAGTCGGCTTGGGCCGCACGAACAGTCGCGAAGAAACTGTTGCGGAGATCACCAACGCGGCGCTTGGCGTCACCACCGTCGCGTTTTACCTGCTTAAGGCTCATTTCCTCTTGCTTATGAGCATCGAGGAGAGCCCTCATATGGTCGTCGCAAATTTGGTCGAGGTGACCAGTGAAGTCTTCCTTGGCCCTCGCGAGATCCTTCTCTGCTATCCGAAACGCCCGGTCATACGAGGCGTGGTCCGCATAGCGAGCAAAGGGTGAGCCGCGGCCACCTCGCCACTTGTGCACAGCATAAAGAAAGACGAGCACACTGCCGGTAAAAATTGGCAGGCCCACAATTGAAGGAGCTACCATGAATATAGATTGGGTCGCCGCACCGGGTGCGTCTGATGCAACAGCTTCGAGGAGAGCCCGGTACTGCGCGAGGCAGATCGCTGTGCCTAGTCCGAGCAGAGAGGAAGAAACAGTGACGATGCGCCAAATCAGACGGCGACCACGATTCTTTCGATCGTTGAAAAAGCGCAGCCCCGTTCCGGCCAATGCGCCGCTAACCGCGACCGTGGCAGAACCAAACCCAGCTGTTGCTACGGCCTGCATGAAGCCGTGCTGCATGGCATCAGCGAGGCTGACCGAGTTGATTAGCGCATCGGGCGGAATTGCAAGGCCTGTTTGAAGGACTGGCTTCAACTCCGTGGCGGGCAGCTCATAGTCAATGTTTGGAGCAATCGGGTCCTGACCATGTGCGATCTCAAACCTAATAACCTTGTAGCGGGCATCGATGTGTTGACGAATTACGGGCAAAGCCATTTCTTCCGCGGCGTATTTTGCGGCGCCAATGGCGTTCTCCGCGGCAGCAATGACCGATGGAGCAGAGATATCGCCGAGTTCGGCGATACCCTCGATATTCGCTAATGCTTTCATTTGAACGCTGGTGGCCCGGCCGACCAGAGCGTCGCGGGCCGCTTCGACCACGGTCAGGATCGGAATTCGCGCACTTTCAACTGTGGCACCGCTTCTTCCGGCACTGCTCCCGGCTGCGAACGGTTCGAATGGTCCGAGCGCTTCGCGATAGCCGCCGGGGACCAAAGCTGTATTTTCTGGCCAGTGGAAAGTCCCTCCAGCCGGTGCTTCTTCGATATCTTGCCCTACCGTACCGCCTGACGGCTTCTTGCCTTTCATCACTTCCTCCCTTTGTCGGATACCGGCCGAGCACGATCAGGCCGGAGGAGGGTGAGCTGAGCGGCACGCGAGAGCGCGCAAGCGCTGGTAGCTTCGGGGGGTGAGTAAGGGCCATCGTCATCGCATCCTTGAGGGGTCTGCCACTCGGGACGTACCAATCGGACTTGCGGGAGCGCCTCCGTGAGAAACCGGAGAACATAGGTGTGTGGCACACTGCCGAAGGGCGCGAGTATTTCGGCTAGCCCTTCGAAAGGACGGCGGGGGGTAGACGTGATAACAACCCGAACGTGCGCGCCGGCTGGCAACGGGTGTGTGGGGCTTTTTGGCATTGCATTGCTCCGAAAATGGACGGGATGGAGCGAATAAAAATGCCTAGGAACTCAAACCCCTAAGACGTTTGCTAGAAGTGCTGCTGAAGGCAATAAGGGGTTGAAAACGTGCGAAAAAAGCCGGCCAGAAGTCCAAGAAGTTCGGCCTTGGTGCCGGATCAATATCCCGAAAATGGACCGTTTCACCTGTTACTTAGCTGGCACTTGCGGAAGGGTAACACGCGACCGGATGGGATCAGCCGCAAATGGGGCGACACTGAATTCGCAAAGGCCGCCCTTGGAGGCAATGCCGCTACGATAACATCCAATGCCCGTAAGGTCGGTTACTGGCGATTTGGTACGCATCACCCGGAAGGCAATGATCTTCCCGGCATTCTCAAAGCCCTCTTCGGTGACCGGCAGGATTGCAAAAAATACCGCGAGGACCTGACTAGCGCCTTTCTTCGCGGGAAAAGTCCTCCCGATCAAACGGCGCGTCGGCGCTTCGATCCCGTCTACCGCTTTCCCCAGAGGCCTAGCGGCTTCGTTGCCCGCGAAGATATTCTTCAACAATTGCACCAAGGGTTATCTTCATCGTTACACATGGCCGTCTATGGCTGGGGTGGTGTCGGTAAGTCGGCTATCGCGACAGAGTATGCCCATCGCTTCAAGCTCGATTATCGGGGTATTTGGTTTTGTCACGCCGAAACCGATCTGGCCCATTCTCTCGCGCGACTAGGCGTCAAACTTGGCGTTGCGAATAGCAATGAGCCGGACGTCGAGAATGCTGCCATCAACGCACTCGAGGCCTTGGCTCAAACCGATGATCCCTGGCTCTTGATCTTCGATAACGCAGTAAACCCACAATCGATTAGTGACTTTCTTCCGCCGCCGAATGTCGCGCTACTGATAACGACGCGGTTTCCTGATTGGCCAAAAGGTGCGACCGTCGTCCCGGTTGACGTGCTGGACCGAAGCAGCTCAGCAAAGATCCTGCGGTCGATCGCCGGCGATCTTGAGGGAGCCGAAGTGTTGGCTGATACGCTAGGCCGCCTACCGCTCGCGCTACACCAAGCTGCATGGACGTGCTACAGATATAAAATCAGCTTCGCCGACTATGCAAAACAGGCGGAGCAATTAATCAAACATCACTCGCCGGTCCAGGACTACCCTTTCAGCGTCTTCGCAACTTTCAACATCGCGATCAATCGCGCGGCGGAGGAATGTGCTGAGGCAAACGAACTCATTGCATTCTTGGCGCAATGTTCCCCCGACCAAATTCCACGCTCTCTTGCGAAGACGGCCGTTGATAACGAAACGGAATACTATCGCGCAGAAGGACTGCTTCTCGGTTCAGCACTCGCGCAGCGGTCTACCCTCGACAATGATGCCGAAGCCCTTTCCGTTCACCGCATCATTCAAAGCGTTGCACGATCTCGCGCTGAGAGCCAAGGCATCGCGTTGCCGGCTATCATTCGCCTCACGAACTCACTTGTGCATCTGATTCCTCAGCCGTCGCACGATGATCCCACTGCTTGGATAGCATGCCAACAGCTTATTGCTCACGCCCTTGCTCTGTGGCAGCGCAATCCCGAGAGAATGCCGGATTTGGAGGACTCCTTTTCGCTTCTCAATCGTTCTGCCGACTACTATCAAGTCCGCGGCCAATATGGCCAAGCGCTAGAGATTCTAGAGCAGAGCTTTCTAGCTTGTGAAAGAAAATTCGGAGTTAATTCGATTAAAACAGCTGTCATGGGCATGGCGTACGCGGACAGCCTCGTGAGATTCGGCTCCTTGGATAAGGCTGAGAAGCTCGCACGAAGCTCCTTACGCCTATTTGAAGGACAGCACCTCCCACCATACGATTCCGTAGGATATTGCTTGTCAGTGCTTGGCGATATTGAGCGCATAAAAGGAAATTATGTAGAATCGGAAAAGTTGCATCGTGGCGCGATTGCCCTTTGGGAACAAATCTATGGAAAGGACTCGAAGGAAGTAGGTGGGCTGCTGCCCGAGTACGGAAGATGCTTGCTTGCGCTAGGTAAACAGAAAGAAGCGCTCTCTGTCTTTGAGCGGTGCGTTGCCATTCATGAGAAGGTACACGGAAGTGAAAGTCTCTCCGCAGCTATCGCGCTATCACAACTCGGCTCGGTACTCTCGAATTTCCCAGACCTCGAGAGTAGAGAACGCGCGCGTGAATTATTGATCCGGGGACTGCGCGTTGCCGAGCAAATTGATAGGGATCATCCGGTCGTTGCTGACCTTGGTAGTGCGTTAGGCATGTTGAACGCGCGCGATGGCCACGTTGAGCTAGCACGCCAGCAATTTGATCGTGCAGCAACGATCCGAAAGGCTTCTTTCGGGCATTCCCATCCCCTTTCGGTCGAAGCGGAGCATCTATCGGCGCTCCATCATGCGCCCTCAGATCGGGAGGCAACGCTAAACAGCTTTAAGAGAAACGTCGCTGCTAACGTGCTTACGTTTGGAGAGCATAGTCCTCAGACGAGACATGCGCGCTTTGAGTTAGGAAGACACCTCTTCGAGCAACGTGAATTCGGAGCCGCCGTGGAGCTTATCAGGCCGATGATCAAGAGCAGTCTTGAGACGTGGTCTGCGCAGGCATCGTATGCGCTGGTCGATGGTGTTACCCTGCTTGGAATTGCCGAGTGCCTTGCAGGAGACAGACGCGCGGCTTTTTCGACAGTTTTGCAGGCTATTCAAATAGCGTCTGAAACGTCTGAGGCAACTAATAGCTTAGCCATCGCGAAAGCTACTTTCTACTTGGGAGAAATCGCGTGGCAGGAGGGCGATCGCGACAACGCGACGACGAACTTCGAAAATGCTATTCGCCTTCTTGAAGTAGTAAGCGATGCCTCATGGGGAAGCGAGTTTGCTGACGAGAATTTTGTCGGCAAGCCTGAAGTTGACCCAGGGTCGTTATCTTACCGTAGATTTCAGTACAAGTTTGCGAGACTGCTCTCCCATAACCGTGAGGGCTTTTTGTCGCTGCTCGCGTATGAACAAGCACTGCGCTTCCATCCGGAAGGTTTGGGTTCGGATGCTTTGGGATTGCCGGCAACGATTTTAAGGTGTTCCGAGACGCTGGATGAGGCACCCGCAAATATCGATGCAAGCGTGGAGCTCGACCGCCTTATTAAGGATCGAGAGCTACAATTGGGCTCTGATCATCCTGTTGCTCACCAGCTGCGAAACGTCTTTGGAATAATTCTGTATAACATCGGCCTTAAGGAACGAGCCGGCGCTGTCGCAGTCGACGCATTTCTGTCCCAAATGCGGCTTCTTGGCCTTTACCACCCTTGGACGAAATCAGCAGACGAACGAGCGAGGCGCATACTTGTGGCGCAAGGGGCAGATCCTCGGGAGTTGCGTCGGATACCCCGCTAGCCCAGTTTCGGCGTATCAGGACAGACAGACGTCACAGCAGGCAGGCCCCGCCGCGACGGAGTCTCTGTTGATGTGGGCGCTGTTGGCTCATAAAGCGCGGGGGCTCTCTCCGACATTCTTTTCATCAACCTTTCGCCTGTTTCAAGAGCCGTGCGGAGCATAGCGGAGCGGTCAAATTTTGGGACAGAATGCTCGAGGGAGGCACGGAGATTTGCCTCATATTGCTTTCGCTGCCGATCCCTTTCTGCAAGAACCTTTGCTCGCCTCTCTTCCTCTACGGCAAAGACATGCGCCGGTAGGGCTGCGTCCAGCGTTGTAAAGAAATACTCATGCTCTTCGAACGGCCCGATCAATTGATAAGTATCCAATCCCTCGGGGCGAACGATATGACCGTCTTGCACGACGCCAGGGTCGCCCCCGATCGATGGACCTATCCAGTTTGCCTTCACCGGCTTAAACCGAGCGTAGCCTTGGATCGTCGTGGCGCCATCGTACTTCCGATGCAGATCGGCGGACCAAAAGACGAAAGCTCTCGTGTGTAGTTGGACGACGTTCAATAGTTCTCCAGGTTTCAAAGCTAGAGAATTCTAATATTCCGAAATACTTGCAGGAACATCAAAGTATCGTCCGCGCGGGCGCCATGTCAGATTCATGTCAAATGGAGGTTGTTGGAGTGGTTGGGAACGGTCCGCGGAATTCGTCGTAACGGCTTGAAATACAACGAGTTTGCTCGAAACGCCTTGTGCGTCCTCGTCTGACATGAAAAAGCCCGCCAGAGGCGGGCTAATTCATTGATACTACTATCAAATCTGGTTGCGGGGATAGGATTTGAACCTATGACCTTCAGGTTATGAGCCTGACGAGCTACCGGGCTGCTCCACCCCGCGTTAAACCGTTGCTTTGCCTTCGTTAAAGTGCCGGGGACGGCGGATCAGGGCCGACGCTGTTCGCGTGGCTTGCTTCTCCCGTCCCGAAGGCTTCCCTGGAAGGCAACCCCGGGCAAAGCCCATCGGGTGCGAGGGGTATGTACCAACCCGAACCGCCTTTGGAAAGGGCTGAGGGGACGTTTTTTTCGACTTTATGACAGGTCGCGGCACGGATTCCGGCCGATTTGCCACACACTTGCCAGAAGTTCCGCAAACCGCCAGCTTGCGGCAACAAAACAGAGCCGAAACGCCGATTTGGGGAGGACCGCCTTGGACAACACTCTGGATCGCCCCTTGGCGAGCGCCGCGCTGGCCGCGCTGACGGACAGCTTCCAGGCCATGGTCGCGCGGTCGCGGGCCGAGCCGGCGCCTGATTGCGCCGCGCGGGTCGACCGGCTCGCGCGCTTGCGCGCCGTGGTCGCGGACAATGAAGAGCGGTTCCGGCAAGCGATCTCGGCCGATTTCGGCCACCGCTCGGCGGTCGAGACTGATATCGCCGAGACGATGATGGTGTTCTCCGAAATCCGGCATGCGACAAAACATTTGAAAAACTGGATGGCGCCGCAGCGCATCGCGACTGCGCTGCAATTCCTCCCCGCGCGCAACCGGCTGATGCCGCAGCCGCTCGGAATCGTCGGCATCATCGCGCCCTGGAATTATCCGCTGCAGCTGACGCTTGCGCCCGCGATCGGCGCCATCGCCGCCGGCAACCGCGTCATCATCAAGCCGAGCGAGCTGGTGCCGCATTTTTCGGCGTTGTTGAAGGAGACGGTGGCTGAGAGGTTCGATGCGACGGACCTGCTTGTCACCGGCATCGAGGATGAGATCGCAAAGGGCTTTGCCAGCCTGCCGTTCGATCATCTCGTGTTCACCGGCTCGACCCGGGTCGGGCGGCTGGTCGCGGAGGCGGCTGCGCGCAATCTCACGCCGGTCACGCTCGAGCTCGGCGGCAAGTCACCGGCGATCATCGATGTGTCAGCCGATCTCGACGAGGCGGCCGAGCGCATCGCCTATGGAAAACTGCTCAATGCCGGGCAGACCTGCATTGCGCCGGACTATGTGCTGGTGCCGGAGGGCTCGTTGCAGGCCTTCGCCGAAAAAGTGCGCGCGCAGATGCGGCGGATGTTCGGCACCGATCCCGGCAACAAGGACTATACCTCGATCATTTCCGACCGGCATTATGCGCGGCTCGAAGCGCTGGTCGCGGATGCCGCGCAGCGCGGCGCAAAGATCCTGCAGCCGGCGAAGGCGGATGATCCGAACTGGAAGGCGCACCGCAAATTCCCGCCGACGCTGATCGTCGGCGCCACCGAGGAGATGGCGGCGATGCAGGAGGAGATCTTTGGACCCGTGCTGCCGGTGCTCGGCTATCGAGAGCCGGATGATGCGATTGCCTTCATCAACCGCCGCGACCGGCCGCTGGCGCTGTACTGGTTCGGCAAGGATCGCAACACGCGCGACGAGGTGCTGGCGCGTACAATCTCCGGCGGCGTCACCATCAACGACTGCCTGTTTCACTTCGCGCAAACCAACCAGCCGATGGGCGGTGTCGGCGCCTCCGGCACCGGCGCCTATCACGGCGAATGGGGTTTTCGGACGTTCAGCAAGCTGAAGCCGGTGTTCTATCGCTCCAAATTCAACCGCCTCGCCGATCTCTATCCGCCTTATGGCGGCAGAATCGCGCGGCTGGAGAAGATGATGCGGTTCATGTCGTAGCTGTCCGTCATTGCGAGCGCAGCGAAGCGACGAAGCAATCCAGGCTGTCACCGCGGAGGGATTCTGGATTGCTTCGCTTCGCTCGCAATGACGAGAAGAAAATGCAAATGGGGGAAACACAAGTGACTGACACATTCGATTTCGTCGTGGTGGGCGCGGGCTCCGGCGGTTGCGCGGTGGCGGGGCGGCTGTCGGAGGATGCGGGGACATCCGTGGCGCTGCTCGACGCGGGTGGCGCGAACGACAGTTGGCGGATCACCACGCCGTTCGGACTCGCTTTGCCATACAAGGCGGCCAACTGGGCCTTCGACACCGTGCCGCAGAAGGGATTGAACGGCCGCATCGGCTATCAGCCGCGCGGCAAGGGCCTCGGCGGCTCCTCGGCGATCAACGCCATGGTCTATATCCGCGGCCACAAATGGGACTACGACCACTGGGCCTCGCTCGGCAACGCCGGCTGGTCGTATGCGGATTTGCTGCCCTATTTCAAGCGCTCGGAGAACAACAGCGATTTTGACGGCGAATATCACGGCAAGGGCGGCCCGCTGCATGTCAACAGGCTGCGCTCGGACAATCCGATCCATGACGTCTTCCATCAGGCCGCGCGCGAGGCGCAGTTCCACATCCGCGAGGACTTCAATGGCGAGGACCACGAAGGGCTCGGCAGCTACCAGGTGACGCAGCACAAGGGCGAGCGCTGGAGCGCGGCGCGCGCCTATCTGCAGCCCCACATCGACAAGCGCGCGAATCTGCGCGTCGAGACCGGGGCGCATGCCACGAAGATCCTGTTCGAAGGCGGGCGCGCGGTCGGCATCGAATATGTGCAGGGCAAGCAGACCAAACAGCTGCGCGCGCGCCGCGAGGTGATCCTCGCTGGCGGCGCTTTCCAGTCACCGCAATTGCTGATGCTGTCGGGTATCGGCGATGGCGAGGCGCTTCGTACGCACGGCATCGGCATCACGCATGATTTGCCGGGCGTCGGGCGCAATCTGCAGGACCATCCGGATTTCGTGTTTGTTTACGCCTCCGACTATCCGCATTTCGTTCACTCCTCGCTTGGCCGTTTGCCATCCCTGCTCCGCGCCATCCAGCGCTACCGCAAGGAGCGACGCGGCCTGATGACCACCAATTTCGCCGAGTGTGGCGGCTTCCTGAAGACCCGGCCGGATCTCGAGGTATCAGACATCCAGCTCCACTTCGTCATCGCGATGCTCGACGACCACGGCCGCAAGAAGCACAAGGAGGCAGGGTTCTCGTGCCATGTCTGCCTGCTGAGGCCGAAGAGCCGCGGCAGCGTCTGGCTGAAAAGCGCCGATCCGCTCGCCGCACCCATGATCGACCCGAATTTTCTGGGCGAGGCGGAGGATCTGGAGGCCATGGTCGCGGGCTTCAAGACCACGCGGCGGCTGATGGAGACGCCTGCGCTGCGCGCGTTGCAGAAGAAGGACATGTTCACGTCCGACGTGCGAACCGACGACGACATCCGCGCCATCCTGCGCAATCGCGTCGACACCGTCTATCACCCCGTCGGCACCTGCAAGATGGGCACGGACGCGATGGCCGTGGTCGATCCGACGCTGAAGGTGCACGGCGTGGACGGTTTGCGCATCGTCGACGCCTCGATCATGCCGACGCTGATCGGCGGCAACACCAATGCGCCGACCATCATGATCGGGGAGAAGGCGGCGGATATGATCAGGGCGGAGGTGCGGTAGGTCCTCTCCCTCTCCCGATCGCGAGGAGAGGGTTTCTTTACTGACGTCGAATAGTCATGGATGGACACAATCCTGGGCTGCTGGAGCGAAATAATAGAGACGATTTTAGCGATCTGAAACCGGAACGATCGGTTCTGCGTTCATTCGTTCCATCGGCAGGGTTTCGCTCATGAATAGCTTCGATCTCGCGGTCTATGCGGCGCTCGCCATCGCGATCGGCTTCGGCTTCAAGACCGGCCTGCTGCGCAGCGCCATGACCATTCTCGCTTATCTTCTCGCGGCCCCCATCGCGGTCTCGCTGATGCCGATGATCGTCCCGCAGATCGCCGGCAATCCGAATGCGCCGCTGGTCCAGAACTGGATCTGGTTGTTCGGCATCTTCCTCGTGGTCGGCATGCTGCTCGGATATATCGGCCGCTTCGTGCTGGACGACACGGTCCGCGACGCCGGCATCGGCGATCGCCTCGGCGGCGCCGCGCTCGGCGCGATCAGGGTCGGGCTCGTCGCCACCACGCTGGTGCTGGTGTTCGACCAGATCGTGCCGGCCAACCGCCAGCCGCCCTTCCTCGCCGGCTCGCAGCTGCGGCCGCTGTTCTCGGCGGTCGGGCAGATGGGCTTCAAATCGCTGCCGCCGGAGGCCGCCGCCGCGATCGACCGGCTCAAGCAGGAACGACGCATCTGATCAGGCGCATTTGCATTGCCGCGCGGGCGCGCATGCATTTTGACGCGGGCACGTCCCTTATCAGCGGCGCTGATGTTGGCTAGAGTGCGGCCCGTCCAAAAACCTGCCTGACATTACGGGAGTGAAACAGTGGATCTTGGGATCAAAGGTCGCCGCGCCATCGTCTGCGCATCCAGCAAGGGCCTGGGGCGCGCTTGCGCCATCTCGCTGGCCGAAGCCGGCGTTGACGTCACGCTGACCGCGCGCGGCGCCGAGGCGCTGAAGAAGACAGCCGACGATATCCGCAAGGCCTATCCGAGCGTGAAGGTGACCGAGATCGTCGGCGATATCACGACGCCTGCGGGCCGCGAAGCCGTGCTCAAGGCCTGCCCCGAGCCGGACATTCTGATCAACAATGCCGGCGGCCCGCCGCCCGGCGATTTCCGCAACTGGACCCGCGACGACTGGATTAAGGCGATCGATGCCAACATGCTCACGCCGATCGAGCTGATCAAGTCGACCGTCGACGGCATGATGGCGCGCAAGTTCGGCCGCATCGTCAACATCACCTCGGCCGCGGTGAAGGCGCCGATCGACATTCTCGGTCTCTCCAACGGCGCGCGCGCCGGCCTCACCGGCTTCATCGCCGGCCTGTCGCGCAAGACCGTGATCAACAACGTCACCATCAACGGCCTGCTGCCCGGCCCGTTCGAGACCGATCGCCTGACCGGCACCGCGAAGGCCGAAGCCGACAAGCGCGGCACCACGCCCGAGCAGATTTTGGCCGAGCGCGCCAAACTCAATCCGGCCGGCCGCTTCGGCCAGCCCGACGAGTTCGGCTATGCCTGCGCTTTCCTCTGCGGCTCCAGGGCCGGCTTCATCACCGGGCAGAACATTTTGCTCGATGGTGGTGCGTTCCCGGGAACGCTGTGAAAGCGGCCTGGTACGAGCAGACGGGACCGGCGGCGGATGTCCTCACCTATGGTGAGATGGTGACGCCGGTCGCAGGCCCAGGTGAAGTTCGCATTCGCCTGGAAGCCTCCGGCGTGAATCCTGCCGATGTCGGCCGGCGCGGCGGCTCCTATCGCGCGATGGAATTTTCGCGCGTGATCCCGAACAGTGACGGCGCGGGCTTTGTCGATCAGATCGGCGACGGCGTAACGCGCTTCAGGAACGGCGACCGTGTCTGGCTGTTCAACGGCCAGCGCAACGGCCGCGCCTTCGGCACGGCGGCGGAGTATATCGCGCTCGCAGAGCAACTGGCGACACCGCTGCCGGATAATCTCTCCTTCGCGGAAGGCGCAACGCTAGGCATCCCTGCGATGACCGCGTGGTGCAGCCTGTTTGCGGATGGGCCGATCGTCGGCAAGACCGTGCTCGTCACCGGCGGCGCCGGCGCGGTCGGCCATTATGCCGTCCAGCTCGCAAAATGGGGCGGCGCGCAGGTGATCGCGACCGTCAGCTCGGCGATGAAGGGCGAGCATACGCGGCGCGCGGGCGCCGATCTCGTGATCAACTATAAAGACGAGGACGTCGTCGCGAAGGCCATGGCCTTTACCGGCGGACGCGGCGTCGATCACGTCGTCGATGTCGATTTCGGCGGCAACATCGCCACTACGCTGAAGCTGATGGCGATGAACTCCACCATCGCGGTCTACGCCACCAACGGCAACCGCACGCCAACGTTGCCGATGCGCGAGCTGATGGAGAGGTGCATCGCGCTGCGCGCACTGGTGCTGTTCGCGCTGCCGCCGGCGCTGCTCGCGGCGGCGCAGGCCGACATTTCGAAATGGCTGGCAGCGGGGCCGCGCATTCACACTATCGCGGCGCAGTTCGCGCTGTCGGATACGGCGCAGGCCCATCTCGCCGTCGAGAAGGGCGACAAGCTCGGCACCGTGATCGTCGACTGCGCGCGCTGAGGACTACACGACCGGCGTGGTCCGCTCGTCGCTCCAGTCGATACCGAGCTCGTCCATGCCGTCGGCGAGGAGATCGCCGAGCATCGGCTCGCCCAGCAGATACTGCACCGCTTCGCGCCGGGGCGCCTTGTATTCGGCGCGCGCCTCGGCGGCGCGGGCGCGCAGATCGTCCCACTCCTCCACATCGCCATCGCCGCGGCCGAGCCACATCAGCGTGACGAGGTCGAGCTGCTCGTCCTCGTTCATCGCCTGGATGAAGCCAGCAAGCTCGGCTGCGACCGGATCGGACGAATTGTCCTCCAGGACATCCGTCTCGCCGTCATCGGCGGCGTTGGAGCCGGAATCTGGATCAGAGTCCGCTTCCTTGACGTCGAATTCACGCGCCTTCTCGATGATGAACGCGACTTTCTCGGCGGAAATCGCAAGCTCTGGCATGAGTTCCCCCTGCTCGTCGTTTGGCTGGTTCCAGTCTCCCCGGATAACGCAACATCACGACAGATGATCCATTGCGTTCGACGGCGGAAGACCGCATCTTTCGCGAAAGCAAGAAAATGAGGGCACGCCCGATGCAATGGAAGGTCGGCCAGGTCAAAATCACCAAGGTCGTCGAAATGGAGACGGTCGGCTCGACCCGCTTCATCCTGCCTCTGGCAAGCAACGACGAGATCCAGAAGCTGCCCTGGCTGATCCCGCATTTCGCGACCGAAGAAGGCCGGCTGAAAATGTCGATCCATTCGCTGGTGTTGGAGACGCCATCGCAACGGATCGTGGTCGATACCGGGCTCGGCAACGACAAGCAGGGCCGCAACGTCCCGGTCTGGAATAGCCGCAACACGCCATTCCCCGAGATGATGGCGGCGGCGGGCTTTCCCCCTGAGAGCATCGACACCGTGCTATGCACGCATCTTCACGTCGACCATGTCGGCTGGAATACGAAGCTGGTCGGCGGCAAATGGGTGCCGACCTTCCCCAGGGCGCGGTACCTCTTCGGCCGCACCGAATACGAGCATTGGCGCGACCATTCGACCGAGCCGGACAAGCAGGCGGTGTTCAACGATTCCGTGAAGCCGATCGTCGATTCCGACCGGGCCGACCTGATCCCGGGCGACCATCGGCTCAGCGACGAGATCAGCATGATCCCAACGCCCGGCCACAGTGCCGGCCACATGAGCGTCCTGATCCGGTCCGAGGGAGAACAGGGGCTGCTCGCCGGCGACGTCGCCCATCACCCCTGCCAGATGGCCCATCTCGGCTGGTCCTCGACGGCGGATTTCGACCAAAACCAAGCGGCCGCGACGCGGGCCGCGCTGTTCGGCCGGTTTGCCGATACGCCGACGCTGGTGATCGGCGGACATTTTTCGGCCGGGCATATCAAGCGGGATGGGGATGCGTTCAGGTTTGTGGCGCTGCAATCGTAGGGGATTCGTGCGGCGGCCACCCTACAAAAGAAGGCCTGCAATGCGCCCCCTTTTGAGCGGTTGAATTTCCCGCCGCGCTGTTCCATGAAGCTATTTAACCGATCAGTCCACCCCAAGGGAGAAACCACAATGAAGCTTGTTCGTTACGGCGAAAAGGGTGCGGAAAAGCCCGGCCTGATCGACAAATCCGGCCAACTGCGCGACCTGTCGGCGCATGTGAAGGATTTGACCGGCGAGGCCTATTCGCCTGATACCCTGAAGAAGCTCGCCGCCATCGACCCGGCGTCGCTGCCCGCCGTCTCCGGCAAGCCGCGGTTCGGCGCGCCCGTCACCGGCATCTCCAAATTCGTCGCGATCGGCCTCAATTACAGCGACCACGCCAAGGAGACCGGCGCCGCGATTCCGACCGAGCCGATCATCTTCATGAAGGCCAACACCTCGCTGTCCGGCCCGAACGACAAGGTCGAGAAGCCGCGCGGCTCGACCAAGCTCGACTGGGAAGTCGAGATCGCCGCGATCATCGGCACCCAGGCAAAATACATCTCGGAAGCCGATGCGCTGAACCACGTCGCCGGCTATTGCGTCTGCAACGACGTCTCCGAGCGCAACTTCCAGACCGAGCGCCTGGGTCAGTGGACCAAGGGCAAGTCGCACGACACGTTCGGCCCGGTCGGCCCCTGGCTCGCCACCAAGGACGAGATCAAGGACGTGCAGAACCTGTCGATGTGGCTCGACGTCAACGGTCAGCGCCGCCAGACCGGCTCGACCAAGACCATGATCTTCTCGATGGCCAAGTGCATCTCCTACGTCTCGCAGTTCATGACGCTGCTGCCGGGCGACATCATCACCACCGGTACCCCACCCGGCGTCGGCCTCGGCATGAAGCCGCCGACCTTCCTCAATGTCGGCGACGTCATCACGCTGGGCATCGAAGGCCTCGGCGAGCAGCGCCAGGAGATCATTGCGGCGTAAGGCCGCCGGCCCTCTCCCCCGTCATTGCGAGCGAAGCGAAGCAATCCAGAATCCCTCCGCGGAAACAGTCTGGATTGCTTCGTCGCAAGCGCTCCTCGCAATGACGACCCACAATTTTCATTATCGGGTATTCCCCATGAAACTCTCCTTCTCCCCAGCCTCGCCCTTCGCCCGCAAGGTGCGCATTGCTGCGATCGAGCTTGGGCTGATCGACAAGATCGAATTCACGCCCGCGACCGTCGCGCCGGGCACGGCCAACGAGGACTATTCGCGCATCACGCCGCTGAAGAAGCTGCCGGTGCTGATCACCAATGACGGCGACGTCATTTTGGACTCCTACGTCATCGTCGAATATCTCAACGAGATGGCCGGCGGCAGCCTGATCCCGGATTACGGTCCGCAGCGCTGGAGGGCCAAGACCAATCACGCCCTGATCAACGGCATGCTCGATTCCATGCTGCTGTGCCGCTACGAGAAGATGGTGCGGCCGCAGGGCCTGCAATGGCAGGCGTGGTCGGACGACCACTGGAACCGGGCCTGGACCGGCATGGCGCGCTTCGAGAACATGCCTGATGTCCTCAACGAGCCGTTCGACATCTCGCAGATCGGCCTCGTCTGCGTGCTCGGCTACGCCGACTTCCGCTTCGCCGATTGCGGCTGGCGCAAAGCCTATCCGAAGCTCCACGCCTTCCATCAGAAGATGCTGGAGCGGCCCTCGGTGAAGATCTCGGTGCCGCCAGCGGCGTAGTATCCGGATGGCGGGGAGAAGGACGATGCGCAACCGCTTCCCCCGCCTCGGCATTCTCGGCGCGAGCCTCGTGCTCGCGTTGACCGTCTCAGCCACTCCCGTGCAGGCCAACACCTGCGGATCGCCATCGTCAACCGACGACGGCTGGGCGACTGCGTCGCCCGACAGCGTCGGCATGGACGGCGCGCAACTCTGCGGCATCGCAGCACGACTGGCGCAACGCGCGACCTCGGTCCATTCGGTCGTGGTCGCGCGCCACGGCAAGCTCGTGTTCGAGCAATATTTTCCCGGCTACGACCAACCCTGGGGACAGCCGGACGGCCAGCACGAATTCACCACGACGACGAAGCACGACATGCGTTCGGCATCGAAGAGTGTGGTTTCGCTGCTCGTCGGCATCGCGATCGATCGCAGGCTGATCGCAGGCGTCGACGAGCCCGTGCTCAAATTCTTCCCCGACCATCAGGCGGTGAAGCAGGCGGGCTGGGAGGCCATCACGCTGCGCCATTTGCTGACGATGACCTCGGGGATGAAATGGGACGAGGCGCGGGCCTGGACCGATCCGAACAACGACGAGCCGCATCTCGGCTTTGAAGCCGATCCGATCGGCTATGTGCTCGCAAGGCCGGTCGCCGCACCGCCGGACACTCTCTGGACCTATAATGGCGGCGGGACGGAACTGCTCGGCAATATCCTCGAACGCGTCTCGGGCAAGGGGCTTGAGACGTTTGCGCGCGAGATGCTGTTCCAGCCGCTCGGGATCACCGATTTTGAATGGAGGGCCTATCCGAAGAACGGCAAGATCGCGGCGGCCGGTGGCCTGCGCTTGCGTCCGCGAGATGCCGCCAAGCTCGGCCAGATCGTGCTCAACCGCGGGCAGTGGAACGGCCAGCAGATCGTCTCGGCCGAATGGATCGCGCAATCGACCACGCCACGATTCCAGGCGATCGGCTATTTCGGCAATACGCTGTTTTATGGCTATCAATGGTGGATGGGCCGTTCGCTCGCCGGCGGCAAGGAGATCAAGTGGATCGGCGCTTTTGGCTGGGGCGGCCAGCGCCTCTTCATCGTGCCCGAGCTTGATCTCGTCATGATGACCAATGCTGCCCAATACGGCCAGCCGAAGGAAGGGCTGGCCGCGATCGACATCCTCTCCAACATCGTCATTCCATCCGTGAGCGACGCGCGCTGAGTGCAAGTGAAGCGAACAAGTGAAGCGAACAAGGGAAGCAAGCATGAGCCTGAAATTCACCGTCGGCGATCTCACCATCCATCGCATCATCGAGCAGGAAGCGCCGTTCTTCCCGGCGCTGGACTTCATGCCCGGCCTGACGCCGGAGGTGCTGGCCGAGAACCGCGCCTGGATGCGAGAAGCCAAGGCGCTGGACGTTCAGGACGTCCTGATGCTGTGCTTCCAGTCCTATGTCGTGAAGACGCCGCACCACACCATTTTGATCGACAGTTGCATCGGCAACGACAAGCCGCGGCCGCAGCGGCCGGCATGGAACATGAAGACCGACGACACGTACGCGCGCGCGCTCAATGCCGCTGGTGTCTCCGTCGGCGACATCGACTTCGTGATGTGCACGCATCTGCATGTCGATCACGTCGGCTGGAATACGCGGCTGGAGAACGGCCGCTGGGTGCCGACCTTCCCCAAGGCGCGCTATGTGTTCGCCAAGCAGGAATACGACCACTGGTTCGCGGAGAATGCGAAGGCAGAGATTCCGCCCTTTGCCGACAGCGTGTTGCCGGTGGTCGATGCCAAGCGGCACGAACTGGTCGGCAACGATCACCAGATCGGCGATCACGTCCGCATCGTGCCGACGCCGGGCCACACGCCCGGCCACATCGCCGTTGCGATGGGTCGCGGCAAGGACGACGCCGTGTTCTCCGGCGACCTCATGCACTCGCCGCTGCAGACGCTCTATCCGGAGCTGTCGATCAAGTTCGACGTCGATCCGGCCAAGGCGGCCACGACGCGCAGGAGTTTCCTGGAGCGCTATTGCGACACCGACACACTGTGCTGTACCGCGCATTTCCCCTCACCGTCGGTGGGGAAGATCAAGCGCAAGGGCAACGCGTTCGTGTGCGCGGCGGTGTGATTTAGCCGAGATGCCGTAGGGTGGGTTAGCGAAGCGTAACCCACCACGTCTGTCGCTCCGGAAACTAAAGAGGTGGGTTACGCCTTCGGCTAACCCACCCTACGATTCCACCCGTGTGGAGAAAGCCATGACAACACTCCCCGACATCCCGCTGCCCGCCGGCATCCGCTCGCGTTACGTCGACGGCATCAACGGCCTGCGCATGCATGTGCTCGAGGCCGGCTTCGAGACCAAGGGCCGTCCCTGCATCCTGCTGCTGCACGGCTTTCCCGAGCTCGCGTTTTCCTGGCGCAAGGTGATGCCGGTGCTCGCGGCTGCCGGCTATCACGTGCTCGCGCCGGACCTGCGCGGCTATGGCCGCACCACCGGCTGGACCGCGGATTACGACGGCGATCTCACCCCTTTCTCGCTGCTCAACATCGCGCGCGATGCGCTCGCGCTAGTGTCGGCGTTCGGCTACAAGCAGGTCGATCTCGCCGGGCATGATTACGGCAGTCCGGTCGCGGCGTGGTGCGCGCTGATCCGGCCCGACGTGTTTCGGTCGGTGACGCTGATGAGCGCGCCGTTCGGCGGAGCGCCACAATTGCCTTTCAACACGGTCGATGGTCCCGCGAAGCCGCCGGTCGAAGATCCCGTGCATCGCGAACTCGCCGCGCTGCCGCGCCCGCGCATCCACTATCAATGGTACTACGCGACGCGCCCCGCGAACGCCGACATGCAACACGCGCCGCAAGGCGTGCATGACTTCCTGCGCGCCTATTATCATCACAAGAGCGCGGACTGGATCGACAACAAGCCTTATCCGCTGAAATCCTGGTCTGCAGGCGAGCTCGCAAAGTTGCCGACCTATTACGTGATGGACCTCGGTGAGACCATGGCCGAGACGGTCGCGAAGGAGATGCCCTCGCCGGCCGCGATCGCCGCCAACCGATGGCTGCCAGACAGCGACCTTGCCTATTACAGCGCCGAATATGGCCGCACCGGATTCCAGGGCGGCCTGCAATGGTATCGCTACGGCACGACGGGCCTGCTCAACAGCGAGATGCAGCTGTTTGCGGGCCGCAGCATCGACGTGCCCTCATGCTTCATCTCGGGCAAGCAGGACTGGGGCACCTATCAACGCCCCGGCGTGTTCGAGGCGATGCAGGGGCGCGGCTGCACCAGGATGCTCGGCTGCCATCTTGTCGACGGTGCCGGCCATTGGGTGCAACAGGAGCAGCCCGCCGAGGTCAGCCGGCTGCTGCTCGAATTCCTCGCAAAAGCCCGTTCCGCCTGATTTGACCCGGGAACCGCGGCGCCTTATATAGTTTAGAATAATTCTAAACTAGAGAGACAGGGCCGCCGTGAAGAATTTTGCCGATCTGACCGAGCGCGAGGTGCTTGCGGTCGCGATCTCCTCCGAGGAGGAGGACAGCCGCATCTACATGTCCTTCGCCGAGGATCTCCGCGAGCGTTACCCCGACACGGCGAAGATCTTCGAGGAGATGGCCGAGGAAGAACGCGGCCACCGCCATCGCCTGCTCCAACTCTATGAAGAGCGTTTCGGTCCGCATCTGCCGCCGATCCGCCGCGAGGACGTCAAAGGCTTCCTGCGCCGCCGCCCGATCTGGCTGACCAAGAACCTGCCGCTCGACACGATCCGGAAAGAGGTCGAGACCATGGAGCTCGAGGCCGAGCGCTTCTACGCGCGCGCCGCCGAGCAGGCCGAGGATGTCGGCGTGCGTCGCTTGCTCGGCGACCTTGCTGAAGAGGAGAAGCATCACGAGAACCGCGCGGTCGCGCTGACCGACGAGATTTTGAAGCCCGACGTGCGCGCGGAGGAAGACCGCACGCGGCGCCGGATGTTCGTGCTGCAATATGTGCAGCCGGGCCTCGCCGGCCTGATGGACGGCTCGGTCTCGACGCTGGCGCCGCTGTTCGCGGCCGCCTTCGCCACGCATCAGAACTGGCAGACCTTTCTGGTCGGCCTCGCCGCCTCGATCGGCGCCGGCATCAGCATGGGCTTTGCGGAGGCACTGTCAGACGACGGCTCGCTGACGGGCCGGGGCTCGCCCTGGCTGCGCGGCATCACCTGCGGCGCGATGACGACGCTCGGCGGGCTTGGTCATACCATGCCCTATCTCGTGCCCGACAGCTGGGCCAACGCGTTCTGGATCGCCACGGGAATCGCCGGAATCGTCGTGTTCTTCGAACTCTGGGCGATCGCCTTCATCCGCTCGCGCTACATGGACACGCCGTTCCTCCAGGCCGTGTTCCAGATTGTGCTTGGCGGCGCCATCGTGCTGGCGGTGGGAATTTTGATCGGGGCGGCGTAGGCCTTCGACATTCCGCCGCATGGCAATCGCGATCAAACGGCGGTTGCGGCGTTCGGCCAAACTGCGCATCATCCCACCAGTGAAGCGCAGGAGCATGTCGTGGCGAAATCGGAATGGAGTTACAAGAGCGCGGTCGAGCTGTCGGCCGCGTTGGCGGCGAAGAAGGTCTCGTCAGTCGAGCTCACGCAGGATGCGATCGACCGTATCGAACGGCACGACGGCAAGGTCAACGCGATCTGCGTGCGGGATTTCGAGCGCGCGCTGAGCGCCGCGCGTGAAGCGGATGCCGCACTGGCTCGCGGCGAAAGAAAACCGCTGCTCGGCCTGCCAATGACGGTGAAGGAATCCTACAATATCGCCGGCCTGCCGACGACCTGGGGCATTCCTGCGCAGAAGGACTTTATTGCCAAGGAAGACTCGCTACCGGTCACGCGGGTGAAGGACGCCGGCACCGTCGTCATCGGCAAGACCAACGTCCCGCTCGCGCTCGGCGACTGGCAGAGCTACAACGACATCTACGGCACCACGAATAATCCCTACGATCTCGGCCGCACGCCGGGCGGCTCCTCCGGCGGCTCGTCGGCGGCGCTTGCCGCGGGTTATGGCCCGCTCTCGATCGGCTCCGATATCGGCGGCTCCTTGCGCGTGCCGGCGTTCCATTGCGGCGTTTACGCCCACAAGCCGACCTTCAACCTCGTCGCCATGCGCGGGCATGTCGCGCCACCGGCACCGCCTCTGCCATTCGAGCGCGACCTCTCGGTCATCGGCCCGATGGCGCGCAGTGCTGCCGACCTGTCGCTGGCTCTCGACGTGATGGCCGGCCCTGACCCGATCGAAGCAGGCATCGCCTACAAGCTTGAGCTCCCCGCTGCGCGTCACACCGCGTTCAAGGATTTTCGCGTACTTGTGATCGACACCGACCCGCTGCTGCCGACCGACACGGCCGTGCGCGGGACCATCAACACTTTGGCCGACAACCTGGCCAAGGCCGGCGTCAAGATCGATCGCAGCAGCCTGCTGCTGCCGGACTTCGCGGCCTCCTCGCGGCTTTATATGCGCATGCTGATATCGTTCCTTGCCGCAAGTTTTGCGCCTGACGTCTATGAGGGCGCCAAGGCGGCCGCGGCCGCACTGCCTGAGAGTGACAACAGCCTTGCCGCCGAGCGGCTGCGCGGCGTCGCGTTGAGCCATCGCGACTGGGTGGTGGCGAACGCCGGACGCACACGGTTGCGGGCGCAATGGCGCGAGCTGTTCAAGACATATGATGCCGTCATCTGCCCGATCATGCCGACGCCGGCTTATCCGCACGACCATTCGCCGGACCAGGAAACCCGCCGCATCACCATCGACGGCAAGGCGCACGTCTATCCCGATCAGCTCGCCTGGCCCGGCATCGCCACGCTGCCCGGCCTGCCCTCGACCGCGATCCCGACCGGCTTTGCGCCGGATGGCTTGCCGGTCGGTGTCCAGATCGTCGGCCCGTGGCTCGAGGACCGCACGCCGCTGAAACTGGCCGAGCTGATCGAGCGCGAGTTCGGCGGGTTCGTGCCGCCGAGGATGTTTGACGATTGATGCTCTTACCTTTCCCCGCAATGCGGGGAGAGGTCGACGCCGGAGCGCAGCGCAGGCGGCGGGGGAGGGGCATGGCACACTGCCAATCACGACTCTGATATTTGCCGGCTGATCAATTGAGGAGTCGGAGAGGCCAACTGCTTGGCACCGCCCTGCCCGGTCCCTCACCCGGATCGCTCAAGGGCGATCCGACCTCTCCCCGCAAAGAGCGGGGAGAGGTGAAAGAGCTCAGCTATCAAACACAATCACGCTGCGCAGCGTCTTGCCGGCCTTCATGCTGGCAAAACCCTCGTTGATCTCCGACAGTTTCAGCTTGGCCGAGATCCAGTCTTCCAGATGCAGCCGGCCACGCAGGTAGAAATCGACCAGGCGCGGCATGTCGACGCGGAAATGGTTGGAGCCCATCGAGGAGCCCTGGATGCGGCGCTCGCGTAGAAAATCAAAACCGTGCAGCTCGATCTTCTGGCCAAACGGGATCATGCCGACGATGGTGGCCGTGCCGCCGGACGCCAACATGCCGAAGGCCTGTTCCGCGGTTTCCTTGCGGCCGAGCACCTCGAAGGAATGATGCACGCCGCCATTGGTGAGGTCGCGGACCTGCTTCACCACGTCACCATCGGCGGGGTTGATGATGTCGGTGGCGCCCAGCTTGGTCGCGAGCTGGAGCTTTGCCGGGTTGGTATCGATGGCGATGATGCGGCCGGCGCCCGCGATCTGCGCGCCGTTGATCGCGGCCATGCCGACGCCGCCGCAGCCGATCACGGCCACGGTCTCGCCCGCGGTCACTTTCGCCGTGTTCACCACCGCGCCGTAGCCGGTGATGACACCGCAGCCGATCAACGCGGCGAGATCGAGCGGCATCTCCTTGCGGATTTTGACGATCGCATTCTCGTGCACCAGCATCTGCTCGGCAAAGGACGAGAGGTTGAGAAACTGGTGCAGCTTCTCAGGCTTATTCCACTGCATCCGGTTCGATACGCCCGGCAGCAGTTTTACCGTGGTGTCGGTGCAGAGCACGGTACGGCCGGTGGTGCAATTGTCGCAGGTGCCGCAGAACACCGACAGGCACGTGACGACGTGATCGCCGGGCTTCACGTAAGTGACGTCGGAGCCGACCTGCTCTACGACACCGGCGGATTCGTGCCCAAGCACGGCGGGCAGCGGATGCGGATAGAGGCCTTCCATGAAGTGCAGGTCGGAGTGGCAGAGGCCGGCGACCGTCGTGCGGATCAGCACCTCGCGCGGACCCGGCTTCGGCAGGCTGACATCCTCGATGACCAGCGGCTGGTTGACTTCATACAGGACGGCGGCCTTCATCGAGCACTCCCTATCGCGTTTTTTGTTTGATCGTGGCGCAGCCTACGCTGCCAGAACCAGTTCGCCAACCTCGCTCATGCCGGCTGAGCTGTCGCCGAGCAGCAGTGCTGCGATCCTCGCCTGCGTGGCATTTTCCGTCAGCCGGAACGGATCGCTCGGCGCAACGCGATGGTCGATCACCAGCCGCGACAGCAGCAGCCGGCGCGCATCGCCGCGCATGTCGTGGATACGGTGCGCCTCCCAGGCGAGCGCGACGGCGCTTGCGACGTGATAGAGCAGGCTGGTGGCGCGGCGCGCGTCGGCTTCGTTCTCCGACTTGCCCGCAACCTCGCGCGCAAAGCCGACGGCGCGATCGACGAGGCCGCGCAGATGATCGCGCCACGCCTGCGGCACCGAGGCGCTGTCGTCGAGGCGGGCATGTAGATCAGCTGATAGCGCGGACTCGGCACCGTGGCGGCCGACCGCGCGCCTCAACGCATCGATCGCGACGATGTTGCCGGTGCCTTCCCAGACCGAGCCGAGATGGGCATCGCGCAGCAGCCGCGGCGTCGCGAATTCCTCGATATAGCCGATGCCGCCGCGCATCTCGAGCGCATCGCCGCAGACTTTTCGCGCATCGCGCGTGGCGCGGAATTTCAGGGTCGGCGTCAGGATGCGCAGCAGCGCGGCCGCATCCTGGCTGCCGGATTCGGCACGGTCGAGCGCATCGGCAGTGAGGAAGCTCATCGACAGCGCCTGCTCGACCAGCAGCATGATCTTCAGCATCTGCCGTCGCCCGAGCGGCAAATCGATGATGCGATTGCCGAACACCACGCGGTTCTTCGCCACCGTCATCGCGTCATGATAAGCGCGGCGCATCAGCGCGGTCGATTTGACGCCGTTGGAGAGCCGCGACGAGTTCACCATCTCGGCCATCTGCACGAAGCCGCGGTCGAGCCTGCCGACGGCGTACGCAATCGCGCCTTCGAGCTTGATCTCGCCCGAGGCCATCGAGCGGGTGCCGAGCTTGTCCTTGAGACGCACGATCCGGTAGTGGTTCTGCGAGCCATCGTCGAGGAAGCGCGGCATCAGGAACAGGCCGACGCCGCGCGTGCCGGGGCCGGCGCCCTCGGGCCGCGCCAGCAGCATCACCACTTTCGCATCCGCATTCGAGCAGAACCACTTTTCGCCTGTGAGACGCCAATGGTCACCCTCCTGCACCGCTGTCGTCGTGAGCGTGCCGACGTCGGAGCCGCCTTCCTTCTCGGTCATGAACTGGCCGCCCTGGGTCAGCTTGCTCATGTCGGTCGACGTCAGGCCGTCGAGATATTTTGCCTTCAGCGCCTCGCTGCCGAAATTCGCCAGCAGCTTTGCGCAACCGTCGGTGACGTTGATCGGGCAGCCCATGCCGAATTCGGTCTGGTTGAAGAGGAAGGTGAAGGCGTGTTTTGCCACCACCGGATATTTGTCAGGCCAGCCCATGATGCCCTTGCGGATCGAGAGCGCGTGGATGCCAAACTCGCCGAACGCGGCGTTCTCCAGCTCGCGATAGGCCGGGTGATATTCGATCCATTGCACGTCGCAGCCGAACTTGTCGCGCTGGTGCAGCACCGGCGTGTGTCGGTCGGCAAGCCGCGCGCAATCGTCGAGATGGCCGCCGGCGAGTTCGCCGAGGCGATCGAGATGCGGCTCGATGTGGCGGAATAGTGTTTCCGGCAGATGGATGCGCAGGAGATCCGTCAGCGCCTGATCGGCCCGGTAGAAATTCATGCCTGTGGTATCCGGCGCCAGCAGGCCGGATGGTGCGGCCGCGACATTTTTCGGCTGCGCTGTGACCGGCTTGTGCATGATCGTCCTCTTCGTTTCCGCCCGACGGCATTCTTAGCGCTTGCCGCTTGAGATGATGTCGATCATGCTCCCATCGCGAAAAGCGATAAAGCCGCAAATTGTCAGGGAGGCATGATCGCCGTGAAGGAGCAATTCGCTCTGCGGAATTGTGATCGGCCCGGCTGGTTGTCCGCGCAGGCCGTTCATAGATCAGCGGCGTCCCGTCCCCGAGAGATCACGCCATGGAACACCCGAAATACAAGATCGCCCTCATCGTCGGCGCCGGCGAAGGCCTGAGTGCCTCGCTGGCGCGGTTGCTGTCCGCGCAAGGCATCCGCATTGCCCTTGCCGCGCGAAAAATCGAGAAGTTAGGCGCGCTCTGTAGCCAGACCGGCGCCAAGGCCTATGCCTGCAACGCCACCGAGCCTGAGGAGGTCGAGCGCCTGTTCGGCCTGGTCGAGCGCGAGATCGGCACGCCCGACCTCGTCGTCTACAATGCCTCTGGCCGCGCGCGCGGGCCGTTCGTCGATCTCGTCCCGGCGGAGGTCGCGAATGCGATCGCGGTCAGCGCCTATGGCGGTTTCCTGGTGGCGCAGCAGGCCGCAAAGCGCATGGTGCCCAACAAACATGGCGCGATCCTGTTCACCGGCGCGTCAGCCAGCGTCAAGGGCTACGCGCAGTCCGCCCCGTTCGCGATGGGCAAGTTCGCGCTGCGCGGCCTCGCACAGAGCATTGCGCGCGAATTGTCGCCGCAAGGCATCCATGTCGCGCATTTCGTCATCGACGGCGGCATCCGCAGCGCGGCGCGGACGGAAACACCCGACAAGCCGGATTCGATGCTCGATCCCGACGCGATTGCGGAGAGCTATTGGAACGTGCTGCAGCAGCCGCGCAACGCCTGGAGCTGGGAGCTGGAGCTGCGGCCGTGGGTGGAGAAATTTTGAGGGCTATGATTTCACAACAATCGTCATTGCGAGGAGCGAAGCGACGGAGCAATCCAGACTGCCACTGCGGAAAGATTCTGGATTGCTTCGCTTCGCTCGCAATGACGAAAGAATAGGGAGCGACAATGACCACCGAAACCACCATCGACACCGGCACCAACGAACTGCTCTGCGTCGTCCGCGACCGCGTCGCGACCATCACGCTGAACCGACCGGAGGCGCGCAACTCGCTGTCGGACACGCTGACGCCGGCGCTGCGCACGATGATCCGGACCTGCGGCGAGAATCCCGATGTCGGCGCGCTGCTCATCACCGGTGCCGGCGAAGCGTTCTGTGCCGGCTGCAACGTCAAGGGTATGGGCGCGCATCGTGATCCCAAGAAGCTGGAGATGTCGCTGGACGATCGCGTGGCCGATCTGCAGGAGCGGCAGCGGCTGCTCACGGGCGCGCTGGTGTCGGTGCGCAAGCCGACCATCGCCGCCCTCCCCGGCCCCGCGGTCGGCGCCGGGCTTGCGCTGGCCATGGCCTGCGACATCCGCATCGCCGCACAATCGGCCTTCGTCGCCGCAGGCTATGCGCGTATCGCGCTCTCCGGCGATTACGGCATCGCGTGGCTGCTGACCCGGCTCGTCGGCACCGCGCGGGCGCGCGAGTTGCTGTTCACCGGCGATCGCGTCGATGCGGCGCGCGCCGAAGCCATCGGCCTCGTCAACCGTGTCGTGCCCGATGACAAGCTTCAAACCGAAGCCTTCGCATTGGCGAAGTCGCTCGCCGAAGGCCCGCGCATGGCGCTACGCTACATGAAGGACAATCTCGACGAGGCCCTGCTGTTCGATTTCGAAACCGCCCGCGACCACGAGGCCGAACGCCTGATCCGCCTCACCACGACCGCCGATCACAAAGAGGCGGTGCAGGCGTTCATCGAGAAGCGGAAAGCGGTGTTCACGGGGAAGTAGGCTACGCAGTTATTTGGTTGACGCGCAATCGAGGAGTCACAGCATGAACTCTCGAAGATTGGGCACTTGCTATCTCATCGTCTCGACGGTCTCGCTGTTTGCGTTGGCGACGTTGCTGCCGGTTGCAGCCGAGCCGGGAAAATTCGTCGTCACTCAGGTCGCGCAGAAGAAACTCAGCGGTCTGCCGCCGGGTGAGCTTTATTGGCGGATCGAGAATTTCTCCACGCTCGATCTCGCGCAAAAGGCCGCGAGCACAAGCCCGACGTCATTGGCCGCTGAGGTCTCGGGCAAGGTCTGGCTGTTCACGCTCGGCCCGAAGGGCGGCATGACGCCTGACGGCACTAAAGTTGCTGAGGTTGGGCCGGTGCCGGTCTTCGCGGCGCCCGAATATCTGCTGCAAATCAATCACGCCGGCGGCCCGCCCGGCTCGAAGACGCCGGTGCATTCCCATCCGGGCTCTGAATCGTTCTATGTGCTAACTGGCCGTGTCGGCCAGCGAACGCCGCACGGCGTCAGCCGCACCGAAGCTGGTCAGGCGATGGTCGGCCACGGCCCGGACATGGCCATGGAAGTCTTCAGCGATGGAACGACGGACCTGGATCAACTGGTGATGTTTCTCTTGGATGCGACCCGACCGGCCTCGGTGCCGGCCAAGTTCGAATGAGGGGCACGGTCGCGTCGCCGCGGGCAAAAAAATGCCCCGCTCAGATTTGACCTGAGCCGGGCTTGGAGTGGTGTCAGGCCGAGGCTGAGGGGCTATCGGCCTGACGGGAAAGTGCGGCAAGACGCCAGCTTGCGCAGGGGATGTCCTTTGGCGCGACGTGGATCTCCTTGTCGAAACGCACCAGCTTCCAGTCGTCAGGGTGATTGACGAAGGCAAAGCCGGATTTGCGCGCCAGCGAAATCATGGTCTGGTTGGAGCGCAGCGTGTCGCCAAAGATGTGTTCGGCACCAAGCGCGGCCGCGCGGCATTCGAGATTCCTGAGGAGCGCGGTGGCGATGCCGTGGCCCTGCCAGCGATCGTCGACCGAGAGGCCGAACTCCAGCGTCGAGGTCTCCGCATGAAATGCGTAGCGCGCTTCGGCGACGATGGTCTCGAAGCCATCAACCATCTTGGTCCCGACGACGGAAAAACGCTCGCGCGCTCCGACATCGAGGAATTCGCTCAGCAGGCCCTTCGGCAACTCACTGAGCGCGCCAAAGAAGCGGTTGTAGCGGGAGCGGGTCGAGAGCGAGCGGAAATAGTGCTGAAGCTCCTCGGTGTCGCGCGGCTCGATGAAGCGCACGTTGATCGCATCGCCCTGCCGGGTGCGCAGCACGTCCGAATATTGCTTCAGATCTTCCAGGCGGAGGGTGCTCATGACACGAGCCTCAAAGGGAGAGGGACCGCCGGCGCCCCTGTGATCAGGCGGCGCCGGCCTGGCGGCCTATCAGGCCCGCCAGAAGGGTTTGTCGGCCTCGTAGGCAATGTCGGTCCAGGACAGGCCGACGTCGTGGAGATCGCGGGCGGTCCAATTGGTCAGTTCGCGCCGGGTCCGGTAGCGCTCATGCCAGACATGGAGGGTCTCGCCGATCTGCGAGATCAGGCCCGGTGCATGATGATTTGTCATCGAATTGTGGGTCAAAGTAGACATTTTCAGCTCCTTGAGCTAACTTGAGCGCTAATATCTGCTTCTAAGTGCACTGCGACAAACGACAATTTGTACCTCTTCGCATGAAATGAGCTCATGCATCATGCTGCCAAATGACTGCCAGATTGCCCTCCCTGAACGGATTGCGGGCGTTCGAGGCCGCCGCGCGCCATCTCAGCTTCACGCTGGCGGCGAGCGAGCTGAATGTGACGCAGACCGCGATCAGCCATCAGATCCGCCGGCTCGAAGAGGAGCTCGGCATCCGCCTGTTCATCCGGCAGAACCGCGCGCTGGCGCTGACGCCGGAGGCGCGCGACTACCTCCCCGGCGTCCGCGCCGCCTTCAACGACCTTCGCCTGGCCACCGACCGGCTGCTGCGCAAGGACGACGACAAGGTGCTGACCATCTCGACGCTGGCTTCGCTCGCGGCAAAGTGGCTGCTGCCGCGGCTGACCGATTTTCAGGAGGCACATCCCGGCATCGACGTACGCATCACCACTTCCACCAGCCTGGTCGACTTCCAACGCGACGATGTCGACGCCGCGATCCGCTATGGCCGCGGTCAATGGCCGGGCCTGCGCGCCGACTGGCTGATGGCGGACGAGTTATTCCCGGTGTGCAGCCCGTCGTTGCTGCGCGGCGACAAGCCGCTGCGCCAACCGGAGGACCTGAAAGGCTATCCGCTGCTGCACACCTCCAACGCCAATAGCGACGACTGGCGGCTGTGGCTCACGGCGGCGGGCCTGCCGGCGGACATCGCCAAGCAGCCCGGCATCACCTTCGACATGATCTTCATGACCATCCAGGCCGCCATCGACGGCATCGGCGTGGCGATGGGGCGGACCTCCTATGTCAGCGACGACATCGCCAAGGGCCGGCTCGTGGTCCCCTTCAAGATCGCGCTGCCGGCCGACGCCGGCTTCTACCTGGTCTCGCCGGAGGGCCGTCGCGAAGCGCCAAAGCTTGCCGCGTTCCGCCAATGGATGATCGCTGCAACGCAGAATAAAGCCTGAAAAATCATCAGCTTCCAAAGCAAAATGGGTTGACTCGCAAGGCCCCGCGCGAGAGGGGTTAGACAGATTGTCACAGCAACAATCTGTCGCCTTGCCGTGAAGATGAGTTCCGGTCTGGCAACGTTTTCAGGGGAGTAACGCCATGGCCGGACCAGCAGCATCAACCAATCCGCCCGAGATCAAGTCGCGCATCGGCGCGATCCTGCGCGCCACCAGCGGCAATTTCCTCGAGCAGTTCGACTTCTTCCTGTTCGGCTTCTATGCCGCCGCCATCGGCAAGGCGTTCTTCCCCTCGACCAATGAAACCGCATCGCTGCTCAACACGTTTGGCGTGTTCTGGCTCGGCGCGCTGATGCGCCCCGTCGGCGCGATCGTGCTCGGCGCGTACATCGACCGCATCGGCCGCCGCAAGGGCCTGATCGTCACGCTGGCCATCATGGCCGCCGGCACTGTCGTCATCGCATTCTGCCCGACCTATGCGAGCATCGGCATTGCAGCGCCAATCATCGTGCTGCTCGGCCGCCTGCTGCAGGGCTTCTCCGCCGGCGTCGAACTCGGCGGTGTCTCGGTCTATCTCGCTGAGATCTCCACGCCCGGCAATCGCGGCTTCTACACTTCGTTCCAGTCGTCGAGCCAGCAGGTCGCGATCTTCGTGGCGTCGATCCTCGGCTTCCTCCTGTCCGAGGTGATGCCGGCCGATACCGTCGCCGCCTGGGGCTGGCGCATTCCGTTCTTCGTCGGCTGCATGATCATTCCCCTGATCTTCATGCTGCGGCGGACGCTCGAAGAGACACCGGCCTTCCTCGCGATGAAGAAACATCCGACGGCGAACGAAGTGTTCGCCTCCGCGCTCGCCAACTGGCGGATCGTCATCCTCGGCATGATGATCGCGATCCTGACCACGACAACGTTCTACTTCGTCACCGTCTACACGCCGACCTTCGGCAAGACCGTGCTGAAACTGTCGACGCAGGATGCGCTCCTCGTCACCCTGCTGGTCGCGGTCAGCAATTTCATCTGGAATCCGGTCGGCGGCGCGCTGTCCGACCGCATCGGCCGCAAGCCGGTGCTGCTCGCCATCGCTGGCCTGGCGTTCGTAACTGCCTATCCTGCGCTGTCCTGGCTGGTGGCCGCGCCGACCTTCGGCAAGCTGCTCGCGGTCGAGATGATGTTCTCGTTCTATTTCGGCATGTACAGCGGCACCATGCTCGGTGCGCTGGTCGAGATCGTCCCGGCACATGTCCGCACCACCTGCTTCTCGCTCGCCTTCGCGCTCGCAGCCGCGCTGTTCGGCACCTTTACGCCGTTCGCCTCGACCTTGCTGATCGAGCACACCGGCGACAAGGCTTCTCCCGGTCTCTGGCTGATGCTCGCCGCCTTCCTCGGCATCATCGCGGCGTCGATCGTCTATCGCGGCGGCCGTCAGGCGGTGACGACATATGAGCCTGCGGCGGGGCCGGTGGCGGGACATTAATGGTCATTCCGGGGCACGCTCTTCCTTAACCTCTCCCCCGCTTGCGGGGAGAGGTCGGAATTCGAGCGCAGCTTGAATTCCGGGTGAGGGGTAGAGGTCTCTCGACGATCTCGGGGGCGGAGAGAGCCCCTCACCCCAACCCTCTCCCCGTAAGAACGGGGCGAGGGGGCGCACCGCCAGTGCAGCTACAACTCCACCACCACGTATTCGCTCTCGACCTTCACAGGGATCGTCTCGGCGACATACGGGCCCTTCACCACGCTCGCACCCGGCTCGACATGGGCCGGGTAGGCCTTCACGCGAAAGCGGCGGGGGTCGCAGTAGGACTGTCCGGTGCGGATGTCGAACTCCCAGCCGTGCCAGGGGCAGCGAATGATCTCGCCAAGTTTTGTATACTCGATCTCGCCGGGATCGCTGGATTGCGCGAGCCCGATCAGCGGCCCCTCGCACAGCGCCGCGCCCTGATGCGGGCAGCGGTTCATCAGGCCAAAATATTCGCCCTTGATGTTGAAGACCGCGATCGGTCGTCCGTCGATCTCCAGGAATTTTCGCGTGCCGGGCGGCAGTTCATCGACCGCGGCAATGACATGCCGCGCCATCAAGCTATTCCGTACAGCTTTTTGGCATTGCCGAGATAGAACGCCTCGCGATTGGCTTCGCTGACGCCCGCCGGCAGCACGCGCGACGGCTCGTCGTAATCCCAATGCGGATAGTCGGTTGCGAACAGCAGACGGTCCCAGCCGATCCAGTTGATGACGTCGAACAGATCCTCGCGCCGCTCCGGATCCTCCATCGGCTGCGTGGTCCACCACACCTGCTCGCGGATATATTCCGACGGCGGCCGTTTAACATGCGGCACCTCGCTCCTGAGCCGCTGCCAGACCTTGTCGAGCCGCCACGCCAGCGACGGCGCCCAGCCGAAGCCGGCCTCGATCATCACCATCTTCAGTTTCGGAAAGCGCTCGAACACGCCTTCCAGAACAAGGCTCGCCAGCGCCGATTGCTGGCACTGCGAGTGCCCCACCATCTCCTCGATGTAATAGGACGGCCAGCCCGACGGCGTGATCGGGTTGCCGCCGAAGCCGAAGGCGTGCACGCCGACCGGCAAGCCCGCCTCTTCTGCGGCCTGATAGATCGGCCAGTAGCGGCGCTGGCCGAGTGGCTCGACATTGCGGCTCAGCAGCAGTACCTGGACGAAATTCTTGTCGCCGGCGCGCTCGCGGATTTCGGCAGCGGCCGACAGACCGTCCTCATTGCCAACGACGATCGAGGCCTTCAGACGCTTGTCCTTGCTGGTCCATTTGTCGATCTGCCAGTCGTTTATGGCCGAGCATAGTGCGGCCGAGAGCTCGTGATTGCGGATACCCTGGCCGGTGTTGAGCGGATTGAGTACGCCGAGCTGCACATTGTTGGGATCGAGCAGCTGCTTCTGCATGAAAGACAGCGAGGAGCCCTGCGGGCCCCCCTCCGGCGGATAGGCGTCGCGGCGCGAGGCGTTGGGCTGTGCCTTCGGATAGGGCGGGCCTTCCATCATGCCCTGATAGGCATGAACGCCGTAGACTTCGAGGTGATGTTGCCAGCGTTTGGCGAGATAAGGATAGAGTTCGGTCCGGGTCGCGCGCGCCGGATGGATGTCGCAGTCCGCAATCGCGGTCTTCGTCGTCGGGCGGGAAGCGGCCTCTAGGTTCTCGCGGAACTGAATATTCATCGCCTTGCCTCCTTTGGCAGCGGGCTTACGTCAGGCGGGGATAGGTTGCATGCGGGTTGTCGATCATGATCTTGCGCACGAGATCGGGGGTGAGACCCTCGGGCAGCGCGTCCTGGCCGTCGAACTGCCAGTGCGGATAGTCCGTGGAGAATAAGACCAATTCGTCGGACTGCATATGATCAAACAGGCGAATTAATGTCGCTTCGTCCGGCGGCGCATCAAATGGCTGTAACGAGAAGCGGATGTTGCTGCGCACAATTTCCAGCGGCGCCCGATCGACCCAGGGCGTCTCCATCCGCACCCCGCGCCAGAACTTGTGCAGGCGCCAGAGAAAAGGTGAGATCCAGGAGACGCCGGATTCCAGCATCACCATCTTCAGCCGCGGATATTTGGCGAACACGCCCTCGACGATCAGGCTGGTGAGCTGGGCCTGGAACGCCTGGGCCTGACCGACATAATCCTCAATGTGATAGGACCCCCATCCCACCGCGGTCGGCGGATTGTGATAGGCGGAACCGGCGTGGATCCCGACCGGCAGGTCGAGCCGTTCCGCTGCCTCGTAGATCGGCCATAGCGCGCGCTTGCCGAGCGGCGTGTCGCCCATCACAAGCATCAGCACCTGCACGAAGCGCTTGTCCTGGGCGCAACGCTCGATCTCGGCGACGGCCTTCTCGACGCTTTGCGTCGGGATCACGATCGAGCCGCGCAGCCGCGAATCGCGATCGAGCCATTGCTTCGCGAGCCACTCGTTCAGCGCGCGGCAGAAGGCGGCCTGCAAATCTTCCGAAAACACCATCTGCACGCCGTAAAGCGGGTTGCAGATGGCGTGCGTGAGCTGGAAGGGATCGAGCACATGCCGCTGCATGTCCTCCAGGCTCTCGCCCGGCTTGCCACTCTCGGGCCGCCATTCGGGCCGCGCCACGATCGGCGAGTTCTTCGGATAGGATTGCGAGACGAGGTCGACCATGCCGCGCGTCGTCACCTGATCGCGCCAATAGTCGTTCAGGTACGGCAGCAGGCTGGTCAGATGCGGCACGGCCGGATGCACGTCGCAATCCACGCCGCCGGCGATCAGGGACGCCATGACGTCTCTCTTCTCACGTTTCCTCGTCGTGTCTTGTCGCGGGCGGCGCTCGGCCGCCTCGCCTTGTCCGCCATTCAAGCAGGCCTGCCCTCCGCCCGCAACTCGGCCAAGGCGTCTGTCATATGCTAGGAAGGCTGAGCTCAGTTGCGAGGGAACGTGGGGTTAGGGATGAAAGAGCTCGTCGACATTGCGGAACAGGTCGCCGCCAAACTGATCGCGCGCCAACAGACCATTGCGGTCGCGGAATCCTCGACCGGCGGCCTGATCGCGGCGAGCCTGCTCGCGGTGCCCGGCGCCTCCGCCTATTTCCTCGGCGGCGCGGTGGTCTACACCCGCGATGCCAGGCGTGTGCTGATGGATATTTCGGACGAAGCAATGAAGGGCTTTCGCTCCTCCTCAGAGCCCTACGCGGAACTGCTGGCCGAACAAATGCGCGGCCGCTTCAGCTCCGACTGGGGCCTCTCCGAGACCGGCGCAGCCGGCCCGACCGGCAACCGCTACGGCGACGCCGCCGGCCATAGCTGCATGGCGGTCGCGGGGCCCGCGGCCGAGGTGATGACGCTGGAGACGGGCAATAACGACCGGTTCGCCAACATGCAGGTGTTCGCGGCGACGGCGCTGAACTTGTTGCTGAAGAAGCTGGAGGGGTGAGCGGCTGGGCGGTGTGAGTGAGTCGGGTCGTTCTCACCACAAACATTGCCGTCATCGCCCGGCTTGACCGGGCATGACAGCGGAGAGTGAAGCGACGTCACCTCCCCAAATGCCGCGTAAAAATCCGCACCACGTAGCCCTTGAATCGCGGCGCCTCGTCGTAAAGGTCCGACGCGACCCGCTCGATCGTCTCGCGCAGCGACATGAACTGCGCCTGGCGGGCGCTGCTTTCGGTGCCCTGCATGCCCGCGAGCTCGTCCATCGCTGCATCGCTGATCTGGCAATGCACGACGGCCCCGTCATTCGTCATGGTGAAGCGGAAAGCCAGACGTTCGAGGTCATGGCCGATGATCTTGTCGCGCGCCAGCGGCATCAAGTCGTCCCGGTCGAGCCCCCGCGCCGGACAATGCTGAAAATCTTTCCGCTTGTCAGCAGGAAACAGAGACCTCGCCTACTGGAACGCGACTTCGGCAAAGCTGCGCAGCTTGCGCGAATGCAACCGCTCCGATTCCTGCTGCTTGAGCCGTTCCAGCGCCTTGAGGCCAATCTCGAGATGCTGGCCGACGCGGCGGCGGTAGAATTCGCTGGCCATGCCGGCGAGCTTGATCTCGCCATGCAGCGGCTTGTCGGAGACGCAGAGCAACGTGCCATAGGGCACGCGGAAGCGGTAACCGTTGGCGGCGATCGCAGCCGATTCCATGTCGAGCGCAACTGCGCGCGATTGCGACATGCGGCGAATGACCTCGGGCCCCGAGATCTCCCAATTGCGGTTGTCGACGCTGGCGACCGTGCCCGTTCGCATCAAGCGCTTGAGCTCGAAACCTTCAAGGCCGGTGACGTCCTCGACCGCCTGCTCCAACGCCACCTGCATCTCGGCCAGCGCCGGGATCGGCACCCACAGCGGCAGCTCGCGATCGAGCACGTGGTCCTCGCGTACGTATCCGTGCGCGAGCACATAGTCGCCGAGCCGCTGCGTGTTGCGCAAGCCGGCGCAATGCCCGAGCATCAGCCAGGCATGCGGCCGCAGCACCGCGACGTGATCGGTGACGTTGCGCGCGTTGGACGGACCGGTGCCGATATTGATCAGGGTGATGCCGCGATAGCCGGGCATGACCAGATGGAAAGCCGGCATCTGCGGAATACGCGTGGGCGCATCGCCAATCGTCGCACCGCCGCTGCGCGTAATCACGTTGCCCGGCGCAACGAAGGCGTCGAGCCCGGCCTCGCCGGACTGAAGCCGCTGCTGACACATCTGCGCGAAGGCATCGACGTAGAACTGGTAGTTGGTGAAGATGACAAAGTTCTGGAAATGCTCGGGATCGGTGCCGGTGTAGTGATAGAGCCGGCGCAGCGAGTAGTCGACGCGGGCCGCACGAAACAGCGACAGCGGCTCGGGCGCACCCGGCTGGAGTTCGAAGGTGCCGTCGGCGATTGAATCGTCCATGGTGGCGAGATCAGGCACGTCGAACGCATCGCGCAGCGATCGCGTCACGGGCGAATTCTCGCTGGTGGTGATGGCGGCTTCGATGTTGATGTCGCGGCGATAGGCGAAGTGGACCGGGATCGGCTCGGCGGACTCGCCGATCTCGACGGGTACGCCGTGGTTCTGGATCAGGAGGCCGATCTGCTCGGTGAGATAGGCCCGGAACAGATCCGGTCGTGTCACGCTGGTCTCGTGCACGCCGGGCCGGGCGACGAAGCCATAGGCGAGACGCGAATCCAGCCGCGCATGGGTCGCGGTGGTGAGGCGGACGAAGGGATAATAGGCCCGCACCCGCGTCGTGATCGCTTCGCCGGAGACATAGGCTTCGAAGCGGTCGCGCAGGAATTTTGTGTTGCGCTCGTAGATTTCTTCGAGGCGGGCGACGGCGAGACCAGCGTCGGTGAAGGACTTTGTGGCGATGGAGGGCGGGGTTTGCATGGTTCGACGCCGGGTTGTTGAGGCTTGAGTCGAACTATAGCAAAGAACGAAGTGCCCCGTCATTGCGAGCGCAGCGAAGCAATCCAGAAATCTCGCTGCGGAGGCAGACTGGATTGCTTCGCTACGCTCGCAATGACAGGTGGAGACGACGCGCTTTCGCGCGTCACTTCTCGCGGAACGCCCGCATGAACTGGTCGTGCAGCGGCTTCATCAGATAGGACAGCATGGTGCGGTCGCCGGTCTGGACGAAGGCCTCCGCCGGCATGCCGGGAATCAACTTGGAATCGCCGAGCTTGGCGACCTCTTCCGCCGACAGCGAGACGCGGATGGTGTAGTAGCTCTGGCCGGTGCGCTGATCGGTGGTGACGTCAGGCGAGACGCGGGTGACGACACCGTTGAGCTCGGGTGTGGTGCGCTGGTTGAAGGCGGAGAGGCGCAGCAGCGTCTTCTGGCCGATCTGGAGCTTGTCGATATCGACCGGATTGACCTTGGCCTCGACCTGGAGGTCGTCGGCCTGCGGCACGATCAGCATCAGGGTGTCGCCGGCGGTGACGACGCCGCCGACGGTGTGCACCGTCGATTGCAGCACCATGCCGTCCTGCGGCGCGCGGATGTCGACGCGGCGGAGCTGGTCTTCGGCCGCGACCTTGCGCTCGATCATTTCGCCGATCTTGTCGTTGGTCTCGCGCAAATCCTTGGAGACCTCGCTCACCATGTCCTTGTCGACCTGGATGATCTGGAGCTCGGTCTCGGTGATCTTGCCCTTGGCCTGCGCCCGCGAGGCGATGTACTGCGCGCGCTCGCCGTTGAGGCGGGCAGAGTCGCGCTCGAGCGTCGTCAGACGCGAGATCTGCACCAGGTGCTTGTCATAGAGGTCGCGAACGCCAATGAGCTCCTGCTGCACCAGCGAAATCTCCTTGTCCTTGGCTTTCTCCTGTGCAGAGAGACCTTCGATTTCCTCGTTGAGCTGCTGGATGCGCTCGCGGAGCTGCGCCTTCTGGCCCGCGCGGCCGTTGACGCGGACGTCGAACAATTTGGTTTCGGCGGAGAGCAGCACCTTGACGTCGGGATCGTTGCCGCGATCGAGCAGCGATTGCGGGAACTCGATCTTGTCGAGGCCGCGCTGCTCGGCCTGAAGGCGCGCTGCGCGTGCCTGCCCGGCGTCGAGATTCTTGGTGACGATGGCGAGGTTGGCCTTGGTGACGGTGTCGTCGAGCCGCACCACGATATCGCCGGCCTTGACCACATCGCCGTCGCGGGCGCGCACCTCGCCGACCACGCCGCCGGTCGGATGCTGCACCTTCTTGACGTTGGATTCGACCACGATCTGGCCCGGCGCGATCAGCGCGCCGGAGATTTGTACCGTGGCCGACCACCCGCCGAGGCCGATGGCCAGCACCAGCACGATCGAGATCCCGAGGATCAGGTGAAAACGGATCGATTCCCGCACCGTCCTGGTCGCGGCGGGTTTCGGTCCGGCAACCGTCATCGTGCTCATGATTTGGCCACTCCGCCTTCGCTGACGATCTTGATCGGCGCCGGCGGCGCGACGCGGGGCTGGAGCACCTGGGCGAGCACCTGCTCCTTCGGACCGAAGGCCTGCATGCGGCCGTCACGAAGCACCAGGATCTGGTCGACCGCCTCGACACCGATCGGCCGGTGCGCCACCACAATGACGATGGCGCCGCGCTCGCGCGATGCACGGATGGCGCGGGTCAGCGCCTCGTCGCCTTCGGTGTCGAGATTGGAATTGGGCTCGTCCAGCACGATCAGGAACGGATTGCCGTAGAGCGCGCGCGCCAGCGCCACGCGCTGCGCCTGTCCTGCGGACAGCGACGTGCCCTGCTCCCCGACTTGCGTGTTGTAGCCCTCGCGCATCTTGATGATCATCTCGTGCACGCCGGCTTCCTTGGCCGCGGAGATGATGCCGTCGGAAGTCGCCTCCGGATCAAAACGGCTGATGTTCTGCGCGATGGTGCCGCCGAACAGCTCGACGTCCTGCGGCAGATAGCCGATGTGGCGGCCGAGCGCGTCGGATGCCCATTGGTCGAGTGCCGCGCCGTCGAGCCGGACCTTGCCGCGGACCGGATACCAGACGCCGACGAGTGCGCGGATCAGCGAGGATTTACCGGAGCCGCTGGGTCCGATCACGCCGAGGCCGTTGCCGGCTTCGAGCACAAAATTGACGTCCTGCACGATGAGACGCTGGTCGCCTGGAGCAACCATCGCGACGCCTTCGACCGAGAGGCGGCTGGTGGGCGCCTGCAACTGGGTCGGCGTCGCCTGCGCCGGCATCTGCTCAAGGAGGCGGCTGAGGCGGTGCCAGCTCTGGCGGGCCGTGACGAAGGATTTCCAATGCGCGATCGCGAGATCGACCGGCGCCAGTGCGCGGGCCGAGAGGATCGAGCCCGCAATGATGATGCCGGCGGTCGCCTCCTGATGGATGACGAGATAGGCGCCGACGGCGAGCACCGCCGATTGCAGCATCATGCGCAGCACTTTTGCGATCGCGCCGAGGCCGCCGGCGACGTCGCTCGCACGCTGATTTCCGGCGAGATATTTTTCGTTGGCCTCGCTCCAGCGCGCGTTCAGCCGGCCGGCCATGCCCATCGACACCAGCACTTCGGCGTTGCGACGGCTGGACTGGGCGAGATCGTTGCGCTGGGCAGCAAGGCCCATCGCCTCCTTCGCCGGCTGGCGGGACAGGAACTCGGTCACCAGGGTCAGGCTGACCAGGATGATTGCGCCAACCAGGGCGGTCAGGCCGATCATGACGTGGAAGGCGAAGCAGATGGCGAGATAGAGCGGCAGCCAGGGCAGGTCGAAGAACGCGCTCGGGCCCATGCCGCCGAGGAAGGAGCGGACATTGTCGAGATCGCGCAGCGGCTGCAGCCCCTCGTTGCGGTTACCGACCAAGAGCGGCAGGCGCACGATGGTGTCGAACACGCGCTTGTTCAGGGCTTCATCGAGCGCGGTACCGACCCGACCCAGGATGCGGCTGCGGATCATGTCGAGCACGCCCTGCGCCATGTAGAGGCCGCCGGCGAGGACGATCAGGCCGACGAGGGTCGGAATGCTGCGGCTCGGCAGGACCCGGTCGTAGACCTCCAGCATGAAGATCGACCCGGTCAGATAGAGCAGGTTGATCATGCAGCTCATGAAGCCGACGCCGATGAACGCCGTGCGGCAGGCACGCAGCGCGTCACCGAGCTCTGAACGGCGGAGGCCGGGAACGGCTGCCATCAGTCTGACCACTTTCGAGTAAGGGGCAAGACCCCCTGATTTCAAAGGCAAAGGGAGCCGTACGCGCCCCGGATTAATATCGGGTTCTCCCCCGTGTGCAACGCAATCTAATTAATCCGGGCCTCGCCACATCTACCGCGGACGGCCCGATCCGCAAGTCCGGTATTTCACAGTCTTTGCGGCTTTTTAGAGCAAAGACAAGCGCCTCTCCCCGCCTGGGGAGAGGCGCAAAGTTCCGCTTCGCTGAACCTGTGGGCGCTAGAACCGGCCGCCGCCGCGGACCAGCCGAACCACCAGCAGCAGGATGATGGCGCCGATGGCGGAATAGATGATCTCCGAGATCAGCCCCGTGCCGATATGGATGCCGAGCTTCGGGAACAGGAAGCTCGCGATAAACGCGCCGGCGATGCCGATCACGATGTCACCGATGATGCCGAAGCCTGCGCCCCGCACCACCTTGCCGGCCAACCAGCCGGCCACCAGGCCGACGAACAGGATGACGAGCAGGCCTTCATTGGAAATATACATAAGTCAGATCCCTCTCCGTGAACGGCCCGCATGGAACGGGAACCGGGATGAACGGGGTCTGAATGCGGTTCCCCTGCCGGGGTTGCGCCTGCCCGGACAAAAAAGTCGAAAACAACCCCATGCACAGTAGAGCGGCTTTTCGCCGAGTGCGCCCGCTGGATTGTGACAAGTCGGTGCTGGCGCAGGGGATTTTCGCGTTACGGAGCGCAGTGGCCTACGACGCGGACACCGCCTCCGCCAGCACGCACCGCGCCGTCCGGCCGGGGCCGACTTCTACGTTCGGCGGCAACTGCTCGACACAGCGCGGCTCGGCAAACTTGCAGCGGGGAGCGAAGGAGCAATTGTGGGGCTTCTCGGACAGCGACGGCGGGGTGCCGGGGATGGTCTCCAGCCGCTGGCCCCGCTTGGCGCCGTGGATGGTCGAGGCGAGCAGGCCCCTGGCATAGGGGTGGATCGGGCTGCGGACGATGTCGCGCAGGCTGCCCTGCTCCACGATCTGGCCGGCATACATCACCGCGACGCGGTCGCAGATTTCGATGGCGACGCCGATGTCGTGGGTGACGAAGATGACGGACATGCCGAATTCGCGTTGCAATTCCCGCAGTAGCAAGAGAATCTGGATCTGCACGGTGGCGTCGAGGGCCGTGGTCGGCTCATCCGCGAGCAGGATTTTTGGCCGGCAGGCCAGCGCCAACGCAATCATCGCGCGCTGGCGCATGCCGCCGGACATTTCGTGCGGATAGGCATCTAACCGCCGCTTGGCCGAGGGGATACGCACCACCTCGAGCATCTCCAGCGCTCTCGCGCGCCCCTCTGCGTAGCTCTTGCCCTCGTGGCGCACGACGCTTTCGGCGATCTGCGCCCCGATGGGGTAGACCGGGTCGAGCGCCAGTGCGGGCTCCTGAAAGATCATCGACACCGTCTGGCCGCGGAACGACGACAGCTCCTCGTCGTTCATCGCGAGCACGTCGCGGCCCATGACGTTGACCTTGCCGGAAATCTGCGTGCGCTTCCGAGGCAATAGCCGCATCAGCGCACGCAGCGTCACGCTCTTGCCCGAACCGGATTCGCCGAGCAGGCCCAGCACCTCGCCATCACCGAGCGAGAGATTGAGATCGTTCACGGCATAGACCGTGCGCTCGCCGGTGAAGCGGATGTTGAGGCCTGAGATGTCGACGAGCTTTGTCATGACGGCAGTTTGGGTACCCGTTCGTGATAGTCGGTGACGCGCTGGAAGGCGGCGCCGATGGTGAGCAAGGTCGCTTCATCGAAAGAGCGGCCGATCAGCTGCATGCCGATCGGCAGGCCGCTCCTGGTGAAGCCGGAGGGAATGGTGAGTGACGGCAGGCCGAGAAAGTTCACGGGGCGGGTGAACAGCGTCAGCCGCTGCAACAGCGCCGGTGCGTTCGGCCCGCCGCCGACGTCGCTTTCCTCGATGGTCGGCGCCGGGATGGGTGATGCCGGTGCGATGATCGCATCAACGCCCGCGGCGGCCGCATTGTGCGCGGCGAGTGCCGGGCCACGCCAGCGCATCGCCTCGAGATAGGTGATGGCGGGAACGGTGAGGCCGTTCTGAAGCCGCATCAGTGTCTGCGAGCCATAGTCTTGCGGCCGCTCGATCATCCAGCGCTTGTGAAAGGCGGCAGCCTCGGCCGCGAGCACGAGCTGGCTTGCGGCGGACAATTGCCGCTGGTCCAAAAGCTCGACTTTGAGGATGTCGGCACCCTCGCGCTTGAGCACCGCAATGGTCTCGTCAAGCACGCGCGCGACCTCGCTGTCGAGATCATCGACGTAGAACGACGCAGGTACGCCGATCTTGAGGCCCTTCAGCGAGCCCTTGGTCGCCGCAACATAGTCCGACAGCGGCTCGTGGCTCGTGGTCGAATCCTCAGGGTCGGGACCTGCCATCAGCGCAAGCAGCAGCGCGCAATCTTCCGCGGTGCGCGCGAGCGGGCCGACCGTGTCGAGCGATTGCGACAGCGGCATCGCACCGGCGCGGCTGACGCGGCCCACCGTGGTCTTCAGCCCCGTGACGCCGCAGAAATGTGCGGGCATGCGGATCGAGCCGCCGGTGTCGGAGCCCAGCGCCGCATAAGTCAACCGTGCTGCGACCGACGAGCCGGAGCCCGATGAGGAGCCGCCGGTGATATGCGCGACGTTCCAGGGATTGCGCACCGGGCCGTAATGGGCGTTGTGACCGGTCGGGCCATAGGCGAATTCGGCCAGATGCAGCGTGCCGAGGCGAACTTGCCCGGCGTTCTTCAGCCGCTGCAAGGCGGTCGAGGTCACCGTCGGCACGAAATCGCGGCGGATCAGCGAGCCGCAGGTCGCGACATGGCCGGCGTCATAATACATGTCCTTGTGCGCGAGCGGCACGCCATGCAAGGGTCCGCGGATCGCGCCCTTGGCGAGCTCGGCGTCGGCGGCATCGGCCGCCTTCATCGCAGCTTCCGACTCGATCGACATGAAGGCGTTGAGGTGCGGCTGCCACTGCGCGATCCGATGCAGCAGCGCGCGCGTCACCTCGTGCGAGGATAATTGCTTCATCGCGATCCCGCGCGCGACCTCGGTGAGCGTCATCAAGGCAGGCTCGGTGCTCATTTCGACACCTTCTGCGTCTGTGCGAGCGGATAGAGCGCAGGCTCGAGGTCGAACGGCAGCGTGCCTGCGATGGCCGCAAAGCCTTCGAAGGCCGGCCCGATGGAGTTGGAGATGCGCGTCGCGATCTCCTCGCTCACGGGGACACCGGCGACTTGCGCCGTCGCCTGGATTTCCTTTGTCGTTGGTCTCGTCATGCGATCTCCTCTCGCGGCGCGCGGCTATGGCCTGAACCCGGTATCGCCATGTAGCAGGCGGCCTCGTGGCCCATCTTATCGACGGCTTTGAGCTTTGGTGCAGCATTTGCGCAGAGCGGCTCCGCAAACGCGCAACGCGTGTGGAAGCGACAGCCCGAGGGTGGATCGATCGGATTGGGCGGATCGCCCGTGATCGGCGGCTTCTCGGTGCGGCGGTCCGGATCGGAGGACGGCATCGCGGCGAGCAGCGCGCGCGTATACGGATGTGCGGGGCTATCCCAGACCTGATCGACCGGGCCGAGCTCGACGACCTCGCCGAGATACATCACCAGCACACGGTCACTGATATAGCGGACGACGTTGAGGTCGTGGCTGATGAAGAGATAGGTCAGGCCGAACTCGCGCTTGAGGTCGGCGAGCAGATTGAGCACCTGCGCCTCGACGGATTTGTCGAGCGCGGAGACGGCTTCGTCCAGGATCACCAGCCGCGGCGAGAGCGCGAGCGCGCGCGCGATGTTGACGCGCTGGCGCTGGCCACCGGAGATCTCGTGCGGATAGCGGTTGGCGAAATTTGCAGGGACCAGGCCGACCTTGCCGAGTAGTTCGCGCGCCAACGCGCGCGCGACGCCATCGGCCATGCCGTGCACTTTCGGGCCAAACGCGATCGATTCCTCGATGGTCAGGCGTGGATTGAGCGACGCGTAGGAATCCTGAAACACCATCTGCATGCCGCGGCGTAGCTCGCGCAAGCTCAGCGACTGCCCGACGGACATGCCATCATAGATGATGTCGCCGGTATCGCGCTGCATCAGATGCATCAGCAGGCGCGCGGTGGTGGACTTGCCGCAGCCGGACTCGCCGACAATGCCGACGGTCTCGCCCTTGGCGATGGCGAAGGAAACATTATCGACGGCGCGCACGGTACGCTTCGCGGCGAACAGTCCGCCGCGAACGGGAAAATGCTTGGTCAGACCGTTGACCTGCAGCAGCGGCTGCGCGACGCCGCCTACGTCCTCGACCGGGTCCAGCATGGCGACGGAAGTGTTGGTCTCGCTCATGGCCGCCGTCCTTCACCTCTCCCCATCGGGGAGAGGTCGGCGCGAAGCGCCGGGTGAGGGGGAGCGGCGAACTCGGTGGAGCGTAACCCCTCACCCGGATCGCATCTAACGATGCGATCCGACCTCTCCCTTCGGGAGAGGTGTGGCACCGCCAACGCCGCGCCAGTCTGCATTTCCATCATCATCTTCAGTTCCTGATGTCCATGGCGCTGCGCAGGCCGTCCGAAAGCAGGTTGAAGCAGATCGAGACCGCGAAGATCATCGCGCCGGGCAGAGCGGCCACCCAGGGGTTGACGTAGATCGCGGTGCGCAGCGTGTTGAGCATCAGGCCCCATTCCGGCTCTGGCGGCTTTGTGCCGAGACCGAGGAAGGAGAGACCTGCCGCCAAAATCATCGAGACCGAGATCAGGCTGGTGGCGTAGACGAAGATCGACCCCAGCACGTTGCCGAGGATGTGCACGCGCATGATGGTGAACGGCCCGGCGCCCGAGGCACGCGCGGCCTCGACGAAATCCATGTTGCGCACGCCGGTGGTGACGCTTTCGGCGACGCGCGTGATCTGCGGCACGAACACGACGGTCAACGACACGATGGAGTTGAGGATGCCGGCGCCGAGCGCACCGGAGATCGCGATCGCGAGCAGCACGGACGGAAAGGCGTAGAACACATCGATCGTTCGCATGATCGCGGTATTGAGCTTGCCGCCGACATAGCCGGCGACGAGGCCGAGCGAAGTGCCGATGCAGAAGGCGAGAATCACGGGCAAAATGCCGATGACCAGCGACAGCCGGCCGCCATAGACCAGCCGCGCCAGCATGTCGCGGCCAAGCTCGTCGGTGCCGAGCGGATAGCCTGCGGTGCCGATGTGGCGGAGGCGGCGGATCATCGAACCCTTGTAGGGATCTTCAAGACCGAGCCAGGGCGCGAGAATGGCGGAGACGAAGATCAGCAGCAGCACGAATGCGCAGGCCATGCTGACCTTGTCGCGCCGGATGCGGCGGCCGACCGTCGCCCAATAGCCGCGTGCCTTGGTGGCGGGCGCGGCCTGGAGCGCGGCGTCTGCGGTCGCGGACAGCGGAAGCTCGGTCATCGCGGCGCTCCCGATGGGTGTTGGTGCATTCGGTGCACGCCAGGAACGCGGTGCACCTCGCCCGCTTGCGGGAGAGGTCGCGCCGAAGGCGCGGGTGAGGGTTCTCTCCTCTTGGGGATTCTCGATTGAGGAGACACCCTCTCCCCAACCCTCCCCCGCAGGCGGGGGAGGGGGCGCACCATTTGCTTGGCAACGGCTGGGCTCATCCCGCTAGCCCCGCTTGATGCGCGGGTCGATCGCGGCTTGCGCGATGTCGACCAGCAGATTGAGGAAAACGAAGAACAGGGCCAGCACCAGGATCGTGCCCTGCAACAGCGGCAGGTCGCGCTGGAAGATCGCGGAGTTGAGCAGGAAGCCCGAGCCCGGCCAGGAGAACACGGTCTCGATCAGGATCGAGCCGCCGAGCATGTAGCCGAGTTGAAGCCCCATCACCGCAAGCGCAGTCGGTGCGGCATTCTTGATGACGTGGCGGAACACGCCGGTTTCGTGCAGCCCCTTGGCACGCAACGCCTCGACGAAATCCTGCGAGAGAATGTCGCCGGTGAGCGCGCGCACGGTGCGGGTGACGATGCCCATCGGGATCACCGCCGTCGTGATCGCCGGCAGCAACAGATATTTGAGATGCTCCCAGTCCCAGGCCCATGCGGCAGAGCCGCCGGGCCCGGCGCCGACCGCGGGCAGCCAATTCAGCTCCACCGAGAAGATGATGACGAGCACCATGCCGAGCCAGTAATGCGGCACCGAGACGCCCGCGATGGCAAAGGAGGTCGCGAGCTTGTCGACCCAGGTCTCGCGGAAATAGCCGGCGATCAGGCCGAGCAGGATGCCCATGGTGAAGCCGATGATGGCGGCCGCAATCGCCAGCGTGACGGTGTTGCCGACCGCGCGCATGACTTCGGCGAGCACCGGGCGTCCCGTGGCAATGGAATTGCCGAGATCGCCATGCAGTGCGCGCAGCAGCCAGAGGCCGAACTGCACCGGCAGCGGCCGGTCAAAACCATAGGCGGCGCGGAGTTGCGCTGCGAGTTCCTGCGAGGCATCGGCCGGCAGCACCGCCACCAGCGGATCGCCCGGCGTGATGTGCACGAGCAGAAAGCACACCAGCGCCACGCTGATGACGATCGGGATGACATAGACGATGCGTCTGGCGATGTAGGCGAGCACGTCGGATTCTTTCTTCCCTTCTCCCCTTGTGGGAGAAGGTGGCATAGGCCGCCTCCGGCGGCCGTTCTTAAAGTCGACGCCGAAGCGAAGCTTCGGCTACGGCGCCGGATGAGGGGTTCTATCCGCGCGCACAATCATTTCGAACGCAAGAGGGGAATCCGCGGAGAGAGACCCCTCACCCGGCTTCGCTCCCGCGAAGCCACCCTCTCCACAAGGGGAGAGGGTGCACTGTGCGTGTGGCGCGAACTACGGCGTCATCGAGATCGGCGAGAAGTCGATGAACCAGCTCTTCGGCTGGATCACGCCGGTGACCTTCGGGCTCATGGCGCGCGGGCCGACGTCGTGGGCGACGTAGAGGAAGGCTGCGTCGTCGACGGAGGCCGCGTGCAGTTCGGCGAGCGCGGCGTCACGCGCGGCGGGACCGAAGGTCTGCCGCGCCTTCTTCACCAGCTCGTCGAATTTGGGATTGTTGATGAAGCCCCAATTGTTCGAGACCGGCGGCGCCATGCCCGATTGCAGGAAGCGCACCAGGGCGAAGAACGGGTCCATCGCCGCATAGGTGACGTTGGTCGCGTTCGAGCCGTTGGCGCTGGGATCCTTGGCGCCGCGCCGCCAATTGGAGAACAGTGTGTTCCACTCGATGACGTCGAGCTGCACGTCGAAATAGCATTCGGCGAGTGCCTGCTGGAGATACTCGTTCATCGGCAGCGGCTGCATCTGGCCAGAGCCTGAGGTCGAGGTCTGGATCTTGACTGCCAGCTTCTTGTTCGGACCAAATCCTGCCTCCTGCATCAGCTTTTGCGCAGCCGGCTTGTCGTACTTGATCTCGAAGGTCGGCTTGCCGCGCCAGGGATGGCCGGGTTCGAAGGTGCCGGTCGCCGGCACCATCAGCCCTGCAAGCAGTCCGTCCCTGAGACCTTCGCGATCGATGCAGAGGTTGGCGGCCTTGCGGACGCGGATGTCGTTCCAGGGCGAGCCTTCAACGCGCGAGAACTGCCACGGCCAGACATGCGGCTGCTCGTTGGCATAGAGCTTGAAGCCGCGCTGCTTCAGCTCGGGCAGCGCGTCGGGCGCGGGCGCCTCGACCCAGTCGACTTGTCCGGAGAGCAGCGCGGCGGTGCGCGCATTGGCTTCCGGCATCGGCACGAGCACCATCTTGTCGATCTTGGGCACGCGGGCCTTGTCCCAGTAATTCGCGTTCTTCACCAGCTCGAGCCGCTCGCGCGGGGTGAAGCTCGCCATCTTCCACGGGCCTGTGCCCGCGGCGTCCTTGGCAAAGGCGGTCCAGGCGGCCTGCGACTTCGCCTTGGCGTCGGCGCCTTCCGCCTTGTCATAGAAGTGCTGCCACTTCGCCGGGCTCGCCATGAAGAGGTTGGTGAGGTTGATCGGCAGGAAGCTGTCGGGCTCCTTGGTGGTGAGCTCGACCGTCATGTCGTCGATCTTCTTTGCGGAGGCCAGCGTCGGCATGCGCGACGCGGTGACGCCGACCTGGCTCGGATCAAATTGCGGCGCGTCCTGCTTCAGGACCTTGTCGACGTTCCACACCACCGCGTCGGCGTTGAACGGCGAGCCGTCATGGAAGGTGACGCCGGGGCGCAGCTTGAAAGTCCATTTGGTCTTGTCGGCATCGTCGACCTTCCATTCGGTCGCGAGCCCGGGAATCACCACGCTGGCCTTGTCGGCGGAGGACAAATCCCAGCCGGTGAGCGCGTCATACATGGTGACGCCGGTGAAGCGGTTGCCTTCAAAACCCTGATCCGGCTGACCGAGCGTGCGCGGAATATCGCCAGCGGTCATGCCGATGCGCAGCACGGTTTCAGCACTGGCCGCGCGCGGCCACGCCGCCGCGGTCGTCAGGGCTAGTGCAGCGATCAGTGCTGCACGCGCGGTTGTCTTGATAAGCATTACTTCAGTCCTTTTCCGGCTTTCGATGATTAATTTTGATGCAAACGTATGCAATGGCTATGCCAATGAGGAAACTTATTCTGCAAACTGCCCCTGCGACGACAAGTCCTTGTGATCGCGCGTGTGCAGAGACACGACGCTGCCTATTCTGGCATCAAGATTGCACGTTTGGCCCTGACTTTCGCTTGAGTTTTCTTTGGGAGCTTTGGGCCATGCGTATTCGATTATCGACTTGTCTCGCCGTGCTTGCGCTGGCGTCATTCGCAATCTCGGCGCGCGCTGAAACGGTGGTGCGCTACGGCATCTCGATGGCGGATATTCCGCTGACGACGGGCCAGCCCGACCGCGGCGCCGGCGCCTATCAGTTCACGGCCTATACGATCTACGATCCGCTGGTCGCCTGGGAAATGGACGTCGCCGATCGCCCGGGCAAGCTGGTGCCGGGGCTCGCGACCGAGTGGAAGGTCGACGACACCGACAAGACCAAATGGCGCTTCACGCTGCGCAAGGGTGTGAAGTTTCACGACGGCAGCGAGTTCAACGCCGACGCGGTGATCTGGAATCTCGACAAGGTCTTGAACGACAAGGCGCCGCAATTCGACAAGCGGCAGAGCGCTCAGGTCAAGACGCGGCTGCCGTCCGTCGCGAGCTACGCCAAGATCGACGACTTCACCGTGGAGATCACCACCAAGACGGTCGATTCCTTCTTCCCCTATCAGATGCTGTGGTTCCTGGTGTCGAGTCCCGCGCAATACGAGAAGCTCGGCAAGGATTGGGACAAGTTCGCGAGCCAGCCTTCCGGCACCGGCCCGTTCAAGCTGACCAAACTGGTGCCGCGCGAGCTCGCCGAACTCAGCAAGAATCCAGACTATTGGAACCCGAAGCGTATTCCGAAGGTCGACAAGATCGTGCTGGTGCCGATGCCGGAGGCGCTTGCGCGCACCAACGCGCTGCTCGCAGGGCAAGTCGACCTGATCGAGACGCCGGCGCCCGATGCCGTGCCGCAGCTGAAGGCCGCCGGCATGCGGATCGTCGACAACGTCACGCCGCATGTCTGGAATTATCATCTCAGTGTGCTGCCGGGCTCGCCCTGGACCGACATCCGCCTGCGCAAGGCGCTCAACCTCGCGATCAACCGCGACGAAGTCGTCGGGCTGATGAATGGATTGGCAAAGCCCGCCAAGGGCCAGGTCGATCCGTCGAGCCCGTGGTTCGGCAAGCCGAGCTTCGACATCAAATATGACCTCGCCGCCGCCAAGAAGCTGGTCGAGGAGGCCGGCTACTCCAAGGCCAAGCCGCTGAAGGCCACCTTCATCATCGCGCAGGGCGGCACCGGCCAGATGCTGTCGCTGCCGATGAACGAATTTTTGCAGCAGAGTTTCAAGGAGATCGGCATCGACATCGACTTCAAGGTGGTGGAGCTCGAGACGCTCTATACGCACTGGCGCAAGGGCGCGGCCGACGAGATGAACGCCGGCATCACCGCCAACAACATCGCCTATGTCACCTCCGATCCCTTGTACGCCATCGTCCGCTTCTTCGCCTCCGACCAGATCGCGCCGGTCGGCGTCAACTGGGGCGGCTACAAGAACCCGAAGGTGGACGCGCTGATCAATCAGGCCAAGCAGACCTTCGACACCGCCAAGCAGGACGATCTGATCGCTCAGGCGCATGCGTTGATCGTCGACGATGCCGCGTTGGTCTGGGTGGTCCACGACACCAACCCGCACGCGCTGTCACCGAAGGTGAAGCAGTTCGTGCAGGCGCAGCACTGGTTCCAGGACCTGACGACGATCGGGGTGGAGTGAGAGAGCGCGCCTCAATGAACGCAGTCGTCCCGGCCGTCGCCGGGACGACCGCCGCGAGCTATTGCGCGCAAACGCCTCAACAGACTCGTCATTGCGAGCGGAGCGAAGCAATACAGAATCTTTCCGCCGAGGCAGTCTGGATTGCTCACATGGGGAATTGGTGTGTCAAGGCGGTTGTTCAGCTCTTAGTTCGATTGCACGCCAGCTCTTCGTCCCGACCATGGAGCAGTGAAGATGGCGCGCGGAGATCAGGTCAAG
>JAUEPE010000099.1 GCA_030403585.1 Frankia sp. RB7
GTGACGTGGCTGACGCGGGGCGCGGTGGCGACCGGTCCCGACGAGGGCACGAGCGGACTGTCGCAGGCGCCGCTGTGGGGCCTGGTGCGGAGCGCGCGGGCGGAACATCCGGACCGGCGGCTGCAGCTTGTCGATGTGGATGTTGCGCTCTCGGATGCTTCGTTGCTGTCGAAGCTGACGTCGACGACGTCAGAGCCCGAGCTTGCGCTGCGGCACGGTGCGGTGCTGGCGCCGCGGCTGGCGCGCACCGGTGCAGGTGCAGGCACATTGCAGGCCCCGGCATCAGCGCCGGATTATCGTCTCGTGGTCAGCGATGCCGGCCGTCTCGACGGCGTCAGCCTGGTGGCGGCGGGCGAGCTGTCGGAGCCGTTGGCACCAAATGATGTCCGTGTCTGCGTGCGTGCGGCCGGCATGAACTTCCGCGACGTGCTGATCACGCTCGGACAGATTGCCTCGCCCGGCATCGGGTTCGAGTTTGCCGGCGTGGTGGAGGCGGTCGGTGCTGACGTGACCTCGCTCGGCGTCGGCGATCGCGTGTTCGGCTGCGGGCGCGGCTGTTTTGCTTCACGCGCGGTGACGGCGGCCGAGCAGCTTGCAAAAATCCCTGTGGGGATGTCATTCGCTTCGGCGGCGACGATCCCGCTGGCCTATCTGACGGCGCTGTATGCGCTGCAGGAGCTCGGGCAGATCAGGTCGGGCGACCGGGTTCTGGTGCATGCGGCGGCCGGCGGCGTCGGAATGGCTGCGGTGCAGCTGTGCCGGCATTTTGGCGCGGAGGTCTATGGCACGGCGAGCCCGGGCAAATGGCCGGTGCTGGCAGGAATCGGCCTGGACCGGCGTCACATCGCGAACTCGCGCGACCTCAGCTTCGAGACCCAGTTCCGCTCAGTGACGAAGGGCGAGGGCGTGGACATCGTCCTCAATGCGCTGACGGGCGAGTTCGTCGATGCCTCGCTGCGGCTGCTGCCGCGGGGCGGCCGCTTCCTGGAGATGGGGATCGCTGACGGGCGTGATGCGGCTGCGATCGCCGCAAAATACCCTGGCGTGAGCTACCATGCGTTCGTGCTGGCGAGCGGGCAGATGCCGGCGCTGCTGAGGCAGATCATGGGCCTGTTCGCGCAAGGCGTGCTCACACCGTTGCCCTACGTTGCCTACGACATCAGGCAGATGCCGGCGGCGCTGCGGCAGATGGCGCAGGGCCGTCATGTCGGCAAGCAGGTGGTGCAGCTGCCGCGGCGTCTTGCGGCCGGCGGCACGGTGCTGATCACGGGCGGCGCGGGCGAGCTCGGCCGCGAGGTCGCGCGGCATCTGGTGACTGAACATGGTGTGCGTCATCTGCTGCTGACGTCGCGTCGCGGCATGGCCGCGCCTGGCGCGAGCGAGCTGGTCACCGAACTACAGACACTGGGCGCGCAGACGGTCGAGCTGGTGAGCTGCGACGTCTCGGACCGTGACGCGGTTGGCGCACTCCTCAACGCTATCGCGCCGGAACGTCCGCTGACGGGTGTGTTCCATCTTGCCGCATTGCTGGACGACGGCATCGTGCCGGCGCTCAATGTCGAGCGGCTGGAGCGGGTCTTGCAGCCCAAACTCGATGGCGCCTGGCATTTGCACGAGCTGACGGCGGACAAGGATCTCGCGGCGTTCGTGCTGTTCTCGTCGGTGGCGGCGCTTGGCAGTCCGGGGCAGGCCAATTACGCGGCGGCGAACGTGTTCCTGGATGCGCTTGCGGCGGAGCGGCGGCATCGGGGTCTCGCCGGGCAGAGCCTGCTGTGGGGGCTGTGGGAGCAGCGCGGCGTCGGCATGACGGCGCATCTGGGCCGGGCCGAGCTGATGCGGATGCGCCGGCAGGGCGTGCAGGCGCTGTCGCTGCAGCTTGGGCTCGAACTGCTGGATGCGGCGCAGGCACAGCCCGAGGCGATGCTGGTCCCGATCCATCTGGATGTCGGCGCGATGCAGCGCCAGTTCGGTGACGACGTGCCGGCGCTGTATCGCGGCCTGGTGCGCACGGGATTGCGGCGGGCCTCGACCGCCGCGAGCGGCGACACCAACGCGTTGCGGGTTCGGCTGGCTGCGCTTGGCAGCGATGGCGAGCGGCTGGCTGCGCTGGTGGAGCTGGCGCAGGAGGAGATCGCGGCGGTGCTGGCTTCGCCCGGAGGCGCCTCGGTGCCGGCGGACCAGCCGCTGAAGGAGCTCGGGCTGGACTCGCTGATGGCGGTCGAGCTGCGCAACCGCCTGTCGGGACGCATCAG
>JAUEPE010000100.1 GCA_030403585.1 Frankia sp. RB7
AGCCGACCGCGCGCTGCGACCACGCGGCAGGCATCCCTGAGCGACCACACGCCCGCAACATGCGCGGCACTGAGCTCGCCGATGGAATGCCCGAGCAGGATGTCGGGCGCGATGCCCCACTGCTCCAGCTGGCGGAACAGCGCGACCTCAATTGCGAACAGAGCCGGCTGCGCATAGGCGGTCTCGTCGAGCTTGGACGCCGCCGCCGAGCCTGCTTCCGCAAACATCACGCTACGCAGCGGCAGATCCAGCAGCCCGTCAAAATGACCGCACACTTCCTCGAAGGCCGCGCGGAACGTGGCACATGTCTCCAGCAGCGCCCGGCCCATGCCGATCTGCTGCGCGCCCTGGCCCGTGAACAGGAACGCCAGCTTGCCGGGCTCGCCCCTGGCTTCGCCGACCGACACCGCCGCATGCGGGCGGCCCTCGGCCAGCGCACGCAGCGCGTCCACAGCTTCCGCCGCATCGCGCACCGAGACCGCGGCCCGCGAAGCGAACTGCGTCCGATGTAGTGCCGCCGTCGCAACCACAGAATTGAAGTCGACGTCCGGATGCTGCGACAGCCATTCTCCGTATCGGCCAGCCTGCGCACGAAGTGCCGCTTCGTCACGGCCCGACACCAGCAGCGGGATCATCGGTGATGACGCAATATCTTTATCCGTATCTGCGCTGCGAGCTGTGACGCGCGCCGGCGCCTCCTCGATCACCACATGCGCATTGGTCCCGCTGATGCCGAACGAGGACACGCCCGCGCGACGGACATGCGCGGCCTCGCGCGGCCAGGCGCGTGCCTGCTGCAGCAGCGACAGCCCGCTGCCGTCCCACTCGATCTGGTGGCTGGGATGTTCCGCATGCAGCGTCTTCGGCAGCACCTCGTGCTTGAGCGCCAGCACCATCTTCATCACGCCGAGCACGCCGGCTGCCGCCTGGGTGTGACCGAGGTTCGACTTCGACGAGCCCAGCCACAGCGGACGGTCCTCGCGACGCGTCGGTCCGAACACCGCAGCCAAGGCGCCGGCTTCAATGGGATCACCAAGGCTGGTCCCGGTGCCGTGCGCTTCCACGACGTCGATCTCGTCAGGGCTCACGCCGCTCGCCGACAGCGCCGCGCGGATCACGCGCTGCTGGCTCGGACCGTTCGGTGCGGTCAAACCCTGGCTGCGTCCGTCCTGGTTCACGGCCGAGCCCCGGATCAGCGCCAGAATCTCGTCGCCATCACGTTCCGCATCCGACTGGCGCTTCAGCACCAGCACGCCGCAGCCTTCGCTCCAGCCCGCGCCGTTGGCGCTATCCGAGAACGCCTTGCAGCGACCGTCGGGCGCCATGCCGTTGTCAGGACCCAGCGCCACGAACGTCGAGGGCGTCGACATCACGGTCACGCCGCCGGCCAGCGCCAGGTCGCACTCGCCCTGACGCAGCGCCGCGCTCGCCAGATGCAGCGCGGTCAGAGAGGACGAGCACGCGGTATCCACCGTCATCGCCGGACCTTCCAGGCCCAGCACGTAAGAGACACGGCCCGCCAGCACGCTCGACAGCGTGCCCGTCGAGGTCCACATCGTCGTCGCCTCGAGCGAGCGCGTGCCGTAATCGCCGGCCATCGCGCCGAGATAGACGCCGGTCCGGCTCTCGCTCAGCCCGTCCGGCTGCAGGCCCGCGCGCTCCAGCGCCTCCCACACCGCTTCCAGGATCAGACGCTGCTGCGGGTCCATCTCCACCGCCTCGCGCGGCGAGATGCCGAAGAAAGATGCGTCGAACTCCTCGACGGCATCGATAAAGCCGCCTTCCTGCGACAGCCCGCCGGTGATCTCGTCCAGGCGCCGCAGCAGGTCACGGCTCCAGCGGCCCGGCAATGGGCCTACGCCGTCGCCACCGCGCTCCAAGAGCGACCAGTAGCTCTCCGGGCTCGCCGGGCCTCCGGGCGTGCGGCAGCTCATCCCGACAATTGCGATCGGCTCCGACGCCGATGCGGTGACCACGCGCCGCTGCTCCTGTCGAACAGGTGCGCGAGCGAGTTCGAGCTTCTCGAGCAGGAGGCGGGCCATGGCGCGTGCGGTTGGATAGTCGAAGGCGAGCGTGGTCGGCAGCTTGGCGCTGATGCGTCCCGACAGGCGGTTGCGCAGCTCGACCGCCATCAGCGAGTCCAGCCCGAGCTCCTTCAGCGGCTGGTCCGCCGGCACCGAGGCGCCTCCGGGCGAAGCCAGCACCGCCGCGATCTCCT
>JAUEPE010000101.1 GCA_030403585.1 Frankia sp. RB7
CTGAAGTAAAGGCCGAGCCGGCTGCTGAAGCGCCCGTTGCCAAGGAGAAGACACCCAAGGAGAAGGCCGCGCCCAAGAAGTTGGCGGCAGATGAGGCCGGCGGTGATGGCGACCGCGTTGCCAACCAGTCGATCCGCGTCAACGTGGATACGCTGGAGCACCTGATGACCATGGTCTCCGAGCTGGTGCTGACCCGCAACCAGCTGCTCGAGATCTCCCGCCGCAACGAGGACACCGAGTTCAAGGTGCCGTTGCAGCGCCTCTCCAACGTCACCGCCGAGCTGCAGGAAGGCGTCATGAAGACGCGCATGCAGCCGATCGGCAATGCCTGGCAGAAGCTGCCCCGCATCGTCCGCGATCTGTCGAGCGAACTCGGCAAGCAGATCGACCTGGAGATGCACGGCGCCGACACCGAGCTCGACCGCCAGGTGCTCGACCTGATCAAGGACCCGCTCACCCACATGGTGCGCAACTCCGCCGATCATGGCCTCGAGACCCCCGCCGAGCGCCTGGCCTCCGGCAAGGGCGAGCAGGGCACCATCCGCCTCTCCGCCTATCACGAAGGCGGCCACATCATCATCTGCATCGCCGACAACGGCCGCGGCCTCAACACCGACAAGATCAAGGCCAAGGCGATCTCCTCAGGGCTCGCCACCGAGGCCGAGCTCGAGAAGATGTCGGAAGCCCAGATCCACAAGTTCATCTTCGCCCCGGGCTTCTCCACCGCGGCCGCCATCACCTCGGTCTCCGGCCGTGGCGTCGGCATGGACGTGGTCCGCACCAATATCGACCAGATCGGCGGCACCATCGACATCAAGTCGGTCGCCGGCGAAGGCTCCTCCGTCACCATCAAGATCCCGCTGACGCTCGCCATCGTCTCCGCGCTGATCGTCGAAGCCGCCGGCGACCGCTTTGCGATCCCGCAGCTCTCGGTGGTCGAGCTGGTCCGTGCCCGCGCCAACAGCGAGCACCGCATCGAGCGCATCAAGGACACCGCGGTCCTCAGGTTGCGCAACAAGCTGCTGCCGCTGATCCATCTGAAGAAGCTCCTCAAGATCGACGACGGCGCGGCCAGCGATCCCGAGAACGGCTTCATCGTGGTGACGCAGGTCGGCAGCCAGACCTTCGGCATCGTCGTCGACGGCGTGTTCCACACCGAAGAAATCGTGGTCAAGCCGATGTCGACGAAGCTGCGTCACATCGACATGTTCTCGGGCAATACGATCCTGGGCGATGGCGCGGTCATCATGATCATCGACCCCAACGGCATTGCCAAGGCGCTCGGCGCCGCCGGCTCCTCGGCCCATGACATGGCCGACGACAATGGCGCGCATCATTCGAGCTCCGGCGAGCAGACCACCTCGCTGCTGGTGTTCCGCGCCGGCTCGTCCCAGCCCAAGGCGGTCCCGCTCGGGCTCGTCACCCGCCTGGAAGAGCTCCCGGCCGACAAGATCGAGTTCTCCAACGGCCGCTACATGGTGCAGTACCGCGAGCAGCTGATGCCGCTGGTCGCCATGGAGGGCGTCACCATCGCGAGCCAGGGCGCGCAGCCGATCCTGGTGTTCTCCGACGACGGCCGCTCCATGGGCCTCGTCGTCGACGAGATCATCGACATCGTCGAGGAACGGCTCAACATCGAGGTCGGCGGCTCCGCCTCCGGCATCCTGGGCTCGGCCGTGATCAAGGGCCAGGCCACCGAGGTGATCGACGTCGGCCACTTCCTGCCGATGGCGTTCTCCGACTGGTTCACCCGCAAGGAGATGAAGCCGTCGATGCACTCGCAGTCGGTGCTGCTGGTCGACGACAGCGCGTTCTTCCGCAACATGCTGGCACCCGTGCTCAAGGCCGCCGGCTATCGCGTCCGCACCGCGCCGACGGCGCAGGAGGGCCTCGCCGCGCTCCGTGCACAGACCTTCGACGTGGTCCTGACCGACATCGAGATGCCCGACATGAACGGGTTCGAGTTCGCCGAAACCATCCGCTCCGACAGCAATCTGGGCGCGATGCCGATCATCGGCCTCTCGGCGCTGGTGTCGCCGGCAGCGATCGAGCGCGGCCGTCAGGCCGGCTTCCACGACTATGTCGCCAAGTTCGACCGTCCCGGTCTGATCGCGGCGCTGAAGGAACAGACCGCGGGTGCCGCCGGTGCCTCCGAGCTGAGCCGGGCAGCGGCGTAAGGGCCAAGAACCAGGGACCAGGGATCAGGA
>JAUEPE010000102.1 GCA_030403585.1 Frankia sp. RB7
TCCCGGCAGCAGCACCGTCCCGAACACCTTGTGGTCGCCGAGCCAGCCCGCCTCCGACAGCGACAACCGTCCCGTCAGCAGGAAGGCGTCGCTCTCCGCCAAAGGCGTCGCCGCACCCAGCAGCGGATGCGAGGCATCCGACAGCCCCATCGTCGCGGCATCCCCGCTCGCCTTCTCAGCCTCGAGCCAGTAACGCTGCCGCTGGAATGCATAGGTCGGTAGCGAGGCAACAGGATACTTGGTGCTTCCGCTAACCTTCGCCCAGTCAACCGCAACACCGTGCACATGCAGTGCGCCGAGATTGCGCAAAAGCTCCGACATCCCGCCGCCGTCGCGGCGCAGCGATCCCACCACAACGCCATGCTCGCCGCTTGCCGCAGACAGCGGCATCGCCAGCACCGGATGTGCGCTCGCTTCCACGAACACGCCGTGCCCGCTGCCGATCAGTTCGGTCAGCGCCAGATCGAGCCGCACCGTCTGCCGCAGATTCCGGCACCAATAGGCCCCATTCAGCGACGATCCCTCACAGCGCGTTCCCGTCACCGTCGAGATCATCGCGACCTGACCTGGCTGTGGCGCAAGGTCCGACAGCAAGCCTTCCAGTTCCGGCAGGATCGGGTCCATCTCCGCGCTGTGCGAGGCGTAGTCCACATTGACCTGCCGGCAGAACACGCCTTCCTTGCCGAGATGACCGACCCAGCGCTCAACCGCTTCAGTCGGCCCCGAGACGACCGTCGAGCCTGGCGTGTTCACCACCGCGACCGACAAGCCGGACCATTCCGGTGCCTTCAGCCGCTCTTCCACGATCGAGGCCGCAAGCTCCGTCACCGCCATGGCCCCGCGGCCGCTGAGGCCACGCAACAGCTGGCTGCGCAGCGCCACGACACGGGCGCCGTCCTCGAGCGACAGGATGCCGGCAACCACGGCGGCTGCGATCTCGCCCTGGCTGTGGCCCACCACCGCCGAGGGTACCAGTCCGAGGCTGCGCCACACTGCTGCCAAAGCGACATTCATCGCGAACAGCGAAGGCTGGATCACGTCCACCCGTTCCAGCAGGGAGGGGTCGAGATCTTCATCCCCACGAAGCACAGACGTCAGCGACCAGTCCGTGTATTTGGACAATGCCGTCTCGCAGGCCGCAATCGCTTGCGCAAACACCGCCGATTCCGCCAGCAGGGCCCGGCCCATCGATGGCCACTGACTGCCCTGTCCGGGGAATACGAACACCACGCGACCGCGATCGCGGGCTTCTCCGACCGACACCGCCGCATGCGGGCGACTTTCGGCCAGCGCGCGCAGCGCCTCCACCGCCTCCGTCGCATCGCGCACCGACACCGCGGCACGCGAAGCAAATTGCGTCCGATGTAGTGCCGCCGTCGCCACCACCGAACTGAAGTCGACGTCCGGATGCTGCGACAGCCATTCGCCGTACCGGCCAGCCTGCGCACGCAGTGCGGCCTCATCTCGGCCAGACACCAGCAACGGGATCATGGGCGATAGCGATGACGCATCAACCGTGCTGACAGCATGAGCGCGCGCCGGCGCCTCCTCGATCACCACATGCGCATTGGTCCCGCTGATGCCGAACGAGGACACGCCGGCACGACGCACATGCGAGGCCTCACGCGGCCACGCGCGCGCCTCTTGCAGCAGCGACAGCCCGCTGCCCTCCCACTCGATCTGACTGCTCGGATGCTCCGCATGCAGCGTCTTCGGCAGCACCTCGTGCTTGAGCGCGAGCACCATCTTCATCACGCCGAGAACGCCGGCCGCGGCCTGGGTGTGACCGAGGTTCGACTTCGACGAGCCCAGCCAAAGCGGACGATCCTCACGCCGCGTCGGCCCGAACACCGCGGCCAAAGCGCCGGCTTCGATGGGATCACCGAGGCTGGTTCCGGTGCCGTGCGCCTCCACGACGTCGATCTCGTCGGGGCTCACCCCGCTCGCAGACAAGGCCGCACGGATCACGCGCTGCTGGCTCGGACCGTTGGGCGCCGTCAGACCCTGGCTGCGTCCGTCCTGGTTCACCGCAGAGCCCCGGATCAGCGCCAGAATCTCGTCGCC
>JAUEPE010000103.1 GCA_030403585.1 Frankia sp. RB7
CGCTGCTGGTGCTGCCGGCGATCGGCACCGCCCATGGCGCAGGCGCCGTGTTCATGGCGACTGGTGCGCTGAGCGCGATCGGCATTGCGCTCATCATGCTCTACCAGCCGCCGCCGGACGTGACAGTCAGCGCGGCCGGATCAGGAGGCCGGCTCGATCGCCTTGCGCTGTTGGCGGTGATCGTCGCGGGAATGATCTGGGGCCTCTATAATGTCGGCTTCGCCATGATCTTCTCGTTCGGCCCCTCCTTGCTCGCCGAGCGCGGCTGGAGCATTGCGGCGGCCGGCTCGGCGATCAGCCTCGTGATGTGGCTGTCGGTGATCTCAGTGCCATCAGGCGGCTATCTCGCCGATCGCTTCAAGCGGCCCTTTATCATGGTGATCGCGGCCAGCCTCGTGGTCGCCGCCCTGCTGGCCTGGCTGACCCGGTCGGATGCCGTGATCGCGGTTCTCGTCCTGATCGGCCTGATAGGGGGTTTTCCGGCCGGCCCGATCATGAGCCTGGCCGCCCGGGTGCTCGTCCCGGAGACCAGGGCGATCGGGATGGGCGTGTTCTACACCCTCTTCTATGGCGCGATGATGCTGGGGCCCGCGGTGGCGGGGTGGCTGGCCAAATCGGCCGGGACCGCGGCGGTCGCGCTCGACCTCGGCGCACTGACGGTATTGGCCTGCCCGCCCTTGATGTGGTTTTTTGAACGGATTGTGTCGGTCCGTCATCGCCGCGCCAAATCATAACGCGGCGTTAACCCTATGCACCTTAGGGTCGTCCCGGACTCCGCCCGGGCGGGGGGTCGGGTAGTGAAAATGGCGTTGGCGAACAAAAAATTTCTTCCGGCCGCCGAGGAACGTCGGCGCTTCCAGCGGGTGAAGGTGCACCTGCTTGGCCGTTACATGCTGCCGGACCGCCGTGAATTCCCCTGCCAGGTGATCAACATGTCGCCCGGCGGGCTGGCGCTGCTGGCGCCGGGCATCGGCAATGTCGGCGACCGCGTGGTCGCCTATCTCGACCATATCGGCCGGGTCGAGGGCAAGATCACCCGGATCATCGACAACGGTTTTGCCATGACGGTCGGCGCTACGCCGCGCAAGCGCGACAAGCTCGCGGCCCAGCTGACCTGGCTCGCCAACCGCGACATTCTCAACCTGCCGGAAGACCGCCGCCACGACCGTATCGTCCCGCGCAACCCGATCGCCGTGCTGACGCTCGAGGACGGTACCAAGATGACCTGCCGTATCATCGACCTCTCGCTGTCCGGTGCGGCCATCGTAGCGGAGAACCGCCCGCCGCTGAAATCGACAGTTCTGCTCGGCCGGGTCCAGGGCCGCGTGGTCCGAAACCTCGAAGACGGCTTCGCGCTGGAGTTCTTGCACGCGCAGCCGATCGAGACTCTCGAAGAGAGCGTTACCGCGCGGTAAAGCGAAAGCGCGTCAAAACCCCTGTTTTTCCAATCTCAAAGGCGGCCTCCGCGATGCGGACGCCGCCTTTTTCGCATCCGGCTGCGGCCTTGCGCGCGTTAACGCGCGGCCTCTTCGCGAACCGAAACAGCAGTTCCAGTAGGGTTCCCGCGTTAATCCCTACAATTTGAATCAATCGCAGTATTCTCAAATTTTACTCGAATTTTCTTCAAGTATAGATCGAATTCGATGCGCCTTTTACTTGTATTCGTCTCGACTTGACTTGGCTGATTTAGCGGCAACTCAAAAGCTCCGTGCGAAATGTGGTCCCAACAAGAAACGGG
>JAUEPE010000104.1 GCA_030403585.1 Frankia sp. RB7
CGAAGATTCCATGGGGAGTGGATAGCGACCGAGTCTGGAGCCAGACTGAGGTTGCTGAAGCACTCAACCTGGAGACGACGATGTCACTCGATCATCCTTCCGACGAACCGACCGCTATCCGCACGCAGTTTGGCGCAATTTTCGCGTCTTTGGAACTGAGCCGCTCGACGTGGCTGATCACGTCGCTTTCGCCCGGCAATGGCGAGAAGATGTCCCGGCACAGCGTCAAGGCCAGCGATACGGCTGAGCTGCTGAAGCTGTTTGCGGACCTCAAGCGCAAGGCGGCGGCCCGGACCGGCGAGAACTATCCGATCATCACGATCCAGGAGGCGGGGCTTGAGGGGTTCTGGCTGCACCGGGTTCTGCGACAGGAAGGGATCGAGAGCCACGTGGTCGATCCCGCCTCGATTGCGACGTCGCGACGGCGACGGCGGGCCAAGACCGACAGGCTCGATGGCGAGGCGCTGTTGCGCGCTCTTCTGGCCTACAAGCGCGGCGAGCCCCGGGTCTGCGCGATGGTGGCGGCCCCTTCGCCCGAGGAGGAAGATCGCCGGAGGCTTTGCCGCGAACGGCGGGTATTGATCGCCGAGCGGATCGAGCATGTGAACCGGATCAGGGGCCTTCTGTTCGCGCAGGGCATATCCGACTATGTGCCTTTGCGACGTAACCGACGGGACCGGCTCGAGGCCTTGCGCACCGGTGACGGGCGGGAACTGCCGCCACACCTGAAGGTGCAGCTCAGCCGCGAACTCGACCGGCTCGAGCTGTTGCTCACTCAGATCGAGGCGGTTGAGGCCGAGCAGGATACGTTGTTGGCTGCTGCCGCAAAGCCTGGAACCGAGACGCCAGGGCCGGTCGCGATGCTGTTGGCATTGAAGGCGATGGGTCCCAACTTTGCCGTCAATCTCTGGTCGGAGGCCTTTTACCGGCAGTTCTCCAACCGCCGCCAGGTCGCCGCCTATGCCGGTCTTGCGGCGACGCCGTGGCGCAGCGGAGGAATAGAGCGAGAGCAAGGGGTCTCGAAGGCCGGCAACCCGCGGCTGCGCACGACGATGATCCAGCTCGCCTGGCTCTGGGTGCGGCATCAGCCCAAATCGGCGCTGACACTCTGGTTCAAGGCCAACAGCCAGCGCGGCCGCAAGCGCATGATCGTCGCGCTGGCACGCAAGCTCCTGGTCGCCTTGTGGAAGTACGTCACCCATGGCGTCGTGATCGAGGGAGCCGTGATGAAGAGCGCAGCCTGAGATCGGGAGACCTCTCCCTCACCGACAACCCATCCGCCGGGGCCCGATCAGCCCCGGTCGATCCGGGTGGACGAACCGATGGATTGCATGGCTTCAAACGCCGCAACGAAGAATGGTCCCGTCCTCTCGAGCCTGCCCGCCGCAAGCGGAATATTGGTGCTGTCGCTATCGCGCGACGACCGAATGTGAGTTTGATCTGGCACGTCAACCAGATTGCAGAACCGGCTCGAACCTTGGATCGCCGACGAAAAGGAGTGCTCTGAACCAGTCACGCCCGACCACCACAGCCTGATGGCGTGCTCGATCACCTCAAGGTCAAGCCGCTTCGCGGCGGCCCTCCGGGCCGACCTTGACCTGATCTCCGCGCGCCATCTTCACTGCTCCATGGTCGGGACGAAGAGCTGGCGTGCAATCGAACTAAGAGCTGAACAACCGCCTTGACACACCAATTCCCCATGTGAGCAATCCAGACTG
>JAUEPE010000035.1 GCA_030403585.1 Frankia sp. RB7
AAACCGTGCCTCGCTGCCTTCACCCTGATTGAGATCCATCTGGCCCTCCACGTGCCAATCTGTGAATCTCTTCAAATATTTGATTCTCCACCCCCGCGGGCGCGACCGAATGACTCAGTAGTACTAACCCACCCTACGATTTCCTGTTTGAAATCAACCACCGTTCTACTGTGCATGGGGTTGTTTTCGATAGATATGGTTGTTTCGGTAAAACGAAATCGCTTGTGCCGTCGGGCAAAACACCTTTAGGATTTGGCCTGGATGTGGCGACCCACTTGCGCCAACCCGCTGCCCTCTCGCCCGACGGAATATTTCCGCGCTTGCCAAGCAAGCCATCGCGGTTCAGAAAAAAGAGCCAAGAAGAAACGCGAGTGGAGACCTCTGTTTTGACCATCAAGGGCAAGGCCTACATTGCCGGGATCTACGAACACCCGACCCGGCATGCGCCGGACAAATCCACCGCCCAGCTTCACGCCGAGGTCGCGAAGGGCGCGATCGAGGATGCCGGGCTCTCCAAGGACGATGTCGACGGCTATTTCTGCGCGGGCGATGCGCCCGGCGGTGCCTGGCCGATGGTCGATTATCTCGGGCTGAACACCAAAAAGCTCCGCCACGTCGATTCCACGGAGACCGGCGGCTGTTCCTACATCATCCATCTCGGCCATGCCGCGGAAGCGATCGCGGCGGGCAAGTGCTCGATCGCGCTGATCACGCTTGCCGGCAAGCCGCGCACAGGCGCGATGCCGCCGCGCGCGGCCGGTGCGGAGCTCGATTTCGAGTCCGCTTACGGTGCGACCACGCACAATGCCTATGGCATGTGTGCCATGCGCCATATGCACGACTATGGCACCACCTCTGAGCAGCTCGCCTGGATCAAGGTCGCCGCGTCGCATCACGCGCAATACAATCCGCATGCGATGCTCAAGGATGTCGTCACCGTCGAGGACGTGCTGAATTCGCCGATGATCTCCGATCCCCTGCATCGCATGGATTGCTGCGTCGTCTCCGACGGCGGCGGCGCGCTGATCGTGACGACGCCTGAGATCGCCAGGAGCCTGAAGAAGCCGCTGGTCAAGCTGATTGGCCATGGCGAGGCGATGAAGGGTCCGCGCGGCGGCAAGGATCTTGATCTCACTTATTCCGCCGGCATCTGGTCCGGCCCGCGCGCGTTCCAGGAAGCCGGGATCACGCCGAAGGACATCAAATACGCCTCGATCTATGACAGCTTCACCATCACCGTGCTGATGCAGCTCGAGGACCTCGGCTTCTGCAAGAAGGGCGAGGGCGGCAAGTTCGTCGCCGACGGCAATCTGATCTCGGGCGTCGGCAAGCTGCCGTTCAACACCGATGGCGGCGGCCTCTGCAGCAACCATCCCGTCAATCGCGGCGGCATGACCAAGATCATCGAGGCTGTGCGGCAGCTGCGCGGCGAGGCGCATCCGAAGGTGCAGGTGAAGAACTGCGATCTCGCCATCGCCCACGGCACCGGCGGCCTTCTCGGCGTTCGCCACGCCGCCTCGACTGCCATTCTGGAGCGCGTGTGATGGTAGATGCAAAGAAGTATCCGGCACCGGTCACGAACCCCGAGACCGCAGCGTTCTGGGACGCGGCCAAGCAGGGCAAGTTCATGATCAAGCGCTGCACCGCCTGCGGCGAAGCGCATTACTTCCCGCGCTCGATCTGCCCGTTCTGCTATTCCGACAAGACGGTGTGGGAGGAGGCCTCGGGCGAGGGCACGATCTACACCTGGAGCCTGATGCGGAAGTCGCCGACCGGTCCTTACGCGATCGGCTACGTCACGCTGAAGGAGGGGCCTTCACTTCAGACCAATTTCGTCGATTGCGATCTGACGACGCTGAAGATCGGTCAGAAGGTGAAGGTGGTGTTCAAGCCGACCGAGGGCGCCCCGCTGCCGTTCTTCACGCCGGCGTAGGGCGGTCCTCATCCTGAGGAGCTTGCGAAGCAAGCGTCTCGAAGGATGGCCACGACAAAGAAGCGTTTCGGGCATCCTCATGGTTCGAGACGGCGCAAGAGCACCTCCTCACCACGAGGATGAGAACCACCGGGAGGAAACAAAAAAATGTCCGCCAGATACGAAGAACTCAAAGGCCTGAAAAACATCGGCCAGAAATACGCCTACAGCGATCGTGATGTCATGCTCTACGCCTACGGCATCGGCTTCGGTGCCGAACCCATGGACGAAAACGAACTCGCTTTCGTCAATGAGGGCACGTTCACGCCGCGGCCGCTGAAAGTCGTGCCGACCTTCGCCTCTGTCGCCGCGTGGGGCTCTGGTCCGGGCGAGATGAATCTCAACCGCGTCATGGTGGTCGACGGCGAGCGCGACATCACGTTTCACCAGCCGCTGCCGGTCGCAGCCCACATCACCGCCGATTCCTCCGTGGTCGAGGTCTACGACAAGGGCAAGGACAAGGGCGTCGTGATCAGCCACCAGACCGTGCTGAAGAACGAGAAGGGCGAGAAGCTTGCAACGCTCGTCGCCTCGCGCTTCGCACGCGGCGACGGCGGTTTTGGCGGGCCGAACCTGACCCAGCCCGATCCGCACAAGATCCCCACACGCGCGCCCGACAGGACCATCGACATCGTCACGCGCCCCGACCAGGCGCTGGTCTATCGCCTCTGCGGCGACCGCAATCCGCTGCACTCCGATCCGGAGTTTGCGAAGAAGGCCGGTTTCCCGCGTCCGATCCTGCACGGCATGTGCACCTACGGCATCACCTGCCGCGGCGTGCTGCAGACCTATGCCGAGTACGACGCCAGCGCGTTCCGCCAGCACGTCGCGCGGTTCTCCTCGCCGGTCTATCCCGGCGAGACCGTGACCATGGACCTCTGGAAGGACGGCAACACGATCTCGTTCGAAGCCAAGGTGAAGTCGCGCGGCGTCACCGTGATCAAGAACGGCAAGACGGTGCTGGGCTAGCAACGCGACGGCCGTCGTCTCCCTCGCCCCGCTCTTGCGGGGAGAGGTAAGAAAAAACAAACAGGGAGAAGCCACCATGGGACTACTCGACGGCAAGGTTGCGCTGATCACCGGCGCGGGCGGGGGGCTCGGTGAGGCCTACGCAAAGCTGTTCGCGCGCGAAGGGGCCTCGATCGTGGTCAACGATCTCGGCGGGCCCCGCGATGGCTCCGGCGCGGACAAGTCGATGGCGCAGCAAGTTGTGGACGCGATCAAGGCTGAGGGCGGCAAGGCGGTCGCCAACGGCGCCGATATCTCCAGCATGGAAGGCGGCCAGTCGCTGTTCGACGACGCCATCAAGCATTTCGGCCGCGCCGATATCCTGGTCAACAATGCCGGCATCCTGCGCGACCAGACCTTCTCCAAAGCCTCCGAGGCCGACTGGGACAAGGTCATCAAGGTGCATCTGAAGGGCACCTTTTGTTGCACCATGCCGGTGTTTCGCTGGATGCGGGAAAACGGCGGCGGCGTCATCGTCAACACATCCTCGACCTCGGGCCTGATCGGCAATTTCGGCCAGACCAATTACGGCGCAGCCAAGGGCGGCATCTGGGGCCTGTCCAACGTGCTGGCGATCGAGGGCCGGAAGTACAACATCCGGATCTGGACGCTCGCCCCGGGCGCCCTGACCCGCATGACCGCAGACCTGCCCCGCTATAAGGAGAACCCCGGTGCGGCGCTGGGGCCGGACGGCATCGCGCCGGCCGTGCTATACATGGTCAGCGATTTGTCGGGCGACCAGACCGGCAAGGTGCTGGGCGTATCCGGGCCCCGCGGCGTGCGCGAAATGCGGATGATGGAAATGGAAGGCTGGAAACCGCCGCACACGGGCTGGAACGCCCGGGACATCGCAGATCATGCCAAGGAGATCTTCTTCTCCGAGGAGCAGATCAAGATGGGCGCGCGGCGGTTTTAGCCACGACAGATTATAGGACAGAGAGACCCGATGAAACTGACCGCCGACGCCAAGGGCACCTTCGCAATCGCACCGACGCCGTTCCACGATGACGGCCGGATCGACGAGCGTTCGATCGACCGCCTGACCGATTTCTACGAGGAGGTCGGCTGCGACGGCGTCACGGTGCTCGGCATCCTCGGTGAAGCCCCGAAGCTCGACGCCGCCGAGGCCGAGCAGGTGGCGGTGCGCTTCGTCAAGCGCGCCAGGAAGATGCAGGTGATCGTCGGCGTCTCCGCGCCGGGCTTTGCCACCATGCGCTCGCTGGCGAAGGCCTCGATGGACGCAGGCGCTGCCGGCGTCATGATCGCGCCGCCGCCCTCGCTCCGCACCGACGACCAGATCGTCGGCTATTACAAGCAGGCGGCCGAAGCCATCGGGCCCGACGTGCCCTGGGTGCTCCAGGACTATCCGCTGACCTTGTCAGTGGTGTTCACCCCCGCCGTGATCCGCAAGATCGTCACGGACAATGCGAACTGCGTGATGCTCAAGCACGAGGACTGGCCGGGTCTCGAAAAGATCTCGACGCTGCGCAATTTCCAGAAGGACGGCTCGCTGCGTCCGATCTCGATCCTCTGCGGCAATGGCGGGCTCTTTTTGGATTTCGAGATGGAGCGCGGTGCCGACGGCGCCATGACCGGCTACGCCTTCCCGGAGCTGCTGATCGACGTCGTGAACCTCTCCAAGGCCGGCAAGCGCGACGCCGCGCATGATCTGTTCGACGCCCATCTGCCGCTGATCCGCTACGAGCAGCAGCCGGGTGCCGGCCTTGCCGTGCGCAAGCACGTGCTGCAGAAGCGCGGCATCATCGCCTCCAGCGCCCAGCGCAAGCCCGCTGCGACCATCACGCCGGCGGCGAAGGCGGAGGTCGACTATTTGCTGTCGCGCGTTGCCCGTGTCGACAAGCGCGCCAATCTCGGGCCCCAATCGAGCGCTGCAGGTTAGTTGAATGCCCGAGACATCAGCATCGCGTCCGGCCTCGACGATCCTCCTGCTGCGCGACGGCGCAGCAAAGGAAGTCGAGATCTTCATGATGGTCCGCCATCATCAGATCGAGTTCAACTCGGGCGCGCTGGTGTTTCCCGGCGGCAGCGTCGATGCCGGCGATCAGGAGATCGTCAAGCGGTCCGACCTCTATTCGGGCGGCGAAGGCCTGAGTGAATCGGACCGCGGTTTTCGTATCGCCGCGATCCGCGAGACCTTTGAGGAAAGCGGCATCCTGCTGGCGCGCGCGAAGGGCTCGAACACGCCTGTTGATGCTAAGCGCGCCGGCGAGATCGCCGATGCGCACCGCGTTGCGCTCAACGAACACAAGATCAGCTTCCTCAGCATCCTCGCCGACAATGACCTCCAGCTCGCGCTCGACACGCTCGTGCCGTACGCGCACTGGATCACGCCGGAGGGCATGCCGAAGCGTTTCGACACCTGGTTCTTCCTGGCGGCCGCACCGCCTGATCAGCTCGGCACGCATGACGGGCGGGAGTCGACTGACTCGATCTGGGTGTCGGCACGCGAGGCGCTGGAGGGCGGTGAAAATGGTCGCTTCAAGCTGCCGTTCCCGACCACACGCAATCTGATCAGGCTTGCCAAGCAGCCAAGCGTGAAAGCGGCGCTCGATCATGCCAGGGGCATGTCCATCGTCACGGTGATGCCTGTCATGACCAAGACCGACACCGGCCGCCAGCTCCGCATTCCCCGCGAAGCCGGCTATGACGGCGAGGTGTTCGAGGTCGGCTAGGACACTTCGATACGCGACGAATTATCGCGCCCGTGGCCGTTATATGGTCCGTCCGCTGACAACAGGACGGATCGGGCGCCATGGACAACCGGCAGGACACCAACATCGCCGTCGAGCTGGCGCTGCTGGTCGCTCTCGCAACGCTCTGGGGCGGCTCCTACACCTTCATCAAGCTCGGCGTCGCCACCATCCCACCGGTCACGCTGATCGCCGCCCGCACGACGATCGCGGGCCTGCTGCTGCTCGCAATCATGTGGGCGAGGGGCATCAGGATGCCGACGGACGCTGCGACCTGGCAGCGCTTCGCCTTCCAGGCCGTGCTCAACAGCGTGATCCCCTGGACCCTGATCGCCTCGGGCGAGCGCCACGTCGATGCATCGCTCGCCACCATCCTCAACTCGGCCGGGCCGATCTTCACCTTCCTGCTCACCGCAATCGTCACCCGTCATGAGGCTACGACGGCGCGAAAACTGTTCGGCGTGGTGGCCGGCATGGCCGGCATCCTCCTGATCGTCGGCGTCGATGCGTTCCGAGGCATCTGCATCGGCAGCGGCCTCGTCGCAGAAGCCGCGATCGTCGCCGCCACCGTCTGCTACGCCTGCGCTGCGATCTTCGGGCGGAGCTTCAAGGGCCTCGATCCCATGGCGCCCGCGGCCGGCTCGCTGCTGGCGGGCGCGGCCGTGCTGATGCCGGCCTCGCTGGTGCTCGAACAACCCTGGACGCTGTCGCCCTCGCTGAGCTCGGTCCTGGCGCTGCTTGCGCTGGCAGTGTTCTCGACCGCGACGGCGTTCGCGATCTATTTCCGGCTGATCAAGACCCTCGGCTCGGTCGGCACCACCGCCCAGGCCTATCTCCGTGTCCCGATCGGGGTCGCTATCAGCGTCGCTTTCCTGGGGGAAACCCTGAGCCAGACCGCCTGGATTGGCCTGGCCTGTGTCGTCCTCGGCGTTGCCGCCATGACGATCCCGGCCCGGCGCCCGGCCGTCGCTAAACCATCATGAAAAACAGCTGCTTCCGGCTGGCGGAGGCATGTTCCCCCGGAGGGGCGATACAGCGTATATTGGGAGCGTATGGAGTCCGGTTCCGCCCCAATGACTGTCGAAACGCCACCGAATCCGCCGCCGAAGCGATCGTTTTCGCTGTCGATCGGCCAGATGACGTTCGGCAGCTTCATTCTGGTGCTGGCGGTAATTATCGTCACCTCGACCGCCAGCGTGATTGCGATCCGGCATATCGACGCCACCTTCGCCGAGTTGCAGCGGCTTCAGAGCGTTGGTGACCTGGCGGAAGATATCGACCGCCGCATGAACGATTTGCGGCTGGCCGCGCGTGACTTCGTCACCGATCCCGGCGCCGGCATCCAGTTCAAGCAGGTGGGCGAGGCCGCCTCGACCCTGAGCGACATCCTCAAGAAGACCCGTATCGATCTTGCCCCCGAGCAGCAGGATATGATCGACGGCGTCTCCGAGCGGCTTGCGACTTACCGCAGCGGGCTGGAACGGATATCGACCCTGATCGATCGTCGTGCGCAGTTGCTCGCCGGGCTGCCGCCGCTGCGCGACCAGTTCGACGCGGCGGTCTCCGAAAGCGGGGACCGCGATCTCGCCGCCCGCCTGTCGGAGGCACAGAGCCGGATCGCGCTCGGGCTGCTTGCACGCAATCCGTCCGCTGCCGAACAGGCCGCGCAGGGTATGCGGGCGATGAACATCGCAGATAGCCGGCTGAAGTCGGCCGTGAACAATTACGCCGATGCGCTTGTCGCGGTCGCCGTCCGCGAACGGCAGATCGCCGATATCGACCGCGAGGTGCTGGGAACCGAGGGCCGACTGATCGGCCGCGTCACCGAATTGCTCCGTGACGTCAGCGACCGCCGCGGCCATGTGCTGTCGCGCGATTTTGCCCGGACGCTTGCTGAGGCGCGCTGGCAGAGCATCGTGCTCGGTAGCATGGGTGTGTTGATCGGCATCCTCGCCGCCGGCTTCGTGGTGCGTCGGACAGTGCGTCCGCTGGCCCAGATTGCGCGCTCGATCCGGGCACTGGCGGCCGGCGAGAAGAGGACCTCGATCCCGTCGGCCGATCTCGACAACGAGATCGGCGACATCGCGCGCGCGGCCGAAGTGTTCCGCCGTGCGCTGGAGGAGGCCGACACGGCGCGCGAGGCGGCGGTGCGGGCGCTCACCGAGCAGCGGCTGGCCGAGGAAAGCTATCGCAAACTGTTCGAGGGCTCGGTCGACGGCATCTACGTGACGACTCCGTCCGGCGATCTCCTCAACGCCAATCCGGCGCTGGCGCGGATGATGGGCTATGACAGCCCGCAGCACCTGATCGACAGCATCAACGACATCGCCCACACCATCTACGTCGATCCCGAAGCGCGCGTCGAGTATCAGCGGCTGATGCACCGCGACGGCATGGTGCGTGAGTTCGAGTATCAGGTGCGCCAGCGCAGCGGCAATATCCTCTGGCTCTCCGACAGCGCAACCGGGGTGCGGGACGAGCAGGGCACGATCGTCCGCTACGAAGGCACGCTGCGCGACATCACCGACCAGAAGCGGGCGGAAGACGCCATCGCCGAAGGCCGCCGCCTGCTTCAGCAGGTCATCGACACCGTGCCCGCCGTCATCAACGTCAAGGACCGCGACCTCCGCTACGTGCTGATGAACCGCTACATGGCCGGCATCTTCGGCATCGAGCCCGGCGACGCGCTCGGCCGCACCACCGCCGATCTGATGTCGCGCTATGGCGCGGCCAAGACCGACGAGAACGACAAGCGCGTGATCAATTTGCGAAAGGGTCTCGGCTTCTACGAGGAGGAGTACAAGGACTCCTCGGGCAACATGCGGCAATGGCTGGTCAACAAGCTGCCGCTGCTGGATGCCGAGGGCGAGATCGAGCGGATCGTCACCGTGGCACTCGATATCGGCGAGCGCAAGCGCGGCGAGCAGGAGATGCGGAAGGCCAAGGACTCCGCCGAGACGGCGCTGCGCAATCTGCGCGAGACCCAGGCCTCGCTGATCGAGGCGGAAAAGCTCGCAGCCCTCGGACGCCTGGTTGCCGGCGTCGCGCACGAAGTCAACAATCCCGTCGGCATCAGTCTTACGGTCGCGTCTGCGCTGGAGCGCAAGACGGCGATATTCAGCGCCGAGGTCGAGCGCGGCGAGCTTCGCCGCTCGACGCTCAACGATTATCTCAACACCAGCCGCGACGCGTCCTCGCAGCTCGTCTCCAATCTCAACCGCGCGGCCGAGCTGATCCAGTCGTTCAAGCAGGTCGCGGCCGACCGCAACTATTCGGACCAGCGCAGCTTCGACCTCGCCGACCTCACGGAGCAGGTGGTCATGAGCCTGCGTCCGGGGCTGCGCAAGCAGAACCTGACGCTCAACGTCGAGTGCCAACCCAACCTGACCATGAACAGCTATCCCGGCCCGTACGGCCAGGTGTTGACCAATCTGTTCCTGAATTCGGTGGCGCACGCCTTCCCGGACGGACGTCCGGGGATCATCGACATCCGGGTGCGCGAGTCCGGCAAGGACAATGTCGAGATCATCGTCGCCGATAACGGCTGCGGCATGAGCCTCGACGTGCGCCGGCGCGCCTTCGATCCGTTCTTCACGACGCGGCGTGACCAGGGTGGCACCGGTCTCGGGCTGCACATCGTCTACAGCATCGTGACCAACCGGCTCGGCGGGCGACTCGACCTCGATTCCGAGCCGGGCGAGGGGACGCGCATCCAGATGATCTTGCCGCGCACCGCGCCGCTGGAGCAGGCTGCCGAGTAGCTCTGACCCTAGTCGGCCCCTGCGAGCTTGTGCAAGGTGGCGCTGAAAATCAGGCTGGCCTTGCCGACCAGCGCCGTGCCCGTCATCTCCGCACGGGTGTCCGTGTAGGTCCCGCTGACGCCGATGCCGACCGGGGCAGGGCCGCCGAACAGCGGATTGTCATCGCCTCGCGGCGAGGTGTGCCGTTGCACCAGCACCTCGCCCTTGAAGGTGTGGTCGTCCTTCACCACGTAGCTGCCGGTGTAATAGAGGTAGGCATCGCCGCCAAGGATCTTGCCGTCGCGAAAAAGAATCACGCCGCTGCCCTTGCCGGCTCGACCATCGAGCAGGCTCACGTGAATCGAATAGAGGCCGTTCTTCATCACGTCCCGTCGGCCGGCCGCCATCGCCCAATGGCGTAACCGGTGAAGCTTTTATGCCAAAGCGCAACCCCTCGCGCAACGCGGCAGTTTCGCCGGCGGCGATGTCCCGCATCGGCACGCGAGCCGTAATTGTCCCAGCTTGCGTGTGACGCGGTTATGACGGTCTCATCATGGAGCGAGGCCAGTCGTTGCGAATCAGAGTTGGCCCGCGAAATGCATAACCATTGTTGCACTAGCCGCGGGGTGCTGGAGCAAGAGCAACGTGACCAACTGGATCGATTCCGGCGGCCATGAGCCGCGTCTGTACAGTGCGCGTTCCACGAATTGCAAAAACCAACAACGGAGGACTGGAAGTGCGGCGCGCCGGCGAAGCGTGGCGGGTCTCGCTTGCGCGTTGGCCCTGATCACGCTTGCCGCCCCCTTCGGGCACGCACGCGACCGCGGCCAGTTCGTCAACACCAGTACGGAGCTGAAAACCTGGTTTGACGGCTTGCGCAGCGCCAAGGGCCCATGTTGTTCCGACGCCGACGGCTCGGCGATCTCGGACTCCGATTGGGAGAGCAAGGACGGGCACTATCGTGTCCGCATCCCGCGACTTGGCTACGTGATCGAGGGCCGGGAGCAGGAGTTCGTCTGGGTCGACGTGCCCGAGGAGGCCGTGATCTCGGAACCGAACCGGGTGGGACGCACCATGGTCTGGCCGATCTATGGCTACATGGGTGTCACGATCCGCTGCTTTATGCCCGGTAGCATGACTTAGCCGGGCAAGAGCACGCCCGGCTTCGAGATCGGATGCGGCGCTCCGTCAGCTATACTTTTTGTCGCGCTCGAGTAGCTCGACGGAGATGCCTTCGGGGCCGCGGATGAAGCAGATGCGGACGCCGGGCCGGATCGTGGTCGGCTCGCGGGTGAACGTCACGCCCTTGGCCTTGATCTCGGCGGCGACGGCGTCGATGTCCTTCACCGTGAGCCCGAAATGGTCGAGGCCCTGATGGGGATGAGGGGGCGGTGGGCTGACGGCGCTCTCGCCTTCCAGCGGCGCGATGAAGATCCTTGCGCCGCCCAGGTTCACGTCGATGCGTCCCGGCGCGCGCACGATTTCGCCGCCGAGGATGTCGCGCAGCCAGACCGCGGTCGTTTCCGGATCGGGGCTGCGCAGATGGATGTGATCCCAGGTGACGGCGACTGGCATTTCAATTCCTCCCGATAGGGTCTTTGCGATGTTGCAGCGCATGTTAGCGATCCCGCTCGACGATCGCCACCGTGGCTCGTATCCGAGATTCGCGCCGTTGCGGGAACCTTAGTCCGTCTCACGGATTGAGGAAGGAGGCGAGTGACGCACCCATGAACGCAGGGTTTGGCCGGACCGGACTGGGAAGCTTCGCTGGGAATGGCGCGGACCCGCCACGGCTCCAGGTCCCAACAAGCGTGTGGCTCAAGCGAGGCGTGTTGTGGCTACTGGCGGCGCTCGTGGTCGGCGGTGCCGTCTGGCTGCTGAAGCCGCCCTCCGATGGCAATGTTGCGCAAACCGAGCCTACGAAATTGGCGCTGGCAAGCATCGATCCGGCTCCCCCGACATCAGCTTCAGATATCTCCGCTGCGGAGGCCGCCGGGCTCGACCGGATGAAGATCTCATCGCAGACTTGGCGGCGCGGCGGGCTCGGCTCGAAGGCCTTGGTGACCTTCACCGTGCGAAATGACAATGAGTATGCCGTAAAGGATGTCGAGATCGTCTGCGCCTTCACGCGGCGCGACGGTACCCATCTGACCGACCGCAGCCGCGTGTTGGCAGACATTGTCAGCATGAAGGGTCGCAAGACCTATGCGCGCGTTCCCGTCGGATTCGTCAACGTGAATGCCGATCAGGCGACGTGTTCGCTGGTCACGGCGCGGCGCGCCTAAAGGGCCACACGTTCCGCTAGCGGAAAAGTTACTGTCCTTGCCCCTTGGCCGAAAAACTTGGCGTCGCCACTTGAACCAAAGGGCTGGGCCTGGGAACCAACTAGAGGATCGCCGGTTGAGGCGAAGAGCCCACGCGGGGACGCGAGGGGCGGAGTTCGGCCAATGCCTATCTTTCGGTATTTCATCTTCGTCGGTGGAGCGCTTCTCGCACTGTTGTTCGCGGCTGATTTCGTTTGGCCCACGTCGCCGGTTGCGCAGGTGGTTGCGGGTGCGACCTACGATCAGCCGCTGATCCGGATTCGGTCCGACCGCCATCTGCCTGAGCGTGTCGTGCTCGACACCAGCCAGCCGACCATTGCTGCGCCGGTGACGAAGACGGCTGCCGTCGCGCCGCCTCAGCCAACCGCGCAGGCGGACCCACTGGCTGACATGTCGGCGAAGGCGCGGGTGCGCGAGACCTTTGCTCAGTTCACGCCGAAGGGCGATACGGCCGTGACCAGGAAAGCTGATGCCAAGCCGCAAGCTGAGGCTCAGGCTCAGGCTCAGGTGGCCCAGGCCCAGGCTCCGCAGGTTCAGGCCCCGATTCAGCCCAAGCGCAAGGTGGCTCGGGCGCATTCGGCACCGCAGCGCGGCCAGCCGATGATGCTCGTGGCGCAGCAGCCGCATTTTGGTCTTTTCAACACGACCTGGTAACGGCGCGCCTCTGCCCGCCTCGATAAAGGCGGGAAGGGCTTTTTATTGTCCGACCTCTCTGCTAATTCGATCCAATCGGAACGTCGCAGGTTCGCTGGCCTGCCAGCCCATGTCTGCGGCGCTTCGGTTTGTGGCCCAAGACCGGGGCCCGGGCGCTCGTAGCTCAGCTGGATAGAGCATCGGATTTCGATTCCGAGGGTCGGAGGTTCGAATCCTTCCGAGCGCGCCATTGACCCGTTTGATATTGAAAGAATTCTTTAGATCGGCCGATTTTGGCTCGACCGGGGCTATTTCCCCTGGATCTTAAGTCCGTTGGGGCCAACGTTGATCTGGAGGCCGTCAGGCTGCTTCTTCGCCTGGTAGAGATTGTAGCCAAGGACCCCCGCCGTCACGACCAATGCGCCAACAATCAAAAACAACAAGTTGCGGCTAATGGACATTCGTTTCCTTTGAACCAAGGTTGCTGACAGTGAGGAAACCACGCGCGCGAGTGCGCGGGAGGCTTCAGAACTGTCCCGCACTGGCAACGTGGCTCAAGAGCACTTGTTCCGGAGCAACCGTACGCGAACGGGCTCGCGCCAGCGTGTCCGAAGGCGCTTCGTGGAAGGTCGCGCGGTATGCTGCGGCAAACTCGCCGAGGTGATGAAAGCCCTGGGCGCGCGCACACGAGGCGACCGATGCACCGCTCTTGAGAAGCTGCGTGCGGGTGGCCCACAGCCGCTTCAGGCGGATGTATTGATGCAGGCTCATGCCGCGCACCTTGGCCACTGCGCCGCCGAGGGTCCGGATCGAGACGCCGAACTCATCGGCGAGATCGGCCGTATAGATCGGGGTGGTCGGATAGGCTGCGACGTAATCGTCGATCCGCTGCACGAGCCTGGCGGACCGCGCGCCCGCATTCGGAGTGGTACACTCCGACAACGGATTCGTTCGAAACAGGTCGTCGAAGGCGAGCAGCAGGCCCTCCTGGAGATGGGCGGCGGCTTCCGTGGTCTCGAACATGTGCGGCGCGACCGATGCAGTCCGCAGGATGTCTTGCACAAGCTGTCGCGCGTAGAGATGAGCGACGGGGTCCGCGATGCGAATCCACAATGCGTCGGCGCGATCGAACCAGCCGCGATCCCTGAGCGTGGGCGAGAACATGATCAGCGCATGATGATTGATCCGGGGCTCGACGAAATGGCAGTCATGGTTGCCGCGCAAGGCAATGAAGAAGCGCGAGTCGAGATCCATTCCGCTCGAGCTGGCGCGCAGATCGTCGCTCATCGGCAGGATCGCCATGCCGCCCGGCGCGCGGTAGGCGGTGTCGAGGATACGGGCAAACGATCTTGCGACGATGATCCTGCATGCGGGCAGGTTCACGATCGCCCGCGCGGCTGCGAAATTGGCGACGTCGAGCGGAATGCTGCGGGCGTCTTCCAGCGACTCAGCCGGTCGAAACGCGTCGACGTCGGTAAACCGGGTCAACTGGAGTGCGGAGGACGGGGCGAGAGCGTCGAAGAACATGCGTCTGGCCGGATGCTGAAATGTGACAATAAAATGACTGTCGGTACATGGCCATCAATGGCGAAACACAACGATTCAGTAAACAGGATTCAATGCCGTAATATTGCGGACATCATGCCACGATGGGATCGATGTCACCATCAACGGTCTTGGCTCATCGGCTGACCGGAGGCTAGGTCGATGAAGTGTCGCCCGAGCGTGCATCGACAATCCATGGTCTTGCAAAAGCGAAGGGGCCCTCGAGGGCCCCTTCGAAATCACCAGCGGCGATAGCGTGGCCCGTTGTAGCGGGGGCCATAGTAGCGCGGCCCATACCCGTAATATCGGGGTCCGTAATAGGGCGCCGGCGCGACGTAGTAGCCATAAGAGTTCGGCCGCCAGAAACAGCGTCCCCAGGCGTCGCAGACCATACGGACCTGCTCGACGTCCGAGACCTGAGGTGCCACGGGTGCAGGCCCGACGGGCATGGCGGACACCGCCGGCGATGCCATGAGGGCACCGAACAGGGACGCGGCGACGAGGCCGATCTTAAGCTTCATGATGTCTCCCTCTGCTTACGCGATACAGGATATCGAAGTTGTTCTGATTAAATTGTGGCAGAATCGAAATGTAATGCTGATGAACAAATCTTCAGCTCGCCCGCCGCAGGCCTGACCTCAACTCCGCAAGATTATCGTGGGTTTTCGCGTGTGACCAATGCTTCACTCACACTGCGACTGCCCCGCAGGACTTCGCGGGTATTCTTGATTCTGCGCAATTCGCCGGCGCGGCATCGTCCGTAATCTTGTCATCGATCCTTCGCGAAATTCGGATCGACGAGGGCCACTGGCTCGTCGTGTGCGACGGACACGGGCCGCTCCGGGGCGAGGTCGGCAAGGACCTCGTCAAGCTGCCGGTCGATGAGATCGAGAAGCAGGTGCTGCTGTCGGGGGCCATCGGTCAGTCCGCCCGTCGCAAGACATCGCCGCGGTGCCCCTCAGTAGCAGGGGTGCCGCCGGCGGTCCTGGCCGACATAGGCGGCCGCGCTCTGGTAGCAGTGGTTGGTCGACGGGCCGTCATAGAAGGCGAAGGTGCCGGGGGTGATGCCCGGGCCGTAATTGTGCAGATAGCTGATCGGGTAGGGCAGCGGGTTGGCGTGATAGCGGTGGTACCGGTGATGTCCCCGTGCCTCCGCAAGGCCAGGGGCTAGGATTGCGGCCGACAGGGCAGCAACCGCGGCTACAAGCTTCAACTTGCTCATCTCGATTCTCCGGAACCCGCTTAAATAGGTCTGCCATCTATAGCCATTTCGGGCCGCCGGGACACCCGTCCAGGGCCCTGAAATCGGGGCAAATCCGGCAGATTCCCGGGTGGGTGTGACAGAATTGCCGGAACTGCGGTCGAAGCCTGCCCATTTTTGGCCTTTTCAGGATGCTTAACGAATTCCCCACACAAGTATGGCCAAAGAGAATTCGGTTTAAGATTGCTCCCGCCGGCCCCTTGGGGGTTTCCTTTGGGGGCGCTTCGAGGCGGGTTCGTTCCTGTAGGGTTTTGCTGTCACGCTGCCATGCGCATCACGCTCCTCAGCCTGCTGTTGCTCCTCGTCGCTGCCATCGCGCCCGCGCGCGCCGAGCTGCACATCACGCGTGACCATGGCGGCTACGTCGAGGAGTACAAGGTCAAGTACAAGCGCGTCCGTGATAAGGGCGAGCGGGTCATTATCGACGGCATCTGCAACTCGGCCTGCACGCTGGTGCTCGGCATCGTGCCAATGAACAAGATCTGCGTGACGCCGCGCGCGAGCCTTGGCTTCCACCAGGCCTATTACGACAAGGCCTTCACCTTCGGCATGAAGATCACCAGCGCGGAAGGGACGTCCGACCTGATGTCCTACTATCCCGATACGGTGAAGGACTGGATCCGCCGCAATGGCGGGCTCACCACCGACATGAAGAAGATCAAGAACGGCGTCGATCTCTGGAAGATAATAGATCCCTGTCCGGAAGAATGGTGACCGGCTGATCTGAGCCGTCGTCTCCCTCGCAGCGCAGCATCCGAAATTCGCGTTGCCGCACCGCGCCCGCTCGGGCAATGAGAGCGGCAATGAATCATAACCAGGAAAATCTGGCCGCGCGGGCGGCGCCTGTGCTGTTCGTGCTGCTCTGGAGCACCGGCTTCATCGGCACCAAATACGTCATCAACAACGCCGATCCCTTGACCTATCTCGCCATCCGCATGGCGGTGGTGGTCGGCCTGATGACGATCATCGCTGGCGTTGCCCGCCCGAAATGGCCTGACCGCATCGGCATCGCGCATAGCGCGGTGGCCGGCATCCTCGTTCACGGCTTCTATCTCGGCGGCACCGCGATTGCGATCGCGCATTCAATTCCGGCGGGACTCTCCGCGCTCATTCCGGGCCTACAGCCGATCCTGACCTCGACCATCGCCAACCGCTGGCTCGGCGAGAAGGTGACGCTGGTGCAATGGGGCGGCTTGCTGCTCGGTCTCGGCGGCGTGGCGCTGATCCTGCACAATCGCCCCATGACCGGCGAGGCCGGGCTCGGCTGGCTCGCCTCGGTGGTCTCGCTGATCAGCATCACGCTCGGTACGCTCTATCAGCGGCGCTACTGCAACCACATCGACTGGCGCGCCGGCAACCTCGTCCAGTATGTGGCCGTCACGATCTTCTTTACGGCCGGCGCCTTCCTGTTCGAAGATCGTGTCGTGCACTGGACGCGGGAGTTCGTGCTTGCGCTGGGCTGGCTTGCAGTCGCGCTCTCGATCGGATCGATCGGGCTGTTGTACTGGTTGATCCGCCACGCCGCAGCGACGTCGGTGGCGAGCCTGTTCTACTTGGTGCCCGCGGTGACCGCGCTGATGGCCTATCTGCTGTTCGGCGAGCAGCTCGATGCGCTGGCGATCGCCGGCATGGCGATGTGCGCGGCCGCGGTATTCGTGGTCAACCGGCGCTTCGGCTCGTAGGCCCCGTTGCCGGAATACATCCCTGACGTGCGGGCCGCGTTCGTGCTAGGCTCGCCGCATTTCAGTTTCCCTTTCACGCGGTGATTTCCATGAAGAAGGCGAAGCGCGCACTGCTCGGCAGGTCCCTGAAGCCGGTTCGGATTGCCTGCATCAACTACGCCAGAGAGAAGATCAACAACCGCGAGATGAGCCAGCTCACCGCGGCGCTCCAGAAGTGCTACGACAAGCATTTCCTGCCGGTGTGGGGCTATCCGGTCGATCTCTATGTCACGCGCAAGCCGAAGGCCACCGACTGGCAATTGGTCTATTTCGACGATGCCTTGCACAAGAAAATGCTCGGGCGCCATGAGCTGACCCATCGGGGACAGCCGATCTCGAAGATCTTCGTCGAGGCGCTGGGCGATGAGCCGATCAGCGTGGCGGCCTCGCACGAGCTGTTCGAGATGGTGCTCGATCCCATGGCCAATCTCTGGGCCGACAAGAATCCGAACACCCAATATGCCTATGAGGTCTGCGACGCCGTGGAGGAAGACTCCTTCGACGTCGACGGCGTGCCGATGTCGAATTTCGTCTATCCGTCCTGGTTCGAGCCGTTCAAGCATCCCCGCGGCACCAAGTTCGACCACAAGGGAACGCTGAAGGCGCCGTTCTCGATGACCGAGGGTGGCTACGTCATCAAGAAGGTCAACGGGAGGAAGGTGATCAAGGCGTTCGGCTCACCTGCGAAGCGGCGGCGCTTCAATGCCGAAGACCGGCGCGGCCATCGCAGCGAGTTTCGCGATCCGAAGGGAAAGCACCATCCGGGCCGGCGCGCGTCGAAGCGGACAGGGTCGGGCCTGTAGAGGATAAATCTCCGGGCGCGCCTGCACCCGGAGACTTGCGCTGGCGCTGCGATCAGCGCTTGGCCTTCTTTTTCTTCTTGGCGGCCTTCTTCGTCATTTTCTTCGCAGTTTTCTTGGCGGCCTTCTTCACGGACTTCTTGGCTGTCTTCTTCGACGACTTCTTGGCGGCCTTTTTGGCCTTCTTCTTGGAAGCCTTCTTTGCCTTCTTCGGCGTGACTTTCTTCGCGACCTTCTTGGCTGCCCTCTTCACCTTCTTCACGGCGGCGACTGCGGCGTCCTTGGTTGCTTCCACGGCGCTGGTGATCGTCTCCATCGCCTGCTCGGTGATCGGCTTATCGTCGTCCATATCGTGTCCCCCACGGTTTGCATGGAGCGATGACGATAGCGGGTTTCATAATAGTGTCAAAGCAACGCTCAACCTTTGCGGATCTTTGCATAAGCGGCGAGCGCGCGCTCGCGTCCCTTGGCATGATCGACGATCGGTTGCGGGTAGGTCTTTCCGAGCGTGACGCCGCCACTCGCCAGCTCGATCGGTGTCGCCTGCCAGGGCTGATGGATCAGCTTCGACGGCACATCTTTCAGTTCCGGCACCCAACGCCGGACATAGGTTCCGTCAGGATCGAACTTCTCGCCCTGGAGCGTTGGGTTGAACACGCGGAAGTAGGGCGCGGCGTCGGCGCCGCAGCCGGCGACCCATTGCCAATTGGCCGGATTGCTGCCGGCATCCGCATCGACCAGCGTGTCCCAGAACCAGGCCTCGCCGTCGCGCCAGTCGATCAGGAGGTGCTTGACCAGGAACGAGGCGACCACCATCCGGACCCGGTTGTGCATCACCCCGGTGTGCCAGAGCTCGCGCATGCCGGCATCGACGATGGGATAACCGGTGCGGCCGCGCCGCCAGGCGGCGAGTGCATTCTTGTCGGACTTCCAGGGGAAGTCGTCGAAATTGGCTTGCAGGTTCTCGGTGGCAAGGTTCGGATGATCGTGGAGCAGGTGGCGGCAGAATTCGCGCCAGCCGAGCTCGCTCAGGAACTTGTCGATGCCGGATCCGATCGCCGGATTCTCCGCCGCGGCAAAGCGCGCGGCATACCAGACCTGGCGCGGGCTGAGCTCGCCGAACCTGAGGTGCGGCGAGAGGCCTGAGGTGCCTTCGCGATCGGGGCGGTCACGGTCGCCGACATAGGTGCCCGCGGTGTGCTTGAGGAAGTCGCGCAGGCGGGCGCGGGCCGAGGCCTCGCCCGGCGTCCAGCTCTCGCGCAGGCCGCCGGCCCAGTCGGGCTTGGTCGGCTCGAGCTTCCAGCTATCCAGCCGATCGCTCACGATCTTCGCCGCCGGGAGCAGCTCCTTCGGTGCGGGCAGCGGTTTGGGCGGATCGCCCAGCGACAGCACCCGCCGCCAGAATGGCGTGAACACGCGCAGGCCCCGGCCTTCCTTGTTGCGGATCGCCGAGGGCGGAACCAGCAAGTCGCCGGGAAAATTTTGCGAATCCACGCCGAGCTTCGTAAGCGCTGCTTCGAGCTGTTTCTCGACCGCCTGATGCGGGGCCTGAGCGATCGTATTCCAATAGACCGCACCGGCGCCGCTTTCGCGCGCCACCTCAGGGATCACCCTGGCCGCCGGTCCCTTGCGCAGGACGAGCGACCCGCCGCGCGCGGCGATGTCGGTCCCAAGCGCGCGTAGCGATTGCGCCAGCCACCAGCGCGTTGCGCCGCCGGCTGTCCGTCCGGCTGCTTCGTCCAGCACATAGAGGCAGATCACCGGCGCACCGGTCTTGGCGGCGGCGTGGAGGGCTGGGTGATCGGACAGGCGGAGGTCGTCGCGGAACCAGACGATAACAGGCGGGGGGCTTGGCGTGGTCAGGGAGTGTCCTCGTTTACGATTTGGAAGGGATGCCGCGTGGGGCGCTGTGAACCGTCGTTAATGGGGCCGTAAGCGGATTGCACGAATATGCAGGAATTCCGGGGGTAGTCCATTTATGTCCAACTCATTAACGGCGAAGTTCGTGCCGCAATTCAAGCTGGGTACCAAGGCCGTCCTGTGTGCGGTGCTGCTCATCGCCATGAACACCGCATTGGTGGTCGGCGCCGGCTATTGGTCGCTCACCTCCGCGATCAACGATCGCGCGCTACGCGACATCGAGGTCAGTCTCCGCACGCTGGCGTTGGCCTTCGCCGAAATCGTTCCCGACGCCAGGATCACCATGCGGGATGGCGCGGTGGCGCGCGCCGAGATCGCCAGGATGCCGGACTTCAGAGATCACGCCATCGTCGATCGTGCGGTGTCCTATGTCGGCGGCAATGCGACCCTGTTCGTGTTTGACGATGTGAGCGGGCAGTTCGTCCGCCGTTCGACCAATGTGAAAAAGGAGAATGGCGACCGCGCCGTCGGCACCCAGCTTGCTGCCGACCATCCGGCGCAAGCCGTCCTGCGACGTGGCGAAGCTTATAAGGGGCCGGCCACGCTGTTCGGCAAGTCCTTCATGACCGCTTATTTCCCGATTGCGGATGCGACCGGCAAGGTCGTCGGCATTCTCTACGTTGGCATCCCCATGGCGCAGTTCGAGGCCATGCTGAGCCAGGCGATTGAGAGCATGAGTGTCGCGGCCGGCATCGCCGCGCTGCTGGTCCTGGTCCTGACCATGTTGGTCGTCCGCCGCGTCACCCGGCCGCTCACATCGGTCACGCGCTCGCTGACGGCACTCGCCAATGGCCAGAGCGACGTCGCGATCGATTGCGAGGACCGTGCCGACGAGATCGGCGAGATCGCCCGCACGGTCGCGGTGTTCAAGAGCAATTCGCTGGAACGGGCGCGCATGCGCAGTGAGCAGGCGGAAGCCGCGGCTGCGGCAACCGAGCAGCGCAAGGCCGATTTGCGTAACTTCGTCGGTGAGTTCCGCAGCGGCGTCGGCGGCATTCTCGACAAGGTGCTGCATTCCTCCGGCGAATTCGAGCGTGTGGCCCGGCAACTGACCGATACCGCGCGGTCCACCGCCGACCTGTCGGCGAAATCGGCCGGCGCGTCCGAGGAAGCTTCCGACCACGTCCGTTCGGCGGCGTCAGCTTCCGACGAACTGTCCCAATCGATCTCCGAGATCACCCGAAGGGTGCAGGAATCCAACGCGATCTCCGCCGAGGCGGTGCAGCAGGCCGAGGCCACAGACCAGCGCATCGCGCAGCTCTCGGAAGCCGGCGCGCGTATCGGCGACGTCGTCAAGCTGATCACCTCGATTGCCGAGCAGACCAATCTGCTGGCGCTGAACGCCACCATCGAGGCCGCGCGCGCGGGCGATGCGGGCCGCGGTTTTGCGGTGGTGGCGCAGGAGGTCAAGACGCTCGCCGGCCAGACCGCCAAGGCGACCGACGAGATATCGACCCAGATCGCGAGCATGCAGCTTGCAACCGAGGAGTCGGTGACGGCCATCAAGGCGATCACCGGGACCATCGAGCGCATCAGCGGCATCGCAAGCTCGATCTCGGCTGCGGTCGAGCAGCAGCGCAGCGCCACCCACAACATAGCCGCCAGCGTGCGCGCTGCGGCCACGGGCACCGCCGATGTTGCCGTCAACGTCCGACATGCGGCCGAGGGCGCCAGCGAGACCGGCGAGACCTCGAGCCGGATGTTTGCCTCCGCCCAGGCGTTGTCGGGCGAGAGCCTGCATCTGAAGGCCGAGGTCGACAGCTTCCTCGATCGCGTGCAGGCGGCTTGATCAGGGAATGGCGGGCTGAAACCATCGGCCCGCCGTGACGTAACTGACGGCATGATGGACTGTCCGCGAAACTTGCGGGCAGGGAGGCCGCCAGTGAACCGCATCGCCGTGCTGTATCTCGCAACCCTGATCGTCCTGACCGGGCTGGACTTCCTGTTCCTCGGACTGGTCGCCAAGGGCTTCTTCGCCGCGCAGGTTGGCGACATGCTGGGCGAACTGAAGCCGGTGCCCGCGATCCTGTTCTATCTGCTTTATGTCGGCGGCGTTTTGATTTTCGTCAGCAACTCAGCTGGCGCGACATGGCAATCGACGCTGCTCTATGGCGCGCTGTTCGGACTGTTTTGCTATGCGACGTTCGATCTCACCGCGCTGGCGCTCTTGAAGCACTGGAGCTGGCCGGTCGCATTCCTCGACGTCGGCTGGGGCGCGATGGTGACCGCGGTCTCGTCGACCGCGGGTCTGTTGGTGGCGGATCGTGTGACAGGGTAGGGCCCTTTACTTGGGCTGCGGCACGATCCGGATGTAGGGTTTCGGTTCCTTCCAGCCTTGCGGGTAGATCGTCTTGGCCTCGTCGTTGGAGACCGAGCCCGCGATGATGACGTCATCGCCCTGCGACCAGTCGGCCGGCGTCGCGACGCGGTGCCTGGCGGTGAGTTGGAGCGAGTCGATCACGCGCAGGATTTCCTGAAAATTCCGACCGGTGGTCATCGGATAGACCAGCACCAGCTTGATCTTCTTGTCCGGTCCGATGATGAAGACGTTGCGGACGGTCTGGTTGTCGGCCGCCGTGCGGGTGAGGGGATCGCCCGAGGTCGAGGCCGGCAGCATGCCGTAGAGTTTCGAGACGTTGAAATCAGTGTCGCCGATCATCGGGTAGTTCGGGGCGGCGCCCTGGGTCTCCTTGATGTCCTCGGACCACTTCGAATGGCGATCGACCGGGTCGACCGAGAGGCCCATCAGCTTGACGCCGCGCTTGTCGAATTCCGGCTTCAACTTGGCGAGAGCGCCGAGCTCGGTCGTGCAAACCGGCGTGAAGTCCTTGGGGTGCGAGAACAGCAGGGCCCAGCTGTTGCCGATCCAGTCGTGGAACTTGATCTTCCCTTCAGTGGTCTCGGCTTCAAAGTCGGGGGCGGTGGTGCCGATCGGAAGTGTCATGGTTCTACCTCATCGCATTGAATTTACTTGGGAATTCTTATCTGGTCGTTGCAGCTAATATAGGGAGCCTGTAAGGCCAAGTGAACGCCAACTGAACCGCTTCAAGTAAAATGTGAATTCCTTCCCTGAAGGGCCGATTTCCTAGCACCTTTTTGTTACAGGGACGCCTGTGGCGAAACATCTCCACCGGGGCCGACCGGGCTGGATTGCCCCGATAAAGCCTTTTATGACCCGCATCACGCTCGCCCGACGTTTGATGGAACCAAAACGGTCCTGATAGCGACCAATTGGCAACCATCTAGAAAAGTCGCGACCCCCATATCGAATCATTAACCACCCCTTTACGCCTGCATGAAAATGCTGGTCGATCAGAAGAAATCTGGAAGTGAACTATGTCTGCCGCTGCGCCTAAACCAGTTGAGTCGCCGTCTCTCGAACCCTCCTGCCGCGATACCGCGGCCCATGCGCTCTCCGTTGTGCGCGACGGTGTGATCACGGGCGAAGGCCCGACCACCAAGGGCCGGGTGCATTTTTCCCGCGCGCTCGATGCCGACGACACCGCATGGTGCGCCCGCATCCTGACCGCCACCGCAGTCAACGACCAGCCGGTCAGCCGCGCCGAAGCCGAGGCGCTGTTCGAGATCAACGAAGCCGCGACCGAGCGCACCGATGGTGGCCGGTTCGACGATCTGCTTGCCAAGGCCGTGGCCCATTACGCCGCGAGCGCCTCCGGTCTGAAGGTGCCGCCGCGCAACGTCGCGCTGGCGCAGGACATCGAGAGCTGGGCGCCGTCCTATGCCTCGAAGGTCAACAGCGAGATGCTGGAGTGGATCGCCGGCCAGATGCGCGGCAAGCGCCACAACAACCGTCGCCTGATGGCGATGGTGGCGACCTTCCTGGGCGCCACCGCACTGCCTCTGGCGGGCCAATTGCCGAACGTGTTCGACATTGGAATGTAGGAACTAAGGACCGGGATATTATCGCGCCTCTTGCGGGGCGCGAGCGCAAGCGGCGGGGTTATTTCCCCGCCGTTTTTTGTTTGCCGGCGTCCGGCTCCAGGCCCAGCGTGCGGCCGGGGAAGCCGGCGGCGTCGAAATAGCGCTGGCTGCCGACGCGCTGAACGTTGAGCACGGTCTCGAGACCGTTCTCGGATTTCTTCTTCGACTTCTCCACGGCCGTGAACGCCTTCGGCACGATGCCATTGGGTAGCGCCTCCGACATCACGCGGCCGACCAGGCCGCCATTCTCCGAGCCGCGCAGGCCGAGGAGCTGAGCCGCGGTCATGCCGACGTCGGCATTGCTGACCGGCAGCTCGTCGACGAAGCCGGCTTTGAAGTCCGGTCCGATCGCAGCCATGAAGTTGTAGGTGTCGCCGCGGCTGAAGCTGCCATGCATGCCCTGGCCCTGGCGCAGCACGGTGTCGGCCACCTGCACCGAGCAGTTGGTCGGCGCCTCGCCGCACTCGCTGGCATAGGAGCGGAAGTTGACCACGATCGCCGGCGTCGGCGTTGCCGCCTTGCCGCGCAGATTGATGCTCGACAGCGGCAGGGTGCCGGGGAAGCGGCCGAGCTGGTCGTCGACGAACAGGCCGGAGACGTAGTCCTGCTCCATCAGCGCCTTGATGGTCTTGGCCGCCAGCTTCTTGTCCTTGTTCGGGAGGTAGATCAGGTCTGAGCCGCCATTGGTGGCGACGACGAGGTCGGGCTTGGTCGGATCCTTGCCGAGCACGCCGTTGCCGGCCTTCGGATGGGCGTTACCGGTGACGGCGGCGTTCTTGTCGTTGGGGTCGAACAGCGGCAGGTCGAGCGCCTTGGCCAGATCGAGGGCGAGGAAGCCCATCGGCAAAAAGTCCTTCGGCGTGTCGTCATAGCTGACCTTGGCCGAGGGGCTGGTCTTGCTCTCCTTGGAGATGGTCGAGAAGCCGTGGTCGGCCTGGATCATGATGTTGGTGTTGGCGGCAAGGCCGAGCTCGTCCAGCGCCTTGCGGATCTGGGCGAGGTTGTTGTCGGCGTTCTTGATGCTGGCCATCGTGCTCGGGCCGTTGATGCCCGGCAGGATCTGGTTGAGGCTGTCACCCTGGTTATGCTGGGTGCCGTCAGGATCGCGCGACCAGAACACCAGCACGAACGGCTTGTTGCGCGCCTTGAACATCGGCAGCACCACCTTGGTGGCGACGTCGGCGAAATAGGCCTGCTGCACCACGTTGGCCGTGGTGGTGCCGGGCGTCTTGGCATCGCCCGCCTTGCCGTTGTCGCCGCGGCCGGGGGTGGTGCGGGCGAGACCGGCCTTGGTCAGCGCGTCCTTCGTCTCGTCCGACAGCGCCACGCCGGCCTTGCTGCCGGTGGCATCGTCGATGACGATCGAGTGCTTGCCCGGCTTCTCCGGATGATCGGTGTGATCCCACTGATAGGTCGGGCCGACCTTGCCGATCGCAGCGGTGCTCAGGCCCTTGTCGCGGGCCATCTTCAACACGGTCTCTTCGTTGAGATAGTCGCCCTTGAAATGCTCGTCGATGTCGCCGAGCACGGCGTCGTTCTCGATGAAGGGGACCACGGTGTCGCCGGCGGGACCTGAGGTGTAGTTGGTCCAGATCGTGTTGGAGAACACGCCGGTGTCGCCGAGATAGTGGCCGGTCGACATCGCCGAGCCATTGGCCATGGTGAAGGTCGGGAACAGCGAATGCGAGTTCTTGAAGTTGACGCCCTTGTCGCGAACCGCGGCCATGGCCGGCGCGGTCTCGGGGGTGATCTTCAGTGCGCGCAGCCCGTCGGGGATGAACAGGATCAGGTTGCGGGGCGTGTTGTTCTGGGCGGAGGCAAATCCGGTGGAAAGCACTGTCAGTCCGGCTGACAGCAACACCAGTGAACGGCGCATCAAAATCTCCTAGCGGTGAGGCGGCTTGGCCGCCGAACCGCGGCCCCCGGCATTCGTTTAGTTTTGCTGCGTGACAGTTTTGTTACAAGAGCGAGTGTATATGCAGAAGTGACGGGAAGGTGGCCCGGCGTCCACTGTTTCGTCATTGCTGGGTGGCGCGGGGGCGCTTTCGTGTCGCCCGAGCTTTGCTTCGTCGCATCACCCTCCATTGAAAGAGGGCGCAGGGAAGGCCGGGAGCCGCGCCGATGTGACCCACGTCCACCATCGTCCGGCCCGCGTTCGTGACGATCGCGATACGCCCCTCAGTGAATAATTTCTAACAAAATTCCGAATTCTAATAAAGAGAAATATTTTGTCGATACACTCTTGACCCGGGGCATTGGTGTTTTGCCCGACGGGTGACGAAAGGGATTGTGGCCGGGACGGTCATTCCGGCACTGTCGGCACTTGCGGATTTTGTGCGAGAGCCTGCACCGGCTTGGCCTCTGCCGGACTGGCTCCGTTCCTGATCGGATCGCGCCGCGGCGAAAGCGGAGCTGCCTTGAGCGCATAGACGATCGCGATCTGCGTCCGGTTATGGAGGCGGTATTTGCGCATGATGTTGCCGATATGCGCCCGCACCGTATTCTCCGAGATCTTGAGCTCGTAGGCGATGTTCTTGTTCTGCAGTCCGCGCGCGATGAGCATCATCAGCTCGCGCTCACGCGGCGTCGGCGTAATCAAATCTTTCGGATCCGGACTCATGACTAGCTCCTCCCTGGCCTGTGGTTTGATGTCGTGGCCAACCCAGCATGTTCTCACTCCGTCTTGAGCGCCTCGATTGGACTAAGCTTGGACGCCTTATGTGCAGGATAGAAACCGAAGATGAGGCCGGTCGCGATCGAGAAGGCGAGGGCCAGGGCAATGGCTTCGCTGTCGATGGACGTGATCCAGCCAGCCATGCGCGCGACTGTCATCGACAGCGTGACGCCGCTGAGGACGCCGATGGCGCCGCCGAGCAGACAGAGCACGAGCGCTTCGCAGAGAAACTGGAGACGGATGTCCCGCATCCGCCCGCCGAGTGCGCGGCGGATGCCGATTTCGCGGGTGCGCTCGGTCACCGACACGATCATGACGTTCATGATGCTGATGCCGCCGACAAGCAGAGAGACCGAGGCGATGGCGACGAGCAGGAGCGCCACGGTGCGGATCGCTCCCTGCTGCGCTTCCATGGCGGCGGCCGGATCCTGAACCTTGAAGTCGTCCTCCTGACCGGCCGGGACGCGATGCCGCTGCCGCAGCAGGCCTTCGATTTCCGAACGCGCTCCCGCCATCTGACCGTCGGCGGCCACCTTGGCAATGATGTAGGCGACCGAATCCCGGTTGATGTTGCTGGCGCTGCCGAGGAACCGGAGCTTGGCCGTGGTGAGGGGGACGAAGGCGACGTCATCCTGTGCGGGGCCCTTGCGATCGAGGACGCCGACCACTTCGAGCGGAACCTTCATGATCCTGATCTGCGCGCCAATGGGGTCGGCATCCGGCGCGAAAAGCTCGCGCGCGACCGTGCTCCCGAGGATCACGACCTTTCCGGCCGCAGCCTCCTCGGCGCTGGAAAAGTAGCGCCCCGAGGAAAGCTGCCAGTCGCGCACCATGAAATGGCCGGTCGTCGTGCCATTGATCGTCGTGTTCCAGTTCTTGCCCTCATGGATGACCTGCGCCGTTCCGGCGATCGAGCCGGCCGCTGCCTGGATCTCCGGGATTTGCTCGAGGATGGCCTGCACGTCGCTTTCGGTCATCGTCAGCTTGCTGCCGTCCTTGAGGCGTACGCCGCCCTGGTAGACTGCGCCGGGCGTGATCATCAGCACGTTGGCGCCGATCGAGCGGATCTGCTCCTGCAGCCGCAACTGCGCGCCGGCGCCAATCGCGAAGACCGTCACGATCGAAGCGACGCCGATCACGATGCCGAGCATGGTCAGGAAGCTGCGCAGCGGGTTGAGGCGCAAGGCGTGGAGAGCGATCTGAAAACCCTGGAGCATCGTCATGACGCGACGCTCCGTTTCGGTATCAACGGAATTTGCGTCTCGTCGCCGACGAGTTCGCCGTCATGCAGGTGGATGGTGCGCCTGCACTGGGTCGCGATGCCGGGATCGTGCGTGATCATCACGATGGTCTGGCCGGTCTGGTTCAGTGCGGCAAACAGCGCCAGGATCTCGGCGCCGGTGCGGCTGTCCAGTGCGCCGGTCGGTTCGTCTGCAAGGATGATCAGCGGCGAGGCGATCAGCGCGCGCGCGATGGCGACGCGCTGCTGCTCGCCGCCCGACAATTGCCGCGGAAAGTGATGCGCCCGGTGCAGCATGCCGACGGCTTCCAGGCTCTGCTCGGCGCGGCCAAGGCGTTCCTTGTGACCCACGCCGCAATAGACCAGCGGCAGGGCGACATTCTCGATCGCGTTGTGGCGCGCGAGCAGATTGTAGGACTGGAACACGAAGCCGATGCTGCGGGCGCGCAAGGTCGATCTGCGGTCTTCCGAGAGGTCGGCGACATTCGTCCCCTCGAGATAGATCGCACCCTCGCTCGGGAGGTCGAGCAATCCGATCATGTTCATCAGCGTGGATTTGCCGGAACCCGACGGCCCCATCACGGCGAGGATCTCGCCCTGATCGACGTCAAAGCTGACATTGCGCACGGCCGTGACTGCGATCCCGTCGGTGCGGTAGGTCCTGCCGACGGACCGGAGACTGATGAGGGGCAAGGTGGCTGTCATGATCCGAACCTGATGCCAAGAATTTCCATGCCGGCCGGCCGGATCGCCTGTCCGACGGCGACCTGGTTGCCCTCGACTAGCTCTCCGCTCTTGAGTGCCACCTGTTCCGTGCCCGCCGCGCCGACTGTCACGGGGACGCGCTGAAGTGCGCCGCTGGCGGTGCGCAGCCAAACCCCGCTGCGTCCGGGGGATGCATCCGCCCGCGCGCCCGAAGGCTGGAACCGCAGCGCGGCCAGCGGCACCTTCAACACGTCGTCCTGCTGCTCGATCACGATCTTGACCAGGGCCGTCATTCCCGGGAGCAGCGCACCGTCGAGATTGGAGGTCGACAGCACGACCGTGTAGGTGACCACGTGCTGCTGGTTTTGCGGCGCCTTGCGCACCTGCCGCACCGCCGCCTCGAAGCGGCGGTCGGGATAGGCATCGACCGTGAAATGAGCGCGCTGGCCGGCCGCGATGCGGCCGATATCGGCTTCGTCGACTTGCGCGTGGATCTCCATGTCTTCCAGGCGATGGGCGACCAAGAAGGTCGCGCGCGATTCCAGGCCAACCGCCAGAGTCTGGCCTTCATTGACGAATCGGCCCACCACGACGCCGTCGATAGGCGAGCGGATCACGGTGCGGTCGAGATCGGCCTGTGCTGCCGCAAGGACAGCGGCTTTCTCCGGCACTGCCATTCTGGCCTGGTCCAGCTCGGCCTCGATCCGGCGGACGTCGGCCTGCGCGCCGTCCACCGAATAGGCATTGAGGGACATCATCACTTCGGCCTCACGCTCCTGGGCCACGCGCGCGGTGAACTCCGTCTGCGCATCGTCGACGGTGGACGTTGCCACGACGTTTTGCGACTGGAGCGCCAGTTTGCGCTGCAGGGTCTTCTGCGCGGACGCCTTGACCGCCTGGGCGCTGTCGAGCTTGGCGACGAGCACCTCCCGGCTGCCCTTGGCGTTTTGCAGATCGATCCGGGCACGATCAAGCTTGGCCCGCTCGATGTCGACCAAGGAGTCGGAGACCGCCAGCGCCGCCTTGGCTTCGTCGACCTTGGCCGCGAAGCTGCGGGGATCGATCAGGGCAAGGGGCTGGTCCTTGCTGACGGTGTCGTTGAAATCGACATAGACGCGGGCGAGCTGCCCGGACAGTTGCGAGCCGACCTCGATCGTCTTGACGGGTTGCAGGGCGCCCGTAACGGTGACGGTCTGTTCGATGCTGCCGCGCTGTATCGCGGCATAGCGGAACACGGGCGCGTCCGATCCGAAGGTCGGGGTTTCGCTTGTCGCGGGCACCAGGAGCCGCTTCGTCGAGTCATAGACGCGAGCCGCCTTGCCAGCCGCCTTGCCAGCCGCGCTGCCGGCGGCGCCGGCGATGGCGGCCGGTCCCGCGGCGTAGGTCGCGGCGAGGCCGCATGCAGTTCCGAGCAAGGCAATAATTGGCACAAATCGCATATCAAAAACCCGCCTTCTTGAAATAGCCTTGTTGGCGGCAAATTCGAATATCGCGCTATGGTTGCAAATCATCCGAGGCGATATCGATCGTCAATATGTCGTCGCGGCAGGGGCGACGGTCGGGCGTGTCTCACGATCCAAAAGTAAAGTCCGAGGGCGCGACCTTTCGTAACTTGCCGGGACTCCATACGGGGCGTATCGATATGAGGCGCGCGGTATCGAACTCGATGGACTGACTGAACCTCCCGTATGATCTGGCCAAAGCGGCCAGTGGGCGGCGTTCAAGTCGGCGCATGGGTGGCGACGCCATGACGCAGTCGGCGATATCGCGGCCACGATCCAGGATTGCCGCACTCTCGATGCCGCATCTCGCCGCGATGCCGCCGCTGGCGCGATCGCAGCCTTCCCATCACGAAGCCCGATATGTGAACGCCTTCACTCGTCTTCAGGGCGTGATGGCCCTAAGACGTGGAATCGGTGGACCGACGCTGTTGGCGCGATCCCCACGAATTCATCCAAGCACCTTGTTGTCCAAGCACCTTGTTGTCGCTTGCAAGAAGAATGGATGGCTCGTTGCTTGCTCATCGAGCCCCAAGCCGGGGAGTCTGCTGCCATGAGTTCGGCTCAAGCCACAGTTTATATCGTTGACGACGAAGTTCAGATTCGAAATGCGATTGGAAGTCTCTGCGAAGAGACCGGACACCAGGTCAAATTGTTTGCCTCGACAGACGAGTTTCTCGGAGAGCGTCTTTCCGACGGTCCTTCGTGTCTCGTGCTCGACGTCCGCTTTCCCGGCACGTCGCCCACCGGGCTCGAGCTTCAGCGCCGGCTGGCCGAGACGGGCGTACCCATTCCGATCGTCTTCATCAGCGGCCATTCCGACGTCCGCGTCTCGGTCGAGGCCATGAAGCGCGGCGCAGTGGAGTTTCTGCCGAAACCCTTTCGCGAGCAGGAAATCCTCGACGCGATCAGACACGGCATCGAGCGCGACCGCAAGCGAATGGAGCGCGAAAACGCCGTACGCGATGCCCGGCAGCGCGTCGAGACGCTGACGGCGCGGGAGCGCGAGATCATGCTGTTGATGGCCGAAGGGCTCGTCGCCAAGCAGATCGCGGCACGGCTCGGCGTGAGCGAAGTGACGGCGAAAGTTCATCGCGCCCGGATGATGCGCAAGCTGGAATTGCGTTCGCCGATCGAAGTAGTGCGGCTGGTCGACAGCATGGCGCGCGACGTGGCGGCGCGCGCTGCTGCGGACCAACCGCATAGCTAGCGCTTCGAGCGGCGACTTGCTGCACGACGTCTAGTCCTTACCGATTAGCATGAACTGCAGTCTGTCGTACGGAGCACGATCGGTTCAGAGTCATCCCACGATGTCGACCTCCTCCAAGACGGCATTCGTAACCTGGTTAGACAACTTGAACCGAAAGGAATACTCCATGCGCAAATTGCTCCTCGCTTCCGTTGCCGTGTTCGCCCTGTCGTCTGCCGCACAGGCCGCCAACACCTCGACCACCGTGCAGCTCGGCGTCATCAACTCCTCGAGCACGACGCAGAACGGTCTCACCAATGACACTTCGTCAACCACGCAGGTCGGCCTCCTGAACGGCCAGTCCACCATGCAGGGCGCAAGCTCGGCCTCGCTGAACAACGCGAGCACGGTGAACCAGGCCGGCATCCAGAACTCGTCCAGCACCGGCCAGGTGGCGTTCGGCAACAACGGCAGCTCCGTCACCCAGAATTCGTTCGGGCCTGCCGGACTGCAGAACAACGCCGCCGGCATCGCGCAGATCAGTGTGTTCGGCGTCAACACCAGCGGCGTCTCTCAGACGGCGCACTGAACCAGCCCCGTTTGGCCGGGCGCGCCACAGCGCGGCGCGTCCGGGCCATTCTTGCAAGCACCGCAATCGGGCCGGTCGACCAATTGAGGAGGCCGGCTTCCGCGGAGGAAATGACATGAAAACCAAATTTATTGTCGCGAAAGCCATCGCATTCAGCTTGCTGACCGCTGTCGATGCCCAGGCCGGCAACTCGGCCAGCGTGTTGCAATTCGGTGCAACGAACAACTCCTTCATCTCCCAGAGCGGCGGCACCAGCAACAGCGCCACGACCATGCAGTTCGGCGCCACCAACACCGCAACGACGCTGCAGATGGGCTCGCTCTTCACCGTGAATAATTCGGTGATTGGGCAGGGCGGCACCACGGCGACCGCGACCAACACGGCGTTGGCCGGCCAGGCCGGCGGCTCCAACACGAGCCTGATCGGCCAGATCGGCGCAAATAATGCGGCCGGCGTGCTCCAGCTCGGGATCCTGAACGGCTCGACCGTTCTCCAGCAAGCTCCGTAACCGCGGTGAGGTCTGTCATGAAATACATTCCAGGCGCCGCGTGGGTCGCACTTCTCGCGTTCTGTTGTGCAGCCGAACCGGCCAGCGCTGACAGCATGGACATGAAAACCATCGTGTCGATCGGTGGGCCGCCTGTGGTGCTGAACCAGAACAGCCAGCTCAACGCAGCGGGCGTGTTCATGATCGGTGGCAACACCAGCGCGACGGTGGTCCAGAACGGCACCAACAACGCGGTCGGCATCCTGCAATTCGGCGGAACGACATCGACGTCGGTCGGGCAGGCGGGGGTGAATAATTTCGCCTTTGTCGGCCAGACCGGCCAGTCGGCGACGAGCCTCGTGTCTCAGCTCGGCGCCATGAATACGGGGGCGATCGCACAATTCGGCGCGGTTAACTCATCGACGGTGGTTCAGACCAGTCCCTGAGCTGATGAGGCAAGGCGATGAGACATGGTAGAGAGTTCCTGGCGTTGGCGGCGTTGCTCGCCACCGTCAGCGTTGCGTCCGAGGCGTCCGCAGGATCCAGGCCCTCGCCAGCCATTGGTGGGTCCGGGCTCTCCTGGAGCAACAGGAATGTGAGCATCGAGACGGTCGTGGAATTCGGCAATAACCCGCAGCCGGTCACGATCGTGGAGAACAGCCGCATCAACATCGCGCGCGTGATCGAGATCGGGACGGGCACCGTCGATGCGACCATTGTCCAGAACGGGACGCGCAATTATGTCGATGTGATTCAGGTCGGCAGCACGACCAACGCGCTGATCGGACAATCGGGTGTCAGCAACATCGCGGATATCACCCAGGTCGGCAATTCGACCAATGCGCTTCTGCTCCAGATCGGCGACATGAACACGGGGGCGGTCAGGCAGTTCGGACGGTTCAACTGGTCGGCCATATTCCAGTTCGGACGATAATCGAGATGAAGAGGCGTGACATGAAGTTCCTCCTGCTCGCATCCGGAATGACCCTCATGATCTCAATTGCGATGGCGCCGGCCGGGGCCGGCGAGAGCGGTGACGGCCACACCACTGTGGTCCAAGACGAAAACGGGACGACGGTCATTACCCAAAGCGGCGATCCGGCGCAGGCCAAGGTCAAGGTCGACAAGGAACCGGGCCGCACCACGGTCTACCGTCGCAGCGGCGGCGACACCGCGATCGTGTCGCAGGGCACCGGAAATGCGCAGGACATGCTGGACTGGCTGCGCAAGCAACAGGGCCGCTGACGGGCGGCATTCGTTGGAACGAAACCCCCGAAACCGGACGAAAATTCGGGCGTTCTGCCGCACCGGGTTCCCCGTTAATCCCGTGCCTTAACCAACAATTAATTATACGTTTGCGGGTGGGCGACAGCCCGGCCTAGCGTGCGGTGGGGAGCCGCTATCTGCGAAGCCAAACGAGTTGGTGCGTATCATGATGTCCAGATCAAAAGGGGCCTTGCTCGCCTCGCTCAGCGCAGCCGCGCTGTTCCTTCCCGCCAGCGACAGTTTTGCACGACCGGGCGGCGCCGCCCCGCATGGCGTGGTGGCCGCTGCCGCACCGCCGGCTGCCGCACGTCCGCCGATCGCGCCGGGCGCGCGGTTCCGCGGCCGCAACATTGGCCGCAACAATCCTTGGGTCTATTGGCCGGGCGGCGGCGGCTTCTTCAACGACGGCGCAAGCTACAGCGAGCCCTTCGCCGATGCCGGGCAGCCCGTCACCAACGATGTTCGTTATACCTACACCTACGACGTTCCCTGGGACTGGGCGCATCGCTTCCCGCCGAACGTCGTGCCGTCCGATCGGCCCTATGTGCCGAGCTGTCCGACCGAATCCGTGACGGTGCCCGGCCGCGGTGGCGGCGAGCACACCGTCAACATCATGCGCTGCTACTGAGCGCTAGCCGAGCTCGAAGCTCGTCACGCCGAAGACGCGGTCGATCCGCAGCGGCGTGATAGGCCCTGTGTACATTCGCGCCGTCTCGAACACCGGCTTCAGCCCAAGCGATTCCGCGAGTGCAATCGCCTCGCGATTGACGGCGGGCACATCCAGGAAGATTTCTCCATCGCTTCCGCCGGCCAGCAGGGCCTGCACGATCGCGTGCGCCGCCGCGCGGCCGTTTGCCACGAGCGGACCGATTTTGCGGCCGGTCCGGCAGGGTCGGATCACGCCCCACGCGGCGAGCTTGCCATCGCGCAGCAGTGCGCGGCCAACATGGCCGGGCGTGTCGATCCAGGTGTGCAGGAAGGCGTTGCGCGGGGCAGGGAAGACTGTGGCGTCATCTGCTTCAAGATCCGCAAACGGGATCGTGTCGAGCGCAACGACATCGGCGGGCGGCTTCGGTGGTGCGGTGATAGTGCCGCCATAGCGGATATTGGCGTAAGCGAGCTGGAAGCCGGATTTTCTGTAATTGTCCTGCTGCTCCACGACGCCGTCGAGCCCGATCACGCGCGAGCCCGCATGCGCGATCGCGGCCTTCCAGATGCGCAGGCCGTGACCTCTGCCACGAAAACCCGCGCGCACGATGTAGAAGCCGAGGAAGGCGAAGCGCTCGTCGTAGTTGACGCAGGAGACGGCGGCGACAGGGTCGCCGTCGATCTCGCCGACGAAGAAGCCTTGCGCGTCCGGGATTGCGAAGCAGGCGGCGTCGCGCAGGCCGGGATTCCACCCCTCCGCCGCGGCCCAGTCGATCGCGATGGAGATCTCCTCTAGGCGCAAATTGCGGATCTGCAAATCGCTCATGACGCATAGCCTCGTGGCGGTGGGCTTGTTGGCAAGTCTGGTTTGCGGGCACGTCTGGTCTGCGGGTAAGTCTGGTTGTAGAAGGCCTGATGACAGGCTGAGCCTTCGGTTCGCCTCAAGGCTATCACAGGGATCATCGATCATGGCAGCAGAGAAGGTCGCACTCGTCACCGCGGGCGGCAGCGGCATGGGGGCAGGAGCCGCGCGGCGGCTCGCAGCCGACGGCTTTCGCGTCGCGATCCTGTCGTCCTCCGGCAAGGGCGAGGCACTCGCGGCCGAGCTCGGCGGGTTCGGCGTGACGGGCTCGAACAAGTCCAATGACGATCTCAAGCGGCTCGTCGATGGCGCGCTGGCAAAGTGGGGGCGCATCGACGTGCTCGTCAACAGCGCCGGCCACGGCCCGCGCGCGGCGATCACGGAGATCACCGACGAGCAATGGCACGTCGGTCTCGATACGTATTTGCTGAACGTGATCCGTCCAACCCGGCTGGTGATGCCGGCGATGCAGGCGCAGAAGGGAGGCGCCATCATCAATATCTCGACCGCCTGGGCGTTCGAGCCGAGCGCAATGTTTCCGACCTCGGCGGTGTTCCGCGCAGGCCTCGCCGCCTTCACGAAAATTTTTACCGACACCCATGCGGCCGACAACATCCGCATGAACAATGTGCTGCCGGGCTGGATCGATAGCCTGCCGCAGCTGGATGCACGACGCGACAGCGTGCCGATGAAGCGCTACGGCAAGGTTGAGGAGATCGCGGCGACGGTGTCGTTCCTGGCATCCGACGGTGCCGCCTACATCACCGGCCAGAACATCCGCGTCGACGGCGGGTTGACGCGCTCGGTCTGAGACAGGTCATCAATGTGGGGCGACGAGTCGCGCCAGTGCGGGCAAGATCTTGTAGCGCGCGATCTCGTGCGGGTATTCGCCGCGATTGGCGAGCAGCACGATGCCGATCCGGCGCGCCGGCACGAGGCCGACATAGCCGGAGGCGTTGTTGAGGCCGCCCGGCTTGTCGATCACGGTGACGCCGGGCAGGTGCACGGTCTCCCAGGCCATGGCCTGGCCGAACGTGGCCTGGCCGAACCTTTGGTCGACGTGGAAACTTTCGCGCTGTGTCATTCGCAGCGCTTCGCGCAAATGCGGATCGATCGAACGGCCGTCGACGCAGGCCGCAACGAAAGTTGAAATATCCCGTGCGGACGAGAACATCTGGCCGGTGCCGGGGAAGTCGAAATAGCTCTGCTGATTGCCGATCGGGCCGATCGCCGTGCCCTGGTCGGAATAGCCCTGCGCGACGCGCCGCATGGTGGCGTCGTCCATGATCGCGCGGTTGTCAGGTCCGCGTTCGGGAAGGGACGTGGCGTGCATGTCGAGCGGTGCGAGGATGCGACTCTCGACCAGTTTTGCAATCGGCGTGCGATAGCAGCGCTCGAGTACAAGCTGGAGCAGGACGTAACCTGCATGACTGTAGATTCGCTGCTTGCCGGGCGCGACGCCCGCGGGCGGCGCCCAGGCGTTGAGCATCGCGATGAATTGCGCCTGCGAGTAGGAATCATTCGGCCATGGAGGGTGATCGGTCGGCAGCAGCAGCCCCGAGGTGTGCGTGGCGAGCTCGCCTACGGTGACGTGACGGATATAATCGCCGTTGAGCTCAGGCAGATATTTCGGCAGGGGATCGTCGAGCCGCAGCTCGCCGCGGAGCGTCCCGAGCGCCACCAGCGTCGCCTCGAACGGTTTTCGTAAAGAAGCGAGATTGAACAGCGTGTCCGGCGTCACCGGCCGCTTGGTGGCGTCGTCTGCGAAGCCGTAGGTGAAGAATTCGACATGGCGGCCGGCATAGAGCGCGGCGGCAAGGCTGCCCGGATGCTCCGATGTCGCGGTGGGTGCGAGTTCGGCGGCGACGATGTCGCGCATCTGCGCAATCATGTCGGAATCCGCCGATGCGCGGCGTGACCCGGCCAGCGCAGCCGCAAAGGGAACAAGCGCGGCGCAGGCGAGGGATCGCCTTGTGATTTGCGGTGAGATGACAACAGGCGGCACGTGATCCGATGTATGATGCGATGTGCCCCAGCAGACATTTTAGCGGAGCGGGCCCGGCGTCCAATTCACGATTGCGCGTGTGGGTTCCATGTCGACGGTTCCCCAAAAATACTTAGCTCATGAGCTAACAATTGTTGACGCCGGATCGCGGCAGACTTATAGTTAGCTACATGGCTAACCAATTATCCCAGCTCGACCATGTCTTTGCAGCGCTCGCCGATCCCACGCGGCGGGCGATCGTGATGCGGCTGTGCGCCGGCGAGGCCTCGGTCGGCGAACTCGCGGAGCCCTTCGAGATGGCACTGCCGAGCTTCATGAAGCACATCCACGTGCTGGAGCTGAGCGGGCTCGTGCAGTCGGAGAAGTCCGGCCGCGTGCGGACCTGCCGCCTCAGCCCGGATGCGCTCGTCGGTGCGGAAGACTGGTTCCAGCACCAGCGCGCGATCTGGGAGGCGCGGCTCGACCGGTTCGAGGCTTACGTGATGAAGCTCAAGAAGGAGAGGGCGGCCGCCAAGCGGCCGTCCAAGACGACCGACAAGACCACTAACAAGACAAGCAAACGGAAAGGTGCCGAGTGATGACGAATTCTGCCAATGCTGCCCTGTCGCAATGGTCGATCGACCGCGAGATCGTGATGTCGCGCGTGATCGACGCGCCGCGCGATCTGGTGTTCGAGGCCTGGTCAGACCCGAAGCATCTGCCGCAATGGTTCGGGCCGAAGGGATTTGAGATCGAGACCTTCGAGATCGACGTGCGTGTCGGCGGCGTCTGGCGCTTCAACATGATCGGCCCCGACGGCACCGTCTATCCGAACCGCATGCGCTTCCGCCGTATCGAACGGCCGAAGCTGATGGAGATGGACCATGGCGACGATCAGGACCACGATCCCGGCATGTTTCGCTTCACCATCACCTTTGCCGAGCAGAGCAACGGCAAGACCGTGCTGATGATGCGGCAGCTGGCCGGGAGCACCGAACAGCGCGACGGCATGATCGGCTTCGGTGCCGTCGAGTACGGCTACCAGACGCTGGACAAGCTCGCGGCGTATGTGGCGGGGCTGAAGAAATAGGTTCCCCGCGCTATTCCGGGGGCGCCGAAGAGGTGTCTCCGGAATGAGTTCGTAGACGTGTGGGCCAGCAGTCACCGTCGCAATTATGACAGCGCCCAGCCCAATTATGACAGCGTCGTCGCGCAGATTTTTGTCGCGCCGTGCTGCAGTATTATGACAGAATTGCTACTGTTGAATGTCATATTGACTACGGCGGAGCGATTCATGTTGCAGTGGCAGGCGCGGTCAAATCCCCTCGCGTGGTGGTGGGGGTCACTGACGCTTGTCAGCGCGGCCAACATCCTCGTCTGGTTCATGTTGTACCGCGAATTCTATCCAACCGTTGCCGGCAGCGTCGGCGGCGGTTCGGATATCGGCCTGATGTTCCTGCTCTGCGCGGGCTATGTGTTCGGCTGCGCCTTCCGCTCGGTGCTGCCGCGCGCCGACGTGCAGCGTATCTGTTTGTTCGACACCTGGCTGTCGAGCGTCTTCGTCGGCCGCACGGTCGCAACCATCGCCGAGGTCTGCTTCGCCGCGCAATGGGCGATCATCCTGCATCAGCTTGGCCACATGACCGGCGCCGAGACCGTGGTGAACATCGCGCTCGTGATCGTGCCGATCATCATCATCGCGGAGTGCTTCTCCTGGTACGCGGTGGTCACCACCAACTTCCTCTTCAATGCGATCGAGAATTCGTTGTGGGCGGTGACTTTCTTCCTCGCCGGCATTGCGCTGTGCCGCTTGATGCCGGAATTCCAGGGCCCGGTGCGCTGGGCGCTGACCGCCGGCATCATCGGTATCGCCTGCTTCCTCGCCTTCCTCGTCACCGTCGACGTTCCCATGTACCTCAGCCGCTGGCGGGCCGGGCATGAAGAGGGCGGCAGGTTCCTGGGCTTCCTCGAAGGCCTGCATGACGTCTCGACGCGCTGGGTGGTGACCCACGACATCGCGCATTGGAAGGGCGAGCTGACCTGGATGTTCCTGTATTTCAGTGCCGCCGTGTGGTCGAGCCTCGCGCTCTGCGCGCTCTACGCCATGGAAGGCTACCTCACGCGCTATCTGGCCTAAAGATTATTTACCTACCAGGCTGCACTTGCTGCGATCGAGCGGTCGAAAAGCCTGGTCGGGCGGGATGGTCGCGACCAGCTTGACGAAGTCCCACGGGCCCTTGGATTCCTCTGGCGTCTTGACCTGCACCAGATAGAGATCGTGCACCATGCGCTGGTCCTCGCGGATGCGGCCGTTGGTGGTGTAGGCGTCCGACACCGGTGTCGCCTTCATCTTCGCCATCACCGTCGCGCTGTCATCGGAATCGGTGTCCTTCACGGCTTGCAGATAGTGTCGCACGGCCGAATAGACGCCGGCCTGGATCTGCGACGGCATCGACTTGCGGCGCGCGTAGAACGCATCGGAGAACTTTCGGGCCGCCGGCGAGACGTCCTCGAAGAACGAGGTGACGATGAGGTCGCCACGCGTGGCCTTCAGGCCGACCGCCTCGATATCGACGTTCTGGAACGACATCGGCACGATCTTGATGCCCTGGTCGGCGAGACCGAATTCCTCTGCCTGCTTGATCGCGGTGGCGTTGTCGCCGGCGACGTTGATCGCGAGGATTTTTGCGCCCGAGGACTGCGCCTGGAGCAGGAACGATGAGTAGTCGGGCGTGCCGAGCTGGGCTTTGACGCTGCCGGCGACCTTGCCGCCGAGTGCGGCGATACGATCCCGCGCGGTCGCCTCGATCGAATGGCCGAAGGCATAATCGCCGGTGATGAAGAACCAAGGCTCCTTGCTGGTCTGCAGGACGCCGGAGACGACCGCAGTTGCGGTGGAATAGGCGTCCTGGGTCCACTGCACACTCGATGGCGCGCAGGCCTCATCGGTGAGCTGGTTGGCGCCGGCGCCGGAGACGAGGAAGATTTTCCCGTTGCCGCGCACGAGCTCCTGCACCGCAAGTGCCGCACCGGAGCTGCCGCCATCCGCGATCGCCTGCACGCCGTCGCTGAACCATTTTCGCGCGAGAGAGGCGGCGAGGTCCGGCTTGTTCTGGTGGTCGGCCTGCAAGATCTCGATCGGCTTGCCGTTGATCTTGCCGCCGAACTCCTCAGCCGCCATCCGCGCCGCCTCGACCGAGCCCGGGCCCATCGCGGTTGCGAAAATGCCGTTCATGTCGGTGAGGACGCCGATGCGGACGGCGTCACCGCTAATCTCGGCGCGCGCAGTGCCTGCGAATGCCAGCGTGATCAGCAGGATGGCGGTGGATGGGCTGCGGAGAGTGGCCATGGCGTTTCCTGATTTTGTCGTTGATTGATCGGTCGCGGTGGTCAGGCCGCCTCGGCAATGACCTTGTTGCGGAGCGTTCCGATGCCGGAGATTTCGACCTCCACGGTGTCGCCAGGGCGCATCCACAAAGGCGGCGTGCGCTTGGCGCCAACGCCGCCCGGCGTGCCGGTGACGATGACGTCGCCGGGGACGAGTGGGCAGATCGTCGAGATGTAGGCGATGAGCTCGGGAATGGCGGTGATCAGGAGATCGGTGGTGGTGTCCTGCACCACCGTGCCGTTCAGCCGCGTCTGCAGCGTGAGCCTCGACGGATCGGGGATCTCGTCCGCCGTCACCAGCCACGGGCCAAAGCTGCCGCTCTCCTCAAAGGTCTTGCCGGAAAGGAATTGGCTGGTGTGGCGCTGCCAGTCGCGGATGCTGCCTTCGTTGTAACAGGCATAGCCGGCGATATGGTCGAACGCGTGGTATGCTGCGATGTGGCGGCCTTGCTTGCCGATAACGAGCGCGAGCTCGCCCTCGTAGTCGAAATCGTCGCTCACCCTTGGCTTCACGATGGGCTGGAGATGGCCGACCTGGCTGCAGGGGAAACGGACGAACAGAGCCGGTTTCTCGGTCACGGTGCGGCCGGTTTCGGCGACGTGGTCGCGATAATTCAAGCCGACGCAGATGATCTTGCCGGGATCGGGGATGACGGGCGCGAAGGTGATCTTGTCGAGCGCATGATCGGGCGCGCTGGACGCGACCAGCTTTGCCGCCTCGGCCACGCGACCGGCTTCGAGCAACTGCCGTAGCGTGGTGCAGGGCGCCATGCGCGTGCCGAGGTCGACCACACCATTGTCCTTGACGGCCCCGAAGGAGGCGCGGCCGTTGGCGATGAAAGAGAGCAGCTTCATGAGATATCCTCGGGAGGTGTTCGGTCAGGCCGCGGACGGCACGTGGGTGGGAGGCGTGATGGCGGCGATGAGCCGGTCGAGCTCGGCATCGTTGCGGGCGGTGCCGCGGATGTAGCGGTCGGGGCGAACGAGCGCGGCGGTGATGCCGTGCTCGCGCAGCCAGGGCCCGATGCCCTCGGCATCGTCGCTGGTCAGGACTTTGATCCCGGGCTGCGAGAGAGCGAGACGCGCCGCGCTCTCGACGAGGAGGACATGGCTGTAGCCGATCCGGTCGTCGCCGCGACGGCCGTCATTCAGCATGAACTGCGGCGCGAGATGTCCGGCGAGCGGCAGGTCGCCGAGCGCGAGTCCGGGGCCGAGCAGGGGCTTTTTCACCTCCAGCTTCACGGGCGCATTTTCACGCGCTTGGCCGGCGGCCAGGCCTGCTTCGATCGCCTTGGTGTTGATGACGCCGCCCAGGCGAATGGCGAGCTCGATGAACTCGCGCACATGCGGTTGGCGTTCGCTTTGATAGGTGTCGAGTATGTCTGGTGAGGCGCCATTGCGGATGACCGCGGCGAGCTTCCAGGCGAGGTTGGCGGCATCGCGGATGCCGGCACACATGCCCTGGCCAAGGAAGGGCGGGGTCTGGTGCGCGGAATCGCCTGCGAGCAGCAGCCGTTCGCTGCGCCATTGCTGCGCGATGACGGAATGAAGAGTGTAGACCGCGGCGCGCTCGAGCTCGGCATCCTCAGGCGTGATCCAGCGCGACAATAGCTCCCAGACCTTTGCCGGCTGCGCGACATCGTTCGAATCCTCGTCCGGGAGAACCGTGATCTCCCAGCGCCGCCGCGTGCCGGTGCCGCGCACATAGGTCGCCGGCCGCTGGGGATCGCAATGCTGGAGGCTATAGTCGCCGAGGTCGTCGCGCGCGCGCTTGAGCAGCACGTCGATCACCAGCCAGCGCTCATGGAAGCCCAGATCGTCCATGCCAGAACCGATGAAGCGCCGAACGAGAGAGCGCGCGCCGTCGCAGCCGATCACATAGCCGGCGCGGACCTCGCTGAGGCTGCCGCTGGAAAGGTCTTCGTAGCGGACCCGCACGCCGGTCTCGTCCTGATCGAGCGCGAACACATCGCAGCGGCTGCGCAAGCTGACGTGCGGCCAGCGCGCAAGGCCGCCGATCAGCACGTCCTCGAGATCGGGCTGGTGGAAGCGATAGCTGAGGTTCCAGCCCATCGGCGTCAGCGTCTGCGGCCGCGACCAGTCCAGCAGCATTTTGCCGTCGGCGTCGAGGAAGAGCATGCCGGGGCTGAGGATGACATGCGGCAGGATGGCGTTGGCGAGGCCGATGGTCTGGAACACCCGCATGCATTCGTCGTCGAAATGCACCGCGCGCGGCAGATGATAGGCCCGCGCCTCGCGCTCCAGCACCAGCGTCCGCAAACCGCAGAGGCCGAGCAGATTGGCGAGCGTGGCGCCGACCGGGCCACGGCCGACGATCACGACGTCGAACTCTTCGGGAGCGGATTGATCCTGCATGGGGCTATCTCTTCCCCAAGCGGTGCCAGCGCTTCAACGGCGCCGGCCGAAGTGTCCGCCCAGCGGACGCGGCCGGCCGGGACGACCTGTCCGCCAGCCGGACAGCTCGTTGATGGTACTACGTGCGGGCGCGCGGCTTTGGCTAGTGAAGAGTCAATCAGAATAAAGGCAGGCCGACGAAGTAGGCCGCCAAGCGGAGGACATCGTGATGCTGCGATCTATCCTGGGCGTGTGTGTTGCAGTGCAATTTTTCGGGGCACCCGGCTTCGCGGCCGATATCAACGTCGGAATCATCCTGTCAGCGACCGGGCCCGCGGCAGCGATCGGCAATGCCGAACGGAACGGGACGGTCTTTGGTCCCACGGAGATTGCCGGCAAGAAAGTCAACTATCTGTTCCTCGATGAAGCCTCCGACACCACCGCGGCGGTGGCCGCGCTTCGCAAGCTGTCCCTGGAAAGCAAGATCGACATCCTGGTGGGCCCGACCACCACGCCGGGATCGTTCGCTGCGATCGATCCGGCGGTCGAATATAAGTTGCCGGTGATCACGCTGGCCCCCGTCAACGCGCTCGTCGCGCCGGTCGATGCGCGGCGCCGCTGGATATTCAAGACCACCACCAACGACGATCACGAAGCAACACCGCTATTCGCGCATATGAAGAAGACCGGCGTCAAAAAGCTGGCGCTGATCGGATTTGGCGACTCCTATGGTGACGCCTGGAGCAAGGTCAGCGCTGACATGTGCGCGGAGGCCGGGATCAGTCTGGTCGCAAACGAGAAATATGCGCGGACCGACACCGCTGTCGTCGGGCAAATTCTCAAGATCATCGCTGCGGAGCCGGATGCCGTGTTGATCGCCGCCGCGGGCGCGCCGGCGGCCCTTCCGCTGCTGCAACTGCGCGAGAAGGGCTATACAGGGCAGATCTACGGCACCCTCGGCGCGACCTTCGGAGATTTCCGCAAGCTGACTGGGGCGGAAGGTGACGGCATCTTCGTGCCGCTCAGCCCTGCGGTCGGTGCGGCGTCTTTCCCGGACGACTATCCCGCGAAGAAGGCCGCCCTCGAATTCATCCAGCGTTATGAGGCCAAGTTCGGACCAAGCAGCCGCAATATCTTCGCGGGCTCCGCCTATGACGCGCTGATCTTGATCGAACGCGCGGTACCCTCCGCATTGAAGGCTGGGGAGCCGGGGACCGCCGATTTTCGCGAAGCGCTGCGGACTGCGATCGAGCAGCTCAAGGACGTAGCGGGCTCGCGCGGCGTCTACAATTACAGTCCCAACGATCATACTGGGCTGGACCAGAGCGCGCTGACGCTCGGCAAGCTCGAGAAGGGCGAATGGGTCGCCGTGCGCTGAACTGACGATTGAGCGGAGGGACGGAGCGAGAATGATGTCGGCTGCAATGGATTGCCCCGTCTACGACGTCGATCTCTACGACGATGACGTCCTTCGCGATCCCTATCCGCATTATCGCGCATTGCGTGAGCTCGGTCCCGTCGTCTGGTTGCCGCGAAACGCACTCTATGCGCTTGGCCGGTTCGAGGACGTTCGCGCCGCCTTGCGCAATCCCGACTTGTTTTCCTCGGCGCAAGGCGTTGCCGCCAACGACCGCGTCAACGAGATGTCGCGTGGTACGACGCTCGCGAGTGATGCGCCGTTGCACGACCGGCTGCGTGGTATCATCGCGGCGCCGTTGCTGCCGCGGGCGCTGGAGCAAATAGGCCCGGAGATCCGAGCCGAGGCGCGGCGGCTCGTCGGCGACCTCGTGACCCGCGGGCAGTTCGATGCGGTCGCCGATCTGGCTCAGCATCTGCCATTGACCATCGTGTCAAAGCTTGTCGGCCTGGAAGACTATGGTCGTGGCAGCATGCTGCGGTGGGCATCGGCCACGTTCAACGTGCTCGGTACGATGAACGAGCGCGGCTGCTCAGCGATGGCCGATGTGCTGGAGATGCGCGGCTACCTGGGCGGCACCGCAATCCGCGAACGCTTGCTGCCGGGAAGCTGGGGCCAGCGCATATTCGAGGCTGCGGACCGCGGCGAGGTCGAGCCGGAGCGCTGTCCGGTCCTGATGCGCGACTATATCGGGCCGAGCCTCGACACGACGATCTTTGCCACCGCGAACCTGATCCTGCTGTTTGGTCAATACCCCGAGCAATGGGACCTGCTGCGGAAGGAGCCGACGCTGATTCACAACGCGATCAACGAGGCGCTGCGGCTGGAATCGCCGATCCGGGGTTTTACGCGCCATCTCACCAACGATGCGACGATCGGTGGCGTCAGCGTGCCAAGGGGAAGCCGGGTGCTGCTGCTCTATGCATCGGCCAATCGCGATGAACGGAAATGGCAGGACCCGGAATGCTTCGACGTGCGGCGCCGCGCCAGTGATCATCTCGGCTTTGGCAACGGCACACATATGTGCGCAGGCCTCCATCTGGCGCGACTGGAAATGACCGCACTGCTGGAGGTCCTGCTGGAGAAGGTGACGCGGTTCGAGATTGGCGAACCCGTGCTTGCGCTCAACAATGTCCTGCGCGGCCTTGCGTCCCTGCCGGTCCGGGTCAGTTAGGAACTGACCGGAATAGACGCTGCCGTCTCCTGGAGCTGGCCTGCGAACTGCGTCACCGCGTCCCCGATCCCCAGCGCCGAGCGAATCCAGATGATCGAGATGCATCCGAACACGGCGTCGTTGCGGACAATGGGGACGGCGATCGACGCGGTCTTGGGATTGTATTCGCCTTCGCTGCGGATCGCGTAGCCGCGTGCTTGCGTCTCGGCGATCATCCGGTCGAGGCGGCCCTGGTCGAGGAAGGGGCGGTCGTCGGCCTCGTCGATGCGGCGGAGATGGCTGACGATGAGGTCGCGCTCGCGTGCTGGGCAGGCGGCGAGATAGGCGCGGCCCGCGGAGGTTCGCAGCATCGGCAGGCGTTTTCCGATCATGCCGCGATCAATCGAGAGCGGGCTGCGCGAATGGGTGGTCTCCTGCACCACCATCGCGGCATTCTCGTAGGTCGAGAGATCGACCGGCCAGACCAGGATCTTGCTGAGCTCGGCGAGGAATGGCGCGGCAGCCTGGCAGATCACCACGCCGGGGTCGTAGCCATCGCCGAGACTGAGAGCGAGCCGGGTGACGCGAAAGCGGTCGTCGCTGGCGCTGCGGGCGACATAGCCGAGTTCCTCCGGCGTTTCGAGCAGACGGTAGACGGTCGGGCGGGGCAGGTCGAGTGCGCGGGCAACGTCGCCGGCACGGATGCCGCCGGAGCGGTTGACCTCCTGAAGCACGTCCAGCCCGCGCTTGAAGGCGCGGACGCCCTCCGACTGCCGCGGCTGGCCGTTCGGCGTCCGCTCCTTGGACACTTCGCATTTCCTCCCTTGTGCGACTTCGCTCCGCGACTATCGTTACTGCAAACGCGATGCGATTGCGGCGTTACCGTAGGATCGAGCGCGGCCGGTATCAAGTTCGCCGCAGTGCGGCGAAGGCGATGATCTTGGGAGAACGTCAATGGAAATCACCGCGCTCGGCTATATCGGGATCAACTCGTCGCAGCTCGACCAGTGGGGCCAGATGGCGACCGGCCTGCTCGGCATGCAGCAGGTCGATCGCGGCGGCAAGATGCGCGCTTTCCGCATGGACGATCGCAAGCAGCGCCTGATCGTCGACGGCAGCAGCGACGCCGGCCTTGCGGTGATGGGCTGGGAAGTTCCCTCGACCGCGGAGCTGGACCAGTTGGCCGGACGGCTGGAGAGCCACGGCGTCAAGGTGGCGCGCGGCTCGCGCGCGCTGGCGGACGAGCGGCATGTGGCGGAGCTGATCATTTTCGCCGATCCTGCCGGCAATCGGTTGGAGGCGTTCTGCAAGCCGGAGCTTGCGAGCGAGCCGTTCAGGCCGGGCCGGCCGATCTCTGGTTTTCGCACCGGCGCGCTCGGCATGGGTCACGCCGTGATGAACGTCGAGGATGTCGAGCCGCTGCTGCCGTTCTACCGCGACGTGCTCGGCTTCCACGTCTCCGATTACGGGCTCAAGCCCTATGGGCTCTATTTCTTCCATGTCAACGGCCGTCACCACTCCTTTGCCATGGTCGGCTCGGGACGCAAAGCGCTGCATCATTTCATGGTCGAGCTCGGCAGTCTCGACGATGTCGGGCAGGGCTATGACCTCGCGCAGCTCGAAGACGGTCGCGTGGTCTATACGCTGGGCCGGCACACCAACGACCACATGACCTCGTTCTATGTGAACACGCCGTCCGGCTTCTTCATCGAATATGGCTGGGGCGGGCGCATCATCGATCCCCAGACCTGGCAGCCGCACGAAACCTTTGACGGCCCGTCGCTGTGGGGCCATGAGCGGCTCAACATGCCGGAGGACCAGCGCAAGCGCATGCGCGACATGCGGATGGATGCGGCCGCGCGCGGGGTGCGCGTTGCTGATCCGCGCGTGCCGCCGCTGAATTGCGCTTGGCTGGATTCGGTCGTCGCACGCGAATGATCCGCCGCCACGCCGAAACAATCTGACACCAGGGAAGAGAGAAATGTTCAGGAGCCTTTTGCGGGCAGGCCTCGTGCTGCTCGCGTTCAGCACGGCGGCCTCGGCCGAACCGATCAAGGTGACGCTGCTCGGCACCGGCGTGCCGACGCCGCGGCCGTCCAGCTTCAGCGCGTCGACGCTGGTGGAGGCGGGGAGCGAGAAGCTGCTATTCGATCTCGGCCGCGGCTCGACCATGCAGCTCTACAAGCTGAAGATCCCGCTCGGCGCGATCACGGCGAATTTCATCACGCATCTGCATTCCGACCACATCGTCGGGCTCCCCGACATGTGGCTGACCGGATGGCTCGCCACACCATGGGCCTCGCGCAAGGGGCCGATGAAGCTGTTTGGCCCGAAGGGCACCGTGGCGATGACGGAGAACCTGACCAAGGCATTTTCTGAGGACATCCGCATTCGCATCGACGACGAGCATCTCGATCCCAAGGCAGTCGAGTTCGCCGCAATGGATATCGGGCCGGGACTTGTCTATGACAACAATGGCGTCAAGGTCACCGCGATCGAGGTCAATCACGGCGAGAAGATCAAGCCATCGTTCGGTTACGTCGTCGAATATGACGGCCACAAGATCGTGCTCTCAGGCGACACCAAATACGACGAGCGCATCGCCAAAGCGGCGGAAGGCGCCGATCTCCTGATTCACGAGGTCGCGGTGATCGAGCCGGAGCTCCTGGTCAGGAACCCCGTCTATAAGGACATTCAGGCCCACCACACCTCGCCCGAGGACGCCGGTCGCATCTTTGCGTCTGCCAAGCCGAAGCTCGCGGTCTACTCTCACATCGTGTTCGGCACGGTGAAGCTTGGGCCCGATATTCCCGAGGAGCCGCTGATCCTGCGGACGCGCACGGCTTACAACGGGCCGTTGCTGGTTGGACGCGACATGATGTCGTTTCGGATCGCCGACACGGTCGAGGCGTTTGCGCCCGATGGCGCGAAGCTGGCACCGTAGGGCGCGCGACGGTCAGGCGTCGCCGAGATCGAGCTGCGTCAAGATTCCCTGGCGTAGCGCCAGCCGGACCAGCTCGATGTCGGAGCCGACGCCGAGCTTGTCCTTGATCAGCGAATGCAGATTCGCCACCGTCTTCGGGCTGACATGCAGCGTCTCGGCGATCTCGTCCGTCGTGTTTTCGGCGAGCAGTAACCGCAGCACTTCGAATTCGCGCGGCGTGAGCACGTCGGCGGCCGAGCTCTCGCCGCTGATCCGGCTCAGCGCGAGCTCGTGGTCGATGTCGGGACTAATCGCGATCTTGCCGGCGAGCACGTCCATCACCGCGCGTACCAGCGTCTCCGGCGGGCTGGTCTTGGTGACGTAACCCCTCGCGCCGGCGCGGATGGCCTGCACGGCGAAGCCGACATTCTCGTGCATGGTGAAGACGAGGATCTTTGCGGCCTTGTCCCATTGCCGGATGCGCCTGACAGCCTCGACGCCGCCAATGCCGGGCATGCTGAGATCCATGATGACGAGGTCGGGCGTCTCGGATTTGAACAGGCGATAGGCCTCGGCACCGTCGCCGGCTTCGGCGATGACGCGCAGGCCCGGCTGCTTCTCGAGCACGGAGCGATAGCCCTCGCGGACGACGGAATGGTCGTCGATCAGCAATATGGTCGCGGTCATGCCGCCTGCTCCAGCGCCTGCGGATTGGCGGCTGCGAGCGGAATGACGACGCGCAACGCGGAGCCACCAGCGGGGCCGGCCTCAAAACTCAGGCGGCCGCGCAGCGCCGCGACGCGCTCACGCATGCCGAGCAGGCCCATACCGGATTTCGAGGCCGGATCGGTCGAGCGTCCGTCATCGTCGATGGCGAGTGCGATCTCGCCGGCATGCATGGTCAATTCCAGGCTGACCTTGGTGGCGCCGGCATGCTTGGCGGCATTGGTGAGCGCTTCCTGCACGATGCGGTAGAGGTTGGCGCTGATCGTGGCCGGCAGGGTCTCGAACGTGCCGTCGAAACGGATCGAAAAGCGGGTCTCACCGCGGCTGCGTCCATTCCAGCCGGCAACGAGGCCTTCAAGACTGGCGACGAGTCCCAGTTCCTCCACGTCAGGCGGGCGCAGCCGGAACAGGGTGCCGCGCAGCGTCTCCATCATGCCGGTTGCCGTGCGTGCGATGCCGTCGCACTCGCCAAGCAAGGAGGGGCAGTCCTGTGCGGCGGTCTGGCGGGCGGACGCGGCGAGCGCGCGGATCGCGGCGAGCGATTGGCCGAATTCGTCGTGCAATTCGCGGGCGAGATGGCGGCGCTCCTCGTCCTGGAGCGCGATCAGTTTCCGGGTCAGCTCGGCGCGCTCGGCCAACGCGTTATCGAGGCTTTCGGCGAGATGGTTGAAGACGTCGCGCACCGCGGAGAGTTCGGCGAGATCGAATTGCGGGAGCCGCGTGGTGAGGTCGTTGGCTGCGATCCGCTCGAGGCCGGCGCGGATCATGTGCGTCGGGCGCAGGGCGCGGGCAAGCGCCGCATAGATCAGGACGCACAACAGCGGCAGTGCGATCGCGAGTGCGAGCATCAGGCGGCCGGCTTCGTGCCAGGCCTCGGCTGTCTGCACGGCCGGATCGACCGAGACCACGGCTTCGCCGAGCTTGGTTCCGCGCAGGATCACGGGCCGCGCGGCCTCGCGGCCGGGGTCGAACAGGCTGTGGTAGAACGCCCTGAAGATCTGCGGCGGCGGGTCCTCCGGGATCGGCGCGCCGCTACAGAAGCGCTGCAGCATCTCGCCGCTGACGCCGCGGAACGCGAGGCACAGGCCGGGCGTCATCACATAGGCCGAAACGGGGTCGAGGTTGGGAAAGTCGGAGCGCGGGCTCGCCGCCCACAGGACCTTGCCCTGCTGCAGCTCCAGCGTCTTCGCCACGATGGCGGCGATGCCGTCGATGCGCGCATGGGCGGCGCGGTCGGCGGTAATCAGGAAATAGGCGGAGATCGCGGCGAAGCAGGCGGCCGATATGGCGGCGACGCGCAAGGTCAGGCGGACCTTGAGATCGAATCTCGGGCGGTTCCACATCGGCGGGCACCTGGCGCAAACGGAATTGTCGCGCCCGCATTAAAGGGCAGAACGCGAGCCGCGCAAAGCGGCACACTTACCGCGGTGCAACGTCGTGAAATTTTCCCGGAACTGCTCGGGACCGCCCCGGCTGCGGCGCGGGAAACGTCCGCCTAGCTAGCTTGTGGCCTTTCCATCATGCGAGGTTCGTGATGCGCCGTACCCTGTCGTTGCTGTCTTTCCTTGTTCTTCTCAGCGTTGGGCCGGATGGCCGGGCCGTCGCCGCCGAGACCACCGCCATTGCGCTCGACGATTTCAGCTATACCGACACCTCGGCCGAGCCGGCCGACCAGAGCGCCGCCCACGAAAAGCGGCTGCAGGCGTTCATGGTCGCGCTCCGGCGCGACATCGCCGCCGACCCGCGCTACCGGCTTGCGCCGTCAGTGCAGGAGGGGGCGGCGTTCAAGGTCATCGGCGGCATCCAGAAGACGAGCACGCTGGTGCAATGGGCCAAGGTCGCGGTGATCGACGTCGGCGCCAAGAAGGTCGTGATGGACAGGCTCTACACCTTCCGCGGCGACAACGATGAATCGTGGGAGCGCGCCGAGATATTCGTCTCTCGCGAGGTCATGGCCGCGCTGGCGCAGCCCTAAAAGGTCAGCTGCACCTTCATCGATTGCGAGCGGTCGCTGGCGAGCTCGAAGGCGGCGACCGCGTTCTCGAACGGCATGGTCGCCGTGATCAGCGGCTTCACGTCGATCAGGCCTTCGCCCATCAGCCGTACCGCGAGTTCGAATTCGGGGTCGAAGCGGAAGGTGCCGCGGAGCTGCAATTCCTTGGCGACAATGGAGTTGATCGGCAGCGTCATCTCGCCGCCGAGGCCGAGCTGAACCAGCGTCGCGCCGGGACGGAGCACGTCGAGTGCGGTGCGCAGCGCGGCCTGATTGCCCGAGGCCTCGAACAGCGTGTCGAACACGCCCTTGCCGGCGCGCCAGGGATCGAGTGCGGAGGCATTGGTCGCAACATTGATCGCGTTTGTGGCGCCGAGCTTTTGTGCGACCGCGAGCGGCGCGTCAGCGACATCGGTCACGACGATCTCGGACGCGCCGCCGAAGCGCGAGACCAGAATCATCAGCGCGCCGATCGGGCCGCAGCCGGTGATCAGCACGCGCTTGCCGAGCAGGGGCCCGGCCTGCTTCCCGGCGTGCAGGCACACCGCGAGCGGCTCGGCGACCGCGGCTTCGGCGAGCGTGAGCTTGTCGGAGATCGGCACGGCCTGCGTCGCGTCGACCGTGATGAATTCGCGAAAACCGCCCTGCACGTGGGGAAAGCGCATCGCGCTGCCGAGGAAACGCATGTCGAGGCACTGGTTGCGCATGCCTTCCTGACAGTGCAGGCACTTGCCGCACGGCTTGCTCGGATTGACCGCAACGCGCGTGCCGGCCTTCACGCTGGTGACGCCGTCACCGACGGCGGCGACCACGCCGGCGATCTCGTGGCCCAGCGCCATCGGCTGCTGGATGCGCACGACGCCGAAACCACCGTGGTGGTAATAGTGCAGGTCGGAGCCGCAGATGCCGCCATTGGCGATCTTGACGCGGACCTCGCCCGGGCTGGGCTCGGTATCCGGATAGTTGTCGATCCGCAGGTCCTTGGGGGCGTGAATGACGACGGCGCGCATGGTCTCGTTTCCTGTTTCGCGATTACATCGCGGCGATCATGCCGCCATCGACATAGATGATCTGGCCGTTGACATAAGTTGAGGCGTCGGAGGCGAGGAAGATTGCCGCGCCTACCAGCTCGTCCGGTCTGCCCCAGCGCTTGGAGGGAATGCGGCCCATCAGCCAGTTGTTGAAATCGGTGTTGTTGACCAGCGCCTCGTTCATGTCGGTGAGCATGTAGCCGGGGCCAATCGCGTTGGCCTGGATACCGTGCTGGGCCCATTCCACCGCCATCGAGCGGGTCAGGTTCTTGATGCCGCCCTTGGCCGCGGTGTAAGGCGCGATGGTGGGACGCGCGAGCTCACTGCCGAGCGAGCCGATGTTGATGATCTTGCCGCGCTTGCGCGGGATCATGCGCTTGCCGGCCTCGCGGCCGATCACGAAGGCGCTGGTGAGGTCGGTCTCGATCACCTTGCGCCACTCGTCGGTGGTGAACTCGACCAGCGGCTTGCGGTGCTGGATGCCGGCATTGTTGACGAGAATGTCGACCTCGAGCCCTTCGCGGTCGAAGCGCTCGAAGGCGGCGACGATCGCAGGCTCATCGGTGACGTTGAACGCAGCACCCTCGGCCTGATGCCCGGCGGCGCGAAATTCGGCGACTGCCTGCTCGACACGCTTGGGATCGACGCCGTTGATGATGATTTTTGCGCCGGCCTTGGCCATGCCCTCGGCGATGGCGCGGCCGAGACCGCGGGAAGAGCCGGTCACGAGCGCGGTGCGGCCGGAAAGGTCGAAGAGGGCAGTGCTCATCTCAAGAAATCCTCAAGCGTTGGAACGACGCACGGTCAGATCGGAGCGATCGAACACGGCAGGCAGAAGGTCGACGCCGAGACCGGGGCCTTCCATCGGATAGACATAGCCGTCCTTGATCGTTGGCATCGTGGTGACGAGCTCATTGTACCAGCCCTTGTAGAAGGCGCGCACGGATTCCTGGATCAGCGTGTTGGGCTGGCTGAACGACATGTGGATGGCGGCGATGAAGCCGATCGGGCCGATGCAGTCATGCGGTGCGAAGGGACGGTGATAGGTCTCGGCCATCGCCGCGATCTTGCGGCCCTCGGTGAGGCCGCCGGTCCAGCACAGGTCCGCCATCACCACATGCATGGCGTCGCGGTCGAGCATGTCCTTGTAGGGGAAGCGCGAGCCCAGCGTCTCGCTGGCGCAGACCCAGACGTCGGTCGATCGCGCATATTCGGCGAGCGCCTGCGGCGAGTTCATGCGGATCGGATCTTCGTACCAGGTCGGCTTGTAGGGCTCGAGCGCGCGGGCAATCTGCTTTGCGGTCGGCAAATTCCACAGCGAATGGAGCTCGACCATGATCTCCATCTTGTCGCCGACGGCTTTACGGATCTTCTCGAACGGCTCGATCGCCTGCTTCATCTGGGCCGCCGTGATGTAGAGGCCCTTGTTCTCCTGCGCCGCCGGATCGAACGGCCAGATCTTCATCGCCGAGGTGCCGCTTTCCAGAAGGCTTTCGGCCAGCGCATCGGCGCGGTTCATGAAGCCGTCGAGGTCTTCGTAGGGGCCCTTGTTGGCACCGAGATTCCAGTTCGAGACCGGGCTGATATTGGTGGAGCGGACATATTGCGTGCCGGCGCAAGTGTTGTAGATGCGCTGCTTGTCGCGGCAGAGGCCGCCGAGCATCTGGTGCACCGGCTGATTGCAGACCTTGCCGAATAGATCCCACAGCGCGATGTCGATCGCCGACGCTGCGCGATATTCCACGCCGGTCGAGGACTGCGCCATCGGCAGGTTCAGCATGTCGCGATGGATGGCTTCGATGTGCAGGGGATTACGGCCGAGCAGGCGGCCGGCAAAAGTGTCGTGGATCTGCGCCTCGACTGCGCCCGCGCCGTAGAAGGTTTCGCCGAGACCGATCATGCCCGTATCGGTGTGAACGCGTACCCAGATGACGTTGGAGAATTCCTCGGTGCGCAGCGTCTCGATCGACGTGATCTTCACGGCAATTGTCCTCCCGTCACAGGCACCTCGCGCCCGTCGTCTCATTTTGCGCTGCAGCATGCTGTAGATCGCACGGAAGTCTTACCTCTGCTTGTAATATATCACAACATGTTTTAAGGCTGCGACAAATTGGGCGCCATTCAGCAACCAGAGCGCGGGCCGACGGGAGAGAACGACATGGCGAAGCGCAAGCGCGCGCTCGAGGTGGTGAGAAACGACGACGACGGCGAGGGCAGGCCCTCTCGGCGCAACCGTCTCAACTTCTTCGAGCTGGCCTATCAGAAGATCGAGGAGCTCCTCGTTCACTGCGAGCTCAAGCCCGGCCAGTTCATGACCATGCTGGAATTGCAGCAGATCACCGGCTTCGGCCGCACGCCGGTGCATCACGCCGTCAATCGTCTCTCCGCCGACACGCTCATCATCATTCGCCCGCGCCACGGCTTGCACATCGCGCCGATCGACCTCGCGCGCGAACGCATGCTGCTAGCCTTGCGCCGCGACATGGAGCGCTTCGTGGTGCGTCTTGCGGCCGATCGCGCCAGCCTCTCGCACCGCAATCAGGCGCTGCACATCGAGCGTTTGCTGCGCGAGCGCCGCGCAACCCTGACCCTTGACGAGTTCAACAGCATCGATCGCCGCATCGACGCGCTGGTGCTGGAAGCCGCGGGCGAGCCGTTCCTCGTGCATACGCTGCGGCCGCTTCACACGCTGTATCGCCGCATCGGCTACATCCACCACCGTTTCATGCCGGGGCAGGCCGACCTGTCCGGCACGATCGACCATCATCTTTCCATTCTCAATGCCGTCGCCAACCGCCGCGTCGAGGATGCGGTGAAGGCGAGCGACGCACTGATCGATTACATGGGCGAGATGTTCACGGGAATGGAGACGGGGATCGATCCGCGCCTGCTCGATTGCAGCATCGAGCCGCTGCTTGGCGCTTAAAAAGTACTTCGCGCGTAAAGAGTTTTGAAGAGAGGACCAAAGATGTCAACGATGGCCGTGCCACAACCGACCGCTAGCGAAGCTGCGGTCCGTTATCTCATCACGAATTATAGCCCCAAGGGCAACAAGGTCGGCTGGCTGATGATGGCCTCGATCCTGGTCGAGGCCTGGGATCTCTATTCGATCGCGTTCGTGCTGATCTTCATCAAGGAGCAGTACAATCCCGATCCGCTGATGCTCGGCCTTGCGGCGGCCGGCACGCAGGGTGGCGCGCTGATCGGCGCGCTGCTTGGTGGCTGGCTGTCCGACAAGATTGGCCGCCGCGTGATGTTCCTGGTGACGATGGTGATGTTCATCGTGCTGGCACTGGCGCAGGCCTTCGTGCCGAGCGTCGGCTGGCTCGTCGTGATCCGCTTTATGCTTGGCGTTCCCCTCGGCTCGGATATCTCGACCGGCTACACCTACATCATGGAATCCATGGCGAAAGGTGAGCGCGAGGTGATGGGCAATCGCTGGCAGTTCATGTTCGCCGTCGGTGAAGTGCTGACCATCGGCGTCATCGTGATCTTCCTGCTGTTCGACATCCATCACGAGACGCTGTGGCGCGTGACGCTCGGCCTCGGTGCGGTGCCGGCGCTGATCATCCTGATCATGCGTCACGACGTGCCGGAAACGGCGGTGTGGCTGGTGCAGAAGGGGCGTTATCGTGAGGCCAAGCAGGTCGCGCGCGAGATGTTCAACGACGATCTCGCCATGCTGCCGGACCAGGACGTGCAGGTCCCGAAGGTCAGCACGCGCGCCTTCCTCGCCGACCTCAAGCAGGACCCGATCCGCTGGCGCGCCACGGTCTACGGCTGGATTGCGTGCTTTGCGCAAGGGAGCGAATTCTCGACCTTCGCGTTCTATTTGCCGGTGCTGTTCGTGATGGTCGGCGTGTCGAGCGTCCTCGGCATCAATCTGGTGACGATGGCGCTGTTCTGCTTCGCTGCCGTGTCGGGCTGGGTCGGTCCGTTGCTGACGCCGAAGATCGGCCACCGCGGCATCGCGATCGCCGGTTTCAGCATCGTGCTTGCCTCGTTGTTGGTCGCAGCTTTCGCGCTCTACACCGACAATAAGATCCTGCTGCCGTTCGCGGCGGCCGCCATGTTGTGGGGCCACTATTGGGACGCGTCGAACTGCATGACGATCCCGACCATGGTTGCCAAGCCGAAGTATCGCGGCACGGCGAGCGGCTTTGCCTACATGTTCGTGAAGCTGCCGTCGTTCCTGGCGATCTTCCTGTTTCCGACGGTGTTCGCTGCGGTCGGGCAGGCCAATGCCACGTTGATGGTCGCGATCTTCCCCCTGATCGGATTGTGCGCGGCAATCTTCATCCTGCCGGAAGTCTATGGTTACGAGAACGACTGATCTCGAAAGCTACCTGATCGCGGCGGCCAAGGCGGCGATAAGGGCGGGCGGCGTCACCAGCATGCCGAGCTTGAGGAACGGCCAGGCGCCGACCTCGATCTTCTCTCGCCGCAGCGCGACCAGCCAGAGGATGGTCGCAAGCGATCCCGTCACCGACAAATTAGGTCCGAGATCGACGCCGATCAGAAGGGCGCTGACCACTGGCGCCGGCAGGTGATCGCTGGCCGCGACCGAGCCCGCGACGAGGCCAACCGGCAAATTATTGGCGATATTGGTGGCGATCGCGGTCGCGATGCCGACGCTCCAGGCGGCTTTCGGCATGGATTGCGCGACCGCGTCATGCAAGAGCGCGCTGAGCTGCCCGATCACGCCCGTCTTCACCAGCGCTTCAACCATCACGAAGAGACCGCCGACCAGCGGCAGCACGCTCCAGGACACGCCCTTCAGAACCGGGAGCGGCGATTGGCGGCTGATCAGAAGCACAATGGCAGCCGTCACCACGCCGCAGATGAAGGTCGGCAGGCCCAGTTGCTTGTCCAGCGCCGAGGCCGTGACCAGTACGATGCCAATCGCCACGACGCCCGCAGCCGTCAGCTTGCCGCCGCGGCCGAGCTTTGGATGCGGCACGCTGCGTGCGATCGTGTCTTGCTTCAGGGCGCGGTGCTGGGTCAGACGCAACACGACATAGGTCAACAGGATCGAGGCCGCCGACGGCAGAGCGAATAGGCGCAGCCATTCGGTGAGCTGCGGCATGCGCGCGCCGAACACGACGAGATTGGCGGGGTTCGAGATCGGCAGCACGAAGCTCGCGGCATTGGCAATGAAGGCGCAGACGAACAGATAGGGCAGCGGTTTAGCACCGGCGGCGCGCGTCGCGGCATAGACCGCCGGCGTCAGCACGATTGCGGTGGCATCGTTCGAGAGCAGCACGGTCACGACGGTGCCGACGATGTAGATCAGCAGGAACAGCCGCTGCGGCGAGCCGGCGGCATATTCCACCGCAAGGGCCGCGAGATAATCGAACAGGCCTTCGAGCCGGGCGAGCTCGGCGATCAACATCATGCCGATCAGGAAGAGGTAAACGTCGACGCCCTTCTCGATACCGGTGAGCGCATCCTGCCACGGCAGGAAGCCGAGCAGGACCAGGGCGCCGGCGCCGAGCACGGCCCAGATCGCCTCGGGCAGGCGAAAAGGACGGATGATGACGCAAGCGGTCGCGACGACGATGATGCTCCAGGCCCAGATGGCGTCAGACGGCACGGTCAATCCTTGTGGCGTGAATTCATTTGGCAGCGATAGCGGATGCCGACGCCGCTGTCTTCCCCTGCGGACGCGGACCGCGATCGGCGACTTGCCGGGTCTCGGGGAGGGCGACGAGGCAGATGACAACGCCGATTGCGGCGACTGCGCCGAGCGTGATGAAGGCCGCGCTGTAGCCGGCACCGACCACGACGAAGCCGGCCAGCGTCGTCGACAGCGCAGCCCCGATGCTCTGCGCAGTGATGACAGCGCCTTGCGCGACGTTGAAGCGGCCGGTGTTGCGCATGAGGTCGGCGACGATGACGGGGAAGATCGCGCCAAAAATGCCGGCGCCGACGCCGTCGAGCAGCTGGACGCCGACGAGCCAGAACGGATTGTCCGAGAGCGTGTAGAGCACGCCGCGGACGGGGAGGATCAACAGCGCAGCGAGGAAGAGGCGCTTGTGGCCCCACTGGTCAGCTTTTGCCCCGACCAGCATCGCAAAAGGCACCATCACCATTTGTGCCGCGACGATGCAGGCCGACATCAGGCTGGTGCCCATGTTCTTGTCCTGCAGCGCCAGCTTCTGCCCAACCAGCGGCAGCATCGCCGCGTTGGAGAGATGGAACAGCAGCACGCAGATCGCGAAGACGAGCAGGGGGCGGCAGGTCAGCAGCACGGCGAGGCCTGACGGCTGCTCGCTCTGTGCATCGGCGTCGTCCAGCCCACGCGCAAGGTCGTGGTCGATGGCGCGTTCGGGAATCGCCAGGATGCTGACGAGGCTCGCGATCGCCATGGCGCCGAGAAGGTAGAACACGACAGTCGGGCCGAACCAATAAGCGGAGAGCCCTGCGAGCCCCGCCGCAACCGCGTTGCCGGCGTGATTAAACGTCTCGTTGCGTCCGATCCGCCGGGTGAAGGCAGCGTGGCCAAAGATGCCGAGCGAAACGGCGGCAATCGCTGGAGGGAAGACGACAGCGGCGGCCTGCGCGATGCCCTGCGAGATCGCAACGGGCCCGAAGGTGGGAAACAGCGGTAGCGATAGTGAGGCGAGGGTCACCATGACGGCAGCAATCGCCATCACCGTCCGCTTCGCCCGCGTCGCATCGACCAGCGCGCCGGCCGGCGTCTGCGCCACGATGCCGGCAATGGTCGAAATCGACATCACGAGGCCGATCCGCGCCTCGTCCCAATGCTGCTCGGTCAGGAGATAGACGGCGAGATAGGGGCCGAGGCCGTCGCGGACGTCGGCGAGGAAGAAATTGGCCGCATCCAGCGCGCGCCCGGCGCGTCCCTTATCGTCTTTGTCGGACATGAAGGTTTTCTTCCTCGCCTCGTCTCGTGTCAGGCTGCGCGGGCGTCTTCGTCCCGGTCATGTTTCGACTTCTTGTCCTTCGGTTTCGGCTTTTTTAACGGCTTCAGCCGTTCCGGATCGGGACCGATTTCCAGCGCATGGATCACGCGTCCATACCTGGTCTGAAGGCCGTCGCCACGCGCGGCAAGTTTCGCGCCGGGCGCGAGCAAGGCGGCGAAGTGCTCAGCCTCCTTGGGGCCAACCCGGAGCACCGTTCCGTCGGACAGTAGCGCTCCGCGCAGTTCGCCCTTCGGTCCGAACAACGACATCTGCACGGTGCCATCGGCCGCCATCGGCTGGTGCTTGACCTTCGGATGCTTGCGGTCGTGATCCGGCCCTTCGTCGATAATCTGACGGCCGGTCGCGGTGGTGACGGCGACCGCGGCCAGCAGTTCGGCGCCGCGCGGACGCACGCCGCGCACGCGAACCTTGTCCCCCACCGAGAGGTAACGGGTGAGCTGATCTTCCATGTGCGGCGGTGTGTGAACCAGGACGGCGGCCTGCTTGTCCTTCATGACGAAGCCATCGACCTCGCCATGGGGGTTGAGCACGAAGCGCTCGAAGATGCCTGCGACTTCTGGCAGGCTGTCTGGGTCGATCCAATGCATGTTGGGTGTCCTATTTCTCTGTTTCAGTTGCGAATGAACATCAGCCACGCGGAGGCGGGGGTGGACCGAAGCCGGGAGGCGGCGGGGGCGGGCCGCGACGATCGGGGCCATCCTTCGGTCCGGGCGGGCGGGGGCCGCGCAGCTCCGACATCTGCTCCGGGGAGGCACCGAGGGCCCGTACGTCGACGACTTTGCCGAGCGCGGTATCGAGCACGTCGCCGCGCGCCGATACGTTCTGGCCCTGTCGCAGTTCGTCCTGCATGCGCTCGGCCTCCGGCGGCGGAAGCCGGAGCGTGGTGCCGTCGTCAAGCAGCACGCCATTCACTTCGCCGCGCTTGCCGTGAAGCTGTGCCGCGATCTTGCCGCTGATGACCTGATCATCGTTGCCGGCACGCCGGTCCGGCGGGCCGTTGTCGACGACGCTTTTGCCGGTCGCGACATTGGTGATCGAGGCCGCGTCGACCAGAGGCAGCGCGCGGGCACGCAAGCCTCGTACCGAGACCGCGTCGCCGGGGTGGATCGCAAACACGGTCTGGGCGGTGAGGTGCGGCGGCAGCTTCACCTCAGTGCCGTCGGTGAGAATGACGCCATCGACATCGCCGCGCGGCGTCAGCGTGTATTGCTTGACGGTCCCGCGCGACTCCGGAAGCTGCGAGGAATCCCACATCGAATCTCGTGCCTGTGAAAAAGCGGTTGCACCGCCACCGATCGCCGTCGTGGCGAGCAGCACGCAGAACAGCGCGCGCTTGCGTGACATGTTCATGGAACTATCCCTTTCGATTTTCGCGACGTTGTCGCTTGCGGTAACTTCAGCAAGCGACGTGCCAGCCACGCAATCGTTGATAAGACAGAGAAAATCCGGAAGAGGCCGATGTTAGTCGTCGTCTTTGCCGACGCGACCCGTCAGATTTTCTGACGTCTCGGCGAGGCCATAGCGCTGCATCTTCGTATAGAGGAGCTGGCGGTTGATGTTGAGACGCCGTGCCGCCTCGGTACGATTGCCGCCGCAAGCATCCAGCGCGCGCTGGATCATCTTCGTTTCGAGCTGCGCGACCGCCGTGGGGAGGTCCGCATCGAGTTCCGCCCGGCCGGTCGTCAGTTCGCTTCCGCTGATGTCGATGTCGTCGGGGCCAATGACATCCCCACGCGTCATGACGCAGGCGCGCTCGATTACGTTACGGAGTTCGCGGACATTGCCCGGCCAGGCGTGATGCCGCAATTTGTCGAGCGCGGCCGCGTCGAGTTGCTTGTGTCGTCCGCCGGACGCCGCAGCGCGCGCGAGGAAATGGTGGGCAAGCGGCGCAATGTCCGCCACGCGCTCGCGCAATGTGGGAATTGCAATCGGCACCACATTGAGCCGATAGTAGAGATCTTCGCGGAATCCATGCGCCGCGACCAGCCTGGAGAGATCGCGATGCGTGGCGGCGATGACCCGGGCGGTGGTGCGAATGGGCTTTCCGCCGACCGGCGTGACGACCTGCTCCTGGAGAGCGCGCAGGATCTTGGCCTGCATCGCGAGCGGCATGTCGCCGATCTCGTCGAGGAATAGCGTGCCGTTCGCGGCGTCACGGAACGCGCCGGCGCGGTCGGCGGTGGCGCCGGTGAAGGAGCCCTTCACATGGCCGAACAATTCGCTCTCGAGCAGGTCCTCAGGGATCGCCGCGCAATTGACCGCGACGAAGGGACCGTCCTTGCGCTTGCCATGGACATGGAGTGCACGGGCCACCAGCTCCTTGCCGGTCCCGGTCTCGCCGAGGATCAACACAGTGGCGTCGCTGTCGGCCGCAAGCCCGATGGCCTTCTGCACTCGACGCATGCTCTCGCTGGTCCCGATCAGGGTGTCGCCGGCGTCGTCTTGGGGCTGGCCGACCACAGGCGTGCGGTGAGGCAGGCGATGCAGGAGAGCTCTCAGCTCTTCGCGTCCGATCGGCTTGCTGAGATGATCGAATGCGCCAAGCCGCATCGCCTCGATCGTGTTGGCGGCGCTGGCGAACGCCGTCAGCACCACGACCGGCGGCGCATGGTTCTCCGATCGGATCCGGCGAAGCACCTCGATGCCGTCCATGCCGGTCATGCGCAGATCGAGCAGCACCGCATCGACGTCGCCGTCGAGTGCCGCGAGGCCCTCACGGCCGGAGGCGGCAAGGCGCGGCGTATGCCCGAGATCGGTCAGCGTTTCGGCCAGACCGTCGCGCAGCGCCGCGTCGTCGTCGACGATCAGGACGGTTGCCATGGCACCTCGATCTCGAAAACCGCGCCGCGGGCGCTCTCGATCAGGTGGACATCGCCATGATGATGCCGCGCGATCTCGCGGACGATGGCGAGTCCAAGACCTGTGCCGTCGGCGCGTCCTGTCACGAAGGGTTCGAAGAGACGGTCGCGCACCTCGTTGGCAACGCCGGGACCACTGTCTGCAACCTGCAACAGCAGCATATCTTCTTTCCTGCGAGCTTCGACGGAGATCGCACCGCCTGCGGGCGTGTATTGAATGGCGTTGATGATCAAATTATCCAGTGCCCGTTGCATCTGGGACGGATCGAACCGGGGTAACGGCGTAGACGCGGGCTCGGTTCCCGCCGTCAAACTCAGGCCTTTCGCCACGGCTAGATCTCGATGGGTCTCAATCGTGTTGGCCAGGAAGTCCGGCAGATCGACGTCCTGAAGCCTGGGCTCGTTGGCCTGGGTCATCTCCAAAAGATCGCGCAACAATGCGTCCAGCCGCCCGACCTGCTGGAGAATCGTTTTCAAGGCCGCATCGCTGCGCGAGCCGTCGGTGACAGCCAAGGCGTTCTCGGCCTTCAACCGCATCGCGGCGATGGGGTTGCGGATTTCGTGGGCAAGCCCCGCGGACATGCGGCCGAGCGCCGCCAGCCGCTCGGCCGCCGTAGCACGACGACGCTCCACAGATAGGCGTTCGCCGGTGATGTTGAGCGCATCGACCAGCCTGTCGATTTCCGGCGCACCGGTCGGTGCGAGCCGGGGCAGATCGACCACGCCCTCCTGCCGGTCATCCAGGGCCGTTTCGATCAAGGTGATGTGGCGCGACCAGACGTACAGCACGCGTGCGAGCCACGCTGCCGAGCCGAAAATGGTCAGTGCCAGCAGGATGAGACCAGCGAGCAACTGATTGTAGGCCGGTCCTTCCGACGTAAGGGCTCGCGTCATGGTCCAGCCGGTTAACCTGGGCAAAGGGCCACGCAACGGGCAGGCGTGAACGATCAGGATTTGCGACCGGCCAGGTTGCCTGATTGATGCCGCGCGTCCGGATCGCAGTGCTTCGGCATTGACCTCGCGGATGCTGTTGAGCTCGGCGGCAGGAAGGTCAGTCTTCGGTCCGGTGCCTTCGTAGGTTGGAAACGCGTAGGCGAGCGATCCGGTGTCCGCCTGCCAGAGACCTCCTTCGACGCCGTTGGCACCGGCAAGCGCGCTCTGAGCAACCGCAGTCAGTTGCTGCCTGAGCTCGTCGTCGATCGACCCTCCCGGCCACCCCGCGACGAAGAACTGGTAGCGATCGGCGAGTTCTTGGCAGGCGCGGGCGACGAGTTCCTCGGATCTGGCGAGTCGTGCATTGGAGGTCTGCTGGAACGACTCGAATAGCAAATAGCCGGTGGCGACGCCGGAGATTACCAGCATGATCCAGAGGGCCAGCAAACGGGAGCTCAGCGAACGCATGGTTTGGAAACCCACTGCCGCGAGTTCAGTGCCTCAAAATTTCACCGCCAGCAGCACCGCACCGGCGCCGATCATGGCGATTCCGATCCAGCCCTGTCCGGTCGGCCGCTCACCGAGAAAGACAAAGGCGAACAGGGCGACCAGCACGACGCTGAGCTTGTCGATCGGTGCCACCAGCGTTGCGGGCCCGAGTTTCAGCGCGCGGAAGTAACACAGCCACGACGCGCCGGTCGCAAGCCCCGACAGCACCAGGAACAGCCATGTTTTCGACGAGACCGCCGAGGGCACGGCGAATTGGCCAGTGAAGAACAGCAGCATCGAGAAGGCCAGCAGCACCACGATGGTCCGAATGAAGGTGGCGAGATCCGGATTGATGTTCTCGACTCCGACCTTGGCGAAGATCGCGGTCAGCGCGGCGAAGCAGGCGGAGAGCAGCGCCCAGCTCTGCCAGGCGGAGAAGAGAGCGGGTTTCATGCGGGTTCCTTAGCGAGCCACGGACAGCTTCTCCGTGATCGCCTTGCGCAAAATGCGCGAGAGCGATTCCACCGAATACGGCTTCTGGATCAATTCAAATCCGCGGTGGGCGTTTTCGGCGAGCACGTTGCTGTAGCCGCTGGTCAGCACCACCGGCAGGCCCGGATAGCGCTCGCGGATGATACCGGCGAGCTCGACGCCGTTCATGCCGGGCATGATGACGTCGGAGAACACCAGATCGACGGTGAATTCGTTCTCGCCGAGGATCGCGAGCGCCGCATTGGCGTTGGCGACGCGGCGGGTGACGTAGCCGAGATCCTCCAGCAGCTCGGTCGAGAACTGGCCGACATCGTCATTGTCCTCGACCACGAGCACACGGTAGCCGCGCCCGGTGGTCGCGGCCTCGTGGGTCAGCGCCGCAGCTTCCGTCTCCGCGGCAGGGCTTTGCGCCTGCGGCAGGTAGATGGTGAAGGTCGCGCCCTGTCCATGCGTGCTCGTCACCGCGATGTCGCCTTCGGACTGTTTTGCGAAGCCGAACGCCTGACTCAGGCCAAGGCCGGTGCCTTTGCCGACCTCCTTGGTGGTGAAGAACGGCTCGAAGATGGCATCGATGTTCTCCGGTGCGATACCGCTGCCGGTATCGGCGACCGAGATCGCGACATAATCGCCGCCGCGCGCGGATTGTGCACGCAGGCTCGGGATGCCCTCGACCTTGCGCACGGCGATGGTGAGGCGGCCCTCGCCGTTCATGGCGTCGCGGGCGTTGATGGCGAGGTTGATCAGCGCGGTCTCGAATTGCGCGATGTCGGCCACCGTGAAGCAATCGGCATCGTCGATCTCGACCACGATCTCGATGCGCCCGCCGACCAGCGGCCGCACCAGCTGCGCCACGCCTTCGACCTGGCTGCCGACGTTGAAGATCTGCGGTTTCAGCGGCTGCCGGCGTGCGAATGCCAGAAGCTGCGCGGTCAGTTTCGAGGCGCGCTCGACGGTGTCGGAGATGGCGTCGACATAGCGGCGGCGGCGCTCTTCCGGCAGCTCGCGCCGGCGCAGGAAGTCTGTCGCCGAGCGGATGATGGTGAGGAGGTTGTTGAAATCGTGCGCGACGCCGCCGGTGAGCTGGCCGATCGCCTCCATCTTCTGCGACTGCCGCAGCGCCTCCTCGCCGCGGCGGCGCTCGGTGATGTCGACGGCCTCCGGCACCGCGCCGGTGATGTTGCCGTGGCGGTCGAGCACCGTGCGCATGCCGAACTCGAAATCGCGCTCGCCGATGGGAAGGCGCAGCCGCATCTCCATCCGCACAGATTCGCCTTTCAGCACGGTATCGAAGGCCTCGCGCACGACGGTGCTCATGCCTTCGGTGGTGCTGAACCAGGGTGTGTCCCAGAACGGCTTGCCGATCACATCCACAGAGCTCGCCCTGATGCCGTCGAGCGCGGTCTTGTTGGCGTAGAGCAATTCGCCCTTGAGGTTGACCAGGCCCTGATACTGGTTGCTGGTGCCCAAAATCGCGCGCAGCCGCGCCTCGTTGGATTCGAGCTCGGCGGTGCGCTCGGTGATGCGCTCTTCCAGCGTCTCGTTGAGCTGACGGAGCTCGATCTCGGCCTGCTTGGCTGCTGTGATGTCGTGGGCGACACCGATGAAGCCGATATGCTTGCCGGTCGGATCCCAGCGCGGCTGCGATTCCGAGCGCAGCCAGCGCCACTCGCCGTTGGCATCCTTGTAGCGCGCCTCCAGCACGAACGGTTTGAGCGAGGCTTCACCTTGCACGGATTGTTGCAGCACGTGAGGCAGGTCGTCGGGATGCAGAACCTTGCGCCAGTCGAAGGCGATGGCCTGGTCGTAGGGCAGGCCGATGAAATCGACATAGGCCTGGTTGGCAAAGGAACGCGTGCGGTCGAGCTTCGTCACCCAGATCGGCACCGGCGCGCTGTCGGCGATCAACCGAAACCGCTCCTCGCTCTCGCGCAAGGTCTCGCGCACCAGCATCTGGTCGGTGATATCGATATGGGCGCCGACGAGGCGGATGGCGCGGCCGTCGCTGTCGCGCTCAATCTTGGCAACGACGCGAATCCAGCGCGTTTCGCCGTCGCTCGGACGGATGATGCGGTATTCGGCGGTGTAGTCCTCGCTTGTCCCAGCCAGCGCCTCGAGGAAATGATTGACGGTCGCGTCGCGGTCGTCGGGATGGATGCGGTTGATCCAGTCCTCATGTGACTCGTGGGCGGCTTCCGCTGGAAGCCCATGGAGCATTAGATATTCGGGCGAGCGGCGGTTCTTGAAACCTTCGCGGAAGTCGACCTCGAGCCCGCCGACCTTGCCGATGCGCTGGATGCGCGCCAGCTCCGCCTCACGCTCCTGGAGCGCCCGATAGGCATCGTCGCGCTGGCGCGCGATGTCTTCGAGGTGTTGGCGCAGCCTTTCGGCGGCAAGGGTCTCGGGCAAAGGATCGTTCAAGGCGTCGGCCGTTGTGATGCGGGAGCGCACGTGCCGGGCCGATATTCACACAGACAAAGCGTGATAGCCATTGCTCAAAAGGGAATAGATTAAGGGAAACACCCCCGCCGAACGGCGTGTGGCGGGTATGAGCGAACGCGGGGTCTGGCTATTTGTTCCAAACATTGGAACGATGGCCGTCGGTGGGAGTATCTGCGAGGCGTAACGATTCCCATTCGTAAAGCTCCCTTTCCCAAGAGGTTAAATCTTGAAGCTCTTTGTCTGCCAGTCCTGCGGCAATGTTCTCTATTTCGAGAACCGCGCCTGCGAACGTTGCGGCCACAAGGTCGCCTTCCTGCCAGAGAAGGAGACGATGTCGGCCATCGAGCCGGATGGGGAGGGCTGGGCCACGCTCGCCGACAAGGGCAAGGGGCGGATGCTGTGCCGCAATGCCGAGTACGATGCCTGCAACTGGCTGACCGATGCCGGCGATACCACCGGGTTTTGCCGCGCATGCCGTCACAACGGCATCGTGCCTGATCTGTCAGATCCCGTGCAGCTTGCCGGCTGGCGCGAGTTGGAGGTGGCGAAGCACCGGCTGTTCTATTCGCTGATCCGCTGGAAGCTACCGCTCCAGACCCGCCAAGAGAATCCCGAGCACGGTCTGATCTTCAATTTCCTCGCCGATGATCCCAACAGCGGCCAGAAAATCCTGACCGGCCATGACAACGGCCTGATCACGATCGCGCTGACTGAGACCGATGGCATCGAGCGCGAGCGGCGCAGGCTCGAGATGGGCGAGCCGTACCGGACGCTGCTCGGGCATTTCCGCCACGAGGTCGGGCACTATTTCTGGGACGTGCTGGTGCGCGACGGCGGCAAGCTGGACGAATGCCGCGCTGTGTTCGGCGACGATTCCGTCGATTACGGTGAGGCCCTGCAGCGGCATTATGCCGAAGGCGCGCCGCCGGACTGGCAGCAGAATTACGTTTCGTCCTATGCAACGACGCACCCCTGGGAAGACTTTGCCGAGACCTGGGCGCATTACCTTCACATCGTCGACACCCTGGAGATGGCGTCGGAGTTCGGCATGGAGGTGCGCCCCAAGGTCGATCGCGACGGGGAGTTGTCGACCCGGATCCGGTTCAACCCCTACGAGGCGAAAGGCATTGAGGCGATCGTCGACGCATGGCTGCCCTTCACCTTCGCCATGAACAGCGTCAACCGCGCCATGGGGATGCGCGACCTCTATCCCTTCATTCTGTCGCCCGCGGTGGTGGCGAAACTGGGGTTCATTCACAGCCTTGTCCGGGACGTGGCCAAGGGCGTGCCCAAGGCCGGGAAGCCGTAGGTCATCCAAGGGGTTCGCCGGGTCCGATCGGTCTTGCGCCGGTACGCCAGCGGGGCCGGATTTAGACCGTTGCCTCCGGCCAATTTTGATGTACCACGGGAGCCACACGGCCCGTTCCATAGGCCCCAACGGCCAGGGAAGGGTCCCGCCCAAGGTCGAGACTCAAGAAAAGCATGTTCAAACGCATTCTGATCGCCAACCGCGGCGAAATCGCCTGCCGGGTCATCAAGACCGCCCGCAAGATGGGAATTCAGACGGTTGCCGTCTATTCCGAGGCGGACCGCGACGCCCTCCATGTCGAGATGGCCGATGAGGCAGTGCTGATCGGCCCGCCGGCCGCGGCCGAGAGCTATCTGGTGATCGAGAAGATCGTCGAGGCCTGCCGCAAGTCCGGCGCCGAGGCCGTGCATCCCGGTTACGGCTTCCTGTCCGAGCGCGAGGCGTTTCCGCGCGCGCTGGAAGCCGCCGGCATCGTCTTCGTTGGCCCGAACCCGGGCGCGATCGCCGCGATGGGCGACAAGATTGAATCCAAGAAGGCCGCCGCGAAGGCAAAAGTCTCGACCGTGCCGGGCCATCTCGGCGTGATCGAGGACGACAAGCACGCGGTCAAGATTTCCGACGAGATCGGTTATCCCGTGATGATCAAGGCTTCCGCGGGCGGCGGCGGCAAGGGCATGCGCATCGCGCATTCGAAGGCCGAGGTCGCCGAAGGTTTCAACCTCGCCAAGGCCGAGGCCAAGGCCTCGTTCGGCGACGACCGCGTCTTCGTCGAAAAGTTCATCGTCGATCCCCGCCATATCGAGATCCAGGTGCTGGGCGACAAGCACGGCAACGTGATCTATCTCGGCGAGCGTGAATGTTCGATCCAGCGCCGCAACCAGAAGGTCATCGAGGAGGCGCCGTCGCCGCTGCTCGACGAAGCCACCCGCCGCAAGATGGGCGAGCAGGCGGTCGCGCTGGCCAAGGCCGTGAACTACGATTCCACCGGTACCGTCGAGTTCGTCGCCGGCCAGGACAAGAGCTTCTACTTCCTCGAGATGAACACGCGCCTCCAGGTCGAGCATCCCGTCACCGAACTCGTCACCGGCGTCGACCTCGTCGAGCAGATGATCCGCGTTGCCGCGGGCGAGAAGCTCGCGCTTACGCAGAAGGACGTCACGTTGACCGGCTGGGCAGTGGAATCGCGCCTCTATGCCGAAGACCCGTTCCGCAACTTCCTGCCCTCGATCGGGCGTCTGGTGAAGTATCGTCCGCCGGCGGAAGTGAGCAAGGACGGCATCACTGTGCGCAACGACACCGGCGTGCAGGAAGGTGGCGAGATCTCGATCCATTACGATCCGATGATTGCAAAACTCGTGACGCACGCGCCGTCGCGCGCGGCCGCGATCGAGGCGCAAGCCACTGCGCTGGATTCGTTCTATGTCGACGGTATCCGCCACAACATTCCGTTCCTGTCGGCGCTGATGCATCATCCGCGCTGGCGCGAGGGCAATCTGTCGACCGGCTTCATCGCCGAGGAATTCCCCAAGGGCTTTGCGGTGCGCGTGCCCGAAGGTGAAGTCGCGCGGCGCATCGCCGCCGTCGGCGCCGCCATCGATCACGTGCTCGGTGAGCGCAAGCGGCAGATTTCCGGGCAGATGGGCGGCCGGATCGTGCAGCGCGAGCGTCGCCGCGCGGTCTGGCTCGACCGTCAGGAGATTTTGCTCGAGGTCGCCCGCGAGGGCGACGCGGTCGCAGTGCGCTTCGTCGATGCCGCGGGCAAGGTTGGCAATGCGCATCTGCTGCAGTCGGCATGGAAGCCGGGCGATCCGGTCTGGCAGGGCACCATCGACGGGCAAGTCGTCGCGGTGCAGGCGCGCCCGATCGCCAACGGCATCCGCCTCGCACATCAGGGCGTCGAGGTGCCGGTCTATGTCTGGACCGAGGCGGAGGCGGCATCTGCGAAGCTGATGCCAGTAACCACGGCTGCCGACACTGGCAAGAGGCTGCTGTGTCCGATGCCCGGCCTCATCGTCTCGATCGCCGTGACCGAAGGCCAGGAAGTCAAGGCCGGCGAGACGTTGGCCGTTGTCGAGGCCATGAAGATGCAGAACGTGCTCCGCGCCGAGCAGGACGGCACCGTGAAGAAAATCCACGCCAGCGCCGGCGCGACGCTCGCGGTAGACGCGCTGATTCTGGAGTTTGCGTAAAGCGCGCGCGTGGGGCAGGCAATCGCCCCACAAGCACCGTCATTGCGAGCGCAGCGGTAACTGCCCAGGTCACTGATCGAATGCCTTGACGGATCACATGCATTCGTGAGTCAAGGTATGGATGACGCCGCCCAACTCCTCGTTGACCGTAGACGCGCTGTTTGCCCTTATTGGCGAGT